>NZ_JBIALI010000001.1:724873-1838445 GCF_042873375.1 Kribbella sp. NPDC004875
CCAATCCGGAACCACAACTCACGACTCGGCGAACCACCACCAACCAAACGCCACGACTCGGCGGATCGAGGGACGGGTGGAGGTCGGGTGCGAGGGGCGCCCGTACGGCGCGCTCGTCACTCGAACCGCTCGTCACACGGCCGCACGACAGCACCGCCGGCGATCCGTCGAGTCGTGGGGACTGGCTGCCAATCCGGGACCACAACTCACGACTCGGCAAATCGCCGCCAACCAAACGCCACGATTCGGCGGATTCGGGGGACGGGTGGAGGTCGGGTGCGAGGGGCGCCCGTACGGCGCACTCGCCCCCCGCGGCCGGGACGCACCCGCTCGCGTCTCGCGCCTCATGCTCGCGCCTCGCGTCTCGCGTCTCGCGTCTCGCGTCAGACGATCCCGTCTCTGGCGCCCCTCCCACCCGCACATCCGCCGGCTCCTTGGCAGGACTGGCTGCGATCCGTCGAGTCGTGAGAATTGGCTGCCGATCCGGGACCACCACTCACGACTCGGCGAACCGCCGCCGACCAAACGCCACGACTCGACGGATCCGAGGGTCACGGAGACATCGGGGTGCGAGGGGCGCCCGTACGGCACTCGCCGGGCCGCTCACCGCGCAACCGGGACACACCCGCTCGCGCCTCGCGTCCCGCGTCCCGCGTCCCGCGTCCCGCGTCTCGCGTCTCGCGTCAGACGATCCCGTCTCTGGCGCCCCTCCCACCCGCACATCCGCCGGCTCCTCGGCAGGACCGACTGCGATCCGTCGAGTCGTGGGGACTGGCTGCCGATCCGGGACCACAACTCACGACTCGGCAAACCGCCGCCAACCAAACGCCACGACTCGGCGGATCGGGGGACACCGAGAGCTCGGATGCGAGGGGCGCCCGTACGGCGCACTCGCCGCCCCCGCGCCCCACGGCCGAGACGCACCCGCTCGCCCCTCGCGCCTCATGCTCGCGCCTCGCGCCTCGCGCGTCTCGCGCGTCGTGCTCGCGTCTCGCGCGTCGTGCTCGCGCCTTGCGCCTCGCGCCTCGACGATCTCGTCTCTGGCGCCCCTTCCACCCGCACATCCGCCGGCTCCTCGGCAGGACCGACTGCGATCCGTCGAGTCGTGAGAATTGGCTGCCGATCCGGGACCACAACTCACGACTCGGCAAACCATCACCGACCAAACGCCACGACTCGACGGATCCGGGGGGACACAGAGAGAGCGGGTGCGAGGGGCGACCGTACGGCGCGGTCCCACGCCCTCGTCGCTCGCGGGCGGAAGGGGCGCGCGGGCTAGACGGTTTCGGGGAGGTCGGCCGCTTCGAGGGCGACGAGTTGTTCGGGGGTGGGGGCGGTGAGTTCGGAGAGGCGATGGGCCTGGCGTTCGGTCATCGCCTGGAAGATCTGGCGGGCCGAGCGGCCGTTGCCGAAGCCTTCGCCGCGGGGCATCCGTTCGAAGAGGTCGGAGAGCGCGGTACGGGCGTCGGTCGTGACCTCGTACTGGTGACCGCCGGCCTGGTGCTCGACGATCGCCACGAGCTCGGCGGCCGTGTAGTCCTCGAACATCAGCGTCCGGGTGAAACGTGACGACAGACCGGGGTTGGACCCGATGAACCGGGACATGTCCCCTACGTACCCGGCCACGATCACCACCAGGTCCTCGCGGTGGTCCTCCATCAGTTTCACCAATGTGGCAATGGCTTCCGCGCCGAAATCGTTGCCGATGCCAACGGGTGCGAGCGAGTACGCCTCGTCGATGAACAGCACCCCACCGAGTGCCTGGTTCACCGCCGCGGTCGTCTTCGGCCCGGTGTGACCGACGTACTCGCCGACGAGTGCGGTCCGATCCACCTCGACCAGGTGCCCCTTGCGGAGCAGACCGAGCGCCTTCAGCACCCGCCCGTACAGCCGCGCCACCGTCGTCTTGCCGGTACCGGGGTTGCCCGCGAACACCAGGTGACGCGACAGCGGCGGCGCGGGCAGACCCGCCTCCTGCCGCATCCGCACCGTCTGCATGAGCTTCACCATCGACTGGACGTCACGCTTGACCCGGTCCAGGCCGACCTGCTCGTCGAGCTCCGCGAGGACGTCCTCGAGCGTCTCGTCGTCCGGCGGCATGCTCTCGTCCAGTCCGGCAGTCGGCGTGGGCACGACCCCGGGCACGTTCGCGGCCGCCGCGAGCGCCGGTGCCGGCGCGTTCATCGGTACGCCGTCCACGGTGCAGTCCTCGAATGTCGGGTTCGCCCCGTCCTCCTGCCCGACCGCCTCCACGCAGTCGCGGATCCGGAGGTGCTGGAACACCGGCGCGGAGGTCTTGCTCAGGTGCAGCGCCGGGTACTTCGTCCCCGTCACGTCGCAATCGGAGTACGTCCCGGCCGCCTTCTCCGCGAGGTAGATCCCGTTCTTCGCCACACTCGCGACGCGCAACGCCCGTACGGCGGGACTCGCCCCCGACCAGACAACGAGCCCGGACCCACCGCACTCCTCGATCGTGCTGCCCGCCACGTCGGCCGCGGCGCCGGTCCCGATCACGATCCCGGCGGCCTTGGACGCACTCACCCGGACCGCGTCGAGCGTGGCGAGTCCGGCTCCGGCCAGCTCGATCCCGGTCCCGGCCGTCCCGCTGACCGACGTACCGCGAACTCCGGTCGCCACCGAGGATTCCAGGTGCAGGCCCGTCCCGCCGCCGCTGACCCGGCAGTCCACTGCCTCGGCCGCCGCGCCCTCGACGATCGACAGGCCCGTCAACCCGACGTCGGCGATCCCGCACCTCGTGAGCTCGATCCGCGACGAAGCGGTCGCATGGACGCCGTGCTCCGCGCCCTCGCGCACCAGACAGTCTGTCAGCCGCACGACCGACGTACCGGTGAGGTGGACGGCGCTGTAGACCGAGCGGTCGAACCGGCTGTCGGTCAGCGTCGCCATGGCGGAATCCGAAGCCAGCAAGGCGTTCGCGCCCGCGTCGCCGACGATGCAGTCGGACGCCGTCAGGCCGGCCTGGTCCTGCACGACGAGCCCACTCGCCCGCGAGTTCCGCACGCGACAGTCGGTCAGCGTCACCTTCGCCGTACCGGCCGCGTGAATACCCGGCCCACCCGGCCGGTCGATCCGAACGTCGGTCAGCGTCGCGCTCGACGAGTCCTCCAGGAGTACGCCGGCCATGCCCGTCTGGCGGATCACGCCATCGGTCGCCTCGAGGCGGCTGGAGCCGCGCAAGCGGAAGCCGTATCCGGACGTGGTGTTCAGCCGCAGCCGGGACGCCTCCAGGAACGCGTTGCCCGACAGCACCACGCCGATCCCGTCGATCGTGTCGATGACCGAGTCCTCGACCTTCGCCCGGACCCGTCCGGACAGATGCAGCGCGGCCAGCCGGCCCTTCTCGATCCGCGTCCCGCGCAGCATCAGCGTGGTGACGCCGTACCCGGTCAGGTCCGTGCCCTGGCCGCCGCCTTCATTGCCTCGGGCATGGATCCGGCCGCCGACCACGGTGCAGTCGTCCAGCATCAGCCCGGCGCCTGGCGCGACGCCGACGGCCGGCGTACCCCCGTCGTCCCCCGCGGCCCGGATCACCAGCCCGCGCAGCGAACACTCCAGCCCTTCCGCCACCACCGCGGGCTCACCCGGTACGCCGACCAGCGCGACGGCACCGCCCTGCCCCGGCTCGGCGACGATCGCGACCGACCGGTCCAGCCGGAGCTGCTCGGCGTACTCGCCCGCGCTCACGACGATCACGTCACCAGGCGCGGCGGCCCGCAACGCCTCACTGATCCGTCGATAGGTCCCGCGCCCCTTCGGCGCCACGTAGCGGTTCGTCACTGTGCTCCTTCGACAGGAGGAAGTACCGGCGGAACTTGATACCACGACGGGTTGATCGACGCGCGGATCGCGGGGGTCAGGAACGCTCCGCCGATGCCCTTCTCGAAGAGCCGCAGCGGCATCGTCAGCACGATCTCGGCGAAGCCGCCCTTCTGGTACAGCCGGCCGATCGCGAGGTTGCCGCCGACCAGTTTCGCCAGGCCGAGGCTGTTCGCGATCGCATAGCCGGTCAGCACCGCGATCCCGCCCTCACCGACGGCCTCCCAGCCGGACAGCTTGACGGTCTTCCCGTCCGCGTTCGGGACGCCGAAGATCGCCGCATTCATCGTGCCGTTCACGAAGCCGGTGAGCGGCAGCAGCAACATGTTCAGGCTGTAGTCGAAGGTGCCGCCGCGCCAGCGCAGCGGACTGGTGTTCCCGGCCCACTCCACGCCCCACGTGGCGTCGTTGTTGTTCGGCCGCTTGGTGATGAGCTTGCCGCCGTCGAGGTTGCCCATGTCCTGTTTCAGCGTCCGCAGCGAGCCGCCGAGTTTGGTCTCCGTGAGTGCCGCACCGGCCACCGATTTCAGCGTCGCGCCGACGGCCGCGTTCATCAGTGCCTTCAGCGCGTCGTTGCCGGTGAACGGCTTGTTCTGCGCCTCCGCGACGATGCCCGCGATCATCAGGCTGGCCGCGTAGTCGAGGAAGAACTCGGTCCCGACCTGGATCAGCACCTTCTGGGTCAGCAACCGCGAGAGTGGCGCGTAGTTCGCCTCCCGGAAGGTGTTGCCGCCTGGTGTCAGCGTCTTGTCGGACAACGTCCAGTCGGACTGCATCAGCCACGGTTGCCGCTGGGTGTCACCGAGCCGCGTGTTCCAGCCGCGGTACTCCGTGAGCGCGCCCCGGAAGTCGAACTCGTTGCCGGTCAGCGTGAGTCTGCCGTCTCGCAGCTCGAAGACCAGACCGTTGTCCGAGCGCTCGCCGATCACCGCGCCGTGCTCGTCGTACAGCTTCCACTGGCCGTGCACCTTGTCGGTCTCGAGGAAGTTGTCGCCCGACTTCACCCGCTCACGGACGACCTTGTCGAAGTCGAACTCCTTCCACTGCGCGAGATCGCTCCGCCCGTTCTCGACCTTGTACTCGCGGACCCGGATCGGCCGCCCGTCGCCGACGTGCGGTGGCGTCTCGCGGACGATCTGCGGCCCGACCTGACCGTTCTGCGGCAGGCTGTCGCGGAAGTGTTGCGCGCCGGGTGTCCAGTTCTGCTGCCAGGTCCCGTCCGCGGCCCGCCACTGCCGGTCCAGGCGGGTGCTGCCGGGCACCTCGGCGCCGGTCTTGTCGAACTCCGCGACCCGCCACTGGTTCCCGTCCTGCCAGGACTCTATGAAACGGCGCTCGTCCAGCAGGTGCCGGTCGCGGATCAGGTTGCCCGCGGCATCGAAGTCGCGGAACGAGTTGTCCCAGCTGATGCCCTCGTCCCTGGACCCCTTGAAGTGGAACCGGTCGCCCTCCCGGCCGGCGATCTGGACGCCGTTGTGGTCCAGCTCCTGCCAGCGCCAGCGCGAGGAGTCGGCGCTGCCGGTGGCCACGACGTACCGGTGGTTGCCGCCGACCGGCGCCGGGGTCTGGTGCGAGCTGCCGACGAGGTTGCCGTGCGCGTCCCGCTGGACCCAGATGTTGCGGTCCGCCGGCTGCGTGTACTCGCGGACCACGCCGCCCGGGTGACTCTCCCGGACCACGGTCCAGCCCTGGACCCCGTCGACTTCGGCGACGTCCCGCCAGCCGTTGTTGTTGTCGAACACCCGCCAGCCGTTCAGGTCCCCGGCCGTCCACGGTGTGGTCGAGTTCGGGTGCGCGGTCCCGGGGGCGGTGGCGTGGTCGCCGACCTTGAGTTCGGTGCCGTCGTGCAACTTGCCCGTCGAGCGGACGAAATCGCCGTTCATGGTCACGTCGACGATCGACTCGTCCGTCCCGACGTACCGGATCCCGCGGCCCGCGTCGATGCCGTCGCCGCTGGTCTGCCAGCGGAAGATCTGGAACCGGTTGTCGCCGGAGATGTGCGCGACACTGCCGACCGTCGGTGGGTTGTCGAGGAAGTTCTGCCGGACCCAGATCGGCGGCCGCTGGTCGCCCTGCCGAACGGTCGTCAGCAGCGCGCCGTTGTCCAGCAGTTCGCCCTTGCCGACCGACTTCAGCTGCGGCGACTGGACCTCGAACTCGCCGGATCGGGTCGGGTGGTTCGCGCCCGGCTCGAGCTTGAACTCCTGGTACTGGCGTGCCTTGTCCGGGCCGTGCCACATGCCCCACTTCTGCTGCGCGACCCGCGAGACCTCGTGGCCGTTCTCCAGGACTCGGACGGTGTCGGTCCAGCCGTCGCCGATCGTCTCCAGGGTGCGGCCGCCTTGCGCGACGTGCAGGCCCTGTGCGTCGTACCGGTGCCAGGTCCAGTTCCGCCCGTCCTTGATCGCCAGTACGTGACCGGGGATCTCCTTGTCGGCCTTCCCGAGTGGCGTCGGCTGTTCGGCGATCGGGTTCGCGTACTTCTGCAGGCCCTGCTGGTAGTCGCGCACCGTGTTCCCGTGGTGGTCGTAGTCGCGCCATGACGCCCCACCGGTGTCCATGTGCCGCTTACCCCAGTTCGTCAGCGCGCCGTTGGCGTCGTACGTCGCCCACGTCGTGCGCCGGTCGAACCAGCCGTACCCGAGGGTGTCGGTCTTACGGAAGCTGTCCAGGACCGTGCCGTCCGGCAGCCACCGGCGTTCGAAGACCTCGACCTCCTTGGCGGTCGAGCTCTGCAGCCGGATCCGCCCGTTGTCCAGGCCGGCGATGTCGACCTTGCCGTGCTGGAAGCCGCCGGTCCCGCCGACGTTCGCGTCGTCGACCCGGCGCCACGTGTTGTCGGTCCGGTTGACGACGTACGTGAACTCGGTGGCCTGGCCGTTGCGGACCACCGGGAAACCCTGCTCGGTGAGGTTCCCCTCCCGCGAGAACACGTGGAACTCCCCGTTCCGCGGGCCGCCCGGCACATCGATCTCCAGCCGTACGCCGCCTTGCGCGTCGATCGTGACACGGTGCGGAGTCGGGACCGGTACGCCGTTCCGGTCGGTCCAGGTGATCGCGCCGTTCTGGTCGCGAGTGACGCGGGTGAGCCCGGCGCCGAGCCCGTGGCCGTCCAGGTCGGTGACCTCGCGCACCACGCCGCCGTTCAGGTCGAAGACGTCGTGACCGCCGGTTCGCGTCACGGTGATCTCGCCGGCTGCCGCGTCGAACGTGACGGTGCGCCCCGGGATCGGCTGGTGGTTCGCGTCCAGCCGGCGTGCGCCGGTGCCGGTGATCTCGAGGAAGCCCGTCTGGCCCGGCAGGTTCACGGTGTGACCGTGCGCCTGGAACACGCCGTCGGCGTCGTACGCGTGGTAGTTGCCACCGTCAACGACTCGGTAACCGCCGCCCTGGATGTGTTCGACCGTGCGGCCGGGGCCGCTCGGGTTGTGCAGCGTCAGGTGGTTGTTGACGTCGTGGACGACCGTCTCCGGCCCGATCGGGATCCGGCGGTCCAGATAGGTACCCGAGTCGTCGAAGGTGCGCGCGATGCCGTTCGCCTCGGTGACCCGGAAACCGCCGCCTTCGAGCGTCGTGACCGTGCCGGGCAGGTGCGCGCCGGCGCTGTCGAGGAGCTCCGGATCGCGACCGAGACCGTGGTGCAGGAAGACCTGACCCTGATGCGCCGGGTCGGCGACCCGGAAACCGGAGCCGCGGTAGACACCGTCCTGGCCGTACCAGCGCACATCGCCGAGAGTGTTGTCGGCGACCCGGAACTGCCCGTTCGGCAGGTGGTCGACCGTGGTGTTCGCGAGCGGGTTGCCGTGTACGTCGACTGCTCGGAGCCCGCCGGCGCCGTCGGGTTCGGTGAAGAACGAGCCACGCACGTGGAACGGGTCGTTGAGCACTGTCCCGTCGGCGAGATGTCCGGCGTCCGCGCCGTACCGCGCCATCTGGCCGCGCGGGCCGATCACCCGGAAGCCACCGTCCGGCAGGTCGACCACGCGGTACAGACCCTGGTTGTCGCCGGCCACGTGCGGGCGACCCTCGAGGGGGTGCACCACCCACTGGTCGCCGAACCGGCCGCCGACCTGCACGCGGACGTCGAGCTGCTTGCCGTCGGCACCGAAACCGATGCCGTTGCGTCCGTCCGTGACCACGAACCGTCCGTCCGGCAACCGCTCGAGCTGCGTGTTCGGGATCTGTACGCCGTGCCCGTCGACCAGGCGGGTGCCACCGCCGGGGATGTTCTCGGTGAAGTGGTTGCCCTGCGGGTGTTGCAGGCGGATCCCGTCGCCGAGCAGTACGCCGTTCCCGTCGTACCGCTGGGTCCGTCCGTCGGGGCCGACCAGGCGGAAGCCGTCGTCGCCGAAGTCGTTGAGCGTGAGGTGCTGCGCGTTCGGGCCGGTGACGTGCGGCGTACCGCCCTCCGGCCGGACGACCACGTGGTTGTCGAACGCCCCGCCGAGCTGGTGCTGCTGGATCTGCGGCATCTGCACGGTTCGCACGATCACCGGCTCCTGCCCGGCGAGGACCTGGTCCCAGGCCTGCGGCTTGTGCGTCATCATCCACTCGGCCTTCTGCTGGACCGTGGAGATGGTGATCACGCGCTGATCGGTCTTCGTGGCGTGGTTCGGGAACTTGTCCTTGAACCAGCCGGCGAAGTCGCCGCTGTTGTCCGCGTGGCCGATGAAACCGTTGATGCTCCGGACCGCCGCCGGGCGGCCGCCGCCGAGATCGGCGAGTAGGTCGGTGATCGACGTGGCCGGCAGCTTGTGCGTCGGGACCAGGTGCTTCAGGCCGTCCGGGACCTCGCGGAACTCGAACAGCAGTGCTTTCTCGCCGCCGATCAGCGCGTCGTTGATGCCGTGCCCGGCGACCTCGCCGCCGCCCAGGATGTACGACTTGGACTCGCGCCAGATGGTCCCGTCACCGATCTCCGGCATCTCCCGGAGCAGCTTCAGCGTCGCGGCCTTGTCGACGTCCGACAGGCCCTCCAGGACGATGTTCGGCCGAGTCCGCGGCAGCACGGACCAGCCGTTCTTCACCACTGGGTCGGTCAGGCTGCGGAACGGCTCGGCACCCGGGTAGGCGCCGATCGGGATGCTGTGCTTGTCCACCTGCTTCGCGGTGAAGCTGATGATCGACTTCAGATAGGTGTACGCCGACTCGACCGCCTCGGGATCGTCGAGCGTGGCGCGGTCGAGGTTCCGGACCGCGTCGTCGGTGCGGAACTCGGCGTTGTACCAGGGGTTGTCGCGGAGCAGCCGCAGCTCGGTGGTCAGATCACTGCCGAAGTCCGACGCCTTCACGCCGACCGTTATCTGCTGACCGCCCAGCGGCATCGTCACCGAGCCCACGTCGTCCAGGTGCATCCCGCTGCCGCCGGCGATCACGTGGCGGCCGTTCGTGATCTCCAGCTTGAAGCGGCCGTCCTGGCTGACCACGGACTCCAGGGGGTGGTGGTTGGCGCCGGTGAGGCGGCTCTTGAAGGTGTCCAGGAGGAACTGCGTGGCGTCGTCGCGGAGCGCGATGCCGGTCTGGTCGGCGACGCGGGACGGGTAGTTGACCAACTCGACGGTGTGCGTCGTCCAGTTGCCGGCGCGAGCGCCGGGCAGGTCGCCCGGGTTCCGGTAGACGCCGTTGTTCATGTCCTTGGTCACCATCACCAGCGACTCGCCGGTGTCGGCCTTCTTCACGAACGCGAACACGCGGTGCGAGCCCTCCGGCATCGCGACCACGAACCCACCGAGCTCGCTCTCGGTCCCGAACGAGGCGGAGTCGAACTCCTTCTGGAACTCCGGCGCCACCGCCCGCTGAGTCCGCGGCGGCAGATGCCCACCCGGCACATTCCCCCGGATCCCCACCACCGGCGGCGCAGGAGGCGCTCGATGCCCCGCCAACGGCGGCGGCGGAGGCGGCGGCGCCCCGTGCGCACCCGGGTCGGGCACCGCACCGTGCGTGCTGGGCTGTGGCAGCCCACTGTCCCTCGTGAGTGGCGTGGGAGCGGTGTGCGTGGTGGGCGGGGATGGTGGTGCGGTATGGGTGGTCGGGATGCTTGTGTCGGTCAGGTCGTCGACGGTCGAGTTGCCGTTCATGCCGCCGACGAGGCGGGGGCGGTCCTTCAGGGACTGGTCGAGGAGTTTGCCGAGCTGCAACTGGATGTCGTCGGCCTTCAGCCCGTACTTCGCGTCGAACGTCGCCTTCGCCTGGGTCAGCTGGTCCTGCGCCTTCCACAGGTTGACGAACATCTTCGCTCCGACCGGCGGCCCGTCCGACGGACCGTCCGCCCGATGCCCGTACATCCGCACGTCCTGTAGCGCCGCGTCCACCTTCGCCTGCGCCTTCTGAACCTGCACGAAGTCGTCCATCTTCGCTCCGACCATCGCGTCGGTGTCCCCCGGCGACCGGAACACCTCGAACCGCGCCGCGAAGTCGTCGTCCCAGGCCTTGGCGATCCCCTTGCCCTTGCCCGGCACCTGATCCCACGACGCCGGCTTCGGCATCCCGACGAACTGGTCGTTGTTGTGCAGTACGCCGCCGCGCAGGTCGGTGGCGAGGTTCGAGAACTGCTGCCCGCTCCACGTCTTGTCGAACTTGTTCGCCCCGTCGACGGTCCAGATCACCCGGACCGAGTCGGTCTGCGGATCACGCAGTACCGAGATCGTCAGTTCGTCCACGGAGCCCGGCTTGCCGACATGGACGGTGTGCGACAGCCCGTCGACGCTGGTGGTGGCCCGGGTGGTGATGTCGTCGAGCCCTTCGAAGGCCCGCAGGTTCGGCGCGTCGAACGCCTTCACGAAGTCGCCGAACGCGGTCTCCGAGGACAGCCCCGGCCACTTGGCGGTGATCACCTCGTCGAACTGGGCGAGCGGGATCGGCTCGGCCTTGACCGGGATGATCCGGTGCCCGTTCTCGATGAAGTCCGGACCGGTGCGGGTGAACTTGGCCGGCCCGAGGGTGATCTCCCACTGGTCCTGGTTCCAGGCCTTCGCCTCGCTGCCGCCCGGGTGGTAGCCCTCCGGGTACGACATCGAGAGCTTGCTGTGGTTCGGCGGGGAGTCGATCTTGAACACGACCCGGTTCGAGTCCACGCCGTTTTTCGCCCAGTCGTCCTGGAACTTCAGCGTGCTCGAGGTCGAGATCGGCAGCCGCTCCACGAACTCGTCGGCCTGGGCGCTCGCCGGGTCCATCGACACCCCGCGGTACACGGTGATGTTGTCGGTCGCGCCCTTGAACTGCAGGTCCTTGGCGATCGTGTCGAAGTTCTTCACCTTCGCGACCAGCGTGCCGTCGGCCAGCGCGGTCGGGTTCACGTACCCGCCGAAGCCGCGCTTGGACGTGAACGAACCGCCCATCACGTCCTTCATCAGGTTCTCGACCGCCTTGTTGCCCGCGGCCTCGGTGAGGTGCGTGCGGGACAGGTCGACCTGTGCGTTCCACCGGGCCAGGTCGGCGCCCTCGAGGTGCGGCGGCGGGACGGGCCGCGCCATGTCCCCGGTCGCCGTCGAACCGATGCCGTGGAACTCGCCGTCCCGGGTGTAGTTCATCGGGCCGTGCGGTGACGCGACCACCAGCCCGTCGTCGGTCACCTTGACCGGGAACTTGCCGTCCACGACCCCGCTGTCGAGGTTCCCGAGCTTGCCCTCCAGCGACAGCGTCTTGGCGTTGAACTCCCCGCCGCGCAGCGCGAACGACTCGCCGACATGGTTGGCACGGCCACCGAATCCGAGGCTGTACGTCCAGTTGTGCCCGGTCGAGGTGTCGGTGATGGTCAGCGTCTTGCCCACGACCGACGAGGTGAATTCCTCCGAGCCGGGACCGTGGACCGTGACCTGACCACCATTGACGTCGAACTTCACACCGGCGTTGCCAGGTACGTCGTACGTCATCGTGCGGCCCGAGCCGAGCAAGCGCGGGCGCAGGTTCAGCGACTCAGTCGTCAGGTCGTCCAGCTGCTTCTGCAGTCCGTCGACGCTGAGGCCGTGCTTGCCCTCGAACGCGTTCTTGGCCAGGTCGAGATCGTGCTGCGCGCCGTGCAGGTCGATGTGTACCTGCTCGCCGACCGACGGGGCGTTCGACGGGCCGTCCACCCGGTCGCCGTGGATCGCCACGTTCTCGTGCGCGAGGTCGAGGTTCTTCTGCGCCTGCTGGACACCGGTGAAGTCGTCCATCTTGGCGTTCACCGCGACATCGGTGTCGCCGGGCTTTCGGAACACTCCGGCCTTGGCCGCGAGGTCGCCGTTCCAGGCCGCGCTCACCGACTGGCTCTCGAGCTTGCCGTTGGCGTTGTAGTGCCAGGACATGCCGTCCTTGCCGAGCACGTTGACGCCGCCGGTGTCGAGCGCCCGGATGGTCAGCTGGTCCGGTACGGCGCTGCCGTCCAGGTGCGTGATGCGGAATCCACCGTCCGGTTGCTTGATCAGCACCCGGTCGTCGATCCGCGACAGGCCGTCGGCCCTGGTCAACCGCACCCCTTGGTCGACGACGAACCCGTTGCTGTCGAACCGCGTAGTGACACCGGTCGAGGTGTCGGTGAACCGCAAGCCGCCGCCGTTCAACGGGTCCAGGCGCCCGTTCGGCCCGCCGCCGTGCAGGTTGAACTGCGTCACCCCGCCCTCGAACCGCTCCACCTTCACCGTCAGGCCAGGGTGATCCGGGATCCCGTTCAGCGGGATCTCGGTCTTGCCGGTGGCGAACGAGTGCCCCGGCTGCATCTGCGTCTGGATCGGTACGTCGGTCTTCGGCAGCGTCACCGGCTGCACATGGGCCGTCGGCGGTGTCGCGACGTTCTGCACCCCGTTGAACGTCGGTACGTCGGCCCGCAGGTTGCCCGGGGCACCGATCTTCAGGTCGGCCGGCCCACCGGTGACCAGGTCGAGTGCGGCGTTCACCCGGTCGACGGTCGGCGGGTTGACGGCGTGGCCATTGGTGCCCACAGACGGTGCCGGCGGTCGGCTGAGCTCGTCGATCGACAGCCGCAGGTGGTTGGCCTGGAAGCCGTGCGAGACACCCTCGTTGATCGAGGTCGCGAAGTGTGTCGAGATGGTCGGGGTGTTGTTCCGCAGCCCGGTGCTGACCAGGTCACTCACACTCGTGGACCCCGGTGCCGAGACGTGCAGTGATCCGACGTTGGTGGCCGGCGGGTTGACGTGGACGCCGCCGTTCAGGTGCGCCGTCGAGATCGCCGTACCAGGGATCGACACGTTGGTCGCGCCGGGCACGCCGACGTGCCCGGCCGGCAGGTTCTCGACCAGGCCGTGGATCCCCTGTACGCCGTTGACGCCGTGCACCCCGTTGATGCCGTTGACCCCGTTCACCGACGGCTGGCCGATGTGCGGCGACGGGATGTTGATCGCGAATCCGTTCGTCCCGGCGGTCGCGGGCAGGTGCACGCCGCCCGGTGTGACCACGGTCGGTGGGTTCACGCTCTGTCCGATGATGTTGCCGTTGAACTCGTTCATCGGCGGCATGTGCAGGTCCTGGAACGCCTTGCCGGCCGTGAACCCGGACTCGATGGACAGCCCGAAGCCGTTGATGTGCACCGCCGGCTCGAGCCTCGGCGGCTTCATCATCCCGTCGAAGAACGACTTCACGTTCCCCATGAAGCTCAGCTTCGGGGTGTTGATCGGGATCGCGCTGACCGTGTGCCCGAGCGCGCTCACCATCGGCAGGCCGAACACGTGCTGGCTCGCGATCCCCCGCCCGAAGACTCCGACCTTCAGCGCCTGGGTGAAGGCCTGGAAGTCGGTCATCCCGAGCGCCTTGAACGCGCGGATCTCGTCCGCCGCGACCGGCAGGAACAGCCGGGTCCACTGCAGTCCGCCGAAGTGCGCGGAGAGGAACTCCTTGCCGCCGTTCCAGACCGTTCCGATGCCCCTGCCGACGGTTCCGAACCCGCGGATGATCGTCCCGGGCAGCTGCGTGAACGCCGTACCGAACTTGCCCAGGGCACCGAGTGTGATGCTGCCGAAGTTCGCGCCGAAGTTCCCCACCGAGATCGCGAAGTTCCGGATGTTCGAGACCACGAACAGCCCGGTCTCCTTGATCGACAGCGTGGCGATGAACGGCAGGCCCTTCAGCCCGGTCATCGCCTTGAACAGGAAGTCCTTGCTGAAGATGTTCCGGAAGGCGTTCGCGACGCCCTTGACGCCGGCGCCGATACCGCTCGCGATGCCCTTGATGATGCTGAAGATCGGCAGCGCCTTGGTGGTCGGCGCGATCAGCCCGAGGCCGGCCAGGAACAGGTCGAGGAAGCTCGCGTCACCGTTCGCGACGTCGACGATGGTCTTGATGAACAGCGCCAGGTTGACGCCGAGGGCGAGCAGCGCGATCGGGCCGCCGAAGATCAGCGCCGGGATGATCAGGATGATCGCCAGCCACTTGAACGCCTCCCAGAACGCCTCGCAGGACGAGATCGGCAGCTGGATGTCGGAGACCCCGTTGATCCGGCCGGAGTACGTCGAGGCTTGGTCGGACTGGTCCTTACCGGCCTGCTCCGCGATGCCCTTCTGCCGGTCCCGCTCCGGGTCGTCCTCCTTGAGCCCGCGCCCGGCGGCCAGGGCGGCGTCGGCCTTGCGCTGCTGCTCCTCGACCACCCCACGCCAGTCCCGCAGCGCCTGCGCCGAGGTCTCGAACGCGTTCGCCACGTCCTCGACATGCCCGCGCAGCCGGTCGTCCACCTTGCCGCGCAACGCGTCCGCGGCCTGGCCGACGAACACGCTGTCGTTGTTGGTGTTCATCACCGACTGGATGGCGTTGAAGATGTCCCGCGCCTTGCCGCCGAGTTTCTGCAGCACCTCGGCGAGCTGACCGATGGTCTCGGGCTCACCCGGGGTCGGGTCGCTGCCGAGTCCGATCGCGTCCCAGTCGGTCGGCCGAGGCATTCACCCTCCCTGGTGATCCGTTCTCCCACCCTGACCACGCGGCAGCAGGCCGTCGGGTTCACTCGAATGACCCCGAATGAACCTGGACCGTGGTTGCCGCGTGGTCAGGGTGGAGCCGTCGCGTTCGAGAAGGCCGAGGAGGGAACGCCGTGCCGGACAAACTCAAGATGAACTACAACCTGCTGAACGACGCCAAACGCAACCTGGAAGACCTGGCGAACAACATCGAGCCGACGCTCAACGACAGCCTGTTCAGCACGCTGGCGGGGCAGGACAGTTCGAGCATCCTCGGTAGCAGCGAGATCGACAGCGCGATCACGTCCCTGCACACGAACGCGCAGGGCACGATGACCAAGGCCGAGAAGGGCCTGAAGGAGCTCGCCAACTCGTTCGGGTCGGTCGGCGAGGCGTTCCTGCAGTTCGACGCCGAGATCGCCCAGGGCATGAACGTCACGAACACCAACCTGGCGCTGTCGAACTGGCAACGGCAGAAGGACCAGTGGGACTACTACCAGTCCCACAAGAGCGAGTGCGAGAACCTCCCGGCCGGCCAGAAGGCGCCGGACTTCTGCAGTGCCAAGGACCCCGGGCAGCAGCCGCTCGACCAGACCATCACGACGGACCGCGGCACCATCCACACCCACCTGACCCTGGACGACAAGGGCAACGTGGTGAAGGAGGAGACCACGGTCACGTACGACGGGAAGACGTACACGTCGACCTCGACGTACAGCGACGACAAGCACCACGTGATCACCGACAGCACGTATCCGGACGGCAGCACCGTGCACGACGACACGCACCTGAAGGACGACGGCAGCAGTACGACGACCACGACGAGCACCGACACCGACGGTAAGAAGGACACCGCTGACATCAGCCTGAAGTCCGACGGCAGCGGAACGAAGCACTCGACCGACAGCGACGGCACCACGCACGACTACACCCGTGGGCCGGACAACTCCGACGGTACCTCGGCCGACTGGGTCGAGACGCAGGACAGCATCGACCGGAACACCCCTGACGACACCTACATCCCCACTATCTACTGAAAGGCAGCGCAGCCATGGCGTACGACGGCATCAACCTCGAGTACGGCAAGATCACCGAGGTCGCCAACCTCCTGCACAACGCCCACGAGCAAATCGTTCCGCTGATCGTCAACCTGCGCAACAAGGTGAACCACCTGGTCGAGGACGGCTTGGTGTTCAAGCAGTCCAGCGAGGTCATCCGGAACACCTACAACCAGTTCGACACCAGCCTGAACCTCGCCGTGAAGGGCATCGAGGACTTCAAGGAGATGTTCAACAGCATCATGAAGAACGCCGAGGAGTTCGACAAGGGCATCAGCGACAGCCTGAACCAGAAGAAGTAGTAACCGCAGTCGCCCCACGCGGTGCTCCAGGCCACAGCCTGGAGCACCTTTTGCTTTCCTGTCCTGCTACTGCTGGAGTTTGAGGACGGTGAGGGGGACTTGGACGGGGATGGGTTGGGAGCCGGGGCCGGTGGTCCAGGCTCGGCCCAGGCGGGGGGTGGCGCGGGTGATGTTGGCGCCGAGGCGGACGCCGATCAGCTCGCCGTCGCTGAAGGAACGGGCCTCCAGCAACAAACCCCGTCGCGCACGGCGGGCCGCGCCGGCCCAGCCGCTCATGCCGGACTGGAAGCCGTCCGTCGTGGCACCGAACACGAGGGCAAGACCCTGGTCGCGCCCAGACACCACGATGTCCTTCAACAGCTTGTCCGCGGCCGCCGTCATCACCAGGTCGGCGTCGTCGATCACGACCACCTTCGGCCCGCGCGGCAGCTGTTCCAGGGCGCCCCGCAGTACGTCCTCGGCCGGATCCGCCTGCTCCATCAGCAGCACGTGCGGATGCCGCGCGAGCATCCGCAGCGGCGACTCGCGAGGCGTGATGACGGCCAGCGAGGACCCACC
This sequence comes from Kribbella sp. NPDC004875, assembly GCF_042873375.1. Taxonomy (NCBI): domain Bacteria; kingdom Bacillati; phylum Actinomycetota; class Actinomycetes; order Propionibacteriales; family Kribbellaceae; genus Kribbella; species Kribbella sp. NPDC004875. The sequence goes on from NZ_JBIALI010000001.1 coordinate 741,509, forward strand.
GGCCAGCAACGAGACCGCCAGGCACGACAGCGCGTTGCTCCGTCCGGACCCGGGCGACCCGAGGACGGCGTACGACGACCCGACACCGCCAAGGTCGACACCGACGGGACCGACCTCGTCGCCACCGATCCCGATCAGGCCCCACTGCGGCCGCCGGTCCGCGTCCGCCACCCGCTCGTACGCCTCGGCGAACTCGATCGCCGACGGCAGCTCCGCCATCTGGAACGGCCGCCGCGCCGCCGGCACCTTCGCGTCCCGCTTCGCGGCCTCGGCGGCGATCGCCGTCATCGCGTCGACCTGTTCCGCACCACCACCGGCCGCGAGTACGGCGACCTGCGTCTCGGTCCCCGTCAGCACATGCCAACCGCGTCCCGGGTTCACGATCGGCGGGATCTTCACCCGCAGACCGACACCCTGATAGTCGGTCCGATCCGCCTGCCGAAGCAGCAGCTTGTGGTCGTTGTGCGACGCCAGGCGCCCACCGAGCAGCGACCGCTCGGACGTCGCGATCACATGGATACCGAGACCGGCACCTTCGCGAAGTAGCCGGGTGATGTCCTGCAGCAGGTGATTGTGGTCGCTGTCGTCCAGCGTCGCCGACAGGGCGTCCCAACCATCGACAAGCACCAGCACATGAGCCGGCCGCTCGTTCTTCGGCAACACCTTGCGCAGCTCGTTCAGCCCGGTCGCGTTGTGCTTGCCGGCGAGCTCCTGCCGATCGCTCAGCTCCTGGTTCAACCGCCGCAGCAGCCGAGTCATCCGCTCCATGTCGTGCCGCGAGACGATCGCGCCGCAATGCGGCAGCCTCGACAGTGGGGCGAGACCGCCACCGGCAGCGTCGATCCCGTAGATGTGCAGATCGGCGACACTCAGGTACTTCGCCGCCGAGCCGGCCATCGTGCGGAGCGTCTGCGTCCGGCCGGATCGCGGCGCGCCGATCACGTAGAGATGCCCGAACGTGTCGAAGTCGAGGCCGGCCACCCGCTGCTGCTGCAGCGCCGGAATGTCCTCCAGCGCATACGGCGCGAACATCGGCGTCTCGCTCGTGTCCGGAAGCTCGTCGAGCAGGATCTGCGGCGCGAGCGCCGGCTTCCAGGGCTGCGGCTGCGCAGCGAAGTCCGGCAGCTCGGCGGCGGCCGCCCGCAGTGCCTGAACCAGCGCCTGCAGGTCCGTCGGCGCCGGCGCCGTACGCCGGTCGGATTCGGGCTCGGGATCGTTGTCCCGGTCAACGGCCTTGCCGAGCTCGTTCCACGGCAGCTCGGTGACCTGGACACCGGCCGGATCGACCGGACCGGCCGGCTCCTCCTGCTCCTCGGTCCGCTCGGCTCCGACCCACGCGGTCTGGAACAGGTCCGCGAGCCGCGGCCCGCGCCGGATCAGCGCGCGTCCTGGGATCCCCGGGCTGATCGACGCCGCCTCGTTCACGTCGACGACGTCCTGGCTCTCGGACTGGTCGGTCACCCGCAGCGCGATCCGCAGGTTGGTGTTCGCCCGGATGTCCCCGGTGACCACACCGGCCGGCCGCTGCGTGGCCAGGATCAGGTGGATGCCGAGCGACCGGCCGCGCTGCGCGATGCCGATCAGACCGGGTACGAAGTCGGGGATCTCGCGCACCATCGCGGCGAACTCGTCGATCACCAGCAGCAGCCGCGGCAACCGGGCCAGCTCCGGGTTCACCATCCGCTTGGCCTGGTAGTCCGGCAGGTCCTTCGCGTCGGCCGCGGCCAGGATCCGCTCCCGCCGCCGCAGCTCGGCCTCCAGCGACTCCAGCACCCGCTCGACCAGGTGCGCGTCCAGGTCGGTCACCATGCCCAGGGTGTGCGGCAGGCCCGCGCACTCCTTGAACGCGCTGCCGCCCTTGTAGTCGACGAGGACGAAGGTCAGTTCGTCCGGCCGGTTCGCGACCGCGAGCGACGCGACCATCGACTGCAACAGCTCCGACTTGCCGGACCCCGTCGTACCGGCGATCAGGCCGTGCGGGCCGTCGGCGACCAGGTCGACGGTGAACTTCCCGTCGAAGTCGCTGCCGAGCACGAACGACGTACTCGCGGGACGGCGTCCCCAGCGGGTCACGATCTCGGCGGGCTCCGGCGGTTCGAGACCGAGCTCTTCGAGCAGCTTCACCATCTTCGGCAGGCCGGCGTCGTGATCCGGGCTGACGTCGCGGACCGGCGCCAGCGAGCGGGCGATCTGCTCGCACCACTGCGGCGACACCAGGTCGGCCCGCACGTCCTTCTGGTCCGGGATCCCGGGCCGCCGGACGAGCAACGTCTGGTCCTCGGCCAGCACGACCCCACTGCATTCCTGGGGCAACAGCCGCTCGTCGCGGTCCAGGCAGACGGCGTACACACCGACCGCCGGCCCCTCGGTGAGCACCTGCACGAACCCGGGTACGTCGCGCAGCCGCCGGGAGCCGTCGGCGATCACCATCACCTCGTAGTCGACCACCGTCTCGCGCTCGTTGGAGGCCTCCGCCCGCCGATGACGCCCCTGGACCTGCGACACCAGCTCGCCGACCCGGGCCGCGGTGGTTGCCTCGTCGTTCGCGATCAGGACCGCCGCCGGTCCCTTGTCCGGACGCAGCTGCGGCAGCCACCGCACCCAGTCCCAGTCCTCGGCGTCATCGGACTCGGCGAGTACGACGATCCGCAGCGACTGCGGCGAATGCAGGACCGCCGCCTGAATGGTCAGCCAGCGCGCCAGCCCACGCACCGTCGGAGCAGCCCCGGCGATGCCGAGCACCCCGTGACTGCGCAGCGGTACGGCGATCGGCGCGTCCGGGATCGTCCATCGGATGGTCCGGTGGTTCTCCTCGCGCCCCTGGTCGTCGAGCTCCTTCAGCGACGCCTGGTCCGCGGTGCCGACGCGCAGCAGCAGGTAGTCCGGATCGTGCCGGCGGCGTTCCCACAGCCGGCTGCCCGGCCGGGTCGCGAGCTGCGCGATCCGTACCGGATCCGGAGCGGTCAGGTTCCGGATCACTCGCTCGCGGGCGACCGCGACCGCGATCTCCTCGTCGAGCGCGGCCTGCCGGGCGAAGTACAGCTTGCGGGCCTTGATGTGATCGAGCCGGTTGGACTTCCGGCTGGAGAAGAAGTTCATCCCCATCATCATTGGACTGACCAACGTGAAGACGAGGAAGTAGTACGAGTTGAACAACCCGACCATCACCAGACCGAGCACCAGCGGCATCAGCACCACCGGCCACGGGAACGGCCGGTTCTGCGGCGGCGGGGGCGGCGGGGGCAGCCGGAGCTTCTCCTCGTCGAGATGCGGCGCGAGCCGCGGCGGCCGGTTGTAGTCCAGCCCGAACCCGTCGTCGGCGACCCGGATCGCGGCGATCGGCTCGATGTCACCGCTGCACCGCAGCAGCATCGGGCCGACCACGAGGTCCTCGTCCGCCGGCCAGGACCGCACCTCGCCGACCGGCGCCGTCGCCGGGTCGACGACCCGCTGCCGCGGCTGCGGGTCCGGCATCGGCTCGTCGTCCTGTGGCCGGATCGCGCTGGTCGCCGCGTCGTCCTCGGGCGGTCCGATCCGCCGGCTCAGCACCTCGCCGCCGACGTCCTCGGTCCGGTGCCAGTACGCCTCGCCACTCGCGCCGACGGTGATCCACAGACCGCGCGCGGGTACGTCGTCACCCTCGAGCCGGATCGCACACTGCGGATCGGCTCCGATCTCGTGACTGCCCGGCCCGACCCGCCACACCCGCCCGGCCTGCGGACCGGACACGGCGTGCAGCTCGACGACGACCGGTGCGTGCCCCTTCGGCGCGCTCTGCAACAGATCGGGTACGTCGACCGGCCCGCCGACTCCGATCACGCCGCCTTCGCGGACACCGGACTGGGCCAACGGCACGCCCGGGTCGAGGCGCTTGCGGCCGAGGAAGAGCGTCGTACCCGGCTTGCCGAGGCCGTCGGCGAGACCGGCGACCGACAGTCCGCGCGGAACCCGGACGATCTTGTCGGCGCGGGCTCCGGAGCGCGAGTCGACCGTGGTCAGGTTCAGCTCCACGAGGCCGCCTTCCGGTCGGTGGAGGTCTCGTCCGTGGTCAGGGCCGACACGCCGACCGATCCGGCCGGCAGCTCGAGGTCGCCGAGGTCCTCGGTCGCGGTGGTCTCCGGGCCGAACGGCACGCCGCTCTCGAACTCGTGCGGTGGCAGCCGCCGGATCGACCGCGCGACGGCCTTTGCCAACGGCAACGGATCGATCCGCAGCCAGGGCGCGGCGCCGTGCAACCGCAGGGTCTGGTCGGGCAGTGCCTCCAGCAACCGGCTCGACCCGCGCGCGACGCCGAGCGCGACCATCCGCCGACCGGCCGGAAGCGGCCCGGGCAACGGACCGGCACCGACCACGAACCACGCGCCGAGCCGCCGCGCGGCCTCCTCCAGCGGCAACCCGTCGTGCCGCGGATGGATGCCGTCGGCAACCTCGATCGCACCGACCGGCAGCCGTACGTCGAGCTGAGCCGCGATCGCCTGGACCACCGCGCGGGCGGTCCGATCGACGCCGTACACGGACAGGATGCGCGGGCCGGCGAGCAGGTCGAGCAGGATCACGGTCGTGCCGCCGGTGTCGATTCCGGCACAGACCAGCAACGGCAGCTCCCGCACCGAGCCGGTCTCCGGTACGTCGGTGCGCGCGATCCACCACAGCCGCGGATCCTGCGGGTCCGCGGCCCAGGGTGCCGGAGGCTCGAGATCGGAGGCGCCGGCGAGCAGTACACCGATCCGCTCCTTGGCCAGCGCGACGGCGTACGGCGCCATGCCCGGGCTGACCGCGGCGGCGGCCACGATCGCCTGCTCGGCGTCGGCCCAGCGCTCGCGATCACGCAGTACCGAGGTCAGCAGCCGCAGGCGGCGCTTGTACCGGCGACGGGCCCGGATCGGCTCGGTGAAGGCCCGCACCGTGCGCTTGGTCTCGCGGCCGACGAACCGGAACAGCTTCTTCCAGCCGCCGAGCCGGCGTACCAGGAGATTGACCAGGATGACCACGAGCAGCGCGACGCCGATGTAGCCGAGTACACCGCGGACACCGCCGCCGCCCCCGAACGCCGAGTTCATGCTGCGACTCCGGCCCAGTCCACGCGGCTGAGCTCCGCCCTGATCTGCCGGACGGCGTTGTGCGCCCGCGACTTGACCGTCCCGATCGGTACGCCGAGCACTGCTGCGACCTCCTCGCCCGCGTGCCCCAGGAGATGCACCCGGGCGATGACCTCACGATGCGCCGGCGACAGACCGCGCAGTACCTCGACCAGCACCCGCCGGTCGATCACCTGCTCGGCCGGGTCCGGCTGGCTGACTGAGTGCTGCAGCTCACTCGCGCCGAGACCGACGGGTACCGCGCGCCCGGACCGCCGATGATGATCGACGACCAGGTTGCGGGCCACCCGGAACATCCACATCCGCACCGGCCGGTCCTGCCACTCGATCCGCTCCGCGAGCTGCCAGGCCCGCAGCAGCGTCTCCTGGACCACGTCCTCGACGGCATGGCTGTCCTGGCCGAGGATGCTGGTGACATACCGGCGAAGGCTTTCCCTTTCGGCCAGACACAGTTCGATGACGGTCGTCCGGCGGACTCGCTCGTCGATGATGGATCTCCCTCGTGGGCGACGCAAAGCGGAGAACCTGGCTGCGCTTCAAAATAGGTTGAGAACGCTCTCATGACAACGCCAATGGATGAACTCTCAGCAACAATTCGATCTCAGGCGGTGATCGAGATCACCTTTTCGCGCACCGTTTGACGTCAGTGGGGTGGCCGGGTGATCCTCGGCCTCAGACACGCGCAACGCCCCTTCCGTCCCAGAGCACAGGAGCAGACGTGCGACGCCGATCCACCGGTTCGTCCCGTTTCGCGGACACCTTCGCGAGCCGCCCCGGAGTACCCCGGATCACCCGGATGCCCGACCGGCGGGCCTGGTCCACCACCGCGGTCGTCGCTGCTCTGATCGGTGGGATCGCGATCGGCGCCACCGCCATCACCGGCGGCGGCTCCGGGCCGACGTACACGACCGACGTGGCCTACGTGCCGCAGAGCCGGCCGACGGTCACGCCGACCGTCACGGTGACGCCGACGCCGGAGAAGGTTGCCGGCCCGACCAGGACGATGACGGTCAAGGGCGATCCGCAGCAGGTGGTGAAGACGGTCGTGATGCCGGGCGTCACGGTCACGCTGCCGCCGGCCACGGTCACCGCGAAGCCGCCGCTGGCCGGGAAGCCGCCGACCGCGACCGTCACCGCGACCACGACGGCAACCGCGACCACCACCGCGACAAAGACGGCGACGGCCAGGACCACGACCACGACGACCGTGACCACGAAGCCGCCGGTCAAGACCACGCAGCCGCGCGGTGCGACCACCCAGGGGCCGCCCGCTGTGGCCGCGGCGCCCGCGGTTCTGCAGAACGACAGCACCAAGCGCTGCATCGACGTACAGAACTCGACCGACGGCATCGGCCGGGACGGAACTCCCTTGCAGGTCTGGGATTGCAAGGGCGTCGCCAACCAGGAATGGGTCTTCCAGCCCGACGGCACGATCCGCTCGATGGGCCTGTGCATGGACCTCGCCTGGGCATCGACCGCCGACGGCACTCAGGTCCAGCTGGTCAACTGCAACGGCGGCTGGGCCCAAAAGTTTGCCCTGAGCAACCAGCACGAACTGGTCAACCCGAGCTCCGGCAAGTGCGTAACAGCCGATGCTCCGGGCAACGGTGGCAAGCTCACGCTCCGTGGATGCACCGGCGGCGCGAACCAGAAGTGGCACAAGCCCTGACTAGTAGGCGTACGGATAGCCTGACCAGTCGGCAGGGCGCTTCTCGAGGAACGAGTCGCGGCCCTCGGCGGCCTCGTCGGTGCCGTAAGCGAGGCGGGTCGCTTCGCCGGCGAACAACTGCTGGCCGACCAAACCGTCGTCGATCAGGTTGAACGCGTACTTCAGCATCCGCTGCGCGGTCGGCGACTTCGCGCAGATCTTCTTGCCCCACTCCAGCGCGACCGCCTCGAGCTCGGCATGCGGCACGACCTTGTTCACCATGCCCATCCGGTACGCGTCCTCGGCGGAGTACTCGTCACCGAGGAAGAAGATCTCCCGCGCGAACTTCTGCCCGACCTGCCGGGCCAGGTACGCCGACCCGAACCCGCCGTCGAACGACGCCACGTCCGCGTCGGTCTGCTTGAACCGCGCGTGCTCCGCCGACGCCAGCGTCAGGTCCGCGACCACGTGCAGGCTGTGCCCACCACCCGCGGCCCACCCCGGAACGACACAGATCACGACCTTCGACATGAAGCGGATCAGCCGCTGTACTTCGAGGATGTGCAGCCGGCCGGCTCTCCCCGGGTCGATCGTGTCGGCCGTCGTACCCTCGGCGTACTTGTAACCGTCCTTGCCCCGGATCCGCTGGTCGCCGCCCGAGCAGAACGCCCAGCCGCCGTCCTTCGGCGACGGGCCGTTGCCGGTCAGCAGCACGCAGCCGACGTCGGTCGACATCCGCGCATGGTCCAGCACGCGGTACAGCTCGTCGACGGTCTGCGGCCGGAACGCGTTCCGCACCTCGGGACGGTTGAACGCGATCCGCACCACACCGGCGTCGACCGCGCGGTGGTAGGTGATGTCGGTCAGCTCGAAGCCGTCCACCTGTTTCCAGGCCGCCGGGTCGAAGATCTCGGAGACAGTCACGGGGCGAGCATATTTCAGCGCTTGGCGGTGCTTTCCCGCAGTACTACCTCGGCCTTGAAGGTCTCGGTGGTGATGTCGCCGCCCTCGATCGCCAGCTCGAGCGCCCGGCGACCCATCTGCTCCAGCGGCAGCCGTACGGTCGTCAGTCCCGGCCACACGTCCCGCAGGGTCGCGATGTCGTCGAACCCGGCCACGCCGAGCTGCCCCGGTACGTCGACCCCGCGCGCCCGCAACGCCGACATCGCGCCGACCGCCATCACGTCGTTCACCGCGAACACGCAGTCGACGTCGGTCTCGCGATCCAGCAGTTGCTCCGCCGCGGCGTACCCACCGTCGCGGGTGAAGTCGCCGGTCTCGACAGCGAGCGGCCGCAAGCCGGCCTCGGCCAGCCCGGCGAGGAACCCGTCCCGCCGGTCCCGGGCCGTCGCGAGTCCTTCCGGACCACCCAGTACCGCGAACTTCCGCCACCCGAGCTTGACCAGCTCCCGCGCCAGGTCGGCCGAGCCCGAACGGTTGTCCGGCTCGACGGTGTGGGCCGGCATCCCGGACTGGCTGACCAGCGCCAGACCAGCGCCGGAGTTGAGGAAACTCTCCACCTCGGTGGCGGTCCGGGACAGGCTCTCGGTGTCGGTCCGCCGGCTACCGATCATCACCGCGGCCCGCGCGCGCTGCGCCCGCAACGACGACAGGTATGCGATCTCGCGCTCCGAGTCGCGGAACGTACTGGCCATCATCACCAACAGATTGCGCTCGTCGGCGGCGCGCATCACGCCGTTCGCGATCGCGGCGAAGTACGGGTCCTCGATGTCGTGCACCAGGATGCCGACCACGTTGGTCGACGACTTGGCCAGCGCCTGGGCCTGCGCGTTCGGCGTGTAGCCGAGCTCGTCGGCGGCCGCCTTGACCCGTTCCTGCAGTTCTGGACGGGGCACGCGGTCCCCGCCGTTCAGCACGCGGGAGGCGGTCGCGACCGACACCCCCGCACGTTGTGCAACGTCCAGCAACGTCACTGGTGCTCGCAGATTCACTGGCCTACCCTTTCGTGCGTCCCCCCGGGGGCGGTGGCGGTCACCCTATCGAATCGCCCGTTCCCTCCGGCGTCCTCACGCTGAGTATCGGGCAGGTCGCTGCCAATCTCGGCAGAACCTGGCGTTGCGGCGCGCGAGTGACTAGCCTTCCCAGCCATGACGACCGTCCGCGCCAGGGTGACGATCCTGGTCTCGTCCGCCGTGCTCAGCCTCGCGGCCGTTACCGGTCCCGCCGTGGCCGCGCCGCTCCCGGACGGGCCCGGTGCGACCGCCGCCCCGGCAGCTCCCAGTGTGCCGCAGCACGTCGACGCGCGCACCAAGAGCACGCAGCCGGTCTACGACTACGCAGGAGCGATCCGCGAGTCGGTGTACGTCGACACGACGATGGACACCGACTCCGACGGCACGAACGACGTGATCGCGGTCGACATCGTCCGGCCGAGCGAACCCGCGCTCACCGGTACGAAGATCCCGGTCATCATGGACGCCTCGCCGTACTACTCCTGCTGCGGACGCGGGAACGAGAACGAGAAGAAGACGTACGACGGCAACGGCGTGATCCGGAAGATGCCGCTGTTCTACGACAACTACTTCGTACCCCGTGGGTACGCGATGGTCGGTGTGGACATCGTCGGCACCGGCCGCTCCACCGGCTGCGGTGACGTCGGCGGCCGCGACGAGATCCAGTCCGTCGTCGACGTGATCGACTGGCTGAACGGACGCAACACCGCGCACACCGCCGACGGGCAGAAGGTGACCGCGTCCTGGACCACCGGCGCGGTTGGCATGATCGGGAAGTCGTACGACGGAACCCTCGCGAACGGCGTCGCGGCGACCGGCGTGAAAGGCCTCAAGACGATCGTGCCGATCTCGGCGATCTCGTCCTGGTACGACTACACCCGTTCCGGCGGCGTCCCGTACTCCGACGACTACATGCCCTGGCTCGGCGGGTACGTCGGCCACGACAGCGCCGCGTGTGACGAGGTCCGCGGACAGCTCGGTGACAACGACGACGACGAGACCGGCGACTACACGGCGTTCTGGGCCGAGCGCGACTACACGAAGAACGCGTCGAAGGTGAAGGCGTCGGTCTTCATGACCCACGGCCTCAGCGACTACAACGTGCAGACCAACCATTTCTCGCAGTGGTGGTCGGCGTTGTCCCGCAACAACGTGCCGCGCAAGCTGTGGCTGGGGCTCGAGGACCACGTGGACCCGTTCGAGTTCCGGCGCGACGAGTGGGTGGACGAACTGCACAAGTGGTTCGACTACTGGCTGCAGGGCCTGCAGAACGGTGTGATGAAGGAGCCGGCGGTCTCGGTCGAGACGTCGCCCGACGTCTGGCGCGACTACAAGACCTGGCCGGCCGTGAACCGTCCGACGGCGGTCCCGCTGACCACCGGCAAGCTGGGGGCCGCGGGCAAGGGTTCGGTGCAGATCACCGACGATCCCGACCTCACCGAGGACGACATCGTCGCGGACCCGTCCCAGGTGATCGCCGGACGGCAGATGTTCCTCTCCGCCCCGTTGAGCGCCGCGATGCGGATCAGCGGTACGTCGTCGGTGACGCTGCGGCTGAAGTCCGACTCGACGACCACCCCGGTGACCGCACGACTGATCGAGTACGGCGACGCGCAACGGTACTCCGGAATTCGGCGTACCGACGAGAGCACGTGTGAGGGCTCGAGCACGGACTACGACGACAGCTGCTACTACACGGTCGAGAAGCAGACCACCCAGAGCGACCACGGCATCGTCAGCCGCGGCTGGATCGACGCCGCCCACAGCAAGTCCCTGTCCGAGCCGACGCCGCTCAAGCCCGGCCAGTGGACCACCGTGAACGTCCCGCTCCGCTCCCAGGACCAGGTCATCCCGAAGGGCCGCATCGTCGGCCTGGCGATCACCCTGTCCGACACCGAGTGGACCTCCCCCAACGACACCGGCGCCACCGTCGACATCGACCTGGCCGGCAGCCAACTCAACATCCCCGCCACCGGCGCCAAACTCACCGCCCCCACCAAGCCCCAGTCCATCGACGTGGACATCACCACCCCCACCCAACGCCCCGACCTCCGAGACCCCAAGAACTAGCCCTTTCCTTCCGCCGAGTCGTGGGGAACGGCTGTGGTTTCGGGACCAGAACCCACGACTCGGCGGGTGGGGTGGTAGCCATTCGCCACGACTCGGCGGGTGGGGTGGGAACCATTCGCCACGACTCGGTGGGGGTTGTGGATAACGGGGCTCGTGGGGTGTGGGGAATCGGGAGAATGGGGGTGTGTTCACGGCGGCGGAGGCTCGGGCGACGGGGATGCCGCGGGGTGTACTGCGTGGCGTGGGGTACCGGCGGGTGCTGGGTTCGGTGTACGTCGACGCGCGGGTGCCGCTGACGACTCGGGTGCGGGCCGAGGCGGCGTTGATGATCACGCCCGGGGCAGTCGTGAGTCACCACACCGCGTTGAGTTTGTGGACCGGTGAGGATCGGGCCGGACGCGTTCACCTGACGGTCGAGCGTGATCCGCATCGGACTCTCCCGCGGGTGAGTGGCCTGCGAGTGCACGAAGTACAGCAGCTCGAACGGGTACTGCGGGACGAGCTGCCACTCACCCCACCCGAGCGGACGTTCCTCGATCTCGCGCCGTACTGCGATCTGACCAAGCTCGTCGCCGCCGGCGATGCCCTGGTACGGCGTACCGATGCGGATCCCGAGCGCCTCGTCGACAGGGCGAAGGCGGCGGTCGGCGTCCGCAGCGTCCGCCTGGCCCGTGAGGCGGCAGTCCTTGTCCGACCCGGGGTGGACTCACCGATGGAGTCACGGCTGCGACTGCTACTCGTACTCGCCGGCCTGCCCGAACCTCAGATCGGTCACGTCGTCCTCGACGCCGACGGTGGCTGGCTGGCGCGGCCGGATCTGTCGTACCCCGAGCTGAAGATCGCGATCGAGTACGACGGGCAGCACCACCTGGTGGACCTCCGCCAATGGCAGCGCGACATCCGCCGCCGCGAGAACCTCGAACGCGAAGGCTGGCTGGTCCGTGTGATCACCGCCCACGACATCCTCCGCGCCCCCGACACCGTGGTGGCCCGCATCTCCCACGACCTCCGCACCCGTCGCACACACCTCGCCGCCTAGCCGAGTCGTGGCGAAAGGTCCGCCACCCCAGCGCCGAGTCGTGAATCCTGGCGGGTGTTCGGCGACCAGAACTCACGACTCGGCGGGTTAGTTGCTTTCGGCTACGAAGTGCATGGGGTCGCCGAAGGCCAGGTCCGTGATGCCGGCGGTGTGGAAGGCGCCGACGAGGAGGGAGCGGCGGTGGGCGGCGAACGTAAGGACGTGGGCGACCATGCCGCCGTACGTGAAGACTCGTGGGGGTTCGCAGGTGGTGTCGACGAAGCTCTCGTCGAAGCGGCCGTCCTCGTTCAACTGGTTGACCAGGGCCACGAAGCGGGCGCCGGCCTCGGCGTGCCGGACGCGGAGTTCGGGGATCGGCGTGACGACCTGCCGGCCGCATTCGGGGACCTGGAAGGGGCGGTCCTCGACCGAGGCCAGCCACATCTCCTCCTGCCAGACCAGGCGGTCGAGCAGGTACCGGATCGAGATGTCGTCGTCGATGCCTTCGACGGACAGTTCGATCGGGCGATCCAGGGTGGCGGCGTCCAGGCGGGCGCCGCGTTCGATCAGTTCACCGGTCAGCCAGACGTGATGCTCGACCATCCTGACAAGTACGTCCATCCCTCTCACCTTTCGTCGGGCCGGCAGCCGTAACCCGGCCGGCGGCTGAAAATGCACTCCACTCGGCGCCGCGAGGAAGAACACCCGCGACGCCTCCCGCCGCCACTCCCGTGGCGGCATTCCGTAAGCCCTGGCGAATGCCCGCGTGAAGGCCTCGTTCGACCCGTACCCGGCCTCGACGGCCACATCGAGTACGGCGACCTGCTCGGCCAGCAACCGGTACGCCGCCCGCTCCAGCAGCACCCGCCGCCGGAACGCGAACGGCGACTCACCGGCCACCGCCCCGATCACCCGGTCGAAGTGGAACCGGGACAGATGCGCGCGCCCGGCGAGGTCGGTGCCGTTCACCGCATCGCACGGCTCGGCCAGTCCCGCCGCCACCGCTCCCACGAACTTCTCGAACACATCCGCCATGTCCACCACTGTGCCCCCACTCGGCCCGCTCCGACTTGATCGAAATTGCGGACCCTCTGCCTGGTTCGCGGAGTACTCCGCAATCTGTAGTAGTGTTCGCCGCGGAACACCGGGAGCGTGACCGGTGCCGGAGGAGGTCTGATGGACACGAGCCAGCTGCTCAAGGGCGTACTCGATCTCGCGGTGCTGGCCGTGCTGCGGGACGCCGACGGCTACGGGTACGACGTCCTGCGCCGGCTGCGCGCCGCGGGCCTCGAGGACGTCGCGGACGCGTCCGTGTACGGCACCCTTCGGCGACTGTTCCAGGCCGGCGCGCTGACGTCGTACGTGCAACCGAGCGAGGAAGGCCCGCACCGGAAGTACTACGGGCTGAACAAGACCGGCCAGGAACTCCTGGCCCGATCCACCAAAACCTGGAATCACTTCGCCGACACCATGTCGGTGCTGCTGGAGGAGGAGGCCGCGTGAACAGCACCGTGACCGGAGCGGTCGGGATCTATCTGGCCCAGGTGCGGGCCGAGCTCAGCGACCTGCCGCCGGGCGAGCTCGCGGACGTGCTGGAGGACGTGAGCGGTCACCTCACCGAGGTGGCGGCCGAGTTCGGCACCGAACCGACCGTCGCCGACCTGCAGGAGCGGCTCGGCACCCCGCGGCAGTACGCCGACCAGTTGCGCACCGCCGCGGGCTACCCGCCCCGTCCCGCGCCGGTCGGCCAGACCCACCCCGACGCGGGCTGGAAGGCGCTGCGCTGGGGACTGGTCTCCGCCACGGTCGGGCCGTTCTTCATCGCGATCGGGATCTTCGCCTGGTCCCGCGACGAGACGACGTTCTTCGGGCTGCTCGGGTTCGGCGTGCTGTTCGTCGCGGCGTTCCTCGGCGTACGGGCGTTGCGCGGGCACGACCCGCGGATCGTCCTGGACACCCCGCGCGGGGCCCGCGGCGCGGAGGCGATCCGCGGCTGGATCGACCAGATCCCGCCACACATCCGGCGCGAACTGGTGACGATCGGCCAGCCGGTCTGGTGGGTCGCGCGCGGCGTGATCGGCGCGGGCGGGTTCTTCGCGCTGTTCGGCGCGGCGTCGGTGACGGTGGTCGCGTCGGTCGCGGGTGCGGCGGTGTCGATCTGGATCGGCCGGAAGACCCAGCAGGACCGGCGCTGGCTGTGGTACGTCGTACCGCTGAACGTCGTCGCGGCGATCGCGGTCCCGGCGTTCCTGGCCGCGGCGTACGCCGGGACGTCGTTCGGGTTCCTGAACAACTACAACGACTACCGCGGGAGCTCGCGCTACAACCCGCCGCCGTCGGGCGGCCTCACGCTGGACGGGGTCGAGGTCACGAACATCTACCCGTTCGATGCCCAGGGCAAGCAGGTCCCGGTCCGGCTGTACGACCAGGACGGCAAGCCGATCGCCCTCGAGCCGCAGGACTGCGCGGCCAACTTCGGCCAGGGCCCGCGCGGCACGACCACGAACCTGTTCCCGCTCGCCGTGGTCACCCCCGACGAGAACGGCGACGCCGGGCCCGAGAACTGCAAGGACACCACCAAGGCCCCGTTCGTCCCGCCGCCGGCCCCGGCGACCTCCAGCCCGACTCGCACGCCGAGCGCCGGTCCGACGACGACCAAGCCTTCGACAACCACGCCGTCGACGACCAGGCCCTCGACCGCGGCGACGACCAAGCCCGGCGTAACGCTCACCGTCGAGCCCACCAGGTGATCGCCTACAGGTGCGCCGCCGCCACCCGGCGGTACCTGTAGCCCAGCCGCTCGTACACGGCGATCGCGGCCGCGTTGTCACCGTTCACCATCAACGCGACCCGGCCGTGCCGCTTGATCAGCTCGGCCGTCACGAACGCGCACACCTGCCGCGACAACCCCTTGCCGCGAGCAACAGGATGCGTCGCCACCCCGGCCAGGAACCCGACCCCGGGCGCACTCCACGCATCCGCCGCGATACTCAGCAGCTCACCCCGATCGCCCGTCACCGCGGCCCACCGACGTACGCCGGGATGCCCGGGCCACGCGTACGACGACGGCGAGGCCTCGGCGAGCAACGCCTCGACGCCGGCGTCCCCGTCCAGCCAGGCGGCCGTCGTGGTGACGTCCGGGAGCTCGGACGCGTCCATCCAGCCGAACGTCGCGGCGAACTCCAGCCCTGGCACCCGCTCCGCCAGGCCGCGGATCAACTCCTCGTCCCCGAACGGACGGTACGACGGCCCGACCTCGGCCAGCACGCTCGTCGTCAACCGCGCCGCGTCGTCGACCGGACCGGCCACCGCGAGCCGATCGTGCTTCGACACATCCGGCGAGGCCACCGCCACCGCGGCGCCCGCACTCCACACGCGCACCCCGGGGCCGAACCCCTGAGCCGCCCAGGCGATCAGCGGATCGCCACCACTCACCAACTCCAGCTGAGCCGGAGCCTCGATCTCACGCACACGCTCAACTTTAGGACAGACCCTGACGCGGCAGCGACCGACCGGGGCTTGCTGGGTGGTGCAGGTCCGGTGCGGATCTGCAGGACATCACAATCCGCGAGCCACGGTGGTGCTGAGCGTGCGTGCGGCGCTCGGAGCGCGATCGTGATGGCCTGGCGGTCCGCCACCGGCCGCGCGCGGTGGCGGTGGCCTGCAGCCGGCGCGCTGGACGGCGCAGGGGGTGAGATGGCGGTGGTCTACTGGTCGGCGCGTTGGACGGCGTACGGCGTGAGGTGGCGGTAGCCGCGGACGGAGACCCGGCGCAGGCGGTGCAGGGCGTAGGCGGGGTGGCCGTCGAGGGCGGCGGCGAGTTCGCGGTCGGCGAGCACCCGGCCGGGTTTGCACTCGGTCGTCAGGCGGGCGGCCAGGTTGACGACCTCGCCGTACACGTCGCCGAGGCGGATCAGGATCGTTCCGTACGCGAGACCGATCCGCAGCTCGGGCAGCTCCTCGTCAGCGCTCACCGCGTCCTGGAGCGCCAGCGCGACCGCGGCACCCTGCGCGGCGGTGTCGGTGACGAACAGCACCTCGTCGCCGATCGACTTGATCACCCGCCCGCCGTTCAACGCGACGACGTCCGCGGCCATGCCCTCGAACCGCTCGATCAGCTCGCCGAGCTCGGCCTCGGTCAGCCGCCGCGTGAGGCGCGTGTAGCTGACGATGTCCGCGAACCCGACGGCGCGCACACCGCGCGCGAGCTCGTCCGAGCCCGCCACCGCCCGTCCGGCGGCCGCCGCGAGGTGCCGGCGCCAGACGTAGGTCTGCAGCCGCTCCATCGCGGGCAGCAGAAGGCCCGCGACCTCGATCGCCTCGTCCGCCGACAGCTTGGTCCCGCCGAGGAAGTCCAGGAACATCGCGGACTGCCACGACGCCAGCCGGGACTGGGTCTGGCCGAGCTTCCGCGCCAGCGAGGACTCCATCTCGGGCTCGATGAACCCGTCGTCCTCGAGCGCCGCGACCAGCCGCAACGCCTCGACGTCGTCGTCGGTGAACGCCACCTCGTCGTCCGGCACCGTCGCGAACCCGAGCGCGTGCCACATCCGCTCGGCGCGCTGGATCGAGATCCCGGCCCGCTCGGACACCTGCACCCGGGTGAACTTCCGCTCGCCACCGAGCAGCGTCTGCTCGAACTCACGCTGCAGCGCGCCCAGATCCACCTGTCCCGCGGCCGGCTGCGCGCCGGCCGGTTCATCGGACGCGTTCACGCCCACATGTCCCCCAGCCGCGTGCGCTGTCGTCCGCGGGCCGGAGGGTCAGGACGTACCACGACGCTCGGCGATGGTGGCGTCGATCGCGTCCCGGAACG
The DNA here is from genome assembly GCF_042873375.1 of Kribbella sp. NPDC004875. Taxonomy (NCBI): domain Bacteria; kingdom Bacillati; phylum Actinomycetota; class Actinomycetes; order Propionibacteriales; family Kribbellaceae; genus Kribbella; species Kribbella sp. NPDC004875. The sequence continues at coordinate 758,133 of NZ_JBIALI010000001.1, forward strand.
CGGGCAGCCGACGCGTCAGGTCGTCGAACTTCTCCCGGGTGAAGTGCAGCAGCTGCAGCCGCGACTTCGCCGTCACGGTTGCCGTCCGCAACGTGTTCTTCCGGACCGCGACCTCACCGGCGATGTCACCGGGCCCGAGCTCGGCGATCTCCTGGCCCTTCTCCCGGACCGCCGCCGTACCGCTGAGGATCAGGTACGCCGCGTCCGGTGGGGTCTGCTCCAGGATCAGCGACCACCCGGCCGGTACCGAGACCTCCTCGCCGGCCTTGAAGATGTCCCGGATGTCGCGTCCGGACAGATCCGCGAACAGCGGCAGGTCCCGTGGGGACGTCCTACCCAGTGCCACGTCGATCCTCCTCGTCGGCACGGTGCCCGCCGGGCCACCCCGGCGATCCGCCGATGTTTCCAGTCGGTAACTCTAGCGGCTCGCGGCCACCCCGGTCACCCGGAGGTCAGCATTCTTCCGTCCTTCGTCCGTTGCCCACTGCACATACCCGTCCGGGCGCACCATGATCCGCGCCGCCGGGAGCTCGCCGTCGCGCGCCGCGTCGAGCAGCACGTGGCGACCGGCATGCAGCCGCCGTGCCACCGTCGTACCGTCGCGCAGCGCGAGGTCCGGCATCCGCTGCCCGACCAACGGGTGATCACCCTCCGCATAGGACAGCCCGAGGCCGGAGATCGCGCCGGCCAAGCGGCGATTCGCCTCCGGTACGCCGAGTAGATCCACGAAGGTCTCGCGCAGGCAGGCGACGTCCTCGTCGGGCACCATCAGCACGCCCTGCGCCCGGGTGTTCGCGAGTACGGCGCTCCCGGCCGGGTGGCGCTCGTCGTGATACGAGTCCAGCAGGTCGTCGTCTGTGTCGCCGCGGATGACCGCGCCGAGCTTCCAACCAAGGTTGAAGGCGTCCTGCAGTCCGAGGTTCATCCCCTGGCCGCCGGTCGGTGAGTGGATGTGCGCCGCATCGCCGGCCACGAACACGCGGCCGACTCGATACCGGTCGGCCTGCCGTGCCGCATCGGTGAAGCGGGAGGCGTATCGAAGCTCGCGCAGTACGACGTGCTCGCCGTACCAGGACTGCAGCGCGGACGCGACCTCCTGGTATGTGACCGGCTGGTCCTTCGGGAGGTTCTGTTGGTCCGGGCCGGTGAAGAGCGCCCGGTGTACGCCGTCCTCGAGCGGGACAATCGTCATCACGGCACCGTCGCGCGGCGCCAGCGACGGCAACTGCCACCCGGGATCCACCCCGGAGATCACGATGTCCGCGACAACCGCGCTGAACCGCCCGTCCCGGCCCGGGAAGCCGATCCCGGTCAGCGCGCGTACTGCACTTCGCGCGCCGTCACAGCCGACGATCCACCCCGCCGAGATCGTCGTACCGTCGGCGAACGTCGCTTCGACGCCGGCGTCGTTCTGCTGCAACTCGGTCAGCTTGAGACCACGTCGTACGACGACCCCGTGCGCGGCCAGGTGATTCTCCAGGTGCTGTTCGATGCGCAGCTGTGGAATGCCCAGCTGGTAAGGGAATCTGGTGTCCAGCGCCGTGTAGTCGAGTGGCACCGGCAGTCCGGCGAAGTGCCCGGCCGGCAGGCGTGGTGCGTCGTCGAGCAGCGCGGTCAGGAGTCCGCGGGAGTGCAGGATCTCGATCGACCTGGGCTGCAACGCCAGCGCCTTCGACTGACCCGACCGCTCGCTCGCCTTGTCGACGAGCACCACGCTCGCGCCGGCCAGGGTCAGCTCCGAAGCCAGCAACAACCCGGTCGGCCCAGCGCCGACGACCAGGACGTCATGCGGCCGGCTCATGCGAGGAGTGCGTTCTTGCGGGAGTAGATCATCATGAAGCTGTAGAGCAGGGCGAACAGCACGATCCACTGGATGGTCGTGACGCCGGGCACGGAGTCGAGCGGCAGCGTATAGGCGATCACCACCCGCACGACCGCGTCGGCGACCAACCCGACACCCCAGACGATCGTGATCAGCCGGATCCCGTGCCGGAACCGCGGCTCGTCGTCCCATCGCCGCGCCCACACCTCGCCGCCACCCTTGCCGCGCTTGGCCTCCGCGATGCCGCGGCCGATCGCCAGCAACAGAGGCTTGCCCAGGGCAACGGTCCCGAGCATCCACAGCCCACACAGCGCCGTGATCACGCCGTCCTTCGCGAGCAGCATCCGCGGACTGTGCATCGCCAGCGACGCGACCGTCCCGACCGCCAGCGCGACGATCATGAACACCGCCATCCAGTCGACCTTGCTTCCGCGAATCACGGCGTACGCGGTCCGCACGACCGGGATCACCGAGCCGGCCAGTGTTGCGCCGACCACTCCGACACCGGCGCGGCGGAGACCGTAGAAGATCAGCAACGGCAGCACGAGATCGATCAGCACGGGGGCCAGCACGGCACCCCACCGCGCCTTCGGCTGCACCTCGGTCGTCATCGCTGGATCCTGGTCGCGCGGCGGAACGTCTCGGCGAGCTCGGTCGCACACAGTTCGGGGTCGGCGCCCGCGATCAGCCGGCCGGCGACGGCGTCGATCGCCGCGCGCACCGTGACCGCCATCAGGACCGGGTCGAACTTGCGGAAGAATCCGGTCCGCTGCCCTTGTTCGAACAGCGCCACCAACCGCGACACCGCCGCGTCGGACTCCTCCGCCGGAACGTGCGCGCCCCCGAACACGATCTGCTGCACCGCCCGCACGTGATCCGGCCGTGCCGCGATGAACTCGACGTTCGACCGGATGTACGCCGCCAACTTGTCGTCCGGCCCGTCCGCCGCCTCGATCGCCGGGCGCATGACGTCGGCCGCATCGCCGGTGATGCGGCGGAGGACCTCCGCGAGCAGCTCGTCCTTGGTCGTGAAGTGGTACGAGATCAGCCGCTTGCTACTCAGCCCGGCGATCTCACAGATCGCCTCGTACGACGTGGCCGCGTAGCCGCGCTCGGCGAGCACGGTGATCGTCGCCGCGACGATCTGGTCCCGCCGGGCCGCCGTACTCCGACTGCGATCGGTGCCCTGTTTTATCCGCATGAGTAAAAGTTACTCACCTGAGTAAAAGACTGTCAAGCGCGACCCGGTCGACCGCACGCCGTTGACCCCCGCCGACCGCCGCGGTTACGGTGACCGGCAATCGATTTCTTCCCGCAGCTCTCTCTGACCACCGCCCTAGGAGACCCTGATGCGGAAACGATGGTTGCTCGTCCTGCCTGCCTTGATCGCGACGGCCGTCGTGCCCGCCGACCGGTCCGCACCCGCCCAGGCGGCGGCCGTGCCGTCTCCGGTGCAACGTGTCGCCAAACTCACCGGTCCGCAGTCGATCAACGACACCGAGACGCGCTTCGGACTGAAGGCGACCGATCTCGGCATCCTGTGGGACAACGGGTCCGGCGAGATCCTCACCGCGTTCGGCGACAGCTACGGCAGCGGATGGACCGGTCCTGGCGGTGGTGCCGGCGATCAGGCGACGATCGACTGGCGGTGCAACCTGCTGTTCCGCAGCACCGACCGCTCACTGGCCGACGGGATGGCTCTCGATTCGGCCGCCGAGGACCGGCCCGGTCACGCCAAGGAGTTCCTGCCCTGCAAGAAGATCGACCGCGACGAGCACACCGTGATCCCGACCGCGGGGATCTCGGTCGGCAAACGCCAATACGTGCAGTACATGTCGGTCAACTACTGGGGACCGGCCGGCAGTTGGTTCACGAACTACTCCGGCTTCGCCTACTCCGACGACAACGGAGAGAACTGGACGAAGGATCCGAACGCGCGGTGGCAGAACACCAGGGCCTGGGACGACAACTTCCAGATGACGGCGCTCGCCAAGGACAAGGGCTACGTCTACATGGTCGGTACGCCGAACGGCCGCTTCGGCAACGCCCAGCTCGCGAGGGTCCCGGAACAGCAGGTCCTGCACAAGAAGGCCTGGCGGTACTGGGACGGCCGCACCTGGTCACCGCAGGAGACCGCCGCCGCACCGATCGCGGCCGGTCCGGTCGGCGAGGTTTCGGTGCAGTGGAACGCCTACACCGGCAAGTGGCTGATGATGTATCTCGACGAGCACCGCGCCGCGATCGTGCTGCGATCGGCCAAGGACCTCACCGGTCCCTGGAGCGGCGAGCAGATCGTTGTCAAAGGCACCGACTACCCAGGCCTCTACGGATCCTTCATGCACCCGTGGTCGTCAGGACCGGACCTCTACTTCACGATGGCGCAATGGGACCCGTACAACGTGTTCCTGATGCACACGAAGCTCACCGACGACGCCCAGCCGACGAACCTGATCAGCGACCCCGGCTTCGAGGCCCAGACCAGCGGTACGCCGTCCGCGCCCTGGCAACTGAGTGGCACCGGCGGCATCGACCGCACCGACCTCGGACACAGCGGCACGAACAACGCCTTCGTCCGCGACTCGATCGGCACCCACCAGCTCCAGCAGACCGTCGCCGTACGGCCCGGCCACCGCTATCGGCTGTCCGCCTGGATCCGCACCGCGGACAACACGTCCGAAACCATGCTCGGCGTCCGGACGCTCCGTGGACAGCCGATTGCGCAACAGTCCGGCGGCGCGCATCCGCAGTACACGCAGGTCAGTGTCGACTTCGATTCCGGCAAGCAATCGCTCGTCCAGGTGTACGGCGGGTTGTTCGGGCACGGACAGGATGTTTGGCTGCAACTCGATGACGTGATGCTGGAGGAGGTCCGATGAAGCGACTGCTACTGGCCCTGCTGATCATCGCGAGCGCCCTGATCGCGACGCCCGCCCAAGCCGCCACCGGTCAGCTGTTGCGCGATGACACCGGTCTCTACCCACGCGCGATCCGCCTCGAGCACAGCGGTACGGCGAACGGGCGCGTACTCGCGAGCGTGGTGACCTTCAACGGCAACAACGGTCTCGGCGCGATCTACGAGAGCACCACCAACGGCTCCAGCTTCACCCAGGTCGGAACCGTCGCGGACCCGCAAGCCTCGGCAGGCAAGGGCCTGTGCTGCGCGACCCTGTTCGAGCTCCCGCAAGCAGTCGGCGCCCTACCGGCCGGCACGCTCCTCTGGGCCGCGTCGGTCGGCGCCGACGCGCGCCCGATGTCCCTCCGGATCTGGAAGAGCAACGACATCGGCCGCACCTGGAGCTACCTTTCCAACTGCGCGACCACGACCACCACGAAGGGACTCTGGGAGCCTGAGTTCTCGGTCTCGGCCGACGGCCATCTCGTCTGTCACTACTCCGACGAGACCGATCCCGCCCACAGCCAGAAGCTGATGGAGGTCCGCAGTACCGACGGTGTCACCTGGACGGACCCGTTGCCGACCGTCTCCAGCCCGACGTTCGGGCATCGGCCGGGCATGCCCGTCGTACGGCGGCTGCCGAGCGGGACGTACGTGATGTCGTACGAGATCTGCGGTCTCGGCGGGCAGTACGACTGCGCGGTGCACACGCGCCAGTCGGCCGACGGCTGGAACTGGGGCTCGCCGTCCGACCTCGGTGTCCGAGCCCAGACCGTCGACGGCAAGTACTTCACCCATGCCCCCACCATCGCGCTGGCACCGAACGGGAAGCTGCTGCTGATCGGCCAGATCCTGCAGAACGCCGACGGATCCGTCGCCACCGACAACGGCCGCACGATCCTCACCAACACCGAGGGCGGGAACGGCAACTGGTACGAGCTGCCCGCGCCGGTCGCGGTCAACAACCCGTACAACAACTACTGCCCGAACTACAGCTCGCCGATGGTCGTCTCACCCGACGGCGCCGCCGTTCTCGAGCTCGCCTCCGACTACGACGGCACGGTCTGCAAGACGTACTTCGCCACCGGGTCGGCCCAAGGTACGCAGGACGCCGCAGGCCTGACGAATGCGACGTACCGCTTGGTCAGTGCGCAGAGCGGGAACTGTCTGGACGTCTCCGCGGACTCCCGGGACCCGGGCGGCAACATCCAGCAGTGGACCTGCAACAACCTCGGCCCGCAGGCCTTCCAGCTCACGTCCGAGGGGAACGGCTACTTCCGGTTCCGCGGTCAGAACAGCCAGCTCTGCATGGAAGTCGCGAGCAACTCTTCCACGCCCGGCGCGAACGTCCAGCAATGGACCTGCCAGGACGGCGGCTGGCAGCGCTGGAAGGCGGTGAACGTCGGGCGCGGGTACTACACATTCGTCGGCCAGAACAGCAACCTCTGCCTCGACGTCGCCGGCGGCTCGACCGCTCCCGGCGCCAACGTGCAGGTCTGGACCTGCAACAACCTCCAACCCCAGATCTGGCGGCTGGAGCCCCGCTAGGCGGCGCCGCGCCGCCGGCGGGTCCTTCGGGGACCGGTCCGGCGGCGTACCGGCCGGCGAGGTCCGACCAGGCGTGGACCGGCGAGCCGGTCCTCGAGGCGGCGGGCCTCGCGGCGGATCGGCTGGGCGACGTACTCACCGAGGATCAGGCCGGAGGCGATCGCGATCGCGATCGACAAGGCGGTGGCGAGGCTGACGATGCCGAAGATGTTGCCGCGGCTCATCAGTTCGTAGAGCCCGCGGTAGATGGTCAGCCCGGGTAGCAGCGGGATCGAACCGGAGACCACCACGATCAGCGGCGGGACGCCGGTCCGGCGGCCGAGCGAGTAGCTGCCGATGCCGACCACGAACGCCGCCGCCGCGGTGGACCAGGCCGGTCCGAAGTCGGCGCGGTTCATCATCGTGAAGACCAGCGAGCCCAGCGCACCAAGGACGGCGACCGGCAGCAGCGCCCGCAGCGGCGCGTACGACGCATACGCGAACGCCACCGCCATCACCGCGCCGGAGCCGACCATGATCGGGAGGTTCGACAACTGGACCGTCTGCGCCTCGATGCCGACGTTCAGCCCGAGCTTCAGTCCGATCGCGAGACCGAGCGAGACGCCGGCGATGATCCCGCCGGTGAGCAGCATCGCCTCGAGCGTCCGGGCCGCGGCCGTCACGTAGTACCCGGTGATCGCGTCCTGGACGGCACCGGTGAGGGCGATCCCGGCCAGCAGCATGATGATGCCGGCCGCAACGACGAGTGACGGTTTCACCGGCGCGTGGACGGCGTACAGGACGAGCGCGACGGCGGTGGCCACGAAGGCGCCCGCGACCTGCTGATAGAACGCGGGCAGCCGCTGCCGGTTGAACCAGCGGTTGTTCAGGTCGATCACGACCGCGGTGACGACCGCCACCGCCGTGATCAGCCAGCCGCCGCCGAGCAGCAGCGTCGCGCCACCGGCCATCACGCCCCAGGCGAGCACCGCACTCCACCGCGGGTACGGCGGGCCCGCGGACGTCAGCCGGGCCAGCTCGCGGGATGCCTCGTCACGCGTCACGTCACCGCGGGCGAACCGGCGTACCAGGCGGTCGACGTCGGTCAGCCGGGAGAAGTCCTGCGAGCGGTACCGGACCAGGCGGATGTGGGTCTCGGGCGCAACGTCCGGCGCCTCCTGGTACGAGACCGCCATCGAGGTGAAGGTGATGTCGACCTCGCAGCCGCGCAGTCCGCCGGCCGCGGTGACACCGAGGATCGTCGCGGTCGCGTCCGCCGTACCGGCGCCGCTGGACAGCAGCACCTCACCGACCCGCAACGCCAGGTCGATGGTGGCGTAGACCTCCCGCTGCTCGTCAGGCTCCATCTACTCTTCGAGCAGGCGATGGGCCATCGCCAGGTCGGTGATCAGGATGTTCACCCAGCCGCCGAGCAGCGCGGCGCGGATCGCGGAGTGTTTGCGGTCGCCGCCGGCGACCCCGATCCGGCGCGGCACCGCCAGCAGTTCCTTCGCGGTCACCCCGATGACCCGCTGGTCGAACGTCGAGCGCACTAGCTTTCCCTCTTCGTCGAAGAACCGGAAACACACGTCCCCGACGGCACCGAGCCGGCGCAGTTCGTCCTGGTCCGCCTCCGCGACCGCGTTCCCACTGCGCTGCAGCAGCGGCGAGGGCTCCAGGCTGCCGATCCCGACCAGGGCGTCGGTGAGTTGTCCCCAGGTGCCCAGAACGTCGCGAACGGACACGTCGTTCATCATTGCCCGCCGGACACCCGGCGTCCCGACCAGACCGGGCGCGGGCAGGTAGACCGGCATTCCGCCGGTCAACTCGGCGAACCGCGCGGTCAGCCGGGTGGCCTGCATCTGCACCGCGGCGTCACCCAGACCGCCGACGATCTGGACCACCTTGTCGACCACCGGCACGCTCTTGCGCGGCATCCGGTCGACGGCGCTGATCAGCGTCTCGCTCCAGGACGAGATCCCGATCACGTGCCCGCCGGTGAGCGTCATGTCCAGGTACGCCGCCGCGCCCGAACCGAGCGCCGGCAGCACCTCGTCACCGATCCCGGCGGTGTCGACGACCACCGCGTCGCGCAACCCGTACTTGCCCTGCAGTTCGTCCTCGAGATCGCTGTGCACACCGCTCGGCATGGTCACCACGGTGTGCACGATGCCGACCTCGACGGCCTGCTTGAGCATCCGGGAGACCCGGGCCTGGGACAGGTTCAGCTCGGCGGCGATCTGCGGCTGCCGGATACCCTTCTCGTGGTACATCCGGGCCACCTTCGCGAGCAGCCGCAGCTCGTCCAGCCCGGGCTGGCGCACCGCGCGGTTGCTGTTCACCGGCTCCCCCTTCACGAGAACGATCAGACTGGACTATAGGCAGATGTAGACCCGCGGCGCGCCACCCGCGTCAGGCAGCGGACTGCCCGGCGTGTCCCGTACGCCGCTCGCGACCACCGAGCCGTTCCGCGGGTCGACGATCGTGTAGCTCAGCGGGACGCTGTCGTCGAAGACCATCACCGGCCCGCCGGTGTCGCGGTACACGATCAGCATCCCGTTCGCCCCGCGCAGCGCGCGGCCGGAGATCACCCGGGTCCAGTCCGGAACCATGTCGGTGGTCGGCAGACCGGCGAGGATCTTCCCGAGCAGTCCGACGTACGTGGATCCCTCGAAGCCGACCGCCTCGCGCCAGCCCGCGCCCGGCGCGAGGAAGAACTCCGAGTGCCCCGGCTCATCCGCGTGCAGGCGCCACTGCCACAGACTGCCCGCGCCGTAGACGACCCCCATCGTCCCGCCCGCGCACAGGTTGCTCCACGCCTCGTGCCCCTGCCACCAGCCCTCCGCCACCCCGGTCCGGCCGGTGTGCTCGTACGTCGGTTCGCCGTTCGCGACCGCCTTCACGGGCTGGTTGCGCCACATGTCCGCGACCCGCTCGGGCACGTGCTCGCCGGTGTGCCCGGTCTGGCACCACTGGAAGTCGAGCCAGTCCGCGTCCTGGTGAGCCGCCGGCCGGATGTGCGGCCGGTAGTGGATGCCCGTCGGCTGCTCGTAGCAGTCCGCCGCCTGGACCTCCGCTCCACCCGCTGCGATCTGTGGCTCGGTGCCCGTGCCGTCGGCTCCGACCAGGTAGATCGCGGGCTGAGCGCCGTACCGCGCGACGAGGTAGCGGCAGTAGGCGGCGTACTCGTCGGGAGGGACAACCGTGCCGGCCACGTCCAGGCCCTTCCAGCCGAAGCCGTGGAAGACCGGCTGGAGAACCGGGACGATGCCGTGGTCGACGAGGATCCGGAGCAGTACGTCGAGGTACCGGAAGTACTCGATGTTCATCTGGTTGAGGTGGCCGTCCGGCAGGTCCTCGAAGGCCACGCCGAAGCCCTCGTCCTGCGTCCGGTCGCGGGGACCGACGGCGCGCATGTCGGGCTGCACCGACATCAGCAGGACCGCGTTGAAGCCCTTGGCCTGACGGTCGGCGGCGTACTCACGCACCTGGTCGGGCGTGGCACGCCACGGCAGCGCCCAGGCGGTGTCGGCCACCAGCACCGCGGGTGTGCCGTCCGCGTGCACCAGGCTGCGGCGGCCGGGTGACATCCGCCAGAACCCGTGCCGGTAGAAGGGGTTGGATTCGTCAGCCGGACCGTCCGCGACCTGCAGCTCACCACCCGGCCAGGTCCACCGGCCGGGTAGTGGCGCGGCGAAGCGGACCTTCGAGTCCTCGCCACCATCGGCGAACGTCGGGCGCCGCAGCACGAGACCGCTCTCGTGGGTGAACTCGACCCAGTCGGTCGTCGCGGACAGCTCGATCTCCCGCCAGACGGATGAGATGGACATGACACTCCCGGGTCGCTGGTTGCCGTTAAGCTGAGATGGAGAAGAACACACGTGCTCTGGGGTCGGTGAAATTCCGAGCCGGCGGTGACAGTCCGCGACCCGTGACTTCGCAAGAAGAAGCGGTTGACCTGGTGGAACTCCAGGACCGACGGTGAAAGTCCGGATGGGAAGACGCACGTGGCAACCGCACGCCCCTGGAAACAGGCGCGTGAGGTTTGTCGTTGCCCCGGAGTGCTGGTGATTTCACAGCCGAGAGGACAACGATCGTGAACACCATCACCAGCCTGGACACCATCCGACGCGCCGTCGCCGAGATCGCGACCGGACGTCCCGTCGTGGTCGTCGACGACGAGGACCGCGAGAACGAAGGCGACCTGACCTTCGCCGCGAGCCTCGCCACCCCCGAACTGATGGCCCTGCTCGTCCGCCACACCAGCGGGTACGTCTGCGCGCCGGCCGCACCGGAGGTCCTGGACCAGCTGCGGCTGCCGCTGATGGTCCCCGACAACCAGGACAGCCTGCGGACGGCGTACACCGTCTCGGTGGACGCGGCGACCGGCGTCGGGACCGGCATCTCCGCCGCGGACCGGGCGCGGACCGTCCGGGTGCTGGCCGATCCCTCGGCCCGGCCCACGGACCTGATCCGGCCCGGTCACATCCTGCCGCTGCGCGCCGTCGACGGTGGAGTCCGGCAGCGGCCCGGTCACACCGAGGCCACTGTCGAACTCGTCCGGCTGGCCGGACTGCCGCCGGTCGGCGTGATCGGCGAGCTGATGAACGACGACGGCACGCTGATGACCGGTGCGGACCTGCGCACGTTCGCCGACGCTCATGGCTTCGCGATGATCTCGATCGCGGACCTCGTCAGCTACCTGAGCTGACGAGCTCGCGGGCAGCGTCGGCGATGCCCTCGGGGGACAGTCCGTAGCGGTCCAGCAGGTATCCGGCCGACCCCGTGGGCGCGAACTCGGGAATACCGAGGATCGACACCCGGGCCGGATGGTGCTGTACGACGGTCTCGGCGACCGCACCGCCGAGACCGCCGCCGCGCACCGCCTCCTCCGCGGTCACGATGCCGGCGGTCTCCCGCGCGGCCGCGACCACGGCGTCGGTGTCGAGCGGCTGCACCGTCGGCATCGACAGCACGCGCGCCGAGATCCCTTCCGCGGCGAGCCGTTCGGCGGCGGCGAGGGCGCGCCACAGGACCGTCCCGTTGCTGATCACGGTCACGTCGGCGCCCTCGCGGACCGTGATCGCCTTGCCGAGGTGGAACTCGTAGTCGTCGGAGTAGACCTTCGGCACGCTCATCCGGCTGACCCGGATGAACACCGGTCCGTCCGTCGCGGCCGCCCAGCGCAGCGCCGCCGCGGTCTCGATCGGGTCGGCCGGCACGATGATCCGGATTCCCGCGATCGCCCGCAGCCAGGCGATGTCCTCGATCGAGTGGTGCGTCGGCCCGAGTTCGCCGTACGCGACACCCGGGCTCATGCCGCAGAGCTTCACGTTGGTGTTCGAGTACGCGACGTCGGCCTTGATCTGCTCGAGCGCCCGGCCGGTGAGGAAGCAGGACGCCGCCGACACGAACGGGATCCGGCCGCCGTTGGCCAGCCCGGACGCGACGCCGACCATGTCCTGCTCGGCGATCCCGACGTTGATCAGCCGGTCCGGGAACGCCTTCCGGAAGCTGTTCAACTTGCTCGACCCGACCGAGTCGTTGACTACACCAACGATCCGGTGATCGGCCTCCGCGAGCTCGGCCAGCGTCTCGACGTACGCGTCCCGGCAGTCGTACCGCGGCTGGTCGGCGATTGACGGAGTGTGCACGAGGGTCATGGGGCCTCCCGGCCTGGACTGAGGAACGGAGGGAGCGAAGCGACTGGAGTGACGAGGGAAGGCCGGGAGTCACAGCCCCATGACCACGCCGGCGCCGAAGGCCCGGCCAAGAGCACTGTCATGCCAGCTCCTTCAGGGCTTGCTGGTACTCGGACGCGTCCGGCACCCGGTGGTGCCACGCGACGTTGTTGCTCATGAACGAGATCGGGTGGCCCTTGTGCGTGTGCGCGATCACGAACGTCGGCTTGCCGGGCCGGAACGGTACGGCCGACAGCACGTCGAGCAGTTCGCCGTGGTCGTGACCGTTCACCTCGACGACCGCGAACCCGAACGCGGCCGCCTTCTCCGGCAGCGGGTCGAGATCGTTGGTCTCCTTGGTGGTCGCGCCCTGCTGCAGCCGGTTCCGGTCGACGATCACCGTCAGCCGGTCCAGCTGGTACTGCGAGGCCGCCATCATCGCCTCCCAGTTCGAACCCTCCTGCAGCTCACCGTCCCCGACGAGCACATAGGTACGGCGCAGCGAGACGTCGAGCTTGGCGGACAGAGCGTGCCCGACCGCGACCGGCAGCCCGTGACCGAGCGGACCGGTGTTCGCCTCGACGCCCGCGACCTTGTTGCGGTTCGGGTGCCCGTTCAGCGCGGACAGCGGTTTGAGGAACGTGGCGAGCTCCTCGACCGGCAGGAACCCGAAGGCGGCCAGCGTGGTGTACAGCGCTCCGGCAACATGCCCCTTGCTGAGGATGAACCGGTCCCGCTCGGGGTCGTTCACCGTCTCCGGCGTGATGTCGAGCACCGCGCCGTACAGGGTCGCCAGGATGTCGATCGCGGAGAAGTCACCACCGATGTGCCCGGCGCCGGCGTGGTGCACCAGCTTCAGATCCTGGATCCGAATCTGCTTGGCCGCCTCGGCGACGTGCGCGACCTGCTCGGCGCGGCTGCTGTGCACCGGCAGCCGTCCGAGGACGGGCAGCGTCGCGTGCTCGGCCGTCAGCGTCATACGATCTCCGCCATCGAACTCAGAAGCACCTTCTGCACCAGCTTCTGCGCGGCGAGGGCGTCGTGCGACGCCTGCGCGGCCGCGAGCGCGTCCTCGTCCAGTACGTCGAGTGCGTGGTGCACCGCCTTCAGGAAGGTGATCGCCTGCTTCGCGGCCTGCACGCTGTCCTCGCGGAACGGGAACTGGTCCAGCTGCCAGACACCTTCCCAGTTGTTCTTCCGCAGCGTGTGGAAGAACTCGAACGTCTCGACCAGGTGCACCGACCCGACCACCATGTCGTCGTCCCAGCCGCGCAGGTTGTCGTTCACGTCGATCGCGAACAGCCGGCCGTAGTCGATCGCCAGCTGCGCCGCGTCGGCGGGCGTCTCCTGGCCGTACAGCGAATGCCCGAAGTCGAGCAGGATGCCCAGGTTCGGCAGGCCGATCTTCTCGATCCCGAGCAGGGTCCGGGCGACGTTCGGGAAGATGATCTTGACCCGCGGCTCGCGCGGCTTGTACTCGATCACGAAGTTGATGTCCGGATGCGCGGACACCAGCTCCTTGAGTCCGTCCAGCGCCAGGTTCCAGATGTCGTGGTAGTCGACCTGGAACGGGTAGTCCCAGCCGTCCTGTCCCGGCCACAGCTTGACGTACGAGCAGCCCAGGTCCTTGGCCAGCTCGGTTGCCTGGTGCAACAGTTCCAGCGCCTGCTTGCGCTTGGCCGGGTCCGGGTTGGTGAGCGAACCCTTGACGAAGTCGCGGGTGTAGATCTCCGGTGTGATCGCGATCGCCTTCAGGTTGTTCCGCTGCAGCGCGGCCTTCACCTCGTCGAGCGTCCCGTCGTACCCGGCGAACGGCCAGTTCAGGTCGACGACCGAGAGGTCGCCGACCGCGCCGGCGCGGTCGATCTGCTCGAGCAGGCCGACGGGCTCGCCGTACCCGTCGGTGGCGTAGCGGTCCTTGTACGTCGCGAAGTGCCAGATTCCCGCGCCGAAGACCGGTAGGTCAGTCATGGTTTCCTATCTCCTTGGTGTGGGGCGGTGAGGATCAGCCCTTGAGAGAGCCGGCGGTCAGCCCGCCGACGATCCAGCGCTGAAGCAGGGTGTAGGCAATGAGGATCGGCACCACCGCGATCAGGATGCCTGCCGCGAGGCCGGTGTTGTTGTTCGCGAACTGGCCCTGGAAGTTCAGCAGTCCCACCGGGATGGTCTTGTGCGCGTCGGAGTTCAGCAGGATCAGCGCGAACAGGAACTCGTTCCAGGTCGCGACCGCGTCCAGGATCGCCACCGTGACCAGGGCGGGCACCGACAGCGGCAGGATGATCGTGAAGAACACCCGCCAGTCGCCGGCACCGTCCACCTTGGCGGCCTCGATGATCTCGTCCGGGATCTGCCGGAAGAACGACTGCAGCACCAGCACCTCGAACGGGATGCCGAACGCCAGGTACGGCCCGATCAGCCCGAAGATGCTGTCGGTCGCACCGGCCGAGCGCATCATGATGAAGACCGGGACGATCGTGATGTAGATCGGGATGGTCAGCCCGAGGAACACCGAGAACATCACCGTCCGGCGGAACTTCATCCGCAGCTTGGCCAGCGCGAACCCGAGCATCGCCGAGACCAGCACACCGAGCGGCACCTTGATGACCGCCAGCACGGCACTGTTGCGGTACGTCGTGGCGAAGTTGCCGATGTCCCACGCGTCGGAGAAGTTCTTCCAGGTGAAGTCCGCGGGCCAGGAGAGCGGGCCGTTGCCGATGAAGTCGGACAGGGGGCGTACCGCGGTGATGACCAGGAGGGCAAGTGGTGAGATCCAGAAGAGGGCTATGACTGCCAGCACGAGTGTTGTCACCAGGCCTCGACGTCCTTTTGGCCCGGAACTGGTGGAGTTGAGGGTTTCCACAGGCAGCTCGACTGGCGCTTGGGCTGTGAGGGTCATGAGGCCTCCCGCGTCTGGGAGCGGACGTACGGGATGCCGACAGCGATGGCCACCAGCGTGATCACCACGGCGATCGCGGTGCCGTAGCCGGCCTGGTAGTACTGGAAGACGTTGAAGTACATCCAGGTCCCCATCACCTGCGTCGACGTACCCGGACCGCCGTACGTCATCGCGTAGATCAGGTCGAAGACCTTGAACGAGTCGATCAGGGACAGCGCGAGCACGATGTAGTGCGCGGGCCGCAGGCTCGGCATCGTCACGTGCCAGAACTGCTGCCACTTGGTCGCACCGTCCACGGTCGCGGCTTCGTAGAGCTCCTGCGGGATGCCCTGGAGGGCGGCCAGGTAGAGCAGCATCGGGAACCCGGTCCGCAGCCAGATCGCCGGTACCATCACGGCCCACAGCGCGGTCGAGTCCTGCCCGAGCCATGCCTGCGCCAGCCCATCGAGCCCGATCATCCGCAGGAACGAGTTGATCGCGCCGTACTGCGGGTTGTAGAGCCAGCCCCAGATACTCGCGATGGACACCAGCGGCAGGACGGCGGGCGTGTAGAAGACCAGGCGGAGGATCGGTTTGCCGTGCACCTTTCCGTTCAGCGCGATCGCCAGCAGCAGGCCGATCACGGTCGGGACGGCGATCGTGACGACGGTCCAGATCAGGTTGTTCCGGACCGCGGTCACCACGACCGGGTCGCTGGGCAGCTTGAAGTAGTTGTCCAGCCCGACGAACTTGTACGTCGCGCTCAGGCCGTCCCAGTTGGTCAGGCTGAACCACAGTGACGACACCGCCGGGTACACCAGGAACGCGACGTACACCGCCAGCGCCGGGATCGCGAAGAGCCAGGGTGACCAGCGGCCACCACGTTTGATTGCGACTGTGCCGGCCATGCGCTCAGCTCTTCGCCCAGGCGGAGATGATCTCCTGCATCTTCTTCGCGGCCGCGTCCGGGGCGACCTTGCCCTGCAGCAGGTCGCTCTGCACGCTGAAGTACTGGTCGGCCTGCTTCTTCGGGAACGCCTGGTCCTGGATCGTGTAGAACGGGTTGCCGCCGTACTTCTGCGACCACTCGGCCGACAACGGCAGCGACTTCGGGTCCGGCTCGGCGCCCTTCGCGGTCGAGGCGGTGATGTTCATCGCCTTCTGGCTCGCGGGCTGCACGATGAAGTCGATCAGCGCGGCCGCCTTGTCGGCGTTGCCGGTCTTGGCGTTGATCATGTACCCCTCGACGAAGCCCGAGTGCCGCGCGGGGGTCTTGTCGGTCGGCAGCTCGAAGTTACCGAAGCCCGACGGGCTCTTCTTCGCCGACAGGATCGCGCCGGCCTCGGTCCACTGCCCGGCGATCGTGTACGCCGTCTTGCCCTGCACGTACCACGGCTCGACATCGGACGGGTCCAGACCGAGAGCGCCCTGCGGCAGCCACTTCTTGTCCTGCCACTTCTTGAACAGCGTGAACGCCTCGACCACCTCGGGCCGGTCCCAGCTCTCGCCACCGGTCAGCAGCTTGTCGTGCAGCTCCGGCCCGGCGGTGTGCTCGAGCAGGTACTCGAACAGCCGCATGATGTCCCAGCCGTACTTACCTCCGAGCCCACACGGCGTGACACCGACAGCCACCAGTTTGTCGTTCACAGCCTCGAGCTCGGCGTACGTCGTGGGCGGCGCGCTCACGCCCGCCTTCGCGAACAGCGACTTGTTGTACCAGGCCCCCAACCCGAGCTGCACGAACGGTACGCCGGACTTCACGTTGTCGAATGTCATACCGGAGATGGCGGTCGTGCTGAGCTTCGAGTCCCAGCCGTACCTGGAGTAGTACGGCGAGAGGTCGAGCGCCTGCTTCGCCTTCGCGAACGGGCTGCCGATCTGCCCACCCCAGATCCGCCACACGTCCGGACCCTTGCCACCGAGCAGCTCGGTGCGCAGCTTGTCCGGATACACCGCGGCACCGGACCCCGGCAGGCTGTCCACCGTTGTGGTGGTCCCGTTGGCCTCGTCGAACTTCTTCACCTGCGCCTTGAGCAAGCCGATCGTCGAGTCGTCCTCGTAGGTGAACAGGCGCAGGTTGTTCGACGCCGCCTGAGTGGCTCCCCCGCCGGTCGAAGTACCACCGCCGGTGCAGGCGGACAGACCGGCGCCGAGCGCGGCGGCGGACGTGAGGCCGAGGAATCCCCGGCGGCTGAGGTTGCTCATTGCGTGCTCCTTTGGCGGGCGAAGCGGCGGATCTTGGCGAACATGTCCTCCAGCAGGAAGCGCACGTCGACCTGCTCGCAGACCTGGATGGGGTTGTCGGTGCCGGGCAGATACCAGCCGTCGACACCGAAGCGCGGCGCCGGACGGGTCCGGAAACTGCCGCTGTGCGGGTAGAGCATCAAGGAGATGGCCGGCGAGTCCCCGAGGGAGCGGGACTCGATGGGCTCGCCGTGGTACGTCGCGTTCCACTCGATCAACTGGTCGATCAGGTACTTGCCGAGCGGACCGGCGTCGCCGATCTTCTCCTCGAGCTCGGCGTAACCGACCGAAACCTTGGTGTAGACATCACTGGGGACCTGCCAGACGGTGATCCCGGACCCGAACACGACATTGGCCGCGTGGACGTCGTTCGACAGGTTGAACTCCATCCGGTGGTCGGCCGCGTAGCCGTTGTAGCCGCGACCGCCGATCCAGACCACGATCACGTTCCGGTGCACGATCTCGGGGTCGAGCAGGATCGCCGACGCCATGTCGGTGAGTGGGCCGAGGAACGACACGAACAGCGGGTCGTTGGCGCCGGCCAGCTTCGATTCGTCGATGATCAGCCGTGCGCCCGGTGAGTCCAGCGGGGTCTGCTCGTCCGGGATGCCGGTGGCGGCGCCGTTCGCGACCGGCACCTTCCCGGTCAGGTCGAGCAGGTCCAGGAGCAGGTCGATCTCCTCGCGGGACTCCTCCATGCTCCGGTTCGACCGGTGGGTGCCGAAGTGCGCGGGGATCAGGCCGCGGACGTCGAAGGTCGGGGACAACAGCCCGTGGACGATCGCGAACTGGTCGTCCGCCTCGTTCTTGGCATCGGTGTTGATGATCACCCGGCGTCTGCTCGGCTTCACGCGGCTCTCCTCCGGTTCTTTGTTTGAATAGATATTCAGTAGTGCATAGCCTGTCGCCCTGAGTGTCGCTACGGCGCTACAGTCCCGTCAAGACTTCGGTTGAAACTTGGAGGGGCGAATGGTCCAGGCGGTACTGGCGGTCGACCAGGGCACGACGAACTCCAAGGCGGTCCTGGTCGGCGCCGACGGGAGTGTGCTGACGACCGGCTCGGCGCCGGTCGGGCTGGCCACGCCCCGACCCGGCTGGGTCGAGCAGGACGCCGAAGACCTGTGGCAGAGCGTGTTGCGCGCGATCTCCGCGTGCCTCAGGCCTGGCATCGAAGTCGTCGGGATCGCGTTGTCCACTCAGCGTGAGTCCGTCGTCGGCTGGAACCGCGGCGGTGAACCGGTCGGACCGGTCCTCGGCTGGCAGGATGTCCGGACGAGCGAATGGTGCGACCGGCTCCCCCCGGAGGTCGACGATCTTGTCCGCCGTCGAACCGGACTGCGGGTGGACGCGATGTTCTCGGCCCCGAAGATGCGCCGGCTCCTGGACCGTTCACCCGACGCACTGGTCGGGACGGTCGACGCCTGGCTGATCCATCGCCTGACTGGTTGCCGTGAGCACCTGACCGAGGCAGGCAACGCCTCTCGTACGTTGCTCTACGACACGGTCGGCCTCGGCTGGTCGGACGAGCTGCTGGACGCCTTCGGCGTACCGCGGTCCGCTTTGGCCGAGGTGCGTCCGTCCAACGCCGGGTTCGGTGTCACGCAAGGCGTTCCCGGACTTCGCGACGGGATTCCGATTGTCGCCGTACTCGCGGATTCGCATGCGGCGATGTACGGGCAGGGGTGTACCCAGGCGGGGATGGTGAAGGCGACGTACGGGACCGGGTCGTCGGTGATGACGCCGGTGGACGGGTTCGTCGCGAGCGGCTGCACGCTTGCCTGGCTGACGGATCGGCCGGTCTACGCGCTCGAGGGGAACATCGTTTCGTCCGGCGCGGCGCTGGCGTGGACGGCGTCGATGCTCGGGCTGCCCGATGTCGGGGCCCTCGTCGAGCTGGCCGCGAACGTGCCGTCGGCGGATGGCGTCGTACTCGTGCCGGCGTTCGCGGGGCTGGGCGCACCGCATTGGGATCGCGAGGCACGGGCGGCGCTGACAGGAATGAGCAGCTCGACGACGCGGGCGCATGTCGCACGGGCCGCGGTCGACGCGGTGGCGCATCAGATCTGTGACATCGCGGACACGATCCCCGGGCCACTGGGCAGTCTGCGGGCCGATGGTGGGGCGACGGTGTCCGGGCTCTTGATGCAGACGCAGGCAGATCTGCTCGGCGCGCCGGTACAGGCCGCCGAGATCGCCGAGGTGTCCGCGCTCGGCGCGGCCGAGTTGGCGTGGACGACGCTCGGAGAGACGACCGGCTGGGCCCAGAAGCGTACGAGTCGCAGCTTCGAGCCCAGCCTCGACGACACCGAACGCACCCGCCGCCGCGCCGAGTGGGCGACCGCGGTCGCGGGAGTGCGGGTCACCCCAGCCTGACGCCACTGTCCGTCACCTCGGCCCGATGACCCTGTCTGCAACAGCGGGCTGACGCCGTCGTCGGTCACGCCGGCGCGATGCGGCCTGTTGCCCGCTGAGCGCTCGGCTGTGCGCGCGACTGTGCGCGCGACTGTGCGGAGATCGCTTTCCGTTGCAGGTTGACTGGGTGTGATGCCGCACCTAAGCTTCCCGTCACAGGCTTGGAAAGCCCTTTCCCAGCCCGAACCAGGGGAGGCGACATGTGCGAGCTCGAGTCCGGCGCCGCACTGGCGCTGCCCGGCGGGATCGGCATCTCGAAGCTCACGGTGTACGACGCCGAGGCTCCGGACGGCCTCACCGGCGGCACTCCCCACGTGCATCTGGCCTGCTCCGAGGGGTACTACGTGGTCACGGGGACCGGCACCGTGCAGTCCCTGACCACGAAGGGTTACACCGAGACGCCGCTGCGGACCGGCACCGTCGTCTGGTTCGAACCCGGCACGATCCACCGGCTCGTCAACGGCGGCGAGCTGCAGATCCTCACCCTGATGTCGAACTCCGGTCTCCCCGAGGCCGGCGACGCGGTGATGACCATGCCACCGGAGTACCTCACCGACCGGACGACGTACCTGAAAGCGACCGCCCTCACCGGTACGGGTGCGGACCGGACGGCGTCCGCGATCGCCCGGCGCGACCTTGCCTTGCAGGGATTCGCCGTACTGCGAGGGCGGTACGAAGCCGAAGGTCCGTCGGCGCTGGACGACTTCTTCGCGGCAGCGATCCGAATTGTCCGGCCGCAACTGGCCGATTGGCGCGCACGCTGGGAGCAGGGCGCCCGGCGACTCGCGGACCAGACCGGCGCCGCCCTCGACGCACTGGAGGCCGGCACCGCGCCGCACCTGCGGGACGCCGAGCTGCACCACCTTCCGACACCCACCGAGGGCGGCCGCCACGGCATGTGCGGCCACCTCGACATCTACGACACCCAAGCGTGAACCGAGCGTGAGAGGCAAGACTGTGAACGAGCGACGCATCGGCATCGTGATGAACGGCGTCACCGGCCGGATGGGCCTGCGCCAGCACCTCGAGCGTTCCATCGTGGCGATCCGGGAGCAGGGTGGACTGCCCGCCGCCGACGGCACGATGATCATCCCGGAACCGATCCTGGTCGGCCGCAACGAGGCCAAGCTGCGCCGGATCGCCGAGCAGTACGGCCTGGAGCGGTGGACCACCGACCTGGCCGCGGCGCTCGCGGAGCCCGACGTGGAGATCTACTTCGACTCCCAGCTCACCCAGCTGCGGGAGAAGGGCGTGCGCGCCGCGGTCGAGGCCGGCAAGGCCATCTACTGCGAGAAGCCGATCGCCGAGAGCCTCGACGCGGCCGTCGACCTGGCCAAGCTGGTCGTCGACTCCGGACTCAAGAACGGCGTGGTGATGGACAAGCTGTCACTGCCCGGCCTGCGGAAGCTGAAGCGGCTGATCGACGGCGGGTTCTTCGGCCGGATCCTCTCGGTCCGCGGCGAGTTCGGGTACTGGGTCTTCGAGGGTGACTGGCAGGAGGCGCAGCGGCCGTCGTGGAACTACAAGTCCGAAGAGGGCGGCGGCATCATCCTCGACATGTTCTGCCACTGGCGGTACGTGCTCGACCAGACGTTCGGCCCGGTGAAGTCGGTGTACTGCCAGGGCGCGACGCACATCCCGACCCGGGTCGACGAGAACGGCGACGAGTACACGGCCACCGCGGACGACGCGGCGTACGGCGTGTTCGAGCTGGAAGGCGGGATCGTCGCGCAGCTGAACTCGTCGTGGACCACGCGGGTGTTCCGGGACGAGCTGGTCGAGTTCCACGTGGACGGCACCGAGGGGTCCGCGGTCGCCGGGCTGCGAAACTGCCGCGCCCAGCACCGGTCCGCGACACCGAAGCCGGTGTGGAATCCGGACCTGCCGGCGACCGAGAAGTTCCGTGACCAGTGGGCGACCGTGCCGGACAACGAGGACTTCGACAACGGGTTCAAGGTGCAGTGGGAGATGTTCCTGCGCCACGTCGTCGACGACGCCCCGTTCACCTGGGACTTCGTCGAGGCTGCGAAGGGCGTCCAGCTGGCCGAGCTCGGCCTGAAGTCCTGGCACGAGGGCCGCAAGCTCGAGGTCCCCGAGCTGGACCTGAAGGCCAACTGATGGAACTGAGACTTCCCCTGGACGGCGCCTTGTCGTCCTACCGGTTGACCGGTACGCCGGTTGCGTCGGGCAACTATGCGCCGGCCGGCTCACGGCTGGCCTTCGCGGCCGCGCACGTGGTCGCGGATCCGCTCGGCGACAACTCGCCGGGGGCGCCCGCGGTGATCGACTGGGAACACACGCTGGAGTTCCGGCGGCATCTGTGGTCGCTGGGGTTGTCGGTCGCGGAGGCGATGGACACGGCGCAACGCGGGATGGGCCTGGACTGGCCGGCGACGCAAGAGCTGATCCGGCGCTCTGCGGCTGAGGCGCCCGGCGGCAGGATCGCGGTTGGGGTGGGCACGGATCAACTCGCAACTGACAACTACACCTTGGACGCCGCTGTCGCCGCGTACGAGGAGCAGCTCGCGGTCGCCGAGGACGCCTCGGCTCAGCCGATTCTGATGGCGAGCCGGGCGTTGTGCGCTGCTGCCGGGTCGCCTGACGACTACCGCAAGGTGTACGACCGTCTGCTGACCCAGTCCACCAAGCCGGTCATCCTGCACTGGCTCGGCCCGATGTTCGACCCCGCCCTCGAGGGCTACTGGGGCAGTGGATCGTTCGAGTCGGCGCTGGAGACGGTCGTTGGTCTCATCAACGACAACGTGGACCGGGTCGACGGCATCAAGATCTCGCTGCTCGACGCCGCGAAGGAAGTTGCTCTGCGCAACCGCCTCCCCGAAGGGGTGCGCCTCTACACCGGCGACGACTTCAACTACCCTGAGCTGATCCGCGGCGACGGCAGCGCGCACTCCGACGCCCTGCTCGGCATCTTCGCCGCGATCGCCCCCGCCGCGGCGGCCGCCCTGAAGGCGTTGGACGACGGCGATCTCGACGCCTACGAGCGGATCTTCGCGCCGACCGTCCCGCTGGCGCGGCAGATCTTCTCGGCGCCGACGTACTACTACAAGACCGGGATCGCCTTCCTGGCCTGGCTGAACGGGCACCAGCCCGGTTTCACGATGGTCGGTGGACTGCAGACCGGACGGTCGCTGCCGCACCTGGCCGACACGTTCCGGCTGGCCGACCAGGCCGGCGTACTGACGAACCCCGAGCTGGCTGTCGAGCGGTTCCGGCAGCTGCTCCGGGTGAGTGGGGTCGACGCGTGAACAGCGTGAACAGGTACAGCCTGAACCAGGCGACCACGAAGTACTGGCCGCTCGAGGACGTCGTCGCGGCCAGCGCGAAGGCGGAGCTGGAGTGGATCGGCCTGTGGCGCGAGCCGATCCAGGAGTACGGCGTCGAGCGCGCAGCCAAGCTGGTCGCGGACGCGGGCCTGAAGGTGTCGTCGCTGTGCCGCAGCGGCTTCTTCACCGCGACGGACCCGGCCGAGCGGAAGGCGAAGATCGAGGACAACCGGCGCGCGATCGACGAGGCCGCGACCGTCGGTACGTCGGTGCTCGTGCTGGTGAGCGGCGGCCTCCCGACCGGTTCACGGGATCTCGACGGCGCCCGCGCGATGGTGCGCGACGGGCTCGCCGAACTGGCGCCGTACGCGATCGAACGTGGAGTGCGGCTCGGGATCGAGCCCCTGCACCCGATGTTCTGCTCGGACCGGTGCGTGGTGTCGTCGCTCGGCGGCGCACTCGACCTGGCCGAACAGTTCCCGGTCGACCAGGTCGGCGTGATCGTCGACGCATACCACCTGTGGTGGGACGCTGACGTGTACCGGCAGATCGAGCGCGCCGGTGCACGGATCCTGTCCTACCAGGTGAGCGACTGGGTGGTCCCGCTCCCGGCGGACACCCTGCTCGGGCGGGGCATGATGGGCGACGGCGCGATCGAGCTGCGCCGGTTGCGCGAGGCCTGCGACACGGCCGGGTACGACGGGCCGATCGAGGTCGAGATCTTCAACCAGAAGCTGTGGGACGCGCCGGGACAGGAAGTCTTCGACCTGGCGCTGGCGAGGTACCGAGAACACGTCATCTAGAAGGAGCTGACTCGCTTTATGACTGACCGGACCATTCCCGCCGACGGTATCGGCATGCACCTCTACACAATGCGCGACGTACTGGCCGAGGACTACCCGGGGACGCTCAAGCGGCTCGCGGACATCGGCTACCGCACGGTGGGGGTGAGTGGGCGGTTCGACCACACGGCCGAGCAGATCCGTGGGTTCGCGGACGACGCCGGGCTCCCGATCGTGCTCGAGCACGTCGGGTACGCACGGATGAGCGACGACTGGGCGGGTGCGCTCGCCGATGTGAAGACGCTGGGTGCGCAGTGGGCCGTCGTACCGTCGATCCCGCGCGAACTGCACTCGGTCGAGGGCTTCAAGACCGCGGCGGCCGCGTTCACCGAGGCCGGCAAGGCGGCGCGGGACGCCGGGCTGAAGTTGCTGTTCCACAACCACGGTCACGACTTCGACGAGATCGACGGACAGGTCCTGTATGACATCCTGCTCGGGGTGGATCCGGAACTGCTCGGATTCGAACTGGACCTGTACTGGGCGGTCGACGGCGGGCACGACCCGGCGAAGCTGTTCCAGGAACACCCGGGCCGCTTCCCGGCGCTGCATGTCAAGGACATGGCCGAGGACGGCTCGTGGGAGGACGTCGGCGCCGGCAAGCTCGACTTCGGGGCGATGTTCGCGCACGCGGAGTCCGGTGGCGTCCAGCAGTACCTGGTCGAGCACGACAAGCCGGCCGACGCCTGGAAGTCCGCCGAGCGCAGCTACCGCGGGCTCACCGAGCTCCGGTACTGAGAATCGGGGATGTGAGAACGAGCGCTTAACCGGATCAATTCCGGTGACATCTGGCTCACACCCGGTGAGACCGGCCTAAGCTCGATCCGTGCAGATCGATCCCACGGTCCGGCTGACCGCCGTCCGGCGCCTGTACGAGGTGAGCACCCGGATGGGTGCCGGGCGGAGCCTGGCCGAGACCCTCCAGGCGGTCGTCGAGGGGGTCGTGACCGGGCTCGGGTTCGGGATCGCCGTACTCAACCTGCGGCACCCGGACGGGAAGTTCGAGGTGATCGCGGTGGCCGGGTCGCCGGAGGCCCGGTCGGCGTTGCTCGGCCGGGTCAGCGCTCCGGACATCTTCGACACCGAGTTCGCGATCGCGGACGCGTGGGGCAAGCTCCGGTTCGTGCCCCACGAGCGGTTGCCGGAAGGTGAGGTGACCGGCTGGGTGCCCGACGTACCGGTGTCCGACGACCCGGACGCCTGGCACCCGCTGGACGCCCTGTTCGCGCCGCTGTACTCCTCCGACGGTGAGCTGGTCGGGATGCTGGCGGTCGACCTGCCGGAGGACCAGCGGCGGCCGGGTCCGGTACACCGCGAACTGCTGGAGATCTTCGCCACCCAGGCCGGGCTGGCCATCGACCGGGCCCGGCTGACCGATCAGCTGCGCGCCGAGAAGACCCGGCTGGAGGCCAGCGAGGCGACCTTCCGGCTGGTCTTCGAGGGCGCCGGCAACGGGATGGCGACGATCGCCTTCGACGGTCCGGAGCTGGGGCGGATCCTGCGGGTCAACGACGCCTTCTGCCGGATCACCGGGTACACCCCGGACCAGCTGCTCGGGGCGCGGATGGCGACGTTCCTCCGCGACCAGGAGCCGGACCAGACCCGGCACGAGCTGGAGAACCTCGCCGCGAGCAGCGGCGCGTACCGCTTCGAGCGGATCTTCACCCAGCCGAGCGGCAACGAGATCTGGCTCGGCGGTACGGCGGCCCTCGTCGAGCAGGGCGCCGGACAGCCGCGGATCCTGCTCGTCCAGATCGACGACGTCACCGCCCGCAAGGACGCCGAACGCGAACTCCGCCACCACGCCGCCCACGACCCACTCACCGGCCTCCCGAACCGCCGGCTCCTCCAGCACCGCTTCGCCAAGGTGCTCGAACGCACCCGCGTCACCGGCCGCCCCGGGGCGCTGCTGTTCTGCGACCTCAACCACTTCAAACTCGTCAACGACGGCTACGGCCACGAGTCCGGCGACCGCGCGCTCCGCGAGATCGCCACCCGCCTCAGCTCGGCCGTCCGGCACGGCGACACCGTGGCCCGCCTGGGCGGCGACGAGTTCGCCGTCCTCGCCGAAGACATCGCCGGCGACGACCTCACGGCCCTCATCACCCGCCTCGAATCCGCCGTCAGCCGCCCCCTCCCGAACATCGCGGTCAAAGTCACCACCAGCGTCGGCACCGTCCCCATCACCCCCACCACCACAGACCTCGACGCCCTCCTCCACCAGGCCGACCAAGCCATGTACACCGCCAAACACCGCCGCCCGTAGGCTGCATCGCGCCGAGGAACGGCAGCGGGCCTTGACCCTTGGTATGTGATTGAAAGGTCTCCAGTCGCACGACCTGGGGGACCACCTTGCGCACACTCATGAGCGGCCCGGCGTGGGTCGCCTACGCACAGATCTACGTGCACAGCGCGGACAACCACGCCGACCTCGGCGAATGCTTCGCGGGACAGCAGAACGGGTTGTGCGGGGCTGCTGTGCCGGGGACCTTGTTCCTGATCACCGGCCTGCACACCGGTGATGTCGGGTTCACGGTCGAACTCCACGACGCGATGCCTTCGGTCGAGTACAGCGCGGAGGACGTCGTCGAGGCGTCGTACCGGCCGATCGGCGAAGCCGCACTCGTCACCTGGGCGGGCGACGGTGGTTCATGGCCGCTCGAACTCGAGCCCGGGGTGGACTACCGGGTCCGGTATTCCGGCTGGGGCATGGACGCGGGCCACCAGGCCGGACCGCCGATGGACGGCGAGCCGCTGGTCGACCGATACCTACTGCAGTTCTGGCCCGCACCCCCCGTCCCCGATCGCGTGGTGAAGCAGACCAGTCGACAGGCGGCGTACTGGCATGGATTCGCCCGTGAGCAGCCGACGCCGGCCGAGCTCGCCGAACGCAAGAAGGAACTGGCGCGACAGGCGGAACAGCAGCGGCTTGCCGAGCGGGCTGCCGCCTACGGCGGGACGTTGCCGAGCGAACGGATCGAGGCCACCAGGTACGGCCGCGAGCTGTCGGAGCTGGACCGGGCTCTCGTGGATGGGCTCGAACAATCCTCCCCGCAGACGTTGCGGGCGATAGCGCGATGGGCGGCGCGGCGCGCGTGCGAGGAGGCCGGGTACGCCGCCGACGAACGGATCGCGGGCATCCTGGAGCGGATGGACAGCGGCGCCGACTGGTTCGACACACTCAACGGACCGCGGCCGCCCGTCGAACCAGGGATCGAGAACCGCACGACCAGCGAATTCGTCGCCCGGATGCACGGCTGGTTCGACGACCGCGATCCCCTCGACAACACCTCGACGCTGGTCACAGCGACCTTCTCCGAGGACCCGTTCAAGTCTGCGGTCCAGACCATCTGGCTGGCAACCGGACCGTTCGCGGACAAGCAGCGGCTGCTCGACCAGCTGCTTCAGATGTTCTTCGGCGACCGTCCGCATCTCGACAGGTAGTGCACCAGCGAGACGCCGTACGCAGGAGAGCGATCACGCTCAGGTGCACTACCTCAGCACCTGGCACCTCCTGTCGAGCTGCAGATCGCCTTACGAACCCAGCTTGGTCAGCGCTTCGTCGGTGAGGCGGTAGATGGTCCAGTCGTCTTGGGGGGTGGCGCCCAGGGACTTGTAGAAGTCGATGGCGGGGGTGTTCCAGTTGAGGACGGACCATTCGAGGCGTTCGTAGTTGTTGGTGACGCACTCCTGGGCCAGGGCGGTGAGGAGGGCTTTGCCGAGGCCGGTGCCGCGGGTTTCGGGGCGGACGAAGAGGTCTTCGAGGTAGATGCCGTGGACGCCGCGCCAGGTGGAGAAGCTGAGGAACCAGATGGCACAGCCGACCACCCGGCTGTCGTGTTCGGCGACGTGGCAGAACACGGCGGGGCTGTCGCCGAACAGCGCGGTCCGCAGCTGGTCCTCGGTCAGGTGGCACTCCTCCGGAGCACGTTCGTACTCCGCCAGCGCGTACACCAGCTCCACGAGCGCCGGGATGTCCTCGGGCCGGGCACGGCGAATCCGTTCGTCGGTCATGGGCCCATCCTGCCCGCACGGGTCCGCGCGCCAGGACCTGGTGGGTCAGGCCGGGTCGCTGGTGACCTTCGACATCGTGCGGCGGATGTACTCCGCGGTGTCGATCCGGCCGAGTTCGCGGTCGACGAGGTCGGAGACGTCGTCGCGTTCCGGCTCCCAGTTCTCCACCGGGTTGTTCGCCAACGCGTCGCTGACGCGCTGCTTCTGGTCGTCGTCGAGCTGGTCGAACAGATCCGGCCAGCGTTGGGCGTAGCGGCACGGTTCGTAGGCCATGAGGTGACTCCCCGGTAGCGAGCAATTCGGGCCAGCCTAGCGAAGACCTCCTTCGTAACGTCGCCGTCAGTTAATTTACCGGCGCCGTTCGTTAACTTTCCCGCCACTCTGCGACTGAACACTGACAGCGCTTTCCCCCACCTGACCGCCCTTCATCTGGAGGAACCATGTCCTTGTCACGCCGCCGCTTCCTCGGCTACGGGGGTGCGGGCTCGGCCGCCGTGCTGCTCGGCACCAGTGTCTGGGACGCCTCGACCACGTACGCCGCCCCGTCCGGCACCGGCAACCCGTTCACCCTCGGCGTGGCCTCGGGTGATCCGCAGTACGACGGGGTCGTGCTCTGGACGCGTCTCGCCACCGACCCGTACGCCGCCGACGGGAAGGGCGGCATGCCCGCGCGCCCGGTCCGTGTCGAGTACGAACTCGCGTACGACGAGACGTTCCGGCACGTCGTACGCCGGGGCAGTGTCGTCGCCACTCCCGAGCTCGGCCACTCGGTGCACCCCGAGGTTCGTGGCCTGCTGCCCGATCACGTGTACTACTACCGTTTCCGCACCGGCCGTGAGGTGTCACCGATCGGCCGGACCCGGACCACGCCGCACCCGCTGACGTCGCCGCGGGAGCTGCGGTTCGCGTTCGCGTCGTGCAACGCGTGGCAGGACGGGTACTTCACGGCGTACGAGCACATGGCTCAGGAGGACCTCGATCTCGTGGTCCACCTCGGCGACTACATCTACGAGTCGGGCGTGAAGACGAACAAGCGCGGCATCACCACCGACCCGCGGTTCCACACCGAGACGTTCGACCTCGCGCGGTACCGGCTGCAGTACTCGCTCTACAAGACCGAGGCGCCGCTGCAGGCCGCGCATGCCGCGCACCCGTGGATCCACACGTTCGACGACCACGAGGTGGAGAACAACTGGGCCGGCGACATCTCCCAGGCCGACACCGAGCCGGACCAGGACCCGGCCGTGTTCCGGCAGCGTCGGGCGCAGGCCTTCCAGGCGATGTACGAGAACCTGCCGGTGCGGCACGAGCAGATGCCGAACGGTCCGGAGATCCGTTACCACCGGCGCCTTCCGTACGGCCGGCTCGCGGACTTCACCATCCTGGACACCCGCCAGTACCGCACCGACCAGCCGTGCGGCGACGGCGACTCGTCCACCTGTGACGACCGCTTCGACCCGGACAACACCATGCTGGGCGGCAAGCAGCGCGCCTGGCTGCTGGATGGTTTCCGCCGCTCGAAGGCGCGCTGGCAGGTGATCGGCAACCAGACCCCGATGGGCCAGACCGACTGGACGCCCGGGCCGGAGACTCACGTCTGGCTGGACCCCTGGGACGGTTACGTTGCCGAGCGCAACAAGGTGCTCGCGGCCGCGCAGGACAGCGGCGTCCGCAACCTGGTGGTCATCACCGGCGACCGGCACCAGAACTACGCCCTCGAACTGAAGCGGGACTTCGCGAACCCGGACTCCGCCACGGTCGGCACCGAGTTCGTCGGCACGTCGATCACCAGCGGCGGCAACGGCGCCGACACGACCGACCAGGGGCAGCAGTTCCTGCAGGCCAATCCGCACTTGAAGTTCTTCAACTCGCAGCGCGGGTACGTCCGGGTGACGGTCGACGAGAAGCAATGGCGCTCCGACTTCCGGGTGCTCCCGTACGTCGAGACGCCAAACGCCCCGATCAGCACGCGGGCGACGTACGTCGTGGAGGACCGCCGCGCCAACGTGCACCAGGTGTGAGTCACACGCCCAGGCCACCGTCCACGCGCAGCACGGCACCGGTGACGAACGACGCCCGGTCGCTGAGCAGCCAGGCGGCGGCCTGGGCGACCTCGACCGGCTCGGCGCCGCGGCCGAGTGGTGTCTGCGCGATCAGCCCGTCGATCACGCCGGGCGTCGCGCGGTCCCAGTCCTGCAGCATCTCGGTGAGCGTCGTACCGGGCGCGATCGCGTTCACCCGGATGTTCTCCGGGGCGTAGGTGATCGCGGCCGACTCGGTGAGGCTGTTCACCCCCCGCTTCAACGCGCCGTACACCGGGAGCGCCGGGTTGCCGGCGAAGGCGCCGACGCTGGAGGTGTTGACGATGCTGCCGGGTCCGCGGCCGGCCCGGATCGCGGCGATCTCGGCGACCATCGCCGT
This sequence comes from Kribbella sp. NPDC004875, assembly GCF_042873375.1. Lineage (NCBI taxonomy): Bacteria > Bacillati > Actinomycetota > Actinomycetes > Propionibacteriales > Kribbellaceae > Kribbella > Kribbella sp. NPDC004875. The sequence goes on from NZ_JBIALI010000001.1 coordinate 788,145, forward strand.
CCACAGGCCGCGGAAGTTCACCGCGTACACCTGGTCGAGAGCGTCCTGGCCGAGGCCGTCCATCGGGCCCGGCGGCTGACCGATGGCACCGTTGTTGAAGGCGGCATCCAGGCGGCCGTACTCCGCCACGGTCCGGTCGACCGCGGCGCGGACCGAGTCCGGGTCGGCGAGGTCGCAGACGACGTACCGCGCGTCCAGCTCCTTGGCGACGGCGGCGATCTCGGATTCGGTGCGGGCGGCGAGCATCACCTGTGCGCCTTCGGCGACGAAGAGCCGGGCCGCCGCGGCACCGATCCCACGACCGGCGCCGGTGATGAAAATGACCTTGTTGTCGAGCAGTTTGTCCATGTCTTCGAGCCTTGGTGCCCGGCAGATCGGTAACCAGGCATCGGTAGTACCTGGTTGAGCTGTCCCGACCGGGCACACTGGAAGGCGTGGACAAACCGGGACTGGCGGCGTTCCTGCGCAGCAGGCGGGAGCGGGTCACCCCTGGCGAGGTCGGCCTGCCCGCCGGCCGCAGACGCCGTACGCCGGGACTCCGCCGCGAGGAAGTCGCGCAACTGGCGTACATCTCCACGGAGTACTACACCCGGCTCGAACAGGCCCGCGCGCCGCATCCGTCCAGCGAGGTCCTCGCCGGACTGTCCCGCGCACTGCGGCTGAACGATGCCGAGCAGAACCATCTGCACCACCTGGCCGGCGCGCCGCCGGTGCGGCCGGCCGGACCGCCGCGAGAGGTGCGGCAGTCGATTCTCGATCTCCTCGACCGGCTGCCGAACGCAGCCGGGATCGTGCTCTCGGCGTCGTACGAGGTGATCGCCTGGAACCACCTCGCGGCAGCCCTGATGGAGGACTTCTCGACCCGCTCGCGCCCGGAGCGGAACCTGCTCCGCCGCGCGTTCCTCAGCGGCGACGACCACGTGTACTCCGTGGTGGACGGCCGGCGCTTCGCCCGCAGCTCGGTCAACCACCTGCGGGCGACGGCCGCCCGCTACCCCGACGATCCGGAGATCAAGGCGCTGATCGCCGACCTTCAGGCCGGCAGCCCGGAGTTCGCCGAACTGTGGGACGCCCATGAGATCGCGGCCGAGCCGACGTTGTGCAAGTCCTTCCAGCACCCGCTGGTCGGCCTGGTCACGGTGAACTGCGACGCCCTCGCGATCCCCGAGTGCGACCAGCAGGTGATCATCTATACCGCGACACCCGGCTCTCCGTCCGAGGAGGCGCTCCGGCTGCTGTCCGTCCTCGGCACGCAGCGGCTCGACCTCCCCGGCTGACCTTCATCGACGAGCGAAGATCCCGAGCGCGTCGTACGCGATCCACGATCCCTGGTCCTTGAACAGCTCGAGCACGTTCTGACCGGGCCGGAAGAGTGCCTTCGGCAACGGCAGCTCGAGGTACGACGGTTTGAGCGGCGACCCCGGGTAGGTGCTGTCCGCGATCGTCGAGCCCTTCGTCGCACCGTTCGCGAACGTCAACCGGCCGAACTCCGTGCCGTTGACCGTGAGCAGCGCGGATGCCGCGAGACTGGCATGACTGTCGATCAACCACAGCGCCAGATCGAGATCCTGCTCCGGTACGGCGGGCAGCTCGAACCGGAACGTGGCGCGGTGATTCTTCGTTCCGGCCCACTTGTCCGCGGGTCCCGGTAGCAAGTACGACCAGTCCGCCGCCGGAGTCGACGTACCGACGGTGTAGTCGACGTCGGACGGGAAGACGGTCGGGTACTGGGCATAGCCCTTCGGCGAGAGGGCCAGTTCCGAGCCCTTGCCGTCGAAGGTGCCGACGGTCGCGACCGGCGTACCGGAGATGGTGACCGAGGTCTGGTTGGCGACGGCGGCCGGCCGGGACTGAGGTGATTTGTTGCCCGCGGCGTCGACGGTGACGACCGCGTAGGACCTCGTCACGCCGGTGAAGCCGAGGCCGCGGTGGACGAAGTGCGGGTAGACGGTCTTCCCGATCAGCGCGCCGTCGGCGTACACCGCGTAGTGGTCGACGACGGTGGCCCAGGAAACCGGCTTCCAGTCGAGCGTGACGATGCCGATGGAGCCGGTGCCGTGCAGGCCGGTGATCGCCGGCGGACGGTTGGTCACAGTGCCTCCAGGCTGGGCGCGTCGACGGCGGTGCGGAAGCGGGCCAGCACGTTCGGCTGGGCGTTCGCATCCGCTTGGATATACGGGAAATTGACGAACTCGGTGGTCAGTTCGGACCGCGTCATCGTGCTGTGCACGTAGCCGCGGCGGGCGTTGTAGAGCTTCATGTACGGGTGCTGCAGCCAATCCTTCGCGTACGCGTCGGTGTCGGTGCCGTCGCCGTTGGAGCCGACCGACGAGCACACGAGTTCCACTCCGACCGTGCGGTCGTCGAGCTGGAGCTCCGACGCGACGTGGCGGTGGATGTCGCCGGTGAGCATCACCGAGGTCCCGGCACCGCCCATCGCCTCGAGCACGCGGCGGCGGTTGGCCGGGTAGCCGTCCCACTGCTCGGTGCGGTCGTCGGTGACGGCGCTCAGGACGACACCGCCCGCGACGATGTTCCACGGCGCACGCGAGGTGCGGAGGCCGTCATACAGCCAGGCCTCTTGCTCGGCACCCATGATCGTGCGCTTCTCGGAGATGCGATCGGCCTCGTCGACGGGGAGCGGGTCGCGGTACTGGCGGGTGTCGAGCAGGTGGACCCGGGCCAGCGAGCCGACGTCGTACCGGCGGTAGATCCGGCCGTCCGGGCCGTTCGGGAGACTGTCGAGGGCGATCGGGACGTTCTCGTAGTACGCCCGGTACGCGACGGCGCGGCGGTGCACGAAGAGCTCGGGCGGGACGCCGTACAGCGAGTTGGCGGCGCCGTAGTTGTTCTGCACCTCGTGGTCGTCCCAGACCAGGAACCAGGGTGCGGCCGCGTGCGCCGCCTGGAGATCGGGATCGGTCTTGAAGAGGCTGTAGCGCAACCGGTACTGCTCGAGGGTCTCGATCTCGACGCCGTGCTCGGGCCCGACCGTGACCCCCTCGCGCCACAAGTTGTCCCCGGCAACGATTCCGTACTCGTAGATGTAGTCGCCGAGGAAGAACACGGCATCCGGCGCGCGGCGGGCGATGTCGCGGTGCGCCGCGAAGTACCCGTGGTACCAGGCCTGGCAGGAGGCGGTCGCGAAGGTGAACTGATCGCCCTGCGTCGGCAGCGTCTTGGTACGGCCGACTGCGCTGAGCTGACTGCCGACGCGGAAGCGGTAGAAGTACTCACGGCCCGGCTGGAGGCCACGGACCTCGGGATGGACGGCGTGCGCCAGGTCGGGCGTTGCGATCGCGAGTCCACGCCGTACGACGTGTTGGAAGCGATCGTCCTCGGCCACTTCGTACTGCACCGGTACGTTGGTCGCCGGCATGCCGCCGTGACCGTCGGTGGCGAGCGGATTCGGGGCGAGGCGCGTCCACAGGACGAAGCCGTCCGGGCGTGGATCGCCGGACGCGACGCCCAGAGCGAAGGCGCCGTCGGGGATCGGGTGGGCCGGCGTGGCGTCGGCACTGGCCGGCGCGGAAACGCCGAGCGCGACCGAGGCGGCGCTCAGACCGGTCAACTGGAGGAAGGTACGACGGGACGGCACGGGCGGCTCCGTTCACTCCGGCAGGAGAGTTCCGCCATATTCTTACGTAACATCTCTACGATTTGTAAGCCCTTGACTTACCAGGCCGGATCGCGATTCAGAAACTGTGCCGATCGGGGCGATTGAGTTTTCCTGTTGGAATACTGAGTCCCGGCGCGCAAGGGTGGGTGTATGGCTGACACGAACAAGACCCGCCGGATCGGTGACGTCGAGGTGTCCGCGATCGGGCTCGGCGGGATGCCGATGTCGATCGAGGGGCGTCCGGACGAGGCCCGGTCGATCGCGACCATCCACGCCGCGCTCGACGCCGGGATCACGCTGATCGACACCGCCGACGCGTACCACCTGACCGCGACCGACGACGGTCACAACGAGACCCTGATCGCCAAGGCGCTGGCGTCGTACGGCGGCGACACGTCGAACGTGCTCGTCGCGACCAAGGGCGGTCACCTCCGCCCCGGCGACGGCAGCTGGACGCAGGACGGGTCGCCGAAGCACCTGGCCGCCGCGGCCGAGGCGTCGCTGAAGCGGCTCGGCGTCGAGGCGATCGGGCTGTACCAGTTCCACCGGCCGGACCCGAAGACGCCGTACGAGGACTCGATCGGCGCGATCCGGGACCTGCTCGACGCCGGGAAGATCCGGATGGCCGGCATCTCGAACGCGAACCCCGAGCAGATCAAGCAGGCGAACGAGATCCTCGGCGGCCGCCTCGTGTCGGTCCAGAACCAGTTCTCGCCGAAGTTCCGGTCGAGCGAGCCCGAGCTCGAGCTGTGTGACTCGCTGGGGATCGCGTTCCTCCCGTGGTCGCCGCTCGGCGGCATCTCGAACGCCGCTGAACTCGGGTCGACGTACCCGGCCTTCCAGACGCTCGCGTCCGAGCTGGGCATCTCGCCGCAGAAGCTGACGCTGGCCTGGATGCTGGCGAAGTCGCCGCACGTCATCCCGATCCCCGGCTCCAGCCGCCCGGAGACGATCCGCGACTCCTACAGCGCGATCGACGTCACCCTGACCGCCGACCAGGTCGCCACTCTCGACGCGGCATAACCGAGGCCGGCGCCGCGTTGAGGCTCGCATGGAAGACATGCGTGCACTCAGCTACGGCCTCGGCCGGCAGTACTTCGAGGAGCGCGACTACCGGGGCGCGATCCGCGCACTACGGCCGGTGGTCGACGAGACCCCGGACGACGTCGGCACGCGGCTGCTCCTGGCCCGGGCGTACTACCACGCGGCACTCCTGAAGCCCGCCGAGGAACACCTCCTCGAGGTCATCAGCCGAGAGCCCACCGAGTACTACGCCCACCTGATGCTGGCCCGAACCTACGAACGCCAGTCCCGCCCCGACAACGCCACCAAGCACCGCCGAATAGCCGCCGCCCTCACCGGCGACGCCGAGATCCTCAAGCCGCACTAGGCGGATCCCAGCCACTCACCAACCGCTCGAATTCGACGCCGACCCCGCCGCGCACCGCGTGGCGCTGGGTCGGTGTCGTCGTTTGGTGAGTGCTGGGGGTCCGGAGGAATGTGGGGGCGGGGATTGGCGTTGTGGGTGGTATCAGTAGTTTAATAGTGAACTACCTAGGCGAGGAGAGACGGATGCAGTTCGGGGTGTTCAGCGTTGGGGACGTGACTGAGGACCCGACGACCGGGGTCACGGTCAGCGAGGGTGAGCGGATCAAGGCGATGGTGGCGATTGCGCTCAAGGCCGAGGAAGTGGGCCTGGACGTGTTCGCGCAGGGTGAGCACCACAACCCGCCGTTCGTTCCGTCGTCGCCGACCACGCAGCTCGGGTACGTCGCCGCGAAGACGTCGAAGATCATTCTGTCCACCTCGACGACGCTGATCACGACCAACGACCCGGTGAAGATCGCCGAGGACTACGCGATGCTGCAGCACCTGGCCGACGGCCGGGTGGACCTGATGATGGGGCGCGGCAACACCGGTCCGGTGTACCCGTGGTTCGGGCAGGACATCCGCAACGGGATCGCGCTCGCTGTCGAGAACTACGCGTTGCTCCGCCGGCTGTGGCGTGAGGACGTCGTGGACTGGGAAGGCAAGTTCCGTACGCCGCTGCAGGGGTTCACGTCGACGCCGCGGCCACTGGACGACGTACCGCCGTTCGTCTGGCACGGGTCGATCCGCTCGCCCGAGATCGCCGAGCAAGCGGCGTACTACGGGGACGGGTTCTTCCACAACAACATCTTCTGGCCGATGTCGCACACCAAGCAGATGATCGAGCTGTACCGTCGGCGCTTCGAGCACTACGGACACGGCGCCGCGGACCAGGCGATCGTCGGCCTCGGCGGCCAGGTCTTCATGCGGAAGAACTCGCAGGACGCGGTGCGCGAGTTCCGGCCGTACTTCGACAACGCGCCGGTGTACGGGCACGGGCCCTCGCTGGAGGACTTCAGCCGGGAGACCCCACTGACCGTCGGCAGCCCGCAGGAAGTGATCGAGCGGACGCTGACCTTCCGGGAGAGCGTCGGCGACTACCAGCGGCAGCTGTTCTTGATGGACCACGCCGGGCTGCCGTTGAAGACGGTGCTCGAGCAGCTGGACATCCTCGGCGAAGAGGTCGTTCCGGTACTGCGGAAGGAGTTCGCCGCACTGAAGCCGGCGCACGTGCCGGACGCACCGACCCATGCTTCACTGAAGGCCGCGGCCGAGCGTGCCCGCGACCTCGAGACGATCGAGGAGCCGGCCGCCGTGGCCGAGCCGACCGCCGAGGAGCGGACCCGATGAACGAGAAGGTCATCGCCGTCGTGACGGCCGGGCTGACGACGCCGTCGTCGTCCCGGCTGCTCGCCGACCAGTTGACGGACGCCGTGCGGGACGAGCTGTCCGGTCGCGGGATCGACTCGCGGATCGAACTGATTGAGGTCCGGGACCACGCCCACGACCTGACCAACAACCTGCTCACCGGCTTCCCCTCCGCCTCGTTGCGCGAGGTGCTGGAGACGGTCGCCGGCGCGGACGCGCTGATCGTGGTGAGCCCGACGTTCAGTGCGTCGTACTCCGGTTTGTTCAAGATGTTCTTCGACGTGCTCGACGACCAGGCGCTGGCCGGGAAGCCCGTCCTGCTGGCCGCGACCGGCGGGACCGAACGGCACTCGCTGGTCCTGGAGTTCGCGCTGCGCCCGCTGTTCGCCTACCTCAAGGCGCTACCGGTTCCGACCGCTGTCTACGCGGCGTCGACGGACTGGGGTCCGAACGCCGCCGGTCTGCGGCCGCGCATCACGCAGGCCGCGGGCGAGCTGGTGGCCGCACTGCACAACGAGACCCCGGCTCGGACCGACCCGTTCGACAACCCGACGCCGTTCGAGGACCTACTGAACGGCTGATCGTTCGTCGATCAGCTTCGCCAGTCCGTCGAGAATCGTGGCCAGGCCGAAGGTCAGGGCGTGGGCCGGGTCGACGACGGACTGGAAGTGTTCACCCACCGCCGTGCCGACCCGGCCGGCGGTGGGAAAGTGCGTGCCGGACATCACCGTCGTGAGGGTCGGCGAGATCTGACGCCACCATTCCTCGTCGCTCAGACCCGAGTCCCGCTGCAGCCGGAGCTGTTCGGCGCCGGCCCGGGCCGTGCCCTGGACGTGGGTGAGGACGAGCGCGAGCGCCGAGTCCATCTCGACGTCCGTCAGCCCCAGACCGTCCAGCGGCCGGAGCTCGGCCTCGTACTTGCGGGTGATGTTCGGCCCCAACGCCGTCCGCATCGTCGGGACCTCGTGGATCCACGGATGCGCGGTCAGGATCTCCCAGTTGCGGCGCGCGATGAACTCGAGCGCGCCGCGCCAGCCGCCGGGTTGCCCGGCCGGCTCGTCGACGTCGGCGTACAGGTCGCCGTACACCTGGTCGAACATCAGGTCGGTCAGCTCACCCTTGCCGGGGACGTGCGTGTAGAGCGACATCGTGCCGACCTTCAGCCGCTCGGCGACCATCCGCATCGAGAGCGCCTCGAGGCCCTCGGCGTCCGCCAGCTCGACCGCGGCGGCCACGATCGCGCGCACCGTCAGACCGGACCGGCCGGCTTTCGTGTGGCTGCCCCAGAGCAGCGCCAGACTGCGCGCCGGATCCGGCGCCGCCGCCTTTCTTCCCGCCACCGGAACCTTCTTCCGCCGCTCGTCGTTGTCCGCATCGTACCCGAGCCGTACAATGTACGGTACGCTCTACGGCTCAACGACCCGAGAGGTGGGAATGACGACGGAACGAGTGATCGAGGCCGCCGGTGTCCGGAAGAACTACCGCGGCGGCACGGCGGGTGCGGGGCTGAACGGCTTCGACCTGGAGGTCACGGCCGGCACGGTGACGGGCCTGCTCGGCCCGAACGGCGCCGGCAAGACGACGGCGGTGCGGATCCTGTCCACACTGCTGGAGATGGATTCCGGTACGGCGACGATCGCGGGGTACGACGTACGCCGCCAAGGAGCCGAGGTCCGGCGGCGGATCGGGCTGGTGGGGCAGTACGCCGCTGTGGACGAAGTACTCACCGGGCGGCAGAACCTGGTGATGTTCGGGCGGCTGAACCATCTGAAGAAGGCGAGAAGCAGGGCGGACGAGCTGCTCGAGCAGTTCAGCCTGACCGAGGCGGCCGGGCAGGCGGTGAGCAAGTACTCCGGCGGCATGCGGCGGCGTCTCGACCTCGCGGCGAGCCTGATCGTGGCGCCGCGGGTGCTGTTCGTGGACGAGCCGACGACCGGGCTCGACCCGGCCGGGCGGATCGAGGTGTGGAACGCCGTACGGCAACTGGTCGACGGCGGTACGACGGTGTTGCTGACGACGCAGTACCTGGAGGAGGCGGATCAGCTGGCGAACCGGATCTCGATGCTGAAGGCGGGGAAGGTGGTCGCGGAGGGAACGCCGGACGAGCTGAAGACGCAGCTCGGGTCGGACTGGCTCGACCTGGTGCTCGCCGATCCGGCCGACGTACGGCGGGTGGTCGACCTGGCCGGACCGTTGGCGGACGGCGAGATCCGGGTGACCGACGTACGGGTGAGTGTGCCGGTGAAGGACCGGACGAAGGCGCTGGTGGTGATGGCGAACTCGTTGCATGAGGCAAGAATCGAACCGGAGGACATCACGTTGCGGCGGCCGACGCTGGACGAGGTGTTCCTGCACCTGACCGGAGCGGAGGTGGCGGCATGAGCGAGCGGAGCGAGCGCATCATCGGCGCTGCCGGGTTCGGGTACGCCCTCGCGGACAGCTGGACGATCGCGCGGCGGACGCTGACGCACTGGCGGATGCAGCCGGGGATCGTGGTGTTCACGTGGTTCTTCCCGGTGCTGATGCTGCTGATGTTCGGCGCGCTGCTCGGCGGGGCGATGGAGTCCCCCGAGGGTTCGTCGTACTACGAGTTGCTGGTGCCCGGGATCTTCGCGTTGGCGATGCTCTTCGGGCTGGAGGGCACGATGACCGCGGTCACCACCGACGTGTCGAAGGGGGTGACGGATCGCTTCCGGTCGTTGCCGATGAGTTCGGCGGCCGTGGTGATGGGGCGGTGCATCGCCGACATGCTGGACTCGGTGGTGACACTGGTCGTGCTGGTCGGGACCGGGCTCGCGCTCGGGTGGCGATGGCACGAGGGCTTGCTGTCGGCTCTGGCCGCCTTCGGGTTGCTGTTGTTGCTGCGGTTCGCGCTGCTGTGGGTCGGGATCTTCATCGGCCTGACGGTGAAGAACGCGCAGAGCGTCACGATGGTGCAGGTCGTGGTCTGGCCGATCGGGTTCCTTTCCAGCGCGTTCGTCGCGACGTCGACGATGCCGGCCTGGCTGGGCACGATCGCCCAGTGGAACCCGCTGTCGGCCACCGCGACCGCGGCGCGCACCTTGTTCGGCAACCCTGACCCGTCGGCGACGGCCACCTGGATCGGCACGCACGCGGAGGTGGCCGCGATCATCGGGCCGCTGCTGCTGACCGCGGTCTTCCTGCCACTGTCCGCCCACCGCTTCCGCACGCTCTCGCGGTAAGGCGGACCCCCACCACTCACCAACCGCCGCTCCACCGAGTGCTGAACGGCTACCCGAGCGTGGGACCGGATGGTTGGTGAGTGGTGCAGGTCCGCATTCTCACGGCGTCAGCTGGCCGCCGTTGATCTCGATGATCTGCCCGGTGACGTACGACGACATCCGGTCGGAGGCGAGGAACAGGATCGTGCCGACGCACTCGTGCGGGGTGCCGGTACGGCCCATCGGGATGGTGGCCAGCATCGCCTGCATCTGGGCGTCGCCGGTGTGGCGGTCGTGGAACGGCGTCGCGATCACGCCGGGCGCGATCGCGTTCACCCGGATCCCCTCCGGGGCGAGCTCCTTGGCGAGCCCGCGGGTGAACGTGCTGACCGCGCCCTTCGAGGTCGCGTACACGACCGAGCCGCCGGCGCCGCCGGTCCGCCCGGCGATCGAGGTGACGTTGATGATCGACCCGTTGCCCTGCTCGCGGAACACCGGCACGATCCGCCGGCTGAGCGCGAACACCGAGGTCAGGTTGACGTCCAGGATCCGGTGGAACTCCTCGTCCGGTACGTCGGCGATCGCGGACCGGTTCACCAGGTCGCCGGCGTTGTTCACCAGCACGTCGATCCGCCCGTGCTGCGCGAGCACCTCGTCGATGAACGCGTCGGCGGATTTCGGGTCCGCGAGGTCCGCCTGGTGCACAGACGCCGTACCGCCGGCGGTCTGCACCGCACCCAGGGTGTGCTTCGCACCCTCTTCGTTGCGGTGGTAATGCAACGCGACCGTGGCCCCCGTCTCCGCAAACCCCACCGCCGCCGCGGCCCCGATCCCACTACTGGCCCCGGTCACCACAACAACCTGATCCGTGAACTCCAGATATCCCATAGCCCTATCCTCTCCCAGCCGTCCGAGACCGGCAGGAACGCGCCGGGACGCGGACGCGGGGCGCAGGCTGCTCCGTCAGCCATCCATCGGGAGTCGTGGGAACGCGCCGAGGGGTGGGGTCGGGGAGCTGTGGCGGGGGTATTTTCATTGGATGGGATACGCGCTCGGGGAGCTGGGGCTGCGGAAGTGGCGGACGGGTGATGCGTTGCGGCTGGCCGCTGCGCACGACGATCCGGAGATGGCGCATCAGGGTGGGATCGTGGACCGGGCGTCCGCGGTGGACTGGATCGGGCGGGTCGCGGACCTCGACAACGGGCACGTGTACGCCGTCGCGGACGCCGACGACCACCCGATCGGATGCGTCGCGGTCACCAATATCGACCGGCACCGGGTCGGCTGGACCTGGTACTGGACGCTGGCCGACGTCCGCGGTCACGGCGTCGCGCGGGACGCCCTGCGCGCGCTCGCGGGCTGGGCGCACCACGACGCCGGGTTGTACCGGCTCGAGCTCGGCCACCGGCTGAACAACCCCGCCTCGTGCGCGGTCGCGGCCGGCGCCGGCTTCCTCTCCGAGGGCATCGAACGCGAACGCCTCGCCTTCGACGGCACCCGGTACGACGTGGAACGCCACGCCCGCCTCATCACGGACCCCCTCGTCGCCCCGCGGCGCCCGGTCCGCATCACCGACTGAGCGACTGGGGAGTCCTACCGGCCCGAAACGACCAGCAGAACTCCCCACTCAACACTCAGAGCGTGAGCTTGGGGTGCCGGTTGACGTCCTTGTACAGGAGGTACCGGAAGCGGCCCGGACCGCCCGCGTAGCAGGCCTGCGGGCAGAACGCGCGGAGCCACATGAAGTCGCCCTCCTGCACCTCCACCCAGTCCTTGTTCAGCAGGTAGATCGCCTTACCTTCGAGCACGTACAGCCCGTGCTCCATCACATGCGTCTCCGGGAACGGGATCACCCCACCCGGCTCGAAGCTGACGATGTTGACGTGCATGTCGTGCCGTACGTCGTCCGGGTCCACGAACCGCTGCGTCTTCCACCGCCCCTCGGTGTCCGGCATCTCCCGGCCCTCGACGTCCGCCTCGTTGGTGACCAGCGCCGGCGGTACGTCGATCCCCTCGACCCGCTCGTACGCCTTCCGCACCAGGTGGAAGGTCACCGCCGAGTCGCTGGTGTTCCGCACCGTCCAGTCGCCACCCGGCGGCAGGTACGCGTACCCGCCCTCGGTCAGCGTGTGCTTCTCGCCCGCGACGGTCAGCACAAGGTTGCCCGAGACAACGAACAGGACGGCCTCGGCCGACGGATCGGTCTCCGGCCGGTCGCTGCCACCGCCCGGCGCGACCTCCACGATGTACTGCGAGAACGTCTCCGCGAACCCGGACAACGGCCGTGCGATCACCCACAGCCGGGTGTCGTCCCAGAACGGCAGCCGGCTGGTGACGATGTCCCGCATCGTGCCGCGGGGCAGGACGGCGTACGCCTCGGTGAAGACCGCGCGGTCGGTGGTGAGGTCGGTCTGCGCGGGCAGGCCGCCCTTCGGCGCGTAGAAGGTCATCGTTCTCCTCGGGTCAGCAGGCGGCCGCGCGGGTCGACGTCGATGTCGACGGGTGCGCCGCGCAGCCAGGTACTCCGGACCACGCCGGTGAGCGTGCGGCCGTCGTACGGCGTGATGGCGTTCTTGTGCTGCAGTTGGCGCGCGTCGACGGTGAAGGTCTCGTCGGGGGCGAGTACGCAGAGGTCGGCGTCGTACCCGACCTCGATCCGGCCCTTCGTGCGCAGGCCGGTCTGCTCGGCGGGGGCCGTCGACATCCAGCGGACCACGTCGGCCAGCGTGAAGCCGCGGCGGCGGGCCTCGGTCCAGACGGCGGGCAGGCCGAGTTGGAGCGAGGCGATGCCACCCCAGGCGGTGCCGAAGTCGCCGGTGTCGAGGTGCTTGAGGTCGATCGTCGACGGCGAGTGGTCGGACACGACCAGGTTGATCGTGCCGTCCCGCAGGCCCTCCCAGAGCAGCTCGCGGTTGGCGCCCTCACGGATCGGCGGGCAGCACTTGTACTGCGTCGCGCCGTCCGGAATGTCCTCGGCGGTGAAGCTCAGGTAGTGCGGGCACGTCTCGGCGGTGATCCGGACGCCGGACGCGCGGGCGTCGGCGATCAGCGGAAGGGCGTCGGCGCTGGAGACGTGCAGGATGTGTACGCGGCAGTCGTACTCGCGGGCCAGCCGGATGACCTGCGCGACCGCCTCGTTCTCGGCCGCGCGCGGGCGGGAGTTGAGGAAGGCGTCGTACTTCGCTCCGTCCGGCGGGGTCGCCTCGTCGATGCGGTGCGCGTCCTCGGCGTGCACGATCAGCAGACCGTCGAAGCTCGCGATCTCGGCCATCGCGGCCGCGAGCTCGTCCGCGTCGAGCGGCGGGAACTCGTCCACGCCGGAGTGCAGCAGGAAGCATTTGTAGCCGAACACGCCGGCGTCGTGCAGCGGGCGGAGATCCGAGACGTTGCCCGGGATCGCGCCACCCCAGAAGCCGACGTCGACGTACGCCTGGGTCTCGGCGGTCTTGCGTTTGAGGGCGAGCGCCGGCAGGTCGCAGGTCGGCGGGATGCTGTTCAGCGGCATGTCGACGATCGTGGTGACGCCGCCGCGGGCCGCAGCCTTGGTCGCGGACGTGAACCCTTCCCAGTCGGTCCGCCCCGGATCGTTGACGTGCACGTGCGAGTCGACGAGGCCCGGCAGCAGTACCTCGTCGTCGCCGAGCCGGACCTCCGCGGTCGCGGCGAGCTCGGCGCCGTACGGCGAGATCGCGACGATCCGCCCGTCACGGACGCCGACCGCGCACGCCTGCTCCCCCGCGGCCCGCACCACCCGCCGAGCGCGAATCACCAGATCCACAGCGTTCATGCGATGCCTCTCTCGCTCCGTGTCATCGTAAGGTGCTGCACTGCGATCCGTTCCCCGAGCTTCTCGAGCAACGGCTTCGGGTCGGCGATACACCGCTGGACGTCCGGCTCCAGGTCGGTGAGCGCGTACGCCGCGGACACCCCGATCTCCCGCAGCTGCCAGGGTTCCAGCTGGTTCACGCCACAGACAGCGATCACTGGAATTCCGGCTGCGACCGACGCCACACCGGCGACCGCCTTGCCGTGCAGGGTCTGCTCGTCGAGGGCACCTTCGCCGGTGATCACCAGGTCGGCGCCGCTCAGTTGCTCACGGAAACCGACGAGGTCGAGGACGAGGTCGATCCCGGGCCGGAGGTCGGCGTCGAGGAGCGCAAGCGCTGCGAAGCCCACGCCGCCGGCGGCCCCGGCGCCCGGTACGTCGCGAAGGTCCTTGCCAGTCTCCGCGGCCACCACGTCGGCCCAGCGCGTCAGCCGCCGGTCCAACTCGACCATCTGCTCCGGCGTCGCGCCTTTCTGCGGCCCGTAGACAGCCGCAGCTCCGTGCGCACCGGTCAACGGGTTGTCCACGTCGCACGCGACAACCACCTGCACGCCACGGAGGCGGCGGCGGAGCGCCACCAGATCGAAGCCCTCGCCCGAAGCGGGGGCCCCAGCCGCCGAACCGGCATCGGCGGGACCGGTGGTCGTGGCGGCGGAGGCAGCTGGGCCGCGGAGCGCCGGGGTGGGCGGATCCTGCCCGCAGAGCGCTCGGACCAGGCCGGCGCCACCGTCCGTGGAGGCGCTGCCGCCGATGCCCAGAATGATGCGTGTGCAGCCGGCGCTGATCGCTGCGTTGATGAGTTCGCCGATGCCGTAGGTGGTGGCTGTGAGAGGGGCGGAGATGCCATCGGGGAGGCGGACCAGACCGGACACGTCCGCGAGTTCGACGACCGCGGTGTCGCCCAGGCGCGCATAGCCGGAAGAGACCGGTTCGCCGGTGGGGCCGGACGCGACAACCGGGACCAGTTGATACCCGGCGGCGACAGCGGCGGCGAGGGTGCCGTCGCCGCCGTCGGCCACCGGGACCGAGATCACGGTGGCGTCGGGGCAGACTCGTCGTACCCCGGCGCCGACCGCTGCCGCGACCTCGGTGCTCGTCAGTGTCCCCTTGAACTTGTCCGAGGCAACGACCATCCGGACCTCGAACCCCTCGAACCTCGGGGTCGTCATCAGTCCAGCAACGCGAGCGCGGTGGGGGCGTCCTCCGGCGACACCGCCAGGTCCTCGAACTCGATCACGTTGTCGATCTCGACCCCCATCGAGACGTTCGTGACCCGCTCCAGGATGACCTCGACGACGATCGGAACCTGGTGCTCGACCATCAGCTTCTTGGCCTGCTCCAGCGCCGGCAGGATCCCGTCCGGCTCGGACACCCGCAACGCCTTGCAGCCCAGGCCTTCCACGACCTTCACGTGATCGACGCCGTACCCGTTCACCTCGGGGCTGTTGATGTTCTCGAAGGACAGCTGCACGCAGTAGTCCATGTCGAAGTTCCGCTGCGCCTGCCGGATCAGGCCGAGGTACGAGTTGTTCACCACCACGTGGATGTACGGGATGTTGAACTGCGCCCCGACCGCGAGCTCCTCGATCAGGAACTGGAAGTCGTAATCACCTGACAGCGCCACCACGGTGCTGTCCGGATCCGCGACCGCGACGCCGAGCGTGGCCGGCACGGTCCAGCCGAGCGGGCCGGCCTGACCGGCGTTGATCCAGTGCCGCGGGCGGTAGACGTGCAGCATCTGCGCGGCCTGGATCTGCGACAGCCCGATCGTGCTGACGTAGCGGACGTCCGGCCCGAACGCACGGTTCATCTCCTCGTAGACCCGCTGCGGCTTGATCGGGGTGGTCTCGAAGTGCGTGCGGCGCTGCAGCGTCGTACGGCGCTCGCGGCACTCCGCGGCCCACGCCGTACGGTCGGCCAGTCTGCCCTCGGCCGCCCACTCGCGTGCGACCTCGACGAACACTTGCAGGGCGGCGCGGGCGTCCGACACGACGCCGTAGTCGGGAGCGAACACGCGGCCGATCTGCGTCGGCTCGATGTCCACGTGGATGAACTTCCGCTCGCCGCGGTACACGTCCAACCCGCCGGTGTGCCGGTTCGCCCACCGGTTCCCGATCCCGAGGACCAGGTCGGAGGCGAGCATCGTCGCGTTCCCGTACCGGTGCGACGTCTGCAGACCGACCATCCCGGCACTCAGCGGGTGGTCGTCCGCGATCGCGCCCCAGCCCATCAGCGTCGGTACGACGGGAACTCCGGTGAGCTCCGCGAACTCGACCAGCAGGTCCGCGGCGTCGGCGTTGATGATGCCGCCGCCCGCGACGATCAGTGGCTGCGCGGCCGCGTTCAGCATCGTCAGAACCTTCTCGGCCTGACCGCGGGTGGCGGCCGGGCGCGAAACCGGAAGCGGCTCGTAGGTGTCGATGTCGAAGTCGATCTGCGCCAGCTGCACATCCAGCGGCAGGTCGATCAGCACGGGACCCGGACGGCCTTCGCGCATCACCTGGAACGCCTTCTGGAAGGTGCCCGGGACCTGCGCGGCCTCCATCACGGTGACCGCCCACTTCGCGACCGGCTTGGCGATCGCGGAGATGTCGACGGCCTGGAAGTCCTCCTTGTGCAGCTTCGCGACCGGTGCCTGGCCGGTGATGCAGAGGATCGGGATCGAGTCCGCGGCCGCGGAGTACAGGCCGGTGATCATATCGGTGCCGGCCGGTCCCGACGTACCGATGCAGACGCCGATGTTGCCGGCCTTGGCCCGGGTGTATCCCTCGGCCATGTGCGAGGCGGCCTCGACGTGGCGGGCGAGCACGTGCTTGATGCCGCCGTGGTCGCGGATCGCGCTGTAGAACGGGTTGATCGCGGCGCCGGGCAACCCGAACGCCTGCGTCGACCCTTCCTTCTCCAGGATCAGTACGGCGGCATCGACCGCCCGCATCCGGGTCATGAGTTCGCCTTTCCGGACAGGCGCTCCACACCGCGGAGCAGCGCCGAGTGGTCAAGACCGCCGTCGCCGTTCGCGCGGGCCGACGCGACCAGCTGCGCCACCAGGGCACCCAGCGGTACGACGACTCCCGCCTCGCGGGCGGCCGCGGTGACGATGCCCATGTCCTTGTGGTGCAGGTCGATCCGGAACCCGGGCTCGAAGGAGCGGGACAGCATGTTCTCCTTCTTCTGGTTCAGCACCGTGGACCCGGCGAGGCCACCGCCCAGGACCTCGAGGGCCGCCTTGGTGTCGACGCCGTACGCCTCCAGGAAGATCACCGCCTCGGAGACGGCCTGGATGTTCGCGGCCACGATCAGCTGGTTCGCCGCCTTCACCGTCTGGCCGGAGCCGCTCGGGCCGACGTGGACGACGGTCTTGCCGACCGCGTCGAACAGCGGCTTGGCGACCGCGAAGTCGTCCGCCTCGCCGCCGACCATGATCGACAGCGCGGCGTTCTTGGCGCCGGCCTCGCCGCCGGAGACCGGGGCGTCGAGCAGCCGGAACCCGAGCGCGCGGGCCTGCTCGGCGAGCTGCTGGGTGACGTCCGGGCGGATGCTGGAGAAGTCGATGATCAGGGCGCCGGTCTCGGCGCTCTGGAAGACCCCGTTGTCGCCCTCGAGGACGTCCTGGACGTCGGGCGAGTCGGGCACCATCACGCAGATCACGTCGGCGCCCTTGACCGCGTCGGCGATCGAGCCGGCCGCGCGGCCGCCGGCGGCGACCAGGGCCTCGGCCCGCTCCGGGGTGCGGTCCAGGCCGGCCACGGTGTGCCCGGCGTTCGCGAGGTGGACGGCCATCGGGTTGCCCATGATGCCGAGGCCGATGAAGGCGATGTTCGTCATTTCGTCGTCTCCTGGGGAAGGTCAGCGGCGCTCGAACGGCAGCCAGCCGAAGCTTGCTTCTGAGGTGGTGGACGGCTTGTACTCGAGCCCGACCCAGCCGGCGTAGCCGTTCGCCTCGAGGGCGGTGAGCTGTTGGTCGAGCGGGAGCGTGCCGGTGCCGGGCTCGTTGCGGCCCGGGGCGTCGGCGATCTGGACATGCGCGACCCGCTCGGTGTGCGCGGCGATCACCCGGTCGACGTCGTCACCGTTGACCGCGAGGTGGTAGAGGTCCGCGAGCAGTCCGACATTCGGTACGTCGTACGCCGCCTGGACGCGATCGATCACGGTCAGCGCGTCGGCCGCGGTCGTCAGCGGGTACCGGTCCGCACCGCTGACCGGCTCGACCAGGACCGTGGCGCCGATCCGGGCGGCGGCCTGCGCGGCCAGGGCGAGATTCTCGACCGCGAGGTCGTCCTGCTCCCGCTCGGCGGCGCCGTCGACGCGGTTGCCGTACAGGGCATTGAAGCCCTGGGTGCCGAGGCGTTCGCCGATGCCGACGGTGACGTCGACGTTGTCGCGGAACTCGCTGGACCGCTTCGGCCAGGACACCAGGCCACGGTCGCCGCCGGGCATGTCGCCGGCGAAGAAGTTCAGGCCGGTCAGCTGGACGCCGGCGTCGGTCACCGCGGTGACGAACGCGTCGACCTGCCGGTCCGGCGGCACGGCCTCGACGAACGGCCACCAGAACTCGACCGCGCCGAACCCGGCCCGCCGCGCCGCGGCCGGCCGCTCCAGCAGAGGCAACTCGGTGAACAGCAGCGAACAGTTCACCGTGAACCGCAGATGGTGACTCATCCCGACTCCAATTTCCGTATTGCGGAATCTTGTTTCTGCTTCGCGAAATGACGATAAGCGTGTCACCACCAGCCGTCAAGGCACCGCCCGGGCGAGGTTTGAGTGGTTAACCCTCGCCCGCGCCCCTTCACAGCACGCATGCGGAGCAGGAAGGGGCAAGCCGGGTGGTGAACCCCCAAAACGCCGAGCAGCCGGGCCGGCGGCGAGCGCGGGATGCGCAGGATGCGCGGGGCGGACGCTTCGTGTGCGGGCGCGCGCGTTGTACGTTCCTCTAAAGCGACGGACCTGGGAGGTACGGCGTGTTACTGGCGGAACTGCTGGATGCGCCGGAGCTCGGGCTGCGGCTGCTGCACTCGGCCGGCGGGACGCTGGATCGCCCGATCGGCCGGCTGGTGACGACCGACCTGCTGGAGCCGGGGCGGTACCTGAACGGCGGCGAGGTGGTGCTGACCGGGCTCGTCTGGCGGCGGCGGCCGATGGACAGCGAAGTGTTCGTGAGCTCGATGGCGGCGCGGGGCGCGACGACGATCCTGGCGGGAAAGGCGCAGCTCGGCGACGTACCGGCGGATCTGGTGCAGGCCTGTCAGCGGCACGAGGTGACGTTGATCGAGGTGCCGGTCGAGATCGCCTTCGCCGACGTCACGGAATACGTGGCGGCGGCGGGCTCGGCCGAGACCGGGGCGCGGCTCTCGGCGAGCCTGGTGCGGCAGCGGCAACTGCTGTCGTCGATCGCGGCCGGCCGCAGTCTCGACGAACTGGCGGCCCGGATCTCCGCCGAGATCGGGCACGACTGCCGAGTGCTGACCTCGACCGGGCGCCACGTCGTACCCGGGCCGGGTGAGCTCGACGCGGCGGCCGTCGACGCGGTGACCCGCAAGTTCCTGACGGCGGACCGTACGCCGGCACTCGCGCTGACGATCGACGCGTCGTACAGCCTGTTCCCGGTCGGGTCGGGGCTCGGCAACCGGCTGACGGCGTGGGTGCTGGTGATCGAGGGTGACCACACCGAGTGGTCGCGGGACCATGTCGAAGCCGTGCACGAGTTGTGCGCGATCGCCGCGCTGGACCGGGCCCGGCGGGACGAGGGCCGCCGGGCGCTCCGCCCGCTGGTCGCCGACGCGTTGGCCCTGGTCGAGTCGGGCGCCCCGCAGGCCGAGGTCGCCGCGCGGCTCCGGCAGGCGGGCGCGCACTCGGAACGGCCGATGGTCGTCGCGGTCGCCGAGCTTCGCGACGACGGACCGAGCGAGGTCGCGCTGAGCCTGCTCGAGGACGTCGCGCTGACGGTCGGGCCGGCCGTCGTCGCACCCGGCCGGGACGGTCTGCTGATCGGCTTCCTGCCGTCTACGCCTGAGCTTCCCGAGCATCTGCGCCGCGCGTTCGGCCGGCTCGGACCCGGACTTCAGCGGGCCCGGCTCGCCGTCGGGATCAGTGGCGAGACCACCGTCGACGCGCTCGCCGGCGCCGTCGAGGAGGCCCGTTTCGCGCAACGCGCCGCGGGCGCCGGCCGGGCCCCGGTCTCGGTCGTGACGTCGGACGAGGTCGCGTCACACGTGCTCCTGCTCGCCACGTTGCCGGACGACGTACGGCGTACCTACACCAACCGCGTCCTCGGGGCGGTGCTCGAGCACGACCGCCGTACCCACGCCGACCTGCTCAGCACGCTCCAGGCGTTCCTCGCGTGCTCCTGCTCGTGGACCCGTACGGCGGAGTCGCTACACCTGCACGTCAACACCGTTCGCTACCGGATCGAACGCGTGGAGCAACTGACCGGACGCGATCTGTCGACCCTCGAGGACCGGGTCGACGTGTTCCTGGCGCTCAAATCAATCTGATTGTGTGATCACACAAAGCGGACTGTTCACGGGCGGTTCATCTTCGGACGTTCGTCGGGTGCCATCGCGGCCGTAGGAAGTCGATGCTCGGGGCAGGTCAAACCCGAGGAGCGTGTCCCGATGAAGACAGTCCTGCGACCGTCCCGCCGCGCCAGCCGTCATCCTGTCGACCAGGTGCTGCCGCCCGGCAAGCTGGCCGTGTACGGCACCCAGCACGTCCTGGCGTTCTACGCCGGGGCGGTGATCGTCCCGATCCTGCTGGCCGGTTCGATCGGGCTCACCACCGAGCAGCTCATCCACCTGATCAACGCCGACCTCTTCACCTGCGGGATCGCCTCGATCATCCAGTCCGTGGGGTTCTGGAAGGTCGGCGTCCGGCTGCCGCTGCTGCAGGGCGTGACGTTCACCGCGGTGTCGCCGATGATCGCGATCGGTCTCGCGGCCGGTGGTGGGACCAACGGTCTGCTGGTGATCTACGGCGCCGTCCTGGTTGCCGGTCTGGCCACCTTCTTCATCGCACCGTTCTTCAGCAAGCTGATCCGGTTCTTCCCGCCGGTGGTGACCGGCTCGGTGATCACGATCATCGGTCTCGCGCTGCTGCCGGTCGCGGCCGGCGACGCGGTCGGCGGCGCCGGCCCGGACGCGGCTCCGACGAGCGGCAAGAACATGGCCTACGCCCTCGGCACGCTCGCACTGATCGTCCTGATCCAGCGCGTCTTCAAGGGGTTCATGGCGACCATCGCCGTCCTGGTCGGGCTGGTGGCCGGGACGCTGGTGGCCTGGGCGTTCGGCGACGCGCATTTCAGTGCGGTCGGCGACGCGTCCTGGGTCGGCGTGACGCAGCCGTTCTACTTCGGTTGGCCCAAGTTCTCGATCGCGGCGATCATCTCGATGGTCGTGGTCATGCTGATCACCGCGGTGGAGACCACCGGTGACGTGTTCGCGACCGGCGAGATCGTCGAGAAGCGGATCGGCCGCGAGGACATCGCCCGGGCACTGCGGGCCGACGGTCTGGCGACCACGATCGGTGGCGTCTTCAACTCGTTCCCGTACACCTGCTTCGCGGAGAACGTCGGCCTGGTCCGGTTGACCCGGATCCGCAGTCGCTGGGTGGTCGCCGCTGCGGGCGGGATCATGATCCTGATCGGGCTGGTGCCGAAGGCGGGGGCGATCGTGGCCGGCGTACCGCATCCGGTGCTCGGCGGCGCGGCGCTGGCGATGTTCGCGACGGTGGCCGTCGTCGGCTTCCAGACGCTCGCCAAGGTCGACTTCCACGACCACCGGAACGTGGTGATCGTGGCGACCAGCGTCGGCCTGGCGATGTACGTGACCGCGCAGCCGCAGGTCGCGCAGGCGGTACCGCACTGGGCCGAGATCATCTTCGGCAGCGGCATCACGCTCGGCAGCCTGACCGCGATCTTCCTGAACATCCTGTTCCACCACGTCGGTAAGAACTTCGGTCCGGCCGTGGCGGGGCAGCCGGGTGACACCATCCGGCTCGACCAGGTCAACACGATGAGCCGCGAGGAGTTCGTCGAGACGTTCGGCAGCCTGTTCCAGGGCCCGCGCTGGGCCGTCGAGCGGGCCTGGGACATGCGCCCGTACGCCGACACGCACGCGCTCCGGCGGTCGTTCCAGGAGGCGCTGTTCTCCGGGTCCCGCGCGGAGCAACTGGAACTGATCCAGGCGTATCCCCAGCTCGGATCGCAGTTCGTCGCCGACGGCCTGAGCGGCGAGGCGTCGCTGCGGGACCAGTCGGACAAGGGCCTGACGTTCCTCGGCGACCCGGAGCGCGACGAGCTGACCGCGATCACCGACGCGTACCGCGAGCGGTTCGGGTTCCCGCTGGTGATCTCGGTCCGGGACGCGGAGTCCTTCGAACGGATCGTCGAGCAGGGCCGCGAGCGGCTCGGCAACTGCGAGAACCAGGAGCATGCCGCCGCGCTGCTGGAGATCGCGAAGATCGCCGGCTACCGGTTCGACGACTTCGTGTCCGACGCCAACCCGATCCACAGCGCCCGCACCCGTTGGAGCAGCAACCGATGACCACGCAAGCCCTTCGTACCTCTGCCCTGACCGTGAACGGTGCGGTCACCGCGATCGGCGACGTACCGGTGCACACCACCGTGCTGGACTGGCTGCGCGACCGCGGCCTGACCGGCGCGAAGGAAGGGTGTGCGGAAGGCGAGTGCGGCGCCTGCTCGGTGCTCGTCGCCCGGCCCGGGACCGACGCGCCGACCGAGTGGACCGCGGTGAACGCGTGCCTGCTGCCGATCGCGTCGCTGGACGGCCAAGAGCTCATCACGTCGGAGGGACTGGGTTCGCCGTCCGAACTGCACCCGGTCCAGAAGGAGATGGCGGTCCGCGGCGGCTCCCAGTGCGGGTTCTGTACGCCGGGCTTCATCTGCAGCATGGCGGCGGAGTACTACCGCCCCGGCCGGGCAGCCGGCGACGGCGATCACGAGCACGGGCCGAACGGCTTCGACCTGCACTCGCTCAGCGGAAACCTGTGCCGCTGCACCGGCTACCGCCCGATCCGCGACGCCGCCTACGCCCTCGAGGACCCGACGGAGAACGACGCCCTGGCGGTACGTCGCAACTCGCCGGCCCCCGCCCCGGCGCCGACCGGTCTGGTCTCGGACGAGGGCGAGTTCGTCCGGCCCGCGTCGCTCGACGGCGTACTGGATCTGCTGGCCGAGCGACCGGAGGCGCAGATCGTCGCCGGGTCGACCGATCTGGGTGTGCAGGTGAACATCTTCGGATCCCGCCCGCCGCTGACGATCGCCGTCGACCGCTTGGAGGAGCTGCGTGAGTTCAGTTTCGGGCCCGGCGAGATCCGGCTCGGTGCCGCGCTGACGCTCACCGAGATCGAGCGCCGCCTGGCCGGTCGTGTCCCGTTGCTGGCCCAGTTGTTCCCGCAGTTCGCGTCCCGGCTGATCCGGAACGGCGCGACGATCGGCGGCAACCTCGGCACCGGGTCCCCGATCGGCGACACCCCGCCGGCGCTGCTCGCACTCGACGCCTCGCTGGTCCTGGCCTCGCGCCGCGGCGAACGGGTCGTCGGTCTGGCGGAGTACTTCACCGGCTACCGGCAGACCGTGAAGGCGGTCGACGAGCTGATCCGGACGATCGTCATTCCGTTGCCGTTGGCACCGATGACCGCGTTCCACAAGGTCGCCAAGCGGCGCTTCGACGACATCTCGAGCGTCGCGATCGGGTACGCCGTCGAGGTCGTCGACGGTGTGGTCCGGGACGTCCGGATCGGACTCGGCGGGGTCGCCGCGACCCCGTTGCGGGCCCGCGAGACCGAAGCGGCGCTGACCGGGAAGCCGTGGACCGAGGAGACCGTGCGGGTCGCCGCGGGCGTGATGGCCGCGGCGGGTACGCCGATGGACGATCACCGCGCGAGTTCGGCGTACCGCTCGGCGATGCTCGGCCAGTCCTTGCTGCGTTTCTACTTCGAGGGGGTGGGCGCATGAGCTCGCTGTCGGAACGGCCCGCTGCCGCGCTGGTCGGAGTACCGCTGCCGCACGAGAGCGCCGCGCTGCATGTCACCGGAACGGCCTTGTACACCGACGATCTGGTGATGCGGACCCGCGACGTCCTGCACGCGTGGCCGGTGCAGTCGCCGCACGCCCACGCTCGCGTCACCGCGTTGCGGGCCAAGCCGGCGTACGACGTACCCGGTGTGGTGCGGGTGTTGACGGCGGACGACGTACCCGGGGTGAACGACGCGGGGGTGAAACACGACGAGCCACTGTTCCCGGGTGAGGTGATGTTCAACGGGCATGCGGTGTGCTGGGTGCTCGGGGAGACGCTGGAGGCGGCGCGGCTCGGGGCGTTGGCGGTGGAGGTCGAGTACGAGCCGCTGCCGTCTCTGGTGACCGTTCGCGAGGCGATCGAGGCCGAGAGCTTCCAGGGCATCGGGCGGCACCTGGAGCGGGGCGACGTCGAAGAGGCGTTGGCGGGGGCGGCGCACGTGTTCAGTGGCGAGTTCGAGTTCGCCGGGCAGGAGCACTTCTACCTGGAGACGCACGCGGCGCTGGCTCTGGTGGACGAGTACGGGCAGATCTTCGTGCAGTCCAGCACGCAGCACCCGTCGGAGACGCAGGAGATCGTCGCGCATGTGCTCGGGCTGGCCAGCCACTCGGTCACGGTGCAGTGCCTACGGATGGGCGGTGGGTTCGGTGGCAAGGAGATGCAGCCGCACGGGTTCGCCGCGATCGCCGCGCTGGGCGCGACCCTGACCGGGCGACCGGTGCGGTTGCGGCTGAACCGGACGCAGGACATGACGATGTCCGGCAAGCGGCACGGGTTCCACTCGTCCTGGACCGTTGGATTCTCCGACGACGGCAAGCTGGTCGCGCTGGACGCTGTGCTGACCGCGGACGGCGGGTGGAGTCTCGACCTGTCGGAGCCGGTGCTGGCGCGGGCGATGTGCCACATCGACAACGCGTACGAGGTCCCGCACATCCGGGTCGACGGTCGGATCGCGAAGACCAACAAGACCTCGCAGACCGCCTTCCGCGGGTTCGGCGGCCCGCAGGGGATGCTCGTGATCGAGGACATCCTCGGCCGCTGCGCCCCACTTCTCGGGTACGACGCCCTGGACCTGCGCCGGCGCAATTTCTACCAGCCGGGCGACTCCACGCCGTACGGGCAACCGGTGCGGCACGCGGACCGGTTGGAGTCGTGCTGGTCGCAGGTGCTGTCTGTTGGTGAGGTCGAGGCGCGGGCTTCGGAGATTGCCGAGTTCAACGCCTCGCAGGCGCACGTGAAGCGCGGTCTGGCGCTGACGCCGGTGAAGTTCGGGATCTCGTTCAACCTGACGGCGTTCAACCAGGCGGGCGCGCTCGTCCACGTCTACAAGGACGGGTCGGTGCTGATCAACCACGGTGGCACCGAGATGGGGCAGGGACTGCACACGAAGATGCTGCAGGTCGCCGCCACCACACTCGGCGTACCGCTGGCGCGGGTGCGGCTCGCGCCGACGCGGACCGACAAGGTGCCGAACACGTCCGCGACCGCCGCGTCGTCCGGCGCCGACCTGAACGGTGCCGCGATCAAGAACGCCTGCGAACAGATCCGGGAGCGGCTGGCCCAGGTCGCCGGCGGGAAACTCGGGATCAGCCCGTCGGACGTCCGGTTCGCCGACGGCGTCGTCCGCGGGCTGTCCGGCGACGGAGTCGACTGGAACGAACTCGTGGGGATGGCCTACCTGCAGCGCGTGCAGCTCTGGGCCGCCGGGTTCTACCGCACCGAAGGACTGCACTGGGACGCGAACGCGATGCGCGGCGAACCCTTCAAGTACTTCGCGTACGGCGTCGCCGCGTCCGAGGTCGAGGTCGACGGGTTCACCGGTGCCTACACGCTGCGCCGGGTCGACATCGTGCACGACGTCGGGGACAGCCTGAGCCCGCTGATCGACATCGGTCAGATCGAGGGCGGGTTCGTCCAGGGCGCCGGGTGGTTGACGCTCGAGGACCTGCGGTGGGACGAGAGTGCCGGCGAGCGGCGCGGGCGGTTGTCGACGCAGGCCGCGAGCACGTACAAATTGCCGAGCTTCTCGGAGATGCCTTCGGTCTTCAACGTGCACCTGCTGGAGAAGGCGCACGAAGAAGGCGCCGTCTACGGCTCCAAGGCTGTCGGCGAGCCGCCGCTGATGCTGGCGTTCTCGGTTCGCGAGGCGTTGCGGCAGGCTACGGCGGCGTTCGGACCGGCCGGTACCAGCGTCGATCTCCCGTCGCCGGCCACACCCGAGGCCGTGTACTGGGCGCTCGACCGCGCGCGAGGCGGTGTGTCATGGAGTGGGTAAAGGCCATTCAGATCCTGCGGGCCGGGCGTCGGCCTGGGGTGCTCGTCACCGTGATGTCGGTGCGCGGGCATGCACCGCGTGCGGCGGGCGCGAAGATGGTTGTTGCTGCTGACAACGTTTGGGCGACTGTTGGCGGCGGCAACTTGGAGGCGTTGGCCGTCGAGCGGTCGCGGGCGATGATCGCCGACGGGGCGTCGGTTCCTGAGGAGCTGACGGCGGCGCTGTCCGACAAAGCGCCGTACCAGCATGGGGTCCAGTGTTGTGGTGGTGAGGTGAGGTTGTTGCTGGAACCGTTGCCGGTGGTGCCGTCGGTGGCGATCTTCGGGGTCGGGCACGTCGGCCTCGAGCTCGCCCGGATCCTCGCGCGGCACGACATCGAGCTGCATCTCGTCGACTCCCGGCCCGATCAGCTGACCGTGGATCGGTTGGCCGTGCTGGACGACGCGATCGCGCAGGTCCACGTTCACAACGTGCCGGTCCTGCCCGAGCTGGTCGTCGGTGAGCTGCCACCCGGGACGCACGCACTGATCATGACCCACGACCATGCGGAGGACGCCGCGCTCTGCGACGCCGCGATCCGCAACGAGGCGCTCGCGACGATCGGGCTGATCGGGTCCAGCGCGAAGTGGGCCCGCTTCCAGCGCAAGCTCGCCGAGGACGGCAACACCCCGGAAGCGATCGCCCGGATCACCACGCCGATCGGCATCCCCAGCGTGACCGGCAAGGAGCCGGCTGTCATCGCGGTCGGCGTCGCTGCCTGGCTGCTCGAACTGTTCACCGCCGAGCGTCGCCCCGCCTCGGCTCATCGTGAGGCGAAGGCATGACTCTTTACCGTGGCACGTTCATCGACACCCCGGAGAACCCGTTCGCCGGCGCCGGCCTGCGGGTCGCCGTCGACGCCGGGGTGCTGGTCGATAACGGCATGATCGTTGCTCGCGGCCCGTTCCTGGAGATCCGCGAGGCACATCCCGCCGAGCAGGTCGTGGACCTGCGGGACGGCGTCGTACTCCCGGGCTTCGTCGACACGCATGTGCACTTCCCGCAGATCCGCGCCGTCGGCGGTCTCGGGCTGCCGTTGCTCGAGTGGCTCGACCGGTACGCGCTGCCGGAGGAGGCGCGGATGGCCGACACGGCGTACGCGGCGAGCGTGGCCGACGAGTTCGTCCGCGGGCTCGCGGCCGCGGGGACGACGTCGGCACTCGTGTTCGGCGCGCACTACGCGGACGCGGTCGACGCCCTCTTCAGCTCCGCGTCGAAGGTCGGTCTGCGGATCACCTCCGGCCTGGTCCTCAGCGACCGCCTGCTCCGGCCGGAGCTCCTCACCACACCGGTCCGCGGGTACGCCGAATCACTCGCGATCGCGAACCACTGGCACGGCGTCGGCCGCAACCGGTACGCCGTGACGCCCCGCTTCTCGCTCTCGTGCACCGACGAACTGCTCGCGACCTGCCGCGGACTGATGGACGCGATCCCCGGCGCACTGTTCACCTCACACGTCAACGAGAACGAGGCCGAGATCGCCAGCGTGGCCGACCTGTTCGGCGGGAGCGATTACGTGACGACGTACGACCGGCACGGCTTGGTGGACCGCCGTACCGTACTCGCCCACAACGTCCACCCGACCGACGTGGAACTCAAGCTGCTCGGCACGAGCGGAGCTGCGGTGGCGCACTGCCCGACGAGCAACGCGGCGCTCGGCAGCGGGTTGTTCCCGCTGCACCGGCACCTGCAGCACGGCGTACGCGTCGCTCTGGGCTCCGACGTCGGCGCCGGCACCGGCTTCTCGCTGCTGAAGGAGGGCCTGCAGGCCTACTTCTGCCAGCAACTCCTCGGCGATCAGGGCCGCCCGCTGACCGCCGCCCACCTCCTCTACTTGTCCACCACCGCCGGCGCCGAGGTCCTCGACCTCCCCGAGGTCGGCCACCTCTCCGTCGGCCACCGCTTCGACGCCCAACTCCTGCGCCCCAGCGAAGGCTCCCCCTTAGCGGTAGCCATCACCCACGCCGAAGACACCGAAGAGGCCCTGGCCCGAATCTTCACCCTGGGCACCCCCGCCGACGTCCAGGCCGTCTGGATCGACGGCGACCTCCTCCACCACTGACCACGCACCCCCATTGCGGACCTCGGACAAGCTATTGGTTGTCCGAGGTCCTCGCCGCCTGTCCACGTAGTCCCCGCCAGAGCCGGTCAGCCGTGCGGTGGGGCTGGTTGAGATCGGACCAGCCGACTCGGATCATGCCGTAGCCGCGCTCGCGGAGCCGGTCCTCGCGCCATTTCTCAGCGCGAACGACGTCTGCGCCGGCGTCGTACTTCAGAGCTCCGTCGAACTCCACCACGAGGACCCCGCCGAGCAGGAAGTCGACGCGACCGATCAGTCGCTCGGTCTCGTCACGGATCTCGACCTGCAGCTCCGGCGTGGGCAGACCGTGATTCGCCATCAGTACGCGGAGTCGTGACTCGCCGACCGACTCGCTCAGCCCGTCCGCGAACAGGACAGCCGCACGCGCCGCCGCCGTACCTGGCCAATGCTGATGACGCCGCACGACGGCTTCGAGCTGCTCCGGTGTCGTCAGACCGAGCCGAAGCGCCGCGTCGGCCAGCACCACACCGACCTCGTACGACGTGCCGCCCGCCGTCTCCACGATCGCCCGCTCGACCCGCGTCACTCGCAGACCGGCACACTCGACGACCTCGTCCGCAGCCACCGGCGACCGATGCAGCCGCACGTGTCGTCCTGCTCGCCCACGACCCGTCACCGGGCGGGTGAAGTGCGCCTTCGCAAGGTCGATCCCCCAGATCGGCAAGCCATGAAGAACCGCAGCCGACTGATGGCTGACCACGACATCACGCAGCCGCTCGTAGGCCATCCGCACGCTCAACCGATGCAGGCGCAGCGAGCGATCCCACGGTGGCTCGTCCGGCGGCCAGTCCCGAGGCTCGACGTACGAGTTGTAGGTCAGCCGCTGCCACTGCCGGGTGCGCAACCGGTGCTCCAGCCCGCTGGCGCTGTACCCGGCGGCGAGCGCGTCGGCTCGGGTGAACCAGCCGCCCCGCGCGGCGGCGGCTACTGCCAATCTCCTGTTCATGCCCAAGAACATGCACCGAGCACACCACCCCAGAACGACCGATTCGGCAGTTTGTGGACAACCCCCGCGGACCTCGGACAGCCAATAGCTTGTCCGAGGTCTTCAGCGGATGTCCGCAGTCAGCAGCGCCTGGGTACGGGCGGCGGCGCTCGCCAGCGTGGCCTCGTCGGCTGTGAGGAGTACGTCGTGTTCTACGACGGGGCGGCCGTTGGCGAGAAGGAGCGCGAGGGGTGGGGGTGAGCCTAGGACGAGCGCGGCGACGGGGTCGGGGAGGCCAGCGTGAGGGAGGGTGTTGAGGTTCCACACGGCGACGTCTGCGAGTTTGCCGGGCTCTAACGAGCCGAGGTCGTTCGCGCGACCGAGGATGCGGGCGCCGTCCAATGTGGCCATCTCCAGGGCGGCGCGGACGGTGAGGGCTTGCGGGCCGCCGCGGGCCCTCGCGAAGAGGAGGGCGTGACGGAGTTCCTCGATGAGGCTGCCGGACTCGTTGCTCGCGGTGCCGTCGACGCCGAGGCCGACGGGGGCGCCGGCGGCGCGGAGGTCGGCGGTGCGGGCGATGCCGGCGCCGAGGCGGGCGTTCGAGCTGGGGCAGTGGGCGACGCCGGTGCGGGTACTGCCGAGGTGCTTGATCTCGGCGTCGTCGAAGTGGATGCCATGCGCGAACCACACGTCGGGCCCGGTCCACCCGAGCTGGTCGGCGTACTCGAGCGGCGTGCACCCGTACGTCGCGCGGCACCACTCGGTTTCGTCGGTCGTCTCGGCGAGATGCGTGTGCAGGTGTACGCCGTGACGCCGCGCGAGCTCGGCCGACTCGCGCATCAGCTCGCCGCTCACGCTGAACGGCGAGCACGGCGCGACGACGAGCTGCAGCATCGAGTCCGGCGACGGGTCGTGCCAGCGCTCGATCGCGGCCTCGGTCGCCGCGAGGATCTCGTCGCGGTCCTCGACCACCGAGTCCGGCGGAAGGCCACCGTCCTTCTGACCGCGGTCCATCGACCCCCGCGCGGGATGGAAGCGTAGACCGATCTCCTGCGCCGCGGTGATCTCCGCCGCGAGCAGGTCGCCGCCACCGCGCGGGAAGACGTAATGGTGATCGGCGGCGGTCGTGCATCCGGTCAGCGCGAGTTGGGCGAGCGACGCCTGCGCGGCGACGTACACGGACTCCTCGGTGATGCGCGCCCACACCGGGTACAGCGTGGTCAGCCAGCCGAAGAGCGTGGAGTCGACGGCGAGGCCGCGGGTCACCCACTGGTACAGATGATGATGCGTGTTCACGAACCCCGGTGTGACGAGACACCCGCGCCCGTCCAGCACGCGCGCATCGTCGTACGCCGGTGCCGGTCCGGGCCCGACCGCGACGAGCCGATTGCCATCAGCAACCACATGGCCGACGAACTCGCGCCGGGCCGGATCGAGGGTCGCCACGTGGGCGCCCTCGATCACGATCCTCGCCATGGCGTCAGCAGAACCCTGGTACGGCGTGCCACGCACTGCCGGCGTCGCTCGCGTCGTCGCGGGTCACGCTCGCCTCGATCAAGCCGTACGGCCGGTCCGCGGCGATGAACACCTCGCCCGGGTTCTCGACGTCGAACGGCGAGAGGTCGACGAGGAAATGGTGCTTGTTCGGCGCCGAGAACTTGATCTCGGCGACCTCCGGGTGCTGCTCGAGCACCGCCTGGCCCATCCCGTACAGCGTCTGCTGCAGCGCGAGACTGTGGATCTTCGCGAACTGTTCGAGCAGCAGTCCCTTGATCTCGTCGTACGACTTGTCCCAGTCGACGTCGGTGTGGTCGTAGCGCCAGCGCGCGACCAGCGAGGTGGCCAGGATCCGGTCGTTCGTCTCCTGCAACGTCGTGTACTTGTCCTTCAGGAACCCGTGGAACTCCGAGCCGGTGGACTTCAGCACCACCAGGTCGTTGATCCCGGACACCACGTACGCCTTCCGGTCCGCGCCGCGGCCCTCGACGTTCACCACCGTGTTCCGGACACCGGCACCAGACCGTACGAACGCGTGATCGTGGTCCTGGATCCGCTCCCAGGAGTATTCCTCGACCTCGATCCGCGCGCCTTCGGCGGCCGCCGACGCGTCCAGGAAATGCGCGCCGAGGGCGAGCGCGTAGTCCTCGATCGCGTCGATGCCCTTCTCCTTCGCGAACGCGAACGCGGTGTTCTTCTGGGTGTCGGTCGGCAGCACGTCGCTCTGGTCGCCGGTGGTGTGCGCGGCCTCGAAGTTCCCGCGCAGCGCGGTCGACACGTTGAGGTCGCGGATCTGGTGGCGAGGCGTGTCGCGGTAGATGCGGACGACGCGGCTCTCGGCTTTGCCGTACTGGTTGGCTCCCAGGTGGATGGCCATCGGGATCAGCTCCCTCGGTAGGTGGAGAACGCGAACGGGCTGAGCAGCAGGGGGACGTGGTAGTGCCGCTCGTCGGCGACCGTGAAGGTCACGGAGACCTCGGGAAAGAAGATGTCCTGGCCGGTGGATTCCGCGTACGCCGCGACGTCGAACCAGAGCCGGTACGTGCCGTGCTCGAGCGTCGGCGCGAGCTCGGCGATCCGGCCGTCGCTGTCCGTCGTACCGGTGGCTTCGAGCACGTCGCCGCGGTAGAGGCGGACGCCGAGGTTCGGCGCCGGCCGTCCCAGTGCGGTGTCCAGGACGTGGGTCGACAGGCTGCTCATGCGGTCACCACTTTCGCCAGCCGGAGCAGCGCGATCTTGCGCAGCTCTTCGTGGA
Organism: Kribbella sp. NPDC004875; assembly: GCF_042873375.1. NCBI lineage: Bacteria > Bacillati > Actinomycetota > Actinomycetes > Propionibacteriales > Kribbellaceae > Kribbella > Kribbella sp. NPDC004875. The sequence continues at coordinate 819,631 of NZ_JBIALI010000001.1, forward strand.
CGACGGCCGCCTCGGTCGCGTCGTCGTGGGTCAGGCGTTCCTTCAGGCTGTTCAGCATCTGTGCCGCCGAGAGTCCGGTGGCGCAGATCAGGAACACCCTGCCGAAGCGGTCCTCGTACTGACGGTTGCCCTCGGCAAGCGCCTGCCGGGACTCCGGGTCGACACCGGACTGCTCCTTGCGCGACCAGGCCGCCTCGGTGCTCGCGCCCTGCGGCCGGTCACCGATCCGCGGATGCGCCCGCAGAGCACGATCGACCTCGTTGTCGTCGAGCTCCCGGAGTGCCTGGTCGGCGACCGCGGTCAGTGCGGCGACGTCGGCGTACGGCCGCTTGGCCAGGATCGCGTCGACCCAGCGCGGCACGTCACAGCAGGCCGCCAGTTCCGGCCGCAGCCGGTCGGTCGGAGCGGAGTTGAACTCCAACAGGTCCACGGTCACACCTTCTCGAATCCCGAAATCGACTTTCCGTATGACGAGAGCGTGACATCCACCCTGCCCGTCGTCAACAGTTTGTTGAATATCAGCGGGCGCGGTTCAGGTAGTTGTAGACGGTGAAGCGCGTGACACCGAGCGCCTCGGCCACGATCTCCGCCGACTTCCGGAACTCGAACGCGCCGCGCGCCTCCAGCATCAGCACCGCCTGCTGCTTCTCCGACCTCGGAAGCTCGTTGAGCGGTCCGCCCAGCTCGTCCGCCACCTCCGCGAGCAGCCCCTGCACGCCACCCTTGGCCGGCAGGCGCACCGCGACCACCGGCTTCCCGTCCCACTCCAGCGGTACGTCGTCCGCGCGGGCGTCGGCCGGGTCGACGAGTTCCGCGTTCAGCCGTTCGATCAACGGGCCGATCGCCTGGACCAACGGGTGCTGCTCAGGCATCGCGGCGTACCTGCAACGTCACCTGGCTCGCGCCGCCGGCGAACGCGGCTTCGAGCACCTTCGGCAGTGCGGGCAGCAGCAGGTGCTGCTCGCCACTGACCTGCGTACCGAGCGGGCCGAACTCACAGTCGAGCCCGGCCTCCTCGGCGGCACGCAACGCCTCGGTGGCGTGCGCGGGGGGTGAACCCTCGACCTCGAAGGGTTCGGTGGTGAACTCCGCAACCAGTCGCATGTCGCGAGGCTAGAGCATGTCTCCCAATCCCACGCCGTAGCGAGCATGTGCCCGCCGAGTGCCGCGCAGTAGGCGTGGGGTTGGGAGACATGCTCTAACTCTCCGGGACCGCCCGGCGGGCGAGTTTGGCGAGACCGGTGGTGTCGAACTCGGTCGTGTCGATGGCGCCGCACTCGATCCCGCGGAGGACGAACCCGGCGAGCGCGGCCGCCGTCGCAGGTTCATCCAGGTAGCCGGACTCACCGTCACCGAGGTACGCACGCAGGCGCAGCGCAGCCTGGTCGAACCCTTCGCGATAGAAGAGGTACGTCGCGGCGAAGCGAGTCGGGAGCTGGGCGGGGTGCATGTCCCAGCCCTGATAGATGCCGCGCGCTAGTGAACGCCGTACCAGCCGGAAGTGCAGGCGCCAGGCGTCGTGGACGGCGTCGCCGACCGGGAGGACGTTGGTGGAGCCGTCGGACACGAAGACACCGGTGCCGGCCGCGGCGAGCTGCATGACGTCCTTGGCGTGGTCGGCGACCGGATGCTCCATGCTCTGGTACGCCGCCGCGACACCGAGCGAGGCGGAGTAGTCGTAGGTCCCGTAGTGCAGACCGGTCACCCGATCGCCGCCGGCCTTGATCATCCGGGCGATCAACGCGGTCCCGTCGGTACCGAGGATCGCCTGCGGGGTCTCCACCTGGATCTCGAACTTCAGCCGCGGTACGCCGTACTCGCGCTCGAGCGTCTCGAGGACGAAGACCATCGCCTCGACCTGCTCGACCGAGGTCACCTTCGGCAGCGTGATGACGAAGCCGTCGGTGATCGTGCCGAGATGCTTGACGACGAGGTCGAGGGTCCGGACGGCGCGACGCCTGGTTGGCGCTTCCAACGATTTGATCCGCAGACCGTAGTACGGGGTCTGGTCGGAGAATGTTTGAGCAGTGACGATCGCTGCGGCGTCCTCCTCTTCGTCGGGCCGGTTGCCGTAGCCGTCCTCGAAGTCGACGCGGAGGTCCTCGATCGGCTCGCGTTCGAGTTTCGCCCGGACCCGGTCGTACACCTCGTCCGCCAGCTCGGCCGGCAGGTCCAGCACCTTCGCGAACTCCACGGCCGACCCGGCGTGCTCGTCGAGCGCCGCCCGCGCCAGCGCGCCCCAGTCGGCCACCGTGCTCGCGTCGTACCGATCGGCCGGGACGTAGACGGTGTGGATCGGCTGGCGGACTCCTCGGTCACCGCGGTAGTCCGCAGCCAGCGCCGCGTCTGCGGCTGCCAACCGCCGGTCGAGCTCGGTCACCAGATCATCCAGGCTCATGCGGCCGCCTCCTCAGATTTCCGTATTGTGGAGACTAATATCTACTTCGTGGAAGATACAAGTCTTCGTGCTTCCGGGATCTGTCGCTAAACTTCCGTCATCCGGAAAGGAGCTTCAATGGCGGAGACGAACGGTGGCAAGGCACGCACCGGCAGCGTGCAGTCGATCGAGCGCGCGTTCGGGCTGCTCGAGACGATGGCCGACGCGGGCGGGATGATGGGACTGTCCCAGCTGGCCACGGCCTCCGGCCTGCCGCTGCCGACGATCCACCGGCTGGTCCGGACCCTGGTCGACCTCGGGTACCTGCGGCAGGAGCCGTCGCGGCAGTACGTGCTCGGACCGAAGCTGATCCGGCTCGGGGAGAGTTCGTCGCACATGCTCAGTGTGTTCGCCCGGCCGCACCTGGCGCGCCTGGTCGACGAGCTCGGCGAGTCCGCGAACATGGCGATGCTCGACGGCGACCAGATCGTGTACCTCGCGCAGGTCCCCTCCCGGCACTCGATGCGGATGTTCACCGAGGTCGGCCGCCGGGTCCTGCCGCACTGCACCGCGGTCGGGAAGGCGATCCTCGCCCAGTTCCCGGACGCCGACGTCCGCGAACTCCTGCACCGCACCGGCATGCCGCAGCACACCGACAACACCATCACCACGCCCGACGCCTTCACCACCCAGCTCCACCAGGCCGCCGACACCGGTTACGCGATGGACGAAGGCGAGCAGGAACTCGGCGTCCGGTGCGTGGCCGTAGCCGTCCCCGACGCCCCCTCCCACCTGGCCATCTCCATCTCCGGCCCCGCCGGCCGCATGACCGAAGACCTCGTCGAACGCGCCGTCCCCCTCCTCACCCAAGCCGCCAAGTCCCTCTCCGAGGACCTCCACTAACCCGGCTGTCGTCGGGGCCGGAGACAGGTACTGGTGGGGTGGGACCTGTTATTTCCTGTCGCAGGTCCCGGTACAGGTCTCAGGTCCCGAGTTGTGGCACGCACGGCGGTGGGTGACGCGCTTGCGGGGCGATGCAGGCTCCGCGAACGGCAGGCAGAGCGAGCAGGCGGCAGGCAGAGCGGGCGGGCGGCAGGCCGCAGGCGGGCGCTGCGGGCTGGCGCTGCGGGCTGGCGCTGCGGGCGGGAGCTGCGGGGTGCGGGCTGGCGCTGCGGCGGGTGGGCGCTGCGGGCGGCGGGCGGGCGGCGGGTTACTGGGGGGCGTAGGTTCGCCACTGCTCCGTGAGTTTGTAGCCGAGGGACTGGTTGGCCTGGAGGCTGGCCTGGTTGGCGGCGGCGCCGCCGGTGCTGAAGCGGGTGATGCCGATGTCGAGGAACGCCAGGATCGACGCGGCCTTGACCGCTTGGGCGACCCCGCGACGGCGGTGCGTCGACAGCACGGAGGTGAACGCGGTGTCGCCGAACCCGTCGTGGTTGCGGATCACCGTGGCGCCGACCAGGCGGTGGCCGTCGAAAACTCCGAAGACGCGGTGCTCGGGCCAGAGCGCCTGGGTGTCGGCGAGCTCGCCGACCACCCGATGCGTCGCCGGCGTGTACGGATAGTCCGCCTCGTTCGCCTTCTCCAGCGCGTGCAGGACCGGAGCCGACTCGGGCCCGAGCTCCCGAACGGTCAGTCCGTCGGCGGTCACCCGGCGTACGGCGGACTCCAGCAGCTCGCGGTCCGGGTCGAACAAGCGCACGGCCCAGGACTCGCCGACCACGCGGTAGCCGGCTGCTTCGAGCTCGGCGCACCGCGGGTCGTCGTCGCGAACGATCTGAAAGTCGGGCACGCGCCGATTGTCCGGCGCCCGGCCGTCAGGCTCAAGACAGTTTGCGCAGCAACGGCAGAACGTCTTCGGTGAACTGGGTCAGGAACCGCTCCTGGTCCTGGCCCGGACCGTGGACGACGAAGTGGTTGAACCCGGCGTCGACGTACGGCTGGAACTGCTTCACGACCTCCTCCGGGTCGGACGCCACGATCCACCGCTTCGCGACCTGCTCGATCGGCAGCTCGTCCGCGAGCCGCTCCATCTCGGTCGCACTCGTCACGCTGTGCTTCTGCTCCGGCGTGAGCGACAGCGGCGCCCAGAACCGGGTGTTCTCCAGCGCGGCCGCCGGGTCGCGGTCGTAGGAGACCTTGACCTCGAGCATCCGGTCGATGTCCTCGAACTTCTTCCCGGCCTTCTCCGCGCCCTCCTTCACGGCGGGGATCAGCTTGTCGTTGTAGAGCTCCATGCCCTTGCCGGACGTCGCGATGAACCCGTCGCCCGCGCGGCCGGCGTACTTCGCGACCAGCGGTCCGCCGGCGGCGACGTACACCTTGAGCGGGGTCTCCGGGCGGTCGTAGATGAACGCATCGACGGTCTTGTAGTACGGGCCCTCGGAGCTGACGCCGTCCTTCGTCCACAGGTCGCGGATCAGCTGCACGGCCTCCCGCAGCCGGGCGAACCGCTCCTTGAACTCAGGCCACTCCATCCCCGACACCGCGATCTCGTTCAGCGCCTCGCCGGTGCCGACGCCGAGCATGACGCGCCCGGGGTACAGCTCGCCGAGGGTCGCGAACGCCTGCGCGATGACGGCCGGGTTGTACCGGAAGGTCGGCGTCAGCACCGACGTACCGAGCAGCACCCGGTTGGTCCGCTCACCCACCGCCGCCATCCAGGCGAGCGCGAACGGGGCGTGGCCGCCCTCGTGCCGCCACGGCAGGAAGTGGTCCGACACGGTCACGCTGTCGAGCCCGAGTTCCTCGGCCCGGACGGAGTACTCCACCAGCTCGCGCGGCCCGAACTGCTCCGCCGACGCCTTGTACCCGACTCGAATGCTCACCCTCTGCTCCAAACCTCGTCTACGCGTACTCCTGATGACAACCGCGTCACGGTCCGACTTTATGCCGCCCCGGGTCGCTACCATCGACGGCTGTGTACGCCAACGACGCACGAGTGCTGGGTCTGATCGGTACGACGTTCCGCGCGGCCGGACTGCCGGCCATCCGCGTGACCGTGCCGGCCGCCCTCGCCGAGCGGGCCGTCGCCGCCTGGGAACACGACGACACGAGCGCCCCACTGGGTCCCGAGGACGCGTTCGCGCGCCTGCAGCGGCAGCGTGCCGGGGCGCTCGCGCTGATCGGTCTGTCGATCACCGAGACCGGGAATCTCGACCCCGACGGGAACACCGTCGTCGACCTCAGCCCGGAACTGATCGGCGTCGCGATGGACGCGGCGGACGACGTCCTGCGTCGCTGACGATTTCTGTCCGAAGGCCGAGTTAGGATGTGGGCTCCGGCGCGGCCCGCGCCTCACCTTCGTCGACCGGCCCCAGCTCGGTCACACTCGAGAAGGCAAAGGGACTTCCTGTCTCGGGCCGCCTGTCCTGGTCGACCGCCTCGGACGGGATCGCTGGGGGATCGCGGACGAGTGCGTGGAAGGCCAGATGACAGCGCACAGGAACTTCAAACAACGGGTCCGTGCCCGTGCCGCCAAAACCGGCGAGTCCTACACGACTGCCCTCCGGCACTTCCGTCCAACTCCGACAGGAGAACCAGACATGCCGGAAATCGTACGAATCGCCGCGACCCAGTCGACGGTCCGGGAAGACCCCACCGACGGCGCCCTGCTCCGGGAGAGCGGCGACGAGGTCCGCGCCCTGATGCGGCAGGCCGCCAAGGACGGCGCCCGGATCGTGCACTTCACCGAGGGAGCCATCTGCTTTCCGAGCAAGCGTGTGATGTCCGAGCTCGGACCCGACGAGATCGGACCGTCCGACTGGACCAAGGCCGACTGGACGGCCCTGCAGGGCGAACTTGACCAGATCGCCGCGCTCTCCCGCGAGCTCGGGATCTGGACCGTGATCCCGTCCGTGCATCAGGTGCCCGACACCCGACCGCACAACAGCATGTACGTCCTGTCCGACCAGGGCAAGATCGTCGCCCGGTATGACGAGCGCATGCTCTCCACCACGAAGGTCACCTGGATGTACTCGGCCGGCAAGGATCCGGTGACGTTCGACGTGGACGGAGTCCGCGTCGGGCTCATGCTCGGGCTGGACGTGCTGTTCCCGGAGCTGTTCACCGAGTACGACCGGCTCGGCGCTGATGTCGTGCTGGTGTCGTACGCCAGTTCCGGCGGCTCGAACGATCACATCGGGGTGCAGGTGCGCGGGGCCGCCGCGAACAACACCTCCTGGGTCAGCCTCGCGGCGACTGCCGACCCGAACGCGGGCCTGGCGTCCGGTGTGTCCGGCCCAGGCGGGCAGTGGCTGGTGCAGTGCGCGGCCGACGGCACCCCGTCGGTCGCAGTCGCCGAGTTGCAGACCGACGAGGTCACCAAGATCGGCCGGGACTTCCGGCAGCGGACTCGGGAGCGCGTCGGCTTGTAGTCCGCACACGTCTGGTCCTCACACGTCCGGGTGCGGGCGCGTTCTACCTGTATGAACAGGCACGCGATTGTCAGCACCCGGATCGGGGACCTCACGCTGGTCGCCGCGGACGACGTACTGGTCGGGATCTACTTCCCGCACCACTGGGTGAAGCCGACGGTTGAGACGCTGGGTGAGCGGGTCGAGTCGACCGACCCGCTCATCACCCTCGTCGTCGAGCAACTGGAGGAGTACTTCGCCGGCGAGCGGATCACGTTCGACCTCCCGACCCGGCTCGCGGGCGACGAGTTCCAGCGCCGGGTGTGGACGGTCCTCGAAGAGATCCCGTACGGCGAGACCACGACGTACGGCGAGATCGCGGCACGACTCGGCGAGCCGCCGCACCAGGCGCAGGCGGTGGGGAAAGCAGTCGGGCAGAACCCGTTGTCGATCGTGGTCCCTTGCCACCGGGTGATCGGGAAGAACGGGTCGCTCACCGGATACGCCGGCGGGCTGAAGCGGAAGCAGTTCCTACTGGACCTCGAGCAGCCGGTGGGGGCGCGACTCTTCTGAGGCCGTCATCCTTCGGTGGCGGCCGATTCGATCCCCAGGCGAGCAGCCAACCGCTCGGCGTCGTAGGGCGCGTGCACCTTGACGTCGTTGTCGAAGTACACGTAGGTGTCACATTTGCAGGACCGGATCTTTCGGGCCCAGCGCGCCAGCGACTTGTCGTCGTACCCGCTGACGTAGAGCTCCTCGGCGCCGTGCAGCCGGACGTACGCGAAGCCGGCGGTCACGTCCTCGAACATCGGCCACTTTCCGGCCGTGTCCGCGCAGACCACCGCAATGTCGTGCTCCCGGGCCAACTCGACGAACTTCCGGGTCTTGAAGCTGTCATGCCGGACTTCGATCGCGTGCCGCAGCGGGATATCGACCTTCGCCTCGAGCAGCGCCCGGTCCTTCATCCGCTCGTCGTGACCTTTGGCGACCTCGGCGGCCGCACGCGTAGTGCGCGGCAGTTGTGCGAAGAACGCGGCGCAGCGATCGGCGTCGAACTGGAAGTTCGGCGGTAGTTGCCACAGGACCGGCCCGAGTTTGTTGCCCAGTGCAAGGACACCGGAGGCGAAGAAGTTCGCCAGCGGCGCGTCCACGTCGGCCAGCCGCTTGACGTGCGTGACAAAGCGCGGACCTTTGACCGAGAAGACGAAGCCGTCGGGAGTCTCGTCGTACCAGCGTTGGTAGGACGACGGTCGCTGGAGGGCGTAGAAGGAGCCGTTCAGCTCGATCGAGTTCAGGCGGTTGGACGCATACTCGAGTTCCGCCCGCTGCGGGAGACCTTCGGGGTAGTAGACCTTGCGCCACGGTGGATAACGCCAGCCGGAGATCCCGACCCGGTACGGGGTGTCCGGCCACTGTGCCATCCTCCGATTATGACCTTGCAGATCGACCGCGGCTCCTATCCCGAGGCGCGGACCCCCTGGGAGGAGCCTGCGTGGCGTACGGCGGCGCTCGACTGGCTGGAGCGGGAACTGGCCGTGCTCGGCGTCGGCGAGACGGGTCCGCGGCGGGTGCGGCTGCGGCCGTGGTCGGTGATCATCCGGGTCGAGGCGGAGCGACCGGTGTGGTTCAAGGCGGCGTCACCCGGGAGCGCCTTCGAGCCCGCGCTCGCCGAGGCACTGGCCCGCTGGACGCCCGGGCAGGTGCTCACGCCGTACGCCGTCGACACCGCCCGCGGCTGGTCGCTGCTGCCGGACGGCGGACCGATGCTTCGCAGCCAGCCGGTCGATGTCCGGCACTGGTTCGAGGTCTTACCGCAGTACGCCGAGTTGCAGCGGGGACTCGTCGCGCGGGCGGAGGAGTTGCTGGCGCTCGGCGTACCCGATGCGCGGGTTGCGGCGCTGCCGCTGCTCTTCGACGCGACGTTGGACCGTAACCGGAGTCTGAGCGGGGAGGATCGCGAGCGGTTGCGCGAGTTCCGGCCGCGGTTGGTGGCATGGTGCGATGAGCTCGCGGAGATCGGCGTACCGGATTCGCTGGACCATGCGGATCTGCACGACGGTCAGATCCTGGTGGCGGGGGCCGGGCGGTACACGTTCTTCGACTGGGGTGATGCGAACGTGGGGCATCCGTTCTGCAGCCTGCTGGTCGCGCTCGGCCGGGCGGCCGACGAGCACGGCGCGGAGGTCGTCACACGGTTGGAGGACGCGTATCTCGAGCCGTGGACGGCGGGCGGATACGCGCTGCCGGAGCTGCGGCGGGCGGCCGAGCTCGCCCGGCGCCTCGGCCAGCTGACTCGTGCCGGCTCATGGGGCCGCCTCTTCCCCGCCGCCGCGACCATCGGAGACCCCGAACGCGCCGCGGCCTTGCTCCGGATGATCGAGTAGCGGATCCCGAGGCCATCACCAGTGGCGCGTTCGCGCCCGCTCACGCCTGACGATGCCGCCGGCGGCTGCTTGTGATGGCGTGGAGGTCCGGGTCAGGTCGGAATCCAGGCGGGCCACCACGGCGGGACGTTGCCCGGGCAGATACCGGGCGACGCGGCCGGGGTGCCTTGCCACGAGAACAGGGCGAGGTCGGCGATCGCGAGGGCGATAGCGGCCGCGACGAGCGAGAACAGGAACGCCTTCCCGGCGTACCGGAAGACCAGGGTGAACAGCACCAGGTTGACGATCAGCGCCAGCGGCAGGCCGAGGAACAGCAGCGTCAGCCCGTTCGGCATGCTCCCGGCGACATCCACGCGGCACGCCTTCCACGCCCGTGACGTGATCACCACGAGCCCGAACGCCGCCCCACCACCGACCACCACCGCAAGGAACGACTCTCCCTTGCTCCCCTTCGCAGCAAACGCCATGAGGATCACCGTAAGTGATCCGTCACCCCACTTCACCTTCCCCGGCGCGGCCCACCTCGAGCGGGTGCAGATCGACCGGAGTGAGCACCCACCGGAACCCGTACTTCGGCGTTGCGTCGCGGTCCACTGTGTCCGGCGCGAAGTACTCGCCGATCAGACTCAGCAGGCGCTCGTGGAACTCCGCCACTCGCTCCCCCGGGACCCGCCCGGCATGCTCCCCGCTGTCTTGCACGAACCCGGCACCGAACATCCCGGCCGCCGCATCCGCATACGCCTGCACGTAGTCCTGCTCGCTCGATCCGGGCAGCTCGGTCCACGTTCCACGTTCAGGCGCCGGCCGCTGCGCGAGCTCCGCGCCGGCCGCCGTACGACGCCAGACGCCCCCGTCCTCCTCGACCCGGCCGGCGTCGCGCAGCTTGCCGAGGTACCAGAGGACGCGCGCATCCGTCACGCCGAGCGCGTCTGCCAGCTCGGTCAACGACCTCGGCACCTGCAGCAAGCCGACGATCCCGCGTGGCAGATCGGATGTTTCCCACTCATTGCTCATGCGAGAGATTCCTCCTGGCGAGGGTGGTCAGGATTTCGCTGGCGACCTGGGCGATCGGGGCGGTGGCATCGATGAGGAGAGCGCCATAGCGGGCATTGTCGGTGTCGACGTTTGCGTGCCAGGTGAGCACGCGACCCAGTTCGGCGCGGGTGGACCCGAACCCGCCGGGGCGGCCTGCGAGTCGCCGGCGCAGGGTCGGCGCGTCGACGCTCAGGCTGACGACCGCGTCGAACAGGTCCCAGATCTCGGCTTCGTTCCCCGTCGTCCCGCAGATGAACGTCAGGCCGGCGGCCTCGTCCGCGATCCGGCGCACGGTTTCCACCGGCAACCGATACGTGTGCTCCGCGAACCAGGCGTCATCCCGGTACGACGGCATGCTCACCTCGGCGCCGGACGCGTTCTCGAACCAGCGCGCGAGGCGGTCGACGTCGAACACGCCGTACCCACGTCGCCGCAGCTCATCGCCGACCGTAGTCTTCCCGGATCCCGGTGAGCCCGTCACCAGGACCAATCCTCGAGAGTCCAGCGCGGTGGTCATTTCGGGGTCGGAGGCAACCACATGATGGTGGTCGCCTGCTCGGGGTCGTCCAACTCGTGCGGGACGACGACCACCTGGTCCTCGTCCTCATAGATCACCCGCCCCGGCGCCGCCGAGGTGTACCGCTCGCACGGAAGGTTGTGTGCGGCAAGGATCACGAGGTACTGCGGGATCGGCTCGAACAACCGAACCGCGGACGGCTTGAACCATGCCACCGCGTGCGGGTTGACGTCCGGGTCGTACACCGCCGGGTCGACGCTCGCGGGATTCAGGTACGCCGCGTCGTACCAGGCATTCGTCGTACGCCGGAACTCCTCCTCCGCCGCACTCAGCAGCCCGCGTTTCCCCAGCATGTTCATCAGCCCGAAGATCCCGATCCGCCGCCCGCGCCGATCGGGGACCGGACTCTGATAGCGCACATACCCCGCACCGTCCACGCGCCGATTCTGCCCTGTCACCGGTCCTTGACCAACGAATCTTGTCAGGGCTAGCCTGACAAACGTGTCAGGGTGATCCTGACACGATGGGAGGAGAACGATGGCTGACAACGTGTTGCGGTGCTCGTTCTGCGGGAAGCAGCGGGACGAGGTGCAGCGGCTGATCGCCGGGCCGGGCGTCTTCATCTGCGACGAGTGCGTGGCGCTGTGCGAACGCGTGCTGAACGACCAGCCGCTGCCGTCCTTCCCGCCGTTGGACGGGAAGAGCGACGACGAGTTGCTGGCCGACGTGGCGCGACTCGACGCGTCCCGCGGGCAGGTCGAGCTGGCGGTACAGGACCGCGTGCAGCGCCTTCGTACCCGCTCGGTCACGTGGGCGCGCATCGGCGAGGCGCTCGGTATCAGCCGCCAGTCCGCGTGGGAACGCTTCTCGGGGGAAGAGTGACTCGAGTACTGCTGGTTCGGCACGGGGCGGTCGACGGCGAGCAACTCGATGCCGAAGGCTGGTGGGGCCCAGCCCGCGACTTCGCGCCGCTGTCGGCAGTCGGGGTCGAGCAGGCGCGCGAGGTCGGCCGACGGCTGCGCGGGTGTGGGGCGCGGCGGATCGTTTCCTCACCGATGACCCGGGCGCTGCACACCGCGAGCCTGATCGCGGCGGAGACACAGCTCCCTCTGGCCGCCGTCGAGGTCGATCTGCGCGAGTGGCTTCCGGACTCGACGCTGACCTGGCGATCGGCCGAGGCCTTCGCCGCGGCCGAGGATTTCCACCGGCACGACGGCGAGTGGCCGGCCGGCGAGACCCGGACCTGGGAGCCACAGTCCTCGGTACGCCGCCGCGCGCTCGACGCCCTGCACCGCCAGGCAGCCCTCGACGCCACCCCGTTCATCGCCGTCTGCCACGGCATGCTGATCGAGTCCCTCACCGAAACCACAGGCATCGAACACTGCGGCATCCGCGACCTCAACCTCAACCACACCACCCACCGACCCGCGATCCCGTTCCTCCCTCAGATCACGGCAGCGCCCCGGCCGAACGGGGACCGATCCTAGGAATTTCCATGGATTCGTCCTTCCACAACCCCCTAAGGTCCTCGCCATGAACACCCCGCCGCCCGCGCCCCAGCTGGCCGCGATCCGAAACCGCTGGTTGAGCGCCGCGACGACTGCCCTCCGGAGCGATCCGCTCGTGCTCGGCGCGGCCCTCATCGGGTCCTTGGGAGGCGGGCGGGCTGACGACTGGAGCGACGTCGACCTGCTGATCGTCGTCGACGACGCTCATCTCGACAGCGATACGACCGCCGAACATCTGCCGCCCGGCGACCGGACCTTCAGCATCGACGCCCGCCACAACGGCCCGCTCGGCACTCGGGCGCTCAGCGCACAGTACGTGGTCGACGGGCTGCCGCTGTGGGTCGACTGGCACGTCCACCCGCTCTCGCTGGCCGCGTGGCTGCCCGACAGCACCGTCCTCCTCGACCACCGCGGTATCCCCAAAGCCTCAACCACCGACTCCCGCCGCGAACCCTCGACCCCGAAGTCTCCGGAGGAAGAGGCCGCCCTACGGCTGGCCCTGATCCCCATCGCCGGCAAGCAGGTGGCCCGCCGTTCACCACACGCGGCGGCAACCATCCACTTCCTAGGCGGACCGCACCTCCCCGACCCCCACGCCCAACTACGCGCCCTCCGCGAACTCCTCACCCAGTTCCCCAATCCCCCCACAGCCACCGCCACATACCTCGACCTCGTCGAACAATCCCTCCACTGACCCCGAGCACGCGGCGATCGCGGCCATGATGACGGCCCGCGAGTACAGGATCGCGAAAAGTTGTCACGGTCTGTGGTGATGAGCCCGCTCTACGTGCTGTCGCCGTGCGGAAGGTGCCGGGAAGTTCATTCGGCCGATCGATCCGGCCAACCTCCCCACCGACGTGATCCTGGGCCGGGAGCGTACGTCGCCTCTCAGCACGCTCCTGCCTGAGACGGCGCGGCCCGCGGCGCTCGGCTGGGGTGGTTTATGGGGTGGTGACGGTGTGGCGGTTTAGTTGTTTTGCTCGGTGGGCGATTGCCAGGGTGCTGATGATGTCGGTGATGAAGATTAGTTGTAGGACGGTGTGGAGGGCGCAGAAGCGGGGGGTGATAGCGCGCCGGCGCATCAGGAAGGCGAGGGTCGTCAGGCTGTAGATCGACGTCGGGAGCAGCATCAGGTACGTGCCGATGACGGCGGGGACCAGGCCGGCGGTGGTGAATGCCCCGACCAGGGCGTAGCCCCACGCGCCCATGAAGAACAGCACCGCGCCGCGTGAGATCGCGATCGGGAGCAGCGTCAGCGCGAGTACGACGACTGCGCAGAGGACGAAGTTCTGGAGGAAGAGCGGGATCATGCCGAGCTTGACGACGCGTGCCGACCGCGCGAGCGCATTGATGTCCTCGCCCAGGTAGAAGCGGACGGCCGTCCGGAACGCGACGAGCGGCGCCACCGGGACGACCACGAGCAGGAAGAACTCCATGGACGACGTGAGACCGAGCAGGTTGATCGCGTACGGCATCGGGATCCCGAGCGGATGGGACGAGTAGAAGATCCCGGTGAACACCAACCACACCGCCGCGAGCGACGAACCGACGATCACCACACCGGCCAGCAGATATCGGGACAGCGGACCCGGCGGTCGCGCGATACCCAGGCGGTCCCGGGCGATCTCGACCACCACGATCCCGCTGAGGACGTCGACGACGTACAGGAAGTGCAGCACCATGTTGAGACCGAACGTGATCGGACCGATCCCGTCGCCCCGCTTCAGCACTACGAGGCAGCCCACGCCGTACGCCGACGTCGGCAGCAGCACGAGATACGTCAGTACGACGAACAGCAGCGCGACCAGGAACCCGTCGAGACCGAACCGATCCTTGTCGTTCGACCCGATCAGCGTGACGACTTGTGCCAGTGCGATGAAGTTGAGCGCGAAGAACGGCACGGCGATGAGCTTCACGAGGTTCGCCGAGTCCTGCAGCGTGTTGAGATCGCGCCGACGCACCAATCGCACCGCGTCGCCGACGGCGGCGATCCCGAGCATCAGGTAGATCACGAACCACAAGCCGAGCAGCACGAACGGCACCGTCAGGTCGCCGGTTCCGTCGATCCGGAACGGCTTCTTCAACCCGATGCCGGAGGCAACACCGGCGACCAGCACCGCCCCGACAACAAGCCATGCACCGAGTGCCTTCGCCATACCCGTTGTCCCCCGTGAATGCCTTGCCTACCTGCGCCGTCCGGACAGCATCTTCCCGCCCGGGCAGGTCACCCCACTGAAATGCCCAGCGCTGCGAACCGGCCCGCGAGGTCGTCGACCCACTCCCGTGGCGTCCGATGGTCCGGGAGCGGCACGCCTGCCTCGCTGCGCCAGAGAGCGTCGCCGAGCGCAGTACGGAGATGCCAGGCCATCACCCGGTCGACCGAGAGTTGTCGTCCTGTCAGGCTTTCGTAGTGGCGAATGGTCGCAGTCGTGAGCTCGACGCCCGGTCCCGTTCCCGGGAAGCAGCGCAGGTCGTACTCCGGCTCGTGCAGGCCCGCCGTTTCGAAGTCCACGACCGCACGCAACTGCCCGCCGTCCCACACCTGATTCCCGCCGTGCAGATCCGCATGTACCAACACGTCAGGGCCTGGCGTCGCGAGTACGTCGTCCGCCCAGTCACACCACCGCAGTACGGCGGCCTGCTGATCCACGCGCGCCCACTTCGGGAAGCCGGCCCGCAAGGTATCTGTCGTTGCCGGCTGGAGTATCGCCGGCGACAGCTCGCCGACGGCTTCGACACGTTCGCGCGTTGTCCGACCGTGCAGTGCACCCAGGAAGTGAGCGAGCTGCCGGCCGGCGTCGCCGCGGTCGAGCGCGTCCACGACGTCGAACAGCGCGGCGCCCGGCACGAGTCTGGTGACCAGCAGCAGCGGATCGGTGCTACTGGCAACTACCTCGGGCAGGAACGGGACCACGGGCCCTAACGCCTCGAGGACCGCGATCTCATGCGCCACCCGCGCCGCGGCGGGCCGGGACCAGGCGAACTTCACGACGAAGCGCCCACCGAGCACGGCGCTCCCGGCCCACCACTGCGGATCGGTCTCCCCCAAGCCTTCGCGAACCGCGATCGGATCGTCGGCCAACTCGGGAGCAACCTGCCGGAGTG
Source organism: Kribbella sp. NPDC004875 (assembly GCF_042873375.1). Taxonomy (NCBI): domain Bacteria; kingdom Bacillati; phylum Actinomycetota; class Actinomycetes; order Propionibacteriales; family Kribbellaceae; genus Kribbella; species Kribbella sp. NPDC004875. The sequence continues at coordinate 834,909 of NZ_JBIALI010000001.1, forward strand.
CCGCGCGGACCGCCTCAGCGGTCCCTGCTGCCAACCACCTCATCTCTTGGCGGTCAGCGCGGCGACCCAAGCGTCGTGATGCTGTTCGACATAGGCGGCGGTTGGTCCCCAGTAGTCTCCGTGGCCTTCCAGGTACATGCGCGCCCACGGTTGCTCACCTGTCTCGTGCCCGCGGACGAGCAGTTCGTACGAGCCCCAGGTTCGAGCCGCGATCTGAGCGGGGAGGGCGTGGCGCTGCTCCTGGTCGAGGCCGTAGCCGTCCACGAGGGCACCCAGTCGCGGCGCGTCGGCCTCCACGGTGCCTTGGGGAGTGAACGGGAGGAACGCGGTGGCGGCGTACCCGAGATCCCAGAGGCGTGACGACGGCGCCGCGTTGTCCCAGTCGATGAAGACCCAGCGGTCGTCGTTGCAGATCAGGTTCCAGGGGGCGAGGTCGTTGTGGCAGATCAGGCTGCCGCCCGCAGGGTCCGGGACGAGTGACTGCCAGACGGCGTCTGCCGGTGGCTCGAAGGTCTCCATCACGTCGTGGAGTTCGCGGATCAGCCGCCCGACCCGGCGCAGGTCGTCGAGCGCGAACGGCAGCATCGTGTGGGCGAGGGCCCCGGGGACGAACTCGATGACGTGTCGTCCTTGGTCGTCCCGGCCCAAGGTCCGCGGCGCGCCGTCGAAATCGCTCTCGGCGAGATGGGTGAGCACGGCTTCGACCGCGGCCGTCTGGGGCAGAGCCGGCTTCCGCACGGTCGAACCGACCCGGACGACCTGCGCAGCGACGTTCCCACCGGTCAAGACCTCTTCGGCTTCCATCCCGGACATCATGCCCTGCCCACCGGCCACACCTGCGTGGCGTACGACAGGTCCGCGGGCACATGATGCTGTGGTGGGAGGGTTCCGGCCGCCGTGTCGGTGGCCGGGTCACGGGAGGGGCAGGTCATGGACAACGTCATCGAACAGTTGATCGCGGCGATGAACCGCCACGACGCGGCGGCTGTCGCGGCGTCCTTCGCCAGCGACTACCGCAGCGAGCAGCCGCTGCACCCCAACCGAGGCTTCGGCGGCAGCGCGCAGGTGCTGGCGAACTGGACCTCGGTGTTCGAGGGTGTGCCGAACTTCTCCGCGGAGCTCATCTCGTCGGCCTCGTCCGAAGGCACGGTCTGGGCGGAGATGCGCTGGTGGGGCGCGTATCGCGACGGTTCACCGTTCCAGATGCGAGGCGTGGCGTTGCTCGGCGTCCGCGAGGACAAGATCGTATGGGCGCGGCTGTACATGGAACCGGTCGAGCAAGGCGGGTCCGATATCGAGGGCGCCGTACAAGAGCTCTATCGGCCGTCGTCCGACAGTTAGGCGGCTCGGCCGGCAATGACGTGGTTGGCCCGGCGGGCGATGACTCGGGAGAGGCCGAGGGTGCGGCCGTTGTCAGTGCGGAGCATCTGGGCTTCCTCCTGTCCGGGCGTGCCGTTGTCGCGGTCGCAGGCGTCGTTCCACTGCAACCAGTCACGCCATCCGTCGGGCAGGCGATCGGCGACCTCGACGGTGACCAGGCCGGTCTTCTCCCAGTGCCGCCGCCACCAGGCGGGGCTGTGCCAGGCGCAGAAGTCCCACTTCCAGTAGGGCTCGAGGTGCGGCGGCGGCAGCGTCTCGTACTCCGCGGCGAGCCCCGGCTGGATGATGCCGATCTGGCCGCCGGGCTTCACGAAGCGCGAGAAGTAGCCGAGGTAGAGGTCGTCGGTGCCGAAGTAGTGATACGCGCCGATGCTGACGAGCGCGTCGAAGAATCCCTCGGCGAACGGCAGGTCGTGAGCTTCCGCAAAGATCGGGTGCACCCGGTCCGCCATACCCGCCTCGTGTGCGCGACGCAGGTTCTCGTCGGGCTTGACCCACAGGTCGGTCGCCCACACCTCGACGCCGTACTCCTTGGCCAGGAAGATCGAACTCAGCGCCGACCCACATCCCATGTCGAGCACCCGCATACCCGGCTCGAGCGTCATCAGTCCGCTCAACGCCTCGGCCTGCCACACCGGGTTCGGCCCCATCCCGCCGTCAACCATCCACCGACCCGAGTAGCCCGCAGACCGCGGGTACCTAGGATTCCTCAACAATTCCCCAAGCACACCATCATCCATGCGGTCGGAGTGTTGACGACTACTACCGGACCGGCAACCGGTTATTCCGGTCCACCTGCCCGTTGGAGCCGGCTCGCGTTAGGTTCTTCGGAGGAGTTCTTGGTCTGTTGATGGGATGGGCGTTGTATGGGTGATGTCGCGGTGGTGCAGATGTCGGGTCCGCCGGGGGCCGGGAAGACGACCATTGCTCGTGAGTTGGTGCGGCATCGGCGGTTCGTCGCGATCGATCGGGACGTCGTTCTGACCGCGATGCTGGACACGGGCGGAGCCAATCTGGAGAAGGACGACAGCTTCTCCTTCGCCCGGGTCTCCAGCTACAACGTGGTGAAGGCGATGGCGGACGACGTACTGGCGCAGGGCATCGGCGTGATCATCGACAGCCCTTGCTTCTACGACGAGTTGCTGGCGGCCGGGCAGGCGCTCGCGGCCAAGCACGGCGTCCAGTACCGCTACATCCAATGTGTCACCGAGGACATCGGCCTGCTCGACACCCGCCTGCGATCCCGGCCCGCCCTGCGCAGTCAACGGCCGGCGGTCGACCTTCCGCCGATCGACCTGGGGACCGAGCCGGAGCGCGGTACGGAGCTGTTCACCGACTGGATCTCGAAGGTGAAGCGCCCGGACGAGTACCTCAGCCTCGACACCACCCGCCCGCTGGAGGAATGCGTCACGAAGGCCCTGGCGTACCTCGACGGCCCGTGACAGTTTGTCGGTGGGGGCGGCCTGAAACTGGCTGGCGCTGCGGCCGAGGTTCTGGCTCGACGTACGGCGTTCCTCAGCGACACCGTCCCGCTCGACCTAGAACTCAATGATGTGTACGCCGACCGCTCGACCGGCGTACTCCACTCGCGCTTCTTCGCCTTCGGCAATGCGCTCTCGGCCCATCCATTCGCCTCGCTGCACGGCTTCCTCGCCTGACGATCTGGCGCGACGACCCCCGCGCCGAGCCCCTCGAACTCCAAGCCCGCGCCGAAATCCCCCACACCTGCCTGTCCAAGATCGCCGCCCTCGCGAGCTAACGCCCTGCGCGCGATCGATGTGCGCAGCCGGAGGGGCGCCCCCGGAGTTGGAGGGTTGCCCCACGAGAATCTCAGGGGGCATCCCACCAACTCGAGGGGCATGAACTCGCGGAGGACTGAAAGCCCAGGTCTTACATCCGGGCTCTGAGTACGTCGACCTCGCCGCCTGGTGTGAACGGGTCGTAGCCGTGGTCGATCAGCCAGCGGACGCCTAGCAGGGTTCGCAGCGACCACCATGCCCGGATGACGTCGAGGTCGACTGGCGTGCCGTAACCGGCTACCAGGTCGCCGAGGCGGTCCGGGTGGCCGAGTGTCAGCGTGGCGAGGTCGCGCAGGGCGTCGCCCTGGCCGGCCTCGGACCAGTCGATGATGCCGGTGAGTTCGTCGCCGTCGACGAATACGTGGGCGATGTGCAGGTCCCCATGCGTGAACACCGGAGTCCAAGGTCGGAGCGCTGCCTCGGCGACCTCGCGGTTACGGGTGACCAGGTCGGCGGGCAGGATGCCGTCCGCTACGAGGCGCTCGCATTCGTCGTCGAGTTCCGCCGCCAGTTCCTCGAGGGCCTGACCGCCACGGCCGGGCCAAGGCGGCGCTGGCGTGTCGTGGAGCCGCCGGATCGCGGCACCGGCAGATGCCCACGCTGCCGCCGAGGCGGTTGACGGCTTACCCAGCCGGCCGAGCACCACTCCTGGTACGGCGGAGATCGCGAGGACGGACGGCTTACGCCACAGGACCTTCGGAGCAGGAACCGGCACCAGACCGATCACCTCGGCCTCGCGATCGATGCGCGCCTGGTCGGTATCCACCTTCAGGAACACGTCCCCGACCCGAAGCGTCGCCCGCTCAGAATGCGCGACCACGACACTGACCTCATCCATGAACGCCCAGTATGGCGAGACCGCCCGCCACCGTCGCCCGCTTTATCGGTTGAACACCCGTCAGCGCCGGCCCCTGCCTCGTAGGCGCGGGTTGTCGGTGGGGGCTGGTAGGTCTTGGTGTCCGCTGTACGGCGTACCGGAGGAGGCTGCGATGGGGAAGCGACCGCGGGTGGTGGTCACTGTGGAGGCCAGTGCCGATGGGAAAGTGGCGCTCACGCGGAACGCGCTGTTGATGCATCCGCCGAGTTCGGAGCTGTGGGGCGCGATGACGCCGCCTGCTGCCGATCCGGTATCGCTCGATGTCGCCGAGGTGGTCAGGAAGCAGTACGGCTGCAACGCGATCCTGGAGGGCAGCGGCAGCCTGGTCGCCGAGGACGTGACTCTGGAAGAACTGCCCGCCCACGAAGGCGACACCGCAGAGCTCTACCAGCACTTCCTCCCACCCGACATCACCGGGCAACCATCCCCGCCGCACATGTGGTTCACCATCGTCGACAGCCGCGGAAGAGTGCGCTGGACCGAGAAGCACGAGAACTGGGACGTCCTGGTCCTCGTGGCGCGGTCCACGCCAGTCGACTATCTCGCCTACCTCCGCCGCGAACGCATCTGCTACCTCGTCGTCGGCGAGGACCGCGTCGACCTGACGAAAGCGATCACCACGATGGGCACCGAACTCGGCATCACCTGCGTCCTGTCGAACGCCGGCGGTGGCCTCAACGGCGCGTTGCTCCGAGCCGGCCTGATCGACGAACTCCACCTGACGCTGGCGCCGGCCCTCATCGGCGGCCTCGGCACCCCATCAGTAATGGACGGACCGCCACTTGCCGTCGGCGAGTCCCCAACCCAGCTGCGGCTGCTCTCCATCCACGCCGACACGAACGGCGCCGTACGCCTGCATTACGCCGTACCCCAAACCTCCACTGGCATTGGACATTGACATGGATCTGAAGGCGCGGCTGCACGAATCTCTTCGCGGGGCTCGGGAGACCAACCTCAGTAAGTTGGAAGGACTGGGCGAGTACGACCTCCGCCGGCCGCTGACTCCTACGGGGAGCAATCTGCTGGGGATTCTGCGGCATCTTGGCGGGATCGAGCATGCGTATCTGTGCGAGACCTTCGGACGGCCCCTTCCGCCGCCGCCGTTGCCGGATGACTGGGACGAAGAGCTCTGGCACAACGGCGACATGTGGGTGCGGTCCACGGAGTCGAGCGAGGCGGTTCTCACCTGGTATCGCGAGGCGTGTGCGCAGGCCGATCAGACCATCCAGCTGCTCGATCTGGACGCACCCGGCAGGGTGCCGCATTGGGAGAACGGCTCGACGACTCTTGGACACATGATCGTGGTCGTGCTCGGTGAGGAATGCCGCCACGGCGGCCACATCGACGTCGTCCGCGAATTGGTCGACGGCCGAGCAGGTCCCGACTACGGCGTCTTCGGATCTCCGGAGAAATGGCAGGCGTACGTCGCCCGCGTCCAGGCGGCGGCCGACCTATTCACCGACAAGAACTGACCAAATCGCGCGCCGCCGGCCGGACGTCCGCGGTCGGGTGATCCGACGGTCGTCCGCCAGTTGATCTCCGACGCTGACTAGGGTGACCGATCACGAGATGCGTCGAGCGATGCCGTTCCCGTACGAAGGTGATCGCTTCCCGCCTGCCTTGGGAGCGGTCGTGCACATCACGGTTCTTCGGGAGGTCCGTGTCCTCACCGGATGGGGCCAAGAGCAAGTACCGCTCATCGGCACATCCGTACGGCGGCCGTGCCAGTTCTTGTCGTCGACAGCCACACGCCTGAGGCCCCTCCGACTCCGGCGTATTCATGGTCTGCGGCCAGAAGATCTCTCTGCCGCCCACCGCTACCAAACGCTCACGACCTGCGCCTCGGAGACCACGCTGACGGTCAACCTCGACGACGAAGAGAGCAGCGTCGTACGCCGAACCACTACTCTGCCGGTCCGCAATACCAAGACCGCCCCCACCGGTCGGTGCGCACGCCAATCGCGCGGAATCCGCGCTGCTCGAGTCCCGAGTACTTGCGCCGGACGATCAGCCGGTGGAGATACACGGACGGCTCTTGCTGCTCCTGTGGCGCTCAGCCTTTGAGGCCCGAGTCGAGTCGGGGGCGACGGCGGCGGGGTGCTGCTAGCAGAGGTGTTGGCAAGGTCCGCCGCTGACGTTGCGGGTGGCATCCTGGTGGACGTGAAGCGGGTGGTGGTCTTTGGCTGTGCCGGCAGCGGCAAATCGACCCTGTCCAGGGAGCTGGCCACTTGCACTGGATTGCCTCTGACCGAGCGAGATGCTCTCGGCGTACCAGGGTCGCGCGACTATCGAGAAGCCCTCGTCGAGCTGGCCCGTCAGCCGCTCTGGATCCTGGACGGCGCTCCGTACTACGAAGACGATCTCGTCTACGGGGCGGCCGACACCGTGATCTTCCTCGACTACCCGAAGCTGGTCGTGATGTGGCGGGTGCTGCGGCGAACACTCCTCGTCGAGTTGTTCCGCCGCCCCGTCGGTGCGCACAAGCCGAGCGGGTTGGGTGCTTGGCGCGATAGCGAGTACCCCCTCCGATGGGCGTGGGCATCTCACGGAGCCCGCCATCAGGAGGGCCTCGCGCTGATCGCCCGCCCCGACCTGGCAGACGCTGAGGTCATCCACTTCACCCGCCCGGCCCAAGCAAGGCGCTGGACGGGTCAGCTCCGCCATTGAAGTCGCGCTGGCAGAGGTCTTGGAAGAACAGCCCCGGACAAAGAAAACCCCAGGTCAGCTAGCTCGTGACCTGGGGTTCCTGCTGCGCGCTCGGAGGGATTCGAACCCCCAACCTTCTGATCCGTAGTCAGATGCTCTATCCGTTGAGCTACGAGCGCTGGACAACGTCGAGTAACGATACATGGAGGAAGTGGGTGTAGGCCAATCGGCTCGTCGAGGGGGGTTGACGGGGGTTCCGGGGCGGGGATTTTCGGGCTTGGGGTGAGGGGTTGAGGGGCGGTTGGCGGGGGCGGGGCCGGATGGTGTGGCGCGACTCCGTGGGGTGCGGCGGGCGGGTGTGGGGCGACTGCGTGGGGTGGGGTGGTTACTGGCGGTGCGGCGTACCCGGGGAGAGGCGGGGCGGGGACCTACGATCCGCGCATGGGACTTGAGGAGTTGTTGGGTGGGCGGGATCTGGGGGACGTGAAGAAGGCGGTCGGGTTCGTGATGGAGAACTCGGACGACTTTCAGAAGGTTCTCAATCTGGTGCGCGGGTTGCCAGATGATGCGCTCGGAGTCATCGGGAAGTTGCCGGAGCTGCTGAAGACGATCGGGTCGGGGCTGGCGGAGGCGGGTGAGCAGGCGGCGAAGGCGGCGGGTGCGCTGGTCGGGGAGGACGGCGAAGGGGGTGCGCGGAAGGCGTTGACCGGGAGCGCCGGGACGATGAACGCGGCCAAGGATCGGCTGCACGACGCCGCCGGGATGTTGTCGGGGCTGGCGGGTGAGCTGGACAAGATCCCCGGGATCGGTGACGCCGCGGCGAAGAAGCTGAACGAAGGGAGCGGCCAGGTGGGTGGGGTCGCGACCGAGATCGAGAGCCTGGCCGGCAACCTGCAGGACCTGTCCGGCATCCTCGCCACCGTCGGCGACGCACTCAAGGGCCTCGGCACCAAGCTCACCGAGTCCGGCGGATCGGTCCAAACCCTCCTCAGCTGACCCCGAGCCCGGCCCCGGACCGCCGTACGCCGGAACTCGCCGCGGACCACAGCCGACCCCGAGCCCAGCCCCGGACCGCCGTACGCCGGGGCTGTGGACACGCTTTGGTTGCCTCGGACAGTGAATTGCTTATTCAAGGCCACCAAAGACCATCCAAGGTCCCGGGACACGTCAGCACAAGCGGTGGGAACCGGAGCGTCGAGGGCCGCGTCGGAGGGGGATGGCAGAGGGAGGACCTTCGCGTGGCTAAGGTCGCGGGCATGGCTAGTCGACTGGTTCGGGGTACGGCGATCGGGTGCGGGGTGGCCGCGCTCGCGGGGGGTGGGATCGGGTTCGCGGTCGGGGAGCCCGTGACGCCGGAGGACGTCGTACCGGCCCGGGCGCTGCCGGCGGATCTGTGTGCGCGGATCGGGGACGTGTCCCAGCTGTTGCCGAAGGCATCGAGTGGGCCGGTGACGATGAGCCAGGGCGGGGGCTCGGAGGTGATCTGTCAGGCCGGCAGTTCGCGGGCGAAGGTGCGGGCGTACACGTCGGCGGCGGTGAAGGTGACGATCACGCCGTACGCCGGGCAGGACGCGGGCGCGGGCAACGTGCCGTTCACGCCGGACCAGACGGCGAAGAAGGCGTTCACCCGGTCGCCGATGAAGGCGCTGAACGAGAACCGCCCGTACCCGACCAAGGTCGACCAGAGCGCGAAGGGGCTGGCCGGCGAATCGTGGAACGTCCGCGTGCTGGTGCAGCGCGCGGACATCGTCGTACTCGTGGACTACACGGCCAACCCGGTGCAGGCCGACGTGGCGCAGCAGGCCGCGCTGGCGCTCGCGGACCGGGCGATCTGGGAGAGCAAGTGAGCAACAGTACGCCGGAGATCCCCGGCTACCAGCTGGACCAGCGACTGCTCCAGCACCCGTTGGCGGAGTTGTGGCACGGCCGCACGTTCACCGGCATGGAGATCGTCGCGCTGGTGCTGAGCGAGGCCGGGGCCCAGGACCCGACGGTCGTGGAGCGGCTGACCCGGGCGAGCCGCGACGCCGCGCTCGTACCTGGCCAACAGGAGACTCCGCTGTGGGCGGCGAACTTCACCTCCGGCCGCCCGTACGCGATCACGCAGCTGATCCCTGGCCAGACCGGTGCGGAGCGGCTGATCGATCCGCTCGACGGAATCCTCGGGAACGACGACGAGTCGCTGCAGGCAGTCCGCGCGCAACTCAGCCGGTACGGCGCCGTACCGCCGACGCTCCCCGACGTCGATCACGAGCGCAGCCGGATGGCGATGCCGTCGTACGTCGACCACCCGGAGCAGCCCGCGGCGACGCAAGCACAAGAACAAGGCCAATCGCAGTCGAAGATCGACGTGGCCCGGCAGTACCGCCGCAAGATCGGCGCGTGGGTCTACGGCGTCGTCGCGATCGTCGTGCTGATCATCTTCAGCATCACGTATTCGATCGGCACCGCTATCGGCAGCGCGGTGAAGGATGAGCCGGCCGCGGCCGGCCCCGCAGCGGCGGTCAGTCCGGAAGCGATCCCGAAGACCGTGCTGCTGCCGCCGGTGAACCGCGTGACGACGGCGCCGTACAAGCGGCCCGACGGTTCCCCCGGGGTGTTCGGCGCGACGTACGCGGCAGGCACCGATCTCCAGGTGGTGTCGAACGCGGAGCTGCCGTTCGCGATCGGCTGGCCGCGGCCGCCTCAGGTGGACTTCCTCGGTGAGTCGTCGCAGCTGATCCTGCGGCGCATCGTCACCAAGAACGACTACGACCCGGACGGCCTGAAGAACGCGTTCCGCGCGCAGCTCGCGCTGCACCCGTGCGTCAGCCTGGCGCAGTGCCTGGCCGACCGGCTGACGTTCGACCAGCAGTGGACGAAGGTCTACAAGACGAGCGCGCCGACGACCGCGAAGGATTCGCGGACCTGGCTGACGGTGTCGACGAAGGCGCCGTACACGATCACGATGACGCGGGCGTTCCAAAGCGGCGGTCAGTGGTGGCTGGTCGGCGTGATGGCCTACGGCCAGGTGGCCGAGGCCGCGGACATCCAGCGACTGGTCAACGACATCTGGCGGCAGACCAGCTGATCCACCGGAAAATCTCCCGAACGGCCCGTGCGAAACAGCACGGGCCGTTCTCTTTTTCACAAGCGCCGACGGAAAGCGATTGTCGCGGAAACTTTGTGACCGGGTTCACGTCCGAGCGGTTCTCAGACCCCGGTGGCGTCGCGTACGGTAGTACCACTTGCACACTGGTATGTATCCACTGGAACTACTGGTATGCGACAGATCACACCGCCAGTCAGCCGATCGAACCGCCGGAGACCCCGGCGGCCGTCGCCGTTCCGCCTTTCAGCGTCGAAGGGGCCGGGCGGGCGCCGGGCACGACCAGCCGAGAGGGAATGAGCCGCGCATGACGACAACCGCCAACCCGACCCATACCGACACCGCCCCGCAGAGCACCCCGGACCCCCTCGCGAGCGCTGCCCCCGCGCCGTCCGACCTGACCACCGACCCGACGACCGCCCCGACCCGCCACGCCGGCCTGCTGGCCTGGGTGGCCGAGGTCGCCGAACTGACGCAGCCCGACCGGATCCACTGGGTGGACGGCTCGGATGCCGAGTACACCAGGCTCACCGACGAACTGATTGCCGCCGGCACCATGGTCCGGCTGAACGACGAGAAGAAGCCGAACTCGTTCTGGGCGCGCACCGACCCCTCCGACGTCGCCCGGGTCGAGCAGCGCACGTTCATCTGCTCGGTCGACGAGAAGGACGCGGGTCCGACCAACAATTGGATGGACCCGACCCAGATGAAGGCGCTGATGACCGAGCTGTACCGCGGCTCGATGCGCGGCCGGACGATGTACGTCGTCCCGTTCTGCATGGGCCCGTTGACGGCGGAGCAGCCGATGTTCGGCGTCGAGATCACCGACTCGGCGTACGTCGTCGCGTCGATGCGGATCATGGCGCGCACGGGTGCCGAAGTACTGGCGAAGATGGGCACCGACGCGACGTACGTGCCCTGTCTGCACTCGGTCGGCGCACCGCTCGAGCCCGGGCAGCAGGACGTGCCGTGGCCGTGCAACGACGAGAAGTACATCGTCCAGTTCCCCGAGGAGCGGGCGATCTGGTCGTACGGATCGGGGTACGGCGGCAACTCGCTGCTCGGTAAGAAGTGCTACTCGCTGCGGATCGCGAGTGCGATGGCCCGCGACGAGGGCTGGCTGGCCGAGCACATGCTGATCCTCAAGCTGATCTCGCCCGAGAAGCAGGTGCACTACATCGCGGCCGCGTTCCCGAGCGCCTGCGGCAAGACCAACCTGGCGATGCTCGACCCGACGCTCGAGGGCTGGGAGGTCGAGACGCTCGGCGACGACATCGCCTGGATGCGGTTCGGCAAGGACGGCCGGTTGTACGCCGTGAACCCGGAGTTCGGTCTGTTCGGTGTTGCCCCCGGCACCGGCTGGAAGACCAACCCGAACGCGATGCGCACCATCGAGAAGGGCAACTCGGTCTTCACCAACGTCGCGCTGACCGACGACGGTGACGTCTGGTGGGAGGGCTACTCGCCGACCCCGCCGAACCACCTGACCGACTGGAAGGGCCGCGAGTGGACGCCGGACTCGGGCGAGCTGTCGAGCCACCCGAACAGCCGGTTCTGCACGCCGATCAAGCAGTGCCCGATCATCGCCGACGAGTACGACGACCCGAACGGCGTACCGATCTCGGCGATCATCTTCGGCGGCCGCCGCGCGACCACGGTCCCGCTGGTGACCGAGTCCCGGGACTGGGCGCACGGTGTGTTCATGGGCGCGACCCTGTCGTCGGAGACGACGGCCGCCGCGGTCGGCCAGGTCGGTGTGGTCCGGCGGGACCCGATGGCGATGCTGCCGTTCCTCGGGTACGACGCGGGCCAGTACTTCGACCACTGGCTGACGGTCGGCAAGCAGCACGACACGGCGCAGCTGCCGAAGATCTTCTACGTGAACTGGTTCCGCAAGGACGACGCGGGCAAGTTCGTCTGGCCGGGCTTCGGTGAGAACAGCCGGGTGCTGAAGTGGGTCATCGAGCGGCTCGAGGGCCAGGCGGACGCGGTCGAGACCCCGATCGGCCGGGTGCCGGCGGCGGACGCGCTGGACGTCAGCGGACTGGACCTGACCGCCCAGGACCTGGAGATCGCGCTCGGCGTCGACGCGGAGGAGTGGAAGGCCGAGATCCCGCTGATCGAGGAGTGGTTCGCCAAGCTCGGCGACACCGTCCCGGCCACGCTCAAGATCGAGCTCGACAACCTGAAGGCCCGTCTGGGCTGACGAACGCCGGCCGCTGTTTCGGAAGCCAGTGGCCGGACCAACAGCGCGGCGCCCCGGGTCATCCGTCGGGGCGCCGCGCCGTGCTTTCGGCGAGCACCCGGCGGACCTCGTCGTCGCTCACCGGCGAGAAGTCCCGGTAGGCCTGGCCGACCGCGCCGAAGTACCGCGGGATCCACACGCACACCACCTGGTCGGCGATCCGCGACAGTCGCCGGCAACTGTCGATCCCACCCACGGGTACGGCGACGATCACGCGGGCCGGCCGCTGTCGCCGTACCGCTTCCACTGCCGCCCGCATCGTCGAGCCGGTGGCGAGGCCGTCGTCGACCAGGATCACGACCCGGTCGCGGACGTCGATCGGCGGGCGGTCGCCGCGGTACTCGCGCTCGCGGCGGCGCAACTCGTCGACCTCGCGCCGGCGGACCGCCTCCAGGGTGTCCGGGTCGACCTCGGCCGCGATCGGCTCGTTGCGGACCACGTGCAGTACGTCGCCGACGCCCGCGATCGCGCCCATCGCCAGCTCCGGCTGACCGGGGAATCCGAGCTTGCGGACGATCAGTACGTCGAGATCCGCGTCCAGGGCGTCCGCGACCGGCGCCGCGACCGGTACGCCGCCGCGCGCGAGCCCGAGGACCAGGACGGGGCCGGTGACCGGGCCGAGCTCCTCCGCGACGGCCGTACCGGCGGCCGCCCGATCCGGGTACGGCCTCCTCATGGCGCCATGATCCAACTACGTTGGCCTCATGCGAATCCCTGAGAGCGCGCGAACCGTGCTCGAATCCAACGCCCTCGGGCACTTGGTGACGCTGAATCCCGACGGCAGCCCGCAGGTCTCCGTGGTCTGGGTCGGCCTGGACGGTGACGAGATCATCGCCGCGCACATCCCGAACAACCGGAAGGTGAAGAACATCCGCCGCGACCCGCGGGTGGCACTCACCCTCGAGACCGACCGGATGAACGAGGCCGGTCTCATGGAGTACCTGCTGATCAACGGCACCGCCCGGATCACCGAGGGCGGCGCGGGCGAGGTACTGCGGGAGCTCGCGAAGACGTACATCGGGCCGGACGCGGAGTTCTTCCCCGGCGCGACGCCGCCGCCCGGGTACGTCACGCACATCAGCGTCGACAAGATCGGCGGTGTCGGTCTGTGGGCCTGAAGATCGGTGTGATGCTTCCGCTCGGTGCCGGCGACGGGCCCGGCGGCGGGATACCGCGGTGGGCGGACGTGCGGGCGGTGGCCGAGGCGGCCGAGCGGGGCGGCCTGGACTCGGTGTGGCTCGCGGACCATTTCCTGTACCGGGACCCGGAGGGTCAGGTCTACGGGATGCACGAGTCGTGGACCCTGCTCACCGCGGTGGCCGCGGTCACCTCCCGGGTCGAGCTCGGGAACATGGTGCTCTGCGCATCGTTCCGGGACCCGGGGCTGACCGCGAAGATGGCCGCGACGCTGGACGAGGTCTCCGGCGGCCGGTTGATCCTCGGCGTCGGCGCCGGCTGGCACGATCCGGAGTACGACGCCTTCGGGCTGCCGACCGATCATCGGGTCGGGCGGTTCGCTGAGTGGCTGGAGATCGTGGCGCGGATGGTGCGCGGCGAGACGGTCACCTTCGACGGTGCCTACTACCGCGTCCAGGAGGCGAACCTCGATCCGGCGCCGCCGCACCGGATCCCGATCCTGATCGCCGGACGGCGGCCGCGGATGATGCGGCTGACCGCGGAGTGGGCCGACGCCTGGAACACCGCGTGGTACGGCGCCCCGAACGAGCAGGTCGAGGAACGGCTCGAGACCTTGCGCCAAGCCGTTGACGCGGCAGGCAAACCGGTCGGCTCGGTCGCCGCGACGGTCGGGATCATCGTCCGCGATCCGGACCAGCCGGTGGCGGAGCCCAGCACGCAGGCGATCGAGGTCCGGGACCTGCCCGCGGCGCTGGCGGCGTACCAGGATCTCGGGGTCGACCATGTGATCATTTCGCCCGAGCCGATGACACCTCGGACGGTCGAACTGATCGCCGCGGCCAGGCAGTCGGTCGTCGGTTGACCCCGCTTTTGCCGCCAAGCGGGTCGACCGGATAGTCTTGGCCGTCGTCGTGTCCCCTCGCGGGGATCGTCGGAGGAGGCGTCGCCTAGTCCGGTCGATGGCGCCCGCCTGCTAAGCGGGTTGAGGGTGATCCCCTCTCGCGGGTTCAAATCCCGCCGCCTCCGCTCGCTCCTGGGAGCTCCCTGTCCGCAAAAAGCGCGGACTTGGGAGCTCCCAAGTGCTTTCTGGGGGTGCAACCCCCAGACCCCGCCCGGCGGGGCTTCGCCCCCCGGACCCCCCCCAACGCGCGTGGGTGCCCCTGGGGCGCCGATGAGCGCTGATCGAGTTCTGTGGTGCTGTGGTGCGTTCTTGGTCACGTTGACCTCGATGGTTGCTGTGGGTGTTCGAGTGGTGTTCTTGGGTGCGTCGCCCGGTGGATGTGTACGCTGGCGACCAATCGACGGGGGTCGCCTGCTTCACGTCAACCAACTGGGTGCCGTGGGCGTCTGAAGTACCGTGGGTCGCCCAGCGCGGCCGACGGAAAGGTCGTCCTGTCGTCGATCAGGGAAACGGAGCCATGTCGCGGAGCACTCGCGCAGCCGGTCGGAGGGCGGCACCTCGTGCCAACCGGTCCCGTCCCCGTTCGCACCGGGCCCGCACGGCGTCCAAGGCGATCGGCCTGACGCTGGTCAGTGCCCTCCTCCCGGGGTCCGGGCTGTTGATGGGCGGCCGGAAGAAGCTCGGCGCGTTCGTGCTGACGATCAGCGCCGGCCTGCTGCTGATCGGCGCGTACGTCGGTCTCACGCATCGGGACTCGGTGCTCGCGCTGGCGGTCTCGCCGCGGCAGCTGCTGATCGCGACCGGCGCCGTCGTCCTGCTCGGCGTCGCCTGGATCTGGGTGGTGATCGCGTCCCACAAACTGATCCGCCCGGTGAGCATGACTTACACCGGCCGGCTGGCGGGCTCGATGTTCGTCGGGCTGCTGTGTTTCGCGATCGCCGTACCGACGACCGTGGCAGCGCAGACCGTGATGGCGCAGCGCGACCTGGTCGGCAGCGTGTTCCAGTCCGAGGGCAACTCGAAGTCCGCGACCCGGCCGAAGGTGAGCAACGCGAGTGACCCGTGGGCGAAGACCCCGCGGCTGAACCTGCTGCTGCTCGGTGCCGACGACGGCGTCGGCCGGACCGGTGTCCGGACCGACACGGTGATCGTGGCGAGTATCGACACCAAGACCGGTGACACCGCGCTGATCTCGCTCAGCCGGAACTGGATGCGGATGCCGTTCCCGGCGGACTCGCCGCTGCACAAGGTGTACCCGGACGGCTTCTGGGACCCGAGCAAGGGCAACGTCGAGCAGCCGGAGTTCTACCTGGACGCGATGTACGACAACGTCCCGAAGGCGCACCCGGGCATCCTCGGCCAGACCGACAACGAGGGCGCGGATGTGGTCAAGCTGGCCGCGAGCGCCGCGCTCGGCCTGGACATCGACTACTACATGCAGGTGAACCTGGCCGGCTTCAAGCAGATCATCGACGCGATCGGTGGCATCACCGTGAACGTCAACTACCGGGTGCCGATCGGCGGCGACTACGGTGCCGGCCCGGGCTCGAACAGCGAGAAGAAGCCGAGCGGCTACATCGAGCCGGGGCCGAACCAGAAGCTCGACGGGTACCACGCGCTGTGGTTCGCCCGCGGCCGCTACGGCCTCAGCGACCCGTCCCGGCAGGAGCGCCAGCGCTGCACGATCCACGCCCTGGTGAACAGTGCGAACCCGGCGACGCTGGTGACGAAGTACCAGCAGATCGCCGCGGCCGGCAAGCAGCTGCTGCGCACCGACATCCCGCAGGAGATCCTCGGCGCGTTCATCCAGCTCGGCCTGAAGGTGAAGAACGCCAAGGTCACCAACATCGACCTGGACAAGAACAAGAACTTCCCGACCGGCAAGAACCCGGACTACACGGCGATGCGGGAGATCATCCAGAAGGCGATCGCCCCGAAGGCACCGACCAAGCCGACGGTGAAGCCGACCACAAAGCCGACCGCCGGGACCACCACGAAGAAGCCGACCACACCGAAGCCGACCGTGACCCCGGGGGCCGCGGAGAACCTGGCCGACGCCTGCGCCTACAACCCCAGCCAGACCGGCAACTGACGTCCCCGCCCAGGCTCTGGGTGAACCCCTCCAGGGGAAGTATTGGGACAAAGTGAAGATGAGTCACACCTGGGGGTGGCTGTGAGGCGTTCGTTGGCGGTCGTGGTCGGAGTGACGGTGCTGGCCTGCGCGGGCTGCGGCGGCAAGGCGGAGAGCGGCGACGCTCCGGCGGCAGGCGGTACGACGACCCAGTCGAGTGCCCCACCACCGTCGTCGGCCGCACCCACGCCGACCCCGGCGCCGAGCCCGGCGGCGTTGTCGGTCCCGATGTACCAGCGCGCGCTGACGAACGTCGAGAAGGTCCTCAAGCCGTCCGTCGCGCGGGTGATGAACGCGAAGACCGTCGCGGCCTTCGACGCGGCCCGCGCGCAGCTCGCGAGTGCCGTCCTGATCGAGCGCAACGAACTGGCGAAGATCACTCCGCCGAGCGGCCTGGTGTCGGCGCATCCCGCCGTACTCGATGCCTTCGACGCCTACTCCGGGGACGTCAGCACCAACCTGGGCAAGGCCGGGGAGACGCGCACCGGCTGTGGGTTGCCGAAGGCCCCCGAGGTCCGGCTGTACGAGGCGAAGGACGGCGTACGGACGGCATTCGCCGGGCTCGCGCAGAGCGTGCAGAAGTCGATCGGCCGGGGCGTGAAGTTCGGTGCGGTGTCGGTGCCGGCCAAGCCGGCGGCGCCGGCGGTGATCGGCGGCCGGGGCGAGAACGGTGACGTGTTCCAGCGGTCCGGTCCGCGCGGGTCCAACACGCTCAAGATCAAGAACGCGGGCTCGGACGCGGTCATCGTGGTGACGGCGAGCAGCCCGAAGACACCGCAGGCCTCGATCTATGTCCGGGCCAACAAGTCCGCGACCCTGAACGGGATCCGCGGCTCCTTCTGGGTCTACTACAAGACCGGCACGAACTGGGACGCGAAGTACCACCGGTTCACCGAGGACTGCTCGTACTCCAAGTTCGACCGGCGGCTGGACAGCGGGTACATCTGGACGATCAGCCTGTCGAAGACGCCGTTCGGCAACGCGACGACGTCCGAGACCGACGCCTTCTGAACCGGCCGTCCGGGCTGGATGAGATCCTGTGGCGATGCGTACGACGTACCGGATGCGGGCAGGACGGTTCCTCGGGATCCTGGCCGCCGGGCTGATCATTCTCGGGGTGGCCGCGGTGCTCTGGGCACTGGGGCTGCCCGCGGTCGCGGTGTCGGTGTTCCTCACCCTCGGCGGGATGATCGCGGTCGCCGGGCTGTACATCCTGGCCCGGCCCCCGAAGGTCGCACGGCTGCGCGACAACGACATCGAGGTCCGCGGCGTCCGCACCCCCTGGACCGACGTCACCGAGGTCGGCCGGGTGCAGACCACCCACGGCGAGGCGATCGTGCTGCGCACCAAGCAGCCCGACCACCCGATCCTGCTGCCGGTCTCCTGGCTGGTGCCCGGTCAGGTCACGTCACTGGAGAACACGCTGCGCGACAAGCTGAACGCGGCGCACGGGTACACCATCTGGGACGGCACTGCCCCGGACGACGCCGACGGCGCAGAATGATCCGGTGCTTTCCTTCGAACTGCCGTAAGACGAACTGCTGACCTATGAGGGCACGAATCCGCGACCGGCGGACTTCGACGCGTTCTGGGACAAGGCGCTGCTCGACCTCGAGTCGGTCCCGGCCGACGAGGAGTTCGTCGATGCCACCGACTTCCCGCTGACGACCGCGGTCGCCCAGCACCTCTACTTCACCGGGACCGGCGGCTACCGCGTGCACGCGAAGGTACTGCGTCCCGCGGAGCCGACCGGCCCGGCGGTCCTGCTGTTCCACGGGTACGGCGGTGAGCAGCCGAAGTGGGTCGAGCTGCTGCCGTACGCCGCTCGCGGGTTCACCGTGGCCGCGCTGGACGTGCGGGAGCAGGTCGGGTTCCGTACTCCGTCGCAGGAAGCCAACAGCTTCTCGCTGCAGCACCACCTGGTGCACGGACTGGACGCCGGACCGGACGGACTGCTTTACAAGCACGTGTTCCTGGACACCCGCCGGCTGGCCGACATCATCGGCGGGCTGCCCGAGGTCGACGCCGCGCGGATCGCGACGACCGGCTGGAGCCAGGGCGGCGGATTGTCGCTGGTGGCGGCCGCGCTGACACCGTCGATCAAGTACACGGCCAGCGTCTACCCGTTCCTGTGCGACTACCAGCGGACCTGGGACCTCAACCTGGAGACCGGCCCGTACGACGAGATCGTCACGTGGTTCCGCAAGCGCGATCCCCGGCACCTGCGGCAGGACGAAGTCTTCACCACGCTCGGCTACATCGACGTCCAGCACCTCGCGGCGCGGATCCAGGCCGAGGTGACGCTGTTCGTCGGGCTGGAGGACCAGATCTGCCCGCCGTCGACGCAGTTCGCGGCGTACAACAAGATCCAGTCCGTCAAGGAGACCCGTCTGTACCCCGACTTCGGCCACGACGACCTGCCGGGCGCCCACGACGACATCTACCAGCTAATCGGCACCAAACTCTGACGCCGCCCGGCTCCCGAGGCCGGCATCCCGCGCGCGGGAGACAGCTTCGGCCCGGCCGGCGACGTGCAGTTTGCTGAAGACGTTCGAGACGTGGTTGCGGACGGTCTTGTCGCTGATCACCAACTGCCGGGCGATCGCGGCGTTCGTCAGGCCGCGGGCGACCAGATCCAGGATCTCGCGCTCGCGGTCGGTGAGCTCGGGGAACGGCGCGACTTCCGGGCCCGGCCGGCCCGCGGCGAAGTACGCCAGTACCCGGCCGGCGATCGCGGCGGAGAACACGACCTCGCCGTGCGACACCCCGTCCAGCGCCCGGCCGATCTCGGCACGGTCGGCGCCCTTGAGCAGGTAACCCCGGGCGCCGGCCCGCACCGCGGCGAACACCGATTCGTCGTTCTCGAGCATCGTCAGCACGAGGACGGCGATCTCCGGATGGTGCTCGGTCACCCGGCGGGTCGCCTCGACCCCGTTGAGCACCGGCATGTGCAAATCCATCACGACGACGTCCGGCACGAGGTCACCGGCGAGCCGGACCGCCTGCTCGCCGTCCGCGGCCTCGCCGACGACCTCCTTGCCGGGCATCGTCGAGATCGCGGTGACGAGACCTTCGCGATAGAGCGGATGGTCGTCGACAACCAGCACCCGAACCGTCATGACGTCTCCTTCGGCAGCAGCGCGGTGACGGTCGTACCCGGTGGCCCGGTCACGATCTGCAGCTGTCCCCCGAGCTCCTCGGCCCGCTCGCGCATCGACGACGTACCGACGCCTGGTCGCGGTCGATCGGGCAGCCCGCGACCGTCGTCCACCACCTCGATCCGCAGGTAACCGTCCACGTCGCACACCCGGACCGCGACCGAGTCCGCGCCGGAGTGCCGGACCGCGTTCCCGATCGCCTCACCGGCGATGTGGTACGCCGCAACCTCAACGGCAGCAGGCAATCCGGCGATCTCGTCCGTGACGACGCGAACCCTTGTCGTTGCCGTGGACAACCGATCACCCAGTTCCCGGACCGCGGCCGCGAGCCCCAGTTCGTCCAGCATCGGGGGTCGGAGTTCGTGCACCAGCGCCCGGACGTCCGCGACTGCCGCGTTCAGCCGGGGCACCAGCCGGTCGAGCAACCGGCCCGCGGCCTCGGGGTCGTCCGGCGCGAGGTCGCGAGCCGTCTCGACGTGCAGGGCCAGCGCGGCCAGCGACGGCCCGATGCCGTCGTGCAGATCGCGACGCAGCCGCCGGCGTTCTTCTTCGCGCGCGACGACGACGGCCTCGCGAGCGCGCTGTGCCTCCCGTGCGAGCAGAACTGTGTGCGCCGCTACGGCCGCCTGCGCCGCGAGTTCGTCGAGCGCTCGGAGCTCGTGTCCGTCGAACTCGGCCGACCGCGTAACGGTGAGCTCACCGAACCGTTCCCCGGCGTACTCCAGTGCGACGGTCGTCCCCGGCCGCGAGCCTTCGCCGTACGACGTGATCGATCCGTCTCGCAGCGCGATCGTGGCCCGCTGCGCGCGCAGGGATCGCGCCACCTGTTCGACCACCGATGGCAGTACTCGCTCGGACAGGTCGTCAGGCGTGGTGGCCGCCGCGAGTCGCGCCCCGAGTCGCGCGAGTACGGCGTACGGCTCGTTGTCGTCACCGTGGACCAGCCGATTGACGTGGCGTTGCAGCCAGGACCGCAGCGGCAGCGCTGCCAGCGCGACCACGGTTGTCGCCAGGATCGGCGTACCGGTGGTGGCTCCGAGCCGATCGCCCACCAGCCAGACCGTGACGGCGTACAGGGCTACCACGAGGGTCGACAGCCCGCCGTACACCAAGGCCCGGGAGATGACGATGTCCACGTCCCACAGGCCGTAGCGCAGTACGGCGATGCCGATGGCGATCGGTAGCGGCAGCATGGCCAGCGCGGCGACGGGACCAGTACTCTCACTCGGGAGCAGCCTCGCTATGCCGAAGAGGACCACCGTGCAGGCGTAGCCGACCAGGACCCACTTGAGCTGTTGCCGTTCCAGGTCCGCGACCCGCCGCCACCTGACGACGAGCGCGACGAAACCGGTCACGACGGCAACGAGGAGGAACACGCCGGCGATCGCCGCGGTGACCGATTCGCCGGCCACCGGCACGGCCAGCGGATTCCGCGCCCCCCGCAGCGCTTCCGGGAAGTCCTGCGAGTTGTACGGCGTGAGCGCCCAGATCACCGTGATGACGCCAACCGCGCTGGCGTTCAGCAAGAAAGCGAACCGGGATTGCGGTCGACCGTCCGGAAGCAGCACCGGAAGCAGGACACCGATCGCGACGTAGCCGGGCGCCCACAGCCAGGCCCCGATCCACGTCGTCCAGTTGTCGCCGGACAGCGCCCCGCTCTCGGAGCACAGCAAGGCCAGACCCTGAGTCAGCGCGACACCACCCAGCACGATCTGGATCCGGCGGGTCTCGGACCGCCGCAGCACGACGCAGACGAGGCCGTAGGCGACCGCGGCCGCCACTTCCATCAACCAGAACGACGGGCCCACCGCGCGCCCTGCCGCCGCGTTCACCGCATGCAGGCCGGCACCCGTGAGTCCGGCGAGCACCGCGAGTACTCCGATGACAACCCCCATGACGGCATCATCGCCGCCCTGATGTCCCGCCGTCACGGGACAAGAAGTCCCGGCTGACGTCGTGATCCCTGGCCGTGTCGATCGGGACACCCCGGCCGCCAGTGTTGGCCGCAGGTGAAACCGAACGACAGGAGACGGCAATGACCACCACCACGACCACAATGACCAGTACTCGTCCGCGGCTGTCCACGGCCGTCGTCACCGCGTCGGTCCTGCTCGGGCTGATCGCGCTGGTCGGCGGCTACGGAGCGATCTACTTCACCGGCCTGGAAGGCTGGGACGGCATCGCGATGAGCTTCGTCGTCGCGTACGAGTTCCTGACCCTCACCGGCCTGGTCGCCGTGGCAGCGTTCCTGCGCGGCCACCGCCTCGGCCGCCCGGGCGTCGTCCTCTACGCCACGTGGATGATCTACTTCACGCTCTTCAAACTGATCGCGTTCCAGGAGGTCCAGGCGATCCCGTTCGGCGTGCTGGCCCTCGTCGCCCTGGTGTGCGCGACGCGTCCCGCCGCGCGCTGACCCGGTCTACCCTCGTCGGGGGAGGGTGTCGTGCGGATTCAGTTGCTCGGGGGGTTCGGGATCGAGCGCGGCGGCGTGCCGGTCGACGGTCAGGCCTGGCGGCTGCGGAAGGCCCGGACGCTGGTCAAGATGCTGGCGTTGGCTCCGGATCAGCGGCTGCACCGGGACCTGCTGATCGAGGAACTGTGGCCGGATCGGCCGCCGGCGTCGGCGGTGAACAACCTGCATCAAGCCTTGCACGTCGGACGCCGGGTGCTTGCGGGGGACGACCCGAGCGACGGCCTGCTGGAGTTGCGGGACGAGTTCGTCGTACTGCGGGCCGGTGAGCCGGTGGAGGTCGACGTACGGACCTTCGAACGGCTGGCGGTGGCGGCGCGGGCCAGTGGGCGGCTCGCCGAGCTGCGCGCGGCGGTGGGTGCGTACACCGGCGATCTGCTGCCGGAGGACCGGTTCGCGGACTGGGCCACGCGGCCGCGGGAGGAACTGCGGGCGAGCTTCTGCGATCTACTCGTCGAGTTCGCCGACGTGGCCGGACCCGACGTGGAGGCGTACGACGCTCTGCAGCGCGCGCTCGCCATCGATCCGCTGCACGAACGTGGGGTTCGGAGCCTGATGCGCCGGCTTGCCGCGATGGGGCGGTCGTCCGAGGCGCTGGCTCAGTACGAGCGACTGCGTGGCGAGCTGCGGACGGCGTACGGCACCGATCCGGACCCGGAGACCCAGCGCGTGTACCGCGATCTGCTGACCGGCGATGTCGAAGAGCCGGCGACGGCACCCCGGCACAACCTCGCGCCGGCTTTGACGAGCTTCGTCGGTCGCGAGCGGGAGATCGCGGACGTCCATCGCCTGCTGGAGCGGGGCCGACTCGTCACCCTCACCGGCGTGGGTGGTGCCGGCAAGACGCGGCTCGCCGAGGAGACGGCGCGCCGGCTGCTCGACTCGTACACGGACGGGATCTGGATCGCGGACCTGGTGCCCGTCGCGGATCCGCGGCTGGTCGCGGACACCGTCGCGGAGGCCCTCGGGCTGGACCCCGCCGCGGGTTCGGACTCGCTGCGGATCCTGATCGGCCGCCTTGCCCGACGCAACCTCCTGCTGGTGCTCGACAGTTGCGAACACCTGCTCACCGCGTGTTCCGAACTCGCCGGCGCCGTACTGCGCACCTGTCCCGGCATCACGATCCTCGCGACCAGCCGGGAACCCCTGCATGCGCAGGGCGAAGTGACCTTCCGGGTACCGTCGCTCGAACTGCCGGAGGCCGAGGACGCGGCGGACCCGGCCCGATTGGAGACCTTCGCGTCGGTCCGGCTGTTCGTCGAACGGGCCCGGGACGTGCGCCCCGGATTCGTGCTCAGCACAGACAATGCGGCGGCCGTGGTCGAGATCTGCCGCTGCCTCGACGGCATCCCGCTCGCGCTCGAGCTGGCCGCCGCGCGGGCGTCGCACCTGGAGCCGGCGGAGATCGCGGAACGTCTCGGCGACGCACTTCCGCTGCTGACCCGGCACGGCGAGATCACCCGGCACGCCACGTTGCGGGCGGTGCTCGAGTGGAGTCACGCGTTGCTCTCGGACGACGAGCAGGTGGTACTGCGGCGGCTCGCGGTCTTCGCCGGCGGCTTCGCGCTCCGGTCGGCCGAAGCGGTGTGCGCGGACAAGCGGATTCCCGCCACGGAGGTGCTGGACCATCTCGGCCGGTTGGTCGACAAGTCCTTGCTGCAGGTCGATCACGACGGTCCGCGGTCCCGTTACCGGCTGCTGGAAACCATTCGGCAGTTCGCCCGGGAGCGACTCGTCGCGGCGCAGGAGCTCGGGCACCTGGAGGCCGCGCACTGCCGGTATTTCCTGGAGCTCGCGCTGGACCAGGACCCCGAACGGGCCGGCATCGTCGAGCGTCCGCAACTGCTCGACGTCGACCACGACAACCTCCGGGCCGCGCTCGCCTGGGCCCTGCGCAACGATCACGAGCGGGCCTTGCTGCTCGGGCTCAGCCTGTCGCAGTACTGGCTCGCACGGGGCCATTTCGCCGAGGGAGCGGATTGGCTCGAGCGCATCCTCGAGGTGGCCGTCGAACCGTCCCGCGATCGGACCCGAGCGCTCTTCGCGCTGGCGATCCTGGACGCGCGGCGCGGCCTGAGCGACCGGATGCCCGGTCTCGGCGACCGGGCCGTCGCCGTCGCCGAACAGTCGGACGAACCGGCCGACCTGGTGTCCGCGCGGGTACTGCGCGGCACGCTCCTGCTCGGCAGCGGGGACCTGAACGAGATCGAGCAGACCGCCTCGGAAGCGCTCGCGCGGGCCGACGCACTGGGCGCCGAGGCCGTGGCCGCCACCGCGCAGGGGCTCGCCGGGATGGTGGCTCTGTTCCGCGAGGACGGCGAACCGGCGCAGCGACGACTCGCCGAATGCCTGCGGCGACTGAGCCTGATCGACGCATCGGTAGCTCCGTTCTTCCCGGCCGTCACGATGTGTCTGCCGCTCGCACCGGTGCGCGAATCGATGCTTCCGGTGTTCGAGGAGACGTTCTTGCTCGGCCGTCGGGTCGGCGCGATGCGTGGTACCGGGTACGCCTGGTCGGCGTTCGCGGACGCCTGTCGGCTGGCCGGTGACCTCGGCGGCGCACTCGACGCCGTACGGCGGTCCGTCGACACCTTCGCCGCAGTCGAAGATGCCGCCGGACTCGGCCACGCGCTGAACCATCTCGGCTGCATCGAACGCGATCAGGGCCTGTTCGACCCGGCCGGCGAGCATCTGCACGAGGCGTTGCGGATTCGCGAGCAACTGGGAGATCGCCGTGGCGAGAACCTGACGCTCGCCAACCTCGGCCTGCTGTCCGCCGCGGCCGGCGACCCCGCGGAGGGCCGGCGCCTCACCAGGATCGCCGTCGACCGGGGAGACGCGGTCGACGACCGTCCCGGCGCCGCGGGCGCGTTGCTGGATCTGGTCGTCGTCGAGCTGTTCGCGGGCGAACGCCGGACCGCTCGGGCGCTCGCCGAGCAGGCCGTCGCGGCCTTCCGCCCGCAGGGCTACCTGCGGCTCGAGGCGTGGGGACGGCTGATCGCCGCCGAGCTCGCCGCGGACGACGGTGACACCCAGGCACGCACCGGCCACGGGCAGGTGGCTGCCGAGCTGTTCGGGCGGCTGGGCTGCCGGATCGGGACCGCCCGGACGGCCGCGTTGATGGCCGGCTAAGCCACGCTAAGCCACTGCGAAGGCGGCGTTCCTAGCGTCGTTGGTGTCCAGGAAAACCTCCTGGTCCGACGCTTAGGAGTGGACATGACAACAACGCAAGCGCGACAGGACACCCTCGGGGAGGCCACGCTCGGTGAGTTCGCAGAGGGTCTCCGTGGCGAACTGGTCCGGCCGACCGATCCGTCGTACGACGAAGCCCGGTCGATCTGGAACGCCGCGCACGACAAACGGCCCGCACTGATCGTGCGATGTCACGGCGCCGCCGACGTCATCCGGGCGGTCGAGTTCGCGCGCAGCGAAGGGCTGGCGCTCGCGGTCCGCGGCGGCGGGCACAGCATCCCCGGTTTCTCGACCACCGACGGCGGCCTGGTGATCGACCTGTCGCCGATGAACACCGTCCGGATCGACCCCGACCGGCGCCGGATCGTGGCGCAGGGCGGATGCACCTGGGGAGACGTCGACGCCGAGGCGCAGGCCTTCGGGCTGGCCGTCACCGGCGGTCTGGTGTCGACCACCGGGGTCGCCGGGTTCACGCTCGGCGGCGGGATCGGCTGGCTGGTACGGCGGGCCGGCCTCGCCTGCGACAACCTCGTCGGGGCCGACATCGTCACCGCGGACGGCCGGTACCTCCACACCAGCGAGGACGAGCATCCCGAACTGCTGTGGGCCTTACGGGGCGGCGGCGGAAACTTCGGCGTGGTCACGTCCTTCGAGTTCAAGGCCCACGAGGTCGGTCCGATGGTGCACGCCGGCCTGGTCTTCTACCCGGGCGCGGAAGCAGCCCGCGTACTGCGTGGTTTCGGTGCGGCGGCGGGATCCGCACCGGACGAGTTGTCGCTGGCGATCAACCTGACCACCGCGCCTCCGCTGCCGTTCCTTCCGGAGGACGTCCACGGCAAGCCGATCGTCGCCGTACTCGGGATGTACTCGGGGCGGACCGAGGACGGGGACGCGGCGACCAAGCCGTTCCGCGAACTGGCTCCGGTGATCGCCGATCTGTTCGGGCCGATGCCGTACACCGCGATGCAGACGCTGCTCGACCCGCTGTTCCCGCGCGGGATGCGGAACTACTTCCGGTCGGCGTTCTTCGGCGACCTCGGACCGGCGACCGTCGACGCGCTCGTCGCGGCGCACGACCAGGTGCCCAACGGCGTGTCCGAGCTGCACGTCCACCATCTCGGCGGCGCGATGGGCCGGGTCCCGGCGGACGCCACCGCGTTCGGCACCCGGGACCACGAGTTCATCCTGAACGTGGTCGCCCGGACGCCGGATGCCGAGGGGTACGACGAGGCCGTCCAGTGGGCACGTTCCTCGGCCGCGTCGCTCGGGCCGGACGCGGCGTCGTACGTGAACTTCACCGGGGAGACGAACGAGGACATCGTGCGGGCGTCGTACCCGGCGGCGACGTACGACCGGCTGGTGGCGGTGAAGAACACCTACGACCCGACCAACCTCTTCCACCTCAACCAGAACATCCGGCCGACGGCTACAGCATGAACCAGTAGTTGACGGTGGCGCCTTGGGTGGCGAGCCCGCCGCCCAAGGCGTCGTACAACTTGCGGGCCGGGACGTTGCCGGCGCCAGTGGTGAGAAACATCTTGGTCGCGCCGGCCGCCCGGCCCGCGCTGATGAACTCGGTCACCAGCCAGCGCCCGATCCCCTGGCCACGCCGGGACTCGACGACCGCGAGGTTGTGCAGGTAGAGCATGGACGCACCGTCCGGGCGGGGCAGCCGGTAACCCCAGCACCAGCCGGCGACCTCGTCGTCCACGGTGGCGACGAAGATCAACGTGCCGGCAGCGCCCAGGTAGCCGGCGTCCGCGTCGGCGTTCTGGAAGGTCCGGACGGCACGCGCCAGTAGGCCCGCGTCGGGTACGGCGACCTCGGCCATCTCACTTCCTCCAGGTGATCGAGTAGCGGAACAGCAGATGGCGACGGTACGCCGACCCCGGGAGCACGTCGCTCGCCAACGTCCGCATCTCCCGAAACGTCGTCGGCGGCGGCCACACCGTCGGCGAAGGATGTTGCCAGTGGCCCTTGACCGCGCGATACGCCCACCCCGCGGCGACACCGGCCAGCGCGAACGGCAGGTCCTGCGGCAACGTCTCCCGCGCGAGTCCGATCACCACCAGTACGCCACCCGGGCGCAGCAGTTCGCCCATCCGAAGCAGCCCGGCGCGCGCGCCGACGTGGTGCAGCGTGGCGACCGATGCGACGACGTCGTACGACGCGGGTTCGAACGGGTACCGCAGGAAGTCGCCCTCGACGTACTCGATGTCGTCGCCGGACTCGCGCGCCAGTTCCAGGCTCGGCGTATCGAGGTCGATCCCGGTGACCTCAGGTACGACCTGGCGCAACTCGCGCGCGAGCATGCCCTCGCCGCAGCCGATGTCGAGCGCCCGTTCGGCACCGGGCGGGACCGCCTGGAGGATCCGCGGGTGGTAGTGGATGTTGTGGTTCCACCGGGTCACTCGACTTCCTGGAGGGCGGCGTCGATGGCGGTGCTCAGGGCCTCGTCGTCATTACCGCGCCAGGTGTGCTGCGCGGCGCACATCCACTCGTCGGGCTCCGGCGGGATCACGCAGCCGAACAGCCGGACCTTGCCGGCCGCGGCCGCTTCCCGCGCAACTCGCGTGGGCAGGCCGTACAGGATCGGCACTCCCCGTTGTCCACAGACCGGGCACTCCGCTGCGTTCGCCATACGGCCAACGTACGCTGGCACCGGCCGACGCACGGTCGCGCGAACCGACGTCGTATGCCGCCCCACCGGCCGCGAGCCGACAACCTTCGCGGCCTGGTGTGGCGGCAACCTGCAGTCGTTCAAGTAGCTCCGCAGTACCGGCCTGGTGAGGCATGGTCAGTACTGCGCAGCCGCCTTAGTTCGCTTCTTTGGTGGCCCAGTAGTGCCATTGCGGGGAAGCGACTGGGGAGCGGGCCAGTCCGTCCGGCCAGGTGGCCGGCAGGTCGTGACTCCGTGCCGCGTAGAGGATCACCTCCGATGCGATCCGGTCACCGCGCACAGCGACGCGGGCGGCGGTCTCGGCACGCATGTCGGACAGGTAGTGGATCGCCGGCAGGAACTCGGCGCTCAGCCGCGGGCTGAGCCGGCCGACGGGTTCGTCGTCGAGCCGGATCTCGACCACGATCCGGTGCCGGTCCTGAATGCTGTCCTCCTCCTCGATCGCGTGCATGGTGGCGTACGCCCAGCACTCGCCTTCCGCGCGGAAGAACGGCGCCAGCACGTCGGGATGCACCTCGCTGCCCGGGACGACGATGCCGCTGCCGGGCGGCAGCAGGTGAAAGCTGCCTGGCGGGGGCAGGTTCACCGGCACGAGCATGTGCGGCTGCCCGAGGGCGACCGCGACACTGGCGTGGAACTCGGTGCCCTGGGCGCCCTTGCCGTCCCAGTCCGCCGGCTCCCACTCACTCACCCACAGGTGGCACGGCACCTGCGGTTGCAGGCCTTGCGCCACCAGTTCTGACAGCACCGGGTGGTACCGGTGCGCGTCGTCCCTCGGCAGATAGCCGACAACCTTGCCCTGCACCCGAACGGCGATCGACCGCGGGTCGAAACGGTTGTGCGGTTCCGGGACGAGGTCCGCCTCGGTGTCCAGATCTGCGCCACGCGCCGGGATGGGGTCCGGGAACAGGCTACGGATCGCCTGCTCGTGCGGGGCCTCCCGCACGACTTCCTGACCACACCACAACGCGTCTCCCCACAGACTGAACGGAATCAGTTCCATCTGTGCCCTCCAGTCCTCACTGACCGGCTTTATCCGGCTCATCTCTTCCGGGGGCCCGGTCGTTACACCGTGTGAGCGTATGAAAACTAGACTGCCCAGTGAAGAGCCGTTTCACGCATGGTGCAAGAGTCTGATACGCAAAGGTATCCACCGGTCCGGACTCTGGACGCGGATCGTCTTGTGCAGCGAGCGAATCGGCGAAGATCGTGCAAATGCACGGGAAGGAACGTCATGCAGGGCAGCAGTTCAGTCGCTCGATCGACCACTCGGGACGGCGCCGGCGCCGTCGGCACCGTCGATATTGTTGACGCCGCGGCGATCGAGGCGGCGATCCAGCGTTTGGACGGCGTCGCCGTCCGTACGCCGTTGCAGCGCAATCTCCGCCTGTCCGAGCGCACCGGAGCGCAGGTCTGGCTGAAGCGTGAGGACCTGCAGATCGGGCGTTCCTACAAGCTGCGCGGTGCCTACAACCTGATCGCCCAGCTGGACGACACCGCCAAGGCCGCCGGCGTCGTGTGCGCGAGTGCTGGCAACCATGGTCAGGGGCTGGCGTATTCGTGCCACATCCTCGGTGTCCAGGGCAAGGTCTACGTCCCGCGGACCACGCCGCGGCAGAAACGGGACCGGATCGCGGCGCTCGGCGGGAAGCAGATCCAGGTGATCGTCACCGGCGACACGTACGACGACGCGGCCGCCGCGGCCCTCGCGGAGAGTGCGGCGACCGGGGCAACGATGGTGCCGGCGTTCGACGATCCGCGCACCGTCGCCGGGCAAGGGACGGTCGCCGTCGAGTTGGTGGAGCAGCTCGGGCACGCACCCGACGTACTCGTGGTGCCTGTTGGCGGTGGCGGTCTCGTTGCAGGGGTTGCAACCTGGATCGCCGAGCGGCATCCCGGCGTACGGATCGTCGGGGTGGAGCCGGACGGCGCGGCGAGTATGGCCGCCGCGCTGGCGGCCGGTGAGCCGGTGACGTTGCCCCAGCTGGACAGTTTCGTGGACGGTGCCGCCGTACGACGGGTCGGTGCCGTGACCCTTCCGCTGGTACGGCGGGCCGGCGTCGAGCTGATGTCGGTGCCCGAGGGTCTGGTCTGTTCGGAGATGCTCGCGCTCTACCAGACCGACGGGCTGATCGCCGAGCCCGCGGGGGCGTTGTCGACAAGTGCCCTGGGCAACGGCCTCGAGGTGCGCCCGGGCGAGACGGTCGTCTGCCTGCTCTCCGGCGGCAACAACGACGTCAGCCGGTACGGCGAGATCCTCGAGCGATCGCTGGTGTACGAAGGGCTCAAGCACTACTTCCTGGTGACATTCCCGCAGGAGCCCGGCGCGTTGCGCACGTTCCTCGACGACGCGCTCGGCCCGGACGACGACATCACGCTCTTCGAGTACGTGAAACGCAACAACCGTGAGACCGGGGTCGCGTTGGTCGGCCTGGAGATCAGCAGCCGCGAGGACCTCCCGGGCCTGCTGGCCCGGATGGAGGCCACGCCGCTGGACATCGAGCGCATCGACCCGAACTCTCCCGAGTTCAGGTACCTGATCTAGTCCGTTCGCGAATGCTTCGGGTGCCGCGGGTCGTGCGGATGGCTGCCGTCGTCCCAGTTCGCCGGGTGCTGGTCGGGCGATTCCATGGTCTCGCGGCGGCCGTCGTCCGGCCACAGGTTCTGGGCCTGGTCGCGGTGCTCCTCGGACTCCGCGCGGGCCTGCGCGGCGGCCTCACGGCGTTCGCTCGCACCGGCTGACAGCCGCCGTGCCTCGGCCGCCTGCTCGTCGGCGACCGCCTGTGCCTTGCGGGCCCGGGCATCGACCTCGTCGGCGACGGCTTGCTGTTTCTCGGCCTGCGCCGCGCTCGCACGGGCCTGCTGCTCGTGCTCGTACGCCGCGCGCTCGGCGCGATCCCGCGACCTGCGCGACATCGCGCCGGCGATCAGCGCGACGACGATGACCAGCACGGCCACGGCGACGACGATCCAGACAATGGTCATTCCGTTCATCGGTCCTCCTCGGCTCGATGTCCAGAACGTCCGGTACCCGGAGGCCGTCGCCGGTTAAACGCCCTGCTGTCTCAGACGAGCCCGCGGCGGGCCGCCCACACGATGGCTTCGATCGCGGTGCTGAAGCCGAGCCGGTCACAGATCAGCCGCGTCCGGCGACGGACAGTGCGTTCGGACAGGTCGAGGCGGCGGGCGACGCCGTCGACCGGAAGGCCGGTGGCGAGCAGCCGGAGCAGCTGCAGGTCGTCGTGGCTGATCTCGCGCGGCGGTACCCGGCGGGCGAGCGGTCGGAGTTCCTGGGGGAGGACGGTCATGCGAATCACCTTGTTCCGAACATCCGGGACTCGGCGGCGTCCCAGTCGGCCGGTTTGCCCTGCGGGTCGTAGCGCCGCAGAGAATGTGTGGACCGGACCAGCGCACGCATCGCGCGCAGATCCGGGAACGGCTCGCCGAGGGCGCGAGCTTGGACGAGGACGTTGCCGAGCGCGGACGCCTCAACAGGTCCGGCGAGCACCGGAACACCGCACGCATCGGCGGTGAGCTGACACAACAGCTCGTTCTGCGATCCGCCACCGATCACATGCAGTACGTCGACCTCGCGGTCCGCGAGCGACTGCGCGGACCGCAAGGTACGCCGGTACGCCAGCGCCAGACTCTCGAGGATGCACCGCACCACGGCGCCCCGCGACCGCGGCGGTTCCTGCCCGGTCGCCCGGCAGTGCTCGTCGATCCGGGACGGCATGTTGCCAGGAGCAAGGAACTCGGGAGCGTCCGGGTCGATCAGGACCGCGAACGGCGGCGCCTCGGCCGCGGCGCGCAACAGACCGGCGACGTCGTCGTCGCCCCAGATCCGCTGGCATTCCTGGAGGATCCACAGCCCCATCACGTTCCGCAGGAACCGGATCCGGCCGTCGACGCCGCCTTCGTTGGTGAAGTTCTCCGCGCGCGCCTCGTCGGTCAGCACGGGCGCGTCGAGCTCGAGCCCGACCAGCGACCACGTCCCCGACGAGATGTACGCGAACCGATCGCCCGCCGCGGGCACGGCAACGACAGCAGATGCCGTGTCATGCGATCCGACCGCGATCACCGAGATCTCCGGCGCCAACCCGGTCTCGTCGGGCAGTACCCTTCCCACCACGTCACCGGGCTCCCGCAGTTCCGGGAACAGCCGGCGCGGCAGTCCCATCCGCGAGATCAACTCATCGCTCCAGTCGCGCGCACGAACGTCGTACAACTGGGTGGTCGAAGCGTTGGTCCGCTCGACGCCGAGTTCGCCGGTCAGCCAGTAGCCGAGGAGGTCGGGGATCATCAGCAGGCTGCTCGCGCCTGCCAAGGAGTCGACTGCCAGCTGGTAGATCGTGT
Organism: Kribbella sp. NPDC004875; assembly: GCF_042873375.1. NCBI lineage: Bacteria > Bacillati > Actinomycetota > Actinomycetes > Propionibacteriales > Kribbellaceae > Kribbella > Kribbella sp. NPDC004875. The sequence goes on from NZ_JBIALI010000001.1 coordinate 866,969, forward strand.
TGAACGGGAGCTGCTGCAGGCCGGTCGCGGCGTACAGGTCCGTAGCGGGGATCTTCTGCAGCACCTGGTCCATCACGCCGTCGGTGCGGGCGTCGCGGTAGTGCACTGGGTTACCCAGCAGGCGGCCGGACGCGTCGAGCAGCCCGTAGTCGACAGCCCAGGAGTCGATTCCCAGGCTGTCGATCGAGCCGGCCGACCGCAGCCCTTCGAGGATCGAGCGGTAGAGGTGCAGGATGTCCCAGTGCAGCGTCCCGCGCAGGCGGACCGGCCCGTTCCAGAACCGGTTGAGTTCGCGCAGTTCGAGGACGTGCGGACCGACCTCGCCGAGCATCACCCGCCCGCTCGACGCGCCCAGATCCACCGCGGCAACCCGCTTCACGGCCGCGCTCCTACCGCAGGAACGCGGCAGCCACGCCGGCGTCGACAGGCACGTGCAGACCGGTCGTGTGCGTCAGGTCCCCACCGGTCAAGGCGAACACCGCGGCGGCGACGTTCTCCGGCAGGACCTCGCGCTTCAGCAGCGTCCGCTGCGCGTAGTACGCACCGAGCTCCTCCTCCGGTACGCCGTACACCGCGGCCCGCTTCGCGCCCCAGCCACCGGCGAAGATGCCGGAGCCACGGACCACGCCGTCGGGGTTCACGCCGTTGACCCGGATCCCGTGCTCGCCGAGCTCGGCCGCGAGCAGCCGGACCTGGTGCGCCTGGTTCGCCTTCGCGGCGCCGTACGCGACATTGTTCGGACCCGCGAAGACCGCGTTCTTGCTGGAGATGTAGACGATGTCGCCGCCCATCTCCTGGTCGATCAGGACCTTCGCGGCCGCCCGCGAGACCAGGAACGAGCCCTTCGCCATCACGTCGTGCTGCAGGTCCCAGTCGCGTTCGGTTGTGTCCAGCAACGACTTCGAGATCGACAGCCCGGCGTTGTTGACGATCAGGTCGACACCGCCGAAGGCCAGCACGGCCTCGCGCAGCGCCGCCTCGACGGCCTCCGCGGACGACACGTCCGCGCCGACCGCGACCGCCACGTCGGCCGATCCGATCTCCTTGGCGACCGCTTCGGCCGCCGCCTGGTCCAGGTCCGCGACCACCACACACGCGCCCTCGGCCGCGAGCCGTTGCGCGATCGCCTTGCCGATCCCCGAGCCACCACCGGTCACGAACGCGACCCGGGTCGCCAGCGGCTTCGGCTTCGGCATCCGTTGCAGCTTCGCCTCTTCGAGCGCCCAGTACTCGATCCGGAACTTCTCCCGCTCGTCGATCGGCGCGTACGTCGACACCGCCTCGGCGCCGCGCATCACGTTGATCGCGTTCACGTAGAACTCGCCGGCCACCCGCGCGGTCTGCTTGTCCTTGCCGAAGCTGAACATCCCGACGCCCGGGACCAGCACGATCGCCGGGTCGGCGCCGCGCATCGCCGGGCTGTCCGGCTCGGCGTGCCGGTCGTAGTAGGCGGCGTACTCCTCGCGATAGGCGGCGTGCAGCTCCTTCAACCGCGCCACGGAGTCCTCGACCGACGAGTTGGCCGGGAGGTCCAGCACCAGCGGGCGGACCTTGGTCCGGAGGAAGTGGTCCGGGCAGGACGTGCCGAGCGCGGCCAACGCGGCGAGCTTCTCCCGCGCGGTGAACTCGAGCACGACCTCGGAGTCGTCGAAGTGGCCGACCTGCGGCTTGTCGGTCGACGCCAGACCACGGATGACCGGCGCCAGTGCGGCCGCCTTCAGGCGCCGCTCGGCCGGGTCGAGCGGTTCGTAGCCGGCCACCACGGCACCGAACGGTTCCGCGACACCACGCTCGGCGAGGAAGCGTTCCGCCGTACGGATGATGTCCAGGGAGTTGGCCTCGCACTCCGCGGAGGTGTTGCCCCACGCGGTGATGCCGTGACCGCCGAGGATGCAGCCGATCGCCTGCGGGTTCTCCCGCTTGACGGCCGCGATGTCCAGCCCGAGCTGGAAGCCGGGCCGCCGCCACGGGACCCATACGACACGGTCGCCGAAGCACTCCGCGGTGAGTTTCTCACCGTCGGCCGCGGTCGCCAGCGCGATCCCGGAGTCCGGGTGCAGGTGGTCGACATGAGGGGCGTCGACCAGTCCGTGCATCGCGGTGTCGATCGACGGTGCCGCGCCGCCCTTGCCGTGCAGGCAGTAGTCGAACGCGGCGACCATCTCGTCCTCGCGGTCCACGCCGGGGTAGCTGTCGACCAGGGCGTTCAGCCGGTCGAGCCGCAGTACGGCGAGACCCTTGGTCGTGAGCGTGCCGAGGTCACCACCGGAGCCCTTCACCCACACCAGGTCGACCGGCTGCTGAGTGACCGGGTCGGTCTGCGTACCCTTCGCCGAGGTGTTGCCGCCGGCGTAGTTGGTGTTGCGTGGATCGGCACCCAGTCGGTTGCTACGCGCAACGAGCTCGGCCGCAGTGTCGCTCATGCTGGTTCAGGCTCCCCATCCGGCTTGCTGACCGCCTTGACGGTCCTTGGTGATCTGCTCGAAGTAACCGCTGCGCTTGTACGCCGCGACCGGGTCGGCGTCCCGTCCCTGCGACTCGCGGAGTTCCGCGAGCAGCGGTCGGACGTCGGTGTTGTACGCATCCATCAAAGCCGCGTTCGCACCGAGCACGTCGCCTTCCTGCTGGGCCTTGCGCAGCGCGTCGCGGTCGACCAGCAGCGCCTTCGCCGTGGCCTCCTGGACGTTCATCACCGAGCGGATGATCGCGGGGATCTTCTGCTCGATGTTGTGGCACTGGTCGAGCATGAACGCGATCCCGCGATCCGGGTCGAGCGCGTCGCCGCGGACGATCTCGTTCATGATCCGGAACAGCTGGAACGGGTCCGCGGCACCGACCATCAGGTCGTCGTCGGCGTAGAACCGGCTGTTGAAGTCGAACGCACCGAGCTTCTTCGTACGCAGCAGGAACGCGACGATGAACTCGATGTTGGTGCCCGGCGCGTGGTGCCCGGTGTCGATACAAACCGTCGCCTTCGGCCCCAGCTCGAGACAGTGCGCGTACGACGTACCCCAGTCCGGCACGTCCGTGGTGTAGAAGGCCGGCTCGAAGAGCTTGTACTCGAGCAGCATCCGCTGGTCGTCACCGAGCCGGTCGTAGACCTCCCTGAGCGCGGTCGCGAGCCGGTCCTGGCGGTCCTGGATGTCGTCCTGCCCGGGGTAGTTGGTGCCGTCGGAGAACCACAGCTTCAGGTCCCGGGAGCCGGTCGCGTCCATGATGTCGACGCATTCGAGCAGATGGTCGGTGGCCTTCCGCCGGACCGCCGGGTCCGGGTTCGTGACGCTGCCGAGCTTGTAGTCGTCGTCCTGGAACACGTTGCTGTTGATCGCCCCGAGCCGGACACCCTGCTCCTTGGCGTACGCCGCCAGCGCCGCGTAGTCGTCCACCTTGTCCCAGGGGATGTGCAGCGCGACGCTCGGCGCCACCCCGGTGTACTGGTGGACCACCGCCGCGTCGGCGATCTTCTCCTCCGGCGACCGCGGGACGCCGGGCTGGGTGAACACCTTGAACCGGGTCCCCGAGTTGCCGAACGCCCACGAGGGCAGCTCGATCTCCTGGCGGCTCAGGGCGGCCTTCACGGCATCGGTCGTCATGGTGTCAGTCCCCTTCAGGAGCATGTGCGGACAGATGGAAGATCTCGGGCAGCAGCAGGAAGGACTCGTCCGGCGGCCGGCCGTCGATTCCGGTGAAGAAGTCCGTCATCTGCGCCTGCCACCGGGCGTTCACCTCGGTCGCCGCCATCGCCTTCTGCGCCGCCTCCAGGTCCTCGGACTCGACGTAGCCGATCAGCAGGCCGTCGTCGCGGAGGAACAGCGAGTAGTTGTGCCAGCCGGAGTCACGCAACGCCGCCTGCATGTCCGGCCAGACGTCGCGGTGCCGATCGACGTACTCGTCGAGCCGGTCGGGCCGAACCTGCAGGCAGAAGCAATAACGATTCACTGCGTCACCTCTACCTGGGGCGGACGGAGTCGGTGAAAGGTTTCAACGACGTCCCCTGACGCTAAGCGTGAGCCACCGGAGCCGTCAAGAGGCTGACCACCTTTTGCGGCCGATCCCGGACCGGCACCGCCGGGATTCGCCGGACAGCGGGTATTCTTCGGCAGCTAAGACGTTTCAAGTGCGCAGGGAGGTCTCGTGTCCGTGGACGATGCGGAAGCCCTGCCCGAACGGACCCGGCGGCGCCGGGCCCCGAAGCCGCACGCGGCCGGCGTGAAGGCGGTCGCCGCCGCGGCCGGGGTCTCGCTGGGCACCGTCTCGAACGTGCTGAACCGGCCCGAGGTGGTCAGTCCGCTGACCCGGGCGAAGGTCGAGGCGGCGATGGCCTCGCTGGGTTTCGTGCGCAACGAGTCGGCCCGGCAGTTGCGCGCCGGCTCCAGCCGGATCCTCGCCTACCTGATGCTCGACGCCGGCAACCCGTTCTTCACCGACGTCGCGAAGGGTGTCGAGGAGGCCGCCCGCGAGGCCGGACTGTCGGTGTTCCTCTGCAACAGCAGCGAGGACGCCGACCGCGAGGCGGCGTACCTGGATCTGCTCGAGCAGCAGCGGGTGCAGGGCATCCTGATCACACCGATCGACCAGAACTCGTCCCGCCTGCGCAAACTGCCCTCCCGCGGTACGCCGGTGGTCGTGGTGGACCGGGCCATCGACGACGCGGAGCACTGCTCGGTCGCGGTGAACGACGTCCTCGGCGGGGAGCTCGCGATCGCCCATCTGCTCGAGCTCGGCCACCAGCGGATCGCGTACGTCGGCGGACCGAACACCATTGGCCAGGTCATCGACCGGCGCAACGGCGCCCGCCGCGCGCTCCGGACGGCCGGCAAGCCCGCTGCCGATCTCGTCGAGCTGACCACCGGCGCGCTCACGGTCGCCGAAGGTAGGGGCGCGGGGCAACGACTCGCCGGCCTCCCGGCGAACCGCCGCCCGACCGCGGCGTTCTGCGCGAACGACCTGCTGGCGCTGGGATTGCTGCAACAGTGCGTGAGCCTCGGGCTGCGCGTCCCGGAGGATCTCGCGATCGTCGGGTACGACGACATCGAGTTCGCCGAGGCAGCCGCCGTACCGCTGACGTCGGTGCGGCAGCCGCGCCAGCTGCTCGGACGGACCGCCGCTGAACTGCTTCTGGACGAGTCGTCGAACCCGGACCACGAGCACCAGCGCGTCACCTTCACCCCCGAACTCGTCGTCCGGACCTCGACCCGAGGAACCCTCTGAGCGCAGCGCGTCACGGCATCGGGGTCACGGTATGGTGCGAGGCGAAGGGTGCTTGGTACGAGGTGAGAGATGCGCGTCGCAGGGGGCTTGGTACGACGCTGGGGCGGCCGCGCGGTTGGCCTGGCGATCACCGGCATCGGCCTGTACATCGTCGCGCCGAGCCTGCTGTCCGTCTTCGGATCCTGGCCCCGCCTCGCGGACATCGAGCCCTGGTGGTTCCCGGTGCTCGCGCTGTTGGAGACCGCCAGCTTCGCTGCCCTGTGGTGGCTCGCCGAACTCGCCATGACGCAACAGGACGGCGGCCAACAGCCAGAGCCGCCGCCACTGGGGTGGGGGACGATCGCCACGGCGCAGCTCGCCGGAAACGCGGCCAGCAAGGTCGTCCCGGGCGGCCCGGCCAGCGGTAGCGTCGTCCAGGGCAGGCTTCTGATCCAGGCCGGGCAGCCGGGGCCGGTCGTCGCCTCCGCTCTGACCGCCATCGGTCTGATGACCACTGGCGTACTGCTGCTGTTGCCGATCCTGACCGTGCCTGCTCTGCTGATCGGTCCACCGCCGGCTCGGCAACTGGAGTTCGGTCTGCTGGTCTCGCTGATCATGGCGGTCGTCATCGTCGGCCTCGGGCTGACCGCGCTGACCTGGAAGCGTTTCGTCGTACTGATCGGTCGTGGAATCGGTCGCGCGATCCACGTCGTCAAGCGGAGTGTGACCGCCGACAGCTGCGCCGCGTCGCTGGTCGCGCAGCGGGATCGGGTCGCCGCTGCCTTCGAGGGCCACTGGTGGGGCGCGGCGTTCGCGGCGGCAGCGAACCGCATGTTCGACTACGCCGCACTCGTGGCGGCACTGGTGGCGCTCAACGTGCACGCCCGCCCGTCCGAGGTGCTGATGGCGTACGTCGTGGCTCAGGCCCTCGCGCTGATCCCGATCACGCCCGGCGGTCTCGGCTTCGTCGATGCCGGTCTCGCCGCCCTGCTGGTCCTGATCGGGGTCGACACGGATGCGGCACTCCTCGGCACGCTGCTGTACCGGCTCGTGTCGTTCTGGCTGCCGATCCCGGTGGGCCTGCTGGCCTGGGCGGGCTGGCGGATCCACCGGCATGTCACCGACCCGTCCCGGACCCAGGCCGTCACGGACGACGAGTAGCGGTCAGGCGCCGTACGCGGCGAGGAAGACCTCGGTCGCCCGGTCCGCGAGCTTGTCCAACTCGTCCGGCTTGGGCCGCTGCCGCGTGCCGGCGAACATCGCGCGGTTCATCGGCTTGTACATCACCAGACCGGCGAACTGGTACGCGGCCAGCGTCGGGTCATCCAGCTCCTTGAGCAGACCGCGGTCGCTCAGTTTCGCCAAGGCCTGCCCGAGCGCGTCGAGGGACTGCTCGAAACCGCTGGTGAACCAGGCGCCGCACACCTCGGGGAACCGGTCCGCCTCCGCGATCACGAGCCGGCGGAGCTGCAGAACGCTGTCGGCGGTGAGGCTCTGGAGCAGTCGATGCGCCAACGCACGCAGGGCTTCCCGGGCGTCGGCGGCTCCGTCGAGAGTGTCGACGTACGCCTGGAGGAGGCCGTCCATCAGCTGGTCGCTGGTGCCGAGCACGATCTCGGCGAACAGGCGTTCCTTGTTCTCGAACTGCTTGTAGACGGTCTGTTTGGAGACGCCGGCCCGGGCCGCCACCTCGTCCATGCTCGCGCCGAGGTACCCGTGCTGCAGGAACACCTCGGTCGCGGCGGCCAGGATCGCGCGGCGCTTGCGCGGCGTCCGGCCTTCGGTCTCCACCTGCTCCACGAAGCCCTCCTCCGGTCCGATCCGGAAATCATACTAGACAGTCCAGTTCTCTCCTGAGTACTGTACGGTCTAGTTCCTAAGGAGGGGAGATCACCATGAGCACCGTGACATCCACCGACGGCACGGCGATCGCGTTCGACGCGTACGGCGCCGGCCGGCCGCTGATCCTGGTCGACGGGGCGACCGCGCACCGCGCCGTGAACCCGGCGAACGCCGAGGTCGGGAAGCTGCTGAGCGACTCGTTCCGGACCTACGTGTACGACCGTCGCGGGCGGGGCGCGAGCGGCGACACCGCGCCGTACGCGATCCAGCGGGAGATCGAGGACCTCGACGCGTTGATCGCGGACGCCGGGCAGCCGGCCATCGTGTTCGCCTGGTCGTCGGGTGGCCTGCTGGCGCTGGACGCCGCGGCCGCCGGGCTGCCGATCGCCGGGCTGGTGCTGTTCGAGCCGCCGGTCGTCGTGGGCGACGTCCGTCCGCCGCTGCCGGCCGACTACGTCGAGCAGCTCGACGCGTTCGTCGCCGAGGGCCGTCGCGACCGGGCCGCCGAGCTGTTCATGACCGCAGCCGCGGGGATGCCTGCCGAGGCGGTCGCGGGGATGAAGCAATCGCCGTACTGGGCGCCCGTCGAGGAGATCGCGCACACGATCGCGTATGACGGCCGGATCATGGGCACCACGATGTCCGGCAACCCGTTGCCGGCCGAGCGGTGGGCCGGCGTGAAGGTCCCGGTCCTGGTCCTGCACGGCGACCAGACCTGGCCCGCCCTCTCGGCAGGCGCCGAGGCAATGGCCGCCCATCTCCCGACCGCCACACTCAGAGTCGTCCCCGGCGAGAACCACAGCACCGAGCCGGCAACGCTGGCACCAGTACTCCGTGAGTTCGCCGACTTGACCTAGTCCGCACTCCAGCAGTTTGGATCTGGCGCATGACGAACCTTGCGCTAGGAGCGATGGAGTACGGATCCCGGATCGACGAGCAGACCTCGTTCCGGCTGCTGGACGCGTACGTCGACGCGGGCGGCGAGTGGATCGACACGGCGAACTGCTACGCGTTCTGGCAGCACCCGAGCGGTCACGGTGGACAGAGCGAGGAGCTGCTCGGGCGGTGGCTCGCGCAGCGTCCCGGCGTACGGGACCGGGTCAAGCTGGCGACGAAGGTCGGGTGCGAGCCGCTGTGGCCGGGCAGCTACCCGGAGCACGCTGAGGGCTTGAGTGCCAAGGCGATCGACGCGGCGCTCGAGACCTCGCTGCGCCGGCTCTGCGTCGACCACATCGACCTGTACTGGGCGCATCGGGACGACCGTGCGACACCACTCGAGGAGACCGCGACCACGTTCGGGAAGCACGCGGCGGCGGGAACGATCGGCCGGATCGGCCTGTCGAACTACGCCCTGTGGCGCGTCGAACGCTTCCACGGCGTCGCCGCCGGCCTCGGAGTCATGGGCCGACCGCGTTGCAACTGCGGTACTCGTACCTACAGCCGCGGCCCTTCGTCCGCGACCACGCCCACGACCACCGCTTCGGCTGGATCACCGACGAGGTCCTCGACTACGCCGCGACCAATCCCGAGCAGCAGCTCTTCGCCTACAGCCCACTGATGGCCGGCGCCTACGAGAACCGCGCCGACCGCCCCCTCGACCCGGCCTTCGACCACCCCGGCACCACCCGCCGCCTCGAGGCCCTGACCGACGTCGCCACCACCCTCGGCGTCACCCGCTCCGAGGTAGTCCTCGCCTGGCTCACCACCGGCACCCCACCCGTCACCCCCATCGTCGGTATCAGTACCCCGGCGTACCTCCAAACCGCCCTCACCGGCACCCGCCTCACCCTCACCCCCGCCCACCGCACCCAACTCGACGAGGTCTGGTAATTCACCGCGGATCAGCGCTCCCGTTGGACCCGGGGTCGGTGAGATGGTTTGGGGGTGGACAGGGATGGTTTCTGGGGGCTGGTCGAGGATGCGCGGGCCACGGTGGATGACACCGTGGCGGATCCGGACGGGGTGGCGGACGCGTTGACCAAGGTGCTGGGAATGGCGGAGGCCGGGGAGATCGCCGGGTTCGGGATCGAGCTGGCGCGGCTACAGGTCGAGTCGTACCGATGGGATCTGTGGGCGGCGGCGTACCTGATCAACTCCGGTGCCTCGGAGGACGGGTTCGACTCGTTCCGTGGCTGGCTGATCGCCCAGGGCAGGGAGGTGTGGGACGCGGCGCTGACCGACCCGGACTCGCTCGCCGACGTGGTCGACGAGGACCGGCCGGAGGGCTTCGAAGGGTTTGACGGGGAAGGGATGCTGCACGTCGCGAGTCACGCGTACAAGAACGTGACCGGTGACGAGGCGGCGTACTGGAAAGCGGTCGACGCGGACGCGCCGGACACCCCGGATCTGCCCGCGGGCAACGAGATCGACTTCGACGACGCCGACGAACTCGAGTCCCACCTGCCGCGGCTCGCCGCCTTGTACCTGGACACTTAGGCCGGTTCCCCGCCGAGTCTCTCGATGGCGTTGCGAAGCCGGCGGCGCCAGCCGGAGCGGCCTGCCTCCTCGTCCGCGGCGGCGAGGCTGACCAGGTGTTGCGCCGTCTCGAAGCCCTCGGCGATCTGCGGTTCCGTCTCGGTCAGCGCCGACTGCGGTTCGTCGTGGTCGTACTCGATCGGCCGGCTGGTCCATCCGAACCCGTCCGGCACCAGCAGCTCAGGTACCAGCGTCTCGTGACTGAGGGACGCCAGCTCCTTGTCCCCGTTCCCGATGCTGAAGATCGTCGTACCGCGGCGTCGTACGTCGCTGATTCGCTCCAGCAGCGTGGCGGCCGGATTCTCCTCGGCAACGACCAGCAGGGACTCACCACGACCTGAGTCCCGCAGCCGGTCCAGACCAATCGCCAAGTGGGGCGGGGCATCCGGTGGCGGCGCCCAGCGGACCAGGGACGGCCGCATGTCCTCCACGCCGGCCCGGTGCAGCTCGTCGTCCAGGTGAGCGGTCAGGTGCCAGGGCTCGTCGTCGACCGGTCCGAACAGCATGAGACCGCTGCGCCTGGTGGTGAACCGCCGCAACGCATAGCCGAACTCAGTGGTGCGACTACCCAGCTCGGTGCCGCTCAGCATCTCCCGGAGGAGTGACGCCCTGGTGAGGTCCACCTGTCCAACCTGACACATCCAGAGGTCCAACGCGACTTCAGTCCAGGCGGTCCGCCTTCGACTGCAGGTAGTTGCGCTCCGGCACACTCGTCGTACGCCGGGCCGCCAGCAGGTAGCTCTCCCGCGCAGCGGCGGTGTCACCGGACATCTCGAGCAGGTGCGCGCGGACAGCCTCCAGCCGGTGGTTCATGCGGTCGTCCGACTCGAGCGGCTCCAGTACGGCGAGACCCTCCTTCGGACCGACCGCCATACCGACAGCGACCGCGTGGTTGAGCTTCACCATCGGGTTGTCGACCAGCTGCTCCAGCACGTCGTACAGCGCGACGATCTGCCGCCAGTCCGTGTCCTCGGCGCGCGCAGCCGTGTCATGAACCGCCGCGATCGCGGCCTGCACCTGGTACGGACCCAGCTGCGTTCGGGACAAGGCATCCGACACCAACGCCTCACCCTCGACAATCAGCGCCTTGTTCCACAGGCTGCGGTCCTGCTCGGACAGCGGTATCAGGGTCCCGTCGGCGCCAGTGCGCGCCGGCCGTCGCGCATCGGTGAGCAGCATCAGCGCCAGCAGCCCTGCCACCTCACCGTCGTCCGGCAGCAGCTTCCGTACGCCGCACACCAGCCGGATCGCCTCGGTGGTGAGCTCCGCACTGTGCAGCGACGTCCCGGACGAGGCCGTGTAGCCCTCGTTGAAGATCAGGTAGAGCACATGCAGTACGGCGCCCATCCGCTCGTCCCGCTCCGCCTCGGGCGGCATCTCGAACGAACTGCCCGCCTGCTTGATGCTCCGCTTCGCCCGGCTGATCCGCTGCGCCATGGTTGCCTCGGGCACCAGAAATGCGGCGGCGATCTGCGCGGTGCTGAGACCACCGACCGCACGCAGCGTCAGAGCGATCTGCGATGCCGGTGACAACGCCGGATGGCAGCAGAGGAACAGCAACGTCAGCGTGTCGTCCCGGCCGCCCGGATCGTCAATCTCCGGGCCTGAGGCAACGAACTCCTCCGGAGCGGCGAGCTGCGCGGCATTCTCCTCCCGACGCCGCCGCGCGGACTCGCTGCGGAGCAGATCGGTCAGCCGCCGCGAGCCGACCCGGATCAGCCAGCCGCGCGGGTTGTCCGGCACGCCCTCGGACGGCCACTGCTGCGTTGCTGCCAGCAGCGCCTCCTGGACCGCTTCCTCGGCCAGGTCGAAGTGGCCGTAGTGCCGGACCAGCGCACTCAGCACCTGCGGCGCCTGCTCCCGGAGCAGCAGGTCGAAGTTGCTCACATTTCCAACCCGGACATGTCCATCACAGGTCGCACCTCCACGGCGACGTACTCCGCGTCCGGCATCCGGGCGGCGTACCCGATCGCCTGGTCGATGTTCTCGCACTCGACCAGGTAGAAACCGGCCAGATGCTCCTTCGCCTCGGCGTACGGCCCGTCCGTGGTGGTCGTGGTGTCGTCACGCACCTGCACGGTCCGCGTGGTGATCGGGTCGGCCAGACCGGCCGCACTGACCAGCAGGCCTTGCTCGGTCAGCTCCCGGGACAGCGTCTCGTGGGCCTCGACCAGACCGTCGCGTTGTTCGGCCGACAGGCCCGCCCAGCTCTCGGGGTTGCTGTAGATCAGCAGCATGTACTTCACAGACACCATCCTGTCCCCAGCGGAGGCCGCGGTGACCTCCAGTTAACAGGTACGTCGGAACAGACCCGCGGTACTTCGACAGTTCCGGAATGTCGAAGTACACCAGGTCGGCGCCGACGTCCCCGGCGAGTGACGCTCAGCCGGGGCGTCCCGCGGTACTGGAGATGGCTGATGGTTTCCGAATCGAAGCGCTGGTTCGCGCTGGCGTTGCTCTGCCTGACCGGGTTCATGATCATTCTGGACGCTTCGATCGTGCTGGTCGCCGTACCGTCGATCGAGCGGGAGCTGACCTTCTCGACCGGTGGGGTGCAGTGGGTGCCGAGTGGGTACGCACTGATGTTCGGTGGTCTCCTACTGCTCGGCGGCCGGATCTCCGATCTCCTGGGACGCCGGCGGGTGCTCATCACTGGACTGCTGCTCTTCGCCGGGTCCTCCCTGCTGTGCGGCTTCGCCTGGAGTGGTGATGCTCTGGTCCTCGCGCGCGGCCTGCAGGGCGCCGCGGCCGCCGTACTCGCTCCCAGTGCGCTGTCGATCGTGATGACGACGTTCCCCTCCGGACCGGATCGCAACAAGGCGTTGGGGATCTGGGGCGCGACCAGTGGAGTCGGCGGTACGGCGGGATCGCTCATCGGCGGCCCCGTCACCGACGGACTCGGCTGGCAGTGGATTTTCTTCATCAACGTGCCGGTCTGCCTCCTGGTCGTCGCACTGGCGCCTGCCGTACTGATGGACAGCCGTGGACCTGGACGCCGCGGCTTCGACGTCGCTGGCGCCGTCACAGTCACCGCAGCGCTCATCGTCCTCGTGTACGCCGTCATCGGGGCACCGGAGTCGTCAGCGCTACGGACTGCGCTTCTGGCTCTGCTCTCGGCCGTCCTCTTCACGCTGTTCGTCCTTGTCGAGAAGCGATCCGCGGCACCACTCGTACCGCTCCGGATCTTCTGCTCGCGCACGCTGGTCGGTGGGAACCTCATCACGATCGCCTGGGGCCTGGCGGCCTTCGGACTCAACTTCGTCTACACGCAGTACGCGCAGCTCGCTCTGGGCGTGTCCGCGATCCGCTACGGCCTGATGTCCGCCGTACTCGCGGCAGCAGCCGTCATCGGGTCCATGATCGGCCAGCACCTCGTCACTCGCGTCGGACCGCGCCTGGTCGCCTTCGTGTCCTTGCTGATCGCAGGAGCCGGTACGACGCTGATGACTCGACTGACCGTGGACTCCGGGTACTTCGAGCTGGCCTTCTGGGGTCTGACGATCTTCGGCGCCGGGCTGGGCGCCGGCTCGGTCGCAGGTTCGATCGCCGCACTCAGCGACGTGGCAGGGGAGGACTCCGGAGTCGCTTCCGGACTCCAGAACGCCAGCTTCCAGATCGGCGGTGCAGTCGGCGTCGCTGCCGTCTCGGCCGTGGCCACCGCCAGTACGTCGGGCAGCACTCCGACCGCACTGAGTCACGGCTATCGGATCGCGTTCGCGACGGTGTGGTTGTTCATCGCCGTCGGCCTCGCCGGATGCCTGCTGGTCAAACGACTGTTGGAGGTTCAGGGGGCCGGGAGTGGGAACCGGGAGTCTGCGGCCGCCACCGTCAGGCGGCCCAGTTGAAGGAGGGTTTCCATGCTGGTCCTCGGCCTGATCCTGTTGCTCCTCGGGTTCTTGCTGCACATCTCGATCCTGTGGACGATCGGTATCGTCCTGCTCCTCGTCGGAGCGGTTCTGTGGCTGCTCGGAGCGACCGGCCGCGCGGTTGGTGGCCGACGGCATTGGTACTGATGCCGCACGGATGCCCTGGCATCCTGAACTGACAGAGGAAATCCACGGGACCCCGCGAACCGGCACGGTTCGCGGGGTTCTGTCGGTCCCGCTGGTTACGGTGAGGCCATGAAGTACGTCGTGATGATCTTCCGGAGTATCGACCGCGTCTGGACCGCCGAGGACGACCAGTCGCTGGCCCGGCTGATCCAGCTGGAGCGCGAGCTGGCCGCGTCCGGTGAGCTGGTCAGCTCCGAAGGGCTGCGGCCGCCCGAGGACGGCCGGATCGTGCAGATCCGGGACGGTCAGCAGGTGGTCACCGACGGTCCGTTCGGTGAGGCGAAGGAGCAGCTGGCCGGGTTCTTCCTGATCGACGCCGCCGACGACGACCGGGCGCAGGCGATCGCCGGCTCGGTGTCGGCCGCTGTCAGCGACCGGGTCGAGCTGCGCGGCACGCTGATCTCATCGGGGATGCCGGCCGAACTGCGGTGACCGCTTCTCGGTGAAGGCCGCGATCCCTTCCGCGAGTTCACCCGAGGCGATCGTCTCGCGATAGCGCCGTACCGCTGCCGTCTCGGCGTCGGTGCCTGCCAGCAGCGCGTTGACCGACTCCTTGGCCGAGCGGATGGTCAGCTGCGACCGCGTCAGCATCGTGGCCGCGAACGCCTCGGCCGCCGCCATCGGGTCGTCGGCCACCCGATCGACCAGACCCTTCAGGTGGGCCTCGTCGGCGGTCAGCAGCTCGCCACTGAAGAGCAGGTACTTCGTGGTTGCCGGGCCGACCAGATCGAGCAGGACCTTGATCGCGTCCGGCGGATAGACGACGCCGATCCGGGCCGGCGTCACGCCGAAACTCGCGTCCCGGGCGGCGAACCGGAAGTCGCAGTTCACCGCGAGCTCGAGACCGCCACCGATGCAGTGCCCGCGGACCACCGCGACCGTCGGCTTCGGGAACTCCCGCAACGCGGCCTGTGCGCGCAGGTTGAACGCCCGCAGCTCGGCCATCGGATCGGCCGGATCGTCGCCGGAGATCAGCTCCCGGATGTCCGCGCCGGCCGAGAAGCTCGGCCCGTCCCCGGTCACCAGCAGGACCTTCACGGCGTCGTCTTCGGCGAGCTCGGTGAGCAGTCCGGGCAGTGCCTCCCACATCGCGCGGGTCAGGGCGTTCCGCTTCGCGACCCGGTCGATCACCACCCGGGCGACCGCGCCGCCTTCGATCCGAAATCCCACCCGCGCAGTCAACCAGCAACGCCCGGCACGCGCCGCGCCCTGGATCACAACGGCGATCTCTGCACCAAGCGTTTGATCTCGAACCGATTACTTCCGGATAGCGGGCAGATCACGACTCGGCCGAGTCGGTGCACGTTCGTAATGCGTTAAGACTCCAGGCCGATTCGAACCGGCGCGGCGATGTGTGCTTGACTCCTCCGGTCGATAACGTTTTGGTCTCGGCAGATTGGGTGACAAGTGGCAGGACGGCATAGACAGGCGCGGCACAAGCAGTCGCGCCTCAAGGGCATCCAGCCCGGCATCGTGAAGGTTGCGATCCCCGGCGCGGCAGTGGCCATGGTGGCCACCGGATCTGCCGCCGCATTCCCCAGCCAGCACGTCAAGCTCGACCCGTCGATCGCCAGCTCGTCCCTGCAGCTGTCGCGCGACACCACGATCAGCCGGGACGCTCTGCGTCCGCCGATCAACACCCCGTCGACGACTCCGAGCGCCACGCCGAAGCCGAAGTCGACCCCGACGGCGAAGCACCTGAAGAAGCAGGCTCCGATCCCGAAGCCGACCTCCGCCAAGACCCGCGCGTCGGCCGAGGTGAACGCGGCGCCGCCGAAGATCTCCGGCACGAAGTACACCACCACCGACGTGAACCTCTGGTCCCTGCCACTGACCGGCATCCTGCTGGACGTGCTGCCGAAGGGCACCAAGGTCTCGGTCACCGGCAAGGTCGACGGCCTGTACGCCGAGGTCGTCAGCGACGGCAAGTCCCGCTGGGTGAAGGCGCAGTACCTGGCCGCCACCAAGCCGGTCGCAGCCGTCGCCGGCGCGATCTCGCAGACGGTCTGCAAGTCGGGCTCCGCGGTCGAGGACGGGCTGACCCAGGACGCGATCCGGGTGCACCGGGCGATCTGCGCGAAGTTCCCCGACATCACGTCGTACGGCGGGATGCGGTCCGGCGACAGCGGCTCCGAGCACTCGACCGGGCACGCGCTCGACATCATGGTCAGCGGCTCCGAGGGCCAGGAGGTCGCGGACTGGCTGAAGGCCAACTACAAGAAGCTCGGCGTCAGCCAGCTGATCTGGCAGCAGCACATCTGGACCGTCCAGCGCAGCAGCGAAGGCTGGCGCGCGATGGAGGACCGCGGCAGCACGACCGCGAACCACTACGACCACGTGCACGTGACCGTCTACGGGAACACCGGCACGGTCTGACCTGGGGTGAGCGGTCCGGTCTCCGCCCTTCCGGGGACCGGGCCGCTTCTTCATGGCCGGATGTTGGCGTTCAGGTGGAAGAAGTTCGCCGGGTCGTAGGCCCGCTTCACCGCCCGCAGCCGCTCCAAGTCCGCCGCGCCGTACGCCGTCTCCGCGCGCCCAGGATCACCGAGGAAGTTCACGAACGTCCGGCCCGAGCTCGCCAGCCCCGCCACCTCGCGGTCGATGATCAGCGAGTACGCCGCCCCGCGGTGACCGACCGGCCCGGCGCCCGGTCCGGGGTGCGCCATCGCGCCGCCCCAGTGCCGGACCTCGACCATCGCGTCCTCGAGTTCGGCGACCATGTCGATCACCTCGTCGGTCAGCGTGTCCAGGAAGTCGAGGTGCCGAGCGGGCGTGCCACCCATCGCGGCCTCGGCGTACTCGATCGTCGTGAGTTCACCGGCGAGACGTTGGCCGGCGACCTCGAACAGCGGCTTGAGGAGGTGCTCGGCGAGATCCGCGGGGCCGGCGTACAGAACCTTGATCGCGACGGCGCGCTGCTCGGTGCCGGGGATACGGGTCAGGACGACCGCGGTGCTGAGTTCGTTGGGGATGGTGGCAGTCCAGTCGCGGTACCGGCGCAGGATCGCCGCGGCACGGTCGATGCCGTAGTACACGATGCCGGCGTGGACCTGGCGGACCGGGTACAGGCGGAACTCGAGCGACGTGACGATGCCGAAGTTGCCGGTGCCGCCGCGGATCGCCCAGAACAGATCGGGGTGCTGCTCGGCGCTCGCGGTGACGGTACGGCCGTCGGCCGTGACGACCTCGGCGCGGATCACGCTGTCCGCCGCGAACCCGTACTTGCGGGCCAGCCAGCCGACACCGCCGCCGAGCGTGTACCCGGTGACGCCGACGTCGCGGTGCGACCCGGACAGCGGGGCGAGCCCGAACTGGCGAGCGGCGTCCAGTACGGCGCCCCACCGAGCGCCCGGCGCGACCTTCGCGATGCGCCGCTCCGGGTCGATCAGGACCGACGTCATGGGGGTCGTCTTGAGCAGGATCCCGCCGTCGGCCGGGACGCGGGTGCCGTGTCCCGTCGCCTGCACAGCCAGCGGTACGCCGTACTCGCGGGCCGTCCGTACGGCGGCCTGGACGTCGGATCGGCTGAACGCCTCAGCAACCACGAGAGGGCGCGAATCGACCGACGGGATCACGGAGCGACGCTGCTCGTCGTACTCCGCCTCTCCCGGCAGCCGGACGGCACCGTTGAACCCCGCCCCCAACAGACCCGCCACCACGTCACTGGCAACCGCAACAATCGCCTGCGTAGACATCCGATCCGCTCCCTCACGTAGCTGCTTCTGCCTGTACGTCGAAGAAGGGGGCCGATTATTGACACCCCGGACAGACTTTTCTGATGACGCATTCGGTCGAGGCAACCGGCGCCACCGTCACCAAGCGCTACGCGTCCTGGTCACGCGCTGAGCCGTCGCGCGAGTGGGACGCCCTCGCCCTGCTCTCCCGAACTGTCCCTGAGCTTGTCCCGGCACCCCTCACCTCATCCAGCGAGCCCACTCCGTGGATGACGATGACGCCGCTGCCCGGCGTACCGCTGGTGGATCCGCTCACCGCTCCGCAACTGACGGCCCTCGGTACCGCGCTGGAGACGCTTTGGTCGGTCCAGCCCAGCGGTCTGCCCCCGATCGATCTACCTGCGCTCGTCGACCGCACCCGCGCAGGTCTGAAGGCGTTGCAAGGCACTGCCGGCGTGATCGGCACAGCCGCGCAAGCCTGGCTCGACCACGAGCCGTCGGACGTGATCGACGTACAGGACCCGGTGGTCGCACACGGCGACCCCAACCTGACCAACTACCTGTGGGACGGCACTCTGGTCCGCATC
The DNA here is from genome assembly GCF_042873375.1 of Kribbella sp. NPDC004875. Lineage (NCBI taxonomy): Bacteria > Bacillati > Actinomycetota > Actinomycetes > Propionibacteriales > Kribbellaceae > Kribbella > Kribbella sp. NPDC004875. The sequence continues at coordinate 884,789 of NZ_JBIALI010000001.1, forward strand.
ATCGACTTCGAGGACGCCGGGCTCGGTGACCGGACTGTCGAGCTCGCCAACCTCGTGGAGCACCTGTCGGGTCGCGCGACCGACTGGACTTCACTGGTACGGCGCTTCGCTGTGGATCCGGGGCGGTTCCGGGCAGCGCGGTGTCTGTGGGCCGGGTTCTGGCTGACGCTGATCGGACCGGGCGGGCCGAGCGCGCACCGCAACCCCCCGGGGACCGCGGCGGCGCAGGCTCAGCGCGTGGTCAGGCTGGTAGGGGGATGATCTCGAGGCGGTCGAGGTCGGCGAGGATGTCGATCTGGGTGATCTTGCCGGCGGCCACGGTGACCGCCATGACACCCATCAGGCGGTCGTTGACGACAGTGATGACCCCCGGAGCGCCGTTGACGATCGCCAGCTGGTTGTACGGCGCCATGCGGCTGAACAGCAGCGCCTGCTCGACGACCGCCTTCGCACCGCGGACCAGCTTGGACACCGCCGGCCCGGCGAACTCCGCGCTCGCGCCGCCAGCGTCGGCGCGCAGCAGCACCTCGGGGTCCAGCAGCTCGAGCAACGCCTCGAAGTCACCGCCGCGCGATGCCGCCATGAACGCCTCGACGACCGCGCGCTGCCGGCTCACGTCCCCGTCACTGGCCGGCGCACCCTGCACCCGCCGCCTAGCCCGACTCGCCAGCTGCCGCGTGGCCGCCGGTGACTTGTCCACAATCGTCGCGATCTCGTCGAACCCGACCCCGAACATGTCGTGCAGCACGAACGCCAGCCGCTCCGCCGGCGACAGCGTCTCCAGTACGACGAGCAGCGCCAGGCCGATCGCGTCCGCCTGCATGGCCTCGCCCTCGGGCCCCAGCTCCCCGTCCACCCGCTCGATGATCGGATCCGGCACATAGGTGTCCAGCGAGTCCTCCCGCCGCGACTTCCGGCTGCGCAGCATGTCCAGGCACACCCGCGACACCACAGTGGTCAGCCAGCCCGCCAGATTGCCGACATCACTCACGTCGGTCCGGCTCAGCCGCAGCCAAGCCTCCTGTACGGCGTCCTCCGCCTCGGCCAACGACCCGAGCATCCGGTACGCGACCGCACGCAGGTGCCCACGGTTCTGCTCGAACTGCCGCGCCAGCTCCTCGTGCTCGTCCACCGCTGCCCTTCCGCTGTCCCGGTCCTCAGTGCTCTGACGGATCGACTCATCATGATGTGACAAGCAGTCCGCGTGCGCTAATCTCGGGTGCATGTTCCAGCGCGCAGGTATGTGGTGGGCCGTCGACTGACGGCCTGATCGCGCGCATCCACCCGGCCGTCTCCTGCGAGGCGGCCGTTGTCATGTTCTCCTCGTGGGCGGCCCAGCACCCCGAGGACTGTCGATGGCAACAACGCTCCGGACCTGGTCCGGCCTGATCTCCGCGCTCCTGGCCGGCTCCGACCTGTCGGCGGCGGACACCGGGTGGGCAATGGACCAACTGGTGCTGGGCGACGCGTCACCGGCCCAGATCTCCGGCTTCCTGATCGCCCTGCGGGCCAAGGGCGAGACCTCGGACGAACTCATCGGCCTGGCCGCCGCACTCCGCTCGCATGCCACACCGGTCCGCATTACCGGACCGTTCGTCGACATCGTCGGGACAGGCGGTGACCGCACTGGTGCGGCGAACATCTCCACCATGGCCTCGGTGGTCGTAGCCGCCACGGGTGTCACCGTCGTCAAACACGGCGGTCGCGCTGCCTCCTCTTCAGCAGCCGGCTCCAGTGACCTGGTCGAGCACCTGGGGATCCCGCTCGACCTGTCCGCAACTCAGGCCGCTCAGATGGCAGCCGACGTCGGGCTGACCTACCTGTTCGCTCCACGCTTCAACCCAGCCCTCCGCCAAGTCGCAGTGGTACGCCGTGAGCTCGCAGTCCCAACCGCCGTCAACGTGCTCGCACCCCTGCTCAACCCAGCTGATCCACCACACCAGCTCGTCGGCGTCGCCAACCCACAGATGCTGCCCGTACTGGCCGGCGCGCTGGCCGAACAGGGCAAGTCCGCCTTGGTCGCTCGTGGCGACGACGGCCTCGACAAGCTCACTACTACTGGCTATTCGCGTGTCTGGGTCGTGCATGACGGCTCTACCCGGGAGGCGGTGTTCGACCCGCGCTCACTGGGCCTGCGGCCGACGTCATTGGCCGAGCTACGAGGTGGTGACGCCGCGTTCAATGCCCGACTGATGCGTGACGTGGTCGCCGGAGAACGCGGTCCGGTGCGGGACGTCGTACTCCTGAATGCTGCCGCTGCACTGACCACGTTGACGCTGGAGCGGGGTCTGGAGCCGTTGGCGGATTGCTTCGAGCGCTGCGCGGAGGCTGTGGACAGCGGCAAAGCTGCTGCAGTGCTGGATCGCTGGGCCAACCAGTCGTTAGCGTGCCAGTGATGCAGGAGCTGCTGGCCGCCGCGCGAGCGGGTGACGAGCACGCCTTCGGACAGCTGGTCGATCCGTGGCGTGGTGAGCTGCACGCGCACTGCTACCGAATGCTCGGCTCTGACGCGGACGCGCAGGATGCTGTCCAAGAGACGCTCCTCCGCGCGTGGAGCAGCCTGCCGCGGTACGACGACCGCGGATCGATCCGCGCGTGGCTGTACAAGATCGCCACGAACCGTTGCCTCACGCTGATCGAGCGCCGCGATAAGCGTGCGGAGGAGGCTCTCGATCCGTACCCGGAGAGCCGGCTGACGTGGACCGCTGCGTTGACTCCCGAGGCCGAGATGCTGGCGCTGGAGTCCGTCGAGCTTGCGTTCGTCACGGCGCTGCAGCACTTGTCCGCTCTGCAACGGGCAGTGCTCCTACTGCGCGACGTACTGGCATTCAGTGCCCGTGAGGTGTCCGAACTGCTGGAGACATCGGTTGCCGCGGTCAACAGCGCGCTGCAGCGTGCGCGGTCCGTGGTGAGCGCCGTACCGAGTCAGCAGCAGACTCTGCGCACGCTGGGCGAGTCGGGCGAGCGAGACCTGGTACGACGCTACATCGCAGCGTGGGAGGCCCGCGACGTCGACACGATCGTGGCGATGCTGGCCGAGGACGCGAAGTACTCGATGCCTCCGCTGCCGGACTGGTTCGTCGGTCGCGACGCGATCCGGACGTTCCTGCTCGACGGACCGCTGCGCGACCAGTGGCGGTTCCTGCCCGCGCGTGCGAACGGCCAGCTCGCGTTCGGCACCTACCTGCTCGAGGGCGACCGCTACGTGCCCGCCGGGCTCGATGTCGTCGTACTGCGGGGCTCGCACATCGTCGAGGTGGTGTCATACCTGGAGGCGGATTTCCCGACTTTCGGGCTGCCCGATGAGTTTGTGGATCCTCCCGGGTTGTAGCGGGTGACAAGCTGCCTTACCGAGGAGTGCCATGAGTGACGAGCAGGAGATCCGCACACTGATCGAGAACTGGGTCACCGCGGTCCACGCGGGCGATCTGAAGACGGTGCTGGCCGATCATGCCCCTGACCTGGTGATGTTCGACGTGCCGCCGCCGTACGACGGGGTGCGCGGGCTGGAGGCGTACCGCGCGACGTGGCCCGGGTTCTTCGAATGGCAGCGGTCGGGGGCCTCGTTCGAGCTGGTGTCGCTGGACGTGACCGCGGGCTCGGACGTCGGTTTCGCCTTCGCGCTTCTGCGGTGCGGGACCCCGGACGACAATCCGGACCAGCGTCTGCGTCTCACGATCGGCCTGCGGAAGATCGACGACCGCTGGACCGTCACGCACGAGCACCACTCCTTCCCCCACGAGGACGCCGACACGACGGAGGTCGGCGCCGTCCTCGACAAGTGGGGCGAGGACACCGCCTCCGGCGATCTGGACGCGTTGATGGAGCCGATCGCCGAGGACGTCGTCTCGTACGAGATCGACGGCAACTACAGCGGCAAGCCTGCGGTCCGCGAGGTGTGCGCGGCCGGCCTGAAGTCCAGTTCCAACCCCATCACGTTCACCATCCCGAACCCCACCATCGAGTCCGCGGGCAATCTCGCCGTGGCCTGGTCCATCGACCACATCACGGCCGACGGCACCGAGACCAGGCCGCGCGCCACCCGCGTCTTCCGCAAGACGCCAACCGGCTGGCAGATGATCCACCAGCACCTGTCCTACCCGGCGTCGTAGTCCCCGGCCAGCCGTCGCACGGCGTCGGTCACTGTGTCTGCGTGGCGCAGCGGATCGGCGCCGGGTGTCCAGATGAACTCGCAGCCGGGGATGCGGGCCGCAGTGGCGCCGGCCATGGCTGAACGCACCGGACTGTCCTCGTCGCCGACCACGACAACGGACGGCACCCGGATCTCGTGTAGCTGGTCGTACACGTCGTCGTCGAACCCGTCTTCCCCCGTGCTCTCGGGACGCGGGAAACCGGGCACGTCGGGGTACAACAGCACCAGTCCATGCACCTGCTCGGGATGTACGAGCGCGAAGCTGAGCGCCGTCCCGCCGCCGGCCGAGCAGCCGACCAGGAGCACCCGCTGGAGGTCCAGTTGGCTCAGTACGGTCTCAAGGTCCCCGAGCGGCGAGAACTCACCGCTCGCGCGCGACGAACGCCCTGACCCGCGAGCGTCGTACCGGAGCACGCGTCGGCCACTCAGCCCGGGCAGCACTGGGTCCCACACCTGCGAGTCCCCGCTCTCGGGGTGCAGCAGGACGATCGGTACGCCGCCTCCGGCCAAATGGTCGGCCCAGACCTCGTCCGTACCGACTGGGATCCTCAGCTCCATGTCTTCAGGGTGCCCGTGCGCTGGTGCCAGTGGCGACCGGCACGCAGGTGGTCGACGAACGCACGCTGCAGAGTGGTCTCTTGAGGGACCGCGGCGAGGTCCTCCTCGGTCAGCGGATGGTCTGGTACTGCGATCTGCAGACCGAGCCGCATCAGTTCGCGATCACCGTCACTCGGGTCATCGGGTGGGAGGTACGGCAGCAGGTCGAACCGACGCTGGAAACGGATGATGTTGGACTCCGGAGGCAGGTACTCGGCCAGCTGCGGGTCCAAGAGCCAGGAGTGACACACAAACGCACTCACCGGCTCTTCTGGGTACCAGCGCTTGAACGACTCGACCGCAGTGGCAATCGACTCTTCAGAAGCCTGTGCGTCGAGCCGGCCGGTCGGTGGGATGTGCAGAGACAGCACGTACCCGGACACGTCGTCGCCCATGCCGAGCTGAGTCCGAGTGAACGCGTGGCGACCGAACTCGTAGTCGGCACCACGGAACCGCAGCGGTGGCGTCCACATCGACATCAGGCCGACTCCGGAACGGCCGAAGAGGTGCCGGTGCGTTCCCATCACCCCTCCGAGCGCGGAGACGCTCGTTCTCGTCACCGCCTCCGGCACACCACGCCTTGCGTGCAGCTCGCACAGCCGCGGCACACTGGCCAGCAACGCCCACGCCGCCGCGAACAGTCCCACGGGGGACGCATCCCGCGGTACGGCGGGCCACCCGCGGAACCCGGTGGGCGGGATGGGTAGGTCGAAGTCGCGTTCGATCTCTCCCGCCAGTGCGGCGGTGACGGCCCACCACTCCGGCTCGTGGTCCGGGTCCGGCCGCGCCGCGAGCATCTCCTTCTGGTCGGCCGGGTCGACTCCGCAGTACGCCATCAGGTCCGCGGCGTTGTCCGGTAGCCGCAGGTCGCCGTACCGCAGTCCCTCGAACCGTGTCCGGTCCCGCTCCGGGTAGCCCAACCGCTCGGCCGCTTCCAGGACGTCCATGTCCAGTTCCTTTCGCCGGGTCTCTCGACCCCATCACGGGCCGGGTCCCGCGCGCACGACTTTTGTGTCCGAGGTCACGGCTAGGCTCGCCGCGACATCGACAACCACGGGAGTTGGCATGACGAAGTTCGGTCGGACGGACGATTTGCAGGGCGCGGAGTTCGTCGAGGCGAACCTCAAGGGAGCACGGTTCAACGAGGTGAACCTGAAAGGGGCCCAGTTCATCGAGGCCGACCTGTCCGGCGTGGTGATGCGCGGCATCGACCTGCAAGGTGCCGACCTCGACTCGCCGTGGCTCACCGAGGCCGGGGGCAGCATGATCGTGAACGGCGTCGACGTGGCTCCGCTCGTAGAGGCTGAGCTCAACCGGCGGTTCCCGGGCCGCGGAGAGCGGCGGGCGCAGGATCCGGAGGCATTCCGAGCAGCGTTCGCCAAGGTGGAGGCCGCCTGGGCAGCCGCCCAGGCACGCGCCGCGGCGATGCCGGAGGGCACTGTCGACGTCTCGGTGGGCGGTGAGTGGTCGTTCGCGCAGACGCAACGGCACCTTGTCCACGCCACCGACATCTGGTTCGGCAGCGCCATCCTGGAGCTCGACGAGCCGCACCACCCGATCGGCCTGCGTTACGGCGGCACCGACGACGGCACCTCCCCCGTCCCGACGTACGCGGAGGTCCTCGAGGCCCGCGCCGGCCGCCTGAAGATGGTCCGCGACTACCTCGCCGAAGTGACTGCCGCCGACCTCGAATCGGCCCGCAAGAACCCGCATGCACCCGAGCACCCCGAAACGGTCGGCTCCTGCCTGCGCGTCATCCTCCACGAGGAGTGGGAACACCTCCGCTTCGCCACCCGGGACCTCGACACCATCGACTCCAACAAGGCCACCTGACCCGGCGGGCCCGGCGCGAGGCGGGCGGGGTCGGGCGGCCTTGGTCAGGCCTCCGGGTCGTCCATGAACTTGCGAAGATCCTGCGGGCAGCGGCACGCGGCTGCCACCTTCGCCGCCCACTCGAGAGCTTCCGTCCGGGTGGGCACGTTGACGACGAAGATCCCGCCGAGCTGCTCCTTGTTCGTCGCGAACGGCCCTTCACTGAACAGCCCGTCGGTCGTCGCCGTGGCAGCGTCGACGCCGTAGTTCAACCCACCGGCGAACCGGAACACACCGGCATCCTTCGCTTCCTGGATCACCGCCTGCCCCGCCTTGGCCACATCGGGCAACTCTTCCGCGGGCACGTGGTCCATCGCCCCGTTAGCGAACGAGATCAGGTAATGCGCCATCTCAGCACTCCTTGTCCGACGGCCGCTCCCCGACCGCCTCCCACCGGTCCCACGAACGCTACCCACCGGATCCGACACCCCAGGCCTGACAATTCTCGGAAAAGAGGTGGGCGTGCCTCGCCGGAGGCGTTCCACTCGCGCTGGGAGTCGCGCTCAACGCCTCGTCTCGTACCTGGTCACGACCACGCCGCCGGGCAGCGTCCGCGTCTCCACCAGGTTCAGGTTCACCCAGCTGTCCAGCGCGGAGAAGAACGGTCTGCCGCCGCCCACCAGCACCGGATGAGTGACGACCTCGTACTCGTCGACGAGCCCGGCCCGCATGGCCGCCCCCGCGAGCGTGGCGCCACCGACCCGCATCGGCTCGCCGTCGCCCGCCTTGAGCCGGGTGATCTCCCCGACCGCGTCGCCCGTGACCAGGCGGGCGTTCCAGTCGACCTTGTCGATCGTCGAGGAGAACACCACCTTCGGCGTGTCCCGCCAGTTCCGCGCGAACTCGATCTGCGCCGGCGTGGCGTCGGGCTGCTCGTCGCCGGTCGGCCAGTACGAACTCATCCCCTCCCACATCTTGCGCCCGTACAGAAACAGCCCGATCGCCAACTCCCGATCAAGCCACCACTGAAAGAACTCGTCACTCGGACTGCTCCACCCGATGTCATCACCAGGCGCTGCGACGTAGCCGTCCAGAGTCAGGTTCATTCCGTAGATCAACTTCCGCATACCGCCACGCCTTTCTGCCGGTCCGGGAGCCTGTCTCCGGCCGCCCGTCACCCCTGCAACGAACACCCAACTCCAGATCCGACAGCCCGCCGCCAGAATTTCTGTACAGACTGCCGAATGGCGGGAGCGGTTCCTAGGTAGCGCCGACCTTCCTGGGCATCAGAACCAGCCGTACGCCGGTCACCAGCAGCCACACGAGCCAGGCGGCGTAGCCGAGTAGCCCCACGAGCAGGATCGGCGAGCCGTCAGCGATCGCGAGGTTGGCCACCCCGGCGGCGATCGCCAGGCCTCCCCCGGCCACGCCGAGCACACGCTGCCACGGCGCCGCCAGCCGACTCGCATGCGCCGCCAGCGCAGCGCCGATGAAGGTGGTGCCGAGCGCCGACAGCGCCAGAGCGAATGCTCCTGCATGCAGCTGCCAGACGAGCTTGAACAGCGGGCTCGGCTCGGCGAGCTCGCCGGCGGACAATACGACTCCGTCCCACAGAACGGCGTAGAACGCGAAGACCGCCGCGAGCGTCGCGCCCGCGGCCACCGCGAGGCGCGACCAATCGGCGCCCGCACCCCCGCGACGCCCTACCAGCCCGTGGAGACCGGTCACGAACACGAGCAGCAGCGGCAGGTTCAGCGCCTCTGAGGCGACCGCGATCGCGACCGCGCCCCGGTTCTCCGCGTGCCAGGCGAGCACCTTCTCGATCGGGTCGCCGTAGCCGGGCGGCCTGGTCCAGACAAACACCGCATTCTGGATGACCAACGACGCTCCCAAGGCGATCGCCGCCGCGCCCACGACCCGTTCCCCGAACGCCGGGGTCGGCGTCGTCAGCGGAACCTTGTTCACGGCCACAGCATGCGCTTGCGTAGCCGCCGCAATCAACATCGGGGATCCGCACTCACCCCTGCCGCACGGTCGCACCTGAAAGCAGATCCGCAGCTCGGTTCGCGGGCACAATGCGGGCACAGACAGCCGCAGACGGCTGGTGTTGGCCGGACACGCCCAGGAACACTCGGACCCGCTCAAGCGGCGCCACCCCCATGTTTCAGCAGGTAAGGGCGCTGCTCGGTGACTCAGAAAGCGGAGGGTGTGGGATTCGAACCCACGATGACGGTCACCCGCCATACCGGTTTTCAAGACCAGCGCACTCGGCCGCTATGCGAACCCTCCTGGCGGTTGCCGCCGAGCGTTGAGGATAGCGCAGGTGGGGCGGGGGGAATCCGAGTGCGGGGGCGGGGAGTGGCCGGTAGGGTCGCCGCAGCGGCGGATGGACCGCCTGAGGGTACGGACGGAGGTGGGAGCGATGTCTCGGTCCTTCGAGGTCATGGCACACACGGTCCGGTCGGCACGCTGACTCGCTGGCTCGCTGAGTAGCACCGAGTAACACCGAGCAGCGCTGAGCAGCACCGACCGGATGCACGGACCGGCGTACGCCGGTGCCCTGTCGATCCGTCATGCCCTCAGGAGTCACATTCATGCGTTCTCTCGACGCACTGGCGTTCCCGGCCGAGCTCGGGTCCGATTTCCGGAAGATCTGGCCGGCCTCGATCATCTCCAACCTCGGCGACGGCGCCCTGCTCGCCGCCGGCCCGCTGCTCGTCGCCTCGATCACGACCGAGCCGGCGGCCGTCGGAGCGGCCGCGTTCGTCCAGCAGCTGCCGTGGCTGCTGTTCGCGCTGTTCAACGGCGTCCTGGTGGACCGTTTCGACCGTCGCCTGATGATCGTTGCCGCCGACACCTTTCGCGCGATCGTCCTGGCCGGGCTCGGCATCGCCGTACTGCTCGGCGCCGCACCGCTCTGGGCGGTCTACGTCACGCTCTTCCTACTCGGTACGGCGGAAACGCTTGCGGACAACGCCTCTGGCGCACTGCTCGTGAGCGCGGTGCCGAAAGAGCACCTCGGTAAGGCGAACGCGCGCCTGTTCGCCAGCGGCACGGTGCTCCAGCAGCTCGGCGGTCCGCCGCTCGGCGCACTGTTGTTCGCAGCGGGCGCCGGCATCCCGCTGGTCTTCGACGCGGTCACGTTTGCCGCTGCTGCGGCGCTCATAGCGCGGGTCGCCGTACGCCCGCCGCAGCCTGACCACGCCGCTCGGGCAGCGCTCTTGCACGAGGTGCGGGACGGAGTCCGGTGGCTGTGGAAGCACGCTGGTGTGCGGACGCTCGCGCTGTCGATCCTGGTCATGAACATCACGTTCTGTGCCGCCTTCGCCACCTGGGTGTTGTTTGCCCGTGAGCGGCTCGGTCTGACCGAGACACAGTTCGGACTGCTCGTTTCGGTCGGCGCCGTGGGCGGTGTGCTCGGTATGCCGACGTACCACTTCCTGGAGCCGCGGGTTGGCTCGGTGACGCTGCTACGGGTCGGACTGGTCGTCGAGACGACGGTCCACCTCATCCTCGCGCTCACCAGGAGCCCGTGGGTGGTCGCCGTGACGATGGCGGTCTTCGGGGTTCATGCGGTGATGTGGGGCATCGTCTCGACTACAACGCGTCAGCTGGTCACTCCGGACAACCTGATGGGCAGAGTGAACAGCGTGTACCTGCTGGCTTCAGTAGGCGGTGCAGCGGTCGGCTCCGCGCTGGGAGGAGTACTGGCGCAGCGCTTCGGACTGGCCGCTCCGTTCGCGATCGCCTTCGTGGCGATGGTGGTGATGACACTGACCGCCTGGCGTCCCCTCCAGAACGTGGCGGTACGGCGGGTCTCCGCAACAGACTGAAATCTGTTGGAGCGTGCTGACGAACGCTTGCTAGTGTTCGCCAGCCCCCAAAAGCCCGATCGGAGTGCTTTGCCATGCCCGCAGCCGCGTCACTCGGTCTCCCGAACGTACGTGGCCGCGTACCGCTCCTGGCCGGTCTGGCGATCGACTCATTCGGCGGTGGGTGCGCGGGGCCGCTCCTGCTCCTGTTCTTCAACAAGGTCGCCGGCATCGAGCTCGGGACGGCCGGACTGATCCTGACTGTCGCCACGCTGTTCTCCATCGCCGCCCCGGCCGCGGTAGGCGTGGTGATCGACCGGATCGGGCCGCGCAACATCGTGGTGGGCGCACAGTTCGCCCAGGGCCTGGCGTTCACCGGCTTCTTCTTCGGGCGGTCGGTCTGGCTGCTGTTCCTGTGCTCGCTGGTGATGGCGACCGGACAGCGGGTGTTCTGGTCGGCGATCTTCAGTCTGCTCGCGGATGTCGCCGACGAGGGCGATCGAGACAAGTGGTTCGGCCTGGGCGGGATGATGCAGGCCGGCGGTCTCGCGCTGGGCGCTCTGGCGGCCGGCTGGCTGCTGGCGATCGGGGGCGATGCCCCGTTCCTGGTCGGCATGGCCGTGAACGCGGTGACGTTCTATCTCGCCGGGCTGCTGCTCCTGCGACTGCATCCGTCGCACCACAAGCGATCCACGCAGGACACCGGACCTGCTCCGCTGTTGCGCAAGGACAAGACCTTCCTGGTGCTGATCGGCGCCAACACCTTGCTGGCCCTCTGCACGATGATGCTCGGCGTCGGCGTGCCGGTGTACGTCACCGAAGCACTGACCGTGCCGAAGTGGCTCGTCGGTGTGCTGATCGCGGCGACCGCGCTGGTGCTGGCGACCGGTCAGACGCTGGTCGTACGGCACACCGAGCGCAGGCGCCGTACGAACGTCATGGTTGTTGCTGGAATCGCCTACGCGGTGTGGGCGCTGCTGATGGCGCTGCAGGTTCACATCCCGGCGGGTCTGGTCGTGGCGGTGCTGGTGCTCGCGACGGCCTGTTATGCGTTCGCCGACGTACTGCACGCGGCGACCAACAACGCGCTGTCGGCGGCGGTCGCGCCGACGGTCGGGCGCGGTAAGTACCTGTCGTACTGGCAGTACTCGTTCACGTTCGCGAGCGTGCTGGCGCCGGCGTTCTTCACGCAGCTCTTCGAGGTCCATCACGAGCTGCCGTGGCTGGCGCTCGCGGCGGTCGCGCTGATCGCCAGCGCGACCATCTACGTCCTCGCGCGGGTCGCGCCGCGGCTCAGCTCCGAGCGGATCTGACACCAGGCGGCACCGGTGTCGACGCCGGACGGCACTGCTCACCACCCTCGGTACCTGACCCGTCAGGATGCGTTGCACTCTCTCGAACATCTGTTCTAATGTTGGCTCAGTTCGCGGTTCTCCACCCGAATTGTCCGCCGGCCCGAGCCTCCCACCTCCGACGTGGACGGCCCGGAGGACACCGCCGCCCGGGTTGTGAGGACCCGGGCCGTGGAGAGTCCGCACAGATCGGGTACGCATTGAGGAGCGAGGTGACAGGCTAGGAGAGGACACCGACAGATGCTGATGGAACACCGCGGCCGTCGACCGGTCGTGCCCGAATCCGCGTACGTCGCCCCATCGGCCGTGCTCTGCGGCGCCGTCGTCCTCGGCGAAGGCAGCAGAGTCCTGCACGGTGCGGTGCTGACCGCGGAGAACGGCGAGATCCGGCTCGGCGAGAACAGTGTGGTGATGGAGAACGCCCTGGTGCGAGGCCGGGCCGACCATCCCGCGCTGATCGGCGACGCGGTCCTAATAGGTCCCCATGCACACGTGAACGGCGCCACGGTCGAGGACGAAGTCTTCATCGCCACGGGCGCCGCGTTGTTCCCCGGTTCCGTCGCCGGCGCAGGTGCGGAGCTCCGGATCAACAGCGTGCTGCATGTGAACTCGCGACTGGAAGCAGGCGTGGTCCTCCCGATCGGATGGATCGCGGCCGGCGACCCGGCGCAGCTCTTCTCCCCTGACCGGCACGAGGAGCTGTGGCAGGTCCAACGCGAACTGGACTTCCCCGGGACGGTGTACGGCGTACCCCGCGGCACGTCCATGCGCGAGATCATGGCGCGCCAGTCGGAGTACTACGGCGCGCACAGTGCGGATCGGCCCGTGGATCCGTCCTGACCCGTTAGGTGTGCGGCCAGGGTGGTGGCCACGTGGCGGTCATGCACGGTCACGTGGTGTTCAGGTTGTGGAGTTCGAAGCGGCGGACCTGAGTGGGCGAGGAACCCGCGCAGGTCAGGCGGGCGTCGATCGTGTCGACATGGGCCGACACCTCGACGGAGACCAGGCTGTTGGTGGATGCGAGGAGGATTCGCCAGCGGTGCTCCCCGAGGACTTCAACAGCTTGCGGAAGGAGGTCGTCGACACGGGCCGAATGACCGGCAGCGCGGGCGAAGTGCTGGGCCGCCTGCACGGGCGGGATGAGCGCACCTGATCCACGGAGGAGATCGGGTACGACGGCACGCTCGTCGTACTGCTTCGCGAGTTCGACGGCGCGGGCCGGTGGGACGTGCCCGTAGAACAAACCGTGGGGCAGGACGACCACGTTCGCCGCGAAGCGGTCGCCGCCGACGTGGCTGCACTCCCAGGTTCGTTCCGGGTATGCGGCAGTGAGGGCTGCCGCGACGGGACGTCCGCGGACGGCGCAGCACGCGTCGTGACGGCCGTGCGTGCAGACGAGGTACACCGGCTCGCTACTGACCACGCCGGCGTCGTTGCCGGCCAGGACCTCGAGGAGATGCCCATCGGTTGGCAGGTCACCCCAACGTGCGAGCTCACGTCCCGGCCTGCAGTCCACCAAGGCCCAGCGTCGGGGCCTGGTCCGGTCGACTCGTCCGGGGCGGCGCACCAGGACCGGGCGGATTCCCAGCTCCCGGCACCTGCGCGTCACTACGTCACCCACAGATCGGAGAGAGGTGAGTGCTTGACGAGGCCACGGGCCGTGAGTCTCGATGAGTAGCCAGCGCTCGGCGGGTGGGGCGGTGGCAATCAGCGAGTCGTGACGGAGGTCGGCTTGCGCTGCGCAGCCGGTCTCCGGTCGATACCTGACGTCACCTGGGTCCACGCCGCCTCACGATACTGTTGCGGACTTCAACTACCCGGACGTTTCCACTGTGCGGCCAACGGAGCGACTCGCGGGCGGTTCACCGGTTGCTTGGATGTGCGGATCACTGGGCGGTTGCGACTACTACGGCTTCGGTGAGGAGGCGGCGTACCAAGACCAGCTGGTCGGCGTCGTCGAGGCCAGGCAGGTTGCCGACCTTGCAGTCGGCACCCGACGCGAGTTCGGCGACCGCAGCAGCGGTGACGGCCGGGAACGTGATGGTCCGATCCGGGAGCTGGAGGGCGACCGGATCACCTGGGACGACACGACAGCGCAGACCGGCGCGCAGCCGGACCGTCGTACCAACCGCCAGCGAAGCGATCGACGCAGCGTGAGCGAGTGGAGGGAGCGGAGCCGGCCGGTTGCTGGACCAGGTCCGGCGACGGAGGCGTGCAGCCAGTGCCTCCGGCGTAGCGGATTGGAGCTCCTGTGTGAGGAACTCGACCACCTCAGGCAGCTCCTCCGCCAACTGCTCCGGGTCACCGGGGTCGAACCCAAGCGGCAGCGCCGTGCGCAGTGACGCCTGGTCCGCAGCCAGCACCGCCAACTCCTGCACGAGGAGGTAGCGCGTCAGAGTGTGCAGGCCGATCGTCAGGTGTGCGCTGACGCCGCCCAGCGCCTTCGCGGAGTGCAGGAACCCTCGCGGCACATAGAGCGAGTCGCCAGGCCTCAGCACCTCGTCGATCACCGGCTCCCGGTCCCGAGCCGCCGCTGCGACTGCCTGAGAGTGCTCCGTCCACGGCTGATTGCGCAGCGGATCGAGATGAACCGGTTCATGCACAGTCCAGTGCTTCTCGCCCGCCACCTGCAGCACAAACACATCGTGTACGTCGTAGTGCGCCGAGAAACCCTGCGACTCGGCAGGCGTGATGTACGCGTTGATCTGCACCGGATGACCCGCATCGGCCGCCAGCTGAGTGGAGAAGTCCACCAGCGCCGGCCATGTGCGATGGAGCGCCTGCAGTACGACGGTATGCCCGCTCGCGAACAACGCTGCGACTTTGTCGTCGCGCACCTGGTCCGCGACCTCAGCACCGGCACCGGCCGGCCCGGTGAACTGACTGTCGCCGACAACCGAACCGTTCTTGGCGATCCGCAGGAACGGCGTGCGCAGCCCGCGGCGGGACAGCAGTTCATCCACCGCCTCGAGACTGAACAGGTCGTCGTACGGCGCGGGCAGGTCGGGGGCGTGGGACAGCAGCGCCCGCGAACCCCAGTAGGAGTTGGCGAACTCGTCCAGGTCGCCGGCTACACAGCGCCGGAGTGCCGGGCGCTCGTCCCGCAGCGACTCACGGCCGTCAGCCGGCGGCTGCGAGTTGTTGGGAAAGGGCCCGGCCTCCGGCACGGTACTCACCAGCTTCCGGAGTTCCCGCCGGCGCCGCCGTCAGCGCCACCATCGGCACCACCGTCCGAGCCGCCCGAGTTCCCGCCACCCTCGCTATAGCCACTACCCGACTCACCACCGGAGTCACCCGAGCCGCCGGAGTAGTTCCCACCCGACTCGCCGCCGGCACCACCGTCAGCGCCACCGTCCTGCGAGCCCTGCGAAGCACCACCATCAGCAGGACCCTCGCCATAACCGCCGCCACCATCCCCACCACCGGAGCCGCCGTCTCCACCGGAGCCGCCGTCGCCGTAACCACCAGCGCCACCATCAGCACCGCCGTCGGTCCCACCCGGGTTCGCGCCGCCATCCGCAGTACCCTCGCCGCCGCCGGCACCACCGTCTGCGCCGCCGTCCTGCGTGCCCTGCGACGCTCCGCCGTCCGCCGGACCCTCGCCGTAGCCGCCGCCCCCCGCGCCGCCGTCGGCTCCGCCGTCCGCGCCCCCGTCGGACGACGAGCCGTACCCGCCACCCGACGAACCGTCGTCGCCTCCGCCCGAGTTCTCGTAGCCGCCTTCGGACGAGGTGTTCATGTCGTCGTCGCTGAGACCCATGACGCTGCTCCTTTACGAATGGCCAGAAATTGCCCGGGACATACCACTCGGGCACCTGGTCATCTTGTGCGCAAAGTCGTCCTCAGCTAAACCCCTCGTGCGTTACAGCGCCAACTCGATTGAGCGGCAGGCCCGACTCCACTCAGCGCAGGACGTCGGACAGCACCTTCACGAACCCGTCCGTGACGTCCTCAGGACGCACGGCGATCCGCAACCAGTCCGGCCCGAGCCCGGGGAACGTGTCCCCGCGCCGAACCGCGAATCCCTGCGCACGCAGCGATTCCCGCACTTCCGCGGCACCCGGCACGTGCACGAGGACGAACGGTGCCCGCGCCACGCCGTACGTCGAAAGTCCACCCGCCGTACGCAACCTGTCGAGCAAATGGACACGCTGACGTTCGATGTCCAACGCCGCCTGGGCCGCTTCGGCGACGGCCCGCTCGTTGCTGCAGGCAATGGCCGCCGCGAGCGCAGGAGTGGACACCGGCCAGTGCGGCTGAACCGCGGCCAGCTGCTCGATCAGGCTCGCGCCCGCGAGCAGGTACCCGACCCGCAGCCCCGCGAGTCCCCAAGTTTTCGTCAGGCTGCGCACCACCACGAGGCCCGGGATCGACGCCCCGGCGAGCGACTCGGGCTCCCCCGGTACGGCGTCCATGAATGCCTCGTCGACGACCAGGATCCGGTCCGGCCGCGCGAGCTCGCGCAGGTCGTCGGCCCGATGCAGCACCGAGGTCGGGTTGGTCGGGTTGCCGATGACAACGAGATCCGCATCGGCCGGTACGGCGGAAGGGTCCAGCCTGAACCCGTCCTCGGGACGCAGGATCACCCGGTCGACCAGGTGCCCGGCCGACCGCAGCGCGGCCTCGGGCTCGGTGAACTGTGGATGAACGACCACCGGATGCCGCGGCCGGAACGCCCGCGCAATCAGCACGAACGCCTCCGCCGCGCCCGCCGTCAGCAGCACCCGGTCCGGCGCTACACCATGTCGGTCGGCAACAGCTGCCACCGCCGCATCCTGGCGTGGGTACGCGGCCAGGTCGGTCAGGCTCGCGGTGATCGCGTCGACCAGCCAGGCCGGCGGCGTCCCCGCGCGCACGTTGACAGCGAGGTCGACCAGTCCCGCGCCGACCTCGAGATCGCCGTGATGCTCCAGATCAAACCCATCCACCACGCCCAGGAGGCTAACGGGTCCGCCAGACTTTTGGACCACTCGGTCCGCGCACTGGTCAGCGGGGGGTGACGGAGTATCTGCGGTTCTGCAGCGACGGGTTGCGCTTGCGTACGTCGGCCAGGCGCTCTGCGGTGACCTCAGCGAACGCATGTCCGTCCGACTCGCCTACCGACGCGAGCGCGACGCCCTGTGGGTCCACGATCTGGCTGAGGCCGCAGTACTTCTTCCCGTTCTGAGCGGCCGCCGCGACGTAGCAGGTGTTCTCCACGGCCCGGGCGGTGAGCAGCGTGGTCCAGTGGTGTTCCTTGAGCGGTCCGCGGACCCAGGCGGCCGGGACGACGAGCACCTCGGCGCCGGCGTCCACCAGTGCGCGAGACAGCTCGGGGAAGCGCAGGTCGTAGCAGGTCATCAAACCGAGTGAACGGCCACCGATCTGCACTACTACCGGCGCGACGTCGCCAGGTGTCAGCTGGTCGGACTCCTTGTAGCCGAAGGCGTCATACAGGTGGATCTTCCGGTACGCACCGAGCAGCGAGCCGTCCGCGCCGACGGCCAGGAGCGTGTTGTACGGACGATGCTGGTCACAGCTGCGTTCGAACATACCGGCGACGATCGCCACCCCGTGCTCGACCGCGGCCTTCCGCAGCGTCGCCACGAACTCACCGTCCAGCGGCTCGGCAGCCTCGGCCACCGACTCCCCTTCGGCGGCGAAGTCCGACATCACCGCTTCCGGCAGGACCACCAGATCAGGCCGGCCCTGGGCGGCGTCCGCGACCAGGCGGGTGACCAGGTCCCGGTTCGCGGCCTTGTCGTAGCTGCTGGCGGTCTGCACCACGGCGATCCTCATCTCTCCATGGTGCCGCAGAAACCACGCCTTGAACCTCAGGTGGTCTGAGAACTGAGAGGACGGTTGCTGGCAGACTGCGAGGGTGGAGTTTGACGCGGTGGTGCTGGCCGGGGGCGGGTCCACTCGGTTCGGCGGCGTGGACAAGGCGATGCTCGTGCTGGATGGCGTCTCGATGCTGGACCGGGTACTGACCGCCACAGCCGCCGCGACGTCGACGGTGGTGGTCGGACCGGTGCGTACGACGTACCGCACGGTCGACTGGACGGTTGAGGACCCGCCCTCGGGCGGTCCGCTGGCCGGGCTTGCCGCCGGATTGGCACACGGCACGGCGCCCGTCGTGGTCGTGGTGAGTTGTGACCTGCCGTGGATCACAGCTCACGATGTAGCGACGCTGATCGACGGTCTAGGGGAGCACGACGGATGCGGCCTGCGCGACCACAGCGGGCAGGAGCAACAGCTCGCCACCGCCTACCGCCGCACCGCCCTCGCGCAGGCGATCCAGCAGGTCGGCGATCCCAGGGACAAGTCGGTACGCCGAACGCTCGCCGGACTCGACCTCGTCTGGACCCCACCGACCAGAGCCGGCGACGACGTCGACACCTGGTCCGACCTCGACAACTGAAGGCCGGAAAACCCGCTCGACACCGCCCATAGGTTCGACTCATGGATATCGCCCAGTTGGTGTCCGACGTCGTCGGGCTCGACGTCGTCGAGGTGCTCGAACGCACTGGCGGCCAGCTCAGCACCGTGTACGAGGTCCGCACCTCCGCCGACCCACTGATCGTCAAGGTCTACGCGCCCGAGTGGCGCTGGAAACAGGCCAAGGAAGTCCACGTCTACCGGATGCTCGAACCCGAGGTCGGCGACTCGATCCCGCGAGTCGTGCACGTCGGCGACGGCGTCACGATCCTCACCAAGCTCGACGGCGCGCCGCTGTCCCAGGTCGAGCCGCCCGACTGGCGGGCGATGTACACCCAGCTCGGTGAGCTGCTGCAGCGCGTGCACCGCATCGCGCAACCGGCGTACGGCTATCTGACGGATCAGATCCTGGACCCGCTGCCGGACAACGACCAGTACATGCGGCGCCAGTTCGCCAAGAAGCTCGCGGAGTTCGAGCAGCTCGGTGGTGACGCGAAACTGCACGCCAAGCTCAGCACCCACGTCCGCGACCACGCGCACCTGTTCTCGGACAACACCGCTGCCGTGCTGTGTCACAACGACTTCCACGAAGGCAACATCCTCGTGGACACCGGCACCTGGCGCGTCACGGGTTTCATCGACGTGGAGAACGCGATCGCCGCCGACCCGTTGATCGATCTCGCCAAGACCATCCAGTACTCCGCGCACGACGACGCCGGCAAACTCGCGGGCCTCACCGACGGGTACGGCGCCGTACCGGCGGACCGGATGGACATCTACCGGCTCTACCACTCGCTCGAACTATGGGACTGGTTCCAGTCGATAGGCGAGACCACTTACCTCGACTCGATCGCGCAGGACATGGTCCGGCTCATCGAGAGCTGAGGGTAAGTTGGGCAGCATGCGAGCTGTCGTGTGTGATGGAGCCGGCGGAATCGACGTCCTCGGGATCGGTGAGCTCCCGGACCCGGAACCAGCCGTCGACGAGGTCGTCATCGACGTCGTTGCCGCCGGCATGAATCGGGCTGACCTGATGCAACGCCAGGGCTTCTATCCGCCGCCGCCAGGCGCTCCTGGCACGATCGGTCTCGAGGTATCCGGCCGGATCGCGGCGGTCGGTGCCGAGGTCGAGGGCTGGTCGGTCGGCGACGAGTGCTGCGCGCTGCTCGCGGGTGGTGGGTACGCCGAGAAGGTCGTCGTACCCGCACCGCAGGTGATGCCCGTCCCGGACGGTGTCGACCTGGTCAGCGCGGCCGCGCTGCCCGAGGTAGTGGCGACCGTCTGGTCGAACGTGTTCATGACCGCGCACCTCAAGGCCGGCGAGACCCTGCTGGTGCACGGCGGCTCGTCGGGGATCGGCTCGATGGCGATCCAGCTCGCGGTCGCCCACGGCGCGCGGGTGCTGACCACGGTCGGCAGCGCCGAGAAGATGGAGTTCTGCACCCGGCTCGGGGCGGATGTCGCGATCAACTACAAGGAAGCCGAGTGGCCCTCGGTGGTCAACGAGGCCACCCACGGCGCGGGCGCCGACGTGATCCTCGACATCATCGGCGCGAAGTACCTGGCCGACAACGTGAAGACGCTCGCGTACGACGGGCGGCTCGTGGTGATCGGGATGCAGGGCGGCACGAAGGGTGAGCTGGATCTCGGCCGGTTGATGAGCCGGCGCGGCTCGGTGATCGCCACCGGCCTGCGGTACCGCGCGGTCGAGGACAAGGGCCGGATTCTCGCGGAGGTCGTCGGCCACGTCTGGCCGTTGATCGCGGAGAAGAAGGTCCGCCCGGTCGTGCACTCGACGTTCCCGCTGGCCGAGGTCGCGAAGGCGCACGAGATGCTCGAGCAGTCCACCCAGCTCGGCAAGGTCCTACTCACCGTCTGAGGCGGACCGCCAGCACTCACCAACCCGCGGCGCGGACCACGGCTCACGCTCAGCCGACCGGCGATCGCACCGCTCAGGCGGACTTGGTGAGTGCTGGAGATCCGCACCCACGGGTCATGGCGCCGTGGGCAGGTTCGCCGCGACCCATTCCGGGTCCGGTTCGACGAGCTGGATCACGTCGATCCACGTCCCGGCCGGGTCGCGGACGAAGAAGTGCCGCTGCCCGAACACCTCGGTGACCGGCTCGTTCTCCAGTCGCACGCCACCCTCGCGCAGAGCGGTCGCGATCTTGTCGACGTCCTCGACGACGAAGCCGAAGACGTTGGTGCTCTCGGTCAGCGCCGACACCGCCGCCGGAACGGTCGGGTGGCCGCGCTCGCAGATCGCCAGCTCCCAGTCCGCCGTGCCGCGGCGCAGCGTGATGAACCAGCCGAGATCGATCCCGACCTGCAGGTCGAGGTACTGCGCGTAGAACGTGGCCACGTCCGATGGCCGGTCGGTGACCACGGTCGCGCCGAATGCCGCGGGTTGCATACGCTCTCCTGACTACTACAGCTGTCGTTGTTGTGTACGACATTTGTAGTTGTTTCCTGCTAGGCTGTCAACATGCCCCGGAATCCGGAACGCCGTACCCAGCTGGCCGACGCCGGTCTGACCGTGCTCGCGGAGGCCGGCGCCCGCGGCCTCACCCACCGCGCCGTCGACGCCGCCGCCGGGCTCCCGGCCGGCACGGCGTCCAACTACTTCAAGTCCCGTGACGCCTTGCTCGGCGCCCTCGGTGAGCGGATCTTCGAGCGTCTCGCCCCCGACGAGGCAGTCCTCGAGCCGCTCGCCGCGCGCGAGCCCGGCCTCGACCTGATGACGGACTACGTGCGCTACATCGTCGAACGCCTACTCGGCCGCCCCGAGCTCTCGCTCGCGTTGCTCGAGCTCCGCCTCGAAGCCGCGCGCCGCCCGGGCCTGCACGAGATCCTGTCGCGCACACTCCGGCAGGGCTTCGACGCCGACGTCGCGTTCAACGCCCACGCCGGCCTGCCCGGCGGCGCCGAGGAGATCCGGCTTCTGCATTTCGCGATCGACGGCCTCGTCCTCGACCAGCTCACCCCCGGCACCGGACGCCCGTACGACGTCGACGCGACGACCGCCCGCCTGGTCCGCCGGCTCACCCGCGAGGATTGACGCGAGCATACCGGGTATGCATACTCGGTATCTATGTCGATCAAGCATGGTTTGCTGGCGCTGCTCCAGGACGAACCGAAGTACGGCTACCAGCTCCGCGGTGAGTTCGAAGCCGCCACCGGAGCCACCTGGCCGCTGAACATCGGGCAGGTCTACACGACGCTGACGCGCCTCGAGCGCGACGGGCTGGTCCGGGCCGCGTCCAGCGAGGGCGACGGCCGGTCGATGTACGAGATCACCGACGCCGGGCGCACCGAGCTCGCGAAGTGGTTCGAGACCCCGGTGACCCGCGAGTCGCGGCCGCGGGACGAGCTCGCGATCAAGCTCGCACTCGCGCTCGCCGTCCCGGGCGTGGACGTCAGCGCCGTGGTGCAGCGGCAGCGGATGTCGACCATGCAGTCGCTGCAGGAGCTGACCCGGCTGAAGCGCAACAGCACCGACGGCGAGATCTCCTGGCAGCTGGTGATCGAGTCGATGATCTTCGGCGCCGAGGCCGAGATCCGCTGGCTCGACCATTGCGAGTCGATGCTGTTACGGCACCGCGGCAAGCCACGGGCGGTGCCGCAGAAGTACGACGTACCGGATGAGCAGGAGGCACGGTCGTGATCCTGGACATCCGGAAGCTGACCAGGACCCACGGTCAGGGGGAACAGGCCGTACAGGCCTTGCGGGGCGTGGATCTGGCGGTCGCCCCGGGCGAACTGGTCGCGGTGATGGGACCGTCCGGCTCCGGCAAGTCGACGTTGCTCACCTGCGCCGGCGGCCTCGACCAGCCGACCAGCGGCGAAGTACTTGTCGACGGCAACGACCTGGCGACGCTCAGCCGGAACGCGGTGGCCGCACTCCGGCGCCGCCGGATCGGCTACGTCTTCCAGGACTTCAACCTGATCCCCGCGCTGACCGCGGCCGAGAACGTCGCGCTCCCACTCGAGCTGGACGGCACCCGCAGCCGGACCGCGCGCAAGTACGCCGTCGCCGCGTTGCAGGAGGTCGGGATCGACGAGCTCGCCGACCGGTTCCCCGACGACATGTCCGGTGGCCAACGGCAACGAGTCGCGATCGCTCGCGCCATCGTCGGTGAACGCCGCCTGCTGCTCGCCGACGAGCCGACCGGCGCGCTGGACTCCGAGACGGGCGAGGCCGTACTCCGGCTGCTCCGTGACCGCTGCGACCAGCACGGGATCGGCGGCGTTCTCGTCACTCATGATGCACGGCATGCCGCGTGGGCGGATCGCGTCGTCTACCTGCGTGACGGCGTCCTCGTGGGCCAGTCCGGACCGTTGTCCGATGCGGATGCGCTGCTCCAGGAGAGCCGCTGATGGGCCAGTGGGGTCCACCGCTGCGGATTGCCCGCCGTACGACGCGGAGGTCGCTCGGCCGGACGCTGTTGGTGGCAGCGCTGATCGGCCTGCCGGTGCTGGCGGCGACCTGGATGGGCATCATCCTCAAGACCCAGAGCCCTGAGGGCGAAACGCTCGCCAACAACACCATCGGCCGCGCTGACGCCCGGCTGGACGTCACCAAGTACGGCAAGCTCCAGATGCCTCAGGGCGGTCAGATCACGTACGGCGAAGCGTCGCCGGCCGATGGGCAGGACAAAGCCGTCCGGACGCCCGCGACGTTCGACCCACGACCGCTGCTCCCGCCGGGCACCAAGCTCGCTCGCCAGCTCGTCGAGTCGGGCCTGATCCAGGTTCGCGGTCCGGAAGCGAAGACCTCGGTCACCCTGGTCACCGGCGACGGCTCGAACCCGCTGACCGAGGGCACCGTCAAGCTCGACAAGGGCCGGCTGCCGGCGACGGCGAACGAGGTCGCGATCTCGCCTTCGCTCGCCGGGAAGCTCGGACTGAGCGGACCCGGCGGCACGCTGGTGAGCGACAGCGGCAAGAGCTACACCGTCGTCGGCGTTGCGCGGATGCTCTCCACGCAGAGCACGCGGACCGTCTTCGCCACGCCGGACACCACGCTGAACGAAGCCGACCCGGCCGGCACGGTCCAGTACCTCGTCGACCTGCCCGACTCGGCCGACCCCGACCAACTCGGCGCACAACTGCTCGACCAGGGCCTCTATCTCTTGCCGCGCGCAACCATCGTCGACCCGCCGCCGGACCCGTTCACCCAGGCCAGCGACATCGGCCCGTACGCCGCGATGGCTCTGGTGATCGGCTTCGGCATCCTCGAGATCGTCCTGCTCGCCGGTACGGCGTTCGCGGTCGGCGCCCGGCGCCAGACCCGCGAGCTCGGTCTCGTGATGGCCGCCGGCGGTACGCCGCGCGACGTACGGCGGATCGTCGCGATGCAAGGCCTGTTCGCCGGACTGGTCGGTGTCGTCGGCGGCCTGGTCATCGCGAGCGTCGCGGTGTTCAGCGCGAAGCCGTTGTGGGAGCGGATGACCGACTCGATCTTCACCGCCTGGCAGGTCCCTTGGGGCACGATCCTCGCGATCGCCCTCCTCGGGCTCGGTGCCGGGCTCGCCGCGGCCGTCGTACCGGCGATCAGTGCGGGTCGGCAGGCGCCGCTGGCCGCGCTGGCGGGCCGGTTCACGGTGACGGTGAAGGCGGCGCGGATCCGGATCGTCACCGTCGTCCTGCTCATCGCCGGTCTGGTCTGCGTGTTCCTGGGCAGCACGATGATCGGGGTCGCGCTGAAGGAGGCCCGGCATTCGAGCCAGATGGGCCAGCAGGCGAGCGTGACGCCGTCCGGCGCGATCGCGCTGGTGTTGCTCGGCATCACGGCGACGATCGCAGCGCTCGTCTGGATGCTCCCGAGTCTCGTGGCCAAGATCGCCGGCTTGGCCCGCGCCCTGCCGTTGAGCGGCCGCATGGCGATGCGCGACGCCGCGCGGCACCGGCACCGCACCGGGCCCGCGACCGCGGCGATCATGATGGCAGTGGCCGGTACCGCCGCGATCTCGTTCGCCGGAGCCAACTCGATCGCAGCCGATGCCGCGGACTACACCGCGGTCGGCCGGCACGGTGACGCCGTACTGCGCTTCGGCCAGGGCGTCCCGGGAGCGCTCTCGTACACGCCGGAGCTCGTGTCGGAGGTGACCGGTCTGCTGCCGGTTCGGCAACGGTACGAGCTCGGCGACGTACTGTTGCCGAACGCAAAGCCCAACGAGTACGGCTACACGCCGGTGCTGTCGGTCGCCTCGCCGGAGAACACCGAGGGGATGACCGGGTTCACCCTGCAGGCGGCCGATCCGGCGTTCGTCGCTCGCTTCGGCGAGTACGGCGAGAAGGCGGCGGCCGCGCTGCGGGCCGGTCAGGTGGTGATCCCGGACGTCACACTGAAGCCTGGGCAAAAGGTTGCCATGCACAACGATGACGGCCAGAAGTACCTGCGGGACCTGGACGCGGTGTCGCTCGGTACGACGCCACGTGTCCAGTTCCTGCAGGAGACGGCACTGATCAGTCAGGACGCGGCCCGCAAGCTGGGCACCATCCGCGTCGCCGAAGTGCACTTCGACCTGACCAGGGACCCTTCGAAGGATGAGCTCGCCGCGGTCGCCCGGCTGCTCGGTTCCGACGAGGAACTGCAGGTGGAGAAGGGCTACCAGAGCCCGGCACGGGTGTTCCTGATCGGGATCCTGCTGGCCGCGACGGTGGTCACGCTGCTCGGGGTGGCGATCTCGGTGTCACTGTCGGCGGCCGAGGGACGGGCCGATCTCGCGACGCTCGCCGCGATCGGTGCGCCGCCGCGCCGTCGACGGTCGCTGGCCGCGGCGCAGGCGTGGGTGCTGGGTCAGCTGGGCTGCCTGCTGGGCGTGGGGGTCGGCGCGCTGTACGGCTACACGGCCCATGCCGCGTTCGGATCACCGCACTTCACGGTCCCGTGGGCGGAGATCGGCGGCATCGTGGTCGTCGTACCACTGTTCGCCGGACTGCTCGCGGGGCTGCTCACCCGCTCACGCCTACCGATGGTCAGCCGTATCGACTAAGGCGTGTCTCCCAATCCCGCGCCGTAGCGAGCAGGTGCTCGGTGCGGTGGCTCGGTGCGCGGGAGCGAAGGTCTCGATGCGGAGCATCGTGGCCTTTGCTCACGTGCAGCGAGGTGCCGTGCCGAGTGCCGCGCAGTAGGCGGGGGATTGGGAGACACGCCCCAAGGCGAGTTCGGGATAGGCGATGGGGTACGGCGGTGTGCTTGCGACCCTCCACCGGCCGCAGGCGCACCGCTGGTAGACGACCAGGCCTTCGCTGACCTGATGGGTGGAGACCACGCTCCAGCGGTGCCGGTGAGCATCTGTCATGGATCCATCGTGATGTAATGGCATTATGCATCTCAACCCTTACGGCGCCGACGCCGTCCTGCTCGCGGTGAACCTGGCCACCCGGCCGGCGAACACGCCGGAGGAGCTGGCCGACCGCTGCGAGGAGAGCGGCGTCGAGAACCGCCTGGTCCGCGACCGCGACGTCACTGCCGCGGATCTGGCCGCGGTCCGGGTCGCGCTCGACGAGTGGCTAGCGGTCGTGGACGCCACGGACGAGCGGACCCGCGTCGATCTGGTGAACGCGATGCTGGCGAAGTACACCGAGCATCCACGGCTCACGAACCACGCGGGCGACGGCTGGCACGTGCACTACCGGCCGGACGACGTACCGGTCGGCCGCCTCGTCGCGACCCTGATCAGCACCGGTACGGCGCTGCACCTGGCCGGCCGTGGCATCAGCCGGGTCGGACGCTGCGCCACAGAAGGCTGCGCCAACGTGTACGCCGACCTCTCGCGCACCGGACGTCAGCGCTACTGCAGCCCCGCCTGCGCCAACCGCGACGCCGTACGGAGGCACCGCGCCCGGACCAATTGAGGCGGTTCTAGGATGGGGGGATGACCGAGAGCAGCAGCGAGGGCCAGGGAACACCGATGGCCGGGGCGCGGACCGAAGACGGCAAGGTGCTGATCGTCGGGCCGGACGGCATGGCCGTCGAGGGACCGCCGCGCTCCGACAGCGATCACGACGAGCACGACGACGAACCCCGTTCGGTCACCGAGCTGGTCGAGCAGCCGGCCAAGGTGATGCGGGTCGCGAACATGATTCGGCAGCTGCTCGACGAGGTGAAGTCGGCGCCGCTCGACGAAGCCTCCCGGGCGCGTCTGCGATCGATCCACAAGGCATCGATCAAGGAGCTGGAGAGCGGGCTGGCGCCGGAGCTGGTCGAGGAGCTGGAACGCCTCAGCCTGGACTTCACCGACGACAGCACGCCGACCGACGCCGAGCTGCGGATCGCGCAGGCGCAGCTGGTGGGCTGGCTGGAGGGCCTGTTCCACGGCATCCAGACGGCGTTGTTCGCGCAGCAGATGGCCGCTCGCCAACAGCTGGAGCAGATGCGCCGCGCACTGCCCGGCGGCCAGCAGCTGCCCGGCGACGAGCACCCGAGCTTCCCCGGTGCACCGCAGGCCGGCACCACCGACGGGCCCGGCAGCGGCGGGATGTATCTGTAAAGCCTTATTTCACAGGCTGGAACAACTCCTCGAGGACGGCGGCGACGCCGTCCTCGTCGTTTGCCGGGGCAGTTCTGTCCACCACCGCGAGCACCTCGGGGTGCGCGTTCGCCATCCCGTACGAGGTTCCGGCCCAGGCGAGCATCGGCAGATCGTTGACCGAGTCACCGAACGCGATCGTCTCAGCAGCCGAGATCCCTTGTGACGCAGCGAAATCGGCCAGCATCGCGGCCTTGGACACCCCGGACGCGGAGATCTCCACCAGACCGTGGCCGCCGCTGTGACTGGCCGTGACTCGTTGGCCCACCAACGGTGAGACCAGCGCGAGCAGTTCGTCGGCCTGCAGGCTCGGATGCCGGACGAGCAGCTTCGCGGCCGGCTCCGCGACGAGTTCCTCGACCGCCGCGATCAACGTGTCGGCAGGTTTCGGCCAGCGATTCAGGTAGACCGGTTCCTGTCCGTAGCGGTCCGGTCGCTCGATGGCGAACTGGACGTCCGGGATCGCCGCACGGATCGCCTGCGCGACGTCGAGAGCGATCGCCGGATCGATCAGCCGGGTCCGAATCGCCTGCCGGCGCGGGACGTCGTACAGAATGGCGCCGTTGGCAACAATCGCGACACCGTGCGCGCCGACCAGGTCCGTCAGGTCGTGCAGCCAGCGAGGTGGCCGGGCGGTGACCATCACGAAAACACTTCCCGCGCGTTGTGCCGAACGCACCGCGGTCAAGGTCCGGTCGGACACGGTTCCATCACTACGGACCAGAGTTCCGTCGAGATCGGTGGCAATCAGGCGGGGGTACTGCGAAGCCGTCACAGGCCCACCGTATCCTCGGTGACGGCGGTCCCGCATTACTCCCCCGGGCAGCCGGAACGCAACCCGTTCGACAGTGGTTTCAGCGGGTTTTGACTTTTCTGGTTGAGGTTTTGACAACGTCATCAGACCGTTACGGCAGGATGCTGCAAAGGCAGCAAGTTCCCCTGCACCGCCCTGCGGGTGCGTGATTTCATGCGGAGGTCTGGCGGGGAACCGGGGGCTGTTCGGCCGCGTCGTATGCGTGTTCTGGATCAGCGCGACTGAATCCG
Organism: Kribbella sp. NPDC004875; assembly: GCF_042873375.1. Classification (NCBI taxonomy): domain Bacteria; kingdom Bacillati; phylum Actinomycetota; class Actinomycetes; order Propionibacteriales; family Kribbellaceae; genus Kribbella; species Kribbella sp. NPDC004875. The sequence continues at coordinate 912,513 of NZ_JBIALI010000001.1, forward strand.
CCCCACCTTGCGTAAGCACACACAAACGTCGAAGAACTGTTGTGGGATTGGCTGCAACCAAACCCGCGGCAGCGACGTCAAGAGTTATGGATCGGTGCGTCCCGCGCCCGGGACGACAACGGTGGGCCGGCAACAGTTCGCAGGTCCATCAGCTAGCGGATCTGTGCGAACGAACGACGTTCACTGTTCGTTCACTCAGGTCTTGATACTTGGGGAGCCTTGATGACCGTCAACAGCGCCAATCTAGCGGGGCCGGGGGGCAATAGCTCCCGAGCGGCTGTCGACACGTCTTCCAGCAGGGAGGGGGCCATGACCGGCTGCATCGCCCGCCCGGACATCTTTCAGCACCGCCTGATGGAAGAGCCGCCGCCCGCGTCCGCGACCCGTCGTACCAGGGAGCGGTACGAACAGCTGACCCGCGAGGCCAAGACGTTGTGCGCCTCGTGCCCGCTGTTCACCGACTGCCTGTACAGCGCCGTCGCCGAACACGACGTGAGCGGCTTCGTCGCCGGAACCACCGCTGCACAACGGCGTTCGATCCGCAACCTGCTCGATATCGAGGTGCAGGCGGACGACTTCGACCAGCTCGCCGGCGCGCGGGGGACGCGCCGGCCGGTGAGCCACGAAGAAGTCCTGCGGCTGCGCACGCAGTACCCGAACGACAGCCTGGAGTCCCTGGCCATGCGGCTGGGATGCTCCCTGTCCACGGTGAAGCGGCACCTGCGCCGCGCTCGCCGCGGTCAGAGCCCGGCTGCGAAGACGCCGCGGCCGCGACCCGAGGTGAACGCCGTACTGGACGCGTTCGACACCGTGGTCGACCACCAGCACAACCAGCCGCGCCGGACCGGCAGCACCCGCGTCGCCTGACCGATACTCGGCCCGCCAGCGGACTATCGGGCAAAAGCCCAGAACCCCTGCAACTGCGGGGGTTCTGGGCTTTCTGTTGCTTGAAGCAAGCTGTTTACGCCGGGTCAGAACCAGCGGTTGAGGATCGCGGCGGCACCGTCGTCCTGGACCGGCTTGGTCACCTCGTCGGCGGCGGCCTTCACCTCGTCGGGCGAGGACCCCATCGCGACCCCGAGACCGGCGTACGTGAGCATCTCGATGTCGTTGCGTCCGTCACCGATCGCCAGCAGGCCGGCCGGGTCCAGGTCGTACTGCGCGAGCGCGACCTTCAGGCCCGTCGACTTGTCCACACCCTCGGGCGCGATGTCGAGCCACGCCGTCCAGCCGACGAAGTAGCTGACGCCGTGCAGGCCCAGGCGTTCCGCCAGGTGGACGAAGTCGCTCTCGGACTGCTCCGGGTCCCGGATGATCAACCGGGTCACGGGTTGCGGCGCGAGCTCCTCGTCACCGACCACCCGGATCCGCGCGTCCCGGCCGAGGTCGCCGTCCGGGAACGGTGCGGTGACCAGATAGCTGCCGTCGTACTCCTCGACCGCCATCCGGGCCTTCGGGGCGTACTTGCGGACCGAGGCGATCACCGTCGACGGGTCGAACGTCCGCTCGTCGACGACCTCGCCGTCCGGGTAGCGGAGCGTGCGCGCGCCGTTGCTGCAGACAACCAACCCGCCGGCCGGCAGACCGAGCCGCTCGGCCACCGGCCTGGTGGTCGACCAGGCCCGGCCGGTGGCCAGGATGACGGGAACCTGCGCCGCGGTGCGCCGGACCGCGTCGACGACCGCGGGCGACAGTCTCTCGTCGTGATCGATCAGCGTGCCATCGATGTCCAGGGCAACGGCCGTCGGCCGTGCGCCTTCCTTCATTTGGCGACCGGCTCGAGGACCTCGCGACCACCGACGTACGGGCGCAGGGCGGTCGGTACCCGGACCGAGCCGTCGGCCAGCTGGTGCGTCTCCAGGATCGCGACGATCCAGCGGGTGGTGGCCAGCGTCCCGTTCAGGGTCGCGACCGCCTGCGTCTTCCCGTCGGCGTCCCGGTGCCGGATGTTCAGCCGGCGGGCCTGGAAGTCCGTGCAGTTCGACGTCGAGGTCAGCTCCCGGTACCGGCCCTGCGTCGGCACCCACGCCTCGCAGTCGAACTTCCGGTACGCCGAGATGCCGAGATCGCCCGTGGCGGTGTCGATCACCCGGTAGCTCAGCTCCATCTTGTCGAGCATCTCCTTCTCCCAGGCCAGCAGCCGCAGGTGCTCGGCGGCGGCATCCTCGAGGCTGCAGTAGGAGAACATCTCGACCTTGTCGAACTGGTGGACACGGATGATCCCGCGGGTGTCCTTCCCGTGCGACCCGGCTTCCTTGCGGTAGCACGACGACCAGCCGGCGTACCGGATCGGGCCGTTGGACAGGTCGATGATCTCGTCCATGTGGTAGCCGGCCAGGGCGACCTCCGACGTACCGGTCAGGTACAGCTCCGGGTCCTCGAGGCGGTAGACGTCGTCGTGCGCCGACAGGTAGCCGGTGCCGCCCATCACCTCGGGCTTGACCAGGGTCGGCGTGATCATCGGGGTGAAGCCGTTCTCCACCGCCTGCTGGACGGCCAGCTGCAGCATGCCCAGCTGGAGCAGCATGCCGACGCCCTTGAGGAAGTAGAACCGCGAGCCGGAGATCTTCGCGCCGCGCTCCATGTCGATCGCGCCGAGCAGCTCACCGAGCGCGAGGTGGTCGCGGGGCTCGAAGCCCTCGGCGGCGAAGTCGCGCGGCTTGCCGACCTCCTCCACCACGACGAAGTCGTCCTCGCCGCCGACCGGCGCCTCGTCGGAAACCAGGTTCGGCAGCGCCCGGGCCAGCTCGTCGAAGCGGTTCCCGGCCTCGTTCGCCGCGGCCTCGTGGGCCTTCACCTCGGCGGCCAGCGTCTTGGTGCGCTCCAGCAGCGCGGTCCGGTCGTCCCCCTTGGCCTGGGCGACCTGCTTGCCGAGCGTCTTCTGCTCGGCCCGGAGCGCCTCGAAGGCGGAGATGGACGATCGACGCTCACTGTCGGCCACCAGGATCTGGTCGACCAGGTCCGTACTTTCGCCGCGCTTGGTCAGGGCCGCGCGGACGACATCAGGGTTCTCACGGAGCAGTTTCGCGTCAATCACACGACGAGGGTATCGGGGCGTGTCTGAACCGGCGAAGTCTATTCGGGATGATGTGGTGAGCACAGGCGATCGGCGGGGAGGATCTGAGCGGGCGATGAACCACCACCCACCCAGTCCGGTCGGCCGTGCGCTCACGGTCGTCCTGGGTGCGCTGCCGTTCACCGTCATCACGCTGCTGGTCTTCGAGGACTGGTCACCGCTGGCCCGCTGGGACCGGTCGGTCGCCGCCCGCGCCGCGTCGTACGGCGCCGGGCACGAGAGCGTCGTCGACTTCTGGCAGGTCGTCGGGGCCGTCGTCCTGCCCTGGACGTCACGGGCGGTGATCGTGATCGTGGCGGCGTACCTGTGGCAGCGCCGGGCCCGGTTGCTGACGTTCTGGCTGCTTACCTCGGCGGTCGCGGAGCTGGTGCTGGTCCAGGTGGTCAAGGCGATCTTCGAGCGGGAGCGGCCGGCCCAGATGCTGGTCGAGACCAGCGGCTTCTCGTACGTCTCCGGTCACGCGACGGCCGCGTTCGTGATGGCGGGCGCGCTGGGGGTCGTGCTGCCGTCGGTGCGGGGCTGGCGGCGGCGGTTCCGGCTGCTCGTGCTGCTGCCGGTGCTCATCGTGGTCTGGATCGCGTCCGCGGACCGGATCGCGCTGAACGTGCACTACGTGTCGGACGTGCTCGGCGGCTGGGCGCTCGGACTGGCGATCCTGACCGCGACGTCGATCGGGTTCGGGTTGCGTCCGGGGCTGCGCCGGCGCAGGCGCCGTACCCCGTCCGACGGCGACGGTACGACGGCTCCGCCGCGGGCCGCCGTCATCGTGAACCCGATCAAGGTCGGCGACGGGGTCGCGTTCCGCCGCAAGGTGACCCGGGCGCTCGAGGTCCGCGGGTACGACGACCCGCTGTGGCTCGAGACGCGCGAGGACGACGCCGGGAACGCGATGGCCAAACAGGCGATCGAGAACGAGTCGGACCTCGTGCTGGTCGCGGGCGGGGACGGGACCGTCCGCGTGGTGTGCTCGGCGCTCGCGCACACCGGGATCCCGGTCGGGGTGATCCCGGCGGGGACGGGGAACCTGCTGGCGCGGAACCTGCACATTCCTTTGGACCTGGATGACGCGCTGGAGCGGATCCTGGAAGGGCGGGATCGGCGGATCGACCTGGTTCGGGTGCACGGGGACGAGCTGGACACCGACCGCTTCGCGGTGATGGCCGGGCTCGGGCTGGACGCGGCGATCATCTCGGACGCACCGCCACACCTGAAGAAGCAGATCGGGTGGACGGCGTACCTGGTCTCGGCGGCGAAGAACATCAACCACCCGTCCGTACGGGTCCAGCTCACCATCGACGACGCGGAGCCGATCGAACGTCGGGTCCGGACCGTGGTGGTCGGCAATGTCGGGATGCTGCAGGCGAACATCCCGCTCCTGCCGAACGCGCGGCCTGACGACGGTCTGCTGGACGTGGTCGTGATCGCGCCGCGGCGGGTCACGCAGTGGCCGATCGTCCTCTGGCGCCTGATGACGCGGACCAACCGCACCGACATGTACCTGGAACGCTTCACCGGCCGAAAGGTCGAGATCTACGCGGCCGTCGACGTCCAACGCCAACTGGACGGCGACCCGATCGGCCCCGGCCGCTACCTGATCAGCGAAATCGAACCGGGCGCCCTGACAGCACGGGTCCCGAAGCGCCGCTGACGACCTGCTGCAGCTAGACAGGAGGTGTCAGCTCAGCCGGCGGCTCGTCACGCTCACCACGGTGGGCGGATCGGGAAATCTCAGGGACACCTCCTGTCAAGCTGCAGTCATCACCCGCGAGGTCAACTCAAAGAGTCCGTCAGTCGACCGTGGGGCCGGACTCCTTGCGGAGGGTGTCGATGGCTTCTTGTTCTTCGGGGGAGAGTTTGGACTCGCTGGTGAAGGAGCGGACTTCCTTGGCGTAGGTGCGGGCGTCGGCGCGGCTGTTGATGGACGTGAGGATGACGCCGTCGCCGTTGTTGTCCAGGATCGCCATCGACCAGGAGAGTTTGCCGCCGGTGTCGCCGAACGCGTCGTACCGGACGACCGCCAGATGCTGCAGCGTCTCCTTGAGTTCGCCGCGGGTGGCGTCGAGTTCCTTGCTGAGCCGGCGCAGTTCGGATTTGACGGTTCCGGGTTTCGCCTCGGGCTGCTCGGGTTGCGGGGCCGGATCCGGGAGTGGGGCGGGTGTGACCTGGTCCGACGTGTCTGTCCGGGCCCGGAGGGCCTGGATCGCGAACACCAGGGCTAGCACCGCCACGAAGAGGGCGGCGACCCCGAAGGCACCGGCTAACGTCGAAGACACAGCACGAGAGCCTAAGGCATGCGGTGTTATACCTGAGTAAACAAGCGATTGCACAGCGTGTGGGTGACGGGACGGATGCGGTACGTCGGGCCTCGGCAACGTAGATTCGCCGCGTGACACATTTGCCTGATCAGGGTCCACAACCGGGCGTCCACGACCTCGGGTACGCCCGCCTCGACACCGACCGGCTGGAGCGTACCGGCGACGCCGAAGTCGTCTACGGCGCCGGCAAGACGCCGTCTCAGGTGGTGGAACTGCTCCGTACGCTGCACGCCACGCACCCGGATCACGCCGTCCTGGCGACCCGGCTGACCGTCGAGGCGCAGGCGGCGGTGACCGCGGCGCTGCCGGCGGCCGTGGTCGACCCGGTCGGGCGTACGGCGGTCCTCGGCAAGCGCGGCGCCCTGCGCGGGCGGGTCGCGGTGGTGGCGGCCGGTACGTCGGACGCGCCGGTCGCGGCCGAGGCGGCGACGACGGCCCGGGTGTTCGGGGCCGAGGTCGAGATGATCACGGACGTCGGCGTGGCGGGGCTGCACCGGATCCTCGGGGTCCGTGAGCGGCTGGACGCGGCGGACTGCCTGATCGTGGTCGCGGGGATGGAGGGGGCGCTCCCGAGCGTCGTCGGCGGGCTCGTCGGCGTACCGCTGGTCGCCGTGCCGACCTCCGTCGGGTACGGCGCTTCGTTCGGCGGGCTGGCCGCGCTGCTCGGGATGTTGAACTCGTGCGCGCCCGGCGTCTCGGTGGTGAACATCGACAACGGGTTCGGTGCCGGGGTCTTCGCGGCGCGGGTCGCCCGTCGTTCGGTGCCGCGCGAGACGAAGGACGCCTGATGCGCACTGCCTGGCTCGACTGCTCCGCGGGCGCCTCCGGTGACATGCTCCTCGGCGCCTTCCTCTCCGCCGGCGCCGACCTCGCGGCTGTGAACGCCGCGGTCGCCGCCGTAGACCCCTCACTGTCCGTCAGCATCACGCAAACCGCCCGCCACCAGATCGCCGCTACCAAAGCCTCCGTCGAGGTCAACGGCACGCCCCACCCGGAAAACTTCCCCGACACCGTCCACGGGCACGAGGCAGGTGCTGGGCACGGGCACGGGCACGGGCACGGGCACGGGCATGGGCACGGGCATGGGCATGGGCACGCCGACGACGGGCAGGAGGCGGTTGCCGACGGGTCCGGGCCGGGCGACGGCCAGTCCCCGCACCACCACAGTCACGGACCGACGCGGGCGTGGGCAGACGTCCGGCGACTGCTCGAAGCAGCCGCCCTGGACGGGCGGGTCCGGGAGCTGGCGCTGGACACCTTCGGCCGGCTGGCTCGGGCTGAAGGGGCGGCACATGGGGTGGATCCGGAGACGGTGCACTTTCATGAGGTCGGTGCGTTGGATGCGATCGCGGACATCGTCGGGGTCGCGGCCGCCGCGGTGAGTCTCGGGCTGGAGCGGATCGTGGTGTCGACGATCGCGCTCGGCGGCGGCACCCAGGTGCGCGGGCAGCACGGCGGCATCCCGATTCCGGGTCCCGCGGTCCTGCACCTGGTGGCCGAGGCCGAGGCGCCGGTGATCGGCGGTACGGCGCCGTACGAGATGACCACGCCGACCGGGGCCGCGCTGCTCGCGACACTGGCCGACGAGTTCGGGATGATGCCGCCGATGCGGGTCGGCACCACCGGTGTCGGCGCCGGCGGGCGGGACCCGGTGGAGGTGCCGAACATCCTCCGCGTGATCGTTGGCGAGTCCACCGACCGCCCGGCGACCGAGCTCGTCTACGAGACGAACGTCGACGACCTCGACCCGCGTTTGTGGCCGCAGATCCTCGCGAAGCTGCTGGCCGCCGGTGCCGCCGACGCCTGGCTCACCCCGATCCTGATGAAGAAGGGCCGCCCGGCCCACACCCTGTCGGTCCTGGTCACGGGCAAGAACGCCCCCGCGGTCCGCCGCGTCATCCTCACCGAGACCACCGCGATCGGCCTCCGTGAGTACCCGATCAGCAAGCACGCCGCCGACCGCGAGTTCACCACGATCAAGCTCGACGGCGCCTCGATCAGCGTGAAGATCGCCAGGTACGACGGCCAGGTGGTCAACGTGCAACCGGAGTACGACGACGTGGTCGCCGCGGCCACGGAGCTCGGCCAACCGGTCAAGCTCGTCCTGGCCCGCGCGATTGCCGCCGCCGAATCACTCTGGAGCTGACCGCACCCTCACGCCCGCGCGAGGGGATAACCCCTGGTGTTACGGGTTCTCCCCTCGCATACCAGCAGAGAACCCCCAACACGACGGGTTATCCCCTCGTGTGCGGTGACGCGCCTAGTGCGCCTCGGCGGCCTTCTGCGGGACGGGCTTCGGCTTGCGGCGGGGCCAGTCGTACGGCCACCACTGGGCACCGTTCCGCCGAGCCCACACGATCAACGCGACCAGCACGAACAGCTCGACCGCGGGGCAGAGCGTGTCCCGCAGTCGCGCGCTGAAGAACTCCAGCGAGTCCGACAGGCTCGCCGCGACCTGCCGGGCGTTCGGGTCGCGGCCCGGGACGTAGGCGATCGCGAGCATCGTCGTACGGATCACCATCAGCCCGTCGACCTTGGAGGCGGCGACCGCGGCGAGGGCGACCCAGGCGATCACGTCGTACCAGGGCAGTGAATACATCGCGGTCAGCACCCAGGCGATCGCGTAGATCGCGGTGTAGCGGATCGCGGCCGGGGTCGGGTCGTCGGGATGCGTTTGCGGCACCAACGACTTCGGCATCACCTGGGTGAGCAGGATCGCGACCACGATCAGCCCGACCCACGCGAGGATCGCCAGGACGGTCCGGACCAGCCCGTTCGGCAGGAACAGCGTGAAGAAGCTCAGCAGCACCTTGTGCGGCGTGCCGGTGGAGATGAACGACGTCTGCGACCGCGCCTGCTGGAACGCCTGCAGGCCGACGATCGCGTACAGCCCGCCCATCGCGAGCGCGCCGCCACCGCAGAACCAGACGCACTTGCGGCGGTCGGCACGCAGCGCCCACAGCATCGCGACACCGACCAGACCGATGGACAGCTTCGTGCAGCCCGCGACGCCGAGCATGATCCCGGCCAGGAACACGTGCCGCCGGAACAGCACCAGCGCGATCACCGCGAACATCACCGCGATCGCGTCGTTGTGCGCGCCGGCGAGCACCGCCCAGAGCAGCAGCGGGTTCGCCAGGCTGAGCATGATCACCCGTCGGCGGGCCGGCAGGTCCTTGCCGACGAGCTTCAGCAGCAGCAGCCCGGTGACCACCAGACTGATCGCGACCGACAGTTGCAGCATCCAGACGGTGAGCTGCGCGGAGTCGCCGCCGATCACCGACGAGAGCCACTGGATCCAGGTCGCGATCGGCCCGTACACGCTGCGCGCGCCCTGCCACGGCCGCTCGGTCGCGGCGATCACCGGGTCGTACCCGAGCCGGATGGTGTCGGCCGGCGAGGCCGTGTACGGGTCGCCGCCGAGCGCCATGATCCGGCCGTACGCCGCGTAGATCAGCACGTCGCCCGAGGCCATCGGCGGCACCAGCGTGACGGCCGCCGTCGTACCGATGCCCAAGGCAATCAAACGGTCGATGCGCGGGGCCCAGCCGTGTTTCAGGGCCTTGGTGGCGAGATAGACGCCGTACCCGCCGAGCAGGATCGCGACGTAGATCATCACCGACACGAGCCAGTCGTTCGGCTTGGTGGTGAACCAGTACGACGGGAGCCAGGTGTGCCGGCCCGTCAGGGTCAGCACCACCACGGACGGGCCGAGCAGCCCGACCGCGACGATCAGCGCCGTACACGCGAGGTAGAGGGCGACGGCGCGGCGACCGTACTTCCGGCCGAGCTCGACGTCGGGGGTGTCGACAGTGCTCATTGGGCGGTCTTCCGCGGGAACAGACTGCGCAGCGACGGCCCACCACCGTCCGCGGGCAGCGCACTGCGGGCGGCGAGCGCCCGGCGGACGTGCAGGTACTGCTTCGCGCGGTGCAGCTGCCCGCGCAGGTCCGTGCCGGTCGCGCGGTGCCGGACCTCGATCGGCACCTCGAGGATCCGGAAGCCCTTCCGCCCGAGGTCGATCGTCAGCGCGGTCTCCACCCCGAACCCGGCGGCCAGCGGTACGGCGGAGTCGAACGCGGCCCGGGTCAGACAGCGCTGGCCGGACAACGGCTGCTCCGGCGCCCAGCCGGTCGCCTCCTGGATCCCGGCCCGCGCGAGTCGCACCACGAATCCGTGACCGCCCGCCTTGGACCCGTCGGTGCGAACCTGGGCCGGCAGTGTCCCGATGGTCATGTCGGCGCGGCCGGTCTGCACCGGCTCGATCAGCGGGCCCGCCGCGGTCGCCGTGTCGGTCAGGTCGGCGTCGAGGAACAGCAGGTGCCGCGGCCGGGCGCCGTCGCGCTCCGCGACCGCGGCCGCGCCGGTCTCCATCGCGGCGGCCTTGCCGCGGTTCCGCTCGTGGCGGACCACGACCGCGCCGGCGCGCTCGGCGGACTCCGCCGTACCGTCGGTGGAGCCGTCGTCGACGACCACGACCAGGTCGACGCCGATGATCTTGTGCACCGCGTCGACAGTCGCCGCGATCCGCTCGGCCTCGTCCTTCGCCGGGATCACGCAGGCGACGGCACGCTCGAACGGTTCGGAGGACAATTCATCACCGGGCACAGCACCGCAGCCTAGTTCCTCTCCAGCCGATCGACCTCGTCCGTAGCGGCCAGCTGTGGATATTCGTCCTTTCGTACGACGGCCCTGTCAGCCAGGCGGGTCGCGGATATCAGCCAGGTGGCAGATGTTCCGGCCGCGCCCCGGCGGCAGGATTTCTGGTGTCAGGCCGAACCGGCCGCAACGAACAGGAAGAGGACACCGAAATGACTCGCACAGTGACCGCCAACATCTCGCTCTCGCTCGACGGCCGGGTGAACGGACCCGGAGGCGACTTCGACATGGGCTGGATCGTTCCGCACGCGATCACCGAAGGTGCCCGGAACCACATGCTCCGGGTGACCGAGCCGGCCACCACCGTGCTGCTCGGCCGGAAGAACTACGAGGGCTTCGGCGGCTTCTGGCCGGCGGTGGCCGACGACGAGAGCGCGGCGCCGCAGGACCGGGCCTTCTCGCGCTGGCTGAACGAGACCGACAAGGTGGTCTTCTCGACGACCCTGACCGAGGCCCCGTGGCTGAACTCCCGGATCGCCGAGGGCGAGCCCGCGGACGTGGTCAAGGACCTGCGCGGCCAGGAGGGCGGCGACATCATCGTGCTGGCCAGCTCGAGTGTGATCCGCGCGCTGCTGGCCGCGGACGAGGTCGACCGGCTGAGCATCACCCTCGATCCCGAGCTGGTCGGTGGTGGCGCCCGGCTGTTCGAGGACGGGCTGCCGGCCACGTCCTGGAAGCTGGCCGACGCGACGCCGACCGAGTCCGGCGCGCTCTGCCTGGTCTACGACCGGGTGCGCTCCTGAGAAGTTGGCACTCCGAGGCATATTGTCGGACAATCAGACAGATTGATCGGACTGCCGTAGCGTGGTGACCACGACCGGAAGAAGGGCTGGGCGGATGACCGAGACGGGCGGAGTCAAGGCGTACGGCGTCGACAGCGAGGTCGGACCGCTGCGCACGGTGATGCTGCACCGGCCGGGCAACGAGCTCCGCCGGCTCACCCCGCGGAACAACGACAAGCTGCTGTTCGACGGCATCCCCTGGGTCGGTCGCGCCCAGGACGAGCACGACGCGTTCGCCCAGGCCCTCCGGGACCGCGACGTCGAGGTGCTGTACCTCGGCGAGCTGCTGACCGAGGCGCTCAACGATCCGGAGGCCCGTGCGCAGGCCGTCGCGGGCGCCATCGAGGACCTGCGTCTGGGCGACACCCTGCGCGACTACCTGCGGTCGTCCCTCGGCGCGCTCGACCCGGCCGCGCTGGCCGAGGCGCTGATGGCCGGCGTACGGAACGACGAGGTGCGCGTGGGCGGGCTGGTGACGTCGCTGCTGGCCCACGAGGACTTCCTAATCGACCCCCTGCCGAACCTGCTCTTCACTCGCGACTCCAGCGTCTGGATCCGGGACTCGGTCGCGGTCACGTCCCTGGCGATGCCGGCCCGGATGCGCGAGACGCAGCTGACCGAGCTGATCTACACGTTCCACCCGCGGTTCGCGAGCGCGGACAAGGTGTACGACCACCAGTTGGAGCACGTCGAGGGCGGGGACGTCCTGGCGCTCGGCCCCGGCGTTCTCGCCGTCGGGGTCGGCGAGCGGACGACTCCGGCCGGCGTCGAGCGGTTGGCGCAGCGGGTGTTCGAGAAGGGACTGGCGCACACCGTGCTCGCCGTACCGATCGCGCAGCAGCGGGCGACGATGCATCTCGACACCGTGTGCACGATGGTCGACACCGACGCCGTACTGATGTATCCGAACATGGCCGAGGAGATGCGGGCGCTGGCGGTCACGACCGACGGCGCCGAGTTGCATGTGGCGGAGCCCGAGCCGTTCCTGGTCGCCGCGGCGAAGGCGCTCGGGATCGACACGCTCCGCCGGATCGACACCGGGCTGGACCCGGTGACCGCCGAGCGGGAGCAGTGGGACGACGGGAACAACACCCTCGCGCTGGCGCCGCGGGTCTGCATCGCGTACGAGCGGACCGTCGAGACCAACGCGCGGCTCGAGGAGTCCGGTATCGAGGTCATCCGGATCTCCGGCTCCGAGCTCGGCTCCGGCCGCGGCGGACCCCGCTGTATGTCGTGCCCGGTGTTGCGCGCGCCGGTAGGCGCGTAAGCCCAACGACACGCGGAGTGAAATCGGGGCTTGTGTCCCGGCACCAACCTGACTACTCTTCATGCCTAGGCCCAGGCCCTGTTGCTCCCCCGTCAGCAGGACTTGGGCCGTCCACGTTTCACGGTCGCGTCGGTTCTGATGGCCTGGACCACCGTGAGTCAGCGAAACGCCCACCCCGGCCGCGGCCAGGGTGGGCGTTCGTCGTTCAAGCGGTCAGCGGATGGTGAGTTGGCGGCTGGCGAGGCCGGCCCGCGCGGCCCGCTCCTCGGTGGTCAGCGGCGCCTCGGTGGCCAGCGCCTTCTCCAGCGCGACGGCGAAGTCGGCCGCCGGCTTCTCGACGTCGGCGGCGTCGGTCCCGGCCGGCAGCTCCCAGACCGGCGCCAGTACGCCGAGGGCGCGGAAGGAACCGATCAGCCGGCTGCCGTCGATGAGCGCCGACGAACCGGCGGCGTGCAGCCGGGCGAGCGCGTCGAGCAGCGTGTCCTCGGTGTGCGGCAGCACCCAGCGCAGGTAGATGCGGTCACCGATCTGCGTCCAGTACGCCGCGTCGACCGACTCCAGCCGGACGGTCGGAGCAGCCGCGGCGTTCGCGCGCTCCAGGCCGGCGGCGACCTCACCGGTCGGGTCCTCGACGTTCTCGCCGACCCAGTAGTCGAAGCCCTCGTGGACCTTGATCTCGAGCGGCTTCGAGGTGTCGATCAGGTCCTGCAGCCGCGGTCCGTCCTTCATCAGGTCGCCGAGCTGGATCGGATTCCCCGGCTCGGTCCGCAGCGCGGCCGTGATCGCGTGCCCCAGGTCGCGGCTCGGGTCACCCGAGGACGCGTGCGTCTGCAAGCCGATCCAGATCGTCTCGTCGTCGCGCACCAGACCGGGCATCGCCATCGGCAGCAGGGTGACCAGGTTGACCACCTTGCCGGCGTTGTCGCCGACCAGCTCGACCTGCACGGTGCCGGACGGGACGATCTCACGGAACGCGATCAGGTCACACTCGGACGGCAGACCCTCGAACGGCCGCACCACGAACGTGTCGGCCGCCTGCGCCCGGTCCTTGCCGTGGCACTGCTTGAACCGCTTGCCCGAACCGCACGGGCAGGGTTCCCGCGGCCCGACATCGACCAGATCGGCCGGGTCGAGCGTGACGGTCGTCGTCGTGTTCTTCGCGCGCTGCCGCGACTTCTTTCCCATAACCCCGCAGTCTTGCAGCCCGGCACACCCCGGAGCCAACCCGGCTCAGGACACCAGCCGGGTCGGGTCAGTTCGGGATGACGGCGTGGACCGTGCGGTGATGGGCGGCGGTGCGGACGTCCCAGCCCGTGGTGAGCATGTCGACGATGGCCAGACCGCGGCCGCCGACCGACTCGGGATGGGTGTCGCTGATGCGCTGGGGCTCGGTGTCACCGCGGCCGTCGGTGACCTCGACATGGATTCCGGCCTTGTCGATCCACCAAGCGGCACGGACCTCGCCGGCCGGCAACGGCGGCGCGTACCGGATCGCGTTCGACAGCAGCTCCGTGAGCACGAGTTTCGCGTCCTCACAGGCATTTCCGGCCACCCGGTACCGCTTCAGGTAGGTGGCCAGACGGCGTCGTGCGTCCGCTACCGCGGACACTTCGTGCGGCAGTACGACGTCCACGACGCTCACGTCGGCGGGCAAGGTCGCTGAGGACAAGCAGGGTCTCCTCGATGATCGGAACAACCACAGGAACTTCTGCCCACGATCCGGTCCCGGAAAACCACTGCAAGTATTCCGTTACATAGCCACCGCGGAGTTCCCGTCTAAACTCCGGGAAACCGTGATGAAATCGACAGATTGAACGTTAAGAATAACCGCCCGCATTCGCGCCACTACGTATCCACACCGGCGTGACACAAGCCACGCAATCCGATCCGAAGTGTCACAAACCCGCTGGTCAGGTACGGCGTCCTACACCTTCCGCCCCGTCCGCGAGCACCCGCAGCGCGACGTCCGGCCGGTCGCTGATGACCGCGTCGACACCGAGCTCGCGGCACCGCCGGATGTCTTCTTCGGCGTTCACGGTCCAGACGTGAACCTGATGCCCGTGTTTGTGCACGCGATCGACGTACTCCGGGTCCGCGGTGACGATCGCCAGGCCCGGGCCGGCGTACGAGACGCCGGTCGGGAGCGTGCCGTCGCGGAACCGCAGCGGGACGCGGTCCATCAGCAGGACGGTCCGCAGCCCGGGCGCGGCCGTACGCATCCGGCGCAGCGACAGCCAGGAGAAGCTCATCACCCGGGCCGGCGACTCCGTACCGAGCTTCGGGTGCGCCCAGCCGTAGCGGTCCAGGGCCTCGATCAGGCGGCGCTCGACGAGACCGGCGTACCGGGTCGGGTGCTTGGTCTCGATCGCCAGCTCGACCGGGCGGCCCGCGTCCCGGACGGTCGACAGCAGGGTGTCGAGCGTCAGCACCTTCCGGCTGTCGAGGTCGGTGTCGGCCGTCGGCCGTTTCCACGAGCCCCAGTCGTAGGTCTCGAGCTGTTCGAGGCTCATCTTGGACACCACGCCCTGCCCGTTCGAGGTGCGCTCGATCCGGCGGTCGTGTACGCAGACGAGATGTCCGTCCGCGGTCAGCCGGACATCGCACTCGAGTCCGTCGGCGCCCATCTCGATCGCCCGCCGGTACGCCGCGAGCGTGTGTTCCGGATCGACTGCGCTGGCGCCGCGATGGGCAACGACGCGCGGGACCCGCTTCGCGATGGGACTCAGCCGCATGGAAGAAACTCTTTCACACGACACCGGCGAATCGCCGTACCGGACCTACCCGCACGCCATGGACGGGCGCGCGATCGTGCTGGACGGTCCGATGCACCGGAGGAACTGCGAGTGCGACGGGTCCCCGTCCAGGACGGTAGGGCGGTCGGGAGGCTCGTGGTGCGGGTTGGGGGTCCCGCCGCCTGACGGGACCCCCGACGTTCTCAGGCGGTGGCCTCCTGGAGTTCCGCCGTTCGGCCGGCCGGACGGGGCAGGCCGTAGTGGTCGCGCAGCGTCGTACCGGAGTACTCGGTGCGGAACAGGCCGCGGGACTGCAGGATCGGGATCACCTCGTCGACGAACGTGGTGAGCCCGGACGGGAGCACCGGCGGCATGATGTTGAACCCGTCGGCGGCGCCGGCCTCGAACCAGTGCTGGATGGCGTCCGCGACCTGCTCCGGCGTACCGGTGAAGGTCCGGTGACCACGCCCACCACCGAGCCGGCCGATCAGCTCGCGCACGGTCAGCTGCTCGCGCCGGGCCAGCGACACGATCAGCGTGTACCGGCTCTTCGCGCCTTCGATCTCGTCCTCGTCGGGCAGCTCGGCCGGCAACTGCTGGTCGAACGGCAGGTCCTCGGGCGCCACCCGCAGCGTCTTCGCGAGCTGCAGCCGCGCGTACTCGGGCCGGATCAGCGCGTCCAACTGGTGCTCCAGCCGCTCTGCCTCCGCGACCGTGGACCCGATCACCGGCACGATCCCGGGCAGGATCTTCACCTCCGACGGGTCCCGTCCCAACGCGACCGCCCGCGCCTTCAGGTCCCGGTAGAAGTCCTGCGCGTCCTCCAGCGTCTGCTGCGCGGTGAACACCGCCTCGGCGTACCGCGCCGCCAGACCCTTGCCGTCCTCCGACGAACCGGCTTGCACGATCAGCGGATGACCCTGCGGCGAGCGGGGCAGGTTCAGCGGCCCGCGGACCTGGAAGTGCCGGCCGACGTGGTCGATCGGCCGCACCCGGTCCTGCACCGCCCAGACGCCCTCGGCCTTGTCCGCGACCGCCGCGTCGTCCTGCCACGAGTCCCACAGCTTGTACGCGACCTCGAGGAACTCGGCCGCCCGCTCGTACCGTTCCGCGTGCGCCGGCTGGTCGGCCAGGTTGAAGTTCCGCGCCGCGTCCGGCCCGGCCGTGGTGACGACGTTCCACCCGGCCCGTCCACCGCTGACGTGGTCGATGCTGGCGAACCGCCGCGCGAGGTTGTACGGCTCGTTGTACGTCGTCGACGCGGTCGCGATCAGCCCGATCCGGGACGTCACACCGGCCAGTGCGGCGAGCAGCACCGTCGGGTCGAGCGCACCCGCGGGACGCCGGCCGACGGTCCCGATCAGGACCGGTGAGTCGGCGAAGAAGATCGAGTCGAACTTCCCGCGCTCCGCGGTCCGGGCCAGCTCCTGGTAGTGCTCGATCTTCACGTTCGCGAACGGGTCGCTCTCCGGCAGCCGCCAGGACGCCTCGTGGTGCCCGGTGCTCATCAGGAACGCGTTCAGATGCAATTGCCGGCTCATACCGAAACTCCTAGCGCGTCGAGAAGCCGCGAACGGACCGCGGCGAATCCTGGATCGGCCGTACTCCGCGGCGCCGGCAGGTCGATCGTCTCCTCGGCGACGATCCGGCCGGCGTCGAGCACGATCACCCGATCGGCCAGCACGATCGCCTCGTCGACGTCGTGCGTGACCAGCAGTACGGCGGGTTGGTGCGCGGCGCACAACTTCCGCAACAACACGTGCATCTTCAGCCGGGTCAACGCGTCCAGCGCGCCGAACGGCTCGTCCGCGAGCAACAGCTCCGGCTCCCGCACCAGCGACCGCGCCAGCGCGACCCGCTGCTGCTCACCACCGGACAGCTCATTCGGCCAGGCCTTCTCGCGACCGGCCAGCCCGACCTCCTCGAGACTCTGCCGGCCACGCTCGCCGGCGTCGGTCAGCCCGAGCACGACATTGTCGAGAACTTTGGCCCATGGCAACAAGCGGGAGTCCTGGAAGACCACCGACACGTTCTCCGGGACCGACACGTCACCGGATCCGTCGACATCGAAGTCGAGCCCGGCCAGGGCCCGCAGCAACGTGCTCTTGCCGGAGCCGCTCTTGCCGAGCAGCGCGACGAACTCGCCCGGCTCGATGTCCAGGTCCACCCCGTCCAGGACGGCGCGGTCGTCGTACCGGCGGACCAGGTCGCGGACCTGCACTGTCCTTACGAGGCTAGCGTTCGGCGCCATGAGAGGGCCCTCCTCTGGATCAGGCGGACGACCGCGTCGGAGAGCAGGCCGAGGACGCCGTACACGACCAGGCCGACGATGATGATGTCGGTCTGTCCGTACGTGCGGGCCAGCTCCATCATGTAGCCGATTCCGCTGGTGGAGTTGATCTGCTCGACGACGACCAGCGACAGCCACGCGCCGGTCACCGCGAACCGCAGGCCGAGCAGGAACCCAGGCAGTGCTCCCGGCAGTACGACGCGGCGGATGAACTGCCATTGCGACAACCCGACCGTCTGCGCGAGTTCGACGTACCGGCTGTCGATGGTGCGCAGGCCGTTGTGGGTGTGGATGTAGACCGGCACGAACACCCCGAGCAGGATGGTGACTACCTTCATCGACTCGCCGATGCCGAGCCACAGGATCAGCAGCGGCAGCAAGGCGAGCGACGGGATCGCCCGCTTGATCTGGATCGGCCCGTCGAGGACCGCCTCACCGAGGCGGGACAGCCCGGAGATCAGCGCCAGCAGTACACCCAGCACGACTCCGAGCGCCAGACCGAGCAGCGCGCGCTGGGCCGACGTCCAAAGGTTCGACTGCAACCGGCCGTCCGCGATCAGGTCGCCGGCCGTGGTCACCACGGTCCACGGCGCGGACAGGATTCGTTGGTCGATCCAACCAGCCGCGGACCCGATACTCCAGATCACCAGCAGCAGCACCGGCCCGATCGCGGCCCCGAACCTGATCGGCTTGCCGGGCCCGAGCCGCCGACGGCGTACGACGGGTTTCGCGGTGCTCCGGGTCCGTAACCCGGGCAGGGTTGTGGCGCTCATTTGGCGCCGCCCTTGATCGCGTCCGCGGCGACGGTCTGGAACCGCAGGTCGTAGAGGTCCTTCGCCTGGATCACCGGGTTTCCGGTCTCCTTCGCGAGCAGCTCGATCGTCTCCTGCTGCCGCTGGATCGCGTCACTCCAGTCCGCCGGGATGTCCGGGTGACCGGCGTTGTCGACCAGCCACTGACCATCCGCCTCGGTGAGGCCCTGGTCCTTCACGTAGTACCCCGCGATCCACTCCTTGGGGTGCTTGTCGATCCAGTTCTGCGCGATTCCCCAGGCGGCGACGTACGCGCGGATCGCGGCCGCCTTACCCGGATCCTCGAGCGACTCGACCGGACCGTAGAGGTGGCCGGCGTCGTCGCGCAGGCCGTGGTCGATCACGCTCGCGCCGTCCTTGCCGTACTTGGCCAGGTACCGCTTGATCTGGACGCCGCCGATCGGGGCGACGTCGACCTGCTTCGAGGAGAGCGCGTTCGAGTACACGTCACCGGTGCTCGGCAGCTCGACCAGCTTCACGTCCTCCTTGGTCAGCCCGGCCTTCTTCAGCACCTTCAGGATCAGCGCGCCCTGCGCCTGACCGGGGCTGTAGGCGATCTTCTTGCCGCGCAGGTCGCCGAGCGTCGACACCGACACGCCGGGCGCGACCCCGAGCTTGTAGATCGGGTGCGTGAGCGGGTCCTGCCGGAACTTGGAGGCGACGATCTTCACGTGCAGGCCGGTCCAGGTCGCGTTGATCGAGGGGATCTCGGCGACCGAGCCGAGGTCGAGGGCGTGCGCCCGGAACGCCTCGGTGGTCTGCGGGCCGCCACTCAGGTTGGCGAACTGGACGTACTTCGAGACCGCGTCGTACTGGCCGGAGAGCTTCAGCGCGACCTCGGTGGCCGGGTCACCGACGACGATCTTGGCGCCGGCCGGAACGGTGGTCGGCAGCGGCGCGTCGAGCGAGAGCTTCGCGTCCGCGCCGCCACCGGCCTTGGCATCACCGCCGCAGCCGGTCAGCAGGGCGACAGCAGCCAGCGCCGTGGTCAGGGAAGCGGTGAGTACGGCGAACTTACGGATCTCAGGCATGGTGTGCTTTCGGGGTGGCGGTGGCGTACCGGCCGTCGTGGTAGAGCAGCGGCTCGTGTTCACGGCGTTCGGTGTGGGTGGCGAGGCGGGCGACGACCAGGTAGTGATCGCCGACGGCGAAGCGGTGCTCGACCTGCGCACGCAGGTAACTCGGGGCGTCGTCGAGGACAGGCTCCCCGGTGGCGAGGCGGGACCAGCGGGTCGGCTCGGCGAACCGGTCGATCCCGCTGGTCGCGAACCGGCCGGCGATTCCGTGCTGGTCGGCGGACAGGAAGTTGATCACCACGCTGGACGCCGTACTCACAGTCGGCCAACTGGAGGCGCTGGTGGCGATCGCGAACGAGACCAGCGGCGGCAGCAGGCTGATCGAGACCAGCGAGGTGGCGGTGAACCCGGACGGGCCGTGGCCGGCGTCCGCGGTGATCACCACGACACCGGCGGCGTGGCGACGGAAGACCGAGCGGTAGACGTCGGAGTCCACCACCCGCTCCTGGGCATGGTCGGGGACGACGGACAGGGCAGGACGGTTCAGGGCAGGCAAAGACATGTCTCTCCCTCGAAACACGGGGCAGGGACGACCGGCAGCGGCTACCGGGCGGAGAACAGAGGCAGCGGCCTCATGAAGTGAGAAGCGGGACAGCCTCGTGCGGTACGAGGACAGGGCTCACCGACAGGTGGCGCTCGCCGTCCGCAGCAGATCGATGACGCGACGGCGGGTGAGGAAGGTCGTCGTCATGTCAGATATCTTCGCATCATTGTCTACTGACTAAGTGGACAATCTCGTGATGCGGACTCACACGCCGCGTGGGCGATGCGTTCTACTTACGTGATGGCTCGGGAGAAGGTCGCACTGCCGCCGTTCCAGGCGCTGCTCGACGCACACTGGCGGGACGTGGCCCGACTGGCGCGTGCGCTGGCCGGACCGGTGGACGGTGACGACGTCGCACAACGCGCCTGGGAGAAGGCGTACGCCGCCTACCCGGCGCTGACGTCGGCGAAGAACCTGCGCGGCTGGCTGCTGACCATCACCGCCCGGTGCGCGACCGACGTCCACCGGACGCGGAAACCGCAGCGCCCGCTGGACGAGGCGCCGCCGGTCGCGGTCGAGGGCCCGGAGGCCGCGGACTGGCCGGACCCCGACCTGTGGCAGGCGGTCAACCAACTCCCGGAGCGGCAACGCTTCGCGATCACGCTCAAGTACGTCGGCGACCTTGACCACCACGGCGTGGCCGCCGCCCTGGACACCACCCCCGCGGCGTCGCGCCGGCTCGTCAGCGACGCGCTGGCGACCCTGCGCACGAAACTCGGAGTACACGATGACTGATCTCGAGAGCCGGCTGACCCGGCTCAGCACACCCGGCCTGAAACCCCCGATCCTCCCGGCGGCGGACGTCGCCTACACGCTGCACGACACCCCGATCGGGACCTTGCTACTCGCGATCACGCACGGCCGGGTGGTGGCCAGCTCCTTCGGCGACGAGGAGACGATGACCAATCGGCTGGCCCGCGCGATCTCGCCGCGGGTACTGCGGCAGGCCCGCCCGCTCGACGACCTGCGCCGCCAGCTCGACGAGTATCTGGCCGGCGAGCGTCAGGCCTTCGACGTCGAGGTGGACCTGGCGCTGGCGACCCCTTTCCAGCGACTGGTCCTGAACGATCTGCCGGCCAACACCAGCTACGGCGCCACCACGACGTACGGCGCGGTCGCCGGCGACATCGCGAAACCCAAGGCGGCCCGCGCGGTCGGCACGGCCCTCGGGGCGAACCCGGTCTGCGTCGTACTGCCGTGCCACCGGGTGGTCGGCGCGAGCGGCGCCCTCACCGGGTACGCCGGTGGGCTCGAGGCGAAACGCTTCTTGCTGAATCTCGAAGCAAAAAGCCGAGTTTTCCGGAATCGTCCGGAATAGATTTAGACTGAATACACAAAGGAGCAGATCCCCAATGTGGAGTGGGGATCTGCTTCTTGTTCACCACTACCCGCAAGGGCCGCCGAATTCCTGACGTGTCAGTGATTTGCTGGTTGGTGGATCTCCAGGATCAGCCGCCGGCGACCGCCCCAGTCTCGTTTGTAGACCTTGTAGTCGGAGATTCCGGCGGCCGCGCAGAGCCGTCCGTAGCTGATCTCGTCGTGGATGAAGTGCACGCTGCTGGTGTCGTCGGCGTGCTCGGTGGTGACGATCCGGTGCTCGGGTCCCTGCCGCAGGCCGTTGGCGATCTCGGCGGCCGTCGCCGGGCCCCAGGCCGGGCCCTCGATGACCGCGATCCCGCCCGGCTTCAGCACCCGGGAGATCTCGCAGATCGTGGAGATCTGCTCGTCCTCGGCGAACAGCTCGTGGAACGCCGTCCACAGGCAGATCACCGCGTCGAACGAGTCCCACTTGTACGGCAGATCGGTCATCGAACCGATCGCCCAGTCGACCGCGAGCTCTTCCTCGGCGGCCTGGGCGCGGCCGGCCTCGATCAGGTTCGGCGAGATGTCCAGCGCGCGGACGACCTTGCCCGAGCGCCGCAGCGGCAGCGCGATCCGGCCGTACCCGCAGCACAGGTCGAGCACCGTCTCGCGGTCGGCGAGCAGCTCCTCGACCGCCTTGACGATCATCGCGTCCCGCTCCGGCGTCGTACGCGCGGCCAGGCCGTCGGCCCCGAGTTCCGCATATTCGGCCCGGCTACGCAGTGCGGAGTTCAGCATGCGGCAAGTATTCCGGTAGCCCCGGGTCAGTTGTCCAGCAGGGATCTCGCGGTATCGAAGAACTCCCGGATGGCGGACAGTTCGGACAGCTCTGACAGCGGGCGGGCGGCGCCGAACGGTGCATTCCAGAATTCACCGGTGCGCGGCGTCGGCAGACCGACGTACGCGTAGGGCTCGGGCAGGCTGTCGTCGCCTGGTGAGACGCCGTAGTTGACCTTGTCGACGCTGACTCCGACGTCGAAGTGCTCGGGCCAGAGCGTCGGCGTCTCACCCGGCGCGACGGCCCGGAGCGCGGCGTCGCCGCGGGCGAAGGCGTCCTCGAGCAGCCGGGTGGCCGCCGGGTCGATCTCCAAGTGGTCGTCCGGCGCGATCTTCGGACCGCCGGAGTACACGTTGTCGAGTCGGCTCGCTTCGACGCCGACGGCCGCGGCGAGTTCGGCGTACGTGCCGGTCAACGGCACGGAGATCGTCGGCGAGACCAACGAGTCGCCGGCAACACGAAGCGTGCCGTCCAGGGTGCCGAAGCCGCCGGGTACGACACGCAGCTTGATGCCGCGGCCTTGACGGTGCTGCGGTCCGGCCAGCAGCAGTTCGGCGACGCCGTGCAGGGATCGGCGGGTTACGGCGAGCGAACGTGCGTCCATGGTGCCCCCTCTTCCTGTAACGCCTGACCGGTGGCCGGCACTGATCTGTCGGAGGGTCGGTGTCGCGAGGGGCGGGAGACGTTACATGTCAGCGAACTGGCATCGGGTGAACGAGATCGACGTACCGGCGGAAGGCCGGGTCCGCAGTGTCGTCGTCGACGGTCGGAGCATCGCCATGGCGCGCTGTGGGGCGCGACTCGGCGCGTTGGAGAACAAGTGCCCGCATCAGGGCGGTCCGCTCGGTGAGGGCTCCATCGAGAAGGGACTGCTGCGCTGTCCGTGGCACGGGTACGACTACGACCCGATCACCGGTCAGCCACCGGAGGGGTTCTCCGACGGCGTTGCGTCGTACGACGTGGACGAGCGCGCCGACGGTGTCTACGTACGGCTTCCGGAACTGCCGACGCAGGCACGGACCGTCGCGGACGTTCTGGTCGAGACGTTGGTCGCGCACGGGGTAACGCACGTGTTCGGCATGGTCGGGCACTCCAACCTCGGGTTCGCCGACGCGATGCGGCGCGCCGAGGACCGTGGCGAACTCACCTACATCGGGATCCGTCACGAGGGTGCCGCATCGTTCGCGGCCGGCGCCTACGGCAAGCTGACCGGCCGGCCGGCCGTGTGCTTCGCGATCGCGGGCCCGGGGTCGACCAACCTGCTCACCGGGCTGTACGACGCGAAGCTCGACGGCTCGCCCGTGATCGCCGTCTCCGGACAGGTGCCGTCGAAGTGGCGCGGGCGCGGCGCGTTCCAGGATCTCGATCTGACCGCGGTCTTCAAGGACGTCGCGGTCTCGAGTACGTCGGTGCACGCGGGCAGTGACCACGCCGAGCTGGCGGCGCTCGCGGTCAAGCACGCGGTCGACGGCCGCGGCGTCGCCCACCTGGTGCTGCCCGACGAGGTCCAGGTGCAGCCGTCGGACGCGCCGGCCATGGGCCCGCGCGGACGGCTGTCACCGCGCCTGATCCGCCCGGACGAGGACAGTTTGGGCCGGGCTGCCGGGATGATCCGCGACGCCCGCCGGCCGGTGCTGATCGTCGGCCACGGCGCCCGCCGTGCCGAGACCGAGGTGCGCGAGCTGGCGGAGCGTCTGAACGCACCCGTCCTGACCACCTTCAAGGCCAAAGGGCTGGTGCCGGACACCCATCCGCTCGGCGCCGGGGTGCTCGGCCGCAGCGGTACGCCGGTGGCGAGCTGGCTGATGAACGAGTCGGATCTGCTGATCGTCGTCGGCGCTTCGTTCTCGAACCACACCGGCATCGCGGCGTACAAGCCGATCGTCCAGATCGACGACGACCACGCCGCCATCGGTCGCTTCGACCCGGTCGCCGTGGACGTGCTCGGCGACGCGCAACTGGCGCTGACCACGCTCACCCGGATGCTCGCCGACGCCAAGGCCGAGGATCAGCGGCCGGATGTGGCCGAACGCTGGGCGATCTGGCGGGCGGAGAAGAAGCGCCGGGTCGACGACGACCGGGGCAAGGGTGTGTCTGCGGCCGCGGTCTTCGACGCATTGTCCAGGCACCTGCCCACGGACGCCGTCGTGACCGTTGACGTCGGCAACCATGCGTACTCGCTCGGCCGGTACCTGGAGTCGAAAGGCCAGCCTGTGCTGATGTCCGGCTACCTCGGTTCGATCGGCTTCGGGTATCCGGCGGCGCTCGGCGCGCGGGCCGCCGCACCCGGCCGGCCGATCGTCGCGGTCACCGGCGACGGCGGGTTTGCGCAGTACGCCGCCGAACTCACGACCGCGGTCAAGTACGGCATCCCGATCAAGCATGTCCTGCTCGACAACCACTCGCTCGGCAAGATCAGCAAGGAACAACTCGCCGCCGACTACCCGGTCTGGCACACCTCCTTGCACAACCCGGACTGGGCGTCGTACGCCGAACTCTGTGGCGCAATCGGGCTGCGGGTGACCCGGCGCGCGGACCTGGACGCCGCGATGACCGAACTGTTCGCCGCCACCCGACCAGCCCTGCTCTGCATCGAGCAGGACGCCGAACTGCTTTAGGAGCTACCGATGACCGAGTACGACGACCTTCGCGCACTGTTCGTGAACTGCACGCTGAAACGCTCGCCGGCCGTCAGCAACACCGAGGGCCTGGTCGACATCAGCCGGAAGATCCTGGAGAAGCAGGGCGTCCAGGTCGACGTGATCCGGGCGATCGACCACGACATCGCGACGGGTGTCTGGCCGGACATGACCGAGCACGGCTGGGCGACCGACGCGTGGCCGGCGATCCAGGAGCAGGTGCTCGCGGCCGACATCCTGGTGATCGCCGGGCCGATCTGGCTGGGTGACAACAGCTCGGTCACCAAGCGCGTCATCGAGCGCTTGTACGGCAACTCGTCGATCCTCAACGAGCACGGGCAGTACGCGTACTACGGGCGCGTCGGCGGCTGCCTGATCACCGGGAACGAGGACGGCGTGAAGCACTGCGCGATGGACATCCTCTACTCGCTGCAGCACCTCGGCTACACGATCCCACCGCAGGCCGATGCCGGTTGGATCGGCGCGGCCGGCCCCGGACCGTCGTACCTGGACACCGGCTCGGGCGGCCCGGAGAACGACTTCACCAACCGGAACACAACCTTCATGACCTGGAACCTGCTGCATTTCGCCAGGATGCTGAAGGATTCCGGCGGGATCCCGGCGCACGGCAACCAGCGGTCCGAATGGGATGCCGGCTGCCGGTTCGACTTCGAGAACCCGGAGTACCGCTGACGGCCGCTGTTGTACCGTCGGCCTGTGGGGGTGGTGGTGCCGACGGACGACGTACTTGTCGACGGTCTGCGTACCGGGGACGAGGAGACGTTCGCATGCCTGCTGAACGGCTGGTCGGGCTCGATGCTGCGGCTGGCCCGGTCGTTCGTGTCGACCACGGCGAGCGCGGAGGAGGTCGTCCAGGACACCTGGCTCGCGGTGTTCGAGGGGATCGAGCGCTTCGAGGGCCGGTCCACGCTGCGCACCTGGGTGTACCGGATCCTGGTGAACATCGCGCGGAAACGGGCGGTCCGCGAGCAGCGCACCGTGCCGTGGACCAGCCTGGCCCCGGACCATGGGCCGACGATGGACCCGCAGCGGTTCCGCGGCGCCGACGACCGGTACCCGGGCGGATGGCGCGCGTTTCCGGAGCGCTGGCCGACGACGGAGACCGAAGTACTCGCGCACGAGGTCCGCGCGACGGTGGCGGCGGCGATCGACGGCCTGCCGATCCGGCAGCAGGTGGTCTTGACGCTCCGGGACATCGACGGCCACGACGCCGAGGACGTGTGTGACTTGCTGGAGATCTCGATGGCCAACCAACGGGTCCTGCTGCACCGCGCCCGGGCGACCGTCCGCGGCCGGCTGGAGCACTACTTCGCAGGAGCTGGCTCATGACGTGCGCCGAGCTGGTTGAACTGGTCACCGCGTACCTCGAGCAGGCGCTGGATCCGGAGACCGAGCAGCGGTTCGTCGAACACCTCGCACTCTGCGACGGCTGCGAGATCTACGTCGAACAGATCCGCCGTACCATCGCCGAGGTCGGTCAGGTCGACCCGCAGCACCTGTCCGCGCAGACTCGCAACGGTCTGATGGAGGCGTTCCGCGGCTTTCCCCGCAGTTGACGCGTAACGTCCGGCCGCAGCGGTGGCACTGACCCGGTATGCCGCACGTTGAGTTCGCCAATCTGTTCGCGGTCACGCTGATCGCGCTGCTCGCACCGCTGCTGCTCGGGCTCGCACCGCGACTCCGCGTGCCTGCCGTCGTACTGGAGATCGTGGCCGGGATCGTGGCCGGGCCGCACGGGCTCGGACTGGTCACTGTGGACCTGCCCGTACAGATCGTCGCGCTGCTGGGCCTCGCCTTCCTGCTGTTCCTGGCCGGCCTGGAGATCGACGTCCACCAGCTCCGCGGCCAGGTGCTGCGACTGGCGGTCCTCGGGTACGTCGTGACGCTGCTGCTCGGTTCACTCGCCGGACTCGGCCTGTCCGCAGCCGGGTGGGTGCACAGCCCGTTCCTGCTCGCAGTGACGTTGTCGGCGACGTCACTCGGGCTGGTGGTTCCGGTGCTCAAGGACGCCGGCCAGTCGGAGAGCAGCGTCGGGCAGTTCGCGATTGCCGCCGCGTCGGTCGCTGACTTCGCCGCCGTACTGGTGCTGTCGCTGGTGTTCTCGACTGAAGGCGGCAGCGCGGGTGAACGGCTGGTGATGGTCGGACTGTTCGCACTGCTGGTCGTCGTCACCGGACTGGTCGTCGCCACCGCCGGACAGTCGCAGCGACTCGGCGGAGTGCTGCTGCGACTACAGGACACGACGGCGGAGATCCGGGTCCGGGCCGCAGTGGTCCTGATGGTCGCGTTCGTGGCGCTGGCCGAGCAGTTCGGTCTGGAGACGATCCTGGGCGCGTTCCTGGCCGGTGCGGTGATCGGACTGGTGGATCGCGACACCGCGTCGCATCCGCGCTTTCGGATCAAGCTTGAAGCGTTGGGCTACGGCTTCCTGATTCCGGTGTTCTTCGTGACCAGTGGACTGCGTCTGGACCTTCGCGGTCTGTTCAGCGACCCGACGGCGCTCATCCGCGTGCCGCTCTTCCTGCTGGCACTGCTCGTCGTCCGCGGAGCACCGGCATACCTCGCGGTGCGGAGGCTGGGATCCCGGGCGACTGCCGCAACGGCCTTGCTGCAGGCGACCTCGCTTCCGTTCATCGTCACGGCGACGCAGATCGGCGTACTGACCGGCCTGATGACACCGGTCACCGCCGCCGCGCTGGTCTGCGCCGGATTGCTGTCAGTGTTGGTGTTCCCAACGGTCGCGCTGGGGCTGCTCAGGCAGCCGGCCGCCGACCGATCCGGCCGAGCAGTACAGCAGCCACCATCGAGACGATGATCGACGTGTAGGTCGCACCGAGCCAGGTCGGCACCGGCTGGTGGTTGAACAGCCCTTGCTGGATGTCGGTCCAGAACGGCGACCATCCACTGACGGTGCCCGGATTGACCAGCTGGTACGCCGCGAAACCGATCAGCCACGCGAGCGTCGGCTGCCAGCGGAACTTCGCCGTATCGGAGACGTCCCACTTCATCTTGCTCACGATGAAGAAGTCCGCGATCGCGACCGCGAACAACGGGATGAAGACCGAGCCGATCAGGTACAGGAACTGCGTGTAGTTGCCGAGGTCAATGAACAGCGCGATACCGGTGGCGATCACACCGATCGCGACGGAGATCCACCGCCGGTCGACGTGGCCGATCAGGTTGTGGGCGGCCATCGTGGTCGAGTAGACGTTCGCGTACGCCTCGTCGACCTCATCCACCAGCAGCACGAACAGTGCGATCGCGCCGGCTGGCAGCGTGACCAGCGCGGTGATCACGTCATCGCTGTTGGTCTGCAGCGTTGCGACGGCGACGACACCGAGGGCGTAGTACCCGATCGCGGCCAGGCCATAGCCGAGTGCGGAGCCGCCGAAAGCAGCCTTATTAGTGCGCGAGTGGCGCGTGTAGTCGGCAGCTAGTGGGGCGAACGACACCACACCGGCCGCGGCGAGGTCGACCGCCGGCCAGAAGCCGAACACGTTGTCCTGGGGCAGCGTGTGCGCCGGCTTGCTGAGCACCTGGACGAACAGGTAGATCGACGCGAGCAGCACCAGCCAGACCATGAACTTCCGCAGGATCTTCACGCTGCCGAGCGGCCGGACCGCCATCGTCGTCGCGATGATGCCCGCGAGTACGACGAACACCCAGCGCCAGCGCTCGCTCGTCACCGCGACCGCGGCCTGCGAGATCACGATGATCTCCATCGTCGCCCAACCGACGTTCTGCGCGATGTTCAGCACGGTCGGCGCCATCGAGCCGCGGCGGCCGAACAGCCCGCGCAGACAGGCCATCGCCGGCGCCCCGGTCTGCGAGCCGAACACGGCCGCACCGCCGAGCACGAGCGCACCGATCCCACAACCGACCACGACCGCGAGCAGACCCTGCCACAGCGAGCCCGTGTACGCCGCCACCAGCGCACCGGTGACCGGACCGAACAGCGAGATCCCGAAGTTCCCCCACAGCGTGAACTGGTCGAAGAACCCGAGCGTCCGCGGCGCGTCGGTGGTGAGGACGAGCGGCGCCTCGGTGGTGCTCGCAGAACGGACAGCAGTACTGGTCATGAGTGACCCACTCCCTACGCCGGCATTACCCGGTCAGGTTCAGGCGGTCGGCGACCCAGCTGTCGCCCTCTCAGCCCGCGCTACTCGGTGCGAGCTCCCGCAGAGGTTTGACGCGTTAACTCTAACGCGTCAGCGACTTTCCGGAAGAGTGGCTGCTCGTTCTATGAGAGTCGCCACTTCGGGGCCGTTGGTGACGATCGGCATGTGGGCGCCGGTGTCGAGGGTGCGGGCCTCGCCGTGGCTGAGCGTCGCGAGCCGATCGACCCACTCCGCTGTCGAGAGCAGGTCATGCCGCCCGCGGACAATCAGCACCGGCGCCTTGACCTGCGAAATCACCGCGGCAAGGTCGTGCTGCCGGGAGGCCTCGCCGGCCCGGGCGATGGTCGGCAGTGTCGTCCGGGCGTACTGCGGGGTGACGACCCGCAGGAGCTTCGGCGAGTCGGGTACGGCGGACCCGAGCCAGCGCACCGCTCGGTCCACGCTCGACATCCGGGCGTCACCCGACGGCGCGACGAGGACGACGGCGTGCGCCAACTCGGGGTACCGGACGGCAGCCTCGACGACGATCTGACAGCTCGCCGAATGACCGACGAGCACCGACCGCTCGCGGATCTTCTCGCCCAGCGCCACCGCGAGGGCCCGTGGGTGCAGGTCCTCCCGGGCACCCGCGGGTTCGCCGTACCCGGGCAGGGTGACCAGGTGGTACGGCGTGATCAGGTGTTCGACCGTCCGGGTGTACGACTCCGGGCCGAGACCCAGGCCGGGCACCAGGACGACGGGTGCGCTCACTCCCAGGGAGCCTTGGCCGGCGGACCCTGCACAACCGGGTTCGGTACCTCGGGCTTCAGCTCGCGGTACCCGAGGAACAGGCCGGCGGCGAGCAGCAACAGCCCGAAGCCACCCCAGCCGTACGCCGTCGGCAGCCGGTGCACCGACTCGTCGTTGGCACCCAGACCGGTGGACAGCACCATGACCAGCCACACCAGGATCGGCACCGCGGACACCGCGACCAGGATCAGCCCGACCAGCTCGCCCGGCTCGAGCTGCCGACCGGCACGGACCCGCGCCCGGACGTCACGGAACCACATCACCAGCGCGACCACACCGACCACGAGCAGAAGCAGCTGACCGACCGCGTCGATCACGTCCGTGCGCAGCGGGTGGTTGAGCGGCGAGCCCGGCGCCTGCGAGATGTCGCGCAGCGAGACCCGCTGGACGGAGATGACGAGCAGCCCGTAGAGGGCGGCGATCCCCGCGGCGAGGCCGACCACCCGAGCGGCGCGGGGGTCACGCGGTGCGACCGGTTCCTCACGGCCGTACGTCGGGAGCTGGTGCGGCTCGGGCTGCGACGGGGCGCCGTACGGGGTGCCGGGGCGGTACGTCGGGGGCTGGGCGTGCGGTGCGGTCACCTGTCCCTGCAGTTGCCCAGGGGCCTGCGGCTGTGGTTGCGGCGGGACGCCGTACTGGCCGGGCGGTGTGCCGTAGCGCTCCGGTTGCGCGTAGTACTCGGGCGCGTCCGGTGGCTGTTGGCCGGTAGCGTAGTTGCCACCGCCGTACGGCGTCGGCGGGGCGTAGTGGTGCTGTTCCGCACTGGGCTGCTGCTCGGGCTCATCGCCCCGGCCGTACGTCGGGAAGTCCTGTGACGACATGCCTGCTCCCTCCCGTCGTACCCAGTCTCTCAGGTGGCTTTGATGGTCGGCCAGGCGTTCGGTAGGCAGCCGGCCAGGCCCTTCGTCTGCTGCATCATCACCGGCGCGGGGGTCTTCACCTTCGTACAGGTCGAGTGGCCGTGGCCGAGCGCGTGCCCGACCTCGTGGTTCACCAGGTAGCTGCGGTAGAGCTCGACGTTCCCGTTGTACGCCGGGATCGCGTAGATCCAGCGCTTCGCGTTGAGTACCACCCGGTCCTCGACGCGGCAGGACACCTCACCGCCGGTGTCGAGCGGCAGACACAGCTTGTCGGTCAGGGTCGGCGTCGCCAGGATGATCCGCAGATCGGCGTTGACGCTGTCCGTCCGCTCGAAGTTCACCGGATGGATCGCCTGCCAGCCCCGCGGGTCGGTCAGCGTCTTGTGGATCGCGGCAGCCACCGCGGCGCCGTTCACCGTCACGCCCTGCTCGATCTCCACGCGGTACGTCAGCTTGTCCTTGACACCGCTCGCCTTGTTGAAGCCCGGCACCACGGCCAGCTTCCCGGTCGAGACGAGCACGTTCGGCTTCGCACCCTTGGGCTTGCGCGTCAGACTCGGTGCCGGCCGCAACGGTGTCGTGAACTTCTGCGTCGGCGTCGCGATCGGCGTCGCACTGGGCGGAGGCGCCGCGATGTTGTCCGGCTCCTCGCGCACCGCACTGCCGGCCCCCGCAACCACTTCGGCCGCGAGGCTGGCCTGATGCGTCACATCCGGATGCGCGACCACCACGGTCCCGAGCACCGCCAGCGCAGTCACCGTGAGCCACTGGCCCTTGTACGACTTCCGCCGACTGTGCCGCCCCGCACGCCGCTTCCGCCCAGCCGCGTCCGCAGACTGGCCGCTCCGCCGGGTGGTCATGGTAATTGACCCTACAGAGTCATCACAGAACCCCGAAACCCCCGTTTCACACCAAGAACCGCCGAGCAACCACTACACCTGCCCGCGAGCCGGTGGGTTATCCCCTCGTGGTGGGGGTTCTCGGTTCTCACACCAACGCAGAACCCCTCACACCAACGGTCATCCCCTCGTACGCGTGGAGCTCGGCTGTGGAGTGCGCGGAGGTCAGGCGGTGCGGGTGCGGAGGAATTTGCCGAAGTGGGGGACGGTGAAGGCTACGGTGCCGCGTTCGGCGGAGAAGACGAGGCCTTTCTTGATGAGGCCGTCACGGGCGGGTGAGAGGGACTGGGGTTTGCGGTTGAGGGTGCTGGCGACTTCGGCGGTGGGGACGGCGCCGTCGTCGACACCGATGCCGAGCTCGGCCATCGCGCGCATGTACTCGCGTTCGGCCGGAGTCGCACGCTCGTACCGCGAGCCGAAGAAGCCGACCGTCAGCTCGGCCGACGCCTCGGGTGCCGCCACAGCCACGTCCTTGATGGTGATGGGTGACGTGGGTGCGTGGTCCCACGTGGAGTGTGCGAAGGCCTGCACGAAGTACGGATAGCCGTCGGTCTGCGCGTACAGCTCGTCCAGCGCCTCCTCGTCGTACTGCACGCCCTCGCTCTCCGCCGGGATCATCAACGCCCGGTCGCACGCGTCGCGCGCCAACCGGTCGACACGGATGTACCGGAAGAGCCGCTCGGAGTACGACTTGCTGGCAGACAGTACGGCGGGCAGATGCGGCAGCCCAGCACCGACAACGACCAATGGCGCGCTCTGCTGCGAGATCTCGTGGCAGGCAGCGCACAGCGCGGACAGGTCGTCCGCGCTGATGTCCTGCATCTCGTCGATGAACAACCCGACCCCGACAGACAAATCACCGGCCAGATCCGCCGCGTCGGTGAACAGCTCGATCAGGTCCATCTCGAGGTCACCGGAGTCAGCACGCCCCTTGGCCGCCGCCACGTCGACCGGCGGGTGCCACCGGATGCCCTTCCGGTCATTCGCCGCGGTCCGCAACGCGAAGGCCTTCAGTACGGCGCTGAACTGGTCGACCCGCTCGTCGTCGCGGTGCCGGTGTCCCAGCTCCCGCATCGCGGTGTGCAGCGCCTGCGCGATCGGCAGCCGGACGCTCTGATCCGGTCGCGCCTCGATCTTCCCGGTCCCCCATGCTCGCTTGATCGCCTGCGACCGCAGCGTGTTGAGCAGCACTGTCTTACCGACACCCCGGAGCCCGCTGAGTACCAGGCTCCGCTCCGGCCGGCCCGCCGCGACCCGTTCGAGCACCACCTCGAACTGCCGCACCTCGGTGTCGCGTCCGGCCAGCTCAGGCGGCCGCTGACCGGCGCCGGGCGCATAGGGATTCCGGATCGGATCCATGCTTTCACTGTATGAGCCCGTCTAGCGTTTTCCGTAGATTGACCAATCAAGAACCAGAGCGTGTCGCGAGCACTCTCTACCCCTCTCTACCAAAAACCCAAGAAACCCCTAGAAACCCCCAGCAACCGCTAGCAACCGCTAGCACCCGCCAGCACCCGCCAGCAACCGCTAGCACCCGACTTTGTGCACCCGTTCCGTGCCTTCGGACGCGGAACGTACGGACGCGGTGCACAAAGTCGGCTCGAAGCGAGGAACTCGCCTGGCGGCGAGGCGGGGTGCGGGGCCGGGGCACTAGGGTTCCGCCCATGGTGGAGTGGGCTCCGCAAGCGGGGGCGTTGTACGAACGGGTGCACCAGCAGTACGTCGGTGGCGCGCGCAAGCTCGAGGCGCTGATCAACGAACTGATCGGTGAAGAGGAAGGCATCAACTACCTGACCGCGACGGCCCGCGCGAAGGACCCGGAGTCGTTCCTCGCGAAGGCCTCGAAACCGCACCCGGACGATCCCGCGCGGCCGAAGTACGACGATCCGCTGAACCAGATCACCGACCTGGTCGCGGCCCGGGTGATCACGTTCCTGGTCGAGGCGGTGGACCGGGTGTGCGAGGTGATCGAGGCCGAGTTCGAGATCGTCGAGCACACCGACATGGGTGCGCACACCCGGGCGCAGGGCGTCTTCGGGTACGCGAGCAAGCACTACCTGGTCCGGCTGAACGAGCACCGCCGCGAACTGCCGGAGTACGCCGTACTGAAGAACCTGGTGATGGAGATCCAGGTGCGGACGGCGGTTCAGCACGCGTGGGCCGAGTTCGAGCACGACATCCGGTACAAGCTGGACATCCCGCCGGACCGCAAGCCGGAGTTCGACCGGCGGTTCCTGCTGGCCGCGGCGCTGATGGAGCTGGCCGACAACGAGTTCACCGAGATCGACCGGCTGTACCGCGAGCTCGCCGCGACCGCCTCGGACAAGGCTCCGCTGGATCTCACCACGGCCACGCTGACGACGTACCTGACCCGTCGCTACCCGGACGCACCGCACGCGAAGACGACGCACTACACCTGGATCCTCGGTGTGCTGCACCGCCTCGGCGTCACGACCGAGGAGCAACTCACTGAACTCCTCACGGGCATCGACAGCCGGGCGGTACAGGCCGCCATGACCCATCGGGCCCCGGCCGGCACGGTACGCCGCCTCGACGACGACCTGCTCGCCGCGAAGGGACCGGACTACCTGGAACTGTTCCCCGGCGAGGAGCGCCGCCAGAAGATCCTGAAGGGCCGCCTCAAGGCGCTGACCCGCGCCGGCCTCATCGAGCAGCCTTAGCTTCCGACAGCTCGTCTGCGACCGCAGACGCGGTACGGCGAGCCCACTGCGTGGTTGTGATGAGTCCCAGCACGAGGACCAGCAGTCCGCAGCCTGCGATGATGAACCAGCAGAGCTGAGCCGCGTCGACGAACCCTGTCTCGAAAGAGCCGACCAACCGCGCAGTCAGCACCGTACCGGCGACTGCGACGCCCAGTGAGGCTCCAACCTGGCGACTGGTGGATGCGATCGCCGCAGCGACCCCTGCCTGGGCTCGCGGCATGCCAGACACCGCCGCGTTGGTAATAGGTGCGTTCAGCATGCCGAAACCGAGTCCGAACACCAGATAGCCGACCAGCAACAGCACCGTCGGGGTATCGGTGCTCAACCGCGACAAGATGAGCCCAGCGGCCGTCAGCATCGTCCCAGCGACCACCAGCGGCACCCGTGGACCCCGGTGGCCGACCAGCCAGCCGGACACCGGCGCGAACACCACAGTCATCGCTGCCATCGGCAACGTCAGCAGACCGGCGTGCAGCGCGCTGAACCCACGCACCGACTGCAGATAGAGCGAGTTGAGGAACAGGAATCCGGACAACGCCGAGAACCCGCACACCGCGATCAGTGTGGCGCCCGAGAACGGCGCGCTCCGGAAGAACCGTGGATCGAGCAGCGGTTCCTTCCGGCGCCCCTCGTAGTACACAAGTGCCACCAGCGCCGCCACGGCCACAGCGAAGCACCCGAGGATCAGTGGCGACCCCCACCCGGCCGACCGTCCCTCGATGACTCCGTAGGTCAGTCCACCGAGCAGCAGTACGACGAGCACCTGCCCCACCGGGTCGATCCGCCGCGGTACGGCGGATCGCGACTCCGGCACGAACAACGCGGTCATCAGTACGGCGATCAGGGCCACCGGCACGTTGATCCAGAAGATGAACCGCCACCCCGGCCCGTCCACCAGCGAACCGCCGACGACCGGTCCGACCGCCATGCTCAGCCCGACCACCCCACCCCAGACGCCGATCGCCTGCGCGCGCTCGCGCGGGTCGGTGAACGTGTTGGTGATGATCGACATCGCCACCGGGTTCAGCATCGAACCACCGACGGCCTGCAGCACCCGGAAGATGATCAGCAGGTTCACGGTCGGCGCGATGCCGCACAGCAACGACCCGATGCCGAACACGACCAGTCCGGCCTGGAACGTCCGGCGCCGCCCGATCCGGTCGGCTGTCGAGCCGGACACCATCAGCAGGCTGGCCAGCACCAGGGTGTAGGCGTCGATCGTCCACTGCAGTTTCTCGACCGACGCTCCGAGCTCCGAGCGGATGGCCGGCAGGGCCAGGTTCACGATGGTCGAGTCCAGCCCGACGATGAACAGGCTGGAGCAACAGATGCCGAGAACCAGCAGCCGCCGCCCGCGCGTCAGCTCCTCCACCCGGCTCCTTCCGATCGCCCGTTGAAGACTGTACTACCCGGTTCCGGAAACGATTCCCGAGAGGTTCGCCACAGGCCCGGAAAACGGTTTGACGGGTTGTCGGCGGGCACGCCTACGCTTGTTCCATTCGCCTGGTCAGGCACCTTCTCTCATCCCTCTATGCCTCTTTGTGAGACGTCATGTCGTTGCGCCTCATTCCGTTCGCCGATCCGGGTGTGCCGGACACCCGATCCGGCCTCCGACTCATTCTCTGGCTGGAGCACCAGCAGCTGCGCGGGCAGGCCCTCGCAGTCTTCTGGGGGCTTGTCTTCTTCGGCGGCATCGCCGCCGCTCCGGTCGCCGTCGGTCTCGCCGTGCAGGCGGCGATCGACCTTTCCTGGCCCAAGCTGATGCTGGCCGGTGCACTGCTGCTGGTCTTCGGCGCGGCCAAGGCCGCCGCCGACTCGTTCTTCCACCGCGCCGTGGTGACGAACTGGATCAGTACGGCGTCCCGCCTGCAGCAGCTGCTGATGCGCAAGGCAGCGGAGCTGGGCTCGTTGCTGACCCGCCGGATCGCCGCCGGCGAGGTGGTCGCCGTGAGCAGCGGCGACGTCGAGAAGATCGGGTGGTTCGTCGAGGTCCTGGGCCGGTTCACCGCCGCCCTGCTGACCTGTTTCGCGGTCGTCGTCGGCCTGATGCTGTACGAACCGCAGCTCGGCCTGGTGGTCCTGGTCGCCGTGCCGGTGCTGGCGTTCTCGATCGTCCCGCTGATGGGTCCCGCGGAGCGCCGCGCGGACGAGCAGCGGGCCAAGGGCGGCCGGGCCACCGAGCTGGCCGCCGACACCGTCGCCGGTCTGCGCGTGCTGCGCGGCATCGGCGGTGAGCAGCTGTTCCTGGACCGCTACCGCGAGGCCTCCCAGCAGTACCGCAGCAGCGCGGTCCGCAGTGCCCGGATGTGGGCGCTGATCGCGGCTCTGCAGGTGCTGCTGTTCGGTCTGTTCCTGGTGGTCGTGGTCTGGCTCGGCGTGCACCTGGTGACGTCCGGCAAGATCTCGGTCGGCGAGCTCGTCACGACGTACGGGTTCGTCACGTTCATGCTGGTGCCGCTGCACACGTTCGAGGAGACGGCGAGCGCGTTCATCTTCTCGAAGGTGTCGGCCCGCCGGGCCGCGCGTGTGCTGGCGCTGCAGCGGACCGACGCGACCAAGGCCACCGGTGAGGCACAGACGCCGGAGGGCGACCTGCTGGACCCGGTCACCGGTCTGCACGTCCCAGCCGGGAGCTTCACCGCGGTGGTCTCGGGCAACCCGGACGCCGGTGGTCTGCTGGCCGACCGGCTGGGTGGCCACAGCCCGAACGCCGACGGCGAGGCGTCGGTGCTGCTCGACGGCGTCGCGCTGGACGACCTCCCGCTGGACTCCGCGCGGACGGTCGTCCTGGTGCAGGACAAGGACCCCGTGCTGTTGTCAGGGACGGTGCGCGACCTGTTCGACGTACCGGCCAGTGGTGCGGTCTCGCCGGAGACGGCGCTGGAAGCGGCGCAGTGCGAGGACATTCTCGACGTACTGCGGCAGACGCTGCCCGCTGGTGAGTCCGACGCGATGCAGGCGGTGCTGACCGAGCGCGGGCGATCCCTGTCCGGTGGTCAGCGGCAGCGGGTCGCTCTGGCCCGTTCGCTGTACGTCGACCCGCAGGTGCTCGTGCTCGACGAGCCGACCAGTGCGGTGGACGCGCACACCGAAGCGCGGATCGCCGACGGCCTGCAGCTGCTGCGGGCCGGCCGGACCACAGTGGTGTTCACGTCCAGCCCTCTGATGCTGGACCGCGCGCAGCGGGTGGTGTTCGTGCCGGACGGCCGCGTCGAAGCGGTCGGTACGCACCACGAGCTGTTGCAGACCAACCCGCGGTACCGCGCCGTCGTGACCCGTGAAGACGAATCGACTCTCGAGGAGTCCGTGTGAAGCGCCCGGAGTACGACCCGGCGGCCCCACAGGAAGTAGTGCGGCTCCCGGTGGCAGGTGGCGTGACCGTACGCGCCTATTTGAAGACACTGTTCCGCCGGCACCGCCGTGCGTTCTTCTGGCTGACGCTGGTGAACGCGGTGACGGCCCTGAGCGCCATGGTGGGTCCGTGGTTGCTCGGCAACGTCGTGCAGAAGTTGTCCGAGGGCCACACCGACGTGAAGCTCCCGTACGTCGTGACCGCCTTCGTGATCGCCCTCGCGGTGCAGACCGTGTTCACGCGGCTCACCCGGTTGCGTGGCGCGGTGCTCGGTGAGGAGATGCTCGCCGACCTCCGCGAGGACTTCCTGGTGCGGTCGGTCGGTCTGCCGCCCGGCGTCCTGGAGCGGGCCGGGACGGGCGACCTGCTGTCCCGGATCACCACGGACATCGACCGGCTCTCGCACGCGATGCGGGACGCCCTGCCGCAACTGACGATCGCGGCGCTCTGGGCCTCGCTGCTGATCGGTGCTCTGGTCGTCACCGCACCGCCGCTGGCCGTGGCCGTGGTGATCGCGGCGCCGATCCTGATCATCGGCGGCAAGTGGTACTTCCGCCGCGCCCCGAAGGCGTACCGGTCGGAAGCGGCCGGGTACGCCGCGGTCGCCTCGGCGCTGGCCGAGACGGTCGACGCCGGCCGCACCGTCGAGTCGCACCGGCTCGGTGGCCGCCGGATCGGCCTCGGTGACACCCGCATCGGTCAGTGGGTCGCCTGGGAGCGGTACACCCTGTACCTGCGGATGATCCTGTTCCCGGTGATCAACATGACCCACACGGTGGCGCTGGCCGCCGTACTGGTGATCGGTGGCGGTTTCGCCATCCAGGGCTGGATCACCGTCGGTGCGCTGACCACGGGTGCGCTGTACATCCAGATGCTCGTCGAGCCGGTCAACATGATGATCCGCTGGTACGACGAGCTTCAGGTGGCGCAGGTGTCGCTGGCGCGCCTGGTCGGCGTCCGTGAGGTCGAGACCGAGGAGACGACGAGTGACGCCGAGCCGGACGGGCGGACGGTGCTCGCCGACGACGTACGGTTCGG
This sequence comes from Kribbella sp. NPDC004875, assembly GCF_042873375.1. Classification (NCBI taxonomy): domain Bacteria; kingdom Bacillati; phylum Actinomycetota; class Actinomycetes; order Propionibacteriales; family Kribbellaceae; genus Kribbella; species Kribbella sp. NPDC004875. The sequence goes on from NZ_JBIALI010000001.1 coordinate 950,645, forward strand.
GTACCTGGAGGGTCGCGACGTACTCCACGGCGTGACGCTGACGGTCGAGCCGGGCGCCCGGGTGGCACTGGTCGGGCCGTCCGGTGCCGGGAAGTCCACGCTGGGCCGGCTGCTGGCCGGCATCTACTCGCCGCGCGTCGGCGACATCACCCTGGGTGGTGCGGCACTGGACCAGATGTCCGCCGAGCAGGTGCGCAGTCATGTTGCCCTGGTCAACCAGGAGCACCACGTGTTCGTGGGCAGCCTGCGCGACAACCTGCGGCTGGCCCGGCAGGGCGCGACCGACGCGGACCTCTGGGCGGCCCTGCGCTCGGTGGACGCCGACGGTTGGGTCGCGGGCTTCGACGACGGTCTGGACACCGAGGTGGGCTCCGGCGGGGTCTCACTGACACCGGCGCAGGCGCAGCAGGTCGCGCTGGCCCGGCTGGTGCTCGCCGACCCGCACACGCTGGTCCTGGACGAGGCGACCTCGTTGATGGACCCACGCGCGGCCCGGCATCTGGAGCGGTCGCTGGCGACCGTGCTGGAGGGCCGGACCGTGGTGGCCATCGCGCACCGGCTGCACACCGCACACGACGCGGACGTGATCGCGGTCGTCGAGGACGGCAAGATCGTCGAGCTCGGCGGCCACGACGAGCTGGTCGATGCCCAGGGTGCGTACGCCGCGCTCTGGCACTCCTGGCACGGCGACCGCTGACAGCATTCGGCGGTGGGTGAATCCGCAGCGGTTCACCCACCGCCCGTGTGAGGATGAAGGCGTGCTGCTGACGACGCTCTTCTCCTTGCCCACCACCATGGCCCTGGACGTCGACGACGAGGGCCGCCTGCTGGTGCTGTACGACGGCACCGGCACCCGCCAGGTCAACGAGGTCGCACCCGACGGGACCTGGCGCGCACTGACCAACCTCGGTGACACCTGCCGCGGCGCACGCTTCATCCCGGGCAGCAGCCAGGTGGTCGTCGAGCACGACACCGGCGGCGACGAACGTGGCCAGCTCTCGTTGCTGGACCTCACCGACTCCGGCCTGCCCGCGCTGACCCCGCTGGTGCACGACACGGAGTACATCCACCACCTGGTCGCGGCACGGGCCGGGCGGGTTCTGTACACCACCAACCGCCGTAACGGCGTCGACTTCGACCTGGTCGCGCACGACCTGGCCACTGGCAGCGAGACCGTGCTGTACGACGACGGCGGCTGGGTGATGGCCGTCGACCCGTCGCCCGACGACAAGTGGGTCGTGCTCACGAAGGCCAGCACCCCGGCGAACTCGATGCAGCTGCTGCTGGTCGAGACCTCGAGCCGCGCGGTCACCGAGCTCAGCGCGGAGGACGCGCACAACGACCAGGGTCCGGTGGCGTGGCTGCCCGACTCGTCCGCGTTCCTGGTGTCCAGCAACGCCGACCGCGACCGGATGGCCTTGCGCCGGTACGACGTGGCCAACGGCTCCTGGAGCGACCTGCTCGTGGACGACGCCCGCGACCTGGCTGGGTGGCCCTCACCGAACGGCGAGCACCTGTTGGTCGGCGCAGTGGAGGACGGCGAGGTGACGCTGGCACTGCACCGGCTGGAGGACGGCTCGGCCATCGCATCACTCGATCTGCCTCCTGGCGGTACGGCGGCGTTGTCGATGGCCACGCCGGACCCGATCTGGTCCGCCGACGGCTCGTTCGCCGCGATCACCTACAACTCGCCGGTGTCGCCGCCGACCGTGTTCCGTTTCGTGCCGGGCGGTGAGCTGACCGCGATTCGGTCGGCCGGCCAGCCCGACGTACCGGCTGAGCTGCAGCATCCGGAGAGTCTGCGCGTGCCGTCGTTCGACGGTGAACAGGTGCCGGTGTTCGTGTTCCGGCCGACCGGCGCCGACCTGGGGTCCACGGTGGTCCATGTGCACGGTGGCCCGGAGGGTGCCGCGCTGCGGATCTGGAGTCCGATCATCTCTGCGCTCGCGGGTGAGGGGCACACAGTCGTCGTACCGAACGTGCGCGGCTCGGCGGGCTACGGGAAGCGCTGGTACTCACTCGACGACCGCGAACTGCGGCTCGACTCGGTGAAGGACCTGGCTGCGATCAACGCGTGGCTGCCGACGATCGGCGCCGATCCGAAACGGGCCGCGCTGTGGGGTGGTTCGTACGGCGGCTACATGGTGCTGGCCGGTGTCGCGTTCCAGCCGGAGCTGTGGGCGGCCGGCGTGGACATCGTCGGGATCGCCTCGCTGGTGACGTTCCTGGAGAACACCTCGGCGTACCGGCGTTCGATGCGCGAGCGTGAGTACGGCTACCTGGCGACCGACCGGGAGTTCCTCGAGTCGGCGAGCCCGCTGAGCCGCGTCGACGACATCCGGGCGCCGTTGTTCGTCATTCACGGCGCCAACGACCCGCGCGTCCCGCTGTCCGAGGCCGAGCAGATCACGGCCGCGCTGACGAGCCGCGGCGTACCGTGCCAGCTGCTCGTGTACCCCGACGAGGGCCACGGCCTCGCGAAGCTCAAGAACCGTCTCGACGCCTACCCGCAGGCGTTCAGCTTCCTGCGAGACCACCTGGGGTAAGGGTTCCGGCAGTTGCGTCCAGCCGGACCGGCAATCCCAGCGGCACGGCGAGGTTCAACGCCTCGTGCCCGATCGCCGCACCCTCCACCATCGGTACGCCGAGCGGCTCGAGCCGCTCGCGGATGAGGTCGCCGATACCGTCGTCGGCCTCACTGAAGTCACCGATCACGAGACCGGTGACCTGCTTGAACCATCCCGCGCGCAGCAACTGCGTGAGCAATCGGTCGGCCCGGTAAGCCTCCTCGTTGACGTCCTCGAGGACGACGACACCCGCCGGCGGCATGTAGGTCGGCGTACCGACGCTGGACGCGAGCATCGCCAGGTTGCCACCGCGCAGCGGGCCCTCGGCGACGCCATCGACCACAGTGCGCGCACCGACCGGTGCGAGCAGGTCGGTGACACTCTCCGGTTCGAACAGCAACGCCCGCAGCCGCTCACGTCCTTGAGCGTTCTCCAACTGCTCCACCGCGGCAGCCATCGGACCGTGGACGGTCACCAGACCACGCGCGTTCAGTGGCTCGTGCAGTGCGGTGATGTCGCTGAACCCGACGAACCACTTCGGTACGGCGACCAGCTCGTCGAGGTCGACGTACTCGAGCATCCGCTGTACGCCGTACCCGCCGCGCGCGCAGAACACCGCGGCGAACTGCGGGTCCAGCCAGGCGCTCCGCAGGTCGTCGGCGCGGGCCTTGTCGTCGGCGGCGAGATACCGGAAGCGCTCGTGCCCGGCCAGCACCGCCGGCAGGATGACGACCTCGAGCCCCCAGGACTCGAGGTGCCGCTGCCCGATCGCGAGCCGCGCCGCGTCCACTCGTCCCGACGGCGCCACCACAGCAACCCGATCACCACTCCGCAGCCGCTGCGGCACCACCACGTCAGTCACGCGGCTGAACCTACCAATTGACCGTGATGGTGGTGCTCTGCGAGACCCCGTTCACGGTCACGCCCAGCTGAGCGGTGCCAGGACGCAGCGCGGTCACCTGACCGGTCGCCGGGTCGTACGACGCGACGGCCCAGAACGGCGCGGTCTTCGCCGGACCGACGTACAGCTGCTGCGAACCCCACCAGTCGGACGACACCGGGAACGCCACCGGAACCCGACGGCTGTCCTGGACGACGGTCGCCGCCGCCGGACCGGTCTGGCCGCGACGCAGCGTCGCCGGCGCGGACAGCTCGAGCGAGTCGACGTGCGGCCGCAGCTCGACCTGGAACCAGGACCGCTCCGGCGCCGACCAGTTCCGCTCGCCCGCGGCCGCCGCGGGAACCTTCGGGTCGATCCCGACCAGCGCCCACCCGGTGAAGCCACCGGCGTCCGGAGCGGCAGCCGGCGACTTGCCCGAGTTTCCGGTCAGCGGCAGCAGTACGCCGTCCGTGCGCGTCGCCGCGAACGTTCCCGCGTGGCCCGCCATGTACGCCGCACCCTTGCCCGTCGAGGCCCGGAAGTCGGCCAGCCACTTCACGATCATCGCGGCTTCCTTGCGGTCACCGAGCTGCGAGTTCTGCGTCGGCGACGGGTCGTCGACCGGGTGGTGCGCCATCACGACGACGCTCGTGATCGACCGGTCCCGCGCCGCGGAGTCGAGCTGCTTGCGGAGGTCGAGGATCTGGTCGAACCCACCGGCTCGCAGCGACCCGAGCGACGAGTCGCGCAGGACGAACCGGGTGCCCTTGTGGTCGAACGTGCTGGTCGTGGCGCCGAAGACCTTCTTCCACTCGGACAGGTCACCCGGCCCGTAGGTCTCGTGGTTTCCCGGCACGTAGTGCACCGGCACCTTTCCGGCCACTTCCTCGTCGATGATCTGCTTGGCCAGCGCGATGTCCGGACCGAACGCCCGGTCGACGAAGTCGCCGTTGATCACCAGGAAGTCCGGGTTCTGCGCGAGCGCCTCGCGGATCGTCCGCCGGGCCTGCTTCACGAAGTCCGAGTTCGGGTCGTCGGAGGTGAACTGCGCGTCCGACATCACCGCGAACCGCCAGCGGCCGCTGGTCTGCACGGTTCCGTCGGTGACCACCATCGGGTCGATGACCTTCGCCGGCGGGTCCATCGTCACGGGCGGCGCGCTGCGCACGGTCAGGTCGTCGATCACGATCCGCCCGGAGTACTGCCGGGTCGGTGAGGTCTCCACGACGTAGATCCGCCAGAACCGCAGCGGCATCGCGAGTCCCGGCGGGATGTCCGCCTCGACGTACTTCCAGCCGGTCCAGTCGACCGTGGCGGCGAGGTTCAGCGTCTGCGCCGTACCGCCCGCCGCGTCGTACGCGTTCGCGCGCAGCCACGCGCCCTTGCCGTCGCCGTACACCCAGGCGCCGAGCTTCTGCGGCTGCCCCGGCAACGTCTGCTGCGGAGTCTGCGACAGGTACGCCGCTCGCGTCGCAGTGCTGCCCGTCAGCGAATAGTCGAGCGCGATCGCCTGGCCGCCGTCATGCCCCTCCGCGGCGGACCGCGACGCCGTCGCCGCACCGACCGGTACGGCGTTCGCCGCCCACTTCGTGACGTCGTCGAGCTCGTCGACCACGGTGCTCGCGAGACCGGCCGTGACACTGAGCTGAGTACTGAGACCGCCGACCGTCGCCGTCACCACGGCCGACACCGCATCGTTGCTCAGGGCACTGGCCTCGAACCCATTGCCCTTCGCAACGATCTTGATCTTCGCCGGGTCGTAGCTGAGCTTCACGTCCCGCGGCTCGATCCAGGTGGAGAAGCCGTCGGCGTCGTACCCGTCGATCTCGAAGAAGCCCTTGGCGGCAGTGTCGGCCAGCGAGACCTGACGAGTCGACGGTGCGAGGCGGGTCGGCGTACCGAGGACTGTCATCGGGAACCTTCCGTTCGCCGCACCGCGAGTGGCGGTGACGATCGCGTCGCCCGCCTTGCGGCCGGTGACCACACCGTGCTGATCGACGCGGACGTTGCTGCCGGCGTACCAGAGCGGCGTACCCGTGGCGGGGGCGTAGGTCTCGTCGTACCCGGTCGCCTTGAGGACGCGGCTGAGGCCGGTGAGGACGCGTGCGCTGCGGGACAGGTCGGCGTCCTGATCGGCCTCGGCGGTGCCGGTCGACTCGACACGGAAGCCGGTGAGCTTGCCGGAACCCTTGACCGGCAGCAGGCCGAGGCCGTTCGGGATCAGCCGCTCACCGCCGTCCGACGGGTCGTTGACGACCTTCGGCGCGGCCTGGCCCGGGGTCCGGGCGAGCATCGTCGAGGAGCCGCCACCGTCCAGGTTCAGGGCGTCGGAGGCGCCGAGGCTGATCATCAGCTCGCCCATCTCCTTCAGCGACAGGCCGCGGGAGCCGGTCGCCCGGCCGTCGACGGTGAGCAGGATCATCCGGCTGCCGTCGGCGTCGAACCCGATCGCGGTCCGCGGCGCGAGGTCGGCGTCCGGCACCGTGTCCGGGACCTTGCCGTCCTTCGCGAGCTGGTAGTTGCCGCTGACCGCGGTCGCGACATCGGCGGCGTCCGGGCGCAGGCCGTACTCGACGTCGACCTTGTCGCCGACCGCGAACGCGGCCAGCGCGTCAGCACCCGCCTCGCGACCGATCAGCGCCTGCTCGCCGGCGACCAACGAGGTGGTGGCCGGAGTGGTGGCCGAGCTGACGACCACTCCGTCGCGAAGGATCACCTCGCGGACGGTCGGCAGGCCGTCGACGGTCCGGGTCCGGGCCGCGTCGCCCCACTCCGGGGTGTAGAGGCCGATTCCGCCGCTGTTGACGGCCGGCGAGTTGAGGTTGGTCAGTTCGAGCTTGATGGCGCCGTCGACCGCCGTACCCTGCAGGAACAGCTGGGCGATCTTGCCGAGGCCGTCCTTGCCGATCACCGCGGTGTCGTTGTGCCCGGCGGCCGGCGCGTTCAGCAGCTTGCCGCTCTGCTCGACGCCGACACCGAGCGGTGCGGTGGTGTCGTTGATGTCGAAGAAGTCGCCGTTCACGCCGGCGATCGCGCCCTTGCGGGCGAGCTGCCGGCTGAGCGGCTGGCCGCCGGACACCTTGCCGTCGTTGGTGACCAGGTCGACGGTGACGCCGTGCTTGTCCAGGTCGGTGTCGAGGATGTCGCCGCGTTGCCAGCCCTTCGGGTCGAGGCGCTCGAACGACGTGTAGTTCACCCCCGGCGCGACCGGTCCGTCGACGCGGGACGTCAGTACGCCGTCCTCCGCGATCGCGGCGTCGGTGATCCCCGGCCTGGCGGTCTGGCCGAGGGCCGGGTTGACGAGGACGCCGGCCAACAGACCACCAACGCCGAGCGCTGTGGTCAACGGACGGATGAGCGACACAGGAGCCTCCCACGGTGGACGGACGCGGTTATCCGACGCCGCGCGCGCTACCGCCGTGTGAGGCGCAGGTGTACGACGATCAACCGACCGGTGACAAAGTAACGCCTGCAGTCACTCTGTGGAAGGTTTTCTTCTCGATCCGTCAGTTCGTGCTGACCGGACGACCCGAGGTCTGCCAGGCGTGCATGCCGCCGTCGAGGTTGATCGCCTCCCGGCCGAGCTGGTTCAGGAACTGGGTGGCCATCCCGGACCGGCCGCCGACCGCGCAGACGCAGAGCACCTTCTGGTCCACCGGCACCTCGCCGACGCGCTCCTGCAACTCGCCGAGCGGGATGTGCGTGGCGCCCTCGATGTGCCCGCGGTCCCACTCGTCCGGCTCGCGCACGTCGAGCACGAACGCCTCCGCGAGCAGGTCGTCGTCGAGCTCGGCCACCACAACGGAAGGAATCTCCTGGTTCCGGAACATGCCCGCAAGCATGGCAGACCTACCCAACCGGGCGCCGCACGGTGACCCCGCGTGCTGCCGCGACCCGGGGATAACCGATTGACCCCGGCGAGCGGATGTCGGAAGAGTGGCTCGGAGGAGGCTGCGGTGGCACTGATTCAGGGGATCCCGGGGGAATTCGAGCCGCAACCCTGGGGAGAGGCGATTCTGCGGAGTCACCGACTCCTGCTGCTCCGGATCGCGCGTCGGCCGGCCGATGACGAAGTACGCCTGCCCGGTCTGGTCACGATGCCGCTGCACGTCGTCGAGGACCGCACCGGCAAGGCGTTGACCTGGCGCCGGGACGGTGCCGACCTCGTCGTCCGGCTGCCCGACTCGGGTGATCCGCCGGTCGTCCGCGTCGCATTGCAGGGCAAACTGCGGATCGTCCCGCCCGACACGGTCACCGCGAACGCCGACGGCGTCTGGGACGTCACCCCGCTGGGTACGACGGCACACCTGGTCGCCCGTCGGACCGCTGCTGTCGCCATCCGGTTCGTCGGCATGGTCGCGCCGGACAGCCGGCACCAGATCCGCCTGGCCGGTCGCCGGTGCGGCGTCACCGGTCAGCAGCTCACCCGGACCACGATCGGCCCGTTCCCGATGCCGGCCGACCGCGTCGTCCCGTTGGCCGTCCCGACCGGCGTACGGCGAGTGCTTGTCGCACCCGTCGGGACAGTGCTGGCGTCGATCCACCCGGGCCGCGACGAGATCACGGTGGTGGTGACCAACTTCGGACGTACGCCGGTGCGCGGCGAGGTCGAGCTCCCGTTGCCACCCGATTGGTCGGCGAGCGAGCAGTTCTGGACGTTCGACGGTCTCGAGCCCGGGCGGTCCGTCGGGTGGGTCACGCGGGTCGCCGGTCCGGACGGCGACCACGAGCTGCGGGTCCGGTTGGAAGCGGGACGACGGTCGGCTTCATCACCGTATGTCATCCACCTGTGACGGCTTGCATTCCGAGAGCGCTTCACCTCTACTGGCAGTGATCGATCTCCCGCCCCGATCGAGGAGTCACGCATGCGCAGAACGACCGTTCGCCTGCTCGCCGCCGGAATCCTGCTGGTCACCGGAGCCGCCGTCGCTCCCGCCGCAGCCGCCCCAGCTCCTGATACCGGTCCCGCCGCGACCACCGCCGTACGGGCGCCTGCGCTGCCGGCGAAGGCCCGCGCCGGTGCACTGGACGCGACCGGGTATTGGACTGCCGAGAAACTGCGGACCGCCATCCCGGCCGACCTGCCGTCCAGCACCGCCGGAACCCCTTTGAAACAAGGGACTTCCAGCGGGGTCACATCCAAGCCGGTCGCGCCACTGCGGACCAAGGTCGTCAACGACGCGGTCCCGAGTACGGCCGGGAAGTTGTTCTTCACCGACAACGGGCTGAACTACGTGTGCTCGGCGTCCACCATCAACAACGGCTACAAGAACCTGATCATCACCGCCGGCCACTGTGTGCACAGCGGGCAAGGCGGTGCGTGGCACTCGAACATCGTGTTCGCGCCCGCGTACTACAACGGCCAGTCGGGTTACGGCCTGTGGAACTGGAGCCAGGCGCGCGCGTTCAACTCCTGGATCAACAGCAGCGACTTCACCCACGACCAGGCGTTCGTCACGCTGCAGCAGCGCAACGGCGCGAACCTGATCGACACGGTCGGCGGCAACGGGCTCGTCTGGGGCAACTCGACCAGCCAGGCGGGCACCCGGATCTGGGGCTGGCCGGCCGAACCGCCGTACAACGGTGAGGTGCCGTACTACTGCGACGGCACCACGTACGCGTGGGGCGGTTCGGACGCGGCGCTGACCTGCTCGATGAACGGTGGGGCGAGCGGCGGTCCGTGGCTGAAGGACCGTATCGACGCCAACCTCGGGTACGTGTTCGCGGTGACCTCGCGCCGGACGACCAGCGGTACGCCGACGTTGCTGTCGACCCCGAACACGCCCGACGTGAAGACCATGTTCGACCAGATGACGACCTAGGCGGCTTCGACCTTCTCCTGGGCAGCCTGCTCCTTCTCGGGCAGGCACTTGCCGAGGTTGATGAAGAAGAAGATCAGGCCGAGGGTGATCGTGATGTGACCCAGGCCGGAGATCCCGTCGAGCGCGGGACCGGCCTGGTGGCCCAGCACGGTCATGGTGCCGCGAAGCAGCATCATCCCGACGGTCAGTGCGAGCCCGGCGTTGTAGACCCAGAAGAACGCCGTGAACAGCTTGCCCGCGGTCAGGGTGAAGAGCTTCTCGAGCGCGAGCACGATCAGGAAGAACAGCATCCCCAGCGCCAGGATGTGGGTGTGGACGACGCCGAGCTGGGAGTCGCCGGTGAAGTCGTTGAGTTTGGTGAGCTCGCGGTAGTACAGCCCGCTGATCAGCCCGAGAATCATGTAGACGTGCGCTGCCACGTAGATCTTCCGCATGGGCGGGAACCTACTTCAGCAGCTTCGACATCCTTCGGTCGGCCAGCGGCTTGCCGCCGGTCTGACACGTCGCGCAGTACTGCAGGGAGGAGTCGGCGAAGCTGACCTCGCGGACGATGTCGCCGCAGATCGGGCACTTCTGGCCCTTCCGGCCGTGCACGCGGAGGCCGGACTTCTTCTCACCCTTCAGGTCCTGGACCGCGAGGCCGGCGGACCGGTCGACGGCGTCCCGGAGAGTCTCGAGCATCGCGTCGTACAACGTCTTCAGCTCGTCGTCGGACAGGTTCGACGCGGGTTTGAAGGGGCTCATCTTGGCGACGTGCAGGATCTCGTCGGAGTAGGCGTTACCGATCCCGGCGATCACCGACTGGTTCCGCAGGACGCCCTTGAGTTGGACGCGGCCCGCTTTCTGCAGGATTGCGCCGAAGTCGTCGAGCGAGAGGGTGAACGGGTCGGGGCCGAGGCGGGCGATGCCGGGCACCTCGTCGACGTCGCGGACGACGTACACCGCGAGCTTCTTCTGGGTGCCGGCCTCGGTCAGGTCGAACCCGGAGCCGTCGTCGAGCACCGTCCGGAGCGCGATCGGGCCCTTCCCCGGGCGGACCAGGCCGGTGTTCTGCTCTTCTTTCCAGCGCAGCCAGCCGGCTCGCGCCAGGTGGATCACCAGGTGCACGCCCTGCGCCGAGATGTCCAGGAACTTCCCGTGCCGCTGCACGTCGTCGATCAACAATCCGACCATCGCCGAGATCGGCGGGTCATACGTCTTCAGCGCACTGATCGCGGTGATGTCGGCCCGCACGAACGCATGCCCCACCGCGCGCTCCCGCAGAAACACCGCCAACGACTCCACCTCAGGCAACTCAGGCACCCCTCTAGTGTGCCCGACGCCAGGGACAGTTCCGGAGGATCACCCATGGTGAGGGGTTGTGGGGGCGGGTAGCGTCTTGGGCAAGAGCTGAGGGAGGCCCTGATGGGGTTTGTCAAGACGTTGGTCAAGGGCGCAGTGGTCGCCAAGTTGGTGCAGGTCGCGCAGCGGGAGCTGAGCAAGCCGGAGAACCAGCAGAAGATCAAGCAGGCGGTGCAGAAGGTGCAGCAGCGCCGGGCTCACTGAGCTGGTTTGTGCGCCTGCAGGGTGTAGGTGGCGGCCAGGCGGTTCGGATTCTCCGTCAGGCGCCACTCACCTTCGGCGTCCTCGGTCATCAGACCGGGCAGGGCGTTCCACGGGGCACTGTCGTGCTCGGTGAGGGAGTCGAACACCAGGCCGGACTTCTGAACGGCGGTGATGATCTCGCCGAGCCCGTGGTTCCATTCGTGCGTCACGGTCGAGTCGAAGTCGGCGTCGGTGTCGACGTACGTGCCGCCCTCGTCGACGACGATCGGCTCGACCGTCTCGAAGTACGAGTAGCGCGCCTCCGGGACCTCCGTCCCCGCGTCCAGCGCCCACAGCATCGGGTGCCCCTCGCGGACGAACAACCGGCCACCGGGCTTCAGCAAACCGGCGACCACGTCGGCCCACCGCTGGATGTCCGGGAGCCAGCACAGCGCCCCGATCCCGGTGTAGACGAAGTCGTACGACCCCGCGCCGAGCACCTCGACCGCGTCGTACGCGTCGGCGACGTGGAAGTCCATCGACAACCCGAGCCGTTCCGCGAGCGACCGGGCCTGCTCGATCGCCGGTGCCGAGAAGTCCAGCGCACTCATCCGCGCCCCGAGCCGCGCCAGCGACACGGAGTCGGTGCCGATGTGGCACTGCAGATGCACGCCGCGTAACCCGGCGATGTCCCCGAGCCGCGGCCGGTCGAACCGCACCACCCCACTGAGGTACGACGGGTCGTCCAGGAACTCCTTGACGTGGTAATCGGGTGACGCGACATGCGCCGGCACCCGCTCGTCCCAGTTGGCACGGTTCACGTCTCGGTAGTCGCCCACGACTCGAACTGTCCCACACTGTCTCGGGGATCGCCTCTGGTTTGGTGGAGCTAACTCCACCCTCGGAGAGGTGTCAGCGCGACTGTGCGACGAGCCCTGCGCTGATGTGCTGGAGCCTATGGGCCAGGTACTGGATCGGACGCGTATTCAGGACATCGACGCGCTGCGTGGTTTCGCCCTTCTGGGCATCTTGATCGTGAACATCACCTTCGCGGCCTCGGGCTTCCCGATCCACGTCGCCCAGGACCCGGCGTACGACTCCTGGCTCGACCACTCGGTGCACTGGCTGTCGTCGGCCTTCGTGGACATGAAGTTCTATCTGCTGTTCTCGTTCCTCTTCGGGTACAGCTTCCAGTTGCAGATGCAGGCGGCGCAGCGAGCGGGCGCCGCGTTCAAGCCGCGGATGCTGCGACGGCTCGGCGGGCTGTTCGTGCTCGGTGTCCTGCACGGCGTCTTCCTGATCACCGGCGACATCCTCAGCGTGTACGCGATCATCGGTCTGGTCCTGCTCGGTATGCGCCGGGTGCAGGACCGTACAGCGCTCATCGTTGCCGGCTCGGTCTACGCGTACCTCTTCGTCACTCTCGGGATCGCAGCGCTGTTCGTGGACTCGGCCGCGATCCTGGACCCGCCGACGGCAGTCGCCGCGGCGCAGCAGACGGCGGCGAACCTGGCGGGCTCGTTCAGCGATGTGATCGGCGAGCACCTCCGGGCGCTGCCGACGTACGGACTCTCGCTGCTGACTGTGCAGGGTCCGACGACGCTGGCCGCGTTCCTGGTCGGCATGGTCGCCGGCCGGCGGCGGCTGCTGCAGAACGTCGACGGCTCCGATGCCATGCTGCGCCTCGTCCAGGTGGTCGGCTTCGCGATCGGTATCACCGGCGGCATCGTCTACGCGTCCGGCGGCAACGGCGACACCAGGTCGGTGCTGATGAGTGTGATGACAGCGCCGTTCCTCACGGCCGCGTACGTCGCGACGCTGCTGAGGTTCATGCACTCGGACAGAGGAGACGACATCCGCCGCCTGCTCGCGCCCGCCGGCCGGATGGCGCTGTCGAACTACATCGGCCAGTCGGTGGCGACCGTGCTGATCTTCACCGGCGTCGGATTCGGACTCGTCGGCCAGGTGTCCCCGCTGGAGACGCTCGGCCTCGCCGTCGGGATCTTTGTCGTGCAGGTGATCCTGAGCCACATCTGGCTGGGCAACTTCCGCTACGGTCCGGTGGAAGGCGCCCTGCGGGCGGTCACGAACGCGACCGCCCCCAGTTGGCGCAAAGCATCGCTCGATCAGGCCGCGTGACGGCCGTGGTCGGTGAAGAGCCGGGCGGTGCGGATCGTGTGCACGGTCCCGGTGGTCGAAACGGGCTTGTGGTTGAAGGGCTTGGCCGCACCGCCGAGGGCGAGCAGGTCGAGCTTGGTCCGGGCCAGATCACGGTCGTCGGCGACCCAGGAACCCCGCGGTCCGGCGGCCGGACCGGTCGAGTGGCGCCTGTTGCTGATCTCCAGAGCCGCGATCACGGCCAGCGCGAGTACTGCGAGAAGAAGATATCCGGTCATGGCAGTAATGATTCTACCAACCAGATTCTGCCACCAGTGGCACTATTGACATACATGCACAAATTCCTGCCATACTGATCAGATGCTCCGGAAGATCGCTGTCGTCCTGATGGAGGACGTCGCCCTGTTCGAGTTCGGCGTGCTGGCCGAGGTCTTCGGACTGGACCGCACCGACGACGGTGTGCCGCCGTTCGACTTCAAGGTGTGCTCGACCACGCCCGGCGTCCCGATGGAGACCAGCACGCACTCCCAGGTGATCGCGCCGTACGGGCTGGAGGAGCTCGAGGACGCCGACCTGATCGGCATCCCCGCCACCACCTGGCGGCACGAGTACGACGAACGCGTCCTGGACGCGCTCCGGACGGCGAACGCCCGCGGCGCGATCCTGCTGACGGTCTGCTCCGGTGCCTTCGTGCTCGGTGCCGCCGGCCTGCTCGACGGGCGATGCTGCACCACGCACTGGCGGTACGCCGACAAGTTCACGCAGCAGTTCCCGACCGCGAAACTCGACCCGGACGTGCTGTTCGTCGACGACGGCGACATCATCACCAGCGCCGGCACCGCGGCCGGGATCGACGCCTGCCTGCACCTGGTCCGCCGCGAGCTCGGCAGTGCGGTCGCGACCCGGATCGCCCGCCGGATGGTGGTCCCGCCGCAACGCGACGGCGGCCAGCGGCAGTACGTCGAGGTGCCGGTGCCCGAGTCGTCCAGCGAGAGCCTGCAGCCGGTCCTGGACTGGATGGTCGACAACCTGCACATCGAGCACACGGTGCCGGCGCTGGCCAGGCGCGCCCAGATGTCCGAGCGCACCTTCGCCCGCCGCTTCGTCGCCGAGACCGGGACGACGCCGTTGAAGTGGGTCACCACCCAACGCGTGCTGCGCGCCCGCACGCTGCTCGAGCAGACCCGGATGGGGATCGAGCAGATCGCCTCCGAGTCCGGGTTCGGCACCGCGGCACTGCTGCGGCACCACTTCCGCCGCGTGGTCGGCGTACCGCCACAGGACTACCGCCGGACATTCCAAACCGCCGGCTGATGTGATCAAGGCATCACCCGGCGAATTTGCATCGCCACCCCCTGCTCTGCCTAAGGTCACGAGGGGGTAACGGCCGAAACGATCGGCGAGCGATGCGTAGATGGAGTGAGTTTGACGACGCCGGACTCCCCACGGGAGAAACCTGCCCGCAGGCTGAGCTGGGACGTGGTGCGAGTAGTCGCCGTTCTCGCGGTGATGTTCACGCACACGACGTACATGGGACCGTTCCTGCACCCCGAGCTCGGTGCGCCCCTCGGCAAGTACCCGTTCCAGGTCGGCGCCAGCATCCTGCTGGTGATCAGTGCGTACTTCGTCTGCGTGACGATCCGGAGAGGCTCGACCCACCGCTGGTTGTGGCGCCGGGTCTGCCGGGTGCTCCCGCCGTACCTGATCGCGGTCGTGTTCACGTACGTCGTCCTGGTGAGCTTCGGCCCGAGCAACTGGATCCTGCCGACCCGGCACGACCTCTGGGGGAACCTGACACTGGCGGCCTCGTTCGACCCGACCGTGCAGCTGATCGACGGCTCGTACTGGACATTGCCGCTGCAGCTGATGGCATTCGCCGCCGCGGCGGTGCTCTGGCCCCGTGGCCTCGGCCAGCGGATCACCACGCTGCTCTGGATCATGATCCTCGCGCCGGTCGCGCTGCAGTGGCACGACCGGATCGGTCACAGCCCGCTCTGGGTGATCCAGACCTGGAACGGTCTCGGCCTGCACCGGCTGCAGCTGTTCGCGGTAGGCATCGCGATCTGGCTGTGGGCGCAGCGGCGGATCGGCGTCGCCCATCTCGGCGCACTGATCGTCGCGACCGTCTTCGCGCAGCACGCGCACACCTCGGACCTGCCGTCGTCGCTCGGCATCGGCGTCCTGCTGGTGGTCGTCGCGCTCGCCGCCCGCGGCCCGGACTGGACGGTGTTCGCGCGGTTCCGGCGCCCGATCCAGTTCCTCGCCCGGATCTCCTTCGGGCTGTACCTGCTCAACCAGGTCGTCGGTTACCTGATCGCGTACCGCCTGATGGAGCTCGGCGCGGACCGGCTGGTGCAGATCACCGGCGCGGTGATCGGCGTGATCGGGCTGGCCTGGCTGCTGACGAAGTACGTCGAGGAGCCCGCGTACCGCGCCCTCGCGGCGCTCCGGGTCCGCAGCCTGCCGGCCCGGGCGTTCGCCTGGCTGAATACTTGACATCGGATACCCGTGAACTAATACTCGATTTCGAGTAATCGGAATCGAGGGGGTCCGCATGGCCAGGCGCAAGGTCGGCAATCCGCTGGCGTTCGCCGTGCTCGGGAGTCTGAGCGAGCGGCCGATGCACCCGTACGAGATCTCCACGACGCTCCGGGCCCGCGGCAAGGACCAGAGCATCAAGGTCAACTACGGCTCGCTGTACTCCGTCGTAGCGGCTCTGCAGAAGCACGGTTTCGTCGAGGCGCTGGAGACGGTCCGCGAGGGTAACCGGCCGGAGCGGACCGTGTACCAGATCACCGAGAGCGGGCACGCCGAGTTCACCGACTGGCTCGCCGAGCTGGTCGGTACGCCGTCGCGCGAGTTCCACCCGTTGGAGGCCGGGCTCGCGTACCTCCCCGGTCTGTCACCAGATCGTGCCGTCGAGCTGCTCGAGGAGCGGCTCAAGGCCGTCGACGCGGAGATCGAGGAGATGACCGCGCTGCACAATCACATGTCCGCGACGGAGTTCCCGCGGATCTTCTGGATCGAGTCCGAGTTCCGGCTGGCGTTGCTGCGGGCGGAATCGGCGTACGTCCATCAGCTGGTGGACGAGATCCGGACCGACACGTTGGGCGGTGCCGAGTTCTGGCGCAAGGCCTGGAAGGTCTATCTGACCGACGGCATCAGCCCGGCCGAACAACTGAAGGATCCACTCAAGTACTTCGGGCAGGAGTTCACCTGGATGCAGGCGATTCCGCCGGAAGCCCGGTAAAGAAGACGGCCCTCGACCCACGGTGCGGCAACACCAGGGTCAAGGGCCGCAGTTCCTCGAGTCGGTCCGAAGACCTGGCACCCAAGGCGCAACCACCAGGATAGGCCAGCCTTCCGACCGGCTCCCGTACAAGGGAGTGCACCGATGTCCACGCATGCCATCGAGGCGACCGACCTGGTCAAGACGTACCCGGCCGGCCGCAAGAACCCACCGCTCCGCGCGCTCGACGGCCTGACCGTCGACGTTGCCGAGGGCGTCGTCCTCGGCCTGCTCGGGCCGAACGGCGCCGGCAAGTCCACCACCGTCAAGATCCTCACCACGCTGTCCCGGGCCGACTCCGGCACCGCCCGGGTCGCCGGGTACGACGTCGTCCGCGAACAGGACCAGGTCCGGCACGCGATCGGCTACGTCCCGCAGAAGTCCAGCTCCGACCCGATGGCCACCGGCCGGGAGAACCTCGTGCTCAGCGGCCGGATCTTCGGTCTGTCCCGTCAGCAGGCGATGCAGCGGGCCGCCGAATTGCTGGAGCGCTTCGGTCTCGCGGAGCACGCCGACCGGCCGGCGCGGACGTACTCCGGCGGCATGCAGCGCAAACTGGACGTCGCGCTGGGTCTGGTGCACCGCCCCAAGGTGCTGTTCCTCGACGAGCCGACCACCGGTCTCGACCCGGAAGCACGCGCCGACCTGTGGAACGAAGTACTGCGACTCTCGGGGCAGGAAGGCCTGACGGTCCTGCTCACCACGCATTACCTGGAAGAGGCGGATCGGCTCGCCGGTCGGCTCGCGATCGTCGACCACGGAAAGATCGTTGCCGAGGGCACCCCGGACGCCCTGAAGGCCGCGCTGCGCGGCGACTCGGTGCAGGTCGAACTCGTCGAACCGGACACCGACGGCGATGTCCGGACGTTGCTCACACAGCTGCCCGGTGTCGGCGAGATCGTTGTCGAGGGCAACACCTTGCGCGCGCGGGTCGATCGCGGCGCCACCGCCGTACCCGCGGTGCTCGGAGTGCTGGAGGACAAGGCGGTTCCGGTGGTCGCGGTCACGATGTCGCGGCCGTCGCTGGACGACGTGTACCTGCAGCACACCGGCCGTTCCTTCAAGGTTGCGGAGGATGCGGCATGATCGCGCACACCGGACTCATCCTCGGGCGCTGGACGCGGGCGTCGTACCGGCAGCCGGCGTTGATCGCGTTCACGTTGGTGCAACCCGCGATCTGGCTGCTGCTGTTCGGGCAGCTGTTCCAGGGCGTCGTCCACATCCCGGGCTTCGAGGACTCGACGTACATCGCGTTCCTGACGCCGGGGATCGTGATGATGACCGCGCTGATGACGAGCGGCTGGAGCGGTACGTCGTTCGTGCAGGACATGGAGCGTGGCGTGATGGACCGGATGCTGGCGTCGCCGGTCAGTCGTGGCGGGCTGATGGCGGGACAGTTGCTCAGCAACGCGACGACCACGTTCATCCAGACGGTGCTGGTGTTCGGGATCGGGTTCGCGGCGGGCGCGCGGTACGACGGCGGCATCGGCGGCTACCTGGTCACGATCCTCGCCTCGGTGCTGGTCGGCCTCGCCTTCGGATCGTTGTCGAACGGGGTCGCACTGCTCACCCGGGATCAGAACGCGCTGATCGGGATCTCGCAGTTCGTCTCGCTGCCGCTGACCTTCATGTCGTCGATCATGATCGACCCGGAGGTGGCGCCGCACTGGGTGAACGTCGCGGCCCGCTACAACCCGGTCGACTGGGCGACGGTCGCCGCCCGCGGCGCGCTCGCCGCCGACCCGGACTGGTCGTCGGTGTGGCGGCACTGCGGCTACCTGCTGGCCTTCACCTTGATCGTCGGGTGGCTCTCGACCCGCGCCTTCCGCACGTACCAGCGCTCGGTCTGAGGCAGGCCCGGACCTGCACCACTCACCAACCTCCCAAGCAGCTGGCGTGGCAGGCTCAACCGCCGCCCGGATCGGGGCGCCGGCGGTGGTTGGTGAGTGGTGCAGGTCCGCCTCACCGCGTGAGGGCGGCGGCGTACCAGGGCTTGATGACTTCGTCGATGATTGCGAGGCGTTCGTCGAAGGGGATGAACGCGGACTTCATCGCGTTGATCGCGAACCAGCGGAAGTCGGTCAGGTCGTAGTCGAAGGCTTCCGCGAGGAGCGCGAGTTCGCGGCTCATCGACGTACCACTCATCAGGCGGTTGTCGGTGTTCACCGTCACCCGGAAGCGGAGCTTGGCGAGCAGGCCGATCGGGTGGTCGGCGATCGACTCGGCGGCGCCGGTCTGCAGGTTCGAGCTCGGGCACATCTCCAGCGGGATCCGGCGGTCCCGGACGTACGCCGCGAGTCGCCCGAGCTCGGCCTTCTCGCCGGTGCCGTCGTAGCTGATGTCGTCGATGATCCGGACCCCGTGCCCGAGCCGGTCCGCGCCGCACCACTGGATCGCCTGCCAGATCGACGGCAGCCCGAACGCCTCGCCGGCGTGGATGGTGAAGTGCGCGTTCTCGCGCTGCAGGTACTCGAACGCGTCCAGGTGCCGGGTGGGCGGGAACCCCGCCTCGGCGCCGGCGATGTCGAACCCGACCACGCCGGCGTCCCGGTAGGCGACCGCGAGCTCGGCGATCTCCCGCGAACGAGCCTTGTGCCGCATCGCGGTCAGCAACTGCCGTGCGACGATCGGCCGCTCGGCGACCGCCATCCCGTGCTCGAAACCCTCCCGGACCGCGTCCACGACCTGCTCGAGGGTCAGGCCACGGTTCAGGTGCTGCTCCGGTGCGTACCGAACCTCGGCGTACACGACGCCGTCCGCCGCGAGGTCCTGCACACACTCACTCGCCACCCGCTTGATCGCCTCGGTGGTCTGCATCACCGCCACGGTGTGATCGAACGTCGCGAGGTACCGCTCCAACGACCCCGAGTCCGCCGACTCGACGAACCACACCCCCAACTCGGCCGCATCCTCCCGCGGCAACGGATGCCCGATCTCCCGCGCCAACTCCACCACGGTCTCCGGCCGCAACCCCCCATCCAAATGATCATGCAACAGAACCTTCGGCGCCGTATTCAACAGCTCAGGCGTGATCATCTGGCCATTCTGGCAGCGCCTCCCCGTATCTGCCCCAGGTTGGCCCAAGATGCCCCACGATGCCCCGAAAAGGCCCTCGGTTCCGCAGGTGTCGGCACGAATGCGTTATCTGCATTTGTGCAACGCGGCGTTGCACAATTGCCCTGGCGCCATCATGTGGCCTTGCTCGAGAAGCTCGACTCCGCAGAGCTTCGGCTCTGGTACGCCGCAGTCGCGGTCGAGCGTGGGTGGAGCGGGGACGTCCTCGCGTTGCACATCGAAGGCCGGTTCCACGAGCGGGCCGGGAAGGCGGTCACCAACTTCGCGACCGCGATGCCGCCGGAGGAATCCGATCTCGCGCAGCAGGCCACTCGCGATCCGTATCTGTTCGACTTCCTCGGCGCGATTGAAGGCTGGCGAGAGCGGGAGCTGGAACAGAAGCTGGTCGAGCACGTCGGGAAGTTCCTGCTCGAGCTGGGGCAGGGTTTCGCGTTCGTCGGCGAGCAGGTCCGGCTCGAACTCGACGGCGAGGAGTTCTTCTGCGACCTGCTCTTCTACCACCTCGAACTGCGGTGCTACGTCGTCGTCGAACTGAAGGCGGTGAAGTTCAGCGCGGCGTACCTCGGTCAGCTCGGTCTCTACATGGCGGTGATCGACGACATCCTCGCGAAGGAAGGCGACCGTCCGACCATCGGCCTGCTGCTCTGCAAGAACAAGAACCAAGTCGTCGCGGAGTACGCCCTGAAGGGGTTCAAGGCGCCGATCGGGGTCGCGGAGTGGACGAGCGCGATCAACAAGTCCCTCCCCGAGGAGTTCGAATCCGCACTGCCGAGCGTCGCCGAACTGGAGGCTGAGCTCGGCTCCCGCGTCGTCGACGACTGATCCGGCAAACGTTCAAGACTTGTGTCCGTAGAGGGTGTCATCGTGGGGAGATGGTGAGGCGGTTGCGTGGGCGCCCGGAGTGGGAGTTCTTCGGGGTGTTGCCGCGGGCGGATCGCGGGTTGGCTGCGGCCTGGTGGGGGCTGGTGGTGGCGCGGGGGGCGTTACCGGCGGTGTTCGCGATTGCCATGGGGCAGATGATCGGCGCGGTGCAGCACGGCTCCGCGCTGGGCGGTCCGCTGGCGTTCATGGGTACGACGTTCGTTCTGCTGCAGGTGTTGACGCCGGTACATCAGGCGGTCAGCGCCAACCTCGGGAGCAGAGTGTCGGCGTACCTGAACGACGAGCTCGCCAGGGCGTGTGTCGGGCCGCCGGGGATCGGGCATCTGGAGGACCCGGAGCTCAGTGAGGATCTGACGGTGGCCCGCGAGTTCGACCGCGGGCAGACCGGGCCGCCGATGTACCTGAACGTCGACTTCGTCGCGGGCAGCCTGGTCGAACTGGCCGGCGGAATCGCGTCCGCGGTAGTGCTGTTCGGCTTCACCTGGTGGGCGCCGCTGGTGCTCCTCGTCGCGTGGACCGCGACGCACTGGCTGCTGCGCGAGAGCGGCGTCTGGCGAGACCGGAACACCAAGGAGGTCCGCGCGGCACAGCGGCACGCCAGCTACGCCTACGAGTTGGCGGTCGCACCCGATGCGGCGAAGGAACTGCGCCTGTTCGGCCTCGCCGACTGGACGGTACGCCGCTTCACCGACCGCCGCCGACGGCTCTTCGAACTGCAGTACGCCGCCACCCGACTGCGGGAACGCCCAATGATCTGGAGCCTGCTGATCGTGGCGGTGGCCAACGGTCTGGTGTTCTGGGCGCTCGGTGCGGCGGCGATCGACGGGCGGCTGCCGCTCGATCGGCTGGTGGTGTTCGCGCAGGTCGCGATCGGGGTCAGCATGATCGCGTTCGGCGGCCTGAACTGGGCGCTGGACGGCGCCGCCGCCCCGGTCGCCGCTGTCAACCGGCTCGAGCCCGCGATGGCCCCGGCCGGTGCGCTGTCACCCGGTCGCGGCCTGACCACGGCACGCCACGGCGCGGTCGCGATCGAACTCCGCGGGCTCAGCTTCCGTTATCCACAGGCCGAGCGAAAGGTGTTCGACGGCCTCGACCTGACGATCCCGGCCGGCTCGTCGCTCGCCGTCGTCGGTCAGAACGGCGCGGGGAAGACCACGCTCGCCAAGCTGCTGTGCCGGCTGTACGACCCGGAGTCCGGCACGATCCGGATCGACGGCGACGACCTGCGCGACCTCGACGTCGACGCCTGGCGGAGGCGGGTCGCGGCCGTCTTCCAGGACTTCCTCAAACTCGAGCTCCCGCTGCGGGACAACGTCGCGCCGGCCGGCGCCCCCGAGGCGGACATCCGCGCGGCCCTCGCCGACGCCGGCGCCGCGGACCTGGCCGACCTGGACACCCGACTGGCCCCCGGGTACGGCGACGGCACCGATCTCTCGGGTGGTCAATGGCAGCGCGTCGCCCTCGCGCGAGCGCTGTGCGCCGTACGGCAGGGCGCGGGTCTCGTCCTGCTCGACGAGCCGACGGCCCAGCTCGACGTCCGCGGCGAGGCGGCGATCTTCGACCGCATCCTGTCCGCGACCCGCGACGTCACCACGATCCTCATCTCGCACCGGTTCTCGACGGTCCGGCACGCCGACCGGATCTGCGTACTGGAGCACGGCCGGGTCGTCGAGCTCGGCACTCATGACGAGCTGATGGCACTCGGTGGGCGGTACCGGACGATGTTCGACCTGCAGGCGCAGCGGTTCGCGGCCGAGGTCGACGAGGAGGGGCTCAGCTATGACACGCTCTGACGACCTTCCCAAAGCGCTGCCCGCAATGTGGCGCCTCTGCAAGCTGGGCTACCAACACGAGCCCTGGCTGCTGGTCGCCGCCTTCGCGATGACGCTGCTCGCCGCCCTGCCCGATGCCCTGCTCGCCTTGTGGCTCAAGGTTCTCGCCGACGGAATCCTGCAGAACGACAAGCGTGCCGTTCTGCTCGCCGCGACCGGGCTGGCGGTGTCCGTGACGGCGACCTGGTTCCTGCGCGTGCTGTCGACGCGGATCTCGCGCCGGTTCCGGGACCGCGTGACGATCATGCTCGAGGCGCACGTCGCCCAGCTGCAGGCGTCCGTCGCCACGGTCGAGCACCACGAGCGCCGCGACTACCTGGATCGCCTGTCGGTACTGCGCAAACAGGTGTTCGTGCTCGACCACATGTACATGTCGCTGTTCTCCACCTGCGGCTGGATCCTGCGCCTCGGCGTGACGGTCGCGCTGTTGATGTCGATCAGCCCGTGGCTCGTGCTGCTGCTGGTGTTCGCGTTGCCGACCGTTGTCAGCTCGAGCTGGCGGCCAGGTGTCGAACGCCAGGTCGAGGAGCAGTACGCCGCGCACAGCCGGCTGGCCGATCACCTGTTCAGGACCGCGACCACGGCCGCACCGGGCAAGGAAGTCCGCGTCATCGGGCTCGGCCCGGACCTCGTCACCGGCCGACGGCGCGAGTGGGAGCAGTGGTACCAGCCGATCGCCGCGACCCGACGGACCAGCGCCGCGTGGCACGCCGTCGCGTGGGCGGTCTTCGGCCTCGCGTACGTCGGTGCGGTGCTGTTCGTCGCCTCGGGCCTGAACGGTTCGGTGGGTGACGTGTTGCTGATCCTCGCGGCCGGCGCGCGACTGTCGTCGTACATCGGAGCGACCGTGGGCGAGATCGGGTTCCTGCGGGGGATCTGGCTGGACGGGTCGCGGCGGCTGGTGTGGCTGGAGAACTACGCGGCCTCGTTCGACAGCACGGCCGACCTGCCCGCGCCCGAGCGGCTCGACGACGGCATCCGGCTGGAGCACGTTTCCTTCGCGTACGCCGGTTCGGACCGGCCCGCGCTCGACGATGTCGACCTGTACCTGCCGGCCGGCAAGGTGGTCGCCGTCGTCGGGGAGAACGGGGCCGGCAAGTCCACGTTGGTGAAGCTGATCTGCAAGCTGTACGAGCCGACCGGTGGGCGGGTGTTGCTGGACGATCGCCCGTTGGACCGGATCGCGGCCGAGGCGTGGCGGTCGCGGATCGCCGGCGCGTTCCAGGACTTCTTCCGATTCGAGTTCCGGGCCGGACACAGTGTCGGACTCGGGGACCTGCCGCGACTGGACGACGTACCGGCGGTGACGACCGCTGTCGGGCGGGCCGGGGCGGAGGACGTTCTGGAGCGGCTCGACTCCGGGCTGGACACCCAGCTCGGGTCGACCTGGCCGGACGGTGCGGAGGTCAGCTTCGGGCAGTGGCAGAAGCTCGCGCTGGCCCGCGGCTTCATGCGGGACCGGCCGCTGTTGCTGGTGCTCGACGAGCCGACCGCCGCGTTGGACGCCGAGACCGAGCACGCGCTGTTCGAGCGGTACGCCGCGGCGGCCAAGCAGAGCGCGGACGGGCGGATCACGATCCTGGTGTCACACCGGTTCTCCACCGTGCGGATGGCCGACCTGATCGTCGTGCTGGACGGCGCCCGGGTGGTCGAGACCGGGACACACGACGAGTTGATGGCCCACAGCGGCCACTACGCCGATCTCTACCGAATCCAGGCCGACGCCTATCACTAGTTGATCTTGAAAACGGGAACTCCGGGGGCGATGTGGCGCAGGACCTCGTCGGGGGAGTTCTTCGTGACGTCACCGCTGAAGAAGGTGCCGACCTCCCAGGCCCACTTCTTCAGGTACATCCGCAGCGCGGGGAGCTTGTCGGCGTCGGCGAGCTCCTCGGCGTGGAAGGTCTCGACCTTGCTGCCTAGCTGCAGCCGGCCGGTGCCGCCGGCCCGCAGGTTCTTCACCCACTGGGTGTGGCCGCGCGGTGCGACCAGGTAGCGCTGCCCGTCGATCACCAGCAGGTTCACCGGCGTACTGCGCCACTCGCCGGACTTCCGGCCCTGGACCGAGAGCACCCGGCTGCCCATCAGGCTCAGACCGAGCTTCGTCAGCCGGGCGACGATCTTGTTGAACACCCGCATGCTGCCCTCGGACGCGGTGATCACGCGCTTGCTGTCGTAGGTCTGCTTGTACTCGGTCATCTGCGTCTCCTGGTCAAGAGCGAGAGCGGTGCTCTCTGTTGTGATCAGTGAACACCGGATCGCTGATCACTGTCAAGAGCACTGCTCTCGGTTTTGTGGCACACTGACGCCATGAACGCCGGACGTACTGCCCGTGAACGCGCCCGGGCCGAGCTGACCGAGGAGATCAAGACCGCTGCCCGGCGGCAGCTTGCGACCGTCGGCGCGGAGGCGCTGTCGCTGCGCGGGATCTGCCGCGAGCTGGGCATGGTGTCGTCCGCGCTGTACCGGTACTTCGCGAACCGCGACGAGCTACTGACCGCGCTGATCATCGACGCGTACAACGCGATGGGCGCGGCGGCCGAGGCGGCGGCGACCGGCGCCGACACGGTCGAGGAGTGGACGACGATCTGCGCCGCGGTCCGGGACTGGGCGCGGGCGAACCGGCACGAGTACGCGTTGATCTACGGGTCGCCGATCAGCGGGTACCAGGCGCCGCAGACGACCGTCGAACCGGCAGCCCGGGTCCCGCTCCTGCTGCTCGGGCTGCTCCAGAAGGCGCAGGTGGCGGGCCGGCTGGAGGTGCCGGCCGACGCACCCGAGCCGTCCGGACTGCTGGCCGAGCAGACGCAGGTCCTGGTCGCGCTGGCGCCGGACGTGCCGCCGGCGGTACTGGTCCGGACGGTGATCGTCTGGACGCAGCTGTTCGGGATGATCAGCTTCGAGCTGTTCGGTCAGCTGGTCGGGTCGATGGACCCGGCGGACGAGTTCTTCGCGTCGACGACCCGGCAGATGGCCGCGTTCGTCGGGCTCAGCTGAAGGCCTTCGGCAGCGGTACGTCGAGGGCGCGTGCGATCCGGCGTACATAGGTCTCGCGGGGGATCGAGACGGCGCCGAGGGTCGCGAGGTGGTCGGTGACCCACTGGATGTCGAACACCCGGTCGGCGGCGTACTCGTCGTTCAGCAGCTCGATCGTGCCCGCGACGGCCGCCTTCGAGCCGTCGGTTGCGTGGTGGAACATCGACTCCCCGGCGAACAGTCCGCCGATCGCGACGCCGTACAGGCCGCCGGCCAGCTGGTCGCCGTCCCAGGCCTCGACCGAGTGCACCCAGCCGAGCCGGTGCAGCTCCGTGTACGACGCGATGATGTCGCTGTCGATCCACGATCCGGGCCGGCGCGGGTCCGCACACGCGCGGATCACCCGATCGAACGCCGTGTTCACCCGGATCTCGAACTTCGCCCGGGCCCGCCGCAGCGACCGTGACGGCGTGTAGCCGGCGACATCGATCACGCCCCGGTCGACCGGCGACCACCACAGCACCGAGCCGCGGTGGTCCGGCATCGGGAACAACCCCCGCCGGTACGCCGCCAGCACCGTCCCCGGCGCCAGATCGGCCCCACCCGCCACCACGTCGCTCGCGCCCGCCACACCAACCGGCGGGAACTCCCAGACAGACGCAGCAGGCTCAACAGGCACATGACCATCCTCGCGTACGTAGTACCTAGGGGACACCAAGGGTTTGTCCCGAGTGGCGAGGGGCTGGGAGACACGTACAGTTGAAGCACGTCCGGGTTCTGACGCGTGGGGCCGGGCGGGAAGGAGCACCGTGGCCGGAGTAGCCAGGTTCGTCGCCAGTAGTCTCGCGCCCGCCGCCCAGCGGTTCGCCCCAACGGCAGCCGGCGGTGCGCTGCGCCAGATCCTCGAGATCGCGATCGACGGGTACCAGCGGTTCCCGGGCGCGGAGCGGATCGCGAACAGCAAGCTGGAGCGGTGCGACGGTGACGTCGACCTCGCCATCGAAGCGGTGATCGACCAGCACATCCGGCTCGCCGGCGTGCAGGGGTTCGCCACCAGCGTCGGCGGTCTCGTCACGCTGCCCGTCGCGTTGCCGGCCAACCTGACCGGTCTCGCGGTCGTCCAGGCGCGGATGGTCGCGTCGATCGCGCACCTGCGCGGCTACGACCTCGACGACCCACGGGTCCGGACGGCGGTCATCACCTGCCTCCTCGGTGAGGAAGGCGTCGCCGATCGGCTCCGGAAGGCGAGCCTGGTCACGTCACCGCTCGCGATCGCGACGGCGCCGGTCTTCGACCCGGAGCTCGACCGGCAGATCTCCGGTGAGGTCGTGGCGGAGTTGATCGCGCGGATCGGCGGCAAGCGGATGGCGCTCACGGTCACCCGTCGGGTGCCGTTCCTCGGCGGTGCGGTGGGCGCGACGGTCGACGGCTGGTCGACGTACCGGGTGGGTCAGTTCGCCGACAAGAGCCTGGTCCGCCGGATCCGCCGCCCGATCGAGCCGTGACGCTCAGACCGACTGTTCGGCCGGTTGCCTGCGGGTGAGCGGGAGTTTGCTGCGCGTGTCGTCATCCGCCGGTGTCTCGACGAACAGGACGAGATCCGGGTGCGCCGGGACCGCCAGCTCGGTGATGGTGAAATTCATTTCGCCGGCCTTCGGATTCACGATCCGGCGCACGCGCGGCGTACAGGCGGCGACTTCGTGGCGGGACCAGAGCTGCGCGAACTCGGGGCTGATCGACCGCAGCCGCTCGAGGTCGGTCTCCCAGTCCGGGTCACCGATGTGTTCGGCGTACGCCGAGCGCAGCCGACCGACGAGGTACGGGACCTCGGTGTCGTAGTTCAGCAGCTGTGCACGGGCCGACGGCTCGGTGATGACGCACCAGAGCAGGTTCTTGTGGATGCAGGGCAGTTGATGCCAGTCGTGGAACAGGTCGTGGTACGCGCCGTTCGCCCGGATGATGTCGTACCGCGTGTTGGTGATCACGGCGGGCAGCGGGTCGAGCGCGTCGACGATCTCGGCGAACACGGCCTCGCTCGCGCAGTCCGTCGTCCGCGGCAGGCGCATCGGGGTGGCCTCGGCGAGCCGGTAGAGGTGCTCGCGCTCGGCCGGGGTCAGCTTGAGCGTCGTGGCGACCGCGTCCAGCACCTGGCTGCTCGCGTTGATCGGGCGGCCCTGCTCGAGCCACGTGTACCAGGTCACGCCCACACCCGCGAGCTGCGCGAGCTCCTCGCGCCGCAATCCCGGCGTACGGCGTCGGCCGCCGCCGGGCAGGCCCACGTCCTCAGGGGCCACCCGGGCGCGGCGCGCCTTCAAGAACTCCCCGAGCTCAGCCCGCTGCGCACTCACCGGACCAGTCTGACG
Source organism: Kribbella sp. NPDC004875 (assembly GCF_042873375.1). NCBI lineage: Bacteria > Bacillati > Actinomycetota > Actinomycetes > Propionibacteriales > Kribbellaceae > Kribbella > Kribbella sp. NPDC004875. Next base: position 977,973 of record NZ_JBIALI010000001.1, read on the forward strand.
AGGCCCACCGACAGTTTCAGCCGGCGAGCGCCTGGACGACGCGGCTGGGAGACGGTTTGCCGAGCTGTCCGGCCATCCACACGCTGGTACTGACGAGTTTCTCCAGGTCGACGCCGGTTTCGACACCGAGGCCGTCCAGTTGCCAGAGGAGGTCTTCGGTCGCAAGGTTGCCGGTCGCGCTCTCGGCGTACGGGCAGCCGCCCAGGCCGCCGGCCGAACTGTCGACCGTGGTGACGCCCTCCCGCAGTGCGGTCAACGTGTTGGCGAGCGCCTGACCGTACGTGTCATGGAAGTGCACCGCCAGCCTGTCGACGCCGACCCCGGCCGCGCCGAAAGCTGCGATCAGCGCGCTCACCTGGCCCGGCGTCGCGACCCCGATCGTGTCGCCCAGCGACAACTCGTGACACCCGAGCTCGACCAGCCGGGCCCCGACCTTCACCACCTGATCGATCGGTACGTCGCCCTCCCACGGGTCGCCGTAACACATCGAGACGTATCCACGGACCGTCAGTCCCGCGGCCAGCGCCCGCTGCACGGTCGGCGTGAACATCGCGAACTGGTCGTCCAGCGTGGAGTTCAGATTCTTCGCCGCGAACGTCTCGGTCGCACTCGCGAAGATCGCGATCTCGGCGACACCGGCCGCGAGCGCCCGGTCGAGACCGCGCTCGTTCGGGACCAGGACCGGTGCGCGGACGCCGTCCGGGAGCTCCAGCCGCTCGAGCAGCTCGGCGGCGTCGGCCAGCTGAGGGACCCACTTCGGGTGCACGAAGCTCGTGGTCTCGACCGTGGTCAGCCCCGCGTCGAGCAGCCGGCGGATGAACTCGGCCTTGACCGCGACGTCGACGACGGCCGACTCGTTCTGCAACCCGTCCCGCGGGCCGACCTCGTAGATCGTCACCCGATCGGGCAATCCCTCGGCCTTCACCAGCTGCGGTTTCCGCATCCTGCTGCCTCCTCGGCGGGCGTCATCGAGCGTGACACGGGATCTCCGTGAGAATGCTCGTGATGACTACTCTGGCTGCCATTCTGCGTGCCGTCGAACACGGCATCCTCCCGGCCCCGGATCTCGGGCTGACCGTCGTACCGGCGCCGTCGGAGCGCGACTCCGCGGTGGTGGCGTTCACCGGGCACACCGTGATCGCGGCGGATGTCAGCGCGGAGTGGGTCGCCGAGCGGATCCCGGAGGGCGATCTGGGCGCGCCGGTCGGCCCGGCCTTCCTGCAGGCGCTCGCCGAGCGGACCGGCCGCCGCGCCGGAGCCACCGACGCGATGCTGCTCGCCACCGCGCTCACCGATCCGGACTCACGAACCGCTGCGATCGCCGGGCTGACACCGCTCGACAATCACGACCATCCCCGGGTCGAGCGGGCGTTGCAGCACCGCGACGACGTCCGGGTGTACGGCGATGAGTACGGCGCGGTCGTCATCACAGGGCGTGGTCTCGCGGGCCGTCTGGAGTGCGCGATCGAGCTCCCCGACGAGATCCGGGGACGTGGTCACGGGCGTCGGCTCGCCCGGGCCGCTCGCGCTGTGATCCCCCCGGATGCGTCGATCTGGGCGCAGGTCACGCCAGGCAATGCCGCCTCCCTGCGCGCGTTCCTGGCGGCCGGCTACCACCCGATCGGTTCCGAGACCTTGCTCGACACCTGACCGACGAGTGAACACCACTCGGATGGTTGCTGACAGCCACAATCCCCAGGCTGTGGAAAACCCTGGGGATTACCGGTGATAGCCGTCCGGAGTACCGCTGTAGAAGTTGGTCCGGTAGAGCCCGTGGATGATCTCGGACTCGTACGCGTCGAGCTCCGGCATCCCTAGTTCGCGAGCAACGGCCAGCTCGGCGTGGGCGTCGTACGGCACCCGGACGAACTGCACCGAGAGCGGGGCCGGTTCGGTCGAGTCCAGAACGCCCTCCAGGATCACGTAGACCGGCGTCGGATCGCCGAGGCTGTTCCCGACCGATCCGGTGTTGAACAAGGTCCGCCCGAGATCCTCTTCGAAGAACGGGTCATGAGTGTCGGCGTACCCCACCATCGTCGGCACCGGCCCGTCGCCGGTCGCCGGAGTGTTCTCGAACATGCCCAGGTACTCCGCCTCGCTGTGATCGAACCGGACGCGTCGATGAACACTCGTCGAGGACGCGTGGAACAACCGCACCTGCCGCCCACTCAGCACAAAGTCATGACAAAACGGCAGCCCGCGCAGCCATCTCCACTGCTCCTCGCGCAGCTCGTTCTTCCACCACCGCAGGCCCTCACGGTCCTCGGTCCGCCCGGGATCCGGGAGAAAGTCGTCCCAGTTTCCGAGCAGGTTCACCTCGCAGACCTCGCGGCACCGATCCACCACGGCCTGGCCCCGCGGACCCTTCCCCACGTAGTCGCCGAGGTTGAAGATCCGCTCGATCCCGCGCCCGGAGATATCCGCCAGCACCGCCTCCAACGCCGTCAGGTTCCCGTGCACGTCGGAGATCAGAGCAATCCGGTCCAGAGGCATGGCGCTCATGCTCGCATCCCCTCGGGCCGCGCCCGCCGCCCGGCCGGGGGGCAGGAGTGCGGCAGTGCGGCAGTGCGGCAGTGCGGCGGTGCGGCGGTGGGGCGGCACCCGCCGTGACGTGCCGTTGGCCGATGGTTACCAGTTGCCGCTCGGGCCGTCCGACCCTCCGCCCACGCCGGCACCGGCCGGTGTCTTGCCGCCGGAGCCTGTGGACGATCCGGCCCGCGCCGTGGGCGTCGGGCGTCCGCCACCCGCGCCGCCACCCGATCGGCCGCCGCCCGACCGCCCGCCCATCGGCCCCGCACCGCTGGGTCGCGACGCTCCGGAGCCGCCGCCACCACCGGCTTCACCGGCCGAGTGCGCCGCGGCTCCCGCGAACGCGCCGGCCGCCTTACGAGCCGCCGTCGCGGCGATGCCGGCCGGTCCGAGCGCCGCGCCGCCTGCGCTGCCCGCGAGCTTCGCGCCCGTGGCGCCACCACCCCCACCTGCCGCGCCCGCTCCGCCACCACCACCGCCGCCGACCGACCCGCCACCACTTGCCGCACCGCTCCGGCTGCCCCCGCCACCGAACCCGCCGCCGACATTGAGCGCGCCCGTCGCCATCCCGCCGAAGTCGGGTGAGCTACCCATTCCGGCCGAGCCACCGGCCACCGCCGCGGTGACCGGCACCGCGAACCGCAGCAGCGCGGGGAGCGCGAGGATGGCGAGCATCATCATCATGAGCGCGGTCAGAGACTGGGTCAGGCCGTTGTTCTGGCCGAGCATGTTCTCGTCCTTCAGCTTGATCGCCGCCGCGTAGATCAGGGCCGCCGCGGGCTTGTAGGCGATGAAGCCGAGCGTCCAGGCGCAGTACTTCTTGAACCAGGTCTTGCCGATCTCGGTGTTGGTCGCCGCGGCCGCGAGCGGCAATGTCGCACCCAGCAGGACCAGCATCGCCGACCGGATCAGCATCAGCACGATCTGGATCAGCGACGCCCAGGTCGCCAGCTGACCGAGGACGATCACCATCAGGATCGAGTTGATCCCGGCGTTCCCGGCCCGGGTGTCCGGGCCCGACACCAGATTCGAAATCGTCGACGAGAAGGAGTCGCCGCCGATCGCGGACTTCACCAGGTTCACCGAGAACTGGTCCGACCACTCGACCAGCACCTGGACCATCGCCGTACCGGCGCCGCAGACGACGACGAAGATCAGCATCGCCTTCAGCAACTCCTGCAGCGGGCGCGCCCGCTGCTCCCACGCCATCCGCATGCCGGCGGCGACGATCGCGAGGGCGAAGATCGTCAGCGTCAGCGGGAGCGTGTTGTCGTGCACGAACTGGACCGTCTGACTGTTCGTCCAGGTCTGCCCGTCGGTCGTGCTGGCCAGAGCGACCGGCGTCTTCGGATCGACCCAGAAGGTCGCCAGGGAGTTCAGGACGGTCGAGAAGAAGTCCGCCGTCATCCGGTTGGCGCCCTCGATCCAGCCGTTGGCGAGCGACTGGACGCCCTCGGCCACGTGACACTTCATCTCCGTCGGTCCGCACATCAGATACCACTCCACTTCACGAAGTCGGCGAGATCACGGTGCTGTGCGAAGGGCGCTCCGACGGCGTCGCCCGGCGTCGGTGGCTGGACCCGCCAGTCGTCCTGGTACCAGACGAGGGTCAGGGTGGCGCTCATGTAGACCGACTCGACGGGGAAGGCGAGCATGACGGTCACCCGCTGCCGGTCGGCGTCCACGACCCGGTAGCCGATCGGCTGGATCCCGGAGTCGTCGCTGGAGGCCTCCTGGGTGCTGAGCTCCTTGATCAGACTGTCGGTCGCGGACCCGGGAACCATCAGCTTCTTGGCGGTCGGAATGGCCTTGGTCTGATCGGCGATGGCCGCGATCGCGCTGTACGCCGCGTACACCGCGCCGGTCGGCGAGTGCGCGAAGCACCGGCGGAAACCATCGGCATCGGTGATCCGCGGCCCGAACGACGAGGAGCGCGGTACGACGATCCGGCGGCTGACCTCCCAGCTGTCGACCGCCGGGGCCTGCGCGGGAATCGCCTGGTCACCGGCGGGAAGTCCACAGCTCCCGCCCGCCTGCCCCGCGGCACCGGCCCCCGCCGGCTCTCCGGAGGGACTCGCAACCGCCGAAGGCTCCCCGGCAGCAGGCTGGGTCACCGCGCTCGCCGAGGCCGAGTCAGCAGCCGGCTGCTGGGTGCTCGCGGTCGCCTTCCCGGAGGAACCCGACCCCGCGACCAGGATCAGCAGACCGCAGATCAGCACCGCGCCGACCACGATGCAGGCGGCGATGAAGCCGGGCCCGAAGGGTGATTTGTGCTCTGTGTCCTGGCTCATCTGGCTCCCCGATCCGGTGGCGAAAACCTCGTGGATCAAGGGTGGCAAAAATCGCGATCCGGCCGCGGAAGTTATCCACAGGCCCCGTGCGGGGTCAGCTCCCCGGGCTGGAGTACGTCGGCAGCATGCGGATGAAGAACGCATAACCCAGCGCGAGAACGACCGGTCCGACCAGCGGGGAGGCGACGACGAGCCACAGCGGAAGCGGTACGTCGGAGGTCTTGCCGAGCAACACCGTCGCGGGGAGGAACGCGATGAACGCCATCGGGAAGACGGTGCAGAACCCGTAGAAGACGCCCCGCCCGAACATCGTCAGCGGGTAGCCGGAGAACTGGGTGATCGAGTTGTCGGCGAAGATCCGCAACGAGAAGGTCGAGGTGGCGATGAAGGACAGACCGCAGAAGAAGGTCTGGATGCCGGTCTCGACCAGCCCGCCACCGATCACCGCGAGCAGCAGGTAGACGATCTTCAGCGCGTCCCAGTCGACCGGCGCGTGCCAGCTGAAGATCACCAGCGCGCCGGCGCCGAGCAGCGCGTCGCCGAGCGACATCAGCGGGAATCCGCGCGTGATCACCTGCAGGAACGGGTTCACCGGGCGCAGCAGCACGCGGTCGAACTCGCCGTCCCGGACGATCAGATCCGTCAACCGCAGCGACCCGAACGGCACGACGTACAGCGCGTGCGAGGCCAGGCGCATCGCGAACACGAACGCGATCTCGGGGAAGCCCCAGCCGGCGATCATCCCGAACTTCCCCAGCAGTACGCCGAGGAACAGCAACTGCGTGCCCTGATAGGCGACTCCGCCCATCAGCGTGGTCCAGAAGTTCACCCGGTACTGCAACGCGGCCCGCAACGCTGCGCGCTGCAGGATCACGTACTGCCGGGCCCAGGTCTGCTCAGCCACCCTGGACCACCACCTTGTGCCGAGCACGCCGCCAGATCAGCTCGAGCAGCAGCGTCAGTACGACGAGCCACCCCAACTGCACCGCGACAAGTGCCACAGCCTCGCCACCACGCGTCTGACCGAGATAGATCGACACCGGCGTGTACACCTGCGCCTGGAACGGCAGCCACTCCACCGCACCTCGCAACCATCCCGGCATGAACCACAGCGGAATCAGTGATCCCGACAGGAACGCACTGCCGAACCGGTACACGATCAATGGCCCGCTCACCTCGAACGTCCAGAACGTCACCATCGACACGATCAGGTTGCACAGCATCGCGATCAGCGCGCCGCCCACCGTCGCCACCGCGGACAGCACCGCCGCCGCCCACCCCGACGGCGCGACCAGGGCGCCGAGGACGCCGGCTGCCGCGAGTCCGATCAGCCCGAGCGGCAACCGGGCCAGCAGTACGCCGAGGTTCTGCCCGAAGACCTGCCACATCAGACCGAGCGGCCGAGTCAGGTCCGTCGCGATCTGCCCGGTGCGGATCCGCATCGGCAAGGTCGAGAACTGCCACGGCAGGAGCACGGACTGCAGGCACGCCGCGATCGACGCGTACGCGACCGCCGTACGGGCGTCCACACCGTTCACCGGCGCGCGACCGGCGTACACCGTCCGCCAGACGGCGATCGCGAGCACGACCTGGATGACGAGTGTGATCGCGCCGGTGACCAGGTCGCCGCGATAGGCGAGCACGGACCGCGTGCCGGCGCGCGTCATCCCGCGGAACGCGCGAACCTGTTCGGCCGCGATCACGTCAGCAGTCCGTCGTACAGCTGGGCGATCACATCCGTCAGCCGTGGATCGACGATCGACAGCTCGTCGACCTGGTACATCTGCGAGGCGCGCGCGATCAGCTCCGGCGTCGCGATCTCCTGGGGGTCGTACCGCAGTACGACGCTGCGCTCCGGGTACGGCAGGACCGCACCGACCGCGCTGGTCTCCACCTCGGTCGCGAACGGGAGGTCCACGACCTGGCGGGTGCTCCGCTCGGCCAGCGTCAGCACGAGGAAGCGGTACGGCATGAACCGCGCCTTCAGCTTCGCGAGGTCCCCGTCGTACAGGACCGTGCCGGAGTCGATCACGATGATCCGCTGGCAGAGCCGCTCGACGTCGTCCATGTCGTGCGTGGTCAGGACGACCGTCGTCCCGGAGGTCCGGTTGGTCTCGGCGATGAACTCGGTCAGCCGCGCCTTCGCGACCACGTCCAGGCCGACCGTCGGCTCGTCGAGGAACAGGATCGACGGCTCGTGCAGCATCGCCGCGACCAGATCGCCGCGCATCCGCTGCCCGAGCGACAGTGAGCGGACCGGCGTGTCCAGGAAGTCCGCCAGGTCGAGCAATTCGGTGAACAGGCCGACGCGCTTGGTGTACGTCGTCTTGTCGAGGTTGTAGAGATCCCCGAGTACTTCGAACGAGTCGCGGAGCGGAAGGTCGTACCAGAGCTGGGTGCGCTGACCGAACACGACGCCGATGTTGCGGGCGTTCCGGGCGCGGTCCCGGGACGGCTCCAGACCCGCCACCCGGCAGACTCCGGAGGTCGGGGTCAGGATCCCGGTGAGCATCTTGATCGTGGTCGACTTGCCGGCGCCGTTCGGACCGAGGTACCCGACGAGTTCGCCGGGCTCGACCTCGAAGTTCACCCCGTTCACCGCCCGGGTGACGTCCCGCTTGGTGCTGAACAGCGCTCGCAGCCGCGGCATCCGCCCGGGCTGCACGGCGGGCCGGCTGAACTCCTTGACCAGATCGGCCGCCTCGATCACCGCCATGCGTACCCTCCCCAGCGAGCGCGAACGGATATCGTTCCACCTTTCCCCGGCCACCGCAGGTAAAAAACCCACCGTGCTAGTCCAGATCGGCTGGAGCGGATCGGTTACGCTCAGGGTTCTTGCGGTTCTGGGTCGATCTGTAGCCGAAAGGTCACCCCGTGTAGCGAAGTGACCTAGTCAACTAATAGAGTCCGCCCATGACCATCGCGCCTTCGCTTTGCTCGCCCCTAGCGCTCGCCGATGCAGAACCCACTCGCGCCGCCGAACCCTGGGAAAGCGACGTGCTGACGGCCTATGGCCTGTTGCGAGAAGCAGCAGCAGAGCTGGATCACCTGATGCGCCATTCCCTGAAGCGCAGTGGACTGCAAATGGCAATGTTCGAACTGTTGCTGCGGCTGGCCCGCAGCCACGGGGAGAAGCAGCGTCTCACTTCCCTTGCCCGGGAGTTGACCGTCACCACCGGCGGCATCACCCGGCTGGTCGACCGTGCCGAGAACCTCGGCCTGGTGCGCCGGGAGCCCTGCCCCGACGACGCCCGCGGTTCGTTCGCCGTCCTGACCGAGGAGGGGAAGCGCCGGCTGCGGGAAGCCCTGCCGGACCACCTGCTCGAGATCGACAGCCTCTGGATGTCCCAGTTGGCGGACGACCGTGACGTTGTCCTCGGCAAGCTCCGCCGGGTCCGGGACAACGCCCGCCGCTGGCCGAACGGCCGCCCGGGACTCGGGCCGATCACGCCCGACCGGATCTGACCGAATCCGCAAGGGTTCACAACCGCACAACCGCATTACCCGCGACTAACGGATGGGGCGCTCGACTGGTGTCGGGCGCCCCGTCGCGCAATCGTTGAGAAGTGAAGCAACAGGCTGACCCCAAGGCTCCCAGCGGCACCCGGTGGCGCGGAGCCGTCGGCGGCGTCCTCTCGGCACTCGCCGGTCTGGCCGTCGGCAGCGTGGTCGCCGGTATCCTCGGTACGCCGCAGACCCCCGTCGTCGCGATCGGGTCGGCCTTCATCGACCGCGTGCCGCCGTGGCTGAAGGACCTCGCGATCTCCTGGTTCGGCACCCACGACAAGACGGCGCTGCGGGTCGGCATCCTGATCGTCGTCGCCGCCCTCGCCGCGATCGGCGGCATTCTCGCCGTACGGCGCTACTGGGCGGGTGCCCTGATCACGGTGGCATTGAGCGGTGTCGCGGTCGCCGCGGCCGTCACCCGCGCGGACGCCGGGCAGACCGGAGCCCTCCCGTCGATCTTCGCCGGGATCACCGCCCTCGTCGTACTGCGTCTGTTCAGCCGACGGCTCGAACCGCTGCTCGCCTCCCCTGACGACGCGGTCAGCCGCCGCGGGTTCCTGCAACTGTCGGCCGGGGTCGCGCTCGGCTCGGCGGCGATCGGTGCCCTCGGCAAGGTCGTCGGCGGGAACCGCGCCGCGGTGGCGGACGCGCGCAAGCAGCTGAAGCTGCCGCAGCCACCGACCCTCGCGCCGCCGGCGGGAGTCCAGGCCGACGGCGCCGTGCCGTGGGCGACGGCGAACGAGGACTTCTACCGGATCGACACGGCACTCTCGGTGCCGCAGATCGTGCCCGCGGACTGGACGCTGCGGATCCATGGGATGGTCGATCGCGAGATCACGCTGACCTTCGACGACCTGCTGAAACGCCAGGTCATCCACCAGTGGGTGACGCTCACCTGCGTGAGCAACGAGGTCGGCGGCAACCTGATCGGGAACGCGCTCTGGTCCGGCGTCCTGCTGAAGGACCTGCTGCAGGAGGCCGGTCCGGCGGCGGGCGCGGACGCGATCAAGTCGACGTCGAAGGACGGCTTCACCGCCGGTACGCCGTTGCCCACGCTGCTCGACGACCGGCAAGCGATGCTGGCGTTCGCGATGAACGGGCAGCCGTTGCCGGTCGAACACGGGTTCCCGGTGCGGATCGTCGTACCCGGGCTGTACGGCTACGTGTCGGCGACGAAGTGGCTGGTGGACATCGAGGTCTCGCGGTTCGACCGCTTCGAGGGGTACTGGACGCCGCGCGGGTGGTCGGCGCTCGGACCGATCAAGCTGTCGTCGCGGATCGACACCCCAGGAGGGAAGAAGGTCGAGCCGGGACCGGTGACGGTGGCCGGGGTGGCCTGGGATCAGCATGTCGGGGTGTCGAAGGTCGAGGTCCGCGTCGACGGGGGCCCTTGGCAACAAGCAACACTCGCGACGGATCCGTCGATCGACACCTGGCGGCAGTGGCACTGGACCTGGGACGCGTCCCGCGGCCAGCACGTCCTGCAGGTACGGGCGTTCGACGCGCAAGGCAACCCACAGGTCGAGTCCTCGGCACCGCCCGCCCCGAACGGCGCGACCGGCCTGCACACGGTCAGCGTGAAGGTCGGCTGACCGCTTCCAGCACCAGCGGCAGGAAGGTGTGCTCGAGCGAGCCGGCCGGGACCTCTTTCGGCTCGAGCAGACTCTGCGACCGGGCGCCTTCGTGGACGGCGATCACCAGCCGGACGAACTGCTCCGCGGGCACGGTGAGCGTCAGCCCGCCGGTCTCGGCGATCTGCTCGACGAGCCGCGTCAGGCTCTCGCGGAACATCGCGCGCTGATTGTTCAGCGCCTCCGCGGCCACCGGGTCCCGCAGCGCGTGCAGCGTGAACTCGGCCGAGATCAGGTGCCACTGGCGCCGGTCCGGGGCGGTCTCGTCGAGCAGCCCGAGGACGGCGTCCAGCAGCGTGCCGGGCTGGTTGGCGAGCTCGGGGAGCAGCGCCTCGATCTGCTCCAGCAGACGGTCGGTGGTGGCCTGGAACAGCGCCAGGACCAGCTCGTCCTTGGACGCGAAGTTCGAGTAGAACGCGCCCCGGGTGAACCCGGCACGCTCGCAGATGTCCTCCACCGACGCGCCGTGAAATCCGCGCTCGGCGAAGACTGCGAGGGCACCCTCGAGAAGTCGGGCCCGGGTGTTGGAGCGGCGGCGCTTGGGCGGTTCCATAGGAGTAGGATACGGTTCCGTATTGAATACACAACCGTATTGAACGGGGTTGCAGGATGGAGCTCGAGGCCGTCGGGATCAGCGTGCGGGGTCCGCACGCTCCGATGCTGCACGCCACGTCCGTGTCGGTCGCCGACCATCAGGTCGTGCTGCTGACCGGCTACCCAGGCGCTGGGCACGTCGCGGCGGCGCTGGGGCTGTCCGGGCGGCTCAAGCCCGACACCGGGACGGTCCGGCTCGACGGCAAAGCTGATCTGGCCGAGCTGCGGCGACGGATCGCGGTGGTCGACGCCCCGGGCATCACCGAGCCGGACGACGCGCTGCCGGTTCAGACGGTCGTCGGCGAGGAGCTGGCGATCGCCGGGCGCAAAGCGGGTCGCAAGGCCGTGCTGGAGTGGCTGAACGACCATGACGCCGCGGAGCATGCCGACAAGCGGTTCGAGCACCTGCCCGTCGCCGTACGGACCAGACTGCTGACGGAGCTGACCGTGGCGCGTCCCGACGTACGGGTGGTGATTCTGACCATGCCGGATCGTCACGGTGGCGATCCGCGCGATTGGTACGAGCTCGGGCGCGGGCTGGCGGCGGACGGGTACGGCGTGATCATCACCTGTGCCGACGCGTCCGCGCGGTTGCTCGACATCAAGGCCGCCCGGATGGGCGAGACAGAACAACCTGACCCGGTCCAGGTCGCTCCGGTGGCTCCCGTGGAGCCGGTGACCCCGATCGACGAAGAAGAAGAGTTAGAGGAGACAGAGGCGTGACCGCGCTGCGGATGGCCCTGAGTGAGTTGCGACGCCTGACCGCCGGGCGGCTGCCCAAACTGGCCGTGGTCGCCCTACTGCTGGTCCCGGTGTTGTACGGCGGCCTGTACCTCTACGCGAACCACGACCCGTACGGCCGGCTGAACAAGATCCCGACCGCGGTCGTCGTCGAGGACGCCGGTACGACGCTCGCGACCGGCGAGAAGCTGAATGTCGGACCGGAGGTCGCCTCGGAGCTGGTCAAGTCGAAGAGCTTCGACTGGCATCAGGTGGACCGTGCCGACGCGACCGCCGGGGTGTCGGACGGGAAGTACGAGTTCGCGCTCGTGCTCCCGAAGTCGTTCTCGTCGGACCTGGCGTCGAGCGCGGAGTTCACGCCGCGGCAGGCGCAACTGGAGCTGCTGACGAACGACGCGAACAACTACATCGCGCACACGATCGCGAACCAGGTTGTCGCGCAGGTGACCAAGACCGTGGCCTCGCAGGTCAGTGAGACCGCCGCGTCCCAGCTGCTGGCCGGGTACAACACGATCCACACGCAGGTCAGCACCGCGGCGGCCGGTGCCGCCAAGCTGCAGACCGGGCTGACGTCAGCGGCGACCGGGGTCACGAAGCTGCAGACGGGCGCCACCCAGCTGAACACCGCGCAGAAGCAACTGTCGGCCGGTGCGACGCAACTGGCCGCCGGCGCTACGCAGGCTTCCCAAGGGGCCTCGTCACTCGCTACTGGCGCCGGCAAGCTCGACAGCGGCCTGGGGACGTTGAAGGACAAGACGGCGACGTTGCCGAAGCAGACCAAGCAGCTGGCCGCCGGCGCCAACCAGGTTGCTGATGGCAACGAGAAGATCGCCGGGGTCGGGAAGCAGGTCGCCACCGCGTCGGGCACGTTGGTGAAGGACCTGTCCACGTTCGACTCCCAGCTGGCCGCGCGGTTGAAGGCACAAGGGTTCAGCCAGCACCAGATCCGGCAGGTGCTGCTCGAGACGAGCAAGCTGCGCGCTCCCGTCGTCCGCGCGAACACCAAGATCCAGTCGACCTCCAAACAGCTCAATCAGCTCGCCGTCGGGGCACGCAAGGTCTCGAACGGCGCCTCCGCGCTGGCCAAGGCGACACCGGCTCTGACGAACGGCATCAGTACGGCGGCCGGTGGCGCTCACCAGCTCAACACAGGTGCTGTGAAGCTGAAGACCGGTCTGGGCACGTTGCAGACCGGTGCCACGGCGCTCGCAGCCGGTGAGAAGCAGGCGGTGACTGGTCAGGGGCAGTTGCTGACCGGTGTGAACAGCCTCGCGACCGGAGTGGGTCAGCTGAAGACCGGTGCGACCCAGCTGAACGCCGGCCTGGCGAAAGGCGTGAAGCAGATCCCCAATCCGTCCGCTGACCAGCGCAAGGCGGTCGCTGAGACGCTGGGCGCACCTGTGACACTGCAGAACGTCTCCCAAGCCACGGCGGACAGCTACGGCGCCGGTCTGGCTCCGTTCTTCCTCAGCCTGGCGTGCTGGATCGGTGCGTATGTCCTGTTCCTGCTGGTCCGCCCGCTGTCGCCTCGCGCTCTCGCGGCTGCGCAGTCGCCGTTCCGCGTCGCGCTCGGCGGTTGGCTCCCGCCGGCGCTGTTCGGTGCGATCCAGGCGACACTGGTGTTCGTCGCCGTCGTCCTGGGTCTGGGCATCCACGCCGCGCACCCATGGCTGACCGTTGGGTTCCTGATCCTGACGTCCTTCACCTTCGTCGCGATCCTGCACGCCCTGTCCGCCTGGTTCGGCGCCATCGGCAAGTTCCTCGGCCTGGTCCTGATGGTGGTCCAGCTGGTCAGCGCCGGCGGCACGTTCCCGTGGCAGACCATCCCCGAGCCGCTGTACTTCTTCCACCACGCACTCCCGATGAGCTACGCGATCGACGGCGTACGCCACCTCATGTACGGCGGACCGGGCACGTCCCTCGGCCGGGACCTCCTCGCGCTGGCCGCGTGGTTCACCGTCGCCCTCGCCGCGTCAACGCTGGCCGCCCGCAAACAACGCGTCTGGCCCGCCAAGAAGCTCCAGCCGGAACTGGCGCTGTAGGGGCTCGCGTACGTCAGCTGTTGACGAAGGATGCGGTTTCGGTGAGAAGTCTGTTGGTGGTGGGCTGGTCGAAGAAGGTGATGAGGGCTTCGTAGGTGCCGGCCTCGGCGGCTGCGGGGTCGACGACGTAGCCGTAGTAACCGTCGGTGTAACCAATCACTCGGGTGATCGGGTGGGTGCTGTCGGACTGGAGGCAGGCGCCGTGGATCGCGAAGAGTTCCACGGGCAGGTTGATCCAGCAGACGTCACCCATGGTGACGGCGCTGACGGAGAGGTCGAGCGTCGGCGGCAGGCACGCGGCAGCCATCAGGGCCTGGCCGCGGGCGCCCTCCAAGCGAGTCTGGGAGATGCGGTCGGACGGGTCGTCGACGCCGGAGTTCACCCGGGACTCGCCGGCCGTCACGAGCTTCTCGGACTCGTCGACCGGCGGAATGTCCCGCACCGGCAAGCTGAGAGTGGTACGCCGGATCGCGGGCGCCGACTGCGGTAGCTCGAGACCGGGCTCCGCGAGCGCCTCGCGAACACGCCCTGCGAGCAGGCTCCCCAGACGGGTCACCTCGGCAGCACCACGGCCCTGACGAGTGAACCGCGGGCTCACGTCACCGGCCGCCCCTTGGAGGAACCCGACCACCGCAGGCGCGAGCGCGGCGCGAGCGGCACCGGGCCAGTCGGCGGAGTACCGCATGTTCTCCGGGCCGTACGTCGTCGGGTGGCATGCGAAGTCGAGGAGGACGGCCTCGAGCGAGCCGGACGACGAGCGGAGCGCGAGGATGCCCGCGGTGTTGTCGTGCGGACCGTTCTTGCGGTGCCGGTTGGTGCCGACGCCGACGACCTCGATCGAGTGCCAGGTCGCCGTCACCGGCTGCCGCTCCAGCCGCACCGAACGCACGGCACCGACCAGCGCGTCGACCAGCGAACGTTCACGCTCGGCGGGGATCACCGGATGGATCTCTCCCGTCCACCCCGACGGGCCCGAGTGCGTGTGCGAGGCCGACACGACGACGTGGGACGCCGGAATGTCGGCCGCCTCGCCGGCGGCCGCGGCGAGCTCCGCGGACAACGCCGAGCCGGCCGCGATCGCGTCGAGGGTGAGCCACAGCACGCCGGGATCGTCCTTGCCGGACAGCCAGATCAGCGTCGCGCGCAGGGGGTCGGCGGTCCCGGTGGCCACGCCGGTACGAGCGGCGTACCCGTCGAGCCGATGGCCCGGAGGTGGCGTGACGTCCAGGGACTTCGCGGCCAGGAGGAGTTCGGTCATTTGAGGGCTCCCGCGGTCATACCGGCGCTGATCTGACGATGAAAGCCAAGGTAAACGGCCAACACCGGAATTATGGAAATTGTCAGTCCAGCAAACAACCCGGAGAAGTCGCTGTGATAACCCTGGGTGACCGCGATGTTCGCCAGCCCCTGGGTGACGAGGTACCGCTTCTCGTCGGTGTTCAGCACCAGCGGCAGCAGGTACTCGTTCCACATGCCTAGGAACTGGAAGATGCCGATGCTCACCAGCCCGGGCCGGGCCAGCGGCAGCATGATGCGAAAGAGCACACCCCAATGAGAACACCCGTCGACAAGCGCCGCCTCGGCGAGTTCCTTCGACTGGGTCCTGAAGAAAGCCGTCAGGAAGAACACCGAGAACGACATCCCGTGCGCGGCGTACACCAGGATCAGTCCCAGGTAGCTGTTCATCAGCCCGAGGTTCTGGACCACGAAGAACAGCGGCACCAGCGCCAGGAACCCGGGGAACACCATGCCGGCGACGAACACGTAGTACAGCGCCCGGCTGCCGGGGAACTCGAAGCGGGCGAGCACGTAGGCGACCGCGGACGACAGCAGCAGCGTCAGGACGACGCCGGCGGAGACGACGATCACGCTGTTGAAGAAGTACGAGCCGATGTGTGACTCGTTCCACGCGCGGGAGAAGTTGTCCCAGCGCCAGTGCGACGGGAGGCTCCACGGGCTGGTGAAGATGTCCTGGTCGGACTTGAACGAACTGAGCACCGCCCAGAGCAGCGGGAACACCACCATCGCGCCCCAGACCAGCAGGAACCCTTGCGACACCCCGCCGAGCACCCGCGCGCCGACCGCCGTACGGGCAGGCTCCGCGGACCGCACCGCGGTGGAGGACTGGGAGGTCAACGTAACCATCAGGTCTCCCTCAGTACTCGACGCGCTCGCGGCGGGTCAGCCGGAACGTCAGCAGGGTCAGGATCATGTTGATCGCGAACAGCGTGACGCCGATCGCGGAGGCGTAGCCGAACTTCCCGTAGGTGAACGCGTTGGTGTACATGTACAGCGAGATGACCTGCGTCGCGTCGTCGGGGCCGCCGGGCCCGACCGACAGGATCTTGACCAGCGCGAACATGTCCAGCGCCCCGATCACCAGGAACGCCAGCGCGGTCTGCACCGTGTTCCAGATCAACGGCAGCGTCACTCGCCAGAACGACTGCAGCGCGCCGGCGCCGTCGAGCAGCGCCGCCTCGTACAGCTCCCGTGGGATCGCCGCCATCGCCGCGGTGAACAGTACGACGTAGAACCCGACACCGCCCCACACGACGACCGCCATGATCGAGCCGAGCGCGGTCTTGCCGTCGCCGAGCCACAACCGCGCCAGCCCGTCCAGCCCGATCGCCCGCAGGAAGCCGTTCAGCAGACCGTTGCGCGGCTCGAAGACGAACTGCCACAGCACCCCGACGATCGCGATCGACAGCACGCCGGGGAAGAAGTACACGACCTTGTAGATCCGCGACCCCGGCACGCCGCCCTGGTAGTTGAGCGCGGCCGAGAAGAACAGCGACAACGTCACGATGATGACCGGGAGTGACACCAGCAGGAACAGGTTGTGCCGCAGCGCCACCCAGAACACCGAGTCGTGGAACAGCGTGACGAAGTTCCCGAACCCGATGTAGTGGTAGCTCGCCGACAGCCCTTCCCAGTTCGTGAACGCGATCGGGAAGGCCTGCAGGTACGGCGAGATCACGAACACCGCGTACACGGCGAGCGGGACGGCCAGCAGGCTGACGATGAACCGGTACTTGCCGTGATGCATCAGGCGTGGAACTTCTTGATCGACGGGTCCTTCGCGGTCTCGTCGGCGTACTTCTGCATCTGCTTGCTCCACTCGTCGGGCGTCACCTCGCGGTTCATCAGCGCGGCCATCGCCTTGTCCGAGTTGTCGAGCAGCTTCTTGTACCAGAGCCGGAAGGACCAGTCGAGGAACATGTTCGTCCCGGCCGCATCGATCACGTCCTTCATCGACTGGTTCGCCGAGGACAGCTGGAGGCCGTCGGTGGCGCCCTTGGTGATGGTCAGCGAGTTGGTCAGCTTGGTGAAGTTCTGCATGCACTTCTTGGACACGATGATCCGCAGCAGCTCGAGGCCGCCCTGCGGGTTCTTCGCCTTGGCCGGCACGATCAGCGCGCCACCCGGCCCGCCGGTGACGGTCTCGAACGGCGCCTTGTCGTCCTTCGACAGGCCGGGCACCGGGGCCATCGTCATCCCGAGGTCCTTCGGTGCGATGTCGCCGAGCTCGTTCTCCAGCCAGCCGCCGCATGGGATGAAGACCGCCTTGCCCTGCGCCCAGTAGGTCTGCGACTGGGTGTGTGAGAGCGCTTGCGAGCCCTCCAACAGGAAGCCCTTCGCGGCGAGTTCCTGGTAGCCCTCGGCGGCGGCGATCAGCGCCGGGTCGCGCCACGCGTTCGGCTCCAGGTTGTCGACCTTCTTCTTCAGGTCCGGCCCGGCCGCCTTGTACGCCGTCATCAGCATCGGACTGGTCAGATACCCGGGGAACTTGCCCTGGTACGTCCACGGTGCGAGCCCGGTCTTCTTGATCTCGGCGCAGAGCGCGAGCATCTCGTCCCAGTGTTTCGGGTACGTCCAGCCGTGCTTGTCCATCAGCGGCTTGCTGTACCAGATGCCCGCGGTCCCGAAGACGTACGGCATCTCGTACTTCACGCCGTCGTACCGGCCGGCCTCGGCGACGCCCGGGAGCAGGGTGTCCCTGACCTTCACACCGGGCTGGTCGTAGGCCTCCATGTCGAGCAGGGCGCCGATGTCCATCACCTGCTTCTGCGCGGCCAGCGAGGCGCCGTCCAGGCCGACGTTCTCGATCAGGTCCGGCGGGTTGCCCTGGATGAACCGCGGCTGCAGTTGCTGCTGGAGTTGCTGTCCGCTGTTCAGCTTCACGTCCGCATTCGGGAACTCCTTGCGGTACAGGTCCAACGGCATGGTGGTCCATTCCTTGCCGTAGCCGCCGTCGAAGTTGAAGAACTCCAGCGGTTTGCTGCCGTCCACCGACGCGCCGACGGAGGCCGCCTGGGTCGCCTTGTCCTGAACGGGCTTCGCGCAGGAGGCGAGCGTGGCGACGGCGGATCCGGCCAGGGCGGCGCGGAGCAGGGTACGGCGGTCGACCTCGATCATGATGACGAGTCCTCTCGGGGCCTGAGATGGCACTGCCTGTGATGGCACTGGGCTGCGTCATGGATACGCCCGCCGGACACCCGCACGGAAGGGGATTCGACCCCGGTCGACAAGATCGACTAGACCACTGTTCGTGCTCTAGTGGACCGGGATCGCGCCGACCAGTCGCGCGGTGATGTCGGTCGGATTCGTGATCGCGTGCCCGACCACGACGGCGTACGCACCCGCATCACACACGGCGCGGACGTCCTCGGGGGTCCGGATCCGGCCTTCGGCGATCACGGGGCAGCCCAGCTTGCCGGCCAACTGCCGGACCAGTTCGACATCAGGTCCGGTCGGTGGACGGCCATTGGTATACCCCGACAGGGTCGTGGCGACCACGTCGGCGCCCGCCTCGCGCGCCGCCAGGCCGGCGTCCAGCGTGTCCACGTCGGCCATCACCGGTACGCCGAGTTCGTCGTGGATCCGGGTGATCTGGTGGGCCACCTGCTGTCCGTCGGGGCGTGGCCGCAGCGTCGCGTCGAGGGCGACCAGGTCCGCTCCGGCCGCGACGATGCCGGCCGCGGCGTCGTACGTCGGGGTGATGAAGACGCCGGCCGGGTCGCCGATCTTGTGGATCCCGATGATCGGCAGGTCGGTCACCGCCCGGATCGCCGCGATGTCCTGGGGTCCGTTGGCCCGGATCGCGCCGGCGCCACCCGCCTCGGCGGCTCGTGCCATCAGCGCCATCGCGGCCGGTCCGTGCAGCGGGCTCTCGGGTCCCGCCTGGCAGGACACCACCAAGGTGCCGGGGGCAACGGTTCTCATCGACGGTGGGTCACAATCAGGTCGGCGTACGTTCCGGCTGGTCCGGTGGCGAGGCGTTCGGCGCCGTCGAGCGAGTTGCCGGCCGCCGGAGTGAGGACGGCACGGGGCGGGAGGGCGTCGCGGACCGGAGTGAGGAGTTGTTCGCCGGCTCCGGCGAACAGGCCGCCGACACACGCGACCGGGACGGGCCCCTGGCCGGCGAGCTGAGCGACGGCGGCGCCGATCGTCTCGGCGATGTCACCCGCGGCGTGGACCACGAGGTCGTGCGCGACCGGATCGCCTTCGGCCGCACACCGCAGTACTTCGGGAGCGAACCGGGCCACGTCGTCGACCAACGTGGAGGAGCGGTACAGCGTGACCGGATCGAGCCCGGTGTCGGCGAGCTTGGTGACCGGGCCGCGACCGTCACGAGCACGCTGTACGGCGACCAGTCCGGCGCGACCGATCGCGAACGCACTCCCGGCATCGCCGAACAGGTAACCGTGACCGTCGAGCTTGCGCCACGTCCCGTCGCGGTCCACCGCGAGGCAGACGAGTCCGGTGCCGGCGGCAACGACCACGCCGTACCCGTCGGGCAGCGCGCCGGCGTGCGCCGTGACCATGTCCTGGGTCAGCCGGACCTCATCGGCGTCCAGCAGCGCGGCGACCTCCGCGGCGAACGCCTCCGCCGCGCCCGGGGCCTGCGGGTACCCGGTGAGTCCGAGCGCGACGACCTCGGTCGGTCCGTCGACCTCCGCCGCGGCCGAGGCGACCCGAATCGCGTCGAGCATGCCCTGCAGCGCGTCCGGTCCGTGTGTGTAGCCGGGGCCGGCGCCGGTCCGGCCGTCCGGAAGAACCCGAAGACGAAGAGCCGACTGACCGCCATCGATCGCTATGCGCTTCATGCTGTGGTCCAGTGTGAATAGTCCTGCCAGGGTAGGTGCCAGCGGTTCACCTTGCGGGTACGGCGGTCCTGGCCGGCGGTGTCGTTCGCGACCAGGCGGACGGTGCCGAGTTTCTCGTCGTACATCACCGCGGGTGACCCGGTGAAGTGCAGCGTACCCACAGGTTCCCACGGAGTGTGACCGCCGCGGACGTCGATCATCGAGCAGTGGTGGATCCGGCGGTCCGCACCCAGGACGTACACCTCGATCGCGTCGGCGCCGGGGTTGAACGCGACCACCGGGTCATCGGCGAGCTCGAGGTCGCCGAGCCGGCGCCAGCGACCCTGACCGACGCGGTCGTCGAGGTACGTGTGGTGCAGGTGGTTGTCGGCGCCACGAACGTAGATCTCGTAGGAGTTCGACGGCTCGTTCCGCGCCCAGACAGGTTCGCCCGCCGCTTCGAGTTCGCCGAGGACCGCCGGTACGCCGGCCTGGTGGCGCACGATCCGGCCATCCTCGCGACGGTGGAAGGTCGGTTCGACAGACTCGCCCGCGGCGATCGAGTCGAACTCGGCGCGGACCTTCGCGACCAGCGCACGCCGGTCCGGCCCGGGCTCCGGGAAGAACGGCGTACGTCGCAGGTACTGCATCGCGGCGATCAGGGTCGGCGCGACCGACCAGCCGGTCTCCACGCAGTACGGACCCCACCCGATGTCGGCGTTCGAGCCGAAGTACTCCCAGGCGTCGAAGTCGAACGCGCGCTGCCAGGTGCCGTCGAGCTGCTCGTCGTCCGGGTCGTCGATCTGGATCCGGCTCAGGTAGTCGAGGACGCCGTGCGCGAGCTCCTCGAAGACCGGCTCGCCGGTGATCTGGTGCACGATCGGCAGCGCCCAGGCCGCGAACGGCGTGCCGTACAGCTGGTCGGTGACCGGGTCGCCGTTGGCCTGGAAGATCGACGCCTCGTCGACGCCGTACGCCTCGTTGCTCGGCGGGCACTTCCCGTCCCACTCGGCGAACCCGCCGTCCGGACCCTGGCGGGACTTCAGGAACTCGGCCAGCGACAGCATCGTCTCGAGGTACAGCGGTTTGCGGGTGTAGAAGTACCCGCCGGCGAGCGGCAGCAGGAAGCGGCCCGCCTCACAGGTGCGGCTGGTCTCCAGCCGGGCCCGCGGGTGGTGCGACGCCATGTGGTCGAGACCGCGCTCGGCGATCTCCAGGTACGACGGTTCGCCGGTGATCCCGTACGCGTACAGGTACGCGCACAGCGCGGAGCTCTGCCAGTGCGAGGTCAGGTCCAGCCCGTCCTCGATCGGGCTGCGGCCGAACTCGTCCCAGCCCTTCACCATCAACGTCGACGGGGTCCGCCACGGATCGACCTGCAGACCGAGCTCGGTGTTCGCCGTGCGGATCAGCGACTCGACGCCGCGCAGGCCGGATTCGAGCTCACCGGAGATCAGGGCGAACAGGGCGATCCAGCCACCGTCGTCGGCGAACAGGTTGTTGGTCGCGGTCAGGTCGGTCCGGGCGCCCCGTGGTTCGAAGGCGCCGTACAGCGGGTTGCGGTCGGTGAGTTGTTCCTCGTCGACGACCTGCCGCATGAGGTTGGTGGCGATCGTGCGACCGCGCGGGAAGCCGGCGAGGTCGGCGTACATCCGGAAGGCGTGCGCGGTCTGCGTGTAGCAGTCGCCGCGCGGGACCGGCCGGAACGGGAGCTTCCCGTCGAAGCCGATCTCGTTGGAGAAGCCTTCCGCGACTCCCCGCGATCCGTCCGGTGCGTCGTAGAACATCCCGGCCCGGTCGAACCAGGCGATCCCCCGGTCGACCATGCGCCGGTACCGCTCGGCCCGCGGGCCCACGATCACCGTCGTGGTCAGCCCATCGACCACGAACGTGTGCTCGCCGTCGGTGAGGGTCGTCGGCTCCGACTCGAACCGGCCGGGCGCCACCTCGACCAGGTCGACGTCGGCTCGTGGTTTGGTGGCTGCCCGTACGACGAGCTTCACCTGCTCACCGGACGCGGCCCACACGCGCGGTTCGGTGAAGACCCCGACGTCGGGTGGTGCGTCGGTCCCCGTGAGCTCGGCGACGATCAACTGCAGCAGTCGCGTCCACCGGCGTACCGGCTTGTACTTGCCCTTGAGGTGATGGCTCAGGGCGGTCGTCGCGTAGAGCAGACGGCCGTCGCCGACCGGGATGTCGAGGAGCGCCGGGAACGTGTGCTCCGGTGGGCCGAACACCGCCTTGTGCGTGCCGGCGACCGATCCGTAGCTGAGCAGCTCGACCGATCGCTCGGGGGCGACCACCTCCTGCGCCCGGGACAGCTGCTCGTCGAGGATGCTGAGCGGCTCGATGCCGGCGAGTGCCTCGCGCGTGAAGATCCGCTCGATGTGCGCGTCCCGCACCACACCACTCGGGAGGAACCCGTCGTCCTCCGCGAACTCGACGTACGCCGATCCGCCGGCCCGCGCGTACTCGGCCAGCCAGGCGCTGTCGAACCGCGACGGCTCCGGATACCGCCCGGCGAGCACGATCACCGCCTGCGCGTCGGAGAGGTCCGCGGGCGGGTCGTCGTACCGCTGATGAGCGAGCCCGGCCTGGTCGAGGACGGTGGTGAAGGCGGCCGCCGGTCCGGGCGGGCCGATCAGCACGACAGACGAAGCAGGCACCGGTTCACTGTTGCCGACGAATCGCAGCCGGTAAAGCACCTTGAGTAGACCACTCGACCGCAAGCGGACCGTGCGGTCTGCTCGGACGAGGTGTGGTGCCGCGGACCGCACCCTAGGGTCGTCGGGTATGGGTGACTTCAACGGTCTCGACGTCCATCTCGGCAACGTGGCGCGGCTGTCGTCCGCGCGCTCCTACTCGATCAGCGCGGAGAACCCGGACGGCGCCAAGGCGGGTGGCGCCCGGGCGACCGAGGGGATCCTGTCCCGGCAGGCACGCGACCTCGGTCCGGGCTGGAAGATCCAGCCGTGCATCAACCTCGCGCCGTCCTCGACCACGACGCTCGCGGAGATCGAGGGCTCCGGTGCGATCACGCACCTCTGGATCACCGTCGACTCGAAGACCTGGCGGTCGCTGGTGCTGCGGATGTACTGGGACGGCGAGGAGACGCCGTCGGTCGAGGTACCGCTCGGCGACTTCTTCTGCAACGGGTGGGGCCGACACTGCCAGGTGAGTTCGGTGCCGATCGCGGTGAACCCGAAGGGCGGGTTCAACAGCTACTGGCAGATGCCGTTCCGCGGCGGTGCCCGGATCACCGTCGAGAACCTGCTGGAGACCGAGGTCGAGGGCTTCTTCTACCAGGTCGACTTCACGCGCACCGACGTACCGGAGGACATGGCGTACTTCCATGCGCAGTGGCGCCGGTCCAATCCGGTCCCGTACGGCGAGGTGCACACGCTGCTCGACGGCGTCCGGGGCCAGGGACAGTACGTCGGGACCTATCTCGCGTGGGGCTGCAACAACTCCGGGTGGTGGGGCGAAGGCGAGTTCAAGTTCTACCTCGACGGCGACGACGAGTACCCGACGATCTGCGGCACCGGCACGGAGGACTACTTCGGCGGGGCGTGGGGTTTCGAGCACCCCGCGGGTCAGTACGCCGCGTTCACCACGCCGTACCTCGGGATGCCGCAGGTCATCGAACCGGACGGCTTCTTCGACAACCAGCAGCGCTTCGGCCTGTACCGCTGGCACATCCAGGACACCATCCGCTTCACCGAGGATCTCCGGGTCACCGTGCAGGCGCTCGGCTGGCGGCGCGACGGTCGTTTCCTGCAACTCCAGGACGACCTGGCCTCGACCTCGTACTGGTACCAGACCGAACCGCACGCGCCCTTCCCCGAACTGCCCGGGAAGGACTACCTGGAAGTCATCTAGGCGTGTAGGGCAGCGCCGCCTTCGCGGCATGCAGGAGGTCGGCGATCGGGACGCGCGCCCGGTTTTAGTGGACGGAGATTGGTTGGTGGGCGGCGTCGACAAGCGGGACGCCGGTCAGGTGAAGGGTGGGAGAGAGCCAGTCGTTGAGGATGGCGTCCTCGGTGGCGAGGTGGCCGGCCAGTTCGGATTGGCTCAGTTCGAAGATGTGGGCGGCGTTGCCGGTGAGGTCGACGACGGTCTGCATCAGCTGGGTGACCTGCGTTTCCCACACGGCGTCCTCGAACTCGTGCTGGTCGGGGCGGATCAGCAGCAGGTCCACGTCGCTGTCCAGATCACCGTCGCCCCGGGCGATCGCGCCGTACACGCTCGCGTGCACGGGCGGGATCCGCCAGCGGCCGACCTCGTCGGTGAGGCGGTCCACCAAGGTACGGCGGAGGTTCGCGAGCTGCTCGACGATGCCGGCCACCAGGTGCCTGCGATTGAGGCGATAGAGCAACGAATTGCCCAGGTCGTCCACGTGCACCAGGCCAGTGGCCGCGAGCCGCTGCAGGACGAGCCGCACCCCGGCGACACTCCCCGACCCGGCGAGCTTGTGGATCTGCCGCCCGGAAAGCCCAACCTCGGCGTCGGCCAGCACCTGGAGCACCGGACCGTCCAGCGACGGCACCACGGTGCTGATCGGGCTCTTGAGGTCCACCGGCTCACCCTAGTGATCATCAGGACGCGTCAGGTAATCACCGTGACCCCTCAGGCATCGCTGCTCAGCATCCGCTCAGCCGACGCTGAATACGGTCGAATCGCTCGGTCACCGCCGGCTCGGGGACCCTTCCCCCCATAAGACCTCGTCCTCGACGGTGACCGAGGCGTTCGCCCCGGCCGGGTTACGCTGCTGGTATCCGTACGACGTCGACCCACACTGAGCGAACGCCTGATATGAAGCGCTGGTTCTTGGTGATTGCGGTCCTGCTGCTGACGGTGAACGCGTGTTCCGGCGGGGGACGCGACACCGCGTTGCCGCCTGGCGCCACCCCGACTCCCACGCCGACTCCCACCGTGCCGACTCCCACGACCCGACCGTCGGCCGGACGGGTGACGCCGAAGCTACTGCCCGGAATGCCGCCGCCGCTGTCGGCGACCGATGTCTATGCGGCGGACCGGCCGGGGCAGTTCGCCGCGTCCGTACGCCGGATTCCGGTGCGGATCTACGTCCCGAACAGCGGCACCGACACCGTGACCGAGATCGATCCACGGACCTACAAGGTGATCCGCACCTTCCGCACCGGGCGCCAGCCGCAGCACGTCGTACCGTCGTGGGACCTCCGGATCCTGTGGGTGAACAACGACCTCGGGAACAGCCTGACGCCGATCAACCCGGTGACCGGCCTGCCCGGCCGCGCGGTCGCCGTCCGCGATCCGTACAACCTCTACTTCACGCCCGACGGCCGGCGGGCAGTCGTGATGGCGTCCAACGAGAAGCAGCTCGACTTCCTCGATCCGCACACGATGGCGCTGCGGAAGGCGGTGCCGGTGCCGTGCGCGGGCGTGAACCACGCGGACTTCTCGGCGGACGGGAAGACCTTTCTGGTGTCCTGCGAGTTCTCCGGGCAATTGCTGGTGGTCGACACCGCCGCGGAGAAACTCCTGCAGGTACTGCGGTTGCCGACCAGGCGACGGATGGCGGCCCCGATGCCGCAGGACGTGAAGCTCTCGCCGGACGGCCGGTCCTATTACGTCGCGGACATGATGAGTAACGGGGTCTGGGTGCTGTCCGCGAGCCCGGTTGCGATCAAGGCGTTCCTACCGACCGGGGCCGGCGCGCACGGGCTGTACGTGACGCGGGATTCCCGGCGGCTGATCATCACCAACCGCGGCGAGGGGTCCATCTCGCTGCTCGACTTCGCGACCCGCAAGGTGGTGAAGAAGTTCAAGATCCCCGGCGGCGGCAGTCCGGACATGGGCGGGGTGTCACCGGATGGCGCCGTGCTGTGGGTCTCCGGCCGCTACAACGCGGTGGTCTACGCGATCCGGCTGAGCGACGGCAAGCTACTCGCGCGGATCCCGGTCGGCAAGGGACCGCACGGCCTCGCCGTGTTCCCACAGCCCGGCCGATACTCACTCGGCCACACCGGGGTCTTCCGCTGAACTACAGACCCTTGGCGTTGGCGCGAGCGCTCGGGGTGGTGGTGCGGAGCTCGGTGGTGAAGGCGTAGCGGTCGCCGCGGTACACGGCGGACGTGTACTCGAAGACGCGATCGCGGCTGTCGAAGCTGATGCCGTGCAACGCGAGGCACGGCTGGGTGACCGGGATGTCCAGCCAGCCCGCGGTCTTCGCGTCCGGCATCACCGGCTCGAGTCGCGACGTACCGCTGACGACGTCGATGCCGTAGCGGCTGGTGAGCAGGTCGTAGAGCGAACCGTTCAGGTCCTCCGCCTGGAGACCGGGGACGTACGACGCCGGCAGCGTGGTGCGCTCGACGAGCATCGGGTGATCGTCGGCCAACCGCAGCCGGGTGAACGCGATGATCGGGTCACCGACCGGGATCCGCAGCCGGCGCGCCGCGGCCCGCTCGGCCTTCTGGTGCCGGAACTCCAGCATCGTGCTGCCCGGCCGCATCCCGCGCCGCCGGATGTCCTCGGAGAACCCGATCATCCCGAGCCAGCGCGCCACCTTCGGCCGGGTCGTGTACGTGCCGCTGCCGTGCCGCCGGACCAGCAGTTCCTCGATCACCAGCTCGTCCACGGCCCGCCGCAGCGTCATCCGCGCGACGTTCCAGCGCGCGGCCAGCTCGCGCTCCGGTGGCAGCGCGGCACCCTCCGGCAACGTGTCGATCAGACTCAGCAACAGCGCCCGGATCTCGGCGGCCTTCCCCGGCAGCGAACCATGCATTCGTCCTGGGTAACACCAGACTGGACCACTTCGGAAGCCTTTCCAGCACCGTGGAAGCGAAAAGGGCTAGACCATTCGCGAAGGGCCGTGAGGAAAAACAAGCACGGTTGATTCTTTTTCCGGGGCGTGGGACGCTCGGCTGCACGATCCCCTGGTGAGGGAGTGCAGCGTGCAACTGGACGAAGTACTGGCCGACCTGTGGGCCGAGAGTGCCGAGCTGGACCGGCTGGTCGGCGGGCTGGCCGCGGACGAGTGGGCGACACCGACGCCGGCCGAGGGCTGGACGATCGCGCACCAGATCTCGCACCTGGCCTGGACGGACGAGGCGACACACCTGGCCGCGACCGACCCGGACGGTTTCCGGGCCTCGTTGCAGAAGGCCGCCGCGAGCCCGGCGACGTACGTCGACGAAGGCGCAGCGGAGACTGCCGCGCTGCCGCCGGACCAGCTGCTGACCTACTGGCGCGAGACCCGCGCGGAGGTCGCCGAGGCGCTGAAGAAGGTGCCGGCCGGCGAGAAGGTGCTCTGGTACGGGCCGCCGATGAGTCCGACGTCGATGGCGACCGCGCGGCTGATGGAGACCTGGGCGCACGGGCAGGACGTCTTCGACGCACTCGGCGTACGACGGCAACCGAGCAACCGCCTGCGGCACGTCGCCCACCTCGCGGTCCGCACCCGGGACTTCGCGTACCTCCTCAACAACCGGACCCCACCGACCGACCAGTTCCGCGTCGAGCTGACCGGACCGGACGGCGACGCCTGGAGCTGGGGTCCTGCGGACGCCGCACAACGAATCACGGCCCCGGCCGTCGACTTCTGTCTGCTCGCCACTCAGCGCCGGCACCGCGACGATCTGGCCGTGCACGCCGAGGGAGCGGACGCCGAGGAGTGGTTGGGGATCATCCAGGCCTTCGCCGGGCTGCCCGGGAAGGGACGCCGGGCAGGGCAGTTCACATGACCGAGCCCATCCGGATCGGCAATGCCTCCGGGTTCTACGGAGACCGCTTCAGCGCGGTGCACGAAATGCTCACCGGCGGGCCGTTGGACGTGCTCACCGGCGACTACCTCGCCGAGCTCACGATGCTCATCCTCGGCCGCGACCGCCTCAAGGATCCGTCCCTCGGGTATGCCCGTACGTTCCTCAAGCAGCTCGAGACCGGCCTCGGTGAAGCGCTCGATCGCGGCGTCACGATCGTCAGCAACGCCGGCGGCCTCAACCCGTCCGGCCTGGCCGAGGCGATCACCGACCTGGCCGAGCGACTCGGCCTGCACCCGAAGATCGCGTACGTCGAAGGCGACGACCTGCTGTCCCGCGCCGCCGAACTCGACCTCGGACAACCGCTGACCGCCAACGCGTACCTCGGCGCCTGGGGCATCGCCGAGGCACTGCAGTCCGGCGCAGACGTCGTGGTGACCGGTCGCGTGACCGACGCGTCGGTGATCGTCGGACCGGCCGCCGCCCACCACGGCTGGAAACGGACGCAGTACGACGAACTCGCCGGTGCCGTCGCCGCCGGTCACGTCATCGAGTGCGGTTGCCAGGCGACCGGCGGGAACTACGCGTTCTTCACCGAGATCCGCGACTTCGGCCGGCCCGGGTTCCCGATCGCGGAGGTCCACGCCGACGGCAGCAGCGTGATCACCAAACACGACAACACCGGCGGCGCGGTCACCATCGACACGGTCAAGGCGCAGCTGCTGTACGAGATCACCGGCGCCCGGTACGCCGGCCCCGACGTCACCACGCGGCTGGACAGCATCGAGCTCGCCGACGACGGCCCCGACCGGGTGCGGATCTCCGGCGTCCGCGGTGAGCCGCCGCCACCGACGTACAAGGTCTCGCTGAACAGTGTCGGTGGGTTCCGGAACGAGGTCGACTTCGTCCTCACCGGGCTGCAGCTGGAGCAGAAGGCCGAGCTGGTGCAGCGGCAGCTCGAGCAGGCGCTGCCGAAGCGGCCCGCCGAGCTGAAGTGGTCGCTCGCCTGGACCGAGAAGCCCAACGCCGAGTCGGAAGAAGAGGCGAGCGTCTTCCTCCGCTGCGCGGTGAAGGACCCGGACCCGAAGGTCGTCGGTCGCGCGTTCAGCAGCGCCGCGGTCGAGCTGGCGCTCGCGAGCTACCCCGGCTTCCACGTCACCGCGCCGCCTGGCGACGGCTCGCCGTACGGCGTCTTCCGGGCCGGGTACGTCGATGCTCGGGAAGTGGAGCACGTCGTCGTACTGCCGGACGGATCGCGGACGGTCGTCGAGCCGGCGGCCGAGACGCAACCGCTCGCGCCCGTCCACGACATCGAGGAACCGATGCCGTTGCTGCAACTGTCGAGCGGACCGCCACGGACGCGCGAGGTCCCGCTCGGCCGGATCGCGGGTGCTCGTTCGGGTGACAAGGGTGGTGACGCGAACGTCGGCGTGTGGGTGCGCGACGAGAAGGCGTACCGCTGGCTCTCGCACACCCTCACGGTCGAACTGTTCACGACGCTCCTCCCAGAGACACGCCCGCTGCCCGTCACGCGCTACCTGCTCCCGAACCTGTGGGCGGTGAACTTCGTCGTCGAGGGTCTGCTCGGCGAGGGGGTCGCAGCGCAGGCGCGGTTCGATCCGCAGGCGAAGGCGGTCGGCGAGTGGCTGCGATCGCGGTACGTCGACGTACCGGAGGTGCTGTTGTGAGCGCCGAAGAAACGGCACTGCGGGAGTCGGTGCGGCGGTTCATGGCGGCCGAGGTACTGCCGCACCTGGATCAGTGGGAGCGAGACGGCGAGCTGCCGCGGGAGCTGCACAAGAAGGCCGGCACGCTCGGGCTGCTCGGTGTGGGCTTTCCCGAGGCGGTCGGTGGTGGCGGCGGATCGTTGCCGGACGCGATCGCCGTCGTCGAGGAGATGCACTACGCCGGCGGCTCGGGCGGTCTGGTCGCGTCGCTGCTGACCTGCGGGATCGCGCTGCCCCACGTCGTTGCTGCTGGCAACCAGGAACAGATCGAGCGGTGGGTGCGGCCGACCCTCGAGGGTGAGCTGATCGGGGCGCTGGCGATCACCGAGCCGGGCGGCGGGTCCGATGTCGCGTCGATCCGTACGACGGCACGCCGCGAGGGGGACGTGTTCGTCGTGAACGGCGCGAAGACGTTCATCACCTCGGGCTGCCGCGCGGACTTCGTGACGACGGCGGTCCGCACGGACGGCCCGGGCCCGCGGGGGATCAGCCTGTTGGTGATAGAGGACGGGTACGAGGTGTCGCGGAAGCTGGAGAAGATGGGCTGGCTGTGCTCGGACACGGCCGAGCTGTCCTTCACCGACGTCCGGGTTCCCGTCGAGAATCTCGTCGGCGCGCGGGGCACCGGCTTCGTCCAGCTCGCGGTCAACTTCGTCGCCGAGCGGCTGACGCTCGGCGTGCAGGCGTACGCCGGAGCGCAGCGGGCGCTCGATCTGACCGTCGAGTGGTGCCACAACCGGGAGACGTTCGGGCGGCCGTTGATCTCGCGGCAGACGGTGCAGCACACGCTCACCGAGATGGCGCGACGGATCGACGTGGCGCGCGTCTACGTGCACGACGTCGCACGACGAGCCGCGGCCGGTGAGGACGTGATCGCCGAGACCTGCTTCGCGAAGAACACCGCGGTCGAGACCGGGCAGTGGGTGTGCGACCAGGCGCTGCAGTTGCACGGCGGGCTCGGGTACATGCGCGAGGCCGAGGTGGAACGGCAGTACCGCGACCAGAGGATCCTCGCCATCGGCGGCGGGACCACGGAGATCCTGACCGGCCTGGCCGCCAAGAGACTGGGGTACACGACATGAGCCTCCTTTCGCCCCCGACCGCGGAGCGGCCGCATGAGTAACCGTCAAGCGATGCTGGAGAAGCTCGCCGCGCTGGACGCCGAGCACGAGAAGGCGCTCGCGGGCGGCGGACCGAAGTACGTCGACCGTCACCACCAGCGCGGCAAACTGCTGGCCCGGGAACGAATCGAGCTGCTGCTCGACCCCGACTCGTACTTCCTCGAACTCTCGCCGCTGGCCGGCTGGGGATCGGACTTCACCGTCGGCGCCAGCCTGGTGACCGGTATCGGCGTGGTCGAGGGCGTCGAGTGCCTGATCACCGCCAACGACCCGACGGTCAAGGGCGGCTCCAGCAATCCGTGGACACTGCGCAAGGCCCTGCGGTCGGACGAGATCGCTCGCGCGAACCGGCTCCCCGTGATCAGCCTGGTCGAGTCCGGCGGCGCGGACCTGCCGACGCAGAAGGAGATCTTCATCCCGGGTGGCGCGATGTTCCGCAACCTGACCCGGCTGTCGGCCGAGGGGATCCCGACGATCGCGCTGGTGTTCGGCAACTCGACCGCGGGCGGCGCGTACATCCCGGGGATGAGCGACTACGTGGTGATGGTGGACGGCGGCGCGAAGGTGTTCCTGGCCGGGCCGCCGCTGGTGAAGATGGCGACCGGTGAGGACGCCGACGACGAGTCGCTCGGTGGCGCGTCGATGCATGCCCGCAAGTCCGGGCTCGCCGACTACTTCGCCGTGGACGAACAGGACGCGATCCGGCTCGGCCGGCAGATCGTGTCGCGGTTGAACTGGCGCAAGGCGGGTCCGGCGCCCGCCCCGGCGTACGACGAACCGCTGCTTCCGGCGGACGACCTGCTGGACATCGTGCCGGGAGACCTGAAGGTCCCGTTCGATCCGCGGGACGTGATCGCCCGGGTGGTGGACGGGTCGGTGTTCGACGAGTTCAAGCCGCTGTACGGGTCCTCGCTGACGACCGGATGGGCGTCGGTGCACGGGTACCCCGTGGGGATCCTCGCGAACGCGCGCGGCGTGCTGTTCAGCGAGGAGTCGCAGAAGGCGGCGCAGTTCATCCAGCTCGCGAACCGCGCGAACACGCCGCTGATCTTCCTGCACAACACGACCGGGTACATGGTCGGGCAGGAGTACGAGCAGGGCGGGATCATCAAGCACGGCGCGCAGATGATCAACGCGGTCTCGAACTCCACGGTCCCGCACCTCTCGATCCTGATGGGAGCGTCGTACGGCGCCGGTCACTACGGGATGTGCGGCCGGGCGTTCGATCCACGCTTCCTGTTCGCGTGGCCGTCGGCGAAGTCGGCGGTGATGGGACCGCAACAGCTCGCCGGGGTGCTGTCGATCGTCGCGCGGGCGGCCGCCGAGGCGAAGGGCATGCCGTACGACGAGGACGGTGACCAGCAGATGCGCGCGTACGTCGAAGGCCAGATCGAGGCCGAATCGCTGCCGATGTTCCTCTCCGGCCGCCTGTACGACGACGGCGTGATCGACCCCCGCGACACCCGCACCGTCCTCGGCATCTGCCTGTCCGCCATCCACTCGGCCCCGGTCGAAGGCACGTCGTCCTTCGGCGTCTTCAGGATGTGACGCGCATGATCAACTCTGTTCTGGTCGCCAACCGGGGTGAGATCGCCCGGCGCATCTTCCGCACCGCGCGCTCCCTCGGCCTGTCCACGGTCGCGGTCTACTCGACCGCCGACGCGCGGATGCCGTTCGTTGACGAGGCCGACGCCGCGGTCGAGCTCCCCGGGAACGCGCCCGGCGAGACCTACCTCCGTGCCGGCCTGATCGTCGCCGCGGCCCGGCGCGCGGGCGCGGACGCCGTACACCCGGGTTACGGATTCCTGTCCGAGAACGCCGGCTTCGCGCAGGCGGTGATCGACGCGGGGCTGACGTGGATCGGGCCGCCCGTCGACGCGATCTCGTCGATGGGGTCGAAGATCGAGGCGAAGAAGCTGATGGCCGCGGCCGGGGTTCCGGTGCTCGCCGAGCTCACGCCTGCCGAGGTTTCGGACGCCGACCTGCCGGTGCTGGTGAAGGCGTCGGCCGGTGGTGGCGGGCGCGGGATGCGGGTGGTGTCGCGGCTGGAGGATCTCGCGGCGGAGATCGACGCCGCGTCGGCAGAGGCGCTGTCGGCGTTCGGCGACGGGACGGTGTTCTGCGAGCGGTACCTCGCGAGCGGCCGGCATATCGAGGTGCAGGTGATGGCCGATCAGCACGGGACGATCTGGGCGATCGGCGAACGGGAGTGCTCGATCCAGCGGCGGCACCAGAAGGTGGTTGAGGAAGCCCCGTCGCCGCTGGTCGAACGGATCCCGGCGATGCGGGCCGCGCTCTTCGACGCGGCCCGGAAGGCTGCGGGTGCGATCAACTACGTCGGTGCGGGGACGGTCGAGTTCCTCGCGGACGAGGACGGGAACTTCTACTTCCTGGAGATGAACACCCGGCTCCAGGTAGAGCACCCGGTGACCGAAGAGACCACGGGACTGGATCTGGTCGAGCTGCAGTTCGCGATCGCCTCCGGTGCGCGCTTGCCGGAGAAGCCACCGCCGACCCGCGGGCATGCGATCGAGGTCCGGTTGTACGCCGAGGACCCGTTCCACGACTGGCAACCCCAAACCGGCACGCTCCACCGCTTCGCGGTGGGCGCCGACCCGCGGTTGGGAAACAAAGGCGCGCTGGACGACCAAGAAGTTCCCAACCGGCTGCGTGTGGACTCCGGGGTCGAGGATGGCTCGGAGGTTTCGCCGTACTACGACGCGATGCTGGCGAAGGTGATCGCGTCCGGCGCCGACCGTACGACGGTGGCTCGGCGGCTGGCCGGGGTGTTGGAGCGGGCGACGATCCATGGCGTGGGGACGAACCGGGATCTGTTGGCGTGGATCCTGCGGCACCCGGCGTTCCTCGCGGGCGACACCGACACCGCGTTCTTCACCACGCACGGTGTCGGCGAGGCGGTCGGCGACGACGTGGTGCGGGTGTCGGCGCTGACAGCGGCGCTGGCGGATGCGGCAGGTCGGCGTACCCCGGTGGACGTGCCGAGGGGGTGGCGCAATCTCGCATCGCAACCCCAGCGCAAGAGCTACCGAGTCGGTGATGCGGTGCATGAGGTCGCCTACCGGCTGACCCGCGACGGATTGATTGCGGACGGCGACATCAAGCTCGTGGACTCCGCACCCGGCCAGGTGGTGCTCCAGGTCGATGGTGTGCGCAGATCGTTTGATGTTGCCGAGTATGACGGGCTGGTGTGTGTGGACTCGGCGTTGGGAAGTGTGGCGCTCGTCCCGGTTGGACGGTTCGTGGATCCGGCGGAGCAGGCGCCTGCGGGGTCGTTGGTGGCTCCTATGCCGGGGACCGTGATCCGCGTCGGCGTACAGGTAGGGGACACGGTCACCCAAGGGCAGCCGCTGGTGTGGTTGGAGGCGATGAAGATGGAGCACGCGATCGCCGCCCCGGCCGACGGGGTGGTCGGTGAGCTGAAGGTGGCAGCGGGACAACAGGTCGAGGTCGGCGCGGTACTGGCCGTGGTTGGGGAGGACGCATGAGCGAGCACAGCGCGCTTCGTGCTTCATCGGCGCCCGGAGCGAAGCGAGGAAGCCGATGAGCTACGTCGAGTCGGAGGAGCGCCGGGAGCTGCGGAAGGTCGTCGCCGAACTCGGTAAGAAGTACGGCTACGAGTGGTTCAACCAGCAGGCCCGTAGCGGCGGTCACACCACCGAACTCTGGCTGGACGCCGGCAAACTCGGGTACCTCGGCGTCAACCTCCCCGAACAGTACGGCGGCGGTGGCGGCGGCATGGCCGACCTGTCGATCGTCCTCGAGGAGCTCGGCGCGGCCGGCTGCCCGCTGCTGATGATGGTCGTCTCACCGTCGATCTGCGGCACGGTGATCTCCCGCTTCGGCACCGGCGAGCAGAAGCAGCACTGGCTGCCGGGCCTCGCGGACGGTACGACGATCATGGCGTTCGCGATCACCGAACCGGACGCCGGCTCGAACTCACACCAGATCACGACCACCGCCCGCCGTACCGAGAACGGCTGGTCGCTGAGCGGGCGCAAGGTGTACATCTCCGGCCTCGACGTGGCGAAGGCGGTCCTGGTCGTGGGCCGCACCGAGGACGCGCGCACCGGGAAGCTGAAGCCCGCGTTGTTCATCGTCCCGATCGACGCCCCCGGAGTGGAGTTCCGGCAGATCGAGATGGACCTGATCAGCCCGGACAAGCAGTACGCCTTGTTCCTGGACGACGTACACCTGCCGTCCGACGCGCTGGTCGGCTCCGAGGACGCGGCGCTCCTGCAGTTGTTCGCCGGGCTGAATCCGGAGCGGATCATGGCGTCCGCGTTCGCGATCGGGATCGCCCGGCACGCGCTCGACAAGGCGACGGCGTACGTCAAGGAACGACAGGTCTGGAAGACGCCGATCGGTGCGCACCAGGGGATCGCGCACCCGCTCGCGCAGATCAAGATCGAGCTCGAGCTCGCCCGGCTGATGATGCAGAAGGCCGCGGCGCTCTACGACGCCGGCGACGACCTGGCCGCGGGCGAGGCCGCGAACATGGCGAAGTACGCCGCCGGTGAGGTCGCGGTGCGCGCCACCGACCAGGCCGTGCAATCCCTCGGCGGGAACGGTATGACCAAGGAGTACGGCGTCGCCTCGCTGGTCGCGGCGGCCCGGGCGACCCGGATCGCGCCGGTCAGCCGGGAGATGATCCTGAACTTCGTCGCACAGCACAGCCTCGGACTGCCCAAGTCGTACTAGGTCGTACCAGAAGGAGTGGGGCCCATGATCATCACCAGCGAGTTCCCGCCCGTCGAGGTGCTCGACGTACCGATCCACGACGCCGTCCTCGGCCGCGCCCAGGAGTTCGGCGACCGGCCCGCGATGGTCGACGGCGTCACCGGCCAGGAGCTCAGCTACGCCCAGCTGGACCACCTGACCCGCCGGTTCGCCGCCGGTCTCGCCGAGCACGGCGTCCGGCACGGCGACACGATCGCGCTCTACAGCCCGAACACGATCCTGTACCCCGTGGTGTTCTACGGCGCCACCCGGGCCGGCGCCACCGTGACCACGGTGAACGCGCTGTACACGGCGGACGAGCTGCACAAGCAGCTGATCGACTCGAAGGCGAAGTTGCTGGTGACGATTTCGCCTTTCCTGCCGGTCGCGACCGCCGCGATCGACGGCACCGGGGTGACCGAGATCTTCGTCTGCGATCAGGCCGACGGGTACCGCTCTGTGCAGGAGCTGCTCGCGTCGACCGGCCCCGAGCCCGAGGTGACGATCGACCCCGTCGAGGACGTCGCGGTGCTGCCGTACTCGAGCGGGACGACCGGCGCGGCCAAGGGCGTGATGCTCACGCACCGGAACATCGCCACGAACATCTCCCAGGCCGAGGTGATGATCACCCTCGCCGAGGACGAACGGATCATCGCGATCCTGCCGTTCTTCCACATCTACGGGCTGTCGGTGCTGATGAACCTGCCGCTGCGGCTCGGCGCGACGGTCGTCGTCCTGCCGAAGTTCGAGCTGCGGCAGTTCCTCACCACGCTGGACGAGCAGCGGATCACGCGGGCGTTCGTCGCGCCGCCGGTCGTGCTGGCGCTGGCGAAGCACCCGGCGGTCGACGGGGTGGACCTGTCCCGTCTGAAGTACGTCACGTCCGCGGCCGCGCCGCTCGACGGTGAACTGGCCGAGGCGTGCGCGAAACGGCTCGGGCTGCACGCCGTACTGCAGGCCTATGGGATGACCGAGTTGTCGCCGGGGACCCACGCCGTACCGCAGGACGACCCGGAGCCGCCGCCGGGGGCGGTCGGCAAGCTGTTCCCGTCGACCGAGATGCGGCTGGTCGGTGCCGACGGTAACGATGCGGACGAGGGCGAGATCTGGATCCGCGGGCCGCAGGTGATGAAGGGGTACCTCGGCCGGCGGGCGGAGACGGACGCGACGATCGACCCCGAGGGCTGGCTGCACACCGGAGACATCGGCCGGGTGGACGCCCGCGGCTACCTGTACGTCGTGGACCGGGTGAAGGAGCTGATCAAGTACCACGGGTACCAGGTGCCGCCGGCGGAACTCGAGGCGGTGCTGCTCACCGACGACCGGATCGCCGACGCGGCCGTGATCGGGGTCGACGCGGACGGGAACGAAGTGCCGAAGGCGTTCGTGGTGCCGATGCCGGGCGTGCCGCTGACCGAGGCCGACGTGATCGAGTACGTCGCCGCGCGGGTGGCGCCGTACAAGAAGATCCGGCAGGTGGAGTTCATCGACGCGGTGCCGAAGGCGGCGTCCGGGAAGATCCTGCGGCGGGAGCTGCGGGCCCGCGAGGCGGCCCGTGGGGCGGCCAGTGAGTGAGGTCCTGAAAGCACCCCAGCAGGACCGCAGCCGGGCCACCCGGCAACGGTTGCTCGAGGCATCGGTCGAGTCCCTGGCCGAGGTCGGGTACGCCGCGACGACGGTGAGTGTGGTGGCGACCCGGGCCGGGGTCTCGCGGGGTGCTGCGCAGCATCACTTCCCGACGCGCGCGGATCTGTTCGCGGCGGCGGTCGAGTACATGACCGAAGTACGGCTGGCGGAGATCCGGGCGCAGGCCGCGCGGCTGCCGAGCGGCGCCGGCCGGACCGAGGCGATCGTCGGGATGCTGGCCGACGTGTA
Source organism: Kribbella sp. NPDC004875 (assembly GCF_042873375.1). Classification (NCBI taxonomy): domain Bacteria; kingdom Bacillati; phylum Actinomycetota; class Actinomycetes; order Propionibacteriales; family Kribbellaceae; genus Kribbella; species Kribbella sp. NPDC004875. The sequence continues at coordinate 1,014,596 of NZ_JBIALI010000001.1, forward strand.
CACCGGGCCGTTGTTCCGGGCCGCCCTGCATCTGTGGGTGGCGGCGTCGACCGAGGAGGTGTTGCGGCAGCAGATCGTGCGGCTCGAGGCGCATGTCGGACGGCAGGCACACCGGGCGTTGCTCGAGGTGTTGGACGTCAGCGAGCGAACACCCGGGGTACGCGAGACCGTGCAAGGCGTGCTGGACATGGCGCGCGGCCTCGGCCTGGCAGCCCTCCTGACCGACGACAGCGCACGCCGCCGCGGCATCGTCCGCCAATGGAGCCAAATCCTGGATCAGGCCCTGCGCGAACCCGGAGTGTGATCCGCGCGAGCCGGCCTGACCGTCCAGCAGGCGAGCCCCGGCTGGGGAATTTGTTGTCGGCTCACATACATTGATGAGCAATATGACTACTCAGCGGATCGACCGGGCGAGTGTAGGACTTCGTTCGGAGCGGGGGCCGATCCTGCTGGCGGTGATGCTCAGTGTCGGGCTGGTCGCGATCGACGCGACGATCCTGGCCACCGCCGTACCGTCCGTGGTCGCCGACCTCGGTGGGTTCACGCAGTTCCCCTGGTTGTTCTCGATCTACCTGCTGGCGCAGGCGGTGTCGGTGCCGATCTACGGCAAGCTCGCCGACCAGCGCGGGCGGAAGCCGATCATGCTGCTCGGCGTCGGGCTGTTCGTGCTCGGGTCGGTGCTCTGCGGGTTCGCCTGGAGCATGCCGGCGCTGATCGCGTTCCGCCTGGTCCAGGGTCTCGGCGCGGGCGCGATCCAGCCGATCGGGATGACGATCATCGGCGACATCTACACGGTCGCCGAACGCGCCAAGGTGCAGGGGTACGTCGCCAGCGTCTGGGGGATCTCGTCGTTCGTCGGACCGACGCTCGGCGGCGTGTTCTCGGACTACATCTCGTGGCGGTGGATCTTCTTCGTGAACATCCCGCTCGGGATCGCGGCCGCGTGGGTGCTGGTCCGGCGGTTCGAGGAGAAGGTCGCGGAGAAGACGAGCCACCAGATCGACTACGCCGGTGCGATCCTGCTCGCGGTCGGCGGCTCACTGCTGCTGCTCGGGCTGCTCGAGGGTGGCGTGATGTGGGACTGGGGTTCGGCGCCGAGCATCGTGATCCTGGCGGCGGCCGTCGTACTGCTGGCCACGTTCGCACTGGTCGAGCGGCGCGCGGCCGAGCCGGTGCTGCCGCTGTGGGTGCTCCGGCAGCGGGTGCTGAACTCGGCCAACTCGGCGGCCCTGCTGATCGGGTTGCTGATGATCGGCCTGTCGACGTACGTGCCGCTGTTCGCCCAGAGCGTCCTCGGTACGTCGGCACTCGTGGCCGGGTTCACACTGGCCGCGATGACACTCGGGTGGCCGATCGCAGCCTCGTTCGCCGGGCGCATCTACCTGCGGGTCGGGTTCCGGACCACGATGCTGCTCGGCGCGCTGATCGTCGTACTCGGGTCCGGGATCCTGCTCACGGTGGGTTCCGACAGCTCGGTGCTGCACCTGGCCGCCGCATGCTTCGTCATCGGGATCGGCCTCGGCTTCTCCGCGTCACCGTCGGTCGTGGCCGCGCAGTCCTCGGTGGACTGGCGGACCCGCGGCGTGGTCACCGGCGCGAACATGTTCTCCCGCTCGGTCGGTAGCGCGGTCGGCGTCGCCGTCTTCGGTGCGGTCGCGAACGGCGTGGTCGCGGCCCGCCTCGGCGACGACCACGCCGACCTGGAGAAGGTGCCCGCGGGCATCCTGTCGCCCGCGATCCACGACGTGTACTACGGGGCCGCCGCAGCCGCCGTGCTCCTCGTGATCGCAGTCGCGTTCATGCCGAACCGCATCACCGAGCAGCCGCTGCGATGACCGAGCGCGCGGTGGACTGCGTCGGAGCGTTGATCCGGGACCCGCAGCATCGCGTCTACCTGCAACGACGTACGGCTGACCGGCGGTTGTTGCCCGGGATCTGGGACATCGTCGGCGGCCACCTCGAGCCGGGCGAGACACCGGAGCAGGCGTTGGCGCGCGAGGTCGAGGAGGAGACCGGCTGGAAGGTCCGCGACATCGTCTGGCAGGTCGCCGACTGGGAATGGGAGTGGGAAGGCCGGGTACGGCGTGAGCTCGACTACCTCGTCACGGTCGACGGTGACCTGACCCGCCCACGACTGGAAGCCGGCAAGCACGACGCCTCCGCGTGGGCCGGCCCTGACGACCTCGACCTCCTGATGGTCAACCGCACCGACGGCGACCGCCGCCTACGGGACCTCGTCGCCCACACGGTGCGGACCCGCTTCACCGACCGCCTCCGCCTCGAACCGATCACCGGACCCAACGGTGTCCTCCCCGGACATGCAGCGGACCTCGAACGCCTCTTCGCCGACCCGTGGGTCGCCCGCTGGTACGCCGGCTCGCTGACCCCCGCCGAAGCCGCCACTCAGGCCGCCACGCACCAGACCAACTGGGAACGCGACGCCGTCGGCAAGTGGATCGCCTACGAGCGCTCCACCGGTGCTCTCGCCGGCCGCGGCGGCCTCTCCCGAATCCCCGCCGGCACCCCGGTCGCCGAGGCGATCACCGCCCTGGCCGGCCCCGCCTGGTCCACCCACCGCCTGGAACTCGGCTGGGCCCTGACCGAACCAGCCCGAGGCCGAGGCCTGGCCACCGAGCTAGGCCACGCAGGCCTGACCTACGCCTTCACCACCCTCAACGCCCAGGCGGTCATCGCCTTCACCGAACAATCCAACAAGGCCTCCCAGGCCGTCATGCAACGCCTGAACATGACCTACGCCGGCCAAATCCACGCCGATGGCTGGTCCGCCGACGCCACAGCGATCGAACCGAACGCGCCCTTCGCCGTCTACGTCACCGAACCACGAACCAGCCTCCACCGACCCAACTGACGCCGGCCGACGAGAACATCTCGCGCGACGCGGGATCGCGCGGCGCAGGCTGTGAACGGGGTGTCGTCGCTCCGGGGCCAGGGCCTGGCCCGGACCGGACCTGAGGCGGACATCCGGGTGCTTTTCGGAAAGAAGTCGCCGTGGGGTGGCGGAAATGTTCCGCAAAGGCGCGGTCCACGATCCAGGGCGGGTGACGGGGACCGCCGGCGGATGGCCGCGAACCTGGTCCACAACGCCTGAAGGCTCCGGGTGTGACCGCCCAGGCGCGACGGTCACACTCGGAGCCTGCCACCTCAGGGGGAGGTTCCCGGTGAGGTGTCGGGAGCCTCCGGTGTCCTACCGCCTAGGACACGCGGCCCTGCCTGGCCCGAGGTGTCGGCCAGGAGGTGGGTTGGAACGGCTGGGCGGCGGCGATACAGGGTCAGCCGCCAGGCCCAGCCGGGTCAGGTGGGCGGCGCGGTCCGGAGCTGAGGAGTGCTCCGGACCGCACCTCGGGTTTCGTCCGGGACTGAGGAGGGTCCCGGACCTTCCACGAACTGCCCCTGGACGTGAGGAGACCCCAGGGCGCAGCTCACCGGGTCTGAGGAGGGACCCGGAAGAGCGGTTTTCAGTCGGTGCTGTCGAGCGGGCCGAGCAGGTCGTTGGTGACCTTGAGACCGGCGAAACGTCGCCGCATCGCCTGTTCGTAGCGGGCTGCCAGCGGCGCCTCCGCGACGTACTGCGCGATCACGTGCTCGCCGAACCAGACCCGGACTCTGCGCCGGTGCTGTCTCGACGTCATTTCCGCGATGGTCACAACCTCTCACCCCGTAACTCTCAGGCCTTGCAACCAGTTGGACTTACTGGTTGTCATGGCAGTAATGGTGCACGAGCCCAACGTGACCGCTCTAGGACCTGGACCGGACCTTTGCCGGACCTCTTCAGGTCCTCTGGCGGACATCTGGGGGACAGCACCTTGTCGTGGGGCACAAGTCGAGACAACGTCTGACTGACGTGAACGGGAGGAACGATGGCGAGTAGGTACGCGCCAAAGACGGTCCTGGCGCACCTGATCCAGCGCCGGAACCAGACCTACTCCGAGATCGTCGCCGAGTTCGTCGAGCTGGGTGGAACCATCACCGAGCGGCACCTGCGTCGGCTCGCATCGGGCGAGCGGGCGGGGACCACTCCACAGACCCGGCGCACCCTGCAACGCATGTTCGGCAAGCCGGTCGAGGAACTCCTCGCACCGTACGTGCCCGAACAGGCCGCCCAGGTGGTGCCGGCACCTGCCGCGAGTGGACGGATCACGACAGGTAATGAGATGGAGGTTCTCGACATGGCTGCCAGCCGAGCCAGGGCGTTCGCCCTTGCGGCCCAGTCCGGTCTCGGAAGCGAGGCCATGGAGCAGGTGTACGACGACGTACGCCACGCCGCGACGGCGTACCCGCAGCGCCCGCTGCCGGAGATCCTCGGCCAGCTGGTCGAGACCCAGGACCTGGTGTTCGCCCTGCTGGAGAGCCGGCAGCGCCCGGAGACCCACCGGCAGCTGTACTTCCTCGCCGGTGTGACCGGCGGACTGCTCGCCAAGGCCTCCCACGACCTCGGCAACCCGCACGCCGCGCTGACCCAGGCGCGGACCGCGTTCCTGTGTGCCGACAACGCCGACCACCACGGCCTGCGGGCCTGGGTGCGCGGCCTGCAGTCCCTGGTCTCGTACTGGGCCGGCAACCCGCACGACTCGGTGCGGTACGCGCAGCTCGGCGCCGGGTACGCCGAGCAGGCCAACAGCACCACGAGCGTCTGGCTGCCGGTCAGCGAGGCCCGCGCCTGGGCCGCGCTCGGCAACCCCGAGGCCACCCGGGCCGCGCTCGAGCGCGCCGAAGAGGCGTGGAACTCGGTCCGCAACGACGACCTGGACGACATGGGCGGCCTGTGCACGTTCGGCCGCAACCGCCAGCTGTACTACGCCGCCGACGCGCTCGCGTGGCTGCCGGGCGAGGTCGACCAGGCACACCGGTACTCGAGCCAGGCCGTCGACGCGTACACCGACCAGAGCCACCCGGAGTGGGCCTTCGGCGACGCCGCGGGCAGCCACGCCGCGATGGCGATCACCCGGATCGCGAGCGGTGAGCTGGATGGCGCCGCCGACGCGCTGGCACCGGTGCTGACGCTGCCGACCGAGCGCCGGATCAACGGCGTGGTGCACTCGGCCCGCCGGGTCCATCAGGCGCTGCGGCAGTCCGGTCGCGCGGACGACGCCCGCGAGCTCCAGGAGGAGATCGAGACCTTCACCCGGACGCCGATGCAGACCTACCCCCGATAGCCTGCGCGAATGGACCCGCTCAGCGGCGAACGCACCACACTGCGAGAGTTCCGGACCTCAGATCTCGACGACTACTTCGCGATCGCCGGTGACGACCGGGTCACCGACTGGATGGCCTTCGACAGCTACGACCGGCCGAAGGCCGAGCAGAACCTGGCCGGGATCGTCCGGAGGTCGGCGCAGGAGGACCGCCCGGACTACATGCTCGCGGTCACCCGGCCGGACGACGACCACGTGATCGGGTTCGCCCGGATCGCGCCGAGCGGGCCCTGGGCCGCGAAGCTGGGGTACGCGATCGGTGCGGACCACTGGGGCCGCGGCTACGCCACGGACGCCGCCCGGGTGATGCTGCGGTTCGCCTTCGACACCCTGGGCCGGCACCGGGTGACCGCTGCGATCGGCCCGGAGAACGAGGCCTCGATCGCGGTCGTGAAGCATCTCGGTTTCAGCTACGAGGGCCACCTCCGCGACCACGTCTTCACGAACGGCGGGTGGCGTGATTCGCTGCTCTACTCGCTCCTCGAGGACGAATACGCCCCCGCGACCACCTGAGGGGTTGAGCGGTGGGGAGACTGGACGTATGGCTGCCACCTTCTCCGCCCAGCTGAACCCGCTGCGCGACGGCCTGGCGCGGATCATCCTGACGAAGGTCGCGGGACCGGACCCGCATGCCGAGCGCGATCGCGTGCACAACACCCCGGGACCGCGCTGGTTCGCGCCGGACCGCCCGATCCGGCGGGTGCACGGCGACGCGTCGATGTTCGCCGGCGGACTGCGGGCGTTGCTCCTGCAGTCGCTGCACCCGCTCGCGATGGCCGCGGTGGCCGCGCACTCCGGTTACCGCGGTGACCCGTGGGGGCGGCTGCGCCGGACCAGTTACTTCCTCGCGATCACGACGTACGGCGCGATTCCCGCCGCCGAGGAGGCGATCGCGCACGTCAGGTCCGTGCACGAGCGGGTCCGCGGCACCAGCCCGGACGGGGTGAAGTACCGTGCCTCCGACCCGCATCTGCTCAAGTGGGTGCACGTGGCCGAGGTGGACAGCTTCCTGGTGGCCCACCAGCGGTACGGCGCACATCCGCTCACCGACGCGGAACAGGACCTGTACGTCGAGGACGCGGCGCTCGTCGCCCGCAAGCTCGGCGTGATCGACCCGCCGACCACGGTCGCCGAGCTGCATCAGCTCCTCAAGCAGTACCAACCCGAGCTCCGCGGTACGACGGAAGCTCGGCAGGCCGCCCGGTTCATGCTGGTGCACCCGCCCGTACCGTGGGCGGTCCGGCCCGCGTACGGCGTACTGACGGCTGCCGCGGTCGGACTGCTCCCGTGGTGGACCAGACTGCCGCTCCGACTCCCGTACCTCCCGCTGGCCGAGCAGACCGTTGTCAGAGCGGCCGGTGAGGGTCTCACCAGGACCATTCGCTGGGCTCTCGCGTCACCAACACTGTCGGAAACCGGCGCGGAGGCATGACGCGCCGGTAGGTTGTTCTCGTGCCGCTGCGTCCTCACCGTCCACTCCCCCTGGCTACGCCGGCGGGAGTCGAGGTGCTGACCAGGATCCTGACCCAGGGCCCCATCCCGCGGGTGGAGATCGCCCGCCGCACCGGGCTGTCGCAGGCGGCGGTCACGAAGGCGGTCGCGCCGCTGATCGAGACCGGGTTCGTCACCGACCAGGCCGCCACGCCACCCGAGGCGGAACTCGGGATCGGGCGGCCGGTGAGCCCACTGACCGTCGTACCGAGCAGTGTCTCGGTGATCGGCGTGAAGGTGACGCCGACGAGCCTGATCGGCGTGACCACCGACTTCACGGCCGGAATCCTCAACGTCCGGCACGACGAGCTGGACGACACCGATCCGGACGTGGTGATCGAGCAGCTCGCCGAGCACGTGAAGGCGCTGATCGGTGCCCTCAAGTCCGGTACGGCGGTGGCGGGTCCACTGGCCGGGATCGGGATCGCGGTGTCCGGTGACGTCGACGCGACGAATGGCGTCGTACGGGACTCGCCCCTGATGGGTTGGCGTGGTGTGCCGGTCGCCGAGCTGCTCGGCAAGCGGGTCCGGGTACCGATCGTGGTGTCGAACGACGTCCGCGCGCTGACGGTCGCCGAGCACTGGTTCGGGGTCGGCGTGGACGCGGACTCGTTCGCGGTGGTGACGATCGGCTCCGGGATCGGCTGCGGGCTCTACATCAACGGCGAGGTGGTGTCCGGCGCGTACGGCGTCTCGGGCGAACTCGGCCACCTGCCGCTGGCGCCGGGCGACCTCGTCTGCACCTGCGGCCGGCGTGGTTGCGTGGAGACGGTGGCGTCGTCGGACGCGATCCTGGCGAGGACGAGGGAGACGACCGGACGGCCCGACCTGGATCTGGCCGGTGCGGTGAAGCTCGCCCACGACGGCAACGAGCAGGCCCGTGAGGCGTTCGACCGGGCCGGTGAGGTGATCGGCGCGGCGCTGGCCGCGATGGTGAACCTGGTCGGCCCCGAACTCGTGATGATCGCCGGCGAGGGCGTCGCGGAGTACGACCTGTACGAGCAGCGGCTGCGGCGGACGTTCGCGGAGCACGCGTTCGGCGCGGCCGGCGACTGCCGGCTGGTGCTTCGCTCGCACACCTTCGACGACTGGGCCCGCGGCGCCGCGGCCACGGTGATCCGTTCGTACGTCCGCGGCGAACCACCCCTGCAGCGCTGACCCCGCCCCCAACCGATGCGGTTGGAGGCGGGCGGGGATCAGCTGCGGGCGGCGGCGAGGATCTTCCGCCAGACCTTCTTGTAGGAGTCGAGGCCGTCGGTGGCCAGCGGGCCGGTCGGGCCGGCGGTGATCGAGACCCGCTCCGGGATCGTGCCCCAGACCGGGATGTTCTCGCTCGCGTACTGCTGCATGGCGTCCTGGTACGAGCGGGTGTAGGTGCGCGCCGAGCAGATCACCAGACCGGCCGGTACGCCGTCCGGGACCAGCTCGAGCACCGCCTTGACCCGGGGTGTCTCGACGCCGCCGACGCGGGTCGGGATGATCACGATCCGGGCCCGTTCGAGGGCCTTGTTCAGCAGCCGCTCGTGCGACGGGGGCATGTCGACGATGCCGATGCCCTCCGGTGGGACCTTGTCCAAAGCCTTGGTCAGCAGGCGCTCGGTCGGCGCCTCCGCGATCTCGATCCTCTCCAGTTGACCGTCCTCGGAGTCGGCGATCCAGTCCGCGGCGCTGCCTTGCGGATCCGCGTCGATCAGGGTGGATGTGCGACGGTTGGAAGATGCCAGCGCGGCCAAGTACACCGACGTGGTTGTCTTACCGACCCCGCCCTTCAGTGCAGCTGTCACGATGATCATGGATCGAACTTACCCGGTTTGGCCCGATTTCCGGCGTGTCGTCGGCGTTGCTCGCCCACATCGTGATAGTTGCCCCTGGCCCGTGTGTACAAGCTCAAGCCCGCTTCAGCCCGAATCCTTTCGGCCGGCCGGTGCCTCTTACTCCTGAATCGCACCTGACGAAGGAGCACACCGCATGATCTGGATCATCGCCGCAGCGGCCGTCGCGGTCCTGCTGACCGGCCCGATCAGCCTCGTCCTGCTGGTCGCGACTGTGATTGCCTTCCGCGGCTGCCCGACCTGCTGGGTCGTCGGGCTGGTCGAGACGATCTCCCGCGGCAGACTGCAGCGGCACGTTGACCAGAGCCGCTTAGGCTGCCTTCCGCACCAGTGTCCGGGGCGAACGCGATGTCGTCGTAGGGGGACCCTCCCCAACCCGATCCAGTCGTCCGCCCCGGGCGGGACCTAGTTCTTACCCAGCCAGGTGTTGACCTTCGGCTGGTTGTCCTTGACCCACTTCTCGGCGGCCTGGTCGGGGGTCAGCTTGTCGACCGCGATCATCCGGGCGACCGCGTTCTGGTCCTCGTTGGTCCACTTGAAGTTCTTCACCAGGTCGTACGCCGGGCTGCCGGAGTCGGCGAACTTCTTCGAGACGATCTTGTCCAGGTCGTACGGCGGATAGTCGCACGCCACCTTCGCCGGATCGGCGTCGCAGCCCGCCTTGTACGCCGGCAGGTTGATCTTCACCAGCTTGACCTCGTTGAAGAACCACTGCGGCTCGTAGAAGTACGCGAGCAGCGGGCGCTTGTTCTTCTCGGCGTCGCGGAACGCCTGGATCAGCGCGGTCTCGCTGCCGCTCTGGACGACCTTGTAGTTCAGCGCCAGGTTCTTCACCAGCGCCTCGTCGTTCGTCACGTACGACGGGTCGCCGTCGAGCAACTGCCCCTTGCCGCCGGACTCCGACGTCTTGAACAACCCGGCGTACTTGTTCAGGTTCTTCCAGTCGGTGATGTCCGGGTGCGCCTGCGCCATCCACGGCGGTACATACCAGCCGATCACGCCCTTGACCCCGGTGGAGCCGGCCTCCACCGCGACGTGCGAGTCGGTGATGTACTTCTTCTTCAGGTCCTCGTGGCCCCAGTTCTCCAGGTTCACGTCGACCTCGCCGGTGCTGAAGCCCTGCCAGGCGATCTCTTCCTTGAGGTTCTTCTTCACCACCTTGCAGCCGAGTTCCTTGGTGGCCACGTAGGACACCACGGCCGCGTTCGCCTCGTACCCGACCCACGGGCTGACGGTCAGGTTGAACGAACCGCAGTCCTTCCCCCCGGCGGCCGGCTTGTCGTCGGCGATCTTCTGCCCGCCACAGCCCGCCAGCGCGAGCGCGACGGCCGTCAGCACACCGGCGTACCGGAGTTTCTTCACCGCTTGTCTCCTCTGTTGTCGAACGTCTGGGTACGGCGTGCAGCCGCCTGCGTCACCCGGTCGAGCAGGACACCCAGCAGCACGATCGCCAGCCCCGCGGCCAGCCCCTTGCCGTACAACTCGCTCTGCGCGAAACCCGCGGCGACGTCGTACCCGAGCGCGCCGGCGCCGACCAGCCCGCCGACGACGACCATCGAGAGCACGTAGATCAGGCCCTGGTTGACCGCGAGCGTGATCGCCCGCCGTGCCACCGGCAGCTGCACCTTGCTGATCACCTGCCAGCTGCTCGACCCGACCGAGTTCGCCGCCTCGACGGTCGCGACCGGCACCGCCTTGATGCCGTCGGCAACGATCTTCGTGGTCACCGGTACGGCGAACACCACGGCCGCCGCGATCGCGGTGAACCGGCTGGTCCCGAACAACGCCAGGAACGGCACCAGGTACACGAACGGGGGCATCGTCTGTCCCGCATCCAGTACCGGCCGGATCCAGGTGTCGACGCGCCGGTTCCGCCCGGCCCACACGCCGAGCGCGAGCCCGGCCGCGACCACCACGACCGTTGCGAGGAGCGTCGACGCGAGCGTGACCATGCTGTCGTGCCACACCCCGGTGGCGACCAGCAGGACCAAGCACACCGCGGCCGGAGCCGCACCTCGCCAACCCCCCAGTACGGCGGCCAGGGCGACGACGACCACGCTCACGAGCCACCACGGTGACCCGGTCAGCAGAGCCTCGAGGGGGTTCAGCAGCGCCTCGGTCACGACGTCACGGACGCCGTACGTGAAGCCGCCGAAGACGTCCTGGACCCAAGTGGTCACATCGGTCGCCACCGACGCGATCCGCGGACCGACGTTGACGTCCGACGGGAACTCGGCGGCCCACACGTAGGTCCGCGAGAACCAGATCGCGACGAGCACTCCAACGGCGCCGGCGCCGAGCAGGACCTTCCGGCGCGTACTCGCGATCCGCCACGGGCGGTCGCCGGCCGCGGTCGTCACCCGGTCGAGAACGATCGCGAGCACCACGATCGCGAGACCGGCGTTGAACGCGACCCCGACGTCGAGCGTCTGCAGCGCCTTCAGCACGGTCTGCCCGAGGCCCGGCGCGTCGATCAGCGCGGCCACCGTCACCATCGACAGCGCCGCCATGATCGTCTGGTTGATGCCGACGACAACGGTCGACCGGGACATCGGCAGCAGCACCTTGGTCAGCGTCTGGCCGCGCGTCGAGCCGAGCGAGCGCGCCGCCTCGACGCTCTCCGGCGGCACCGAGCGCAGCGCGTGCGCGGTCAGCCGAACCGCCGGCGGCGCCGCGTAGATCAGCGTCGCGATCGTCGCCGCGGCCGGCCCGATCGCGAAGAACAAGGTCAACGGCGCCAGGTACACGAACGTCGGCAGCGTCTGCATCAGGTCCAGCACCAGCGTCGCCACTCGGAAGGCCCGGTTGGACAACCCTGCCCAGATCCCCAGCGGGATCGCGACCAGCAACGACAGCAACACCGCCGCGATGGTCAGCGCGAGCGTGTCCATGCTCTCCTGCCACAACCCCTGCAGCCCGACGAACCCGAGCCCGGCGGCGGTCAGTACGGCGACCTTCCAGTTCCCGAACGCCCACGCGCAGTACGCCGCGAGCGCGACGACCCCCAGCCACCCGATCACCGGTACCGGCCGGTCGAACGACGGCTGCGAGATCACGTTCTGCAGCAGGACGACGAAGTGGTCGACAACGCTCCGGATCGCGTCGAAGAACCAGCTGCCCTGGCCGACGTCGTCCTTGTGATCGGTCAGCCAGCGGTGCGGCGCCGTTGTCTCCTGGCCGCCGAGAACGAGCGTGTCGATGCCGCGCAAGACGAAGTACGCCGCCACCCAGACGACGAGCAGCGCGCCGACGACGATGCCGCGCCGGGGCCGCCTGACCTCGACGGCCACGTTGCTGGTGATCGCGGCCATCAGACGCGGGTGTTTTCCGCCGGCGCCACGACGCCGAGGATCTCCTCGTCGCAGATCACCCCGAGCAGCGTGCCGCGGTCCACGACCTTCACCGGCCGGTCGGACTCGAGCACCAGCCGGGTGGCGTCGCGAACCAGCACGTCCGGGCCGAGCTCCGGCCCGTCGAGCTCCTCGTCCGGCCGCGCGTCCCGGACGATCCAGCGCAGCGTGAGTACGTCGGCCCGCGGGATGTCGCGGACGAAGTCGCGCACGTAGTCGTCGGCCGGCGCACCGACCAGCTCGTCACCGGTGCCGAGCTGGACCGCTTCGCCGTCGCGCATCAACAGGATCCGGTCGCCCAGCCTGAGCGCCTCGGACAGGTCGTGGGTGACGAACACCATCGTCTTGCCGACCTCGCGGTGCAGCCGCACCACCTCGGTCTGCATCTCCCGCCGGATCAGCGGGTCCAGCGCGGAGAACGGCTCGTCGAACAGCAGTACGTCGGGATCGTTCGCCAGCGCCCGCGCCAGGCCGACCCGCTGCTGCATGCCGCCGGAGAGCTGCTCGGGGTAGAACTGCTCGTTGCCGGCCAGCCCGACCAGGTCGATAACCTCCTGGGCGCGCCGCCGACGGTCCGGCTTGCTCTCGCCGCGGATCTCCAGACCGTAGGAGACGTTGTCGATCACCTTGCGGTGCGGCAGCAGCCCGAAGTGCTGGAAGACCATCGAGAACTTGCTCCGCCGCAACGCCCGCAGCCGCTTCTCGTCGGCCGCACGCAGGTCCTCGCCCTCGAACACCAGCCGGCCCGCGGTCGGCTCGATCAGCCGGGTCAGGCAGCGGACCAGTGTCGACTTGCCCGAGCCGGACAGTCCCATCACGACGAAGACCTCGCCGGGGGCGACATCGAAGCTCAGGTCACGAACGGCCGCCGTACATCCGGTCTTCGCGTGCAATGCCGTCCGGTCGAGCGCGGCGAGGTCCGGCCGGTGCGGCACCCGCTGCGCCTTCGGTCCGAACACCTTCCACAAGCCCTGCACGGACAGCAGCGCGTCGGAGTCCTCGACGTCGGGGTACTCGAGCTGAGCGGTCACAGGTAAACCCTCGCATCCCCGCCGACGGACACAACGTGAACCGCGACTGTACCCAACCGGCGGGCCCCCGGCGTGTCAGGGCTGGTACGGCGGCGCCTCGCCCCAACCCCACCGCGGAACCGGAGCCTTCGGCGGCGGTGTCGCGCCGGGTTGCGAGTTCGCCAGCGCGATCCGGGTGCCCCACTCGACGTACGCGACGAACGCCGACCGGAACTCCGGATCGTCAGGCAGCCCGGCCGGGTCAGCGCTCTGCGCGATCAGCGCGGCCCAGCGGGACCGCTGCTCCTCGGTGAGCTCGAGGCCGAGGTGATGGGACAGCATCGCCGGATAGCCGCCGAGCTCGTCGGTGTAGCGACTGTGGCCGCGGAACACCTCACCCAGCCAGATCGCCACGTGCTCGCGGTGCTGGTCGCTCATGTGCGCGAAGACCGGTGCGAGGATCGGGTCCTCGAGCACCTTGTCGTAGAACACCTCGGTCAGCCGGCGCAGGGCCTCGTGCCCGCCGGCCCACTCGTACAACGTCGGGGTCGTCACGTAATCATGTAATCACACGAAGAGGGCGTCGGCGACGGCCGCCAGCTCGTCCTCCATCCGGGTGTCGCCGTCCTCGGTGAACCACAGCACGTTCTGCAGGATCCGGCCGGCGGTCCAGGCCAGTGCCCGGTCCCGCTCGATGCCGGTCACCTCGAGCATCAGGTCGAACCGGTCGCGGATCGCCTGCGCCAGGTTCCCGGTCGCGACGAGATCGTCCCAGCGGTTCCACAGCACCGGGAAGACGTCGAACGCCGGGTCTCCGGCGAGTGGCTTCGGATCGATCACCAGCCACGGCCGGCGCTCGGCAGCCATCACGTTGAGGTAGTGCAGGTCCCAGTGCAGCAGGCGGTCGCCGGACTCGGGCAACACCTCGCCGACCTGCGCGACGAAGCGTCGTACCAACTGCTGCTCGGCCGGGTCGGTGAGGCGGGGGATCAGGCGGGGCGCGTCCTCGATCATCCCGGCCGCGATGTCCGAGAGCCGGCGGATGCCGGGCGGCGCGGGTACGGCGCTCAGGTGGGTGAGGAGCTCGGCGAGAATCCGGGTCGCCTCGACGTGATCGGGGTGGTCGTCCAGCGTCCGCGGTTCGAGCCGCTCGAGCAGCAGGGTCGAGGTCTCCGGGTCGTCGGCGTACACCTCGACGACGTCGTCGCGGCTCCACGTGCGCAGCGCGAGCGCCTCGCTCTCGCTCTCGTCGTTGACGGACTGCAGTTTCAGCATCGCCTTCGCACCGTCCCGCCGTACGACGGGCAGGATCAGCGAGGCCTCACCGCTGAGCGGATCGCCGTCGACGGTCAGGTCCCACTCGCCGACGTACCGATCGACGTCCGCGGGCAACCCGTCCAGCCAGTCGGACGCCTTCTCCTGGTGATTCCGGATCAGCTTCGCGGGGATCTCGATCACCCACGGCACAGTAGGTGGTTCGGACGATGTGTGCTTGGGTTTTCCCGTGGAGAGCAGGCATCGGCGGGTTCAGCGGCTCGTGGCGGGGATCTACATCGGGATTCCGGTGCTGCTGGTGGTGGTCGTCGCACTGATCGCGGTGACCGGGCCGGCGGCGGCGTGGATCGGGTGCGTCGTGCCGGTGGCGATGCTGGTGATCGGGTTCGTGCTGCGGCGCCGGCATCGGTACCAGCCGCGGTGGTGGCTGCCGGTGGCCGGAGTGTTCGGCGGTCTGACGGGCCTGATGGTGACGCTGTTCCCGTTGGCGGTCGGCGTCTGGTGGCCGGCCGTTCTCGCGCTGCCCGGTCTGATCATCGGCATCGTCGGCGGGCTCGCGCTGGCGCGGGCGGCCGACCGCGCGCTGCTCGTCCCGTTCATCCCCGAGCTGGCGGGTACGCCGTACGAGCTGGTGTTCCGCCTGCGCGGGATCCCGCTCGCCGCGGTGCTCGTCGACGCCGACTCGGTGACGATCCAGTCGCATCCGGTCCCGCGCTCGGAGCACCAACTGCGGACCTATCCGCTGAGCGGGATCACCGGCACCTACGAGTTCTCGCTGTCGGGCTCGGAGCGGCTGAAGTTCCCGATCGCGGTGACGCGGGCGATCGGCAGCGCGGGGCCGGCGGTCATCCTGCAGGCGGACGGTGACGACTGGGTGCTGCCGACCAACCAGGCCGGCACCCTGATCGACGTCCTCACCGAACGCCGCGGGGATTAGGACGCTTCGCGTTCCTTGCGGGCGGTCTCGGCCTTCTCGGCCTGCCAGCCGTCCTCGTTCTTGCCGAGGCGCCAGTAGCCGGACAGCGAGACCTGCTCGCGGGCGAGCCCGCGCTCCTGGAACAGGTTCTTGCGGATGCGGAACACGAAACCGGCCTCCCCGTGCACGAACACCTGCGGGGTGCCGGCCGGGAACTCGAGCGCCTCGACGGCCGCGACCAGGGCGTCACCGCGGTCGCCGGCCGCCGCCGAGCGGTGGAACCAGCGCAGGTCGACCTCGCCGGAGCCGCTGAACTTCTGCTGCTCGGTCTCGTCCGCCACCTCGACCAGGACGGTCGCACGAGCGCCCGGCGGGAGCTGTTCGACCGCGGCGCCGATCGCCGGCAGCGCGCTCTCGTCGCCGACGAGCAGGTGCCAGTCGGCCGTCTCCTCCGGCTTGTAGGCGCCGCCCGGACCGTTGAACCAGAGCACGTCACCCGGCTGCGCGGACGCCGCCCACGGACCGGCGATCCCCTCGTCACCGTGGTGGACGAAGTCGATGGTCAGCTCGCGCGTCGCCTCGTCCCAGCTGCGCACGGTGTAGGTCCGCATCGTCGGCCAGTCCTCGGCCGGGAACGTCTCCCGGACCACACCCATGTCCAGGGGCTCCGGGTACTCGACGCCGTCCTTGCCGAACAGCAGCTTCACGTAGTGGTCGGTGCAGCCGTTGTCGGCGAAGTCGTCGGAGGTGAGCACCACCCGGATCATGTGCGGGGTGATCCGCTCGGTCCGGCGGACGACGGCGCGCTTGCAGACGCGGTTACGGCGGGGTGCGGGGCTGGTCACGCGACCACGGTCCTCTCGGGCGGATAAGTAAGGTCTACCTAAGTAGACTAACCCACCCGGCCCAAGGGCTCAGGTGCCGCGGATGTAGAAGGCCTTGCTCGCCGTGGCGATCGAGGCGCAGGCCGGGACGTAGACGCGGTAGGGGATCAGGCCCTTGTACGCCGGTTGCGCGCTCAGCGTGAACCGGCCGGAGGACCGGACCCGGCCCATGTTGACGGTCCGCCAGGCAGAGGCGCCGTACAGCCGCTGCAGGAACACCTCACAGCCGGCGCGCACGGTGTGGACCGAACCGTTGACAGGGACGACCGTCCCGACCGGCGCACTGGTCCGCGACGGGACTGCGCTGACGGTGGGCTTGATCAGCGGCCGCAGTACGACGAGTCCGAGTCCGCCGACCGACGACGGGTTGCCGGGTAGCAGCAGGCAGTTGACCGCGGTGGAGTCGGCTGCCGTGTAGGCCTTGGTCACGACGCCGTTGGTGTCGGTGAGGTTGGTGTAGCCCGGACCCATGTACTCGGCGCAGGTGTTGTCGATCCCCAGTTCGACCCGCACCCGGCTGCCGTACGGCTTGCCGGTCTGCGCGTCGGTGACCGCCCACTTGATCGAGTACGGCTTGCCGTAGGGCACGTACTTCGGCGTCACCGAAGCGGTGATCTTCGGCTGGTGGGTCCCGGTGACGGCGAGCGACGGCCCGGCGTACGGTGTCGGGTCGGTCATGCTGCCGCTGCCCGGGAAGAACGGGCCGGTGATCACACCGGTCACCTTGAAGGTGCCGTTCGCGGTCGACGGCACGTTCAGCGGCCCGCTCCAGCTACCGTTCGTCTGCCGCGGGAGGTTGGTGGAGAGCAGGGTTCGTTCCTGGCCGCTGCCGCCAGTTCGTTCGAGGATCACGTTGACCGGGGTGTTGGCGTCGTAGGTCCCCTTGACGGTCACGGTGACCGGCGCGGTGTTGAGTCCGCTGACGGCGACGCCGGTCCTGTTCAGCGTCACCGAGGTGATGTGCAGGTCCGGGTCGGGATCGGCCTGTGCCGTCACCGGGAGAGCCGCAAGCGGTGCGGCGAGCAGTGCCGCGGCGAGCACTCGGGTGGTTCTCATCATCACGTCCCTTGGATGGTGAACGACTTGCTGACGGCCGCGACGAACGGCTCACAGGCCGGGAAGTACACGCGGTACGGAATCAGGCCCTTGTACGACGGCTGCGCGTTCACCGTGAACCGTCCGGACTGCCGAACCTTGGCCGAACTGACGGTCTTCCACTGCGTCCGGCCGTACAGCCGCTGCAGTTGCACCGTGCACGAGCCGGTGACATGCGCGGCCGAACCGTTGACCGGGACAACCGTTCCGACCCGGGCACTGGTCTTCGACGGCACCGCCGCGATCGACGTCGGCCGCGCCGGGAACAGCCACTGACCGGCGATGTAGTACGGATCGGTGTAGAGGTGGGCGCAGTTCAGCGCACCGGCGTCGTCGGCCGTGTAGGCCTTGGTGATCACGCCGTTCGTGCCGGTCCGGTAGATCGGACTGCCGCCCTCGGCGCACGGTGTGTCGACGCCGAGCCCGATCGCGATCCGCGAGCCGTACGGCTTGCCGGTGGCCGTGTTCGTAACCGCCCAGGTCATCGAGTAGGGCTTGCCGAACGGCACCACCTTCGGGTTCACCGACGCGGTGATCCGCGGCAGGTTGGTGCCCTGCACGGAGATCGACTGACCGGAGTACGGCGTCGGGTCGACCGGCGTCCCCGGGTCCGGACCGCCGTACGGGCCGGTCATCACGCCGGTGACCTTGAAGGTGCCGTTCGCGGTCGACGCGACGTTCAGCCGGCCGGTCCAGGTGCCGTTCTCGAGCGTGCCGGCGGTGCGCTTGAGGTCGGTCGACACGATGCTGTCCCGCGGCCCGGAGCCGCCGGTGCGCGCGAGGACGACGTTCAGGACCAGGTTCTCGTCACCGGGTTCGGTCGAGGCGTAGCCACCCTTGACGGTCACGTTGATCGGGTACGTGTTCAGCCCGGACACCGCGACCGACGTACGGTCGAGGGTGACCTGCGTGATGGTCAAGCTCGGATCGGGATCGGCCTGCGCGGGTGCCCCGAGCAACAACCCGGCGACTGGCGCCGCGGCCAGCGCGGCGGCCACGACTCGCGTGATTCGCATACCACTGAGCGTGACAGTACGGCCCCTGGGTGCCAAGGATTTCGGGCCAGGACTGCGCGATCGGGCCGGTGCTGTAGACCGGTTGCCAGGCGGCCGATTCAACTCGCGGGAGCCGACTGTTAACCCCTAGGTCATGCACAGCCTGTGTCGCCGACGGCTACGGTCCGCACCCTGGGGCAATGAGCCAGGTCTTCGGGACGGAACGGCACCCGGCGTACTTCGTCCCTCGCACCGACCGGCTCGGTCACCCCGTCTCACTCGGCCCGACGTTGCCCGAGAGCAAGGCGATCCTGTTCACCGGCCCGCCCGGGATGGGCAAGACCTCGGAGCTGGACCGGGCCGAGGACCTCGCGGACAGCCAGGGCTGGACCGCGATCCGGTTGCCGGCGAACTCGAAGCTCCCGCTCGAGCACGCGCTCACCATCGCGGTCCGGGAGAAGCTGGACGAACTGCGGTCCCGGTTCGGCGACCGCCCGGTCAGCAAGCTCGGTAAGACCGTTCGTGACCTGACCCGGAGCGGCCGCAAGACCCGCGTCGGCTTCGAGGGCCGGTTCCTCGGTGGGGTGATCCCGGTCGAGCTCGTCGTGAAGCAGGAGCGGGACACCACGGCGTACGACAACCTCGGGACGACGCTCGAGGACTTCGCGGACGAGCTCGGCAGGCTGACCGAGGTCGACGACAAGCCGATCCTGTTGCTGGTCGACATCGTCGACAAGGCCGACGAACACAACCTGGCCGGCCTGAACGAACTGGCCATTCACATCGAGCACCTGAAGCGTCCGGTCTGGCTGATCGCCGCCGGTGGCGCGAAGTCGACCGGCGAGATGATGCGAGCGTCGCGCCGGATGTCCGGCATCGCGACGACGATCACCAACCAGTTCGACCTCCGCACGCTCGGGCCGCTGTCCGACGCGGAGCTCCGGCCGGCCCTGACCGTGCCGCTGGACGCGGCGGGCATCCGGTACGAGGACGCCGCCATCGACTCGCTGCTGTTCGCCGCCAACGGCGACCCGAGCTGGCTGCGGGACCTCGGCGAGGCGGCGCTCGCGTACCGGCACCCACAGGACGGGATCACCGACGCGGCCGCGCGAGCGGCGATCGCCGACGTACGGGCAGCAGCGGCGACGAGGTACGAGGCCGAGTGGAACCAGCGGGAGACCGGCCCGGCCCAGAAGGAACTGCTGGCGCGAGTGGCGGCCGAAGGCCCGAACGGCCTGGAGATGCCGGCGGTGACCGACGCCGCCGGTGCGGGCGAGTGGCAGGTCATCGACGAAGCGCGTCAGGAACTGGTTGCCCGCGGCCTCCTGCGGGAGCACGACGGGACCGTCGTGACGATCCCCGACCAGGGATTCCAGGACTGGGTGAACGACCGCCTCGGCCAGACGCCGGCGCCGGCCCGGAGCCCGGAGTTCGGCAAGGCCATCGCCCGGCAGGAGCCCGCGCTGGCCCCGGCACACCCGACCGGCCGCGGCCTCGTCAACCAGGTCTTCGGCGCGGC
Source organism: Kribbella sp. NPDC004875 (assembly GCF_042873375.1). Classification (NCBI taxonomy): domain Bacteria; kingdom Bacillati; phylum Actinomycetota; class Actinomycetes; order Propionibacteriales; family Kribbellaceae; genus Kribbella; species Kribbella sp. NPDC004875. The sequence continues at coordinate 1,034,176 of NZ_JBIALI010000001.1, forward strand.
CGGTGCGCTGGTGCACCCGGTCGACCGGACCGACGAGCAGGGCCGGCCGGCGTCACTCGACCAGCGGGACCCGGACGGCACCACGGTGCTGTTCACCGGACCGCCCGGGATCGGCACCAGCCAGGAGCTCGACCGGGTCCAGGCGATGGCCGCCCAGGACGGCTGGATGACGATCCGGCTGAACGCCTCCCGCCGCGAGTCGCTCGAAGCCCGGGTGATCCGCTCGATCCGCGACCAGCTCGGCGCGTTCAAGCAGCAGTTCCCGGCCTCCGATGTCGGCAAGCTGCGGGACATCCTGAACAAGATGGCGGTCCGGACCACGAACACCATGAACACCGCGCAGACCCGCCTGGGCTTCGCGCCGTTGAAGATCGGCATCCACGCCTCCTGGGAAGGCGTCGCCAAGGACTCCGTCGGTACGACGCTGAACGAGGTTGGTGAGCACCTCGGCGCGATGGCGATGCCAAGCCGGACGCCGATCCTGTTGATGGTGGACAACCTGGACGCCGCGGACGAGAACGACCTGGTCACGATGGTCAACCTGTCGTCCCACCTGCGCTCGATGCGGCAGCCGGTGTTCCTGGTCGCCGCGGGCGGCGAGGACGCGTACTCCCGGCTGCTCACCGCGTCGGGCGGGAAGTCCGGCACGGCGTCCAGGGACGTCAAGAAGATCGACACCCGGAAGCTCCAGCCGCTGAGCACCGACCAGCTGCGCGCCGCGCTCACCCGTCCGCTCGACGTGGCCGGCGTCCGGTACGAGGCCGCCGCGGTCGAGAACCTGGTCGCGGCCGCCGAGGGCAACCCCACCCGTCTCCGGACCCTCGCCGCCGGAGCACTCGAGATCGCCGAGCCGCAGACCGGCATCACCGCGGAAGTCGCCGGCACCGCGACCGACCGGCTGAACATCCAGTCCCGCACTCTGTACGACGCCGCCTGGTACAACTGCAACGCCGCTCAGAAGGAGCTGCTGGTGCGGACCGCGGCGCACGGCGCTCAGGGCATTCCGGACCCGGCGCGGGGCGACCAGCCCGGGTCTACTCGCTGGGACCTCGACAGCGCGGCGCACAAACTGGTGTCCCGTGGTCTGCTGACCAGGTCCGATCATCAGATCCGGGTCGCCGACCCAGGCTTCCGGGACTGGGTACAGACGCGCCTCGGCCTCACCGCCGCCCAGTCCGGCATCGCCCAGCCGGTCGCGCCGCGGCAGCTCAACGCCACCGGCGAGCGCCCGTCCCCCAACCGGCCCGCCCATCTCCCAGCCGCCAACCAACGCGACGTCGAGGCGAACCGCTAGGGAGACGCACCTGGGGAGGATCCTGTCCCGAATCGGGCACAAGATCCTCCCCGGGCCCATCGAGTGCTTACGGCCAGATCGAAGTGATCCACTCCGGGTGGTCGATGAACGGGTTCCGGTTGTGCTGGAACTGGCTGTAGATGACCTCGTTGCGGTTCTTCTCGAACGCGTCCGGCGGGTCGGCCGCGGCCCAGGCCTTCAGCACCGACAGCTTGCCGATGTACGGCGCCGTACCATTGCTGACCTTGTCGTTCGGCTCGAGGTTCGCGAAGCCGTCGTCGCCCTCGTAGCGGACGGCCATGTAGAAGATCATCCGGGCGACGTCACCGCGGACCGCCGGGCGCGGCGCGAACGAGTCCGAGTCCGCCGTACAACCGGTGCACTGGGCAACGGCCGAGCCGCCGTTGTCGAAGTCCAGGTTGCCGCGGGCCGAGTTCACCGAGACGTCCTCGGGCCGCAGGTGGTGGACGTCGGTGCCGGGGCCGGTCGCGGTCCCGAAGTCACCGTGCGACTTGGCCCAGACGTGCTCCCGGTTCCAGTCGTCGACGCCACCGCCCTGGCTGCTCTTCGGGATCGAACGGCCGGAGTAGATCTCGATGACGTTGTTGCTGTTGTTCGGGTCCTGGTCGGTGACCTTCAGCGCGTCCCAGACCTGGTCGTAGGTGAGCTTGGTCTGGTTCGAGATGATCGTGTGCAGCGCGGCCTTCAGCGCGGCACCGGTCTTGCCCTCGGTACCGGCGTAGTAGTCACCCGGATCCGGGCCCGGGTCCGTGCCGCCCCCGCCGGTGAACGCGGTCGCGTTCTTCAGCCCGGGGTGCGAGAAGTACGCCGTCAGCGCGCCGGTGACCGTGATCTGTTTGCCGACCAGGCTCGGGTTGCTCTGCAGGCCGTACGACGCCCGGAACGCGTCCGGGATCTGCACGTAGAGCATCGACGACGTGCTCGTCTGGGAGGCCGAATCGGCCAGGGCCAGCGCGTAGTCGTTCGGGAAGTTGCTGCGGACAACGGTGCTGGTGGCGGTCGGCTGACCGACCACGTAGCCGGTGACGGACGCCGTCGAGCTGTCCTGGCGACCGATCGCGGTGGCGACCGTGATTGACGTGGCGGCGTTCGACGGGGTGATGCCGAAGCCGAGCAGTGCGAGTACGGCGGTGACGAGCAGCGCCGGACGTAAGAGTCGGGACACGGCTACTCCCAGGGGCGGTTGGGTAGCGGACGGTGGTCAGTCTGCCCGCCCGGCCCGTGCGGCGAAACCTTTCGGCGCGTGAAGATTGTCCGGCCATCCGACAAACAGCGGGGCTTCAGGGCAGCTGCAGGCGCCCGATCGGGCCCGACTTCACGAGATCCTTCGAGGGCTTCGCGGTCGGATCCAGGTCCTCGTACAGCAGGTACTCCCCGGACGGCAACGACGTGCCGGTGCAGGAACGGATGTCGATGCCGGCGTCAACGACCCGCGACCGACCGGCCTCCAGCTCGACCGGCCTGGCACGCGTGCTGACCGTCGCATGTCCCACCATCCGGCCGTCGTGGATGACCGCGGCCCACTTCGGCGGCAGGCCCGCGATCAGCGGGTGCGGCAGGCCGCCGTTGTAGCGGAACGTCGAGCGGACGCTTCCGGACCAACCGGTAGCTGTCCGGCTGATGCTCTTCTCGGTCAACGTCACCGTCGCGATCTGGCGCGAGCCGCCGGCCGGGTCGGGCGCGGGGAACCCGTCGCCGCACTGGTACGGCGCGACGGGGGCCGGACGGGGCGTGGTCAGCGCGGTGGTGACCGGGCCGGCGACCGGAGTGGTGGTGCGGCCGGGAATCGCGGCGTACGCGCCGACCGCGACGGCGGCGACAGCCGCCACACCGGCTGCTGCGGTCAGCCCGGAGCGCACCCGGCGCCGCCGGCGGATCCGGCACAGCACGTCGTGCTCGTCGACCCCCACGGCGCTGCCATCGGCCAGCTCCTCGAACACGTTCTTCAGGTCGGTCATTTTATCGTCTCCTCGGGTACGGCGAGTTGCGCGGCGAGTTTGGTCCGGGCATCGGCCAGGTGTCGTTTGACCGTGCCCTCGGCGCAGGCGAGTCGCTCTGCGATCTGCGGCACAGTGAGGTCCTCGTAGTACCGGAGCACCACGCAGGCACGTTGCCGGGGCGACAGTGTGGTCAGCGCCTGCCGGACGGCACCGGCGAGCCCGGGGTCGTCGTCCTGCACGACCGGCTGGACGAGCAGGTGCCGTTTCGCCCTCCAGAGACCGGCACGCCGCCGGCCGTCGACGTAGCGGTGCAGCATCGCCTGCCGGACGTAGCTCTCCAGCGCGGGGATGTCGTCGCCGACGCGCAGTCGGCTGAAGACCCGCAGCAGGGCGTCCTGCAGCAGATCGGCGGCCGCCGACGCCTCGCCGGTCAGCAGGTAGCCGTACGCGCGCAGCGCCGCGCCGCGGTGGGCGAGGAGATCGCGGAAGGCTCGTTCCCAGTCGGCCATGGCACCTGTTTCGTCGGCTGCAGTCTTCTTTCACTGTCAGCTGTCAAGACGAACCAGGGCACCGGAGCGTTGGGGCTCCGGCAGGAGAATTTGAACCGGTGGGGCGGTGAACGAGTGAGTGTCGATCACCGCCCCACCTGGGTGGACGGGCCCCCATCAGCCCACGGCGCATCCGCCGCCGACTGCTTGCCCAGCCACCAGTGAGGTGCCACTGGCGGGCAGCACCTCACCGACCAAGGAGAGGAACCCACGATCCTCTGTCGGTTGGCGTGGTGCGGACGCCGTTTACGGACCGTACTCAGTTGCGCACCCATTGTCCATGGCCCAGCGCCGCCATCTCACATAGCTGACCGTTCGCTGCCCGGACAGCGGACCCGTCGTGCGTTGCTAGCATCCCGGGGTGACCGTGTCGAGGCCGTTGCGGCTCTTCAATTCACTCGGGCGCCGCGTCGAGGACTTCACTCCGGCCAGCGACGGCCCAGACGGCACCGTGCGGCTGTACAGCTGCGGCCCGACCGTCTACAGCTACGCGCACATCGGCAACCTGCGCGCGTACACGTTCGCCGACACGCTGCGCCGGGCGCTGCTCTGGAAGGGCTGGCAGGTCGAGCACGTCATCAACATCACCGACGTCGGCCACGCGGTCGCGGAGGCCGAGCTCGGCGAGGACAAACTCGAGGCCGCGGCGGCGCGCGAACGCCGGTCGGTCGAGGAGATCGCGGCGATGTACACCGAGGCGTTCTTCGCCGATCTCGCCGCGCTGAACATTCTGCCCGCGCAGCATTACCCGCGCGCCACGCAGTACGTCGAGCAGATGATCGCGTTCGCGGAGCGCCTGGTCGAGCGCGGCTTCACGTACGAGATCGAGTCCGGGCTGTACTTCGACACGTCCAAGGACCCGACGTACGGGCAGCTCGGCCTGATCGACGTCAGCGGGCAGCTCGAGGGCGCGCGGGTCGAAGAGGTGCCCGGACGGCGCGCGAAGACCGACTTCGCGCTCTGGCGCGCGGAGGCGCCGGGGCAGCTGCGGGCGATGCGCTGGAACTCGCCGTGGGGCTGGGGCGCGCCGGGCTGGCATCTGGAGTGCTCCGTGATGAGCATGCTGCTGCTCGGCGAGCACTTCGACATCCACACCGGCGGTGTGGACCACCGGCAGCTGCACCACGTCAACGAGATCGCGCAGAGCGAGGCGTACCTCGGCGACGGCCGGCCGTGGGTGAAGTTCTGGCTGCACAACGAGTTCCTGCAGCTGGGGTCCGCGAAGATCTCGAAATCGGCCGGCCACATCCTGACCGTGAGCGAGCTCGCGAAGCAGGGCTTCCATCCGTCGGCCTACCGCTTGTTCCTGCTGGGCGGTCACTACCGCGCGCAACTCGAGTTCACCACGGGCGGTCTGGAGAGTGCCCAGACCACGTTGCGCCGACTGGTTCGGCGTACGTCGGCGCTCGGTGAGTTGCCGTCGGTCACGACCGCGGGCGAGGCCCGGGCGCTGGCCGGGGACGACGCGGCCGCGGTTGCCGTCATCGACCAGATCGACGAAGCGATCAGCGCGGACCTCAACACTCCACGGGTGTTGGCGTTGCTGCAGGAGTCGTTGCGCGATCCGGCGTTGTCGGACGCGGGTCAGCGGGCGGTGGTCGCGGCGAGTTCCGCCGTACTCGGGTTGACGTTCGAGGAGCTCGACGCGGGTGATCAGAGTGGGGACAACGACGATGCCGTGCGGCAACTGGTCGCCGATCGGGAGGCCGCGCGCGCGGCCCGGGACTGGGCACGTGCGGATGCGCTCCGGGCGGAGCTGACCGAGCTCGGTATCCAGGTCACGGACACCGCCGAAGGACCCACCTGGGCCCGCATCAACTGAGGCGGGACTTCTCCAGCCAGTCGGCCCACACCGCCAGCGCCTCGCCGGGCCCGCTGCGCCCGACGCCGACCCGGAAGCGATCAGTCGGCGTCCTGGTCAGTTCGGAGGCGTAGATACTCGACGGCAGCAGCAGTACGCCGGCCTGCTCGACCAGCTCCCCGCACATCGCCTCCACGCCGTCCGGACCCAGATAGCGCGGGTAGCAGACACACCCACCCTCGGGCGCGGCGAACTCGAACAGCTCCGGGTACCGCCCGAAGAACTCCGCGAACACCGGCAGGTTGTCGGCGATGATGCCCCGATTGCGTTCCAGGATGCGCTCCCGGGCCCGCAGTGCGATCAGCGCCAGCACCTCGCTCGGTCCCGCGTTGCAGATCGTCGTGTAGTGCTTCGCGCGTTCGAGCCGGTCCAGGACGGCACGATCACGGCAGGCGATCCAGCCGATCCGCAGCCCCGGCAGTCCGTACGCCTTGGACATCACGTTGAGCGAGATCGCCGTACCTGAAAGATCTGTTGCCTGTGGCAAGGGATTCGGCTCGAGGCCGCGGTAGACCTCGTCGGAGAACAGCGTGATCCCGCGGTCGTCGCACAGCTGCACGAGCCGAGCCCAAGCGTCCGGCGACGGCAGCGCACCGGTCGGGTTGTTGGGGAAGTTCACCGAGACGATCCGGGTGTTCGGGCGTAGCACGGCCTCGATCGCGTCGACGTCGAGCGCCCAACCGTCCTCGGCCCGCAGCGCCACCCCGGTCACTTCGCACACCGACAGCGGGACGGTCTCGGCGGCTTGGTAGTTGGGTGTCAGGACGACGATGTGATCCGTTGGCTCGACCAACGTCCGCATCGCCAGATAGATCGCTTCCTCGGCGCCCGCGAAACACACCACGTCGTCGGGCTCGACGGTTTCGTACGTCCGGGCGATCTCCTCGCGGAGCGCGGGCAGACCGCGGGTCTCGGTGTAGCCCAGCGCCAACGTCTCCCAGCGTTCGCGACCGTCGGCGTCGGCGAGCGCGAGCAACTCGGACATCGGCAGCGTCTGCGCGTCGGACGCGGTCAGGTGGTAGCGCGCACTGAACTCCCAGCGCGCGAAGTACGTCTCCAGGCGGAAATCAGGCAGGGTCGGCATGCTGCTCCTTCCGGGCTTCACCGAGCAACTGGTAGAGCGCGGAGCGGGAGATCCGGAGCGCGCGGGCGACGGCCGGGACCGATCGCCGTTGACTGAGCACACCCGCCGCGTCCAACCGCCCGAGCAGCTCCAGCCGGTCCGGCTTGGCGAGCCGGTCGACCGGCGTCCCACGCTCCCGGACGAACTCCGCGACGAGTTCGTTGAGCGTCTCGGACCAGTCGTGCTCGAACAGCACCCGCGGCTGCCCTGCCGCCGGAGCGGCGAACGCGGCGAGCAGCCGGCTCGCCTCCTCGAACGCCGTCCGGTCCACGTTCACACAGAACACGTACGCCGGATCGCCGGCCTCGTCGCGGACGACCGCACTCACGCTCGACAACCGCCGCCCGTCGGCCAGCGTCTTCGGGTACGGCCCGTAGACGTCGGCATCGGTCTCCGCGAGCTCGGCCAGCTCACCGAGCAACGCGGGCTCGCCGGGCTCGCGACCGGACAGCGGGTTCCAGATCGCGGCGATCTCGTCGGTGCGGGTGTCGTGCAGCACGACCTCGGCGTGCGGCGAGAGCAGCCGCGCCAGAGCAGCCCCGATCGGCGCCAGTTGCTCGGCTTTCATGCCTGGACATTAAGTCCAGATGGGATGATTTGTCTAGGCAGTGGCGGTGGCGGTCGCCGGTACGCCGTCGCTCCGTTGCGCGCGCCTCAGTCCGTAGAGCAAGAGACCGATCGAGATCGCCCCGACGACGGCGTACGTGATCCGGCCGCCGATGCCGTCCCAGGTGGTGTGCAGCGTGACCGCCACGGCGTACATCCCGAGGAAGAAGGCGAAGTGCCGGCCGCTCGGCGCCGTCACGAAACGCCACAGGCCCCAGCACGCCAGCCCGGTCCACGCGGCGTGCCCGGCCGGCGACAGCAGACCGCGGATGAACAGCGTCTGCTCGGCCGCGCCGACGTTCCCGTTCGACTGCAGCAGCGCGACGAACGCGTACCCCATCGTCTCCAGGATCGCGAACCCGGTGCCGACCGCGACGCCGATGACGATCCCGCGCCCGATCGACGTCCGGTACCGGTGCCCGAAGAACACCACCAGGATCGCCGGTACGACGAGCTTCGCCGCCTCCTCGATCAACCCCACGCCGACCATCGGCAGCGTCCCGAGCCGGCGCATCGCGTCGTACTCGAGCAGGCCCGCGACCACCACGCCGACGACACCGCCGAACAGCAGGCAGCCGCCGAGCGTCGGCCCGTCGATCAGCCACCGCCCGGAGCGCCCGGCCGCGAACGTCACGAAGGTCAGCGGTACGACGAGCGCACCCAGAAGGATCATCGTCGGGAAGAGATTCGGGTTCCCGGTGTCGGCGAGTACGGCCAGCACGGCGAAGTACAGCCCCGCCCCGATCAAGAAGGTCCCCACCCACGCCCACCGGCGTACCAGCTGTTGTCCGGTCATTCGTCGATGGTGCCTGCTGCTGGCGTGGTTGCGCCATGTCGCAGGGACGGCAGTGATGGACAGGGCGCGGACCCGTGACGTGATTGCAAACTCTCCCAGAAGCAGAGGTGAGCCTGCCCAAAACCTCTCGAAGGAGAATCCGCCTATGTCCTCCTCCAGACGCATCGTCGCGGTCACCAGCGCGGCGGTGCTTGTCCTCGGCGCGGCGACGGTAACCCCGGCGTCCGCGGCGCCCCCCGGCCCGAACGGCACCCCCGTCAAGACCTCGGTGGTCACGCTGATCACCGGCGACGTCGTCTCGGTGACCGATGCCGGCTACGGCAAGAAGGCCGCAACGGTCGAGCCCGCGGCCGGGCGCGAAGGAGTCTCGTTCCACACCATCGAGGCCGACGGCGGCCTCCGGGTGCTGCCGAGCGACGCCGTACCGTACGTGTCCACCGGCGTCCTCGACGTGAACCTGTTCGACGTCGACGAGCTGATCGCCGACGGGTACGGCGACTCCGCGGCCCGGCAACTCCCGCTGATCGTCAAGGACAGCCCCGGCTTCCGCGGCACGTCGAACCTCGCCGGTACGACGACCACGCGCCAACTGCCGTCGATCGGCGGCCGAGCCGTGGACGCCGCCAAGGACCAGCTGCCCGAGCTGTGGAAATCGCTCAAGCCGTCGGCCAGTGCGCGCTCACTGAACAGCGGCGTCACCAAGATCTGGCTGGACGGCAAGATCAAGCCGGTGCTCGACAAGAGCGTCCCGCAGATCGGTGCGCCGGACGCTTGGAAGGCCGGGTACGAGGGTTCCGGCGTTGAGGTCGCCGTCCTGGACACCGGCGTGGACGCGAACCACCCGGACCTGACCGGCAAGGTCAAGGAGAGCCACGACTTCTCCGGCAGCCCGAGCGGCACCGAGGACCACTTCGGCCACGGCACGCACGTCGCGGCGACGATCGCCGGCACCGGCGCGGGCGCCGGCGGTACCCGCAAGGGCGTCGCACCGAAGGCCGACCTGCTGGTCGGCAAGGTGCTCGGCGACGACGGGTACGGCTACGACTCGTGGATCATCGCCGGGATGGAGTGGGCCGCGGCCGAGGGCGCCAAGGTCGTCAACATGAGCCTCGGCGGCGAGGCGACCGACGGCACCGACCCGCTCAGCCAGGCGGTCAACGACATCACCGCGCAGACCGGGACGCTGTTCGTGGTCGCGGCCGGCAACGAGGGCCAGGACGAGACGGTCGGCACGCCGGGGGCCGCGGCCTCCGCGCTCACCGTCGGAGCCGTGGACCGCAACGACCAGCTGGCCGAGTTCTCCAGCCGCGGACCGCGCCTCGGCGACGCCGGACTCAAGCCGGAGATCACCGCACCGGGCGTCGGCATCATCGCCGCCCGCGCGGCCGGCACGATCATGGGTGACCCGGTCGACGAGCTCTACACGGCCGCCTCCGGTACGTCGATGGCGACGCCGCACGTCGCCGGCGCGGCCGCCCTGCTCGCGCAGCAGCACCCGGACTGGAAGGCCGACCAGCTGAAGAACGCGCTGGTCAGCACCGCCAAGACGCAGCCTGAGCAGACCGTCTACCAGCAGGGCGCGGGCCGGGTCGACCTGACGCGGGCCGTCGCGCAGAAGGTCACCGCGAGCGGCGTCGCCGACTTCGGTCTCGAAACCGGTACGCGCACTGTCACCTACCGGAACGACTCCGACGCACCGGTCACGCTCAACCTGGCGGCTCAGGTCACCAACCTGGACGACAAGCAGCCGGCGACCGGATTCGCCGTCCCGTCCACCGTCACCGTCCCCGCCAACGGCACCGCCGACGTCCCGGTCACCCTCGACCCGGCCAAGGTCGGCCGGGGTCAGTACAGCGGCTGGATCGTTGCCACCGGCCCCGATGGCGTCGTCACCCACACCGCGGTCGGCGCGCTCCGGGCCGGCCCGAAGCACAAGGTCACGCTGCGCGCGATCGGCCTGGACGGCAAGCCCACCGGCGTACCGGTGATCTCGCTGTACGGCGACAACTCGCGCTCCGACGTCCTGGCGTGGATCCCGAACGGGGAGACGTTCACGGCGGAGGTCGAGGAGGGCACGTACCTCCTGCACTCGCTGGTCGAGAACTCCGACCCGCAGGACGAACAGGCCAGTCTGTTCACCGACCCCAACGTCGTGGTCACCAAGGACACCGAGATCGTCATCGACGCCCGCAAAGCGGTCCCGATCACGATCGAGACGCCGAAGCCGTCGGAGCAGCAGGCGGTCCTCAGCTACTACGTGCACCGCGTGTACGGCAACGGCCGCTCGATCAGCCACGGTGTGATGCACTTCAGCACGGTCAAGCAGGTCAACGTGACGCCGACCAAGCCGGTCAAGGACGGCAGCTTCGAGTTCTCGTCCCGCTGGCAACTGGTCGCGCCGATGGTGCAGGCGTCGATTCCCGGAGTCGCCGGTCCGCTCGACATCAACCTGCTGCACCAGTCCCCGTCGTACGAGGGCAAGCGCCGGTTCCCGCTGGTCCACGCGGACCCGTCACTGAAGAACGTGAAGGGTGCGGTCGCGGTGCTCGACTCCAGCGAGGACGGCTGGGGCAACGGCAGCGAGCACGACCAGATCGTGGCGGCCGCCAACGCCGGGGCGGCGGCGGTGATCCTGGTGCGGCCGGCCGACTGGTCGGCGTGGACGGTCTGGCGGCCGGTCGGTGACCGGGAGCCGATCCCTGCGATGGTCACCACGTTCAAGGACGGCCACAAGCTGATCGACCGGGCCCAGCGCGGCAAGGCAGCCATCGACCTGACCCTGACCACGTCGAGCCCGTACCTGTACGACGTACAGCAGGTCTCGACCGGGTCGATCCCGGCGAAGATCGACTACAAGGTGACGCCGGCGAACAGCGCCCGGATCACCACGCGGTACGCCGACAACGGGGGCTTCAACTGGGCCAAGGAGCAGCGCTTCGGGTGGCGGCCGTGGCAGGAGTACTCGTGGAACGACTCCCAGCGGTTCGTCGAGACGCCGAAGGTGCGCGAGGAGTGGGTGACCTCCGGTGACTCGCTCTGGCAGCACCGGGTGCACCACCTCTACACATGGGACACCATGAACCCGCTGGCCGGCGGTTTGACGTCGGTGCCGCGCAGCTACCGGACCGGTCAGTCGGACGAGACGTGGTTCGGTCCCGTGGTCCGACCGGCGGCAGCACCCGGCGTGGCGTCCACGCGGACCGGTGACCGTTTGTCGCTCCGCATCCCTGCTTTCGTGGACGCTGCGGGCCACTACACCGTCGGTGAGACCACGAAGTCGTCGGCGACGCTGTCCCGCGACGGTCAGGTCGTGGCGAACCTTCCGGACGCGTGGGAGGACGTGATCACGTCCAGCGGCGACGCGGCGTACAAGCTGGACCTGTCGACTGAGCGGATCGACCCTGAGGGGGAGTGGAACTGGGGTACGAAGACGGAGACCTCATGGGAGTTCCGCTCCGCCAAGCAGTCGGATGACAAGGCCACACCGCTCGCGCTGCAGCAGGTCGACTACAAGGTCCCGGTCGATCTCAACGGTCGGGTGAGCTCCCGCACCCACGTGATCGGCTTCGAGTCGCCGCACGCGACCTCGCTGCAGGCCTCGGCGTCCTTCGACGAAGGCAAGACCTGGCAGAAGCTCGTCGTCATCGGCGCTGCCGGCCACTACCTCGCCGTGGTCCCGAACGCCCACGACACCGTCTCCCTCAAGGTGACGGCCCGGACCACCACGTCCGCTGTCACCCAAACCGTCATCCGCGCCTACGGCGTTCGCTGACGGGTTGTTTGATCGCTGGCGGGTTGTAGCGCGCTATTGGCGCAACAACCCGCCAGCGGCTTGTCAGAGCCAGTCGCGTTTGGCGGCCTGGAAGGCCAGGCCGGTACGGGTGTCCACGCCGGCCAGGGCCATCAGGCGGTCCAGGCGGCGTTGAACCGTACGCCGGCTGATGCCCAACTGGTTGGCGATGGACTTGTCGGGGACGCCCGCGACGAGCATGGAGAGGAGGAGGCGCTCGGAGTCGTCCAGCCCTTCGGACTCCGGCTCCTTGCCGGCCTGGAGACGCACCGGGGTGGCCAGTTCCCAGTAGCTCTCGAAGAGCGCCAGGAGCGCGTCGAGGAGCTGACCGCGGCTGATGATCGCGGCAGACGGTTCGCCGAGGCTCTGCTCGTCGTCGCGGACCAGCGGGCAGATCGCGGTCGACCGGTCCACGATCGCGATCCGGACCGGCAGCGTCGGCAGCACCCGGGCCTCCTCGCCCCAGCTGACCCCCTCGGCGATCGAGTCGAGCTCGCCCGGGGTCTCGATCAGCGCGCGCTCGTAGATGGCCCGGTACCGGACGCCGCGCGAGAGAGCGCCGTACTCCTCGGTGTTGTCCGAGCCCTGCATGGCGAGCGGGTTCGCGCGGCAGAACCAGAGGATCTCCTCGCGGGCCGAGTTCTGCAGGTCGGCCAGCCGTTCGCGAAGCGTGGCGGCGCCGACGATCACCTCGACCAGGTGGTGCGGGTCCCGCCGGCTCGCACTGGCCCGGAACTCCTCGCTGAGCGCGGCCACCGTCTTCCGGGCCGCCTCGAGCGACTCCTGGCGCCGCAGCAGCGTGGTGCCGAGCGCGACGTCCGGCGGCAGCGGCCGGAACACCGGTTCATCGGCGGGCTGCACCGTCACCAGCCCTTTGGCCTGCAGCCGCTGCAGCACCTCGTCGGCCTCCTGCGGCGGTAGTTCGGCGACCTCGGCGAGCTCCGCCGCCCGTGCCGCGGTCAGGCCGACGAGCAGCCGGTACGTCTGCTCCTCGCGGGCGTCGAGCAACGAGCCGTCCTGCATCCACCCCACCTCCGGGCACCACCTAAGCAGGGTTCCTGATCAGGAAGCGAGCGCTTTCCCATTGGCACTGGTCAGCCATGACACTTCTACGCCATCACAGGAAGACTGAGCCCCCGTCACTTCCAGGTCAGAAGCCAGCGGAACTCGCCGCCGCCGAGCCCACCGCCCTGGAGAAGAGAACGATGATGAGCTTGACCGACTACGCCGGGATCGCCGGCCTGATCGCGGCGGCCGCCGTGGCGATCTGGATGCTGCGCAACCACCGCACCATCACCACGACCAACACCACCGCACGCACCGCACGGCACCGTGGCGCGCCTACCCTGCGGCTGCCGCGACCTGCGCACCCGGAGCGCGCTTCTTCGCGGAGTAGTAGGTGAGCCCGCCGTACGCGTACATCGACAAGCCCAGCGCGGCCATCAGCACGATCACGACCCATTGCCACGGTCCCTCCTGGTAGAGGGCCAGGAACCAGGACTTGGTGTCGTGATTGCCGGTCAGCTTGAAGATCGCCGGTACGACGGCCTGCGGGAACAACGGGATCGCCCCGAATCCCAGACAGAACCCGGCGAGCGTCCGCCGCCACCTCGGGAGCGCATCGAACCCCGCGGTCTTCTTGGCCTGCTCCGCGGGCGATCGGCCGTGCTTGAGCAACGTGAGGAGCTCCGGGCCGCGCTTGTCCAGACGGCGAGCCGCGACGCGACCGAAGTACCACCAGGACAGAACGCCGGACAGTACGCCGACCGGCACGCCCCACCAGCCGGTGTAGAGCGCCACGATCAGGGCCGGCAGACACGTCATCGCGACCAGCACGAGCATCACGTAGACGATGCCCATCGTCTCGCCCTCGTTCTCACCCGAGTTGAGCGGGTTCCCGGACCGCTTGTGCGCATCGGTCGTCGGTACGGCGGCGTACACCGAGCACGCCACGATCAGACCGGCCGCACCACCGAGCAGCGCAGGCAGCACGCTCAGTACTAATGGCCACGCGCTGGAGACACCGGACCACCAGGTGAGCAGGACAGTGATTGCCAGCGTCAACGGACCGAAGACCAACAGGAACGCTCGCTGTCGCGCCCGCACGTCCGGCCGGGACGAGCCGGGCGTCATCAGTGTGGTCCAGAACGCCGTACCGTCCGCGCCGTACAGGTTGGCGCTCATCGAGCCGGCCATCACCACAGCCGCCGCACCCGCCCAAGGCAGCATCGACTTCAGGCCGATCGCCAACGGCATCAGGCAGAAGAACAGGCCGTATGCGACCGCGAAGATCGCCTTATGGGCGTAGAGCAGGTCACGGGTCCACGAGCGCAGTTCTTTCGCGGCGGCGGCGCCTTCTGGAGTCCGGCCGGTGAGGGTACGCCGGATCTTCCCGCCGGCCCGTGCCGCGGTTGTCCGGCGTACCAGAAGAGCAGACCAGGCGAGCAGCATCACAACGGCGAGCAGAGCGAGTCCCACGAGCGCTGCGAGGACACTGAGCCAGTCGCCACGGCCGGCCGCCTCGACAGCGAGCAGTCCCCACCCGGACGGCGCAATCCGGGCGGCCTGCGCCATCGTGCCCTGTACGTCGGTCGACACGAACGCGACGATCAACGCCCAGCCCTGCGCCGTGAAGGCGAGGATGAACGCGTTGACGAGCGCTGCGATCACCGCACCGGCGCGGACCTGCAGGAGTACGCCGTACACCGCGACGGCGAGCCGCGACGCCAGGACGAAGCAGAACAACTGCAGCAACAGCGCCGGAACCGCGACGAGCGCCGCTGCCACTCCCAACTGGGCGCCCAGGACCACGAGACTCAGCAGCGCGATCAGGCTGATGACCGGCGCGACTCCGGCGAGCGCAGCGACCAACAGACCGGTGGAGAGCGTCCGCGGTGGCAGCGGCGTCATCGTGAAGTACTCCGGCTTGAGCGTCTCGTCACCGCCGCCGGTGAACAACGGCCCGATCACCCAGCCGAGCATCCAGACCGCGAGTACGACGGCCAGTACGTCGTGATCGCCGCGCGCCGCGACCCACAACGTCCCGCCCGCGAGCGCCAGCCCGACGAACCCACCGGTGACGATCCACGACCGGCGGAACTGGTCGTTCAGCGCATGGCGGAACGCGGCCAACCGCATCCGGACCAATGTGCGCGAGGTGCCGTAGGTCAGTGCGAGAGCCATGTCAGGCCCTCCGCACCGCGCGTCGACGCACCGACCAGCGACACGAATGCGTCCTCCAGGCTGCCGCCGGCACGCACCTCCTCAATGGTGCCCGAGGCAACGACCTTCCCGTCGGCGATCACCGCCACCCGGTCACACAACTGCTCGACCAGCGCCATCACGTGACTCGACATCACCACCGACCCGCCACCCGCGATGAACCGGTGCAGGATGGTCCGGATGGTCGCGGCCGACACTGGGTCCACCGCCTCGAACGGCTCGTCCAGGACCAGCAGCCGCGGCGCGTGCAGCAACGCGACCGCGAGCCCGAGCTTCTTCCGCATACCGGTCGAGTAGCCGATCACCTGCTTCTCGTCCTCGTGATCGAGCTCGAGCACCTCCAGCAGTTCGGCGGCGCGGCGCTTCACCTCGTCCTCCGGCAGTCCACGCAGCAGACCGAGGTACGTCAGCACCTCCCGCCCGGTCAGCCGCTCCGGCATCCCCAGCCCGTCCGGCAGCACCCCGACCAACGCCTTGGCCCGCACCGGTTCCCGCCACACGTCGGCCCCGAAGATCCGCGCCGTACCGCCGTCCGGCCGCAACAGCCCGACCGCCATCGACAGCGAGGTCGTCTTGCCCGCCCCGTTCGGCCCCAGCATCCCGAAGAACGACCCAGCCGGCACGCTCAGACTGACCCCGTCCACCGCCCGCTGCTCCCCGAAAACCTTGGTCAGCCCCACAAGCTCCAGCGCGTCCTCCATGAGCAGCACCTTCCCACTCCACCCCACGCCCAGGCGTCACCCTCCCGACGGACCCACCCCGTCACCTGCCGGACGGATCAGCTGAGCACCGTGATGCGGTGCGCGGGGAGTGCATTCTGGCCCTTGGGGAGGATCCTGTGCCCGATCCGGGTACACGATCCTCCCCAGGGTCTTGGTCAGAGCCGACAAGCGAGGGAGCAGCGGCGGGGACGGCCACGGAGGTGGAGGGTCATGTCTCAGACGCTATGTAACTTTCTGCCCATCACGGCACCCACGGAAACAGAAATTTACGAACCGTTCCCGGCGAGATCATCCGAAAGGACGAAATCCGGGGCGGAATGCGAAAGGTCCCGGTCGTGATCGACCGGGACCTTGTCTGTGCGCGAGGGGGGAGTTGAACCCCCACGCCCTTTCGGGCACACGGACCTGAACCGTGCGCGTCTGCCTATTCCGCCACCCGCGCGCTGCCGCCTGGATTGTGCTCCTGGCGACGAGAAGGAACAGTAGCACGGGAAGTGCCGGAGCTTCACATTGCGGGTTCGGTCGAACCTCCCGATACGATCGATCGTCGTACCCGGTGTGTCCGCCACGACCGGTGGACAGATTCGGCGTACCGACTGTGGAGGAGGAGGCGTGCGACCGCTACAACGCTTCGAGCGACGCCTGGAAGGCATTGTCAGCGGTGTCTTCGCGCGCGCTTTCAAGGGTGATGTCGAGCCGATCGAGCTGGCCGCGGCACTCAAGCGTGAGATCGACAACACCGCGCGGATCCTGTCCCGGGACCGCCGGCTGGTGCCGAACCACTTCACGATCGAGCTGGGTCCTGACGATTTCGAGCGGCTGAACGCCTACGGCCGGACCCTGAACCACGAGCTCGCGAACGAGCTGCGCGACCACGCCGACATCCAGCGGTACACGTTCTCCGGGCCGATCGACATCGAGCTGGTCCAGCACGACGAGCTGCCGACCGGTAAGTTCCGGGTGGTCAGCGCCACGGTCGGCACGCCCCAACGCAAGCCGGCTTACGAGCCCCAGCCCTACCAGCAGGAGCCCTACGTGCCGCCGAACGAGCCGGTCGTGCAGAGCCCCCCGCCGTACCAGCAGCCGCCGATGCCGCCCCAGCAGGCACCCCAGCAGCCTCCGCAGCAGCCCGCGCCGCGGCGCGGTCACCCGCAGGTGATGCTCGAGGTGAACGGCCGGCGTCGCCCGGTCAACCCGCCCGGCGTGGTGCTCGGCCGCGGGACCGACGCGGACATCCAGATCAACGACCCGGGCGTCTCCCGGCGGCACGCCGAGATCCGGCTGATGCCCGAGGGCCCCGGTGGCATCCGGGTGGTGCTGGTCGACCTCGGCTCGACCAACGGCACGCTGGTGAACGGCCGCCGCAGTACCGAGGCGGAGTTGGTGGACGGCTCGACCGTCCGGATCGGCAACACGACCATGACGCTGCGTCTCGCGGACGAGCCGATGGCCCAGCCGCCGAGCAGCGGGTGGTGACTGACAGTCCATGTCGGAACTGACCCTCACCCTGATCAAACTGGGGTTCCTGGCCCTGTTGTGGATGTTCGTCCTCGCGGTGCTGTCCGTGATCAGGTCCGACCTGTTCGGTGCCAAGGTGGACAGCCGGATCGCGGCTCCCGCCGTACCGCAGGCTTCGCGGACGCCGAAGCCCGCCAAGCCGGTCAAGAAGCGCAAGGGCCTGCCCGGGTCGGTGACGATCGCGGACGGTCCGCAGGCCGGGGTCGGCGCGTCGCTGGCCGAGGAACCGGTCATCATCGGCCGTGGATCGGACTGCCAGATCCGGCTGGACGACGACTACTCCTCCACCCGGCACGCCCGGGTCTTCCAGTCCGAGGGCCAGTGGTGGGTCGAGGACCTCGGCTCCACCAACGGCACGTACCTGGACGGCGCGCGGGTGACCCGCCCGGTTCCGGCCGAGATCGGCGGATCGATCCGGATCGGCCGGACGACGCTGAACATCGCGAAGTAGGCCTGCCTCGATGACCCTGTCGCTCGACTACGCCACACTGTCCGACGTCGGACGGGTGCGCCGCAACAACGAGGACTCGGCGTACGCCGGTCCGCACCTGCTGCTGCTCGCCGACGGAATGGGCGGCGCCGCGGCCGGTGAGGTGGCCAGCGCCGCGGCGGTCCAGGTGATCCGGCGGCTGGACACCGCCGACATCGGCGGCGAGGACATGATCGAGGCGCTGGCCGGCGCCGTGCACCGGGCGAACGAGCGGCTCTCCGAGCTGGTCGAGGAGGACCCGGAACGCGAGGGCATGGGCTCGACCGTGACCGCGCTGATGTTCGACGGCAAGCAGCTCGGGATGGCGCATCTCGGCGACTCGCGCGCCTACCGGATGCGCGACGGGCAGCTATACCAGCTGAGCCACGACCACACGTTCGTACAGTCGCTGGTCGACGAGGGCCGGATCTCCCAGGAGGAGGCCTTCACCCACCCGCACCGGAACCTGATCCTGCGCGTCCTCGACGGCCGCCCGGACTCCGACCCGGACCTGGACATCCTCGACGTCCAGGCCGGCGACCGGCTGATGCTGTGCAGCGACGGTCTGCCGGACTACGTGAGCGACGAGGTGATCGCCGCCTCAATGGCCTCCGGTACGCCGGACTCGGTCGTCGTCGAGCTGATCACGCACGCGCTCGAGGCGGGCTCGAACGACAACGTCACCTGCGTCGTCGCGGACGTCGTCGAGACCGAGCCCGCGAGCGGCACGCAGCCGCAGCTGGTCGGCGCGGCCGCCGAGCTGGCCCAGGGCAGCACCGGCCGCGGCGAGCCGACGGTCGCGATCCGGACCGGCGCCGAGAGCGGCGCGGGCGGTGGCGGCGGGCACGGGCCGGGCGTCGACCCGGAGGAGCTGCGGTACGCGCCGCGGCCGCCGAAGCGGTTCCCGTGGCTGCGGCGGATCGCCGTACTGGTGGTCATCCTCGGTCTGATCGGGGGCGGCGGCTGGTTCGCGTACAGCTGGACCCAGAAGCAGTACTACGTCGGCACCGACGGCGACTACGTGGCGATCTTCAAGGGTGTCGAGGCGGATCTTCCCGGGCTGTCGCTGTCGAAGGTCTACGAGCGGCAGGCGCTGCAGGTCGACAAGCTCCCGACGTACAGCCGGGAGCAGGTGGAGGGCAACATCCAGGCGGACAACCTGGCCGGCGCGCGGTCGATCGTGGCCGAGCTGAACCAGACCGCGGCCGCGTGCGCCGCCAAGGTGAAGCCCACGCCGACGCCGACCCCGAAGCCGAGTACGCCGGTCTCCAAACCGCCCGTGTCGAAGCCGCCGGTCACCGTGCCGCCGAAGACCACTCCGGTCACCAACGTGCCGGCGACGCCGACCACCTCGCCCTCGCCGGGCTCGGGGGTCGACACCGACGACTGCGACGGGGTCCGATGACCGAGCGGAGCGAGGGCATCAAGACAACGCAGCGCGCTCGTGCCTCATCGGCGCCCGGAGCGAAGCGAGGACGCCGATGAGCATCGCATCGACGTCCGTCATTCAGATCATTCCGCGCACCCGGCGCGGGGTGGAGTTGCTGCTGCTCGTGATCGCGATCGCCGTCTCGGTGGGCGCGTACGTGAACATCGGCATCACCGTGCAGAACGAGGTCCCGGCCAGCACCGGGTACTACGCCGCCGGGATCGGGCTGCTCGCCCTGATCGCGCACCTCGCGCTGCGCTACCGGGCGCCGTACGCCGATCCTGTGCTGCTGCCCTGTGCGGTGCTGCTGAACGGGCTCGGAGTGGCGATGATCCACCGGGTCGACCTCGGCCTGGCGCTGCTCGCGGAGGCGAAGGGGAAGGTCCCGAAGGGTCCCGCGGCGCCGCAGCAGATCACCTGGACCGCGGTCGGCGTCGTGCTGTTCCTGGTCGTCATCCTCGTGATCAGAGATCACCGCCGCCTGCAGGCGCTGACCTACACCGCCGGCCTGGCCGGTCTGGTGCTGCTGGTGCTGCCGCTGATCCCGGGCCTCGGCGTGAACCTGAACGGTGCGCGGATCTGGATCCGGCTGGCCGGCATGTCGTTCCAGCCCGGTGAGTTCGCGAAGATCTGTCTGGTCGTGTTCTTCGCCGGCTACCTGGTGGTGAAGCGCGACGTCCTGACGCTGGCCGGGCACCGGTTCCTGGGGCTGGACCTGCCGCGGGCGCGGGACCTCGGGCCGATCGGGATCGCCTGGGCGGTCAGCCTGGGTGTGCTGGTGTTCGAGAGCGACCTCGGTTCGTCGCTGTTGTTCTTCGGTCTGTTCCTGTTCCTGCTGTACGTGTCCACCGAGCGGGCCGGCTGGCTGATCATCGGTGGTCTGCTGTTCGTCGGTGGCGCGTACTTCGCGTACATCACGTTCGGCCACGTGCACCGGCGGGTCACCGACTGGCTGAACCCGTGGGCGATCGACGGCGGCCAGGTGAAGCTCGGGCTGATGGGTCAGGCCTGGGGTGGCATCCTCGGCCGCGGTCTCGGCCAGGGGCACCCCGAGGCCACGCTGTACGCGCAGAGCGACATGATCATCTCCTCGTTCGCCGAGGAGCTCGGCCTCACCGGCCTGATCGCGATCCTGCTGGTCTACACGCTGATCATCGAGCGCGGTCTGCGGACGGCGCTCGGCTGCCGGGACATCTTCGGCAAGCTGATCGCGACCGGTCTGGCGATGTCGTTCGCGCTGCAGGTGTTCGTGATCGTCGGCGGTGTCACCGGACTGATCCCGCTGACCGGTCTGGCCACCCCGTTCATGGCCCTGGGTGGTACGTCGCTGGTCGCGAACTGGGCGATCATCGCGCTGCTGTTGCGGATCAGCGACCAGGCCCGCCGGCCACAGACCCCAGCCGCCCCAGTCTCTGACGAAACGATCGCGATGGCGGTGCAGAAGCAGTGAATTCGGCGATCCGACGACTGGCCGTGGCGGCGATCATCCTGATGCTCGCGCTGATGGCGAACTCGACGTACCTGCAGGCCTTCCGGGCGAACGAGATCAACGGCCGCAACGACAACAACCGGGTCCGCGACTCGCAGTTCTCGGTGAACCGCGGCCCGATCCTGATCGGCAGTACGCCGGTCGCGCAGAGCAAGCCGTCGAACGACCGGTTCAAGTACCAGCGCACCTACGCCTCCGGGCCGGTGTACGCGCCGGTGACCGGGTTCTACTCCTACCTGTACGGGCGGGGCGGGATCGAGCTGACGATGAACTCCGAGCTGAACGGCTCGGACCCGTCGATGGCGTTCCGCCGGATCATCGACGTGATCAGCAACCGTCCGCAGCAGGGCGGCAGCGTGACGCTGACGCTGAACGCGGCGGCCCAGCAGGCGGCGTACAACGGCCTGGCCGGGAAGACCGGCGCGGTGGTGGCGATCGAGCCGAAGACCGGGAA
Organism: Kribbella sp. NPDC004875; assembly: GCF_042873375.1. Lineage (NCBI taxonomy): Bacteria > Bacillati > Actinomycetota > Actinomycetes > Propionibacteriales > Kribbellaceae > Kribbella > Kribbella sp. NPDC004875. Next base: position 1,055,458 of record NZ_JBIALI010000001.1, read on the forward strand.
GATCCTGGCGATGGCGAGCCGGCCGTCGTACGACCCGAACCAGCTCGCCTCGCACGACGCCGACAAGGTCGGCGCGGCCTGGAAGAGCCTGAACGCCGACAAGGACAAGCCGCTGTCGAACCGGGCGGCCCAGGAGCTCTACCCGCCGGGCTCGACGTTCAAGCTGGTGACCGCGGCGGCGGCGCTGTCCAGCGGCAAGTACACGCCGGAGAGCAAGGTGAACTCGCCGGCCCAACTGCCGCTCCCGCAGACCACCGTCCCGCTGGTGAACGAGGACGGCAAGAACTGCGGCGGCAGCAACTCCGCGACGCTGACGGTCGCACTGCGGTACTCCTGCAACACCGCGTTCGGCACCGTCGGTATGGCGCTCGGGCCGGACGCACTGCGCGAGCAGGCCGCGAAGTTCGGCTTCGGCGCCCGCCCGCTGAGCGAACTGCCGAGCGTCGCCACCAGCCAGTTCCCGGGTGACCCGAACGAGCCGCAGACCGCGCAGTCCGCGATCGGCCAGTTCGACGTCCGGGCGACGCCGCTGCAGATGGCGATGGTGGCGGCCGGTATCGCGAACAAGGGCGAGGTGATGAAGCCGTACCTGGTCCAGAACGTGAAGACCCCGGACCTGAAGACGGTCTCGGAGACCAAGCCGGAGTCGCTGCACCAGGCGGTCACCCCGGAGGTGGCCTCGCAGCTGACCGGGATGATGGTTGACGTCGTCAACAACGGCACCGGCAAGCCGGGCCGGATCAACGGTGTCCAGGTGGCCGGCAAGACCGGTACGGCGCAGACCTCGAAGGACCGCCCGCCGTTCGCGTGGTTCACCGCGTTCGCCCCGGCCGACGACCCGAAGATCGCCGTCGCGGTGCTGATCGAGAAGGCCGACGTCGCTCGCGACGATGTGGCCGGCGGCAAGTTGGCCGCTCCGATCGCCAAGCAGGTGATGGAGGCGGTGCTCGGGCAATGAGCGCGATACGCAATGATGCCCGTGGGTCTTTCCGACGGGGTTCCCTGTGTAGCGGCCGCTACCGTGGGCAAATTGAGTGTGTTTTCCGGACAGGTTGGAAGGCTGAGTCATGACATCGCAGGCACGTCTCGTCGGCGGCCGGTACGAAGAAGGCGAACCGCTCGGCCGCGGCGGCATGGCCGAGGTCCGCAAAGGCGTGGACAACCGGCTCGGCCGGACGGTCGCGATCAAGCGGCTGCGGGTCGACCTGGCCAGTGATGCCACCTTCCAGGCCCGGTTCCGGCGGGAGGCCCAGTCGGCCGCCTCGCTGAACCACCCGACGATCGTCTCGGTCTACGACACCGGCGAGGAGCCGGACCCGAACGGCTCCGGCGTCACCATCCCGTACATCGTGATGGAGTACGTGGCCGGCAAGACGCTGCGGGACCTGATCCGCGAGGGCCGCAAGATCATGCCGGAGCGGGCGCTGGAGATCACCTCCGGCGTGCTCGAGGCGCTGGACTACAGCCACCGGGCCGGCATCGTGCACCGCGACATCAAGCCCGGGAACGTGATGCTGACCCCGCAGGGCCAGGTCAAGGTGATGGACTTCGGCATCGCCCGCGCGGTCGCCGACACGTCCTCCACGATGACCCAGACCGCGGCGGTCATCGGTACGGCGCAGTACCTGTCGCCGGAGCAGGCGCGCGGCGAGACCGTCGACGCCCGCTCCGACCTCTACTCGACCGGCTGCCTGCTGTACGAACTCCTCACCGGCCGGCCGCCCTTCGTCGGCGAGTCGCCGGTGTCGGTGGCCTATCAGCACGTCCGGGAGCAGCCGCTGCCGCCGTCCTCGTTCGACCCGGACATCCCGCCGGAGGTCGACGCGGTCGTCCTGAAGGCGCTGGCGAAGAACCGCGAGGAGCGGTACCAGAGCGCGTCCGAGATGCGGGCCGACATCCACCGGGTGCTGGCCGGCCAGCAGGTGACCGCACCGATGGCCGCGGTCGCCGAGACCCGGGCGATGGCCCCGACGGCGGTGGCGCCGGCGGCCGCGACCCAGGCGTTCCGGCAGACCGGTGGCAACGACGTACTGCCGCCCGGCGGTGACGAGCTGGACGAGGAGGACGGCCGCTCCCGTCGCAACCGCGGCCTGGCGTACTTCCTGCTCGGTCTGGCGATCGTCGCGATCGCGGTCGGTGGGTACGCGCTGTTCACCAAGATGAACAAGGACAACACCGCCGGCGGCGGTACGCCGACGACGTCCACACCGGCCAAGGTCACGGTGCCGGACCTGACCGGGAAGTCGCTGACGGAGGCGACCTCGCTGCTCGCCGCCCAGGGCCTGAAGATCGCGTCGACCTCGGAGAAGAGCGACACGGTCGGCCGCGGCTCGATCATCCGCCAGACGCCGAAGGGCAACACCGAGGCGGAGCAGGGTTCGACCGTCACGGTGACGATCTCCTCCGGCCCGAGCGCCTTCTCGGTGCCGGACGTGATCGGGCTGTCGGAGTCGAAGGCCCGGAACACCCTCGAGAACTCCAAGGGTCAGTTCAAGGTCAAGGACCAGTCGGTCGAGCAGGACAGCGAGGAGAAGAAGGGCACCGTGCTCGCGGTCAGCCCGGACCCGAACGGGCAGTACCCGTCGGGTCAGGAGTTCACCCTCACGATCTCCAGCGGCAAGACCGAGGTCGAGGTACCGAACGTCGTCACGGTCCCGGCGGACGACGCGGCGAAGCAGCTGAAGGACCTCGGCTTCGTGGTCGGCTACCGGTACGGCAACGACCCGAAGTCGCCGGACGGCATCGTGCTCGCGCAGAGCGTCCCGGGCGGTACGAAGAAGCCGAAGGGGTCGACGATCACCCTGACGGTGAACAAGGTCGACGAGCCGACCAGCCCGCCGCCGTCCAGCGACACCCCGCCACCGTCGACGCCCACCACACCGGGCATCACGATCGGCGGCTGACAGACACCAAGAACCCCCGGAGGCGATCGCCTCCGGGGGTTCTTCTGTGCCTGGTGTGCCTCGGTCTAGCTGACGACCGGCGCCAGGCCGACCGAGCGGGAGACCGCCTCGGTGTCGCCGCAGATCGCCAGCCAGTTGGCGAGCATCCGGTGACCGCCCTCGGTCAGCACCGACTCCGGGTGGAACTGCACGCCCTCGACCGGGAGGTCGCGGTGCCGGGCCGCCATGATCACGCCGGCCTCGGTCCGTGCGGTGACCTGCAACTCGTTCGGCACACTGTCCTGCGCGATCGCCAGCGAGTGGTACCGGGTCGCAGTGAAAGGCGACGGCAGGCCGGACAGGACACCGGCGCCCTCGTGGAACACCTGGCTGGTCTTCCCGTGCAGCAACTCGTCCGCGCGTCCGACGACTCCGCCGTACGCGACGCCGATCGCCTGCAGGCCGAGGCAGACGCCGAAGATCGGCACCTCGCCGCCCTTCTCGCGGACGATGTCGACGCAGGCGCCGGCCTCTTCCGGCGTACCGGGGCCGGGGGACAGCAGGACGCCGTCGTACTCACCGGCTTGGTCGGGGGTCACCTCGTCGTTGCGCAGCACCGTGGTGTCGGCCTGCAGTTGCTGCAGGTACTGCACCAGGTTGTAGACGAAGGAGTCGTAGTTGTCGACGACAAGGATCCGCGGCATGCGGACCATTATCGCCCGGTCACCGACGGGCTGGTCGACGGCGTCCGCTCGAACCCGGGAACGGTCGCGCTCTGCAGGTCCAGGGTGCCCTCGTACGCCGGCATCGCGATCGACGACTCGCTCTTCACGTCGTACCCGAGCTGGAACTTCACCACGTAGTCCTGCAGGTTCTCGATGTACTGAGAGTCGTCCAGCGCCTTCTGCAGTTTCCGCCGGTCGCCGATCGCGGTGATCTTGTACGGCGGGAGGTACGGCACCCCGTGCAGGACCACGGAGTTGCCGACGCACTTGATCCCGGTGGTGGAGATGACCCGGTGGTTCTGGATCGAGATCGCGTCGGCGCCGCCGGCCCAGAGCGCGTTCACGACCGCCTGGATGTCCTGCTGGTGGATCACCAACCAGTCGGCGTCGACGTCCGGGTTCTCCTTGACGACCTCGGACGGCGCGTCCTTCAGTGTGACGGTGAGTCCGGGCCCGGTGACCGGCGTGGTGCCGACGTCGTCGGACAGGTCCTTGAGCTGCTTGGCCAGCGCCGGGTCGATCGAGCCCTGCTGCGCCTGCAGCTTCTCGATGTCCTGGGTGAGCGCCGCGTGCTGCCGGACCAGGCTCGCGCTGCGGCGGCTCTGTTCCTCCACCAGGCCCGCGAGCGTAGTGTTGCGACTGGGCCGCAGGTCGGTTCCGCGAGCGTTCGTGGCGCTGGTGGCGAACAGCAGGCCGGCGCACAGCAGCGCCAGCGGCGCGCCGACGCGCCACAGCGAAATCCGCCTCAACCTACGCACCCGTGATCTCCATATTGCTCTCTGCACTACGCTAACCCGGGACCGGGACCCGCACGGTCCTCAGCGGTTAGCTTATGCGTCCTTACAAGGAGTTCAGACGTGCCCGAGTCGAGCAGTCGCAACAAGAAGAAGACCGAGAAGGTCAAGGCCGAGAAGACGCCGAAGAAGCCACGCACCACCAGCCGCGTGTGGGTGGCGCCGCTGATGCTCTTCTGCTGGCTGCTCGGGCTCGCCTGGCTGGTCGTCTTCTACGTCGCCGGCCAGGACATCCCGGTGATGAACGACCTGGGCAACTGGAACCTGCTGATCGGCATGGGCCTGATCGCGGTCGGCTTCGTCGTCTCCACCCAGTGGGTCTGATCCCCACCCTCCGCTGAGTTATCCACAGCGGTTTCCCCATTTGTGCACACCGATTCGGGCGAGTTATCCCCAGGGTTGTCTTTACTTCTCCACAGAAAGTGGTCGAAACCGACCCAAATCTGTGGATAACTCAGGTTTGAGGCACTCACTGTCCACACCGGGCGTACGGTCGAGGTATCCGTAGCGACCTGGGGAGACAGGGGAGGGTCTCATGTTCGTTCAGGTCATTCAGGGGCAGGTCGCCGATCCTGAGCAGGCTCATGCCGCGATGGACCGGTGGATGGAAGAACTGGCGCCCGAGGCGTCCGGCTGGCTGGGGACGACGGCCGGAGTGACCACGGACGGACAGTTCATCGCGCTGGCCCGCTTCGACTCCGCCGCCGCCGCGCGCCGGAACAGCGAGTCGCCCGCGCAGGACAAGTGGTGGCACGAGTTCACGTCGGTACTCACCGGCGAGGCCACCTTCCACGACACCGAGGACGTGGTCCTCGACACCTCCGGTGATCCGGACGCCGCGGGCTTCGTCCAGGTCATGCAGGGCTCCGGGAACAACCCGGACCGGGCTCGGGAGCTGATGGGCCGGCACCGCGACGAGTGGACCGCGTTCCGGCCCGAGATCCTCGGCAGCGAGGTCGCCATGTACGACGACGGCGACTACACGATGGCGATGTTCTTCACCACCGAGGCCGAGGCCCGCGCCGGCGAGCAGAAGGAGATCCCGCCGGACCTGCAGGCGGACATGGACGAGATGAACAGCCTGTCCGCCGGGCCGCCGGCCTTCTTCGACCTCGAGCAGCCCTGGCTGTACTCACCGAGGTAAGGCCGCTCGAGCCGCCCGCGACGGATCCCGTCGCGGGCGGCTCCGCGTCTACGTAGAGATATATGTAGACACCTGCGTACCCGTCTGCGTATAGTTCTACGTAGGAGGAATGAGCGATGCCCAACAAGACGATCTACGTGTCCGACGACGACCTGCCGCTGTACAAGAAGGCGCAGGAGCTCGCCGGGAACCTGTCCTCGGCGATCTCGATCGCGCTGCGCAAGTACGTCGAGATGGAGGAGGGCCGGCTCGAGGGGTACGACGAGATCACCGTCCGCGTGGGCCGGGGCACCGGCCGCAAGCAACGGTTCTCCGGCGTACTGCTCGCGGAGGGCGGCCGGTCGAGCAGCACCGGCTACGAGGCCTTCAAGGTGTACCGGAGCCGGACCGGCAAGTACGTCCTGCACGCGGACCGCCGCAACCAGTTCACCGTCAGCGGTGACGACGAGCGCTACCTGTCCGGCTGGCGCTCCTGGATCGGCAACTGGAGCTCGGACCAGTCCTGGAGCATGGCCCAGGGCGAAGCCACCCTGGACATCGTCGAGACCGTCGAGGAGCTCCGCGAGCTGATCCCGCCGGACCTCTACGAACTCGTCGAGGAAGCCGCACACCAGCCCGCGGTCGAAGACCTCGACATCTAACTGATCCGCACCACCTGACCACCGGCGCCCCGGACGCGGGCCGGCCGGCTGGACGAGCACGCCCAAAACCTCCTGTCTCAGACCCGTCAACCACCTGGGTCAGGTTCGTCCTGCCCGAAACCAAGGACCTCTCATGTCTTCAGCGATCGACGTCCGCGGACTGCGCAAGTCCTACGGCGAGAAACTCGTGCTCGACGGCATCGACCTGAACGTTGCCGAAGGCACCATCTTTTCCCTGCTCGGCCCGAACGGCGCCGGCAAGACCACCGCGGTCCAGATCCTGTCCACGCTGATCGCCGCCGACGCCGGCGAGATCCGGGTGGCCGGTCACGACCTGCATGCCGACCCGGAGGCGGTCCGGGCCGCGATCGGCGTCACCGGGCAGTTCTCCGCGGTCGACGGTCTGATGACCGGCCGGGAGAACCTGATACTGATGGCCGACCTGTACCACCTCGGCAAGCAGGAGGCCCGCCGCCGGGCGGACGAGCTGCTCGAGCAGTTCGAGCTGGCCGACGCCGGCAAGAAGCTCGCGATGACGTACTCCGGCGGTATGAAACGCCGGCTCGACCTCGCGATGACGCTGGTCGGCCGCCCGCGGATCATCTTCCTGGACGAGCCGACCACCGGACTCGACCCGCGCAGCCGGCACAGCATGTGGACGCTGATCCGCGAACTGGTCGCCGGTGGCGTCACGGTGCTGCTCACCACGCAGTACCTGGAGGAGGCCGACCAGCTGGCCGACCGGATCGCCGTCCTCGATCACGGGCGGCTGGTCGCCCAGGGGACGGCCGAGGAGCTCAAGCGCCTCGCACCCGGCGGGCACATCCGGCTGCGGTTCACCTCGCCGGAGGAGTTCGCGCTCGCCGGTCAGGTGCTGCCGACCGCCGTACCGGACCACGAAGCGCTGGTGCTGCAGGTGCCGAACGACGGCAGCGTGCACGCCCTCCGCGACCTGATCGCCCGGATCGACGACGCCTCGCTCGAGGTCGACGAACTGACGGTCCACACCCCCGACCTGGACGACGTGTTCTTCGCCGTCACCGGTCAGCCCACGCACGAGGAAGTGACGACGAAATGAGTTACGCACTCCAGGACACCGCGACCATGCTGCGCCGCAACCTGCGGCACGCCCAGCGGTACCCCGGCCTGTCGCTCGGCGCGCTCGGGATGCCGGTGATCATGATCCTGCTGTTCGGTCTGGTCTTCGGCAACACGTTCGCGGCCGGCCTCGGCGGAGGCGGCGGCCGGGGCGGTTACATCGACTTCCTGACCCCGGGCATCCTCTTGATGTCGATCGCGTCCGGGACGATGTCGCCCGCGGTCGCGGTCTGCATGGACATGACCGAAGGCATCGTGACCAGGTTCCGGTCGATGGCGATCTTCCGGCCGGCGGTGCTGACCGGGCACGTGCTCGGCAACGTGATCCTGACCGTCGTCAGCCTGGTGCTGGTGATCGGCTTCGCGGTACTGATCGGGTTCCGCCCGAACGCGTCGGCCGTCGACTGGCTGCTGGCGGCCGCGCTGCTGATCGGGGTGACCGTCGGCCTGACCTGGTTCGCGATCGCGCTCGGGCTGACCAGCAAGACGCCGGAGGGCGCGAGCAACATCGTCCTGCCGATCAGCTTGTTGCTGCCGTTCCTGAGCAACACGTTCATCCCACTGGAGGCGATGCCGAGCGGCATCCGCTGGTTCGCCGAGTACCAGCCGTTCACCCCGATCATCGACACCCTGCGGCACCTGCTGCTGGGCACACCGATGGACAACGGCAGCGGCTGGCTGGCCGCGGCCTGGTGTGTGGCGATCGCGATCGTCGGCTACTTCTGGGCGCAGAAGAACTACAACAAGGGGACGGTCGCTTAGGGGGTGTCTGCCGGTTCCGCGCCGTAGGCCGGGGAACCCCCTCAAGACGGTGCGCCGAGGATGGCGGCCCGGGTGCGGACGTGGGCGGGGACCAGGAGGTCGCAGTCCGGGTTGTCCTCCGGCTCGCCGGCGACGGTGCGGAGCGGGATCACGCCGGCCCAGTAGGGCAGGTCGAGGTCCTGCTCGTCGTCGCTGGCCGGCCCGGTGCGGATCTTCACCGAGGCCTCGGTGAGCGAGAGCGCGAGCACCGAGGTCTTGGCCAGCTCCTTGCGGTTCGGCGGCCGGACCGCAGTGGACCGGCCGGGGACGAGGTGGTCGACGATCCGGTTCAGCCCGTGCAGCTTCTCGTCCGGGTCGTCGACGAGCCGCGGTACGCCGAACACGACAGCGGACCGGTAGTTCACCGAGTGATGGAACGCCGAACGGGCGAGCACCAGACCGTCGGTGTGCGTGACGGTGACGCAGACCGTCTGCTCCGGCGCCGCGACCACGCTCCGGGCCGCGACCGAGCCGTGCAGGTACAGCGTCCCGTCCGGTCCGCGCTCCAGGTCCACGCCGTACGCCGTCGGCAGTACGAGCGGATCGCCGTCGACCACGACACCCAGATGACAGAACATGCCATCCATGAGTACGTCGGTCAGCGCCTGCCGGTCGGTGGCAGCACGTTCCTTCGACCGGCGCAGCGACGTACGGGCGGTGGGCTGGAGCGGGGTGGTGGTCATGCAACCAGGTTCGGGCGCGGAGTGGCCTCCTGGCACGGTCCATTCCGCCACCAATCACCTAGTCCATTCAGCCACCGGGACCGCCTGGGCGATGACGCGGCGCTGCCGGATCGGCAGACCCACCGTCGGGTTGGCGGTGCCCCACGCCGCGCCCTTGCAGATCAGCTCCTTGTAGCGGGCGGCGATCCGGCCGGTGAGGGCGGCGTTGACGGCGCGGTCGTCGCTGGTGACGTACTGGATCAGCCCGTCCTTCCGGCCCAGCGAGATGCACTGGTTGAAGTAGGCGAGCGGCGCGTGCGCACGCTTTCCACCGGTCAGCCGCGCCGCGATCGAGTCGGCGGCCTGCCAGGCCATCGGCTGCCCCGACGCGCAGGACATCCGCAGCGGTTTGTTCTTCGAGCCCATCGCGTACGCCGCGTCGCCGACGGCGTACACGTCCGGGTGCGAGACCGATCGCATGGTGGCGTCGACGACGATCCGGCCGGTGTCGACGACCTCGAGCGTGGTCGCCTGCACGATCGGGTGTACGGCGAATCCGGCCGTCCATACCGTGACGGCGACCGGGACCGTCGTACCGTCGGCCGTGGTGACGTGGCCGGCCCCGACGCTCGTCACCGACGCATTCTCGTGGACGGTGATGCCGAGCCGGTCCATGACCTTCCGGACGTGCCGGCGACCCTTGGGCGAGAGCCAGTCGCCGAGTTCACCACGGACCAGGAGGGCGACATCGAGATCTGGCCGCGCCTCGGCCAGCTCGGTCACGAACTCCACGCCGGTGAGACCGCCACCGACGACGGCCACGGTCTGCCCGGGCGTCAGGGACTCCAGCCGCTCACGCAACCGCAGCGCGCCGGGCCGACTCGCGATCTCGAAGGCGTGCTCGGCGGTGCCGGGAACATCCTGCGGGTTCCAGCGGCTTCCGAGCGCGTAGACGAGGGTGTCGTACTCCAGTCCCTCGGTGCCGAGACTGACGATCTTGCGGTCGACGTCCACCGCGGTCACCTTCGCGACCTTCAGGACGACGCCGGTGCCGGCGAACATCTCGCTGAACGGCCGGGGTTTCAGGTCCTGCCCGGTCGCCACCTGGTGCATCCGGACCCGCTCCACGAAGTCGGGTTCGGCGTTGACGAGGGTGATGGTCACGTCCTCGGGGTGCAGCCGCCTGGCGAGGCGGCCGGCGGCGACAGCTCCGGCGTACCCGGCGCCGAGGACGACGATGCGGTGCTTCCTGCTCATATCTGGGCTCCTGTCCGATGCGGTGTTGCCCCTTGAACCGGACAGCCCGGCGATTCCTGACAGGTACGCCGTGTGAAGCAGGTCACGTCATGGTCAACAGCGGTTCCCCGTGCTCGGCGGCGGTGAAGAGCTCGGTCGCGCGCGCCAGCTTGTCCGGATTCGCCTGCGTGCGGAACCCGGTCAGCCCCGCGTCGGTGACCTCGATGCAGATGATGCCGATCACCACGTCGTCGACGACCACCACCAGCGCCGGGTCGCCGTTCGCGGTCCACGCGTAGGCCTTGGCGGCGCCCCCGACGTACCGGCGCTTGGCCGCGGTCGGGATGAACAGGTGGTGGAAGAAGCGCGCGACCGCGAGCGCGCCCTCGGTCGCACTGGTCCGGGCCGGCACCTTGCCGCCGCCGTCGCCGATCGAGACCGCGTCGGCGGTGAGCAAGCGGACCAGCGAGTCGGCCTGGCCGCTGGTGGCCGCCGCGAGGAACTCCTCGACGATCCGCCGCGCGGCTGCCTCGTCGACCTCGGTCCGGGCCTTGCCGTCCGCGATGTGCAACTTGGCGCGATGGAAGATCTGCTGACTGGCCGCCTCGCTGAGGTCGAGGATCTCCGCGATCTCCCGATGCGAGTAGTCGAACGCCTCCCGCAGCACGTAGACGGCCCGCTCGTTCGGCGTGAGGCGCTCCATCAGGGTGAGTACGGCGTACGACACCGACTCCCGCTGTTCCACGGTGTCGGCGGGACCGAGCATCGGGTCGCCGGCGAGCAGCGGTTCAGGCAGCCACTGCCCGACGTAGGTCTCGCGTCGCGCCCGGGCGGACGAGAGCTGGTTCAGGCAGAGGTTGGTGAGGACCTTCGTCAGCCAGGCCTCGGGGACCTCGATGCGGTCGATCTCCGCGGCCTGCCAGCGCAGGTACGTCTCCTGGACCGCGTCCTCGGCTTCGGCGGCGGAGCCGAGCAGCCGGTAGGCGATGGCCTCGAGACGGCGCCTGGACCGCTCGAACTGAGACACGTCCGCGGTGGTCAGGGCCATGCTGCGATCCTATCGAGTGTGCAGAGTTCGCTGCCGCTGACGATCGACCGCGCTTCCGGCCTGCCGTTGCATCTGCAGCTGGCGGAGCAGTTCCGGGCGGCCGTGGTCGACGGGCGGCTCGCGGCGGGTCATCGACTGCCCTCCACGCGGGACCTGGCGCGGGAGTTGTCGGTCTCGCGGTCCGTGACGCAGGCGGCGTACGACCAGCTGCACGCGGAGGGATGGATCGAGGGTCGCACCGGGGCCGGGACGTTCGTCACGGACGTGGCGCCGCTGCAACCCGCCGTACGGCGACACACGCCGCACCCGCCTGACGCGGGCCCCGAACTGTTGACGTTGCGGCCCGGTATCCCGTTCATCGCGCCGACGCCCGACCAAGGCTGGCGGCGGGCGTGGCGGGAGGTGTCGACGCAGTCACCACCCCGTGGGTACGACGACGCGGCCGGCCTCCCCGCGCTCCGCGCCGCCCTGGCGGATCACGTACGGCGCGTGCGCGGGATCGCCTGCGGACCGGAGAACGTGCTCGTCACCAACGGCACCGTGCACGGGCTCCGCCTGCTGCTCACCGTCACGCGCGAACCGGGCGACCGGATCGCGATCGAGGACCCCGGCTACCTGAACGCGGTCGCCGCCGCTCGCCACCACCGGCTGGAGATCGTCGACGTCGCGGTCGACGAGGACGGCCTGCGGGTCGGCGCGCTGTCCGACGGCCTGGCCGCCGTCTACGTCACGCCGTCCCACCAGTACCCCCTCGGCGGCCGGCTACCTGTTGCCCGACGCAACGAACTGGTCCGCTGGGCGCGCCGCACCGGCGCACTGCTGATCGAGGACGACTACGACAGCGAGTTCCGGTACGACGTCGCTCCGCTGCCCGCCCTCGCGCAACTGGACCTCGAGCGGGTCGTCCATCTCGGCACGCTCTCGAAGACGCTCAGCCCGGCGCTGCGCCTCGGGTGGCTGGTCGCGTCCGAGTCGGTGGTCGACCGCCTCGCCACGTTCCGCGCCGACTCCGGCGACTGGCCCGCCTGGCCGATGCAGGCCGCGCTGCTCGCGATGCTCCGCGACGGCTACCTCGACCAGGCGGTCCGTCGCGGACGCCGGCTGTACGCGGACCGCCGTAGCTACACGTGCGCGGTCCTGTCGCCGTACGGCCAGGTCGTCGGCCAGGACGCCGGGTTGCACATCACGCTGCTGCTCCCCGGCGACGCCGACGACCTCCAAATCGCCGCGGCGGCCCGCAAGGCCGGCGTCGTCGTCGCGCCGTTGTCCGAATACCGCCGTACCGTCCCCGGCCCGCCCGGCCTGGTCATCGGCTACGCCACCCCGTCAACCGCCGATCTCCACAAGGCCCTGACGATCCTGACCGACGTCCTCACTCACCGTTGAGCGGATCGGCGACGCCGGTGGTGCCCCAGCGGAAGTAGACGGGATCGTTGAAGTTGGGGCCGGAGGAGCTGAGGTGGTCGATCACCGTGGCCGTACCGTTGGCGCGCCCAACGGCGTACCACTGGGCGGTCTTCGTGTCCGTGTCGATGCCGACCAGGAGCGTCCCGTAGTTGCCGCACTTGCTCGCGACCAGCTTCTCGAAGCCCTGCCAGGTCCTCGTGCGGACCGGTTTCACCACCGGCTTCATCGGCGACGTGGTCGGGATGCGGATGGTGTAGAGCGCCCCGCCGCGCGTGTTCGCGAGGAACGTGTCGTACGTCGGCGTCTTGCTGATCAACGCCATCGACTTCACCGAGGCGAACCCGGTCGCGGATCCGGTCTTCTTCCACAGCCAGCGGTCGGCACTCCACCGGAACAGCGTGCCGTCACTGCGGAGTCCGTACGCCGTCGTCTCCTGGCGAGCCCCTCGCGAGACCTCCACCGCGGTGTACTTCGACCACCCGCCGCCCACCGGCTGTGTGTCGTTCGGAAGGCCGGGGTCGATGTTGTTCATGATGTCCACCGAGTAGGTGCGGTAGTACAAGGTGTCGCCCTCGACCACCCAGCCCTCGTTGGTGGCGCCGTAGCTGTACGCGTCGCTCGTGAACGTCGTACTCAACCGAACCGCGCCGGCCGGGAAGATCCCGAAGATGACACCGGGCTGACCGACGTTCCGCGGTGGCCACCCGACCGTGATCCCGAGGTTGTTGTGGGCACCGCTGCCGAGCACGGAGCCCGGCTGGAGCGAGCAGGTGGCGGTCGTCGCCCCCTGCGCTGTCGGCACGAACGCCGCGGCGATCAGCGTGATCGCCGCGGCCAGGCTGAAGACCGCAGTGCGTGGCTTCACAGTCCCTCCCCAGGTCTGATGGGTGCACAGACCTTGATGCGGGCGGGAACCCGAAGGTTACGGCTGCAAAGGATTGGCTGCGAGCGGCGGCTGGACCACCGGTGTGTCGCCGTCCCAGGTCAGTTCGGACAGCCACATGGTGCGGCCCTTCGGGTCGGTTCCGACGGCTTCCGGGTTCCACGCGTGGTAGACGAACCAGTCGCCGAGGACCATGTTGTGGCCCGGGCCGGCGGCGTCCGGCGACGACTTGAGGATCGGGTCACCGGACTTGGTGCACGGGCCGATCGGCGACTCGCACAACGCGTGGCCGACGGCGTACTCGGCCTTGTCGAAGGCGTTGGCCGAGTAGAAGAGGTGGAACTTGCCGTCCCGCTCGACCATGTACGGCGCCTCGACCAGGGTGCCCTCCCAGGGCAGGTCCTGCTTGATCAACTGGTGCACGGGACCGATCAGCGTGAGTCCGTCGGCGGACAGCTCGGACACGTAGATCCAGGTGTCCACACCGATCGCGTTGCCGTCGTTCTTCCAGTACAGCCAGCGCCGGCCAGTCGAGTCCTGGAACGGCGAGGCGTCGATCGAGCCGCCCTCGTCGGCCTGACTGATGAGGGGCTTCGTAGATATGTCGACATATGGACCCGCGGGTGCGGACGCCACCGCGACACCGACCGCCTGCCGATCGGCGGCGGTGTCGCGGGACGTGTAGTACATGACGTACCGGTCGGCCGCGTGCACCGCGACCTCCGGCGCCCACACCCGTCCCGGGGACGTCCAACCCGGCACCACCGGCAACGCGTCACCGACCGGCGTCCACGCCACCAGGTCGCGCGACGTCAACGTCTGCACGTTGCCCAGCGGCCCGTTGGTCGCGAACGCGTAGTACTCGTTGCCCACCGCAATGACCTGCGGATCGGCGAAACTGCCGTCGTACACCGGGTTGGAGAATCCCATGGGTCCCTACTTACTTTCGTAGAACTTCAGGTAGTCGAACGTGGCGACCGGCGGTGGGTTGGCGCCGGTGAACTCGCCGTGGGCGTAGAGGCCGATCTTCGCTGCCGACGGGAGCACCCAGGAGGCGCCCCAGGTCCAGTTGGTGCCGTCGACCGATGTGGCCGCGCGGTAGACGTGTTCGCCGGCGGCGTTCTTGTGGTACGCGAGTCGCATCCACAATGTCGGCGCCGAGCGACCGATCGCGGCCGCGCCGTACGACGTGGCGCCGTCCGACGGGCGGGCCACGAGCTCACGCCCGTACTCCGTCTGGCGGGTCTTCCAGATCGCCACGTTGCCGAGCCGGGCGAAGTCGTTGTCGTTCAGGTACGCGATCATCCCGGCCTGCTGGTAGTTGCGGACGTCGCCCTGGCCGGTGTCGAGGTGCAGCTTGGTCTCGGCGATCCAGCTGTCCCCGGCCGGCGTACTGTGCAGCAGCAGCCCGGCGTTGTTGGACGAACCGGTCATGTCCGCGTTCTCCAACGGCCACGACAACTGACCGTCGGCAACCGTCGCCTTGTCGTCCTTCCGGACCCACGACCAGTCCGTGCCGAGCGCACCGCTGAAGTCGTCCCCGGCGAGCAGCTTCCCGGTCCGCGGTACGGCGGCCGGCTTCGTGACCGGCTTCGCCGCCGGACGCACCGTCAGGTTGTCCACCTCGGCCGACCCGAGCCACCGCACCGGCGCCTCACCGAGCTTCAGACCCGGTACGTCGAGTTGCGCCTCGGCGTACACGTCACCGAGCCCGGCGTCGTTCAACCGTGCGCTCACCGTCGACCCGGAGACCTGGACGCTGAGCTTGTTCCACTGCGAGCGGTCGAAGTCCGCCGGCAATGCGGCCGAGCTCGTCCGTCCGCCGGCCGCCAGCGTCACCTTGTCCTTGGTCACCGACGCGACGACCTGGTTGCCCAGAACAGTCGTGAAGGACTCGCCGAGCTTGACGTCGGCCTCGACGCGCAGCGAACCACCAGGTGCCGCCTTGCGGGTCTGCGCGGACCCGTTGATCGAGGCTGTAGGTCCGCCCAACGAATCGCCGGGTTGCCGGGTGGCGCCGGCCAGGCCGCTTGCCGGATCGGTCGAGTCGATACCGGACCCCGAACCGGTGGCCGGCGCGGGCACCGGGCCCTCGGACGGACCGGCACCCGCGTTGGTGCGCGGCCACCCGTTGATCCAGTCGATCTTGTCGATCAGCATCGGCCGGCGGTTGATGCCGAACGGGCCGGTCAGCCACGGCGTACCGCGGTCGATCGCGTGGTAGACGATGTGGTCCTGACCGGCCGCGTCGGTGATGAACGCGTGGTGCCCCGGACCGATCCACTTGTTGCCGTTCTGCGTGATCACGGTCGTACCACCGACCCGGGAGTCGGTCAGTGCGGCGCCGTCGGCGTCGACGAACGGGCCGCGCGGCGAACGGGACCGGCCGGCGAACACGGAGTACCCGGTGGTCGGGCCCGCGCAGCAGTTCATCGACGAGCCCATGAAGTAGTACCAGCCGTCGCGGTAGACGACGTACGAGCCCTCGTAGCGGTCGCCGATCGTGACCTGGGTCGGGGTGCCGACCGCGTGCATGCCGTCCGGGGAGAGCTCGGTGACGGAGATGCCGCCGTAGAAGCCGCCGTAGTACAGGTACCGCTTGCCGTCGGCGGCGGTCAGCATCGCGGGGTCGATGGTGCCGAGGAAGCCACCGTTCCCGTCCGGGCGCGGCGCGACGACCGGGCCGTCGGTGGCGGTCCACGGACCGGCCGGCGTCGGGGCGGTCGCGACCCCGATCGCGGGATCACCGCCGGGGTTGGCGTTCGTGTCGGTGACGGTGAAGTACATGACGTAGTGGCCGTCGAAGTAGCGGATGTCGGGGGCCCAGAAGAACGAGCCCGGCGCGGCCCAGGCCGGCTTGGTCTGGTCGTTGAAGACCGTGCCGAGGTACTCCCAGGAGCTGAAGTCCTTGGTCCGGGCCATGTGCATCAGACCGAACGGGCCTCCGCCGACCAGCGGGTCGGAGGTCGCGTACGCGTACCAGTAGCCGTCGCGGCCCTGGATGATCGACGGGTCGGCGAAGGTGTCGGCGAAGCTGGACGTGATCGGATTGGTGGTCGTCACCGCGGACGGTGGCGCCGCGGCGGCAGCCGTCGTACCGGCGGCGATCGCTGTCACCGTCAGTACCGCGGCGAGGAGTCGTTTCGAAGGCACGGGCGGGTCCCCTCTCGAATCAACTGCGGAGCTGGATCAGATGCCACGACGCAGGGGGCAACGTGGCACGGCAAACACCGTCGACGACCTCGGTGGTGTCGACGGCCCGGGGCTGAACCCGGTCCGGATCGTCCGCCGTGTTCACGGCGGAGCGGTCCTCGTCAGAGAGCGCGAGATGCCGGACCACGTGTCCGGGCACCGGAATCTCCAGATCGATCTTGTCGGTCTCACTCCGGTTCACCACGAAGATCGCGGTCTCCCCGGTGTTCTCGTCGTACGTCGCCGTACTCCACAGCGCAGGCACTCGTCCGAAGGCGTTCGTGTCGATGTCCGGTCCACCGCTGATCGCGGTCTGCAGCACCGTCGGACCGGCGTACTGCGCGGTCAGGGCGAACGGGTAGAAGATGGTCTGCCGCCAGGCGCGGCCGCCGGGCTCGGTGCGGATCGGGCCGATCACGTTGACCAGTTGCGCCAGGCAAGCGATCTTCACCCGGTCGGCGTGCCGGAGCAGCGTGATCAGCAGGCTGCCGACGACGACCGCGTCGTCGACGGAGTAGGTGTCCTCGATCAGCGGGCCGACCTCGCGGATGCCGAGGCCGAGCTCGCCGGGGAAGTGTTGCTGGTACCAGACGTTCCACTCGTCGAAGGAGAGTGTCAGCTCCTTGTCGCTGCGCTTCAGCGCCTTCACGTGATCGGCGGTCGCGATCACCGACGAGATCATCCGGTCCATCTCCTCGGCGGCGGCCAGGAAGCTGACCTGGTCGCCGTCGCGCGGTTCGTAGTACGCGTGCAGGCTGATGTGGTCGACCAGGTCGTAGGTGCGCTCCAGGACGACGCGCTCCCACTCGCCGAAGGTCGGCATCCCGGCGTTGCTCGAACCGCAGGCGACCAGTTCGAGTCCGGGCTCGACGCGACGCATCGCGTTCGCGGTCTCCTCGGCGAGCCGGGCGTACTCCTCGGCGGTCTTGTGGCCGATCTGCCACGGGCCGTCCATCTCGTTGCCCAGGCACCAGACCTTGATGTCGTGCGGGTCCGGGCTGCCGTTCGCGACCCGGCGGTCGCCGTGCTCGGTGCCGGCCGGGAGGTTGCAGTACTCGAGCAGGTCGACCGCCGCGCGGATCCCGCGGGTGCCGAGGTTGACCGCCCAGATCGGCTGGACGCCGGCCTTGCGGGACCAGGCGACGAACTCGTCGGTGCCGAACTGGTTCGGCTCGATCGCCCGCCAGGCCAGGTCCAGGCGCCGCGGCCGCTGGTCCTTCGGGCCGACGCCGTCCTCCCAGTTGTAGTTCGAGACGAAGTTGCCGCCGGGATAGCGGATCGCGGTGACGCCGAGCTCCCGGACCAGGTCGAGCACGTCCTGCCGGAATCCGTCCGCGTCGGCGCTCGGATGCTCCGGCTCGTAGATGCCGGTGTACACGCAGCGGCCCATGTGTTCGACGAACGAACCGAACAACCGCCGGTCCAGCGCACCGACCACGAACGCGGGGTCAACCACGAGCTTCGCCACAGGGTCTCCCCAGAGTCGTCTACAACGTTTAACGTGGATGTCTACAACGATTGACAATCGGTGTAAAGAGCTGGGCGGTGGCACACTCGGGCGACAAGCCCGGGAACAGGAGGTTGGGATGGCGACCAGGCTCAGCGACGTGGCCGCTCGGGCGGGGGTTTCGGTGAAGACCGTCTCGAACGTGATCAACGACTATCCGCACATCACCACGCAGACCCGAGCCAAGGTCGAGGCCGCGATCGCGGCCCTCGGCTACCGGCCGAACGTCAGCGCCCGCTCGCTCCGCAAGGGCCGCTCGGACTTCATCGCGCTGGCCATCCCGGAGATGGGTTCGCCGTACTTCGCCGAACTCGGGGCGGAGATCAGCCGGGCCGCGAAGCGCCGCGGGATCACCGTGCTGATCGACCAGACCGAGGGGGAGGCGGCCGCCGAACGGCTGGTGCTGGAGGGGATGCGCGGGCAACTGATCGACGGCATCATCTTCTCCCCGCTCGCGACCGCGCCGGCCAAGCTGACGTCCGCCGACACCGGGAAGCCGCTGGTGCTGCTCGGCGAGCGACCGGCCGGCGGCCAGTTCGACCGAGTCGCGGTCGATTCCGTGCAGGCGTCGTACGACGCCACCTCGCATCTGATCTCGCTCGGGCGCACCCGGATCGCGGCGATCGGTGTCGGCGGTACCAGTACCGGCGCGGTCCGGCGGAAGGGGTACCGGAAGGCACTGAAGACCGCCGGGCTGCCGCACGACCCGGCGCTCGAACTCGCCGGCACCGGTTACCACCGCCTGGACGGCGCCGCCTCGATGCGCGAGCTGCTCGCGCTGCCGAAGCCGCCGGACGCGGTGTTCTGCTTCAACGACCTCTTGGCGCTCGGCGCGCTGCGGTCCCTCGCCGAAGCCGGCCTGCGGGTGCCGGAGGACGTCGCGGTGGTCGGCTTCGACGACATCGAGGACGGCCGGTACCACTCACCCACACTGACCTCGATCTCCCCGGACAAGGAGTGGCTGGCCGACAACGCGGTCGCTCTGCTCCTCGACCGCATCGCCGGCAACGGCGGCGCCACCCACCAGGACCTCACCGTCCCGCACACCCTCGAAGTCCGCGAGTCGACCGCCGGCTGAATCAGGCCGGGGAGGATTCCCTGCCCGTTTCGGGCACACGATCCTCCCCAGCCCGGATGGTTAGCGCTCGGGGAAGCCGGCTAGTTGCTTGGCCAGGCCCTGTTGGGTCTTGCTGACCTTGCCGACCAGAGTCAGTACGGCGTTGCGCAGCGGGCGGATCGCCGGCGGGACGTTCGCCAGCCGCGTCAAACGATGCGCCAGCCCGATCACCCGGACCGCCTCCGCGCGGCTGTTGGCGGCGTACTCGTCCAGGCCCGACTCGTCGCCGGCCAGTGCGGTCGACAGTGCGGTCGACAGGGCGTCCGCCAGGCTGACGGCGTCGCGAAGGCCGAGGTTCATGCCCTGACCGCCGGCGGGACTGTGCGTGTGGGCCGCGTCGCCGGCCAGCAACACGCGACCGGAGCGGTAGGCGTCGGCGACCCGCTCGTGGATCCGGAACCGCGAACCCCACACCACCTCGGTGATCTTCGGGTGCGCCTTCCGCGGACCCCGAGTAGCGAGCAACTGCTGCGCGTACGCCAGGTCGGGGTGCTCCGGCGCCTCGTGCACGTCGGCGACCAGCCGGAAGCTCCCGTCCGGCAACGGCGCCACCACGAGCAGGCCCGCGGAGGCGAAGTACAGGGCGACCTCGTCGACCGGTAGGCCACTCTCGACGCGGACGTCGACCAGGCTGCAGGACAGTTGCAGGGTGTTGCCCGGCATCCGTAGTCCGGCGAGTTCGCGGATCGTGCTGTTCATGCCGTCGGCGGCCACGACGTACCGCGCCTTGATCACGTCACCGTTGTCGAGCGTGACCTCGGCGCCGTCCGCGGACTGCGTCAGACCGGTCGCGGCGAATGGCCGCAGTACCGTCCCGCCGAGCTCCTCGAGCCGCTCGAGCAGGACCTGTTCGGTGACCGACTGCGGGATCATCGTGACGAACGGGTACGCCGTCGGCAGGTCCGCGAAGCCGACCGGGATCAGCTTGCGATCGCCGGACCGGATGGCGAAGTCCTGCAACTCCAGCCCGAGGTCGACCAACCGCTTCGTGACACCGAGCTGCTCCAGCACCTCCAGCGTCCGCGGGTGGATCACGCAGGCGCGGGAGGTGTTCGTCCCCTCGGCCTGCTTGTCGACCACCACGACGTCGTGCCCGTGCAGCCGGAGCCCCACCGCCACCGCGAGCCCGACGGGACCCGCTCCCACCACTACGACCTGTGCGTTCCGCGGAGTCATCGTCGCTCCTCCTTCTCGGCATTTATCAACGCTTGTTGACTTTTACGCTAGGCCTGCCCGCAGCAAAAGTCAACACGTGTTGGCATATACTGTGGGCATGGCGGAGAAGAAGTCCGACCGGACCCGGGCGGCGATCCTGGCGGCGGCCCGCGAACGCTTCGGCACCGACGGGTACGAGCGGGCCACGATCCGCGCGATCGCGGCCGACGCGGCGATCGACCCGGCGATGGTGATGCGCTACTACGGCAGCAAGGAGAAGCTGTTCGCGGCGGCGGCCGAGTTCGACGTACGGCTGCCGGATCTCAGCGACGTGCCGCGGGAGCGTGCCGGTGAGGTGCTCGTGCGGCACCTCGTCGAACGCTGGGAAGAGGACGACACACTCCGAGTGCTGCTACGCACTGCGGTTACCAACGAGACCGCGGCCGAGCGGATGCGGCAGGTGTTCGTCGGGCAGCTCACGCCGGTGTTCCAGCGGGCAGCCGTGGACCAGCCCGCCGTCCGGGCGGGACTCATCGCGACCCAGGCGCTCGGTTTCGCGCTGTGCCGCTACATCCTCGAGTTCGCGCCGATCGCGGGCCTGACCACGGACGAGGCCGTCGCGTGGCTGGGCCCGACGATCTCGCGTTACCTGACCGCGCCGTCGCCCAGCCAGGCGTGAACGGCGGGCAGCGTCTCCGCGAGTGACGGCAACTGCGGGTGCCACTTGAGCTCCCACTCGAGCGAGAGCGGGTAGTCGGTGCCGTCGAGGACCTTCAGCAGATCCTGGATCGGGAAGTCGCCGGCCTCGATCGCCACCGGACGGTAGTCCTGCTGAGAGTCCACCTGCTTGAACTGCACGAGCTCGAGCCACGGCCGCAGCAGGGCGAACGACTCGGCCGGCGTCTCGCCGTGCGACCACGTGTGCGAGCTGTCCCAGAGGGCCTTCACGTTGTGGCCCGGTACGTCGGTGTCGAGCACCGCGCAGAACGCCGCGACCTGTCGCGCGGTCGAGTGCGAGTCGTGCGTCTCCAGCAGGATCGGTACGTCGCGCGGCGCGGACGTCACCCGGTCGAGCGCCCGGATCTCACCGGCGCTCGGGCCTTCCGTCGTACTCTCCCCAGGGTCGTCGCCCGGGAAGACCCGGACGCCGAGCGCGCCCAGGTCGGCGGCCAGCTCGAGATGCTCCTCGAGCGGCTGCTCCTCGACCGCGCACAACTTCACATAGCTGCTGATCGCGAAGATCTGCAGGCCCGCGTCCTCGATCCGGGTCCGCAGCTCCCGCCGCTCGGCCGCGCTCAGACCCGTGTGGGTGAACTCATCCGGCGCGGTCCGCAGTTCCAGACCGGTGAAGTTGTTGCCCTGCGCAAGCGCAAGGACCTCGTCGAGCGGTGCTCCTGGACAACCGAGAGTGGCGAAACCTAGACGCATGAGGCCAATCTGTCAGACCCAGCGGCCACGACGCGGAGTGGTCCGCGGTGCGGTCTGCTGGTCGTCGTCGGTGGGCTGCTGCTGCTCGTACGAGTACTGGGTCTGCTGCTGGTACTCGGTCTGGTCCGGCTCCTGCGAGTACTGCGAGCCGTACGACTCCGACGCGTAGTTCGGGCTGTAGGTCTCGTAGGACTCCTGGCCGCCGTACTGCGAGCCGCCGTTGTTGTCGTACTCGTAGTTCGAGTTGTAGCTGGTGTACTCCGAGTTGTACTCCGACGTGTACGACGTCTGCTCGTAGCTGTTGTAGCCCGGGTCTTCCGACGACGAGTACCCCGGCTCGGGACCGTACGACGGGACCGGCGGGAGCGGCTTCGACGGGGTCAGGAAATCGTCCTGCTCCTGGTGGCTCGGCGCCGGCGCGGGCTCGTAGTACCCGGACGAGGCCGACGGGTACGACTGCTGGGTGTGCTCGGACGGGCCGTAGACGGTGTGGTCCGGGTACGTCGACTGGGTCGAGTGCGAGGCGTACGTCGAGTGTTCCTCGACCGCCGGCTGGATCGCCGACGGGCTGTCGACCGCGACCCGAGCCGCCCGGCGACCGGCGCGCGCAACAGGCGCGGGCTCAGGCTCGGGTGCGGTCTGCGCCTCTGCGGGGGAGGACGTCGAGGTGAGGTAGTCCGACTCGTAGGAGTACGGCTCGGAGTACCGCGCCGCCCAGTGCTCCGCGGCCGGCTGCTGCTGGGGCTCGTACGGCTGCTGCTGTTCCGGCTGCGACTGGTACGCGTACGGGTCTGGCTGCTGCACGACCGTCATCGGCGCCGCCTCGTCGAGCCAGCTGCCCGTCGTGGTCGCTCCGAGGGCGTCGTCGCTGCGGTAGTCGTCCCAGCTCTGCCGCGGCGCCTCGTACGTCGTCTCGGCGGCCGGCTTCTCGTCCTGCCAGGACTGGATCGGGCTGAACTGCTCGGTGGCCGGGCCACCGTCGTCCTCCCGCCAGTTCTCCACGACCGGGGCGAACGGGCTCCACTTCGGCCCCTCGTCGACCGCCGGGTCACCGGCGAACGCGGCCGGCGCGGCGGCGCCGTCACCCGGGAAGTCCTGTGCGGCCGGAGCCGGTGCGAACGGGCTCGGACCCTGCGGCGCGGGCTGCTGCGGCGCGGGCTGCTGGGGAGCCGGTGCGTACGGGGCCGGCGCCTGGGCGGCCGGGGCGAACGGGTTGCCCACCGGCGCCTGCGGTGCACCGGACATCTGCAGCTGCGGCTCGCGGACCAGACCCAGCGCGGGGGCGGCGGTCGCGATCGGCTCGGCGATCGCCGGCTGCTCGTCGGTGTCGTCGTTCGCGTACGACGGCACGTCGCCGGTCTCGTACGACGGGACGGCGCTCAGCTTCGGCGCCTGGTCCCACCAGGGCACCCACTTGCGGGTGGTCTGCATGTGGTTGATCTTGCGGATCACCAGCGTCGCGGCCACCGCGGAGACCGCGGTCAGCACCAGGGACGCCGTACCGGCCAGGGCAATGCCGCGGAGCGAGCCGACGGTGGCTTCCATCCACATCAGGAACCGGCGGACCACCACGTCGAACGCGAGAGCGCCGATCCAGGCGACCCACCACACGGACGTGAGGGAGGGAGTCCTGAACCGGCGCAGGTCATCGGTGTAGACGGGGGTCTTCGGATCGCTGGCGAGCCAGACGTCGTCGACGATCTGTTTCGGGTACCAGAGGTTCGGCCCGGGCACGAACCAGCTGGCCAGCACCCAGCCGTGGCTGCGGCGATGGTCCGCCTGGCAGAAGACCTCGGAGTTGACCCGGACCCGCCACAGCCAGACCACGAAGACGACCGCGGCCGCGACCGAGATGATCACGTTCGGGATCGCGGTGAACTTGGCGATCGCGTCGGCGCGGTTCAGGTCCGCGTCGTCGACGTTCGGCATCCCGCCGAGATAGCGGTGCACCACGGAGTACGTGTTCCAGTCCGACCAAGTGGACAGCAGATGCGTCACCGTCGACGCGCCCAGCAGTCCGATGGCGATCTTACCGACCGTCCCGACCTGCTGGAACTCCTCAGCCGCGTGCGGCTGCCACTCTTCCTGATCCTCGACAGCAGTCATCAATGCCTGCGGGTGGCTCACGTCTCGCGTCCCTCGCGTTGCTGGAACTCCGTCGTCTGTCCGGCGCTTCGGCCCGGCCCTGCCCCCGCGTGACCGAGCCACATTGATACCACGAAGTAGGTATGCCAGGGCAGTCGGCCCCAGTACGGAGGGTGTCGACTTAACGTGTTCTTTTCGTACGCCCATCACCAGTGGTAACGAGGCAGCAGACGGGGCGTGACGGTTTGGTTTACCGCGCAGGGGGTTGGAAGCCGCTGTGCGGTGTCCCGACCGCCCACCAGGGCACCCATTCACGCTGGGTCTGGAGCTCGTCGATCCGCTGGATCAGGATCACCGCGAGCACCGCCGCACCGGTGGTGAACAGCGCCGAGACGGAGGACAGTATGACGTTCGTGCGCAGATCTCCGACCTGCGACGCGCCGACCAGAACACCTCTTTGCACGATGTTTCCGGTGACCAGTCCGATCACCCAGGTCAGCCACCAGGCCCACACCAATTGGGTGCCGGGGACATCTTTCAGGTGCGGCGTCAGCGCATCGGTGCGTGGATCGCTGGCCGCGACGATGTCGTCCACGACCTGCTTCGGGTACCAGAGGTTCACCACCGGGACGAGCCAGCAGCCCAGCACCCAGCCGCGGGTGAACCGGTGCTCGCCGCGGTGGAACATCTCGGCGTTCCACCGGACCCGCCACAGCCAGATGATGAACACCGCCGCGGCGCCGAGCAGCGCGAGCGCCGAGATGATGCCGAGCGATCCGGAGATCAGGTCCGCCTCGTCCAGCTTCGCGGCGTCGGCGCCGTACACCTTGAGGGTGCGGTAGGAGTACCAGTCGGACCATGCGGTCGCCCACGCGGTGACCGTGACCAGTCCGATCAGGATCGACGCAGCGACACCCATCGCCCGCTCGGAACTGAACCACCGGTCCAGCGGTACCTGTGACGCCCGGCTCGGCATGGATCACACATAGCACAACACGGCGTGACCGGGCGAGGACAACACGTCGCCATCGGTCCATGGCGCAATTCCGCGAGAAACTGTCGGCGCCCTGCGCGAGGATGACGCCATGCGCTGGTCCGTGATCGATTCGCCGATCGGCGACCTCACGCTCGCGGTCGACGAGACCGGGCTCTGCCGGCTGCACTTCGGCGCCACCGACAGGCCGCTCGACGCCGACCCGCTGCTCACCGAGGCCGCCGGCCAACTGAAGGCGTACTTCGCGGGTGAGCTCCAGGAGTTCACCCTGCCGCTGTCCGTCCGCGGCGGCTCCGAGTTCGAGCGCGCGGTCTGGACCCAGCTCACCCGGATCCCGTACGGCGAGATGCAGACGTACGGCGACGTCGCGAAGATCGTCGGCGACATCGGCGCCGCCCGCGCGGTCGGGACGGCCTGCAACCGGAACCCGATCGCGATCGTGGTGCCCTGCCACCGGGTGGTCGGCGCCGGCGGCAAGATGGTCGGCTTCGGTGGCGGCATCCCGACCAAGCGGCACCTGCTCGAGCTCGAGGCCCGGGTGACGCTCGAGACGCTCTGGACCTGACAGACCTGACGAAGATCTGACACTCGAACGCGGCCGATCGGGGCGCGCTGATCTGCCCGGGGCACTAACGTTTGAAGCGAGCGATTCAGGGCTGTTCGCAAACCCACCCCACCACCCGATGCGGCGTCCTCCCACCTGCCTTTGGAAGACATACAAATGAACAAAGACCGCACGACTGACCATCACCACCCGGACCTGAGCGCGCTGATGGACAAGAGCGCTGAGGACTGGTCGGCCCCCGAGATCCAGGACGCCGCGCGCGCGGCGCTCCGGATGCACGCCCCCGACCGGGAGCCACTGACCTGGATCCGGCGGTTCAAGGTCGTTCCCTGGCTGCACCGCAACGACGCGGTCTGCCTGAGCTGCGGCGGCACCTACCCGTGCATCACGCACCGGTACGCCACCCAGCTACTGTCCGCCGGTCGCTACACGATCGCGAAGGAACCGCAGGTCAACTGACGCCGCTCGCGCAAGGCGACGTCCGGACAGACGAAGGTCCCGAACCCGGCAGGGTTCGGGACCTTCGCCGTTGCGGTGGTGTCAGGAGTCGCTGGGCTTGCCGTCGCCGGAGCCCGTCGCCTTCCTGGTGGTGGCCTTCTTCGCGACGCCGTTCGACGCGGCCGTCGCGTCGTCCGCCTTGGCCTGCGCGTTCGGAGCCGCCGGCTTCGGCGCCTCCGGCTTCGGGGCCTCGGCCTTGGGCGCGTCGGCCTTCGCGGCGTCGGTCTTGGCGGCGTCGGACTTCGCACTGTCGCTCTTGGCGGCGTCCGCCGTCGGAGCGTCCGGCTTGGCGTCGCTCTTGCCGTTCGCGGACGGGGTGGCCGACGTGGACGAGCCCGAGGTGGTGTCGGTCGGGCGGGACGTCGTACCGGCCGGGGCGGAGCTGTAGTCGCGGCCGCTGGTCGGGGTGGACTGCCAGGCCGGCTCCGGCGGGGTCAGCAGCTTCTTCACCGCTGCCGCGGCCAGTGCGCCGAGGCCCAGGAACAGCACCACGTTGCGCAGCTTGTGGCTCTTCTTCTTCGGGACGTCGAGCTCACCCTTGAGCGCGGCCTTGGTGGCCTTGCCCCGGCGGCTGGTCTCCTCGACGACCGGCTCGGCGGCGGCCGCGAGGGTCGCCAGCGCGGCGGTCACCTTCGGCAGGACGTCGTCGTTCAGCCGGCCGCGCGCCTTCTCGGCGGCCTGCTCGGTAGCCGGGCCGACCTTGGCGAGCGCGTCGTCGAGCACCGGTCCGGCCTTCTCGACCGCCTGGTGTGCCAGGTGGGCGCCGCGCTCGACCGCCTTCTCGGCGTACGGCGACACCTTCTCCCGTGCGGTGCCCACGGCCGGCCCGAGGTGGTCACGCACCTGGCCGACGGCCGGTCCGAGCTTCTCGGACGCCGACTCGGCGAGCGGCCGGACCCGGTCCTTCGCGGTCTCGACCCTGCCCTTGGACTTCCTCAAACCCACGGTTCCCTCCTCGATGCCGCCTGCCCCGGCAGGCAGCTCTCCCGCCCATCGGCGTCATGGGCTCGTTCTGGTTACGACTCTGGACAAATCCGGCTTCATCTGCATCGTACGACGTCGCGAGCCATTCACCTGGTGCCCCCACCGGGGCTTTTCCACACATGTGCCCTGCGGGCTGGGGTGCCGAGCGGGCGCGGGGTGGGTTGTTGCTCATTTTCTTGGAGCGGCATGACAGGATCGAGGCGTACCTGTAGTAACCGACTAGGAGTGACTCCCGTGGCCGAAGAGCTGTACGCAACCCTGCAGACGAACAAGGGCGACGTCGTCATCAGGTTGTTCCCCAACCAGGCGCCGAAGACGGTGAGCAACTTCGTCGGTCTCGCCGAGGGCACCAAGGAGTGGACCGACCCGGAGACCGGCCAGCCCAGCACCAAGCCGTTCTACGACGGGCTCGGCTTCCACCGGGTGATCGACGGGTTCATGATCCAGGGCGGCTGCCCGCTCGGCACCGGCACCGGCACGCCCGGGTACCAGTTCGACGACGAGATCCACCCGGAGCTGCAGTTCGACCGTCCGTACCTGCTGGCGATGGCGAACGCCGGGATCCAGTACGGCCGCGGCACCAACGGGTCGCAGTTCTTCGTCACCGTGGTCCCGACCCCGCACCTGAACCGCAAGCACACGATCTTCGGTGAGGTCGTCGACGAGGAGTCGCAGAAGGTCGTCGACGCGATCGCGACCGCGCCGACCGCCCCGGGCGACCGGCCGCTCGAGCCGATCGTCATCAACAAGGTCGTCGTCGAGCGCAAGAACGCCTGAGCTCAACCGCGGGGCCGGGACACCCACCGGCCCCGCGTTCCCAGAGAGGGACGCACCCGCGTGACCGAGACCGTCTGCTACCGGCACCCGGATCGGCCCGCCGGGGTGCGCTGCCAGCGCTGCGACCGGCCGATCTGCCCGTCGTGCATGAACAGCGCCGCCGTCGGCTTCCAATGCCCGAGCTGCTTCAACGAGGGCGTCCGCTCGGTCCCCCGGACCCGGACCTCACTCGGCGGACTGCAGCGCGGCAACCCGCAGCTGGTGACCTACACGCTGCTGGGCCTGAACCTGCTGGTCTTCATCCTCGTACACGTCGGCAGCCCGCAGATCCTCAACGACCTGGTGATGGTGCCGGCGCTGGTGGACACCGAGCCGTGGCGGCTGCTCACCTCGACGTTCACGCACTGGCAGATCTTCCACATCTTCTCGAACCTGTTCATGCTCTGGCAGCTCGGTCCGCCGCTGGAGCAGATGCTCGGCCGGGTCCGGTTCCTCGTCCTGTACCTGCTGTCCGCGATCGGCGGCAGCATCGCGGTCTGGATCCTGTCCGCACCCGGTGGCGCGACCCTCGGCGCGTCCGGCGCGGTCCTCGGCCTGGTCGGCGCCCTACTGGTAATCAGCCGTGCCCGCGGCTTGGACATCACTTGGATCCTGATGTACGTCGCCGTCACCGCGGTACTGTCCTTCGCCATCCCGAACGTCTCCTGGGAAGGCCACCTCGGCGGCTTCGTCGTCGGCGCCGCGGTCGCCTGGATCTTCCTGCAACTCTCCAAACACAAACGCCGCAACAAACAAGCGGCCTAGCCCACAAAATCGGCTCAGTTGAATTAATGCTGGTGACAGCTGGGTGTCGGCACTTGTCTAATCAGGTGACGTCCCGACGGGGGACCACACTTGGTAAGGACATCGACATGAGCCCACGCGCAGTGGACAAACGGGCGCGGCCCGGCAACGAGCGCCATCCGAACCGCCCGGCCGCCCCGGAAACCCCGAGCGCGGTCACCGTCCTCGAGGCCGCGGAGCACACCAACCGCATCTCGGAGCCGAAGCAGCCGACCGCGAAGGCTTCCTGACTCAGCGCAACAGCAGGCAGCTGTCGCCGAACTCGTGCCAGAGGTAGTGGTCCTGTACGGCGGCGTCGTACACGCGTTGTACTCGTTGTGTGCCGGCGACTGACTCGAGGAGCAGGAGGTGCGATGCCTCGGGGGCGTGCCAGCCGGTGATGAGGCCGTCGACGATCTGTGGCTGGTTGTCGGGTCCGAGGACGAGGTCGGTCCAGCCGTGGGCCGGAATGACGGTGCCGTCTGCTCCGACCGCTGACTCGATGGCCCGGACCGCCGTGGTGCCGACCGCGATGACCCGGCCGCCGTTGGCTTTGACCCAGTTCACGAGGCGGGCCGTGTGCGCGGGTACGTCGTACCGCTCGGGTGTGGGTGGTTCGTGGCTCTCCTGGGACGAGACCCCGCAGTGCAGCAGGATCGGCGCGATCAGTACGCCTTGTGATGTGAGGTGACTGACCAGCTCGAAGCTGAACGGCCTCGCCGCACTGGGCATCTCCGCACTGCCCGGCTCCCGCGCGAACACGGTTTGGTACGACGCCAGCGGCCACTGCTTGCCTACGTAGTTGTAGGTGATCGGCCGCCCGTTCCGCTGCAGGTACCCGAGTACGTCGGCGACTGGCGGCTTCGCGATCCACAGCCGGTTCGACTCCGGTTGGTACGGCGCCAGGAGCGTCAGCGAACCCTCCGGGAGTTCCACCCGAGTTCCCGCCGTACCGTCGAACATCGGTGCGCTGCCGTTGCGCAACTCGACTATCCAGGTGCCGTCGTCGAGCGGTGTGGAGAAGTGCACGGTGAGCGACGGGCCGTCGACGGCCGCGGGCACTGTTCCGGACGTGTTGACCAGCAACAGGTCACCGGGTCGCAGGTGCTCACCGAGCCGGTCGAAGCGGGTGTGCGTGACGGTCGACCCCTCCGCGACCAGCAGCTTCACCTGGTCCCGCGACAGTCCGCGGGCCTCCGGTGGTTCGTGGGCGTTCAGTGCGTCCGGCAGGTCGAACCTGGTGTGTGGATGCACTTTCACGACGTCACCGCCGACGCGAACTCCGCCGCCCGGTACCGGCCACTCGCGGGCCGGCTGTCGAGCAACTGCAGGAACGCGGGTACGACGGTCGCGGGCTCGGGCCGGTCCGAGATGTCCTCACCAGGGAACGCGGCCTGATGCATCGCGGTCCGCAGATCACCCGGATCGACGGCGTACACGGCCAGCGCGGGATGTTCGGCCGCCAGGACACGGGTCGCGTGGTCCAGCGCGGCCTTGGCGGACCCGTATCCACCCCACGTCTCGTAGGCCTCGACGGCGGCGTCAGAGCTGATGTTGATCAGCACTCCGGACGCTGCGGTCAGTGCGGGAAGCAATGCCTGGGTCAGGGCGATCGGCGCGAGCACGTCGACCTCGTAGACCCTGCGCAGTTCGTCGAGGTCGGCGGATGCGAACGCCTGCAGTGGACTCTGTCCGAGGTAGCTGGCGTTGTTGATCAGCAGGTCGAGCCGGCCGAGCTCGGTGATCGCGTCCACCAGGTCACCCCGGTGCTCCGGATCGGTCACGTCCCCGGCCAGCGGTACGACGTCGGTTCGGTCGGCCAGCGCATCGGCCGCGTCTTTGAGCGCGTCGGCGCCACGGGCGTCGATCACCAGCGCCCAGCCACGATCGGCCAGTCCGTGCGCGAGCGCCAGGCCGAGGCCGGCGGAGGCACCGGTGATCAGTGCAACAGGTCGATCAGACAGTTCAGGACTCATGCCGCAACGGTCGTACCTCAAGTAAACTTGAAGTCAAGCGTTGCCATCAGCATCGAATTCGCGCGCTCTGACACCACGGCGTGCCTACGCTGCGAGTTCCGACGACAACACCGGGGAGATGGACATGGCGGACGGCAGGAATGTCCACGAGAGCGGCGACGACGGTCGCTCCCGATTCGACGAGAAGCAGTTCCAGGCCGGGCTGGGTGGCACGCAGAGCGACCCGAACGGCACCAAGGTCAAGAGCGGGTGGCTCTCGGACCCGGACCAGGCGCTGGGCTCGGGCACCGACCAAGGGAAGGGCGAGAAGAAGCAGACGGGCCGCCGGATCGGCGACGTCCTGGGTGGGAAAGGCAAAGAGCGCGGCTGAGCCGGCCGTCAGTCTTCGGCGAGCAGGATGCCTGGGTTCAGGATCGCGTCGGGGTCGAGGGTGTGTTTGACCGCTCGGAGGGCCTCGACGGCCAAGGGGCCGATTTCGGTGGCGTAGGCGTCGCGGTGGTCGGTGCCGACGCCGTGGTGGTGAGAGATCGTGCCGCCGGCCGTGGCGATTGCCTGGTTGGCCGCGGCCTTCGCTGATCGCCACTGGGCGACCGGATCGTCGCTCTGGGCGCAGATCACGGTGAAGTACAGCGACGCACCCGTCTCATAGACGTGGGAGACGTGGCACAGCACCAACGGCGGTGTCGCGCTCAGCGCACCGACCAGCGCCTCGTTGACGGCCACCTTGAGCGCCGGGATGCGCGACCAGAACGCCGCGGTCTCCAGCGTCTCCACCAACGCGCCCTCGTCGAGCAGCGGATCACGCAGGTACGGCGCCCGATACCGGCCGACTCGCCACGTCTCGCCCGGTCCTTCGCCGAGGTTCTCGCCGCCCGCCGCCGTCAGGACATCGGCGGTCGCCTGGTTGTACGGACCGTCGAAGCCGGTGATCGCGAGCACCCCACCGGATCCACCGCCGAGCACGTCCGGGTCGGCCAGGTTCACCGCGGTCTCCGCCTCGTCCGAGAGCCGGAGCACGGTCGGCAACGGCCCGTCCTGCGCGAGTCGCCGCATGGCGGTCAACCCGGCATCAAAGGTGTCGAACCGCCACCCCTCGAAGTGCCGCTCGGTCGGACGCGGCCGGATGCGTACGACGACCGACGTGATGATCCCGAACGCGCCCTCGGACCCGAGCACGAGTTGGCGCAGGTCGGGACCGGCCGCGGACATCGGGGCCCGGCCGAGCTCGATCGTGCCGCGCGGGGTGGCGAGTGTCAGCCCGACCACCATCTGGTCGAACCTGCCGTACCCGGCCGAGGACTGACCGCTCGACCGCGCGGCGGCGTACCCGCCGATCGACGCACCCTCGTAGGACTGCGGGAAGTGCCCGAGCGTGTAGCCGCGCTCGGCGAGCAGCGCCTCGGCGGCCGTGCCGCGGACGCCGGCCTGCAAGGTCGCCGTGCGGGAGATCTCGTCGAGCTCGACGAGTTGATCGAGACGGCGCAGGTCGACGGTGACGAAGCGCCGCCCGGGGGCGAGGCCGCCGACGACCGAGGTGCCTCCGGAGTACGGCACCACCGCGAGCCCGGCGGCGGCGCAGCCGGCGAGCAGCGCGGCGACCTCCTCGTGGGACGCCGGGTAGACGACCGCGTCCGGCATGTCGGAGGTGTCGCCGGCGCGGTCCCGGAGCAGGTCGGTGGTCGAGTAGCCGCGGGTGTGCGCCCAGCGCGCCTCGAGGTCGGTCGCCACGTGGTCGTCCCCGACGATGCCGGTGAGGAAGGCCAGTTGCGTCGCGGTCGGTCCGGGGCGGTCCACCGGATCGACGGTTCGGCCGGCGGGTCGACGTACCCCGAGGTGCTTGAGGGCGTCGACGGCGGCGGACGGGAGCTCGACCGGGTGCGCCGGGTCACCCCAGCGGCCGGGCGTGAGTTGCACCACCGGGAGGTCGGATTCGGTCATCACTGACTCCCCTTCGGCGGTCTGGACAGGTAGCGTCGGCGGGAGGTGGAACCCCCTGGCTCCCATCTCCCGCCGACAGTTCCGGGACGGCAGAGTCGCTGATACACTCTGACACGTGATGTCTCAGCGTAGCAGTGAGCCGGACCAGGAGACCAGTAGCCGTCCCACTCCCGCGAACGCGATCGGCGAGGAGCGGATCCTGGACGCGGCCTACGAACTGCTGCTCGCGATCGGGATGCGCCGGATGACGATGGCCGATATCGCCCGGCACGCCGAGGTCTCCCGCGCCACGTTGTACCGGCGCTGGCCGAACGTGCAGGCCGTGGTCGCGGCACTGATGACCCGGGAGTGGACGATCGCGCTGGTGTCGGCGTTCCAGCCGGACGCCGCCGACGGCCGGGCCCGCCTGGTCGAGGGTGTCGTCGAGGTGGTCGCGAAGACCCGGGTGCATCCGTTGATGCGGAAGATCATCGAGCTCGACCCCGAGTTCCTCACGCCGTACCTGCTGGAGCGCCGCGGCAGCAGCACGGTCGCGCACCTCGCGCTGCTCGAGGAGGGCATCCGCCAGGGACAGGCCGACAACTCGATCCGTGACGGCGATCCGGTCTGGCTGGCGCGGCAGGTCATCCTGATCGCGCTCGCGTCGGCCGTGTCCGGGCCGGTGATGGCGGAGAAGGACGAGTACCCGAAGCTCGACGAGGAGCTGCGCGTGATGGTCGATCGGTACCTCCGGCCATGATCAGCCTCGGGAACGCCAGCCTGAACGCGGCCCGGCGTTCCCGTGAGCTCGCCTCGCTGACCGAGGTCGACGTGCTCGTGATCGGCGGCGGGGTGACCGGCGCCGGCGTCGCACTGGACGCGGCCGCCCGCGGCCTGAGCGTCGCCCTGGTGGAGAAGACCGACCTCGCGTTCGGGACCAGCCGGTGGAGCTCGAAGCTCGTCCACGGCGGCCTGCGGTACCTCGTCTCCGGACACGTCGGGATCGCCTACGAGAGCGCGATCGAGCGCGGCATCCTGATGAAGACGACCGCTCCGCACCTGGTCCACCCGATCCCGCAGATCGCGCCGTGGTTGCCACACGCAAGTTTCGCGCAGGCCGCGATGCTGCGGTCCGCGTTCCTCGGTGGCGACATCCTGCGCACCTTCGCCCGGACCAGCGACGATTACCTGCCACATTCCCGCCGCGTGAGTTCGGCCGAGCTGCTCCGGTACGCACCCACGCTGCGACCGGACGGCCTGCGTGGCGGCTTCCTCACCTGGGACGGCCAGCTGTACGACGACGCCCGGCTGGTCGTCGCGATCGCCCGGACCGCGGCGCAGTACGGCGCCCGCGTCCTGACCCGGGTCGCGGCCACCGAGGTCACCGGCCGCGGGGCCGTGCTGGTCGACCAGCTGACCGGCGACCGCATCGACGTGGACGCGCGGGTCGTGATCAACGCGGCCGGGATCTGGGCCGATCAGGTTGCCTCCGGCATCAAGCTCCGGCCGAGCCGGGGCACCCACCTGGTGCTGCCGCAGTCGGTCTTCGGCGGTCTGTCCGCGATCCTCACCGTGCCCGTCCCGGGCGAGCTGCGCCGCGTGGTGATGGCGATCCCGGCTCCCGACGACCGGGTGTACGTCGGCCTCACGGACGAGGAGGCGCCGGGCCCGGTGAGCGACGTACCGCACGCGACCGACGCGGAGATCGACTTCCTGCTGAACACGATCAGTGCGGCCGTGCAGCAGCCGGTGACCCGCACGGACCTCCTCGGCACGTACGCCGGTCTGCGCCCGCTGCTCGACACCGGTCACCACAAGGGCGAAGACCAGTCCGCCGACATCTCCCGGCGGCACGCGGTGATCACCAGTCCGGACGGCGTGGTGACGATCGTCGGCGGCAAGCTGACGACGTACCGCCGGATGGCGCAGGACGCCCTCGACACCGCGCTCGAGCAGTCCACGCTCGCCGTACGACGCCCCTGCGAGACGCACCGCATCCCGCTCGTCGGCGCTGCGGACCGCGTCCGGTTGGCCACGGTGAAGGCGCCGGCGCGGTTCGTCCAGCGGTACGGCGTCGAGGCGCCGCAGGTGATCGCCGGTCCGCCGGAGTTGCAGGACCCGATCGCGCCGGGGCTGCGGACGACGTACGCCGAGCTGCTGTTCGCCGTCCGGCACGAAGGGGCGCTGACCGAGGACGACGTACTGGATCGGCGGACGCGGATCGGGTTGTCGGCGGCCGAGCGGGAGCTCGCTGCGCCGGCAGTGCGGGAGGCATTCGCCGCAGTCTGAATCCGGCCGTGGGTTAACTTGGCTGCGGGGAGGTGGAAGGGTGACGCAGCCGTATCCGTGGCCGTACCAGGGGAGTGGCCCGTTCCAGCCGCTGCCGTACGGGCCGCTGCCGCGCTATCGGCCGCTGCGGACGGTAGCGATCGTGAGCATCGTGCTGATGGGGCTGACCTGTGTGGCGGCGGTGATTCAGTCGGTGCTGCTCTGGCGCTCGTACGACGAGGTGAAGCGCTTCGTCTACGGTCTGCTGTCCGAGGACGAACTCGACCGCGGCATCGAATCGGTTTCCGGCTCGGGCCCGCTGCTGAACCTGGTCAGCTACCTCTTGATGGGGACCGGGATCGCCTTCCTGATCTGGCTCTGGCAGGCCCGCGAGAACACCGACTTCCTGCACTCACCCGCCGCGCCGCGACCGGCGGACCCGATGCGTGGTCTACACCGGCGATCGCACGGCTGGATCGTCGGAGCCTGGTTCTGCCCGATCGTGCAGTTCTGGTACCCGCTGCAGATCGTCGAGGACGTCGCCCGAGCCAGTGAGCCGCCGGAGCAGCTCGGTGCCGCACGGTCCGGCCGGATGCGCACCCTGTTGTACGGCTGGTGGTCCGCGTGGACCGGCTTCTGGGTGATCCTCGTCGGCGGCGGATCGCTCGCGATGGTCGGCTTCATCGTCTGGTTCGTCCGCCTCGTCCAGGTGACCGACGACACGGACGGTCCGTACGCCGACCTGTACGACATGCAGGACTTCATGGTCCGGGTCGCGCTGGGTGTGGACATCGGGTTCACGGTCGCGACCGTGCTGCTCATCGTCGCCGCGGCCGGGGCTTCGCTGATGATGCTGCAGGTCACCGACTGGCAGCACACACGCGCGACGCCGCGGCCGGTCCAGGACGTCGTACAGCCGCTGGAGCCTCCGCAGTACGCGCCGCGGTACCCCGGGCAGGGGTTCCCGACCTACGGACGCTGAAGTAGTACGACGCTCGCATCGTCGTACTGCTTGCCATGGCCGGTGAACGTGGCGTCGTGGGCCCGGACCCGGTCGATGAGTTCGCGTGGACCCAATGTGCTGAGGACGTCGAGCAGGTCGGCCCAGGAGTGACCGTAGCGCTCGGTGTATCGCGAAGCGCCGTCGCTGAGGAGCGCGATCGCTTCGACGTCGGCGCGGTCCGTCGTCCCGGTGACCGCCTCGTACGCCGCTTTGGGCTCGGTACTCGCCACCCAGAAGCCGCCGGGCTGATTGCGCGACCGGCGGACGAACTCGAGCGTTCGCTCGGGGAGGAGATCGATGCGGTCGTCGCTGTGGACGGTGATCCGGCCGCTGGGTGATCGCATCACGATCGGGGAGTCGGCCAGGACGAGATGCTCCACGTGGTCCGGGTGGAGGCGCACCAGCGTGACTGTGGACGACGGGCTGTCGGGGTTGGTCACGTCGCAGGTGCCGGCGTGCGAGGCGCGGACCGCGGTAATCGCGTCGGCGAGCAGGTCGGTGAGCGGAGCGGACGAGTGGGTGAGCAGTGGAGTCGCGAGTTGGGTCGCCAACTGCATGACGAGCCACGCGACGGTGTGCCGGCAGCCGGAGTCGACGTGGACGCGCGGAGCGCTGGCGCCATCCAGGACGAGGGCGAAATCGGGACCGGTCAGCACCAGGTCCTCGTTCACCGCAGGGGGTCGCCGGTCGGGCGCGGCCTCACAGATCGAGCGGATCTCCACGGACCTAGTGTCGCGAACCTCCGCCAAGCCCGGACACGCGTGTCCTAGGGGGTGGCCGCCCAACTGTCGACCAGGGATTGGTCGAGGGCGATCTTGGGCGACCAGCCGAGGTGCTTGCCGATCAGCGTGATGTCGGCCTGCTGCCACGGCGCCCCGAGCGCGGTCTCCTGGTCGGCGTCGTCCACCACCCTCGCCGGCTGACTGCTGAGCTCGAACAATTGCCCGGCGACGTCCCGGGCCAGCGTCGCCCGGCCGGTCCCGAGGTTCAGCACCGGCGGCAACGCGGCGTCGGCGAGCGCGACCGCGAGCACCGCCTCGGCCACGTCCCGGACGTCGACGAAGTCACGCCACACGTCCAGCGACCCGACCTCGATCAGCTGCCGCGACCGCAGGTCCCGGATCACCCGCCCGGTCAACGTACTCTGCGGAGATCCCGGCCCGATCACGTCGAAGATCCGCAGTACGACGGCATCCAAGCCGGCCCGCTGCGCCCGGAGCACGAGTTCGGAGCCGGCCAGTTTGGTCAGGCCGTACGGACCGAGCGGCCGGGGCGGGGCCGCCTCGTCGAGGCTGGTGCCGTGCGGCGCACCGCCGTACTCCGCCGCGGTCCCGAGCTGGACGAAGCGGGCATGGTTCGCGTGGTCGCGGACCGAGGCGAGCAGCGCCTCGACGGCAATCACGTTCGCCCGGACCAGCTCGGCTGACTCACCGAGCGTGGCGCCGACCGCGTTGATGATCACGGTGGGTTTGTACATCCCGATCTGGGTGTCCAGCGCGTACGGATGCATCGCGGTCAGGTCGCAGCGCCGGTACGGCTCGCTGCGGGTCCGGCTCAGGCCGCGGTACTCGATCCCGCGGTCGGCGAGCAGCGCGCAGATCCTGGCGCCGAGGAATCCTCCCGCGCCGAACACCATCACCCGCTCAGTTCCGGTCACCCCTCCATCGTGCGGGCCGTAGTTGTCGTTCGGCCTACCGTTCTCCGTCGTCACCATCACAACTGGGTCGTGACCAGTCACGACCTATGTCGGCCCGGGGTGGCAGGGTGGGGGCATGGCGAGCCGAGCGGGAGTGCCGACCGAGTCGACGATCCGGGAGTGGGACGACGCGGATCCGTCCGGTCAGACGTACCAGCGGGTGTTGTTCGTGGATTCCGACCTGACCGAGGTGGAGAACCGCGGCGGGGTGTTCGAGGAGTGCACGTTCCGCGGGGTGCGGTTCAACGCCTCCACGCATACCGACGCCGCGTTCGTGAACTGCACGTTCGTCCGGTGCTCGCTGTTCGACACCACGTTCACCCGGTGCAAGTTCGTCGGCAGCTTCTTCGACGACTGCAGCTTCAACCTGTTGAAGGTGTCCGGCGGGGACTGGTCGTTCACCGCGCTGCCCGGCGCGGACCTGAAGGGCACCGAGTTCACCGGGGTGAAGCTGCGAGAGGCCGAGCTGACCGGGATCCGGGCCGCCAAGGCCACGCTCCGCGACCTCGACCTGTCCGGCGCGGCACTCCAGCGCGCCGATTTCACCGGCGCCGACCTGCGCGGCTCGGACCTGTCCACCCTCGACCCGCTGACCGTCACGCTGCGGGATGCCCGGATCGACATGACCCAGGCGATGGTCGTCGCCGCCTCCCTCGGGCTCGACGTCAGACCGTGAGCTGTGGATATCCCCAGGTAATCACGCGGCCATCCACGGCTCTATCCACAGCCTGTGGATAACTATCCGGATAACTGTGTATTCGTTCTGTGATATCTGACCGCTCCCGGCCGGTTCGGCGGTACCAACGTCCCGCGCCGATGACGAGCCGGAGAGCGCGGCCGCCGTACGACGAGCAGCGCGGCGTGCTCGACGACGGACGGGCTGACCACCAGGTGCCGCGGACGCAGTGCCAGGCTACGGTTCAGGGCCTGCAGACCGGCCGCGAGACCGACGCCGCAGAACGTGCCGAGCGAGTTCGCGATCAGGTCGTGCAGCTGGCAGGAGCGGCCGAGCTGTGGAAGCAGCGCCTGGACCGCCTCGACCGCGGCCGACATCCCGATCCCGGCGGCGATGCCGTCACCCGGCCGGCCGCTGGCCAGCGTGAGCATGCCCGCGGCCGGGACGAACAGCAGGACGTTCAGCAGCCCCTGGAGCGAGGTCAGTCCGCCGGTGGTGGTCAGGTGCGTCCCGCATTGGCCGATCTCGCCGAGGCGGTGCGCGGTCGGGCTCAGCGTCGCCGCGATCACCAGTGCGAAGGCCGCCGGTACGCAGAACGCCGCGAACCGTGGGATCAGGTCGCCCGGGCGCCGCAGCGCCGAAAGCGCGACCGGCAGGGTCATGCCGGTGAGCACGAGCCAGGTGTCGAACAGGTGTGGAATACCGCGATAGGTCTCGAGCACGCGTACCGGACCCTCCCGTGGTCGACCGGCTGCCTCGGAACTCTTCTCGACGTCGCTTTTTCCTGACTTGACGATCAACCGCGCGCTCCCACCGCCGCCAGACCCGTCCGGACATCTGCACGCAGCCGCAAACTGTCCGTGACAGTTCGTGACAGTCCGTGCACAAACTGACACGGAAGGAAGGCGCTCGGGGCAACGATCGTGTGCCTGACCGAGGCTGCGGATCAACCGATCGGTGGAGTCGGATGGAGCCGGCCGGGCGATGTGCCGAGCGGGGTCCGGACGCGAGAGTCGTAGTACCGACAACACCGCGAAAGGACCTCCACCATGACCACCGTCGACGTCGGGCACCCGCGGAGCACCGCCGCGTTGCGGAGCGTACAACTGCTGGCGGCCGGCTACCTCGCGATCAGCGTCCTGACGCTGATCGCCATCATTGCCCTGCGCAACCACCCGGCGATCGTCACCGACGCGGTCTGGGTCCGCGGCACGATCGTGGTCGGCAGCTCCGCGCTGACGTTCCTGTTCGCCCGCCGCTCAGCCCGGGGCTCCCGGAAGGGGTTCCTCCGGCTCCGGATCGTCTCGGCGGCGATGCTCACCGCGATCGTGGTGATCATCGCGCTGCCCGGCACCTTCCCGCTCTGGCTGAAGGGCGAGCAGGCGGTCTGTGGACTGCTGCTGCTCGGCGTCGTACTGCTGGTGAACGGCAAGCACCTCCGCTCGGTGTTCACTAAGTGACATGAGTGAGCAGGCCTGGCCGCTGCGGCTGACGGTTGTCCCGTACGTGCTTCTCACCGCCGTCGCCGCGGTCACCGTCCTGATCAAGCGTGACGAGCCCGGATCGCTCACCGTCGACCTGGTGCTGTGCGCGGTACTCGGGCTCTGGATGCTCGTGATGTTCACGCTCCGCCCGGCCCGGCGTACCGGCACTCGCTGGATCGTCGTCTTCATCGTCGGGTTCGTGCTGGTGCTCGCCGTCCTGGTGGTGCGGGACCCGTGGTTCGGGTTCCTCACCCCGGCCGGGTACTTCTACACGTTCGGCCTGTTGCCGTGGCCGGGCGAGCTGGTCGGCATCAGCGCGGTCGCGGTGCTCGCCGGCATCGCGCAGTCGTACGACATCCCGAAGACGAACCTGCTCGGTCTGCTCGGCTGTGCCGCGGTGATCGCGGTGAACGTGGTCGGGATGTGCCTGGCCTCGTGGCTCGGCCAGCGCAGCGATGTCCTCAGCCAGCAGCGCAAGGAAGCGGTCGACGCGCTCACCGAGACCAACCGCCGGCTCGAGGCCACGCTCGCCGAGAACGCGGAGCTGCACGACCAGCTGCTGACCCAGGCCCGCGAGGCGGGCGTGATCGACGAGCGGCAGCGGATGGCACGCGAGATCCACGACACGCTCGCGCAAGGACTGACCGGGATCGTCACGCAGCTCCAGGCCGCCGAAACGTCCGAGGACTGGCGCCGGCACGTGACGACCGCGGTCGGTCTCGCCCGCGACAGCCTGACCGAGGCGCGGCGCTCGGTGCACGCGCTCCGCCCGTTGCCCCTCCAGTCGGCCACGCTGAGCGCGGCGATCGCGGACGTCGTACGACGATGGTCGGCCCTGCACGGGATCGACGCGCAGCTGACCACGACCGGTACACCCCGGGTGATGACGCCCGAGGCCGAGTCCACGCTGCTGCGGGCGACCCAGGAGGCGCTGGCGAACGTGGCGAAGTACGCGCAGGCGAGCCGGGTGGGTGTGACGCTGTCCTACATGCAGAAGGAGGTCGCGGTGGACGTTCGTGACGACGGAGTCGGGTTCGACCCGTCCCGGACCACGCCGTCGTCGGAAGCGGGCGGGTTCGGGCTGGTCGCGATGCGGCAGCGGGTCGAGGCGCTGAACGGGACCCTCGAGGTCGAGTCCGAGCCGGGCCTCGGTACGGCGATCTCGGCGACCGTCCCGACCCGCGGGGCGTCGGCATGATTCGGCTACTGATCGCCGACGACCATCCGGTGGTGCGCGACGGGCTGAGCGGGATGTTCGCGGCCGAGCCCGAGTTCGAGGTGGTCGGCCAGGCGAGCGACGGCGCCGAGGCGATCCGGTTGGCCGAGGCGTTGCGGCCGGACGTGATCCTGATGGACCTGCAGATGCCCGGCACGAACGGCCTCGCCGCGATCGGCGAACTCACCGACCGCGGCGTGCCGTCACGGGTGCTCGTGCTGACGACGTACGACACCGATGGGTACGTCGTCCCCGCGATCGAGGCCGGCGCTACGGGGTACCTGCTCAAGGACGCGCCGCGGGACGAGCTGCTGCGGGCCGTCCGGTCGGCCGCCGAGGGGAAGTCGGTGCTCGCTCCGTCGGTGGCGAACACGTTGATGAACCACGTCCGGACGCCGCCGACGCCGGACATCCTGAGCCCTCGTGAGCTCGAGGTCATCGAATGGGTAGCCGCCGGCAACACCAACCGGGAGATCGCCGCGCACCTGTTCATCAGCGAGGCGACCGTGAAGACCCACCTGCTGAACATCTACGCCAAACTCAACGCCCCGGACCGCGCGTCAGCCGTCGCCGAGGCGTTCAAGCGCGGGCTACTCAAGGCCTAGACGGTGTAGTCCCAGGCGGCTGTACCGGAGCTCACCCGCGGTCTCGGGCAACAGTTTGATTGCGACCGTTCAGATCACGAGCTCGTGCACCCAGTCGGCCGGGCTCTGGGCGTGCAGACGCCAGTAGTGCGTGGCGATCTCGTCCGGGTCCCACCCGCTCCCCGGCGCGACTCCGCCGGCGATCGTCACACTCGCGGCGTGCACCCCCGCCGCGCCGTACTGCTGATCCAGGAGCGTGACCAGCGTGCGTACGCCGGCTTTGCCCAGCGAGAGGCTGGCGTACTCCGGCTTCGGCAGCGGCATCCCACCGGTGATGAGGAACGACCCGCTGCCACGCTCAGCCATCGCCGGCGCGACGTGAGCCGCCGTGGTGATCGCTCCGACGACGTTCACCGCCCACGCGTCGAGATGCTGCTGCGCGGTCAGGTCACCGACCCGGTCCGCCTGAACGACCGCTGCGTTGTACACGACCACCTCAGGTACGCCGTACGCGGCGACCACCCGATCGAGGGCGGCGCGCAGCCCGTCCTCGTCGGTCACGTCCGCGGTCAGCGGAAGTACGTCGGCCGACCCGAGCTCCTTGGCAGCGGACTGCACCGTCGCCTCCGAGCGCGCGATCAATCCGGCGCTCAT
The DNA here is from genome assembly GCF_042873375.1 of Kribbella sp. NPDC004875. Taxonomy (NCBI): domain Bacteria; kingdom Bacillati; phylum Actinomycetota; class Actinomycetes; order Propionibacteriales; family Kribbellaceae; genus Kribbella; species Kribbella sp. NPDC004875. Next base: position 1,097,377 of record NZ_JBIALI010000001.1, read on the forward strand.
TCCCTCCCGCACGAACCGCCGCGCCACCGCGACCCCGACCCCCAGCCCGACTCCGACCACCACAACCCCAGACACGCCGCCGAGCATAAACCTTGCCCCGAAGGTCAAGGTCAAGGCGGCACCGGGATCCAGACACGCATCAGATGGAGGCCGCGGGTGATCAGGGGCGGAAGTGGTCGACCGCCGCCGCTACCTGCTCCTTGCCGTCCGCGCGGAGACCGTCGATCACGCCGTCGACGTCAGCCTCCGGCCGGTTCTGGCTGAGCTTGAACTTGGCCTCGATCCGGGTGATCGCCAGCTCCACACCGACGATCGCGCGCAGCTGCCCACTCACGTACTTCGCCGGCGCGTCGTCCACCGACCATGGTTCGGCCCGCCCCGCCTCGTGCAGGTCCGAGAGCCGCCGTACGACGTCCTCCACCCAGACGGGATCGTCGTGCACGGTGAGGGTGCCGTGGATGTGGGCCGTGATGTAGTTCCACGTCGGCACCACGCGACCGTGCTCCTGCTTGGACGCGTACCAGGTCGGCGAGACGTAGGCGTCCGGGCCGCGCATGATCACCAACGCCTCGCCGATGACCGGCTGCTGCCAGTGCTCGTTGTTCCGTGCCAGGTGCCCCAGCAGCACGTTGCGTTCGGGGTCGTGGATGAAGGGCAGCATGGTCGCCATCAAGCCGTCCGGCGTCATCGTCACCAGGTCCGCGGCGCCGTGCTGCGCCAACAGTTCCTGAACCGCCGCGTCGTCACCGGCGAAATGCGCGGGCACGTACATCGTTCACATCCTCAGATCGCGGTGCCGCCCAGTCTTCCCACGGCAGCCCGAGGGGGACAGGGCCAATTGGCCTCCGCTCCTCCAGCCCATTCGTCAGCTGTGGTGCTTGGCGCGAAGCTCGGCGGCCGCGTCGTAGTCGCGGCGCCAGTCACCGCTCGGCGGGAGGATGATGCGCTCGACGCCGGCCTCCTCGTACGCCGCCAGCTGCTCGAGCGGATCGCCGTCGAGCTGTGGGGCGACGACAGTTGCCTTGAGCGTCTTGTTGTTCGCGAGTTCGTTGATGCTCGCGAGGTTCGTCCGTACCTCATCCGGCGACTGCGCGATCGTTGCCCAGCCATCGCCGTACCGTGCGGCCCGGCGATGGGCACGCGCTCCACTGCCGGCGACGAAGATCGGCGGCACCTTGGATCCGGGGGAGAGCGTTACCTCGACGCCCGAGCCGAGGGTTGCGGGCCTACCCGCGATCAGATCCGGCAGTACGGCGAGAGCCTCGTCCGTCAGCCGCCCGCGCTCGGAGAACTCCACACCGGCCGCCCGCCACCCGGCATCACCGTGCGCCGGGTTCCCGGTGCCGACCCCGAGGACGAGCCGGTCGTTCGACACCAGCTGCAACGTGTTGATCTGCTTCGCCGCCCACGCGACCGGCCGCAACGCCAGCAACATCACGTTGTACCCGACCGTGATCCGCTCGGTGACGGCTGCCGCAGTCGCCAGTACGACGGAACTGTCCAACATCGGCGCACTCGCCACCAGATGATCCGTCGACCACACCGAGTCGAGCCCGACCTGCTCGGCGTACCGCGCACTCTCCCGGACATCCCCCAGAATCGCCCGCCCGGCCTCCGGCGAAGACGTCGGCAGAATCACCCCGATCTCAAGTGTCATACCCCATCCAACCCCCGCCGTCGTCGAACCTATTCCGCTTCGGCACCCGCCGTGGCGCGGCAGGTGCTGGTCCTGCGGACATCGCGCCGATGCCCGCAGTACCAGGAGTCCGTCAGGGGATGTAGACGCCGTTGAACCATTGGCCGCGGGCGTCGTCGGTGTAGACGTCCACGTTGAAGTTGTAGTTGCCGTGCCGGTTCTCCCACAGGTACCCGGGCAGGCCGGAGCTCGCGTTGATGTCGCAGATGATGTCGTTGGTGCAGAGCGTCAGCACCGGGACGTTCCCGAAGAAGTCGTCCGCGCCGGCGAGCGGCGCGCCGACGACCGGGGCGACGAGCGGGTGCGCCGCGGCGCCCGCGTTACCCGGACCCGCTTTCCGCTTGGGATCCGCGATCAGGACCGCGTTGACGTTGTCGAAGGTCTGCCAGTTCTCCGTGACCCAGGTGTGCACGACCGCGGCGCCGAGCGAGAACCCGACCGCCTTCACGTGCTGGCCCGGGCAGGCGTTGCGGTGGTCGCGGATCAGCCGGTTGAGCTCGTTGACCCCCTGGCGCGCGTTCACACCGATCGGCTGGGCCGGGTACCCGACGCGCTGGCTGATGTTCCCCGTCCAGTACGGCGCGTTCGAGTCGTTGTCACCGGTGCCGCCGACAACGATCGTGTAGGTACCGCCGCAGTCGTCCGCCTGGGCCGGCGCCGCGATGGCGTACACGCCACCGGCCGCCACGACCAGACCAGCCAGCAAGGCCGCGAGTTTCTTCATCGAGATCCTCCCGAGTAGTGCCCCTCGTGTGGCCGGGTGACCACACGACGCCGACGCTACTGACGGCTCATCACAGCCGGATCAAGCGCGAACTTCAGGCCAGTCGCTGACCTGATCCGTCCACAGCTGAACCATTTTCAATTGCTCCCGGCAACGGTGCGTCCCGGAGAAGTGCGACTTTATCCACAACCACGGTGTGCATAGTGGGGAAAACTCGGGGTCCGCTGGAAGTACTCACGCTCACGATCGTCTCGGTTGAGATCCTGTTCGGGTTAGGGTCCGGGGATGAGTCGACGGGTGGCTGCTTATGCGGTGTGCCTCGAGGGTGGGCGAGTGCTGCTGGCGCGGTACGTCTCGCCGTACGAGGACCGGACCTTGTGGACATTGCCGGGCGGAGGTGTCGAACCGTGCGAGGACCCGTTCGACACCGTCACGCGTGAGGTCGCTGAGGAGACGGGGTACGAGTCGGTCGTCGAGCGTCTGCTCGGTGTCGACTCGCGCGTCATTCCTGCCGCCCTGCGACGCATCCCCGGCGACGAGGACCACCAGAACATCGGCATCTTCTACGCCGTCCGCATCACCGCCGGCACCATCCGCCCGGAACCGAACGGCGAAACAGCCGAGTCCGTCTGGACCCCGCTGGACGTCGTCCCCACGCTGCGCCGGTCCGCGCTGGTCGATGTCGGGATCGCTCTGGGTGTCTCCTCGCCGCCCACCGGTCACGTCCCACAGGTCGAGGTCGGCGGTCTCATCGAATATTGAGCCGGTGGTGTTGTCGATCCGCGCGTGGTTCGGACATCGGACAGGTAACTGGACCGAGAGGACGACAGCGTGATCGAGAACATCGTCAGGCCGACGCGGGTGGTGGCTGGTTCGTGGGTGGAGGTCATCGCGTCGAACCTCGACTATCACCGCGCGACGTTCCTGTGGAAATGCGCCGGTCTCACGGAGGCTCAGCTGCGGCAGCGGTCGGTGCCGCCGTCGTCGTTGAACCTGCTCGACCTGATGCGCCACCTCCAGGGCGTCGAGCGCTACTGGCTACAACACCGACTCGCAGGTACGACGCCGCGCTTCTTCCCATACCTGACTTCAACGACCGCCGACGGCGACGAATGGTTCGACGAGTCAGACCCGACTCCAGCAAAAGACGTGTACGCCGACTACCTGTCCGCGTGCGACGACTCCCGAGCGGTCTTCACCCACGCCACCGAGAACGTCGCCCGCCTCGAACCCAACCCCGAGTTCGGCGCCACCGACGTACGCTTCATCCTCACCCACGTCATCGAGGAATACGCCCGCCACATCGGCCACGCCGACCTCCTCCGCCAATCCCTCGACGGCCAAACAGGCGAGTAACCCCCAGCCAGACTCGCGCCGTACGGCGTAGGTTCTGATGGTGGACGTCAAAGGTGAGTTGCTTCGGGTGCTGCGTGGTGGGCGGGTGACGATGCTCGGGAAGTTGGACGGTTTGTCGGAGTACGACGTTCGGCGGCCGATGACTCCGACCGGGACGAACCTGCTCGGGCTGGTGAAGCATCTGGCCGGCATCGAGTATGGGTACCTCGGTGAATCGTTCGGGCGGCCGCCGGTCGAGCGGCCGTCGTGGTTCCGCGACGACCCGTACGCCGAGATCGACATGTGGGCCACGCCCGACGAGTCGACGGAGTACATCGTGCGCGTCTACCAACAGGCCTGCGCCCACTCCGACGCGACCGTCACCGTACTCGACCTCGACACCCCCGGGTACGTCGCCCACTGGCCCGAAGGCCGGCGCGACACAACGCTGGGCGTGCTCCTCATCCGGGTGCTCGCGGACACGACCCAGCACGCCGGTCATGCCGACATCGTCCGCGAGCAACTGGACGGCCGCATCGGGAGCACCGACGCACCCGGATCCGCAAACGACCCGTTCTGGCAGGACCAAAAAACCGAGGTTCAGAAGGCCGCCGACGCATTCCGCACCTGACGACAGCTTTGGTACTGCGTCTCAGCGCTGGTCGCCGTCGCCGCCGAGGACTCCGCGGGCCGCGCGGTCGGCGAGTTTGGCGATGTTGTGGGTGGCGACGTCCTCGAGACGGATCTCCAACCGCGTGCACAACTCGGAGAGGTACCAGAGCACGTCGCCCAGTTCGCCCGTCAGCGCTTCGCGGTCAGCATCGGTGATGACGCCCTGCCGGTCGCGGAAGATCTTCTTCACCTTCCCGGCGACTTCTCCGGCTTCGTTCACCAGCCCCAACGTGGGGTAGACGATCGGATGATCGGTCGCGATCGGCGCACCGGTCCGCGCCGCGGCCCGCTGATAAGCACCGAAGTCGAAGCTGTGTTGGTCAGTCACGCACCTAGTCTGCCTGTGGTGGCACGAACGTTACGCGCAGCCGGCGATCTGGCGCTCGGCTTCGCCGGCGACGCCGGTGATCTCACCGGTCAGTCGAGGCAGAACTCGTTGCCCTCGACATCTTGCATGACAAGGCACGACTCGTTGAACTCGTCAGCGACCAGTAGCTGGAAGCGTGTCGCACCGAGCGGGATCAGGCGCGCGCACTCTGCCTCGAGCGCGGCCAGGCGCTCCTCGCCACGCAGACCGGTGCCGACGCGTACGTCGAGGTGCACGCGATTCTTGACCACTTTGCCCTCGGGCACCCGCTGGAAGAACAGCCGCGGTCCGACCCCGTTGGGATCAACACACGCGTACGCCGACCCCTGCTGCTCTGGCGGCAGCGAGCGATCGAACTCCTCCCAGCTCGCAAACCCGCGCGGCGCCGGCGGAACGACGTACCCCAGCACCTCGCACCAGAACCGAGCCACCCGCTCCGGATCCGCACAGTCGAACGTCACCTGAAACTCCCTGACCGACGCCATCCCCCAACCATACGAACCATTCCGGCCACCCGCGCTGGCTTATTTACCCCTGTGGAGAAGAAGCCGCCGCGAGCAGCTGGCCACGCGGGCGAACGTCGTACTCATCAGCAATGCGCTGGCCTGCATTCGCACGATGGCGTATCTGCGGCGGGATCCCAGATTCGACGCGGGCAGAGTCATCGAGAAGCTCGTCTTCATCCCCAGCCGCCCTAGTGAGGCATGAACCGCAGGAGTCCGTGAGCTCGCTGGCGTACGTCGTCCTCACGGGCGGCGGGATTGCCCAGCTGGATGTCATGGAGGCTGCCGTCGGGGTGGGGCGGGCCGACCTCGACTCCGGCGCGCTCTGCGAGGGCGAGGATTGTGATGACGAAGCCGTCTGTCAACGCGTGAAGTACTTGGTGGTTCGAGGAACTGCCGTAGGTGTGGAGCGCCTGGGCGAACCTGCCGAGCTGCTCGACGTCGACGTCGCATTCGTCGGACTCCATCGGACCGACGCCGGATGCCAACGACAGCTCGTCCTCGAACAACCGCACTTGACCGAGAAACACCCGGGAGACTCCGGACGACGGATTCCACAGCACAACGTCCCCGGCCCGGTAGTACTGGCTCACCAGACCACGCCTTCCGTCACCCGCACGAGGATAGCCACCTCGCCGGCCGGAAACGGCGTATCAGACACCCTGTACTGCCTCCAGTTTGCCGGACTTGATGGCGTCGGCGAATGCTGTGTAGTCGCGTTCGTTCTGGGCTGCGTAGCGACGCGAGAAATCGGTGATCGCCCGGTCGAACGCATCCCCGTCGCCGAGGTACTCGCTGATGCTGAGCGGATCGCCCGAGCGCGCGTGCGCCCGAGCCAGCGTCCATCCGCACAACTGTCCGTAGAACGTGAGCCCTCGCGGCGTCATCTCCTCGACAAGCGCCGACCCCTTCATGTCACGCAACTGCCGCCAGTAGAAGTGCCGGTTGATGTCCAGCCCTCGCGTCCAGCCGAGGAAGATGTCGCTCGCGGCCTGCATCATCCGCTGACCCGCGACCACCCGCTCGCCGTGCTGTTGCTTGAACCGGCTCGCCGGCAGATGGTCCTCGAGGACCGATGCGCTCGCCTCCTTGACCTGCAGGAACAGCGGATCCTCCTCGTCCCGTCCCTGCAGCAGCACGATGAACGCCCGGGTGCCGACGCTGCCGACCCCGACCACCTTGCGCGCCATGTCGACGATCCGGAACTGCTCGAGCAGGTGCCGTCGATCCTCCTGCAGCGTGCCGCGGTACGCACGGAACTGGTCACGGACAGCCGACTCGATCTCGTCCTGGCTCAGTCCGTACGTGGCGGGAATGTCGCGCAGTGGTACGACGATCGGCGGCTGGCTCACGATCCGGTAGTGGCCGTCGACCAGCTCACCGAGTTTGGACAGCGCCTGCAGGCTGTCGCGGGTCCGCGCCTTCGCCATCACCTTCTTACCGCGCTTGATCTCCTTCGCGTCCTTCTTGATCTTGGCCTTGGTTCGCGCGCTCGTCAGGATGTCGTCCGCGTCGAGGCGGGCGTACCAGATGTCCAGCGTGCGCATCTGCGCGAACTCGGCCATCGCCTGCCGGTACGCCGCGACGTTCGCCATCGTGATCGTCTTGACCTCGGACTTCGCGAACCCGTTGTTCTGCGCGGCGATCGTGAAGCTCGCGGCCATCCGCTTCACGTCGTACTCGAACGGTCCGGGCAGCGTCTCGTCGAAGTCGTTCAGGTCGAACAGCAGGGTCCGCTCGGGCGAGGCGAACGCGCCGAAGTTCGACAGGTGGGCGTCACCGCACAACTGGACGGTCAGGCCGGCCGTCGGGGTGTCCTTCAGGTCGGCGGCCATGATCTTGGCGGCACCGCGGTAGAAGGTGAACGGCGAGACCATCATCCGCCCGTGCCGGACCGGAACGAGGTCCGGCTCCCGGGTCAGGTTCTGCTCCTCCAGCAGCGCGACCGGATCCGGCCGGTCGGAGGCCGGTTTCCATCCTTCATGGCTCGACACCGGGGCGTGGATGCCGGCCTCCTTGCCGCGGATGCGGCGCTCGTCGACGCTCAGATGCTCCTGTGCCGCCATCACACCGCCCCGGCCCGCGTCTTCATCTCACGGCCGTGCACGATGACGGCCCAGATCACGATGACGTCGAGGAACACCATCAGGGCGGACCACACCGGGTACGCCGCCAGGAACGCGACGTTGACGACCGCACTGACCAGCGCGGCCGCGACAGCGACGATGCGGGCCCACAGCTGACCTGCGAGCAGGCCCAACCCCGCCAGCACGATGATGCCGCCGAGAATCAGGTGGATCCATCCCCACCCCGTGTAGTTGACGTGCACCGCGAGCCCGTTCTTGGACACCAGGTAGTAGCCGTCGTCGAGCAGCGCGACGAGTCCCTGGAACGCGTGGAACGCCCCGAGCATCACCATCATCATCGCGCCGAACGCGATCCAGCCGGTCCAGGCGGTGACCTCGGTTTCTGCGGGCACATCGACTCGCGAGTCGGCCCGATCGACATCAGGCGAATACGCCATGACTGACCCCCTTCACAACAGAACCCTGCATCCAGCCTGCGGACCCGCCTGGTCGCGGCGCCTCGTCCGCAACGGGTAATTGGGCATCATCCAGCAAGGTTGAGCAGCCGCTGGTCACGCGCCGTAGACGGTCGCACCCCGGAACGGAGCGGGCGCAATTACCCGAAGCGGAGCATGTCGCCCGCTACAGCCGGGATTACCGTGCCAAGGGTCACCGTCATATCCCGTCAGATCCATGGGTCCGGGAGGGACACGAACGAGGGGGCGAGGATGTTGGCCGAAAGAGATCGCACCAGCCTTCCGATCAGGCGTACGCCGTTCGCGGGGGTGGCCAACCGGACGTTGGCCGGCTCCGAACCGGACTGGAACCTGATCGGGCACCCGACCGCCCCCGACGGCGCACCGAACGTGCTGCTCGTGCTGATCGACGATGCCGGGTTCGGTAATCCGAGCACGTTCGGCGGTCCGATCCAGACGCCGAACTACACGCGCATCGCGAACGGCGGCGTGCGCTACAACCGGATGCACGTCACGGCACTCTGCTCGCCCACCCGGGCGGCCCTGCTGACCGGGCGGAACAACCACGCGGTCGGGTTCGGCTCGGTTGGCGAGTTCGCCGGTGGCTTCCCCGGCTACTCGGCGACGCTTCCTCGTGACTGCGCGCCGCTGCCCCGGATCCTGCGCGACAACGGGTACAACACGGCGGCGTTCGGCAAGTGGCACCTGACGCCGGACGGGCAGCAGGGCCCGTCCGGTCCGCTCGACCGGTGGCCGACCGGCTGGGGTTTCGAGTACTTCTACGGCTTCCTCGGTGGCGGCTCGAGCCAGTGGGACCCGGTGCTGACCGAGAACCAGAAGATCATCGGTGTGCCCAACGAGTTCTACGACGAGGAGAACCCGTACTACTTCCCGGACGCGATGGCGGACAAGACGATCGAGTGGTTGCATGCCGTCCGTGCGCAGGACGCCGAGAAGCCCTTCTTCGTCTACTTCTCCACCGGCTGCAGTCACGCCCCGCACCATGTCCAGCAGGAGTGGGCGGATCGGTACAAGGGTCAGTTCGACGGAGGCTGGGACCGGTTGCGCGAGCAGACGTTCGCTCGGCAGAAGGAACTGGGTGTCATCCCCGCCGACGCCGAGCTGACCCTCCGAGATCCCGCATTCCCCGCATGGGACGACGTACCGGACAAGCTGAAGCCGTTCTATGCCCGTCAGATGGAGGTGTACGCCGGCTACTCGGAGAACGCCGACCACAACGTCGGGCGGCTGGTTGACGCGATCGACGAACTCGGCGAGCTCGACAACACGCTGATCATCTGGATCTGGGGTGACAACGGCGCCAGCATGGAAGGCACCGTCACCGGCTCGTTCAACGAGCTGACGATGCAGAACGGCATCCCGCTCACTGACGAGATGCAACTCCAGCTCTCCGAGCGGTACGGCGGTGTCGACGCGTGGAGCACCTCGATGATGGCACCGCACTACGGAGCAGCCTGGGCATGGGCCGGGAACACCCCGTTCCAGTGGGGCAAGCAGGTCGGCTCGCATCTCGGTGGGACGCGCAACCCGATGGTCGTGCACTGGCCGGACCGCATCACGGGCGGCGGACTGCGCTCGCAGTTCACGCACGTGATCGACATCGCCCCGATGATCCTCGACGTGACCGGGATTCCCGAACCACGAACCGTCGACGGGATCGAGCAGGAACCCATGCACGGTACGTCGTTCGCGCCGTCGCTCACCGACGAGTCCGCAGCGGAACACCGGACCCAGCAGTACTTCGAGACCATCGGCAACCGGGCGATGTACAAGGACGGCTGGTGGCTGGCGATGAAGACCGAGCGGATCCCGTGGGTGCTCACTCCCGAGGCGCTCAAGCCGTACGCGCCCGGTGTCTGGGATCCGGACGCCGGCCCGAGCGAGCTGTACTACCTGCCGGACGACTTCACTCAGGCCAAGGACGTGGCGGCCGACCATCCGGACAAGGTGCGGGAGCTCAAAGACCTTTTCTGGAAGGAGGCCGAGCAGTACAAGGTGCTGCCGCTGCTCGCCACGCTGTCGACGTTCTTCGGGATGCTTCCGCCGTTGCCGGAGCAGACGAAGTTCGAGTTCCGCGGCGACGTACAGAACGTGATGTCCGGGATGATCCCGCGGATCTACAACCGGTCCTACGCGATCCAGGCCGATCTCGTCGTACCCGATGGTGGCGCGGAAGGCGTGATCGTTGCCGAGGGCGACCATCTCGGTGGGTTCTCGCTCTACGTCAAGGACGGCCGGCTGACGCACAGCTACTCGATGATGGGTGTGTTCGTGTTCAAGCAGGTCGCCGACGAGGCGTTGCCCACGGGTCAGGTGACGGTCCGCATGGAGTTCGACGCGGACGATGCCAAGCCTGCGACCGGCGGCGATGTCACGTTGTTCGTCGACAACCGCCCGGTCGGCAAGGGACGAATGGACCACACCGTGCCGATCCGGTTCTCCGGCTACGCGGGGATGGACATCGGCCGCGACAACGGCGGCGTGGTCGATCTCAGCTACGAGAGTCAGAAGCCGTTCCCGTTCACCGGGACCATCAAGAAGGTCGTCTTCGACGTCAAGCCGCACCCGGCCGCCGACGACGAGATGACCATCCACGCTTCCGAGCAGCACGGACAGGCCGCGCACGGGCTGTCCGGGTGACGCAAGGGCAGTGCCAGGGGAGGAGACCGTCATGGCGTTGGATCACGAGACCACCGACGTACTCATCGGCGGGTATCTGTCCGTCGATGCCGCCAAGGAGGACTACGAAACAGCCTTGAGTTGCGGCGAGCGGCTGTGGGGTGCCGTTGTGGTGAGCAAGGACCTCGAGGGCAACGTCGCGGTCGAGCAGACCGACCACATGGTCGAGGAAGGCGCCGCCGGCCTCGCCGCCGTGGGGTTCGCGGTCGGCCTGTTCGCGCCACCGCTGCTCGCGGCCACCGCGATCGGCGGCGTGGTCGGGGCCGTCGGCGGGAAGGCCTTGCACAAGCGGACCAACAGCAAGCTCGAACAGCAGGCGGGGGAGACGATCCCCATCGGTGGCGCCGGGCTGATCCTCGCCTACCCGCACAAGGCCGCGAATGTGGTCGAACCTGCGGTGAAGCGGGCAGTCAAGCAGGTCGTGGGCGAGGCCGAGGGGCACCACGTCAAGGCGCTCAAGGCTGCCTTGGCCGACGCCGAGCAGAAGATGGCGGCCGAGGACAGTTGACGCTTCCCGCGGAGCGCGAGGTCGGAGGTCCGGCCTCGCGCTCATGATCTGGGCGGAATCTCCGCCTCGTGCCGGCCCCGCTGGTCATAGAGCCACCTCGGCTGTCGGAAGACCCTTCTGGTCCAGCGCGGTGGCGCTCCGCAGCAGGCGCATCACCCGCATCGGATAGTCGGGTTAGCGCCGTTTTGCGGGCTAGTGGTGCGCGTAGTCTGAGAGAGGAGGGCCGAGGGGGCGGCCGGAGGTGGGGGCTGAAGTGAACACTTCAGAGTTCGGATCCGATGCGGGGGGTGACCTCTGCTGTGAGTGCCGGGGGTGCACCGCAAGAGCCGACTGACGTGGCGTGGCCGGACGACCGCACAGCAACACCGCTGCCTGCAGTCGGCCTGCTGGCCAGCAAGCTCGCCATGCCCCAGTTGCCGTCCGGCCTGGTGGTCCGCCCGCGGCTTGTGGACAAGCTGGAAGAAGGGACCGCCGGGCGCCTCACGCTGGTGAGTGCAGGACCCGGCTGGGGTAAGACAAGCCTGGTCGCCGGCTGGGCCGCGACGCGATCCGCCATACCGCCAGTGGCCTGGTTGTCGCTGGACTCCTTCGACAACGACCCCGTCCTGTTCTGGTCGTACGTCGCCGCCGCGGTGCATCGTACCGGCGAGGATCGGAGTGGTGCCCTCGGTGCGCTGATGATCAAACCACCGGTCGGATCTGACGTTCTGCGACGCATCATCCTCGAGTTGTCACAGCTCCGTCGCCCGGTGACTCTCGTCCTCGACGACTTCGGTGAGATCCACAATCCGGAAGTCCTGAACGGCATCGCCGATCTGTTACGCCATCCGTTGCCGCTGCACCTGGTGGTCATCACTCGCTACGATCCGCGGCTGCGCCTGAACCGGCTTCGGCTGGAAGGCGTCCTGACCGAGGTGCGCGCGGAGGATCTGGCGTTCACCGAGTCCGAATCCGGTGAGCTCCTCATCCGCGCAGGATTAGACCTCCCGGCGGCGCTGAGCAGCCGCATCCTGGAGCGGACCGAAGGCTGGGCGGCCGGACTGCGGCTGGCGGCGATGTTCGCGGCCACCCGAGCAGAGGTCGATCACATCGAGGAGTTCACGGGGACCGAGGCGAGCGTCGCGGAGTACCTCTTCGACGAAGTGCTCGCGGCTGTGCCCGCGGAGCGCCGGCGCTTCCTGCTGCGAACGAGTGCCGCCGATCGTCTGTGTGCCGATCTCGCCGATCTGCTGAGCGGCCGCACCGGAAGTCAACGAGAACTCGAGGGCTTGGAGGCGTCGAACGCGTTCGTGATGGCCCTTGGGGCCGACCGCCGCTGGTTCCGTTACCACCCGCTGCTCGTCGACCTGCTCCGTCATCGACTGCTCCTGGACGAGCCGGAGCTCGCCGGCGAACTGCACCGGCGCGCCGCGCGATGGTTCGCCGGACACGGTGAGGCGATCGAGGCGGTCCGCCACGCGGTCCGGGTACACGACTGGCAGTTGGTCGGAGAGTTGATGGTCAACGGCGCCGCCATGCGCGCGTTGTCAGGGGAGCGGCAGGCGTTCGCCGCACTGCTGGCGCAAATCCCTGTCGCGGAGCTTCGCACCAGCGCGGAATTGCGGGTCAGCGCCGCGATCGCGTGCTTCATCGCCCGCGACTACACGGGATTCGGCAGCCATGTCGCGCACGCACGAGCCCTGCTGGACGGATGCGACGAGGACTCGCGCCGATCGGTCGAGCTGTTCCTCTGTGTGGCCAACCTCGTGCTGAGCCGCGTCCAGGGCAGCGTGCGCGACTTGATCTCGGCCTCCGGCGAGTTGCTGCGGTGGTTGTCCGACAACGAGATGGCACGGTTGCCGGCCGCGTCCGTGTACGAGGCTCCGGCGTTGAGCAATTTCGGAGTTGGGCTTGTCTGGTCCGCCAATGTCGACGAGGCCGAGCAGCCACTGCGTGAGTCACTGGACGTGGCCAGTGCCACCAGGATCGACCTCACCAGTGTGAACAGCCTCGGCTACCTGGCGCTGATCGAGTGGGAGCGCGGCAACTTGCGGGCCGCGCAGGAGGCGGCGGGTCAGGCCCTGGAGATCATCGAACAGCGGGGTTGGACCGAACTCGCGCAGGCCATCGTCGTCTATCTGGTCCTGGCCCGGATCGAGTTGGAGCGTAACCACCCGGAGATCGCGGAGGAGTTCATCAACGCGGGCCTGGCCGCCGAGCGCAACGATCCCGACCGTACGCCGTACCCCGCCCTGCGTGCCACCGAGGCGCGGCTGCGGCTCGCGGCCGGGCAGGTCGATCGGGCCGAGGACCTGATGGCCACCCTGGGGTCGGAGCTCCACGGTGCTGCGATGGCCCCGCTCGCGGGGCGGTGGGCGACGGTGGTTCAGGCCGAGATCGATCTGGCTCAGAACCGCCCGGACCGCGCTGAGAGGCGCCTGCGATCGCTACTCACGGTTCCGGAGGCCAATGATCCGGTCGCGCATGGCTCTGCGGGTCTCGACGAGGTGAAGCTCTGCCTGGCGCGGGCCGAGCACGATCTCGGTCATCTGACCGCTGCCGAGGACATCCTGTCGTCGTTGCGTGAGCGAAGCCCGAACAAGGTCATCAAGGCCCGGGCGTGGCTCTTCACCGCGGTGGTGGCGGACAGTCAGCGGATGGAGCATCGGGCGCTCGTCGCGGTCGATCAGGCGCTGTCCATCGCCGGGCCCGAGGACATTCGCCGCCCCTTCGTCGCGCTCGGCAGTGGCCGCCCGGAGACGCTGCTCAGGCATCGGCGACAGCTCTGGGGCGACCCGGAGCCCACCGACCGGGACTTCGTCGACGCTCTGCTCGAGGACACCGACTCCGCTCCGCGCGCCGTTGCCGGACTCGACGAGTCTCTGACTGATCGCGAGCACGTCGTCCTGAGCCATCTCGCGACCCTCGACACCACCAAGGAGATCGCGGCGGAACTGTTCGTCTCGGTCAACACGGTCAAGGCGCACGCCCACTCCGTCTACCGCAAACTCGCCGTCCACAACCGCCGCGACGCCGTACGCCGAGCCCGCGAACTCGGCCTGATCTAACCCACGTCGACCCGTAGCGACGGCGTCGTCATCAGGCCCACCGGCGCTGTGCGTACCTTGTCGCGAAGTAGTACCCACACCCGCTGCGAACCTCGGACAAGCTATTGCTTGTTCACGGTCCTCACCTGCTGTCCGATCAGCCGCGCCGAGCTGAGCGTCGTACGTCGGCCGGTTGGAATCGCGGCGTGTGGTGGAGACGAGGGGACTTGAACCCCTAACCCCTGCCTTGCAAAGGCAGTGCTCTGCCAGTTGAGCTACGCCCCCGTGAGGGTGGTCAGCGACCCGGGGTGACCGAGTCGACGGCCTCGGCCCAGAGGTCCTTGTCGGCGCGGGACTGCTGGGTCTTCTTGTAGGCGAAGTATCCACCGATGCCGGCCAGCAGCACCAGCAGGATCTTTCTCAGCACTGGAGACTCCTCGGATCGGACTTCACACTTCTGTGAGGGTGGGCCTAACTGGACTTGAACCAGTGACCTCTGCCTTATCAGGGCAGCGCTCTAACCGTCTGAGCTATAGGCCCGCGTACTGCGGTGTCGAACCCGGGAGAGATTACCGCACCAAGTGCCCTACTCCCAAACCGGTTCCGGCCGGGCCTCGCGGGGCCCGGCCGCACCTGATGAATCGGCTGATCAGTCTTCCGACGCCAGCGTGACTTCGAGGCCGCCGAGGAGCGTGGCGGCGATGTTGTAGAGGAAGGATCCGAGGGTCGCGAGCGCCGTGATGATCAGCACGTCGGCGCAGGCGAGCAGGGTGGTGAATCCCATCACCTTGCCGGTGTTGATGTAGTTCTCGACCCGGAACGGCTCGCCGCTCGGCGTACCGAGGACTTCCTGGACCGTCGAGTTGATGTTGTCGAAGACGCCGGCGGCGCCGATCGCGGACCAGACGATGAAGACCGCGACCCAGGTGACGATCCCGAAGGCGATGGACAGCAGGAACGCCGTCTTCATCACCGACCACGGGTCGATCCGGGACATCCGCAGCCGCGCCTTGCGGGTCTGGTGCCGGCTGGAGGCCTTGGCGTCCTTCTCGGCGACCCGGGCCTGCTTGGCCTCGGCCCGCTCGGTCTTGTCGGGCTTGGCGGACTTCACCGCGGCAGCCTTGTCGATGACCGCCTGACGGGCTGCGTTCATCCGGTCACCGAGCGACTCGGTCTTCGCCGAGGTCTCGCCGTACGCCGCTGCTCCGGCTGCTGGGGCACTGGCGGCCGCGGGGGCGGCTCCGGGTGACCACGGCTCCGGTCGGCCCGGGGTACTCGGGGCCGGACGGCCGGCGGGCTGCTGCCGGGCCGGGGCACCGGCGGCCGGGGTGCCCGGACGCGGCTGTGGGCGGTACTCGGACGGCCGTTGGCCGTTCGCCGTACCGGACCTCTGCTGGCCGTTGGCGCTGGGCACGCCGTTGGAACGACCGTTGGAAGCCGGGTTGGCCGGGGCGGCAGACGGCTTCCCACCCGGCGCGGTGCGCTGGGTGTTGGAGCTGTCGGCCGCACCTTCAGGCCATGTCGGCCTCGCGCGGTTGGTCATCAGTCACCCTCCTGGCCGGCTTCGTCGCTTTCGACGGTAGCCGCGCCGTCGACGTCCGTCGAACGCTCTACATCATTCTGGACGCTCTCAGAGGTGGATTCGGTTGTCGATCCGTCCACATTCTGGGCATCAGCAGGTTCTGTACCCGCTTCCGCCTCCTCGGACTCCTCAAGAGCCACGGTCAGATCGGTGTTCCGGGCGATCGCGACCACCGCGTCGGACTCGCCGACGCCGGCGAACCGGACGCCCATCGTGTCCCGGCCCTTGACCGGGACGCTGTCGACGCGGCTGCGGACGACCTGGCCGCTGGCCTTGATCGCGAGCACCTGGTCCTGTTCGACGACGATGATCGCGCCCACCAGCGAGCCGCGCTCGTCGTTCAGCTTGACCGCCTTGATCCCCAGACCGCCACGACCCTGCTGCCGGTACTCCGAGACTCGCGAACGCTTCGCGTACCCGGCGTCGGTCACGGTGAAGACGAACTGCGTGTCCTCATCCGCACCGGCCCGGATCACCGACATCGACAGCAGCTCGTCGCCCGAGCGGAACTTCATCCCGGTCACGCCGGACGTGGCCCGGCCCATCGGCCGCAGCTGCTCGTCGTTCGCGGTGAAGCGGATCGACTGGCCCTTGCGGGACACCAGCAGCAGGTCGTCCTCGGCGGTGGCCAGGTCGGCGCCGATCAGCTCGTCGTCCTCCTCGCGGAAGTTGACCGCGATGATGCCGCTCTGCCGGGCCGAGTCGTAGTCCGTCAGCGCCGTCTTCTTGACCAGGCCCTTCTTGGTCGCGAGCACCAGGTAGTCGGACTGCTCGTAGTCGCGCAGCGTCAGGACCTGCGCGATCTCCTCGTCCGGCTGGAACGAGAGCAGGCCGGCGACGTGCGAGCCCTTCGCGTCCCGGGCGGACTCGGGCAACTGCCAGACCTTGGCCCGGTAGACCCGGCCCTTGGTGGTGAAGAACAGCATCCAGTGGTGGTTCGTGGTGGCGAAGAAGTGGCTGATCTCGTCCTCGGCCCGAAGCTGGGCGCCGCGGACACCCTTACCGCCGCGGTTCTGCGTCCGGTACAGGTCGGTCTTGGTCCGCTTCGCGTACCCACCGCGGGTAATGGTGACGACTACGTCCTCGTCCGGCACCAGGTCCTGCACCGACAGGTCGCCGTCCGCCGCGATGATCTCGGTACGCCGCTCGTCGCCGTACCGGTCGACGATCTCGGAGAGCTCGTCCTTGACGATCGTCCGCTGCCGCTCCGGGCTGGCCAGGATGTCCTCGAGGTCGGCGATGATCGCCTCGAGCTCCTGCAACCGCTCGATGATCTTCTGCCGCTCCAGAGCGGCCAGTCGGCGCAGCTGCATGTCCAGGATGGCCTGCGCCTGGATCTCGTCGATGTCCAGCAGCTGGATCAGGCCGGTGCGCGCCTCGTCCACGTCGGGGCTGCGCCGGATCAGCGCGATCACCTCGTCGAGGGCGTCCAGCGCCTTCACGTACCCGCGGTAGATGTGCGCGTTCTTCTCCGCCTCACGCAGGCGGAAGCGGGTCCGCCGCTGGATGACCTCGATCTGATGGTCGATCCAGTGGCTGATGAACAGGTTCACGCTCAGCGTCCGCGGTACGCCGTCCACGAGCGCCAGCATGTTGCACCCGAAGGTGTCCTGCAGCTGGGTGTGCTTGTAGAGGTTGTTCAGCACGACCCTCGGCTGGGCGTCCCGCTTCAGCACGATGACGAGCCGCTGACCGGTCCGGGACGAGGAGTCGTCACGGATGTCGGCGATGCCGTTCACCTTGCCGGTGTTCACCAGCTCGGCGATCTTCTGCGCCAGGTTGTCCGGGTTCACCATGTACGGCAGCTCGGTGACCACCAGGCTGGTCCGCCCCTTGGCGTCCTCCTCGATGTCCACCACCGCGCGCATGGTGACCGAGCCGCGGCCGGTCCGGTACGCGTCGTCGATGCCCTTGTAGCCGACAATCAGGGCGCCGTTCGGGAAGTCCGGGCCCTTGATGTGCTGCAGGCAGGCCTCGAGCAGCTCCTCCTGCGTCGCGTCCGGGTGCTCCAGCGCCCAGTCGACCGCGGCCGCGACCTCGCGCAGGTTGTGCGGCGGGATCTGCGTCGCCATGCCGACCGCGATACCGGACGAGCCGTTCACCAGCAGGTTCGGGAAGCGGGCCGGCAGGATCACCGGCTCCTGCGACTTGCCGTCGTAGTTCGGGCGGAAGTCGACCGTCTCCTGGTCGATGTCGCGGACCATCTCCATCGCCAGCGGCGCCATCCGGCACTCGGTGTACCGCATGGCGGCCGCCGGGTCGTTACCGGGCGAACCGAAGTTGCCCTGGCCCTGGATCAGCGGCGCCCGCATCACCCACGGCTGCGCGAGCCGGACCAGGGTGTCGTAGATCGCCGAGTCGCCGTGCGGGTGGTACTGACCCATGACGTCACCGACGACGCGGGAGCACTTGTTGAAACCACGGTCCGGCCGGTAGCCACCGTCGTACATCGCGTAGAGGATCCGGCGGTGCACCGGCTTCAGGCCGTCGCGGACCTCGGGCAGCGCGCGGCCGACGATGACCGCCATCGCGTAGTCGAGGTACGACTGCTGCATCTCGGTCTGCAGGTCGAGAGGCTCGACGCGGTCGTGGCCAGTGGGGGTCTCGGTCATGAAAAGTCCCGTTCAGATCAGGTACGTCGGTGTTGGGGCGAGCTCAGATGTCGAGGAAGCGAACGTCCTTGGCGTTGCGCTGGATGAAACTGCGCCGCGCCTCGATGTCGTCGCCCATCAGCGTCTGGAACGTCTCGTCGGCGCGCACCGCGTCGTCGAGGGTGATCTGCAGCAGCACCCGGTTCGCCGGGTCCATCGTGGTCTCCCACAGCTCGTTCGCGTTCATCTCGCCCAGACCCTTGTAACGCTGGATCGGGTTCTCCTTGGGCAGCTTCTTGCCCGCCTCGGCGCCGGCCTCGAGCAGCCCGTCGCGCTCCCGGTCGGTGTAGGCCAGCTCGTGCGGCTGGTTACTCCACCGGATCTTGTACAGCGGCGGCTGCGCGGCGTACACGTGACCGCGCTCGATCAGCGGCCGCATGAAGCGGAACAGCAGGGTCAGCAGCAGCGTCCGGATGTGCTGGCCGTCGACGTCGGCGTCGGCCATGATCACGATCTTGTGGTACCGGAGCTTGTCCTCGTCGAAGTCCTCGTGGATGCCGGTGCCGAGCGCGGAGATGATCGCCTGCACCTCGTTGTTCTGCAGGACCTTGTCGATCCGGGCCTTCTCGACGTTCAGGATCTTGCCGCGGATCGGCAGGATGGCCTGGAACTTCGGGTCCCGGCCGCCCTTCGCGGAGCCGCCGGCCGAGTCACCCTCGACGATGTAGACCTCGCACTCCTCCGGGTTGGTCGACTGGCAGTCGGCCAGCTTGCCGGGGAGGCCGCCGCCACCGAGCAGACCCTTGCGGTTCCGGGCCAGGTCGCGGGCCTTGCGGGCCGCGATCCGGGCACTCGCCGCGGCCGACGCCTTGCGGATGATCTCCCGGCCCTCGGCCGGGTTCTGCTCGAACCAGGCACCGAGCTTGTCGTTGACGACCCGCTGGACGAAACCCTTCACCTCGGTGTTGCCGAGCTTGGTCTTCGTCTGGCCCTCGAACTGCGGCTCGGCCAGCTTCACCGAGATGATCGCGGTCAGGCCCTCCCGGATGTCGTCGCCGGTGAGCCTGTCCTCCTTCTTCTTGATCATCCCCTGGTCCTCGCCGAACCCGTTCACGAGCGAGGTCAGCGCGGCCCGGAAGCCTTCCTCGTGGGTGCCGCCCTCGTGGGTGTTGATCGCGTTCGCGAAGGTGTGCACGGACTCCTGGAACGAGCCGCTCCACTGCAGCGCGACCTCGAGGCTCATGGTGTCGTCCGCGGTCGCCGCTTCGAACGAGATCACGTCGCGGTGCACGGTCTCGCGGATCCCGGTCAGGTACTTCACGTAGTCGACCAGACCGTCGGCGTACCGGAAGGACTGCTCCAGCGGCTTGCCGTCCTCGTCGAGGTGGTCGGGGCGCTCGTCCCGGATCACCAGCTCGAGGCCCTTGTTCAGGAAGGCGTACTCACGGAAGCGGGTGGCCAGCGTCTCGTAGGAGTACGTCGTGGTCTCGAACACGTCCGGGCTGGCCCAGAACGTGATCGTCGTACCGTTCGAGTCGGAGGTGCCGATCTCGGCCAGGTCCTCGTCCGGGTTGCCCATGGTGAAGGACTGCGTGTACAGCTTGCCGCCGGTCTTCACGTCGACCTGGAGTCGCGTGGACAGCGCGTTCACGACCGAGACGCCGACGCCGTGCAGACCGCCGGACACCTTGTAGCCACCGCCGCCGAACTTACCGCCGGCGTGCAGCACCGTGAGTACGACGGTGACGGCCGGCTTGCCCTCGGACTCGACGATCCCGACCGGGATACCGCGGCCGTTGTCCTCGACCCGGACCCCGCCGTCGGCGAGCAGCGTCACCACGATGCGGTCGCCGTACCCGGCCATCGCCTCGTCGACCGCGTTGTCGACCACCTCGGTGACCAGATGGTGCAGACCCCGCTCACCGGTGGACCCGATGTACATACCGGGACGCTTGCGGACCGCGTCCAGACCCTCCAGGACCTGGATGGCGCTCGCGTCGTACTCCCGCTCGACGACCGACGACGGAATCGCGTCCAGGTCGGGTGCGGGGGTATCGCTGGGGCCGATGGGGTCGGCGGACTGGTTGGCGTCGATCTCGATCGGCTCGTCGGTCACCGGTGGTTGTCCTCCTCGGACCCCGCGTTCGCGAGGCATCGCGGCACAGTAGAGCCGCCCTCTACGGTGATTGCAAAGGCGCGGCTCGCTCTACACCGTTCATTCTACCCGTCGACCGAAGCAGAACCTGCCACCAGGCGCCTGAAACTCGGGTCAGGGCGTCTTTTCTCCCTCATCGCCATGTCCCCTCTCGCGGGTGGGGGGCCGAAAAGCGCTCACGGCCTCTCAGTGGCCTTCGGGCGTTTCGCGACTGACCGTTCCGGTACCGACCGGTCCAGACCGCTGTACGGGCGTCCCGGCGGCCCGTGGACGAGCGGTGCCCGGCGCGCACCCCACCGCCCTCTAGGATCGCTGCCGTGGAAAGTCTCGACGAGGTCATCGACGCGATGATCGCCGACCGGGTGATCCACCGGCACCGGCGGATCTGGTTGCTGGTGATCGCCCTCGTCGTGGTGGCCGCCCTGATCGTCCTGGCCACCGGCGGCTGGAAGGAGAAGAAGGGCCGCACGGTCCCCACTCTCACCGCCCCGGCCACCGTCACCGCCGGCCGCTTCGAGTACAACGTCACCAAGGCCACCATCGTCCGGAAGCCGAAGGGCGCGTACTCCGACGCCGAGACCACCCTGCAGATCTCCCTGGACGCGAAGAACATCGACTCCGAGAAGCAGGAGAGCACCCGGATCGACCCTGATCTGTTCCGGCTGGTCCCGGGCGGTGGCGCCGATCTCGTGAAGGGCGACAGCGCGACCTGCAAGGACGACCGGATCGGCTGGCGCCTGGTCTATGGGTTGCCGCCGGAGTCGTGCACGGTGAAGTTCAAGGTCGAACCGGACTTCAGTGCCGACGAGATCGAGATCGGTGTGCTGCAGGAGCACTTCGTGGGCGACAACGCGGCGCTGGGTGCGAACGACGATCCGTACTGGCACTCGGAGGACGCGGCCGCCGTCGTCCGGATGAAGCCCGAGGTCGTCATCGACAAGGGGGGCGAGAAGTGAAGCTGTACCGCCCCGCGACCATCCTGGTCGGCCTGCTCTTCGTTCTGATCGGCGGAGTCACCCGCTTGGCCGCCCCGGACAACGTGTACGAGGAGCAGAACCTGAAGGTCGTGCACGGCACGATCGGCGAGTCCCTCGAGTACGCCGGGAGCGGTTCGACCGTGAAGGTGAACCGGATCAAGTTCGCCCGCTCGCTGCTGGACAGCAATGACACCGACGACAAGAAGGCCGTCGAGACCAACGGTGTCTTCGTCGCGATCGAGTGGGACACGGTCCGTGGAGTGCAGAATCCCAGCGGTTTCGACGAGACCCTGACCACAGACGGCGGCAGCATCTACGAACCGGTCGAGGGCGTGGACAACAGCGACTTCGGATTCCCGGACGCCGGCTACGCGCGCACCGGCACCGTCGTGTTCGAGGTGAACCCGGCCGACATGACCAACCTCACCCTGAGGATCCGCCCGTCACTGATCTTCAACGTCTACAGCTCCGAGGTCCGCGTCGACCTCGGCATCCCGACCGACGCGATCGCTCAGCAGATGGTGGACGGCGCCGAGCCTCAGTACGTCGTCGGCAAGTCCGAGACCCGGGTGGCATCGTGAAGCTCGCGAGCCGGGTGTCCCGGCTGGCCGTCCAGGTCTCGCTGCTGGTCTCGCTGGCCAGCGTCGGCTCGTTCGTGATGCTGAAGCCGTACCTGGACGACGACGAGAACATGTACAAGCTGGGCCGGATCGACACAGTCGTGAGCCAGGGACCGGTGACGGTCGCGCACGTCGAGTGGAAGCTCGACTCGCTGAAGGCCTACGCGACGCTGCTCGACGACGAGGGCGAGGCGATCGAGCTCGGCGGGCCGGCCGGCTCGATCGCGGTCGTGGCGACGATGACCGTGACGCCGCGCGACGGGCTCTTCCTGAAGGACAAGGGCTTCAGCTGCGACGCGGTACTCCGGGACACCAAGGGCAATACGTGGGACAACGAGCAGGCGTTCGGGTACCCGTTGCCGACGTACTGCAGCGATGACGACCACCCGTTCACGATGAACAAGTCCCAGCAGATCGCGCAGGTGTTCGTCGTACCGAAGTCCGCCGTACCGAATCTGACCGGTGTGACCGTCGAGGACTTCAGCGAGCACCGGCGCGTGCTGATCACCCCGTGAACTGAACGGTCAGGCGGTCGCGGGCGCCGGCTGCTTGGCGGCTTCCGCGGTCTTGGTCTCGACCGCGGCGGAGGCCTCGGCGCGGCGCTCCGTGCCGACCGAGATGCACAGGTCGAACGCGGCTGCCAGCAGGGCGATCCGGAGCGGCTCGAAGAGCAGTCGCTCGATCGTCGAGGCGATCTCCTGGTTCATCAGGCCCCACGTCTCGCCGTGGATGCCGATCAGCCGCTGGATGCCGACGAACGCCCAGGCGTCGCCGAGAAACCAGAAGGTGTAGACCATGCAGACCACACCGAGGAACACCGGCCCGACCCGGACCAGCAGCCGGAACGCGTTGATCGCCGGGTAGAACTTCTCCCGCACACCGGCGAGCAACAGGTCCGGCGCCTTGTACGTGAGCTCGACGATCCGGCCACGCGGAGCGGCCTCTTGCTCTGCCTGTCCACCGAGCCGGCGCTCGATCCGGGTACCGCGGAAGACGCCGCCGCTGGAGAGCACGCGGTGCCCGAAGACGACCGTGGTGATAGCCAGCCAGGTCAGCGGCTCGGCGACGCCCAGCTTGAACAGCGGCCAGAGCGACTCCCAGAAGAAGCCCCAGAGGAATTCGATACCGGCCGGGATCGGGATGTGGATGTTCGCGAAGAAGTCCTTGAACCCGCCCCACCAGTCCACCGACCAGTACCAGAAGCTGCGTTCCTTGAACCAGACCTTGCCCTCGGAGATCGCGTACGGCGTGATCACGAAGGTCAGCAGCACGAAGAACGACTCGGCCCAGACCTGGGCGAACTTCACCGGCCGGCTCGGCCACCGGTCGTCGACGGCCTGCAGGACGCGACGGAGTACCAGCAAGATGATGAGGGCCGGCAAGTAGTTGTGCCAGGTGTGGATTCCCACCTTGAAGAATCCGGAGCCCTCTTGGAGGCCCTTCTGCACCAGGTACGTCGCGCTCAACTGGTTGACCTGCTCGTCGAAGAAACCCCAGGCCGACCAGACGGCGACCAGCGGCAGCAGTGTGACCGCCAGCAGCTCCAGGAGCCCGCGCTGCGTCGGGTCGGAGGTTTCCTCGGCCTCGCTGCTCGCGGCGTCGCGCCAGCGGTACAACGACATCGCGCAGGTCCGGATCATGCCGACCGCGGCGGTGATCTGCAGCAGTACGCCGACCGCGAACAGACCTGTTCCGAGACTGGAGTGGGCGTGCTGGGCCAGCCAGATCGCCCCCTGCATGCACACCGTGAAGCCGGCGAAACCGGCGACCCACCAGATGGTCATGGGCAGGAGGTTCTTCCACCAGAGCCGGAACGTATCCCCGATCAGGTGGACCATCTCGCGAAAGCCGTCAACGAGCGTGCGCATCGCGCCTGATCCTAGGGGAGGGCCGGGTCGCGACCTAACTCGATCTCGCCCGGGCTCACCCGTAGGTGTCGCGGGGGCCGCGGCCGCCGCGGACGGTGCGGGGGCCCTTGCGCCAGGAAGGGGCGTGCGGGCCCTGGACCTTGACCGAGGTGACGGTGCCTTCGCCGAGTTCGGCGTTCAGGCGGCGGACCAGGTCGGGGGCCAGCAGTTTGAGTTGCGTGGCCCACGCGGTGGACGACGTACGGACGGTCAGGACCGTGTCCTCGTACGACTCGGGGGTGCAGTGCTCGGCCATCTCGCGGCCGACGATCGACGGCCAGCGGGCCATCACGCCGTGGACCGCGACGTCGACCTCCCAGCCCTGGTCGCGCATCAGCCGGCCGAGCGTGTTGGTCAGCTTCTGCGGGTCGCGGTCGTCGGGGCGGGCGCTGCTGATCTGGGCGCCGTCGATCCGCGGCCGCCGGCGCCGCTTGACCGGCTTGATGCCACCGGCCGCCGCCTGCTGCTTGAGCCGTCCCGCCAGCGACTTCGCCAGATCCAGCCCCTGCTTATCGTGCTCCGCGTCGACGGGGAGCTCGCTCTCAGGGCCGCTGTCAGAGGAATCCGGGGGTTCAGGCACGCTGAACGACCCCCTCACCCACCTCGAAGCGCGCTCCGCTG
Organism: Kribbella sp. NPDC004875; assembly: GCF_042873375.1. Taxonomy (NCBI): domain Bacteria; kingdom Bacillati; phylum Actinomycetota; class Actinomycetes; order Propionibacteriales; family Kribbellaceae; genus Kribbella; species Kribbella sp. NPDC004875. Next base: position 1,121,903 of record NZ_JBIALI010000001.1, read on the forward strand.
AGCTCAGCGGGCACGTCAGCGCCGACCGCCGCGGTCACCAGCACCTGCTCGGCGGGCGCGACCAGCTCGGCCAGCCGGTCCCGGCGCTGCGTGTCGAGCTCGGCGAACACGTCGTCGAGGATCAGCACCGGTTCACCCCCGTCCGCGCGAAGCAGTTCGTACGACGCCAGTCGCAGCGCGAGCGCGAACGACCAGGACTCACCGTGACTCGCGTACCCCTTCGCGGGCAAGTCCCCGAGCCCGAGGACCAGGTCGTCGCGGTGCGGACCGACCAGCGACACGCCACGGTCGAGCTCGTCCGGCCGCTTCTCGCGGACTGCCTCGAGCAGGATCTCCTCCAGTTGCTCCCGGGACGCCACGCCCGGCTCGAGGAGCACCGACGACTTGTACTCCAGCCGCGCGTCACCCTTGCCCCGGGCAACGGCGTCGTACGCGCTGGAGACCAGTGGGCGCATCGCCTCGAGCAGCTCCAGGCGGGTCGCCAGCAGTTCGGATCCGGCGCGAGCGAGGTGCGAGTCCCAGACCTCGAGCGTGCGCAACTGGCCCTCGGCGGAGCTCGACCGGTTCTGCCGGCGGGCCTGCGATGCGCTCCGGAGCAACGAGTTGCGTTGCTTCAGCACTCGGTCGTAGTCCTGCCGTACGCCGGCCATCCGCGGTGACCGCAGCGTCAGCAGCTCGTCGAGGAACCGGCGTCGCTCGGACGGATCACCCTTCACCAGGGCGAGATCCTCGGGCGCGAACAGCACCGTCCGCAGCAGGCCGAGCACTTCCCGTGGCCGCGGCACCGGCGAACGGTTGATCCGGGCCCGATTTGCCTTCCCAGGATTGATTTCCAGCTCGACGACCACGTCGCGGTCGTACTGACTGCGGATCTCGGTCCGGACGATCGCCCGGGTGGCGCCGGCGCGCACCAGCGGTGCGTCGGTGGCCACCCGGTGCGAACCGAGCGTGGCGGTGTAGTGGATTGCCTCGACCAGGTTGGTCTTGCCGTGCCCGTTCGGCCCGACGAAGGCCGTCACGCCCGGGGCGAGCTGGACCTCCGCCTGCTGGTAGGACCGGAAGTCGATCAGACCCAGGGCGGTGACGTACACCTCAGTTCTTGGGCGGGGTCGCGTACGACGGGTCGGCGGACTCGGCACCCTTCACGGCGTGCCCGCCGAACTGGTTACGCATCGCGGCGATCGCCTTCATCGCCGGCGAGTCCTCCTGCCGGGACGCGAACCGCGCGAACAGCGCCGCCGAGATCGCCGGCATCGGGACCGCGTGGTCGATCGCGGCCTCGACGGTCCAACGGCCCTCGCCCGAGTCGTCGGCGTACCCGCGGATCTTGGCCAGGTGGCTGTCGTCCTTCAGCGAGGCGACCAGCAGGTCGAGCAGCCAGGACCGGATCACGGTGCCCTCGCGCCAGGACTCGAACGCCTCCGGGACGTTCTCCACGATGTCCGCGGCCTCGAGCAGCTCGTAGCCCTCGGCGTACGCCTGCATGATCCCGTACTCGATGCCGTTGTGGACCATCTTCGAGAAGTGCCCGGCGCCGACCTTGCCGGCGTGCACGAAACCGAACTCGCTGTCCGGCTTCAGCGCCTCGAAGATCGGCATCACGACGTCGACGGTGTCCTTGTCGCCGCCGCACATCAGCGCGTAGCCGTTCTCCAGGCCCCAGACGCCGCCAGAGACACCGCAGTCGACGAACTTGATGCCCTTCTCGGCGAGCTGCGCGGCCCGGCGGGTGTCGTCGGTCCAGCGGCTGTTGCCACCGTCGATCACGATGTCGCCGGGGGAGAGCAGCTCGGCCAGCTCGGTGACGACCGGGTCGATGGCCTGCACCGGGACCATGATCCAGACCACCTTCGGCTGGCCGGCCGCGGTGAGCTTGCCGACCATGTCGGCCAGGTCCTTGGAATCGGAGATGTCCTGGTTGTGATCGAACCCGACCACGGTGTGGCCGGCGTTGCGGATCCGCTGGCGCATGTTGCCGCCCATCTTGCCGAGACCGACAAGGCCGAGCTCCATCGTGAATCCCCTTGTTCTGTTGGTGTTCAGCTGTTCAGGCGGACCGGCATCAGCACGTAGCGGAACTCGCTGATCGGATCGCCGTCGAAGTCCCGCACGCCGGTCAGTTCGGCCGGTTTCGTCGCCTGCGTGAAGGCCAGGTGCGCCACCGGCGTACCGATCGCGCCGAGACCGTCGAGCAGGTACGTCGGGTTGAAGCCGACCGTCACCGGGTCACCGATGACCCGGGCCTCGAGCGACTCGGACGCCTGGGCCTCGTCACCGCTGCCGGCGTCGAGCGTCACGCTGTCCTCGTCGAACGTCAGCCGGACCGGGGCGTTGCGCTCCGCGACCAGGGCGACACGCTTCACCGCCTCGACCAGGGTCGCGGTGTCGATCCGCACCCGGGTGGCGATCGCCGAGTCGGTCGGGATGATGCCACGGACCTTCGGGAACTCACCGTCCAGCAGCCGGGTGGTGGCGCGCCGGTTGCCGCCGGACACCTGGCCCTCGAAGCCGACGATGCCGTCACCGGTGCCGGGCGCGGCCAGCGAGACGATCACGTCCGAGCCGGTCATCGCCTTCGCGGTCTCGGACAGCACCCGGGCCGGCACCAGCGCGGCCGCGGACGCGTCGGGGGACTGCGGGTTCCACTCCAGCTCGCGGATCGCCAGCCGGTAGCGGTCGGTGGCCAGCAGGGCGATCGTGGAGCCCTCGATCTCGACCCGGACGCCGGTCAGCACCGGAAGCGTGTCCTCGCGGCCGGCCGCCGTCACCACCTGGGAGACGGCCTGGGCGAAGACGTCGGCCTTGACCGTGCCGCTGGCGGCCGGAAGCTCCGGCAGAGCCGGATATTCCTCTGTGGGAAGCGTCTGCAGCGTGAACCGCGAGCTGCCACAGGTGACCTGGGCCTTCGCACCGTCCACGGCGACGTCCACGGGCTGGTTCGGAAGGCTCTTGGAGATGTCGGCGACCAGCCGGCCGGAGATCAGGCACTTGCCGGCATCCGCGACCTGCGCGGGCACGGTCACCCGGACGGAGGTCTCGTAGTCGAAGCCGGACAGGGTGATCTGCCCGTCCTCGGCCTCGACCAGAAGGCCGGCAAGGATCGGGACGCTGGGGCGACTGGGCAAGCTGCGCGCGGCCCAGGCCACCGACTCGGCCAGTACGTCGCGCTCGACGCGAAACTTCACCGCTGGGTGCCTCCTGATTCGGCTGTGTGCCAGGCAGATCCTGCCACGGACAAGTGTGCTCTGCGCCATTCGGGCCTGACGTGGCGCTTCGGGCGGGTCGCGTCGGCGTCGTACGAGTTCGCACGCGAGCGGGTGCTCACGACGTTCCAGGAACAGCCTGACAGGTCCCGCAAGCGGGCGCGAGGGCGGGGTTTTCCCCAGATCGAGCCGCTCGTTCGTTTTGTGGACTGGGAACTCTCTACAGATTCCATAGGGTTCTTAGCACCGGTGGATAGTGTGGAAAACCGGCGTCTTCGCAGGTCAGAGGCCGAATTGCCGTGTGGATGGGGTGTGGACGGCCCCCGCTTCGTCTGAGGACGGCCGTGGACGGCGAAATCTGTCCCCACAGCCAATCCACACGACAGACCGAGGTATCCACGGCGATACCCACACTTTTCCACAGCTGTGTCCCCAGCCTGTGTGGTTACTGCTGCTTCGCTTGGTGCTTGATTCGGTTGGTCAGTTCGGTGACCTGATTGAAGACGCTGCGCCGCTCCGACATCAGTTGCCGGATCTTCCTTTCGGCGTGCATCACCGTGGTGTGGTCGCGGCCGCCGAACTGCTGACCGATCTTCGGCAGCGAGAGATCCGTCAGCTCCCGGCACAGATACATGGCGATCTGGCGGGCCGTCACCAGCACGCGGCTCCGGCTCGAACCGCACAGATCGTCGATGGAGAGACCGAAGTACGACGCCGTCTGGCCCATGATCATGCTGGCGGTCACCTCGGGCTTGCTGCCTTCGGGGATCAGGTCCTTCAGCACGATCTCGGCCAGGCTGAGGTCGACCGGCTGCCGGTTCAGGCTGGCGAACGCCGTGACCCGGATGAGCGCGCCCTCGAGTTCACGGATGTTCGTCTGCACCTTCGACGCGATGAACTCCAGCACCTCTGGCGGCGCCGTCAGCCGCTCGGTGGCCGCCTTCTTCCGGAGGATCGCGATCCGGGTCTCGAGGTCCGGCGGCTGGATGTCGGTGATCAGACCCCACTCGAACCGGTTCCGCAGCCGGTCCTCCAGGGCCTCCAGCCGCTTCGGCGCACGGTCGGAGCTGATCACGATCTGCTTGTTCGCGTTGTGCAGCGTGTTGAAGGTGTGGAAGAACTCTTCCTGGGTCTGGATCTTGCCTTCCAGGAACTGGATGTCGTCGATCAGCAGTACGTCGACATCGCGGTACCGGCGCTGGAACTGGGACGCCTTGTCGTCGCGGATCGCGTTGATGAAGTCGTTGGTGAACTCTTCGCTGGAGACGTACCGCACGCGGGCCCCGGTGTAGAGACTGCGCACGTAGTGGCCGATCGCGTGCAACAGGTGGGTCTTGCCCAGACCGGAGTCGCCGTAGATCAGTTGCGGGTTGTACGCCTTCCCCGGCGCCTCGGCGACGGCGACCGCGGCCGCGTGTGCGAACCGGTTCGAGCTGCCGATGACGAAGGTCTCGAACGTGTACTTCGGGTTCAGCCGGGCCTCGCCCTGCGCCTCGGTGGCCGCCTGGGTCGGTGCGGAACCGTTCGGTGGCGGGGCCACCGAACCGAGCGGCTGACCGAACGACGCCTGCGGCTGCGGAGCCTGCTGCTCGTAGTGCTGTGGTGCCGGCGGCTGGCTGTACTGCGGTCCGTTGTCCGGATCGGTCAGCGCGGACTGGATCGTCGGTTGGTACGCGCCGTCGGTGCGCAGCGGCTCGCGTACGGCGGGCGGCTGCGGGACGGGCTGCTGAACATGGTGCTGCTGCAGTTGTTGTTGCTGCTGCACCGGCGGCTGCGCGTACTGCTGCGGCTGCTGGGGTTGCCGTTGCTGCTGCGGTTGCTGGGCCGCCTGCTGGTCGCGGGCCTCGGGGTCGAGGGACGGGTCGACGGTGACGGCGATCCGGATGTCCCGGCCGAAGCTCTCGGTGAGGATTCGTTCCAGGTCGGGACGCAGTCGCGTCTCCAGTTGGCCACGGGTGAAGTCGTCCGGTACGGCGACGATCGCGGTGCTCTCGTGGAGCGTCACCGGACGGGAGTTGGTGAGCCAGGCGCGCTGGTTCGGCGGGAGACCGGCGAGGACACGGGTCCACGCGTCACCCAGATCCGTCACCGGCGCTACCACCTCAGCCACCGGCTGCTGCGGCTGTGGCTGCTGCTGTGGCTGCTGGGGCACGTGCTGCTGAGGCATCTGCTGCTGCGGGATGTGCTGAGCGCCGGGCTGGTGGGATGGCATGTGCTGCTGATGTGCCAGCTGCTGTTGGTGCTGTTGGTGCTGCTGCGGAGCCGGCTGTTGTGGTGCGTGGTGCTGCAGCGACTGGTGCTGGAGAGGCTGCTGCTCGACACGCTGCTGCTCGACACGCTGCTGCTCGACACGCTGCTGCTCGACACGCTGCTGCTCGACACGCTGCTGCTCGACACGCTGCTGCTCGACGGACTGCTGCTGCAGAGGCTGCTCGTGCTGAGTGGGTTGCTGCTGCGCGGCCTGGTGCTGAGTCGGCTGTTGCTGAGTCGGCTGGTGCTGCTGCCGAGCGTCAGGTGATTGCGGGTACGGCGTGGGCTGCTGCGGCGCGGCAGGCGCCTGCTGGTGCGCCGCGGGCTGCTGGTGCGCGTGCTGCTCAGGCGCTTGGGCGTGCTCGGATGCCTGCTGAGGGGCTGGCTGCGAAGGCTGCTGCGGAGCTGGCTGGTGCTGTTCAGCAAACCGCTGCTCGGGTGCCGCCTGCTGGGGGACGTGCTGCTCGCGAGCTTGGTGCTCCGGCGCGGGCTGCTGGTGTGCGTGTTGCTCGGGTGCCTGCTGCTGCGGGGCGTGTTGCTCGGGCGCCTGGTGCTCGCGAGTTTCGTGCTCCGGCGCGGGCAGCTGGTGCGGGTGCTGTTGCTCGGGTGCGGCCTGCTGGTGCGGGTGCTGTTGCTCGGGTGCCGCTTGTTGCGGGGCGTGTTGCTCGGGCGCCTGGCGCTCGCGGGTTTGGTGTTCAGGCGCGGGCTGCTCTGGGGTAGCGGGCTCGGACTGGTGGGTCTCGGTGGACGTCTGCTCGGGAGCGGTCTGCTCGGCTGCGGTCTGTGGAACCGACTGCTGCTGGTCGGTCGACCACTGGCTCGTGGCTGCGTTGTCCACACGTGCATCACCCTCGTTCGGTCCGGGGCTCACGCTGTTGCCAGTACCCCATTCCGGGGTTCCATCCCACACGCGGTTGTTTTCACCGGGGTGGCGGTAGTTCCCGACGGCCGGCGCCGCACCGAAGTACGACGTACCCGCGGGGGCCTGGGGTGGGCCGGCGGGCAGATCGGTGGCGGCGCGCTCGAGCTCGGAGCGGTATCCGTACGGACCCGGAGGCGGCGCGGGCCGGTAGCCGGCGGCCGGTGGCTCGGGCATCGGGATCGGGAGCGAGGGAGCGAGGTAGTCGCCCGGGTCGAACCGGGGAGCCGGCGGCTCCGGCTCGCGCCGCAGTCCCTCCGGTAGTTGCGCGGGAGCTTCCGGTCGCGCCTCGGTCCGCGGCTGCGGCTCGGGAGCGGGCGGGACCTCGGTACGGAAGTTCGCCTCGGGCTCCGGACGGATACCGGCGTCGGGCTCAGGTCGCAGGTCGTGCTGTCCGCCGGCGGTGCGATCCGTCCGGTTCTCAGCTTCCGTGTATTCCGCCGGTGTGAATTCCGCACTGGCGGAATGGTCCTCGACCACGCGTTGCTCCCCGAATCTATCGCTGCGGTGGCCGGCGCGTTCCGGGTTGAGGACCCGGGCGGTGCGACCGTTCGACCCGACACCGTGCGGCCGGCGAGTCGTGGTGCTATTGGCTCAGCGCGGTAGCTGTGTCCGCACTCGGCATCCACAGTGTCCACATGGTTGTCCACAGATGTGAACGACTGCTGTGGCCCGTTGGTTACCGATTGCGCGGTGTGGGACCTCTGGTGTGAGGGAGTGACGCTAACAAGTCCGCCCACGCCGCTTCAAGCCGTCATCCACAGGCTATGAACAGCAAATTGGGGGCAACCTGCGGCGTGTCGGGTGGACGCCGGAGCGTAGTCATGGTGCGTCGTCGCTCTCGGTCGCGGACCGGGCCGGACAGTGACGAGTTCGCTGTCCACCAGTTACCCACTATCCTGTCCACAAGCCTGTGGAAAACTCTGGGGACACCTGGTTTGACCTGTCCACAGGCGGCCACGTACCGTGGATCGGTCGGTGTTGAGCCGGCCGTTTCGTGCTGCGCTCCCTGCGGAATCCCGAGCTGGTTCTCCGACGGTGTGCAGGACTGCACCAAGGGGCAGATCCAGATCAGTGGATTTGTCGACAAATTTGTGATCTCGAGTAACCGGAGTCATTCCAGTGAGCAAGCGGACGTTCCAGCCGAACAACCGTCGTCGGCACAAGAAGCACGGCTTCCGTCTTCGGATGCGTACTCGTGCGGGTCGCGCGATCATCGCCGCCCGCCGTGGCAAGGGTCGTCAGCGCCTCGCGGCCTGAGCGACCTTCTCGACGGTGACCACCTCGTGTTGCCTGCGTCGAACCGGCTGCGCCGGTCCGACGACTTCCGTCGCGCCGTCCGGTCCGGACGGCGCGCAGCGCGGCGCGCGGTGGTCCTGCATCTGTTGGCGCAGGGCGACCAGGTCGACCCGCCTCAGGTCGGATTCGTTGTGAACAAGGCGGTGGGCAACGCGGTTCTGCGGAACCGGGTCCACCGCCGTCTGCGTGCTGTCCTGGCAGCGCGGCTCCCTGACCTGCCGGCCGGCAGCCTGACGGTCGTCCGTGCCCTCCCGTCGTCCGCCACGGCGTCGTACGACGAACTGGCGGCGGATGTCGACAGCGCGATGCGCAAGTTGTTGAAGTCATGATGCGGTTCAATCCCGTGCGGAGCGGGATCATCGGTTTCCTGAAGCTGTACCGCCTGCTGATCAGCCCGCTGTACGGGCAGGTCTGCAGGTTCTACCCGAGTTGTTCGGCGTACGCCTTGGAAGCGGTCGAACGCCACGGTGCGGTGCGCGGTAGCTGGCTGGCGGTGAGGCGACTCCTCCGCTGCCACCCGTGGAACCCCGGCGGCTACGACCCCGTTCCACCCAGAGATGTCGACCAGCGCGGAGATTCGATCTCCGCCAACCAGCCCGGATCGTCGGCCGACGCCGGGCCTGTGCAGCGAGGTGTGTGAGTGACTCTTCTGGCCATCCCCGGGCTCGCGGTGTGGGACGGGATCGTAGACCTGTTCAACACTGTCATGACGCCGCTGTACTGGGCCGTTTCGGCATTGCTGGTCGGATGGCACTGGCTGCTCAGCCATGTGCTGGACCCGAACGGCGGCTGGGTCTGGGCGCTGTCGATCGCCGGCCTGACCATCGTCATCCGGACGATCCTGATCCCGCTGTTCGTCCGGCAGATCCGCTCCAGCCGGAACATGCAGCTGCTGCAGCCCAAGATGAAGGAGCTGCAGAAGAAGTACGGCCATGACCGGGAGAAGCTCGGTCAGGAAATGATGAAGCTGTACAAGGAGACGGGGACCAACCCGTTCTCCTCGTGCCTGCCGCTGCTGCTGCAGTCGCCGATCTTCCTGGCGCTGTTCCGGGTGCTCGACTACGCGGCCAAGGGCCAGGCGCACAGCCCGATCATGCAGCCGTACGTCTCCTCACTGCAGCACGCGAAGATCTTCGGTGCGGAGATCTCGCAGACCTTCCTGAAGGCCAGCGGCCCGGGCGCGGCGAACGTCAAGATCGTCGCGATCGTGCTGATCATCCTGATGACGGCGACGATGTTCACCACGCAGCTGCAGCTGATGCGGAAGAACATGCCGAAGGAGGCCCTCACCGGCCAGGCCGCGCAGATGCAGAAGATCATGCTGTACGTCTTCCCGATCTTCTTCCTCATCGGTGGCTTCAACTTCCCGATCGGTGTGCTGATCTACTGGTTCGTCTCGAACCTGTGGACGATGGGCCAGCAGTTCTACGTGATCCGCCGCAACCCGGCCCCGGGTACGCCGGCGTACGACGCGATGCAGGCTCGGAAGCGCGAGCACAACCTGCGCCACGGCCGCCCGGCCGACGAGAACGTCCCGGGTACGGCGGGCGCGGTGACCGACACGGACACGACCGACCGTCGGCCGGCCCAGCGCCAGCAGCCGAAGCGGCAGTCCCGGAGCGACCGGAAGACCGGCCCCGCGACGAGCGGCTCGACCGGTGGCTCCACCGCCGAGAGCAACGGTCAGGCATCGAACGGCTCTGTCCAGGACACGCCGCAGAAGCAGGACGCACCCAAGAAGACTCAGGCCGGCGCTGCCAAGAAGCAGCCGGCCGGCAAGAAGGGCTCGGGAGCCAAGCGCCAGCCCGCGGCGAAGTCGGCCGCGCAGAAGAAGGCGGCGCAGAAGCGGTCCGGTGGTTCGCGCTGACGTAGCGCGCACCGGTTCGTCCCGTGCTCGGGCAGGAACCCCTGGTTGTGAACTACGAGGTCCCCGTGGGGCGGATCTCGACATCGCGAAGGACAGTGTGAAGGAGTGGCCGTGACCGACGGCATGCAGAACACCGAGGCGGCGGAGGAGTCTGCCGGTCCGAAGAACTCCGCCGCGGAGCGGCTGAAGGCACTCGAGGCCGAGAGTGACATCGCGGCCGACTACCTCGAGGAGTTGCTGGACATCGCCGATCTCGACGGCGACATCGACATGGATGTGGACGGCGACCGCGCCGCGGTCTCGATCGTGGGCGCCGAGCTGAACAACCTCGTCGGTGAGAACGGCAAGGTCCTGGAGGCGCTCCAGGAGCTGACCCGGCTGGCCGTCTACCGGGAGACCGGTGAGCGGTCGCGGCTGATGCTGGACGTGTCGAACTACCGGGCCAACCGGAAGGCCGAGCTCGAAGAGGTCGGTCGCAAGGCGGTCGAGGAGGCGAAGGCCACTGGTACGCCGGTGCGGCTGGACCCGATGACGCCGTTCGAGCGGAAGGTCGTGCACGACGTCGTCGCGGCCGCCGGCCTGACGTCCGAGTCCGAGGGCGAGGAGCCCCGCCGCCGCGTGGTGGTGCAGCCATGATCGTTCGCTCGTGACCGACAAGGTTTCACGTGAAACGCCGCCGCCGCTCGTGGAGAAATTGTTTCCACGGGCGGCGGTCCGGCTTTCGGCGTACGCCGATCTGCTCGCGACCGAGGGCACGCTCCGGGGACTGATCGGGCCGCGGGAGGTGCCGCGGCTCTGGGATCGGCACCTGCTGAACTGTGCCGTCGTCGAGCGACTGATTCCGGAAGAGGCCACCGTCGCCGATGTCGGCACCGGGGCCGGCCTGCCGGGGATCGTGCTCGCGATCGTTCGTCCTGATCTCGAAGTGGCGCTCGTCGAGCCGCTCCTCCGACGGACGACCTTTCTCGAGGAAGCGGTCGAGTCCCTCGAGCTCGACAACGCGACCGTGGTCCGTGCGCGGGCCGAGGATCTTCCGCCGGCGTCGTACGACGTGGTCACCTCTCGCGCTGTCGCTCCGTTGGAGAAGCTGGCTCGATGGTGTCTGCCGTTGTGTGTCGAGGGCGGACTGATGCTGGCGATGAAAGGGTCCTCCGCGGAGGAGGAACTGGACTCGTCAGAACGCGCCCTGGCGAAGCTCGGGGCAGAGCTTTGGCATATTCACCAACTCGGCGGCGATGAACTGGCCCACCCCACGACTGTGGTGAGTATTGTGGCCGGACGTGCTGCAGGGGGATCCCGGCACGGAAGACACGGGAGGTGAGCGGGTTGGTGAGTCGTGCCCTCGGATGGCCCGAGACGAGCACCGGAGAGCCGAGGCCGTCGCAGGGCATCGGCTGGCCGACCGAATCGGACTCCGCTGTTCGTATCGTCACCCAGGAACCGGCTCCCGACACCGCACCCGCTCCGGCGCCCCCTGTCCAGACCTATCCTTCTGGGGAGCCTTCGAAGCCGGTCGTGATCACCCCTCCGATCGACACCTCAGGGCTCCGGGCGGTCGCGGCGGCGGGTCTCGACGGACCGACGGCGTCCGACTCCGTCGCCGTTTCACGTGAAACGGCGGAGATGCGGGATGATGGTTCCGGGCCCGATTCGGCGTCACTGGTGGACGTCGAGCCGGACCTTTCCGAGTCTCCACCGCCTGTGGATGACCATCGCATGAAACTGCCCCCGCACACGGGAATTCGTCCACAGAAGCCTGTGGACGGAGCTGGGGGTAGACCCGCCCCGACCCCTACAGACATCCTCTTCGGGCCAAGTCCCGCACCTATTGGAATGGGCGCTATGACTGCCGCACAGATCGCCGCGCGGGCCACGTCGGACGAGCTTCAGCGACGACTTCTCGAGACTCCGATCGCCGCCGCGACCGAACGGACCTTGCTGGTGAATGAAGGACGCACGATGGGCCGTGAGTTTCCGTTGCCCGCGCAGACCAGGGTCTTCGTCGTCGCCAATCAGAAGGGCGGCGTCGGCAAGACCACGACGACGGTGAACGTCGCCGCCGGCCTGGCGTTGTACGGCGCCAAGATCCTGGTCATCGACCTCGACCCGCAGGGCAACGCGTCGACGGCGCTCGGCATCGACCATGCCGAAGGGACGCCGGGCGTCTACGAGGCGATCATCGAGGGCGAGCCACTCAGCAAGCTGATCCAGCCGTGTGCCGAGCACCCAGGCATCCAGGTGATCCCGGCAACGATCGACCTGGCGGGTGCGGAGATCGAGCTCGTCAGCCTGGTGGCCCGCGAGAGCCGGCTGAAGAGCGTGCTCGAGGCCTACCTCTCCGAGACCGAGGCCGCGGGGGAGAAGTACGACTACGTCTTCATCGACTGCCCGCCGTCCCTCGGCCTGCTGACGGTGAACGCCCTGACGGCCGCCCGCGAGGTGCTGGTCCCGATCCAGAGCGAGTACTACGCGCTGGAGGGCCTCTCACAGCTGCTCCGCCACATCGACATGGTGAAGTCGCACCTGAACCCCGGGCTGGACGTCTCGACCATCCTGCTGACCATGTACGACGCCCGCACCAAGCTCGCCGGCGAGGTCGCGGCCGAAGTGCGGGGCCACTTCAAGGACGCCGTACTGCGGACCGCGGTGCCGCGCTCGGTGCGGATCTCGGAGGCGCCGAGCCACGGGCAGACCGTGCTCGCGTACGACCCGGCGTCCGCCGGCGCACTGTCGTACCTCGAGGCGTCCCGCGAGATCGCGATGCGGAACAACGCCTGACCACCGAGTGCGGTGTGGCACCGTTTCACGTGAAACGGGACACGGGGGCTGGTTGGAGAGCAACGGCGTCCGGGTGGCGATGTGGTAGGTCAGCAGTAGCTCAGCAGGATGTCGACTTTGAGGGAGCGCGATGAACACCCGACTCGGACGCGGACTTGGCGCGCTGATCCCCAGCTCGCCGGCACCCGGCACCACGACGCTCGGCAGCAAGTCGAGCTCGATCCCGGGCGCGCCGCCGGCTGCCACTCCGCCGGAGCCGCAGGGCACACCGGCGTCGAGTGAGCCGGAGCTGGCCGCGGTTCCGGGTGCCTCGTTCGCGGAGATCGAGGTCGAGAAGATCACCCCGAACCCGAAGCAGCCGCGCAGCGTCTTCGACGAGGAGGCGATGGAGGAGCTCGTCCACTCGGTCAAGGAGATCGGGCTGCTGCAGCCGATCGTCGTCCGACGGCTCGAGGACGACAAGTACGAGCTCGTGATGGGCGAGCGTCGCTGGCGGGCGACGCAGGCCGCGGGGCTGACGACGATTCCGGCGATCGTCCGGGACACGCAGGACGACGCGATGCTGCGGGACGCGCTCCTGGAGAACCTGCACCGGAGTCAGCTGAACCCGCTGGAAGAAGCAGCGGCGTACCAGCAGATGCTCGATGACTTCGGGTGCACCCAGGAAGTGCTTGCGACGCGTATCGGCCGGTCGCGGCCGCAGATCTCCAACACGCTGCGACTGCTGAAGCTGCCGGCGTCCGTGCAGCGGCGGGTGGCCGCCGGTGTGTTGTCGGCCGGGCACGCTCGTGCGCTGTTGGGGCTGCCGAGTGGCGACGCCATCGAGCGCCTCGCGCAGCGGATCGTGGCCGAAGGCCTTTCGGTGCGGACCGTCGAGGAGATCGTTGCCCTCGGCGACATGAACGGCGACGACACCGCGGCTCCGCGCCGGCGGAACAAGCCGGTCGCGCCGCGGCTCGTCGACCTGGCCGACCGGCTGTCCGATCGCTTCGAGACGCGCGTCAAGGTCGACCTTGGCAAGACCAAGGGCAAGATCACCGTCGAGTTCGCATCACTCGACGACCTCGAGCGGATCGTCACGCTGATGGACCCGAACAAGGTAACCAACGACTGACGCTACTGCTCCTGGGCGAGACCCCTCGAGTACGAGCTGCGCGTCAGTTCGTGCGGACTCAGCCGGCTCGGTGGATGCGAGCCGGCCGACCCGCGCCACCAGATTGACCCTTGGAGTCCTCGAGGACATTGCGGGCCTTCGGGTGCGAGAAGTGCGCGGTCGCGACGACGAATGCGCGACGAAGGGCCGGGTCGGGGTGATCGGCCATCGGGAGCGGCGCCTGCGCGACCTCGTCCGCTTCGTCAGGCGTCGCTGAGAGAGCGGCGACGTACCCAGCGGTGATGCTGCCGTGGGCGTCAGGCGCCGGCGTGAGCGCCTGGAGCGCTTCGGCGGTCGACCAGAGGGGGCAGTCGGTGCGGAGGTGGTCGGTCAACTCGCAGACCGCGGGGCCGCGGACGGTCACGTCACGCATGCCGATCGGCTCGTCGTCGACGAAGTGAATCTCGACCCGTCCGTCCAGCGTGAGCCAGACGTCGATGAAAGCAACGGCCTCTGGCATCCGAGCCTTACGCCACACTTAGCCGCGCTGCATGCCGACGAAGTTCATGTCGTCCGAGGCGAAGCTCTCCTTGAGCACGAGCCGTTCGACGAACTCCGCTACCGTGCCACTTCGCTTAGGATCCCGCTGACAGAAGAATTCTGGGGTTCTGGCGGGGACGCGCCTGACCAGAGATCGGTACGGCGATTTGTCGACAAAGAAACTTACTGACTCACGGTGCGATGTTTCATGTGAAACATCGCAGTGGTGTCAGCGGCCGAGGAGTTCGTGGGAGGTTTTGCGCTCGGCGTAGAACGACAGGAACGGGATCGTGCCGGCCAGGGCCATCAGCACCAGGCGCGGGAACGACCAGCGGACCCGACGGAACAGATCGAACGTGCCGAGCAGGTAGACCATGTACAGGAACCCGTGCAGCGGGCCGATCACGTCCATTGCGCCGGGGCTGTCCGCGAAGTACTTGAGTGGCATCGCGAGGAAGACCAGGAGCAGCAGCATCACACCGACCACGTAGGCGATCACGCGGTAGCGCATCAGCGCGCCGCGGACGGCCGGGGTCAGCGGCTGCGAGCCGGCGGAGGTGGCGGGATCGGCAGGAGAAGTCACGCTGAAACGGTACCGCTTGGCTCCACACGCTCCCCGCGCTGGTCACCGCCGGCACCATCCGCCCCGGCGACGCCGGCACCATCCGCCCCGGCGACGCCGGCGTCTTCCGCCTCGGCGCCACCAGCGGCATGGGTGCCACGGTCCGCCGCTGCGCCACGGTCCGCCGGTGCGCCACGGTCCGCCGGTGCGCCGTGATCCGCCGCGACGCAAGCATCCGGCTCTGCGCCACCATCCGTCGCCGGCCCGCTGCCGCCCGGGGTGTCCTCGTTGTCCGGGTCGTCCTCGTCGGGGGAGCGGTGTGCGTCCAGCACCATTCGCGCCCACATCCACAGCGTGAACGCCGCGAAGATCCACCACTGGAACGCATAGGCGATGTTCCGCAGCCCGGCATGGTCCGTCGGCGGCGGAGGCGGTACGACGGCCTCGGGCGCCGGCGACGGTACGACACCCGACTCCACCGAGGTCTGTACGACGAACGCGTCGTACACCCGGTAGTCCACAAGGTGCACGATCGTCGGGATCCGCAGCGACGACAGCACCCGCCCCTTGGCTGCGTCGCCCGAAGAATCCTCAGCCTCGGACGCCACCACAGAGCCGGTCAGCCGCGCGGCACCTGCCGGCGCCTTGGCGGCGGGTGAAGAGACCGACGCGACCCATCCGCGGACCACCATCACCGCTCCGTCGCCGGACACCTTCAGCGGTGAAACCACCCAGAACCCGTTCCGCCCGGCCTGCGCACGGTCCGCGATGAACACCTGGTCAGCCGCCGGACCCCAGGTCCCGTCGACGGTCACCCGCCGGCCAACCGCCTTCGACGGCAGCCCTTCGTCGATGGAGAACAACGACTGCAAGACAACCGGTGCAGCCTCAGCGCGCTTCGCGGTGGCCGCGTCGGTCTTGGATTGATAGACGCCCAACTGCCACACGCCCATCGCCGTCATGACGCCGGCAAGCACCAGGGCGAGCAGCAGCAGGCCCGACCACCGTGGCGTCACCACGGTTCGCCACAGTGGTCGCTCCGCCATCACAACCTTCAGCGGGCTGCGGCGGTGGCGAGCAGGTCGCGGCAGAGCACGCCGAGCTCGATCCCGGCGGCCTCGGCCGCGAGCGGGACCAGCGACGTCTCCGTCATCCCCGGCGCCACGTTCACCTCGAGGAACCACGGCACTCCGGCCGCGTCGACGACCAGGTCCGACCGGGACAGGTCCCGCAGACCGAGCGCCTGGTGCGCCTGCACAGCAGCAGCGGCGCACGCCCCGGCCACCTCAGGCTCCAACCGAGCCGGTACGACGAATTGCGTCGCGCCGGCCGTGTACCGCGCCTCGTAGTCGTAGAACCCCGAATCCGGGCGGATCTCGACCGCCGGCAGCGCCCGCGGTCCGTCACCGGTGTCGACCACCGTGACAGCCACCTCGGTGCCGTCGATGTACTGCTCGATCAACGCCACGGGCCCGTACGCGTAGCAGTTCACCATCGCGGACGGGAGCTCGTCGGCGGTCCGCACGATCGACGCGCCGAGTGCCGAACCACCACGAGCCGGCTTCACGACCAGCGGCAGACCGATCTGCTTGATCACCGCCTCCATCAACGACGCGGCACCCAGTTCGCGGAACGTGTCGTGCCCGAGCACCACCGACGCGGGCGTGCGCAGCCCCGCGGCGCCGACGACCGTCGCCGCGACCGGCTTGTCGAAGGCCGTGCGGCAGGCCGCAGCGTCGGCTCCGACGTACGGAACGCCGTACAGGTCGAGGACCTGGCGGAGTGCGCCGTCCTCGCCGGTGACGCCGTGCAGCACGGGGAAGACCGCATCCGGCGGATCGTTGCGCAGCCGATCGACCAGGGAGGCATCGACATCCCGCTGCTCGACCTCTACGCCGACACTGCGCAGGGCGTCCGCCACCCGCCGGCCGGAGCGCAGCGAAACGTCACGCTCGTGCGACAGTCCACCGGCCAGTACCAGCACTCGACCCAGATCACTCATCACAAATATCCCGATCACTCGTGGGCGACTCCGGCACGGTCGCCGGTCCCGAGGCCCACTGGAACGGTACCGCTAGCGTGTCAGGGACCCACGGCCACCCGCAGATCCATTGCGCAACCTTTGCGCTGTGGTCTAACTGAGCTCCGGCCCGGGAGCGTCGTACTCACGGCCCGCACCGGGTGGCAGCGGGCCGAACGTCTCGCGGAGCTCGAGCTCCTCGTGGATCACCGCGGCCAGTCTGCCGACGCCTTCGGTGATCCGTTCCGGTGTCGGATGACAGTACGACAGCCGCATGCACTGGGAGCCGAAACCGTCGGCGAAGAACGCCGTACCGGGCACGTACGCGACGCGCGCGGTGACGGCTCGGGGCAGCATCGCCTTTGCGTCCAGGCCTTCCGGCAACGTCAGCCAGACGTAGAACCCGCCGCGCGGCCGCGTCCAGGTCGTTGCCGCGGGCATCTTTTCGGTCAGGGCCGCGAGCATCGCGTCCCGGCGTTCGCGGTACATCTCGCGGAACTGCTTCACCTGCCCCATCCAGTCATGCCGGACCAGGTACGACGAGATCGCCAGCTGACTGAACACGGGTGGGCACAAGGTCGCCGATTCCTGTGCCAGCACGAGTTTCTCCCGGACGGCATGTGGCGCGACCGCCCAACCGACGCGGAATCCCGGCGCGAACGTCTTCGAGAACGACCCGAGGTAGATCACGCCTTCGCGGTCGTCGGCCCGCAACGCCCGTTGCGGCTCACCGTCGAACCCGAGCAGGCCGTACGGGTTGTCCTCGAGGATCAGCAGCTCGGCACGCTGGCAGATCTCCAGCACCCGGCGGCGCCGCTCGTCGGACAGCGAGACACCGGCCGGGTTGTGGAAGTTCGGGATCGTGTAGAAGAACTTGATCCGCTTGCCGGCCGCCCGCACCGACGCGATCGCCTGCTCCAGCGCTTCCGGGACCACGCCGTCGTCGTCCATCGCGACGTGCACGACCTCGCACTGGTAGGCCCGGAAGACCCCGAGCGCACCGACGTACGACGGGGCCTCGCAGATCACCACGTCGCCCGGGTCGCAGAACACGCGGGTGACCAGGTCGACGGCCTGCTGGCTGCCGACCGTCACGACGACGTCGTCCGGGTGCGCCTCGATGCCTTCGAGCCGCATGATGTCGCAGATCTGGTCCCGTAGCGTCGGGTCACCCTGCCCGGAGCCGTACTGCATCGCGATGGCGCCGTTGTCGATCACCAGGTCGCGGACCGCACCGCCGACAACGTCGAGCGGCAGGCCGCCGATGTTCGGCATCCCGCCGGCCAGTGAGACCACTTCGGGTCGGCTGGCGACCGAGAACAGGGCGCGGATCTCCGAGGCGGTCATGCCCTTGGTCCGGGCTGCGTACGCCTCGACGTAGTTGTCGAGACGGGTCTGCCGGACATCGGGCACGTCAGCACTCACGGGGGCCACTCCAACGGTGATCGAGGGGGAAGTCACCAGGTTACGTCGCTGACCCCGGTCTGGGCTGGGGATCGGCGCGACCTCTCACTACCATGCCTTATAGGGGCAGGTTCGACCATGCCGGAATCTGGCTGTTGAGACGGACAGCCGGCCGGGAGGGTGCGGCCCGCAGGGTGGAACCGGAAGACAGGATTCGGGATGAGCGTGGGCAAGACAGCCGGCTGGACGCTCGGCGGACTGTTGCTGGGGGTGCTGGCCGGATTCGCCGCGGAGCTGTTCCGCGGGCAATCCTCCGTGCAGGTGGACCAGCGGTACGTCGCCCCGCGGGCGACCGACACCTCGGACGCGCGGACCCCGGCCCGCGTCCCCGAACCGGCGGCCGAGCCCGCCGCGCGATGATCGCGAGGGCGACACGCACCGTGACGAAGCTAACAGGCTCTCGGCCGCCCAGCACCGCCGATCGGACGCGCTGATGGCCCGACGGCTGGAACCGCTGACACTCGACAACCTCGACGAGTTGCCGGCGCCCTGCCGTGACTGTGTGTTCTGGGAGCTCGACCCGGTGGCCGCACGCCAGGCGGACCGCAACGGCGACACCGGCCTCGAGAAGGAGGCCTGGCTCTCTCAGGTGCTGCTCGACTGGGGTCCCGCGGGCGTCGTGCTCTCCGTCGACGACGGCCCGGCCGGGTACGCGGTGTACGCGCCCGCGACGTACTTGCCGCGGATCCAGGCGTTCCCGACCGCTCCTGTGAGTCCGGACGCGGTGGTGCTGGCGACCGGCCGGATCCTGCCGCGGTACCTGGGGCTCGGGCTGGGCAAGGTCCTCGTCCAGGCGGTCGCGAAGGACGTGCTGAAGCGCGGGTTCCGCGCGGTGGAGGCGTTCGGCGACTCGCGGTGGGACGGGCCGGGCTGTGTCTGGCCGACCGAGTTCCTCCGCGCGGTTGGCTTCGGCGTCGTCCGCGACCACCCGCGGAACCCGCGGCTCCGGCTCGATCTGCGCTCCACGATCACCTGGCGGAGCGAGATGGAGGCGGCCGTCGAGCGGCTGATGGGCGCGATCCGTCCCGAGCACTCACCGCCGGCCCCGGTGACGGTCCGCGACGCTCTCAGGTCGGGTCCGGAGTAGTCCCGTGATCTGGCGTGTGCTGGCCGATGTGGTGATGGTCGTGCACGCGGCGCTGCTGCTGTTCTTCCTGATCGGCGGCTTCCTCGCCTGGCGCTGGCCGCGGCTGATCTGGGCGCACCTGGCGATCGTGGTGTGGAACGTCGTGATCGTCCTGGTCGACTTCGGCTGCCCGGTGACCGCGACCGAGAAGTACTTCCGCCGGCTCGGCGGCGAGAGCGTCTACCCGGCCGGGTACATCCACCACTACCTCGAGGGCCACCTCTGGCCGGAAGGCGCGACGCCGGTCGTGGAGAAGATCGGTTTCATCCTGGTGCTGATCTCGTACACCGGGTTCTTCGTCCTGCGGCATCGGCGGAACACCAAGCTCAGGGGAGAGTCAGTGGGACCCCGGACGTGATCCGGGTGCGACATCCCCATACTGGAAGGGTGTCCAGTCCCAGTACGCCGGTCGACGATTACCTGGCCGCGCTGAGCAAGCAGCTCAGTGGGCCGCGCCGTCGCAAGGCGGATCTGCTGGCCGAGGCGCGCGACCACCTGACCGACGCGACCGAGGCTCTCGAGGCCGACGGGCTCAAGCGGTACGACGCGGAGCGGGAAGCCGTCGCGGACTTCGGTGCGCTCGGCGACGTGGTGCCCGGGTACCGTTCCGAGCTCGCGATCAGCCAGAGCCGTCGTACGGCGATGATGCTGTTGTTCGCGTTGCTGATCCAGCCGATCGTCTGGCAGGGCGGGGCGTGGATCTGGACTCAGGAGCCCGAGCAGGCGACCGCGCTGAACGACCTGCTGCAGACCGTGGTCCGTGCGATCGGCACGTTCGTGATCGCCGGCGCCGTACTCGCAGTGCTCGGCACCGGGATCGGGGTGCGCTATCCCGTGGTCCGCGAGCATCTCAGCCGGGTGACGGCGCTCTTCGCGCTGATCGGATCCGCGGTGATCGCGGGGATCGGCGTGCTGATGGCGGCCACCAGTTCGCACACGCCCGGCGTACCCGCCATCGGCGTGGTCGGGACCTTCGTGGTCCTGCCGCTCGTCCTGGTCAGTGTCCAGGCCGAGCGCTGCCTACGCCTGTCCCGGCCGTAGCACCCCTTCGACCACAGTCCGGAACGTCAGCCACTCCTGCTTGCCCGCGGCCAGCATCTTCGCGCCGGAGCTGGTGAGTTGGTAGGTCCGGCGCTTCCGGCCGCCCACCGTGCTCCACTCGCTGGCCAGGTATCCGGCGCGCTCGAGTCGCCGCAGCGCCGGATAGAGCGTGCCGGTCGGCAGGTCGAGCTCGCCGCCGCTGCGGTCCAGCAGCGCCTCCATGATCGCGTAGCCGTGCAGCGGCTCGTGCTCGACGACCGCCAGGATCATCGGGTCGAGGTGTCCACGCAGCGCGTCTGCCTTCATGTAGCCAGTCTACTCATACGAGTGTTAATGTCGAGAGGCAACATGTAGCCGATCTACTTATTGGGGACTCGTCATGACAGTGGACACTCCGATCCGACGGTCGACGCGGCCCGGCCTGCTGCACCGGGTGTCCGGGTGGGCCATGCGACGCGCCGGCCTCGCGCTGCTGCTCTGGGTGCTCGTCCTCGCCGCGGTCACCGCCGCGGCGACCGTGGTGGGCGCCAGTTACAAGAACGACAATTCGCTGCCGGGCACCGACTCGCAGCGGGTGACCGACCTCTTCCAGGCGCACCAACCGAAGGGCGACACCGCTTCGGTGCAGATCGTCGTCCGGGCCGACGGCGGACTCGAGTCCGAGAGACCTCGGGTGGCGTCGATGCTCGCGGTCGTCCGCGGGCTTCCGCACGTCGCGTCGGTGAGCGACCCGTTCAGTAGCCCTGGCGCTATGTCGACAGATCGACGTACGGCGTACGCGACGGTGAGCCTGGATGCCGCGGCCGCCGACATGCCGGTCGCCGACGTCCGGACGATCATTCATCGCGCGCAGGACTTCGCGCGCCCGGGCGTCCAGGTCGAGGTCGGTGGGGACCTCGCGCGGAACGCGGCGGACAGTTCGGGCGGTGCTTCCGAAGGTGTTGGTCTGTTGGCGGCGCTGGTGATCCTCGTGTTCCTCTTCGGATCGTTGCTCGCGGCAACACTTCCGTTGTTGACCGCGGTGTTCGCGGTCGGCAGTACGGTCGGGCTACTGATGCTCGCGTCGCATCTGTTCACCGTGCCGGAGTACACGACGCCGGTGATGCTGCTGGTCGGCCTCGGCGTCGGCATCGACTATGCGCTGCTGATCTTCTCGCGCTACCGGCACGAGTTGCTGAAGGGCGAGGCCGATCCGAAGGTCGTCGCCTTGGACACCGCGGGTCGCTCGGTGATGTTCGCCGGATGCACTGTCGTGATCGCGTTGCTCGGCCTGATGGCGTTGGGACTCGGCTCTCTGCAAGGCGTCGCACTCGGCGTCACGCTGACGGTGCTGATGACAATGCTCGCCGCGGTGACGCTGCTGCCGGCGCTACTGACGCTGTTCGGCCGGCGGATCGAGCGGAGTGTCCGCAAGCATGCCGCGAAACAACGCCGTACGCCGGGGGACGGGTGGCGGAAGCTCGCGGGCGCTGTGCAACGCGGGCCGTGGGTCCCCTTGGTTCTCGGGGTTCTCGCGTTGGTCGCGTTGTCGCTGCCGGCGTTCGGGATGCGACTCGGGTTCGCGGACGCCGGGACGGATGATCCCGCGAAGACCAGCCGGAAGGCGTACGACCTGTTGGCGGAAGGCTTCGGTCCCGGGTTCAACGGTCCGCTCGTGGTGGTCACCGAGGGCGGCGAGACAGCGGCCGCACAGTTGGGGCAGACGTTGGCCGCGGACCCGGGGATCGCCGCGGTGACGCCTGCGCAGGTGACTCCGGACGGCAAGGTCGCCACGGTCCTCGCGTTCCCCAAGTCGGCGCCACAGGACGCGGCGACGAGCGACCTCGTGCAGCGGTTGCGGGACGACACGTTGCCGAGACTGGAGTCGCAGACCAAGGCGACGTACCTGGTCGGTGGATCGACGGCGGCGGCCGATGACTTCGCCTCGGCGGTCAGCAAGCGGCTGCCGATCTTCGTGCTGGTGGTCGTCGGACTGTCGGCGCTGCTGTTGATGGCGGTGTTCCGGTCGGTGTTGATCCCGGTGAAGGCCGCCGTACTGAACCTGCTCAGCATCGGCGCCTCGCTCGGGGTGATCACGCTCGTGTTCCAGCTGGGCTGGTTCGGGGCGCAGGCGGGACCGATCGAGGCGTTCGTGCCGGTGATGATCTTCGCGATCGTCTTCGGTCTATCGATGGACTACGAGGTGTTCCTGGTCGCGCGGATCCATGAGGAGTGGCGGCGTACCGGGGATGCCAGAGCCTCGGTACGGGAGGGGCTCGCGACGACCGGCAGCGTGATCACCGCGGCCGCCGCGATCATGATCGTGGTGTTCGGTGCGTTCCTGCTGAGCCCGGACCGGATGCTCAAGCAGTTCGGTCTCGGCCTCGCGACGGCAGTCCTGCTCGACGCCCTGCTGATCCGCTGCGTCATCGTCCCCGCGGTACTGCGGGTGCTCGGTGAGCGCGCGTGGTGGCTACCGCGCGGCCTCGACCGCCTGCTCCCGAAGATCAAGCTCGAGGATCACTCGTAGGTGCGAACTCGCCGTTACTGGCTGACTGCTCAGACGGTGAGTTGGCCGAAGCGGAGCATGCCGGTCGCGGCGTCCTGGTCCGGCGGCAGGTAGACGCGCTGGATGGCGACCACGATCGCCTCCGCGATGACGTCCCGGAAGGCCGGGTCGGCCAGTCTCGCCGAGTCGTGCGGGTTGGTGACGTACCCGATCTCCAGCCGCACCGCGGGCATCTTCGTCCGGCGGAGCAGGTCCCAGGTCTTCTCGTGGGTGCGGCAGTTCAGCAGGTCGGTCCGCGCGACGATCTCGCGCTGCACCAGACCGGCGAACTGCTCGCCGACGCTCGACGAGGCCCCGTGCAGGTCGTTGCCGTAGTAGTACGTCGCGACGCCCTGCGCCTCCGGGTTCATCGAACCGTCGGTGTGCAGCGAGACGCACAGGTTCGCGTCGGTCTCGTTCGCGAATGCGGCCCGTGCCAGCTCATCCGGCCCCTGATCCCGTCCGCGCGAGAGATACGCCCGTACGCCGGTGGCGCCGAGCCGGCCCTCGATCCGGGCGGCCAGGTCGTACGCGACATCGGACTCGCGCAGGCCGTAGCCCTCCCAGCCGTAGTCGAACCCACCGTGACCCGGGTCGATCACCACGGTCTTGCCGGACAGTCGCGGCCCGGCGGCGCGCACCGCCTCGCGGGCCCGCAGCGCGTCCGGCCGTCCGCCGGTCGCCATCGGGCGGATCCGCTGCAGCGCCTTGAACGTCGACGGACCGCAGGTGCCGTCCGCCGGAAGGCCCATGTTGCGCTGGAACTCGGTGACCGCGCGCTGGGTGTCGGCGGCGAAGATGCCGTCGATCCGGGCGACCGCGAACCCAAGCTCCTGCAGCTTGGCCTGCAGGCTCAGCACGTCGTCGCCGCTCATCGGGTGCGTCGGGACGTACGTCAACAGCCGGTCACCCAGCCGCCAGCGGGCGTCGTCGATCGCACGGTACGTCTGCGGGCCGACGATTCCGTCGATCATCAGCCCGCGTTGCTGCTGGAACCCCCGGACAGCGTGTGCGGTCGCTTCGTCGTAGACGTCGTGACCGCCGGTCAGCAGCCCGAGTCTCTGCAGCTTCCCGACGATCTCGGCGACCGCCTCACCGCTGTCGCCGATCCGGTACACGCCGTGCGGGCCATGCGGTGAGACGGTCATCAGGGTCTAACTCCTTGCCGGTGTGGCGGAAACTCAGGCCGTGAAGTCGGCCAGCTCTTTGAGCAGCGCGGCCTTCGGCTTGGCGCCGACGATGGACTTGGCCAGCTCACCGTTCACGTAGACGTTGATGGTAGGGATACCGGTGACCCGGTAGTTGCTCGGGGTAACCGGGTTCTCGTCCACGTTCATCTTCAGGAACGTGATCTTGTCGCTGTGGTCCTGCGCCAGCTCCTCGAGGATCGGGGACACCTGGCGGCACGGGCCGCACCACTCGGCCCAGAAGTCCACCAGCACCGGCTTGTCGCTCTTCAGCACGGTCTGGTCGAACTCGGCGTCGGTGACAGCATTCATCTTCTCGCCCACGGGCGTATCTCCTTCAGCGGTGATGGTGAGATTCAGACAGTGACGGGCTGGGTGGTGGCCGCGGCAGTCGTCGACTGCGCGGCGTCCTCCAGCGCGGCCAGGTAGCGCTCGGCGTCGAGCGCCGCGGCACAGCCGGTGCCGGCGGCGGTGATCGCCTGGCGGTAGGTGTGGTCGACCAGGTCGCCGGCCGCGAACACGCCCGGGAGGTTGGTCGCGGTGCTGTCCGGCTTGACCAGCACGTAGCCCTCGGCGTCCAACTCGACCTGGCCCTTGACCAGCTCGGAGCGCGGGTCGTGGCCGATCGCGATGAACAGGCCGGTGGCCGGCAGCTCGCGGGTCTCGCCGGTGACGGTGTCCTTCAGCGTCAGGTGCGTCAGCTTGTCCTCGCCGTGGATCTTGTCGACCGCCGAGTTCCACTGGAACTCCAGCTTGTCGTTGGCGAACGCCCGGTCGGCCATGATCTTCGAGGCGCGCAGCTCGTCGCGGCGGTGCACCAGGTGCACCTTCTTGGCGAACTTGGTCAGGAAGGTCGCCTCCTCGACGGCGGAGTCGCCGCCGCCGACGACCGCGATCTCCTGGTCGCGGAAGAAGAAGCCGTCACAGGTCGCACACCAGGACACGCCGTGCCCGGACATCCGCTCCTCGTCGGCCAGGCCGAGCTTGCGGTAGCCCGAACCCATCGCCAGGATGACGGCCTTCGCGCGGTGCTCGGTGCCGGTGGAGTCGGTGACCACCTTGATGTCGCCGGTCAGGTCGACCTTGACGATGTCGTCCGGCACCAGCTCGGCGCCGAAGCGCTCGGCCTGGGTGCGCATCTCGTCCATCAGCGCCGGGCCCATGATGCCCTGCGAGAAGCCGGGGAAGTTCTCCACCTCGGTGGTGTTCATCAGCGCGCCACCGGCGGTGACGGAGCCTTCGAAGACCAGCGGCTCCAGCGCCGCGCGCGCGGCGTACACCGCGGCCGTGTAACCGGCCGGGCCGGAGCCGACGATGATGACGTTGCGGACTGTGCTGGAGTCGGTCATTCAGGCGTTCCTCGTGTCGTCGAGACAGTGACGTCGTAGTCAACGGATCCTAGAGGCCGATCATTCCCCCTGACCGGGCCGGTGGGGTGGGCCGTATCGACACCGTACCCAGGACAGGGCCGCCGTACCGCATCTGGCGTCAGCGGTTGCGCAGGGTCACCGAGGTGTCGTAGAACGACGACGCGACGCCACCCGGCTGGTCACATCCGGTGACCGCGAAGATCTGGATCTCGCGGGCCGAACCGCCCTGCAACCCGATGATCGTGGCCCGCCGGCCGTCGATCTTGGCGGGCTGGACGAGCCGCACGGTCGCGTTCGCCCGGGAGGTGGCGAACGTCTTGGCGCAGGACTGCTCGGCCGCCGAGCCGTGCAGGATCGCGTTCGGTGTGTGCTCCAGCCACTTCTGCGTCTGCTGCGCGAGGTTGCCGGTGGTGATCGTCACCGCGTCGGTGGGCGGCGTGCTCTGGTCGGTGTTCGCGGCACCCTCGTTCGCCTGGTCCTTGGTGGCGAACACCACGCCGACGCCGATCGCGGCGATCAGCACCACGCCGGCGGCGGCACCGAGCAGCTTCGGCAGGTGCCGGCGGGGCTCCTCGCGGATCTGAGCCAGCGAGTGCACACCGACCGTGGACGCGCGCAGCACCGACTCGGACACCAGTACGGCGTCCAGGTGCTCGGCGACATCGGCCGGCATCGGGATGTCCTCGCGGCCCTCCTCGGCGAGATCCTCGGACAGCTGCACGAGGGCGTCGTACGTCTGCTGGCACTCCGGGCATGCCTTCACATGCTCACGAGCGCTGTGGGCCTCGGTGGCGGGCAGCAGGTTCTCGATCAGGTCGGCGATCGTGTCCGTGTCCAGGTGCTCGAGATGCTCACTGGTCGGCAGACCGGATTCGGTCATCGGGGGCTCGCCTCCCGTCGCTGGGTGCGCGGCCGTAGCAGCGTGGTCATAAGAGAACTCCGGTCGAAGGCATCAGTCTCTCGGTCGCCAGAGGCAGGCGACTTCGCTTCGACGGT
This sequence comes from Kribbella sp. NPDC004875, assembly GCF_042873375.1. Lineage (NCBI taxonomy): Bacteria > Bacillati > Actinomycetota > Actinomycetes > Propionibacteriales > Kribbellaceae > Kribbella > Kribbella sp. NPDC004875. Next base: position 1,148,145 of record NZ_JBIALI010000001.1, read on the forward strand.
GTACCCGCTCATTCGGTTCCCACCGCTTCCGCGGCGGACTTTTCCGGTACGTCGGATCCTCGGGAGGTCTGCCAGTGCCGCAGCAACGGGAGCAGCTTGGCGCGGCCCCGGGCGCAGCGCGACTTCACCGTACCGGGGGCGCAGTCCAGGATCGCGGCGGCTTCCTCGATCGAGTAGCCCTCCATGTCGACCAGCACCAGCGCGGCTCGCTGGTCCTCGTTGATCTGCTTCAGCGCGTTCAGGACGTCCAGCCGGCGCTCGCGGACCTCGGCGGGGTCGTCCTCGGCCGGTCCGGCCAGCTCGGCGGCGCGGTCCTCGTCCTCGGGCAGCGGGTCGGCGGCGCGCACCTGGCGGCGGCGGATCCGGTCCAGACAGGCGTTCACCACGATCCGGTGCAGCCAGGTGGTCACTTTGGCGTCGCCGCGGAACGAGTCCGCCCGGCGGAAGGCCGAGATGAACGCCTCCTGGAGCGCGTCCGCCGCCTCCTCGGGCTCGCCGAGGGTGCGGATCGCGACCGCCCACATCCGGTCCCGATGCCGCTTGACCAGGAACCCGAACGAGTCCGGGTTGCCGGCCACGTGCATCCGGAGCAGCTCGTGGTCGTCCAGCTGGTCGTAGCTGGTCGGCCCGGCGTTCGGGGCAGGCTGCGACGCGCCCTGGACCGGTTCGTCGGCGCCGATGCGCGGGACGTCCGGCCGGGGCGGCGGGGTGCCCTCCAGGTGAGCCGTCATTTCTGGATTGTGACCTCCGAGATCGTGCCCCGGTACTTGCCGCCGTCTTCCTTCGGCAGCTTCGTGAGCCAGATGAGCACGTACTGCGTCTCGGTCGGTGCCGAGGGGGTAAGGGTCACCGTACCCTCCGGCTGGTCCTCCTGAGTGGCCACCGGCTTCCAGCCATCCGCAGTGGTCGGCGCGGCGCCGCCGCTGCTCGCGGGGACCATCAGTTGCACGCTGGTGCCGTCGCCCTGCAGGGCGACCTGCACCTTCGACACCTCCGTCGGCGAGCCCAGGTCGTAGTAGATGCCGACACCGGGCTTCTGGCCACCGAGGTTCGCGCGGCTGTAGGACATCGTCGTCCAGGTTGTGCTGGCCTTGCCGTCGTAGGTGTTCTTGACGTCCTCGGGGTGCTCGGAGCCGTTGCCGCCGTCGGCCTCCGGGTCGAAGTCCTTGGCGCCGACGATCTTGGCCGGACCGCCGGTCGCCGTCGGCGGGGCGCTGGTCTGCGGCGGGGCGCTGGACTTGCCGTCACCGCTGTCGCCACTGCCCTGGTCGTTGTTCATCGCGCCCTTGAGCAGGAACTGCGCCATCGCGATCACCGAGAGCAGCGCGAGGATCGCGAGCAGGATCAGGATCCGGCCGCCCCAGGAGCCCTTCGGCTTCGGCTCGTCCTGTCGGCGCCGCCCGTTCCCGTTCGACGGGGGCGGGGGCTGGCGGCGTACCGGCCGGGTGTCGGTGGCGGGCTCGTACGCCGGTTGCGGAGCCTGGTACCCGTTCTGCTCGGCGTTGTACGCCGGCCGCGGCGTCGGGTCGAGCGCCGGCGGCGGGGGCTGCGGCACCACCTGGGTGGCGTCGTCGATGCTGCCGTTCTGCCGGGCGACCTGGACGGTCTCGTCCATCTGGTTCGGCGGCTCGTGCGAGCTGCCGACGACACCGGACAGCGCCGCGGACAGGCCGGCGGCACTCGTGATCGGCGGGGCGTGGTGCCGCGGCGGGTCGCCGAGCAGCCGGTCGCAGATGTCGTCCAGCGAGCGCGGTACGCCGGCGCGCACCTGCCGTGGGCTCAGCAGGCGGCCGTGCTCGACGGGCGCGGGCTGGAGTCCCCAGGCCGGCGCCGGGCCCGGCCAGCGGCCGGTCAGTGACGCGAAGAGCAGCTCGCCGAGCGAGTGCACGTCCTCTTCGGGCGAACCCGCGCCGGACGAGCGCAGCGCCGCCTCGGTGGCGACGCCGACGACCTTGATCGCGCCGGCGTCGGTGACCACGACGGTCGCCGGGCTGATCGCGCCGTGCGCGAAGCCGGTGCGGTGCAGGTTCTCGAGGGCCTCGGACACCTCACGGGCCAGCCAGCCCGCCTGCTGGCCGGTCAGCGGCCCGGTGCCGAGCATCCGCTCCAGGGTCCGGCCGCCGGCCCACTCGCGGACGCAGTACGTCACACCGTCGTGCATGTCGCAGTCGAGCACCCGGAGGAACCGCGGGTCGTTCGCCGCGGCGGCCCGGCGGGCGGCGTCGAAGAGCAGGTTGGTCCGCGGATCGCCCACCGGCAGCACGTCGACGACGACGGCCCGGCTGAGGACCTCGTCCACTGCTCGCCACACCCGCGCACCGTCGATCTCCGCCAGCAACTCGGCGATCCGGTAGCGCCCGGCCAGTAAGGCACCAGGGCTCACGGTCTGGTTCGACACGGTGTCTTTCGCCCTCCTAGATGCCCCAGCGGCCTGATCGCAGCCCCCATGCTAGTGCCCCGTTGACCTGACAAGTGGTGCACGAGTGCACAAGCGTCCAGGATCAGCGCCCGATCGGGAGCTTCGATGTGACCATGGACACCACGTCGTTCACTTCGTGGATACGGAGTACCCGCGACACGGCGGCGTACACCGGCAGCATCACGATGGCCGCGACGGCCAGTTCGAGGATGGCGCCGATGGGGCCGGACCAGTCGATCGCCAGGCTCAGCACCCAGAGCACCACGCGGCCCGCTCCGGCGCCGGCCACCGCGGCGATCACCATCGCGAGCAGCGGCAGACCGATTCCGGCGCCCGGCACCCGCGGTACCTTCCGGCGCAGTACCGGCCGGGAGATCAGGACGGCGACGAGGTACGCCAGCGCGTACGCCCCGCCGAGCACCACGCCGCTGAACCGCAGGTGCGCCTGGTCGAGCAGCACCCGGACCCCGATCACGGCCGCGGCGATGTTCGTCGCCGCGATCACGCACTGCAGGAAGAACGGTGTGCGGGTGTCCTCGAAGGCGTAGAACGTGCGGAGCTGGAAGTACTGGACGGTGAACGGGACGATGCCGAGCGCCAGCGTCATCAGCGTGTACGACATCAGCGTCAGGTTGTTCCTACCCGAGCCGTACCCGGCGATCAGCGTCACGATCGGATAGGCGAAGGCAACCATCGCGGCCGCCGCCGGGACCACGATCGCCAGTGTCTGGCGGATCGACCGGGCCGAGATCCGGCCCACCTCGGCGGTGTCGCCTTCGGCCGCGAGTGCCGACATCTGCGGCAGCGCGGCAGTCGCGAGCGAGACGGTGACGATGCCATGCGGCACCAGGATGATCAGCATCGCGGTGCTGTACGCGAACAGACCAGCCTTCGCGCCGGGGTCGTACGAGGCGCTGCCGGCGATCGCCAGCTGCGTGACGACGACCAGCGTCACCTGGTTCACGGCGACGAACAGAACGGTCCAGATGCCCAATCGGGCAGTGTGTCCCAGACCGGTGCCGCGGAGGCCGAACTTCAGCCGGTACCGGTGACCGCTCGCCCGCAGGTACGGCAGCAGCACGAGCAACTGGATCGCGATCCCGAGCGTGTGCCCGAGACCCAGCAGCAGCTCCTCGCCGTGGCTGTACGTCGGAGGGTTGTCGCCGACCCGGTAGATCAGCAGGAAGATCACGATCGAGGCGCAGGCGACGATGTTGTTCGCGATCGGCGCCCACATCATCGGACCGAACCGGCGGCGTGCGTTCAGCACCTGACCGACCAGTACGAACGCGCCGTAGAAGAAGATCTGTGGCAGGCAGAGCCGGACGAACATCACCATGTTCGCCTTCTCGGTCACCCGGGACGGGTCGTGCAGCTCCTTCGGCAGGTACAGCTCCGCGATCGCCGGCGCGAGCAGCACACAGCCGACCGTGACGACGGCGAGCACCACGAAGCCGAAGGTGAGCAACCGGTTGGTGAAGTCCTGGCCACCGTCGTCGTGGTTCTTGATCGCGCGCACCAGCTGCGGGACCAGCACGGTGTTGAAGACGCCACCGGCCAGCAGGATGTAGAGGCTGTTCGGGATCGTGTTCGCGGCGGTGAAGATGTCGCCGCGCAGCGCGGTGCCGATGGCGGCCGCGAGCAGGGCGATCCGGATGAATCCGAGCAGGCGGGACAGCACCGTTCCGGCTGCCATCACCGCCGCGGATCGCAGGGTGCGGTCAGCCATCCTTCGAACCGACTCCTTCTTTCAAGGTGGTGTCCTCGGCCGGAGCCGGCTTCGGAGCGGCGGCTTCGGGTACGCCGTCGCCTGCCGCCTCCGTGGTCTCGGGAGCGTCGCCGACCGCTGGGGTCTCTGCGGTCTCTGCGGTCTCCGAGGTCTCTGCGGCCGCCGCGGTCGGGTTGCGGCGCTCGCTGCGGATCCGGCGGTAGATGCGGACCAGCGACGTACCGAACAGCAAGGCGCAGGCGGCGCCGACCAGGATCCAGCCGACGCTGCCGTACTGGCTGGCCTGGATCAGCAGCTCCTGGGACTTGCCGACCGGCTTGCCGCCGGCGGTGATCACCTGGGCGTTGGCCCGGATCAGCCCGTTCTGCTCGGCGCTCGCGGTGATCCGCGGCGTCCACTTCTGCCCCGGCCCGAGGACCGCCGTCGGGAGCTGCGTGATCTTCAGGTCGGACCGGTTCACCGCCGTGACCGCGATGCCGACCCGGATCGACTTGTCGGTGTCGTTCGTGATCGTCAGCGGGAACGTGCCCTTGCTGCCTGCCAGGTTGACCTTGATCTCCTTGCGGAGCCCGCGGTCCACGCTGGCGTTCACCAGGTGCACCTTGCCGAGCTGCTGGTTCACCGAACCGAGCTCGATCGTGGTGAAGTGCCGGGCCTCTTCCGGGTACCCGCTCCAGGCCAGCGAGGCCGACCGCAGCCGGGCGTACGTCATGACCTCCGGCAAGGAGTTCTCGTCGACCAGCAGGTTCTGCATCGTGCTGGTCGCCTCGTCGAGCTGCCGGATCGCGCCCAGCTGGTTCTCGGTGAGTACGCCGTTGCTGCGCGGGGCCGTCGGCGCCTTGGTGGTCGGCGGGTCCGGAGTGGCCGCCACGACCGCGGCGACGTCAGTGGCCTTGATCCACGGCAGCGCCAGGTCGTGCGCCAGCTCCGCGGTGGCCGTCCCGTCGCTGTCCCAGCCGCGCGGCGGGAGGACGACGACCGACGCGTTGCCCGCGCCGCTCGCGGCGATCAGCGCTGTCTCGGCCGCGAACCGCTGGCGGACCTGGAGCGGGCTGGTGGCGGTCTCCGGGTCCGGGCCGCCGTTGGTGAGCGACGAGTTCGCGATGACGGTCTTCACCGCGTCCTTGGTGCCGCCCGGCGTGAGTACGTCGTACACGGGGTTGGAGGTCAGGACCGGGCGAGTGGCGGCGGACCAGGAGGAGCTGCTGACCAGGTTCAGGTCGTTGTCGCTCACGCCGGCGAAGCCGGTGGATGCCTCGGACAGGTACCGGCGCGCGGCAGCACCGCCCTCGAGCCACAGGCCGTTGGTGAAACTCGGCGGCAGGAAATAGCCGGAGGTCGTCTTGCGGGCCTCCGCGACGATCTTCCGCAACGGTTCGCCGGTGTCCAGCAGTCCGGCCACGTCGGGGTCGCCGAACGGCAGCAGGACGACCTGGTTGCGGGTCCGGCTCGCGTCGAACTCCTTCAGCCAGGCCGTCGCGGTTGCCTGACCGCTCCCCGGGGTCGTCTGGCCGTTGTCGCCGACGACGACGTACCCCTTCGCCATCTGGCGGATCTCGTTGAGCATCGCGGGGTCGACGAGCCAGGTCACCTTGCGCTGGTCGCCGAGCGCGAGCAGCCGGCCGAGCGAACCGTTCGGGCCGAGCGAAGCGGCCAGCGAGTCGTTCGCGAAGTTCTGGCCGCCGAGCTGCGTCGGCCGGTGCCGCAGCGGTACGACGAGGGCGGTGTTGACCACCCGCTTCAGCGGCTGCCGCCCGAGCACCGGCATCAGGGTCCGGGCGCGGCCGGCCATCACCCGGTCGCTGTTCGACGGCTTGCCGCGGAACGTGACGCCGACGACGTACGCGCCGGTCTCGGCGTCGACCCGCCATTCCTTCCACGGCACGGTGAGCGTGAAATCGACCGTTTGCTTCGGCGCCAGCGGCTGCTCGAACGGCCGGAAGGTCTGCGGGTCGGTGGTCAGGTTCTTGCAGCTGTCCCGGTCGTTCACCGGGATGTTCTGCTCGGCGGAGACCGCGTCGATGGCCGCGGTGCTGGCCAGCCGGGTCCGGTTGATACAGGCGAGCGCCTGCGGATCGTCGAACGTCACCGAGCTGGTGTTCGTCACCCGGCCCTTGATCGTCACCGTGTCGCCCGGCTTCGGGGCGACCGGTCCGAACGAGTCGATGGTGACCTGGACGGTCGGCTCGTCGGCCGGCGTCGCACCGGCCGGAACACCGAGAGTCGCTGCCGAAGCAGCAACCAGCAAGGAGGCACCCGCCACCGCGGGGAGCCTCAGTCGCCGTCTGAACACGCCGTCACCGTAACCTAGTTCCCCGTGTCACCCTTTGCCGACCAGTCAGCCTCCGCCGGATCGTTGCCCGCTGTGCAGCGGCGAGCCGTCCAGGCCTTGCTGGAACTTGCCCCGGTGGTCGACGAACTGGGCCACCGGTTCGCCGATGCCGGCCACGAGATCGCCCTGGTCGGCGGTCCTGTCCGGGACATTCTGCTCGGCCGGGGGAGCAAGGATCTGGACTTCACCACGTCAGCGCACCCCGACGTGATCGAGCGGTTGCTGTCCGGCTGGGCGGACCATGTCTGGGACATCGGCAAGGCGTTCGGCACCATCGGTTGTCGTAAGGGTGAGTGGGTCCTGGAAATCACGACCTACAGGTCGGAAACCTACGATCCCACCTCGCGCAAACCGGAGGTGGCCTACGGCGACAGCCTGGAGGGCGACCTGGCCCGCCGGGACTTCGCGATGAACGCGATGGCGGTGCGCTTGCCGTCGCGGCAGTTCGTCGACCTGTACGGCGGGATCGAGGACGTCGCGCACCGGCGGATCCGGACGCCGGGCACCCCGGAGGACTCGTTCTCCGACGACCCGCTGCGGATGATGCGCGCGGCGCGGTTCGCGGCGCAGCTCGGGTTCACGCCCGACCCCGCGGTCGTGCAGGCGATGCGGGCGATGGCCGACCGGATCACGATCGTGTCCGCCGAGCGGGTCCGCGACGAGCTGGAGAAGCTGATCTGCTCCGACCACCCGCGGATCGGGCTGGACCTGCTGGTCTCCACCGGACTGGCCAAGCACGTGCTGCCGGAGCTGCCCGCGTTGCGGGAGGCCGAGGACGAACACCATCGGCACAAGGATGTGTACCAGCACTCGCTCACCGTCCTCGACCAGGCGATCGATCTCGAATCGCGTCTATCAGTTCCGACGCCCGATTTCGTCGTTCGGTTCGCCGCGCTGATCCACGACATCGGGAAACCGAAGACCCGGAAGTTCGAAGGTGAGCGGAAGGTGACGTTCCACCACCACGACGTGGTCGGGGCGAAGCTGGCCCGGAAGCGGATGAAGGCGCTGCGTTTCAGCAACGAGCAGATCGACCAGGTCAGCAAGCTGATCGAGTTGCACCTGCGCTTCCACGGGTACGGCGACGGCGAGTGGACGGACTCCGCCGTACGCCGGTATGTCCGGGACGCCGGCGATCAACTGGAGCGCCTGCACGTCCTCACCCGCGCCGACTGCACCACCCGGAACCGGCGGAAGGCCGAGTCGCTGCGGGCCGCGTACGACGACCTCGAGGCGCGCATCGAGCGGTTGAAGGAGCAGGAGGAGCTGGAGGCGCTCCGCCCGGACCTGGACGGCAACCAGATCATGGAGATCCTCGGCATCCCGCCGGGGCGCGAGGTCGGCCAGGCGTACAAGTTCCTGATGGACCTGCGCCTCGACGAAGGCCCGCTGGGCGAGGACCGGGCCCGTGAGGCACTCCTCCGCTGGTGGTCCGAGCGCTCCTAGATCACCTGCGGGACCTCGGACGCGTAGGCCTTCGCGATCACCTCGGCCGACTCGGGGTGATCGGCGTACGACACGCTGTCGATCGCCGCGACCGGTAGCGCCGGGTCGATGGAGTTCGTCAGGTACGCGGCGTCGTACGTCGTGAGCTCGGTGAGTGGGACCGGGACGGTCTGGTAGGAATCCAGGCCGCGCTGCAGGACCTGCTGACGGATCCCGGGGAGCACGGGAGCGGCGGGGAAGACGAGGTGTGGGCCGCGGGCGAAGCAGATGTTCCAGATCGAGGCCTCGGAGATCTCGCCGGACTTCGTGGTGAACAGCGCGTCGTCGTACCCCTCGTGCGCCGCCCGGTGCGCGTAGTAGGTGAGGTCGAACGTGCCGGTGTGCTTCAGGTGCGGGACAGCGCGCTCGTGCTGGAAGGTGCGCAGGCGGATCGGCCGGGTGCCCGGGGTGATCGGTGCGCCGACGCGGGTGAGCAGGTGGAGCCGATGCGTGGCGAAGACGTTGACGCGGATCGACAGGTCGCCGGACTGCGCCTGGTCCAGCGCGGCCCGCAGGTCGGCGCGGACGCGCTCGGCCGGCAGCGGTTCGCCGAAGACCTCCCGGGTGCTGCGGTCCAGGCGTTCGAAGTGCAGGTCGAGCCCGTCGACGCGGCCGTCGCGGACCTGGAGCGAGGAGAAGTGGCCGAAACTGGTTGCACGCAGCAACACCGGATCGACAGTTCGCAACAGGGCTCCGTCCAGCAACAGGAAATCGTCCACGAGCACTAGTGTCCTGCCGTGGACGTGTGGAGCATCATCGGGTGGGGTGGATCCGCGCTGGTCGTGGTGTCGTTGCTGCAGACCCGGATCCTGCGGTTGCGGGTGCTGAACCTGATCGGTTGCGTGATCCTGGTCGGTTTCAACGCCGCCGTCGGCGTCTGGCCGATGGTCGGCATGAACGCGGTGCTGGCGGTCATCAACGTCGTGCACCTGTGGCGGCTGCTGCGGCACCGGCACGACGCGGCGGAGTACCAGGTGCTGCCGGTGCAAGAGTCCGACGCGTACCTGAGTTATGTCCTCGAGCGGCATGAGAAGGACATCACCCGGTTCAACCCCGGTTTCACACCGGGTGCGAGCCCGTACGCGTTCCTGGTCCAGCACGGTGATCGCACGGTCGGCGTCGTCCTCGCGCACGACGCGGGGGCCGGGCGGGCGCAGATCGATCTCGACTACGTGGTGCCGAAGTACCGCGATTTCACCCCGGGGGAGTTCGTGTACCGGCGCAGCGAGGTGTTCACCGACCAGGGCTTCCGGCAGGTCCTCGCGCCACCCCGGATGCGCGAGTCGGCGACGTACCTGAAGAACCTCGGGTTCCACCGCGACGGCGACGACCTGGTGCTGAACCTTTAGAGTCCTGGGTCAGTAGAGATCCTTGGCATAACAGAGCGAGGCGACCTCGTTCTCGAACGGCGGGTACGGCGGTGTTGGGCGGTATCCGTGGTTCGTGTAGAGCGCGATCGCCTCGACCTGCTTCGTCCCGGTCTCGAGCCGCAGCCGGGTCATCCCACTGCTCAGCGCTGCCGCCTCGACCGCGTCCAGCAGCACCCGCGACAGTCCCCAGCCGCGGGCGGACGGGACGACGTACATGCGTTTGATCTCGCCGAGGCCGGGCGCGACCGGTTGCAGGCCGACGCAGCCGACCGGCGCTCCGTCGACGGCGAGCAGCGTGAACGCGACGTCGGGGTGCAGAGCGACGAGCGGCTGGTCGGCGCCGTACATCGCCGCGAGCTCGGCCTGTTGCGCGGTGGTCAGGTCCAGGACGGCCGGGTCGGTCGGCGGCACCGCGCGCAGTTCGACTCCCTCGATCACCATGCCGTCGGACGGTAGCAACAGGGCATGACGCTGCTGTTTCCGTTTCCTCTCGTGCCTGGGAGGGGCGTGAGATCCGTGGTCTGATGGGCGCGTGAGGTCGCTCGAAGCTGTCGCCGCAGATGTCCGCGCCGGTGCACTCGACCCGGTCGAACTGGTCGAGGAGGCGTTGTCGCGGGCCACTGACGCTGCCGCGCTGAATGCCGTCGTACACCTCGATGCGGAGGGTGCACGCAAGGCCGCCGCCGCGCACGACCGGTCCGGTGCGCTCGCCGGCGTACCCGTGCTCGTGAAGGAGATCGTCGAGGTCGAGGGCCTCCCGTACCGCTGCGGCTCCGCGTCGATGGACGAGACCGATCGACACGACGCCGAAGTGGTACGTCGCCTGCGCGCGGCCGGGGCGATCGTGATCGGGCTGTCCCACACCCACGAGTTCGCCTACGGCTGCACCGGTACGTCGAACCGCGTCGGACCGTGCCGGAACCCGCATGACCCGTCGCGGATGACCGGGGGTTCGAGTTCGGGGTCCGCGGCTGCGGTGGCGGCCGGTGTGGTACCGCTGGCGATCGGTACGGACACTGCGGGTTCAGTGCGCATCCCTGCTGCGTTGTGTGGGGTGGTCGGGTTCAAACCGGCGTACGACACGCTGCCGGTCGACAGGGTGTTCCCGCTGTCGCAGAGCCTCGACCACGTCGGCGTACTCACGCAGACCTCGGCTGATGCCGCCTATGCATTGAGTGCGTTGGGCGGGCTGGGGGAGTTCGAGGTGCGGAAGCCCCACCTGGGTGTTGCTGCGAATCCGGAGTATCTGCAGGTCACGCCTGAGGTCGGTCGTGCGTGGTGCGCTGCGTTGGAGAGCCTCGACGTCGTCGAGGTGCGGTTGCCCGACTGGTCGGACAGCTTTGTCACCGCCGCCAACGTGCAGGGTCCGGAGGCCGTGGCCAATCACCGCGGCCGCACGCTGGACCGCTACCAACCCGATGTGCGGCAGCGACTGCGTGAGGCCGCAGAGGTCCAGCCGGCCGACTACGAGCTCGCCAAGCACCATGCAATAGCCATCACTGCGGAACTGGACGCTGTGCTGGAGCAGGTCGACGCCGTACTCCTGCCGACTGTTCTTACTACCGCACCTCTTATTACGGCGGCCGACACCGCGGACGGCGGGCTCGAGGTCCGCAAGCAGCTACTGAACAACACCCGTCTGGCGAACCTCACGCGCCACGCGGCCGTCAGCGTGCCGATCCCCGCCCAGGGCCTTCCGGTCGGCCTGCAGGTCATAGCTGCAAGCAACGAGCAGGCGGCCGCCGTGACCTGCTACCTCGAAGCCGGTGGACGGGTTTCGACAGGTGGGTTTGTCCAGATTTGAACGCCGGGCAGTGCGCGAAACGGCTCGGTTGTGGCAGGTTTTGGTCATGAACCTTCGGATCGGCATCGCCGGGATCGCCATCGAGTCCAGCACCTTCTCGCCGCACCGCGCCGGGCTCGCGGATTTCGACGTACGGCGTGGGGATCATCTGCTGGAGCGGTACGAGTTCCTCGGCAAGGACTGGGCGCAGGGCATCGAGTGGGTCCCGCTGCTGCACGCGCGGTCGCTGCCCGGCGGCGCGGTGCTCCCGGAGGTGTACGACGACCTCTCCGCGGAGATCATCACCCGCCTCGAGGGCGCCGGTGAGCTGGACGGGTTCTTCTTCGACATCCACGGCGCGATGAGCGTGGTCGACCGGCAGGACGCCGAGGCGGACCTCGCCACCCGGATCCGTCGCGTGCTCGGCCCCGACGTCCTGATGTCGGCGTCGATGGACCTGCACGGCAACGTGTCCCGCGAGCTCGGTACGGCGGTCGACCTGATCACGTGTTACCGGATGGCACCGCACGAGGACGCGATGGAGAGCCGCGAGCGCGCGCTGCGGAACCTGGTCGAGCGGCTGCGCTCGGGTCTCGGGAAGCCGGGGAAGGCGTGGATCCAGGTGCCGGTGCTGCTGCCCGGCGAGAAGACGTCGACGCGGTTGGAGCCGGCGAAGTCGATCTATCGCCGGGTCGGCGAGATCGCTGACGAGCCCGGCGTACTGGATGCCGCGGTGTGGGTCGGGTACGCCTGGGCCGACGAGCCGCGGTGCCGGGCTGCTGTCGTTGTCACCGGTGACGACGAGGCGCTGATCACCGAGCGCGCCCACGAGTTGGCCCGCCTGTACTGGGAGGCTCGCGACGGGTTCGAATTCGTCGCGCCCACGGGAACCTTGCACGAGTGCGTCGAGGCGGGTCTCGCGAGTACGGCGCGGCCGTTCCTGATCAGCGACTCCGGCGACAACCCGACCGCCGGGGGCGCCGACGACACGTCCTGGACTCTGACCGAGCTGCTCACGATGGAGGAGCTCACCTCCGGCAACGCAACTGCCATTCACGCGAGCATCGTCGACGCCGAAGCCGTCGCCGCGTGTGTCGCGGCGGGCGTCGGCAATCCCATGCAGGTCGCCGCCGGCGGCAAGGTCGACTCCGGACCGGCAGGCCCCGCCGAGATGTCCGGCACCGTGTTCTCGATCTCCGAGGACCCGGTCGGCGGAACGACCGCCGTGGTCAAGGTCGGCGGCCTGCACTCCATCCTCACCAGCCGCCGCAAGCCGTACCACCACATCGCCGACTTCACGCTGCTCGGCCTCGACCCCGCGTCGACGGACCTCGTCATCGTGAAGATCGGGTACCTGGAACCCGAGCTCTACAACCTCGCCGCCGACTGGCTGCTCGCCCTCACCCCCGGCGGCGTGGACCAAGACCTCCTCCGCCTCGGCCACCACGGCGTACTCCGCCCCCTCTTCCCCTTCGACCCGGACATGGCCGACCCGAACCTCACCCCCGAGCTCCTCCCATCCTCCAAGTAACCCACCCACACACCCGGCCCGCATCCCCGCGCGTCCGCCGCTGGCGTCCGCGCTGCGCGGTACCGGGTCCCGCGCCCGGCGTCCGCCGCGTCTCGGTTTCCTGTGGCGCTGTTCGAGGGGTTATCCCCTCGAACAGGGGGTTCTCCGCTGGTGCACCGACGAAGAACCCCCACGGCGAGGGGTTATCCCCTCGCGGGAGGTCGGGGCCCGCCGGGTGGGGCGTGCGCGGGTCGGCGCGGGCAGCTACAGCTTGCGGAGGGTGTGGAGGGCTTCGATGGAGTGGTCGATCAGGTAGTCCGCGGTGTACGGGCGGTCGTCCTCGAGGAGTCCTGACCACTCGATCGCGAGGTCCTCGGTGTACGCGAGCCACGCGTGGATCCGGAGGTACTCGCGCGACCTCGGGTGCTCGCCGACCTCGGGGGTGCCGAGGTAGGTGAGGATCCGCTTGGTCAGGCGGGCGCGGGTCTCGTCGTACACCTCGACGGCGAAGTCGTCGCCGCCGGCCGCGCCGCGGACGAAGGAGATGTACGCGGTACGCCGGCGCGCGATGAACGCGACGAACTGGACCAGCATCTCGCGCAACTGCTGCTCGGGTGCGAGCTTCTCGTCCGGCTTGGTGACCCGTAGCAGGCGGCGGCCGGCCGCCGAGATCACGGCGACGTAGTAGTCGCGCTTGCTCGGGAAGTAGTGGAAGAGCAGCCCGCGGGAGATCCCCGCCTCCGCCGCGATCGCGTCGATCGACAGGTCGTGGATCGGTTTGTCACGAAGCATCATCAGGCCGATCTTGACCAGCTGCTTCTTGCGTTCCTCCGCTGACAGACGGTGATCCATGCTATTGAGCATTGCTTAGAAGCTGAGCTACGGTCAAGGCGAGGGAGAGGAGTCTTGATGGGGTTCGAACCTTCGGCCCGGGCTCAGGATCTGATCGTGCGCGTAGCAGCCTTCCTGCGCAACGAGATCGAGCCGGTCGAGGAACAGCTGCACAGCGCGATCCGCGCCTCCGGTGACCCCTGGCAGCCGCAGCCGATGATCAAGGAGCTGCAGGCGAAGGCCCGTGCGGCCGGCCTGTGGAATCTGTTCCTGCCACCCGCCGAGCCGGGTAACGAGCAGTACGGCGAAGGTCTGAGCAACCTCGATTACGCCCCGATCGCGGAACTCACCGGCCGGTCGTTCATCGCGCCGTACATCTTCAACTGCAACGCGCCGGACACCGGGAACATGGAGGTGCTGCTCCGCTACGGCAACGAGGAGCAGCGCAAGCAGTGGCTCGAACCGCTGCTGGACGGCACGATCCGCTCCGCGTTCTGCATGACCGAGCCGGATGTCGCCTCGTCGGACGCCACCAACATGGAAGCGACCGCGATCGTCGACGGCGACGAGGTCGTGGTGAACGGCCGCAAGTGGTGGAGCACCGGCGTCGGCCACCCGGACTGCGAGCTCCTGATCTTCATGGGTCTCACCAATCCGGACGCGCACCGGTACGAGCGGCACACGATGGTCCTCGTCCCGCGCGACACCCCGGGGGTGAAGGTCGAGCGCCTGCTCCCCGCGATGCACCGGTACGACGAGCCGCACGGCCACGGCGAGGTTTCGTTCACCGATGTCCGAGTGCCGGCGGCGAACATCCTGGTCGGACCGGGCCGGGCGTTCGAGATCGCGCAGGGCCGGCTCGGACCGGGTCGGGTGCATCACTGCATGCGCCTGGTCGGCCTGGCGGAGAAGGCACTCGAGCTAGCGCTGCAGCGCGGCACCAGCCGGGAGGCGTTCGGCAAGCCGCTGGTCAACCTCGGCGGCAACCGCGAGCGGATCGCCGACGCACGGATCGCGATCAACCAGGCGCGACTGCTCGTCCTGCAGACGGCGTACCTGCTGGACACCCAGGGACTGGCGGGTGCGCTGAGTGAGGTCAGTCAGATCAAGGTCGCCGTACCGCGGATGGCGCAGGATGTCATCGACATGGCGATCCAGTTGCACGGTGGCGGTGGCCTGTCGGACGACTTCCCACTCGCGGCCGCGTGGACGAGCGCCCGCGCGTTGCGCCTGGCCGACGGCCCCGACGAGGTGCATCGTGGAGTCATCGCCAAGATCGAACTGGCGTCGTATCTCGCCGCAGCCCAGGAGGCGAAGTGAGTCGGGTCCTCGTTACCGGTGCGGCCAGTGGACTGGGTGCCGCACTGGTCTCACGGTTCGTTGCTGAGGGCCACCAAGTGCTGAGCACCGACGTGTCCGAGGACGGCCCGGACAGCGGTACGACGTACCGCAAGCTCGACGTCCGCACCCCGGAGGACTGGGATGCCGCGGTCGCCTGGTGCGAGCAGAACTGGGGTGGCCTGGACATCCTGGTGAACAACGCGGGTATCGCGACCGGCGGCCGGATCGACGTCGAGACGCTGGCCGAGTGGGACCGGGTCGTCGACATCAACCTGATGGGCGTGGTCCGCGGCTGCCGTGCGTTCACGCCACTGTTCAAACGGCAGCGCTCCGGTCACATCGTCAACACCGCCTCCGCCGCGGGGTTGGTGCACCCGCCGATGATGAGCTCGTACAACACGGTCAAGGCCGGCGTCGTCGCGCTGTCCGAGACGCTGTCGCACGAGCTCTCGCCGTACGGCGTGACGGTCTCGGTGGTCTGCCCGTCGTTCTTCCGGACCAATCTCGCCGACTCGATCCGCGGCGCGGACACCGCGATGGGTGTCACCGCACGGCAGCTGATCGAGAAGTCGCCACGGTCCGCGGACGACATCGCGGCCGTCGTACTCGCCGGGATCAAGAAGAAGCGGCGGCTGATCATCCCGGACCGGCCGGCGCAGCTCGCCTGGCGGACGAAGCAGTTCGCCCGTCCGCTGTACGACCGGCAGATGCGGAAGATCGCGGCGCGGGCGCGGCAGCGTGCTGAGGGCCAGGATGGGTGATGGCGCGCGGGAGGTCCGCGCGGAGGACGCGTTCGACGTGCCCGCGATGGACACCTGGCTGCGTGGCCGGACCGCACTGCCGGCCGGACTGCCTGAGGTCAAACAGTTCTCCGGCGGCGCGTCCAACCTGACCTATCTGCTGCGGTACGACGGCCACGAGCTGATCCTGCGCCGCCCACCGGCCGGGACGAAGGCGAAGAGCGCGCACGACATGGGGCGCGAGTTCCGCATCCAGCGGGGCCTGAAGCCGGTGTTCCGGTACGTCCCCGAGATGGTTGCGCACTGCAACGACGACGCGGTGGTCGGCTCCGAGTTCTACGTGATGGAGCGGGTCGTCGGCACGATCCCCGGACACCACTCGCTCGGCGTCGACCTCGCTCCGGAGCAGACCCGCCAACTCGGCTTCACGCTGATCGACACGCTTGCCGAGCTGCACTCGGTCGACCCGTCGGCCGCGGGTCTCGAGGATCTCGGCCGCGGCGCCGGGTACGTCGAGCGTCAGGTCACCGGTTGGTCCGATCGCTATCGCAAGGCGAAGACCTGGAACGTGCCGAGCTACGAGCGCGTGATGACCTGGCTCGCCGCTCATCAGCCGGCCGACGTCCGGACGTGTGTGATCCACAACGACTTCCGGCTCGACAACGTCGTCCTCGCGCCGGACGATCCGCTGCGCGTCGTCGGCGTACTGGACTGGGAGCTGGCCACGCTCGGCGATCCATTGATGGATCTCGGCGGTGCGCTCGCGTACTGGGTGCAGGCCGACGACGACTGGGCGTTCCGGCGGTTCCGGCTGCAGCCCTCGGACGTGCCGGGCATGCTGACCCGGGCCGAGATCGTCGAGTACTACACGAAGCAGTCCGGGCTCGCGGTGGACAACTGGGCATTCTACGAGGTGTTCGGGTTGTTCCGGCTGGCGGTGATCGCGCAGCAGATCTACTACCGCTACCACCACAAGCAGACCCGGAACCCGCGCTTCAAGAACTTCTGGCTGCCGGTCAACCTGCTCGAGCGGCGCTGCCGCGCGATCATCCGGCGGGCTTGAGTGGCCGTCATCTATCTGGTCCGGCACGCGCAGGCGTCGTTCGGCGCGCGGGACTACGACAAGCTCTCCGCCGTCGGTGAGCAACAGGCTGCGCGGCTCGGTCGGACTTTGGCGGATGTGAAGCCTCAGCTGGTCGTGTCGGGTTCGATGCGGCGGCATCAGCAGACCGCTTCGCTGGCCGGTTTCACCGCCGAGGTGGATCCCGGGTACGACGAGTTCGATCACCAGGAGGTGATCGTGGCGCACAAACCGGCGTACAAGCGGCACGCTGTGATGGTGGCCGACCTGGCGAGGAGCGGTCGTCCGCAGCGGGCGTTCCAGGACATGTTCACCGCGGCGACGCAGCGCTGGATCGACGGTGGTGACGGTTACACCGAGTCGTTCGCCGCCTTCTGCGAGCGGTCCGAGGCAGCGGTACGGCGTACCGCCGGCCGGCTCGGCAAGGGCGAGACGGCGCTCGTGTTCACGTCCGGCGGGCCGATCGCGGCGGTGGTGAGCCGGCTGCTGTCCGGTGGTGACGGGCTGTGGGCCAAGCTGAACCCGGTGACGATCAACTCCGCGATCACCAAGGTGGTGTCCGGGCGTGGCGGGCTGACTGTGGTGAGCTACAACGAACATGTGCACCTCGGCGCCGACCTGCTCACGTACAGATAAGGACTCCCGATGCGACGGAACATCCTGATCACCGGCGCCAGCTCCGGTCTCGGTGCGGAGATGGCCCGGCAGTTCGCGGCGAAGGGCCACGACCTGGCGCTGACCGCACGCCGGACCGAGCGGCTGAAGACGCTCGAGGCCGAACTGGCAGAGCGTTATCCACAGATCAAGATCGTTATCCACAGCCTGGACGTGACCGATCACGACCAGGTGTTCGAGGTGTTCCGGGCGATCGACGCCGAACTGCCGCTGGACCGGATCGTCGTCAACGCCGGCCTCGGCAAGGGCGCGCCGCTCGGCACCGGCCGGTTCGACGCGAACCGGGAGACCGCGCTGACCAACTTCGTCGGCGCGCTCGCGCAGGCCGAGGCCGCGATGGAGCTGTTCCGCGCGCGGAACGCCGGTCACCTCGTGCTGATCGCGTCGATCTCCGCGCTGCGCGGGTTCCCCAAGACGGTGACGACGTACGCCGCCACGAAAGCCGGGCTCGCGTCGCTCGGAGAAGGGCTGCGGCTGGAGTTGCTCGGGAAACCGATCAAGGTCAGCACGATCTATCCCGGGTACATCCGGTCGGAGATGAACGAGCGGGTCAAGAACACGCCGTTCATCGTCGACACCGAACCCGGCGTACGGGCGATGGTGGCCGCGATCGAGGCGGAGAAGTCGAAGGCCTACGTGCCGGCGTGGCCGTGGGCGCCGCTCGCTCAGGTGATGCGGTTCGCGCCGCTGCCGCTGCTGAAGAAGCTGATCTGATTGCGTTGGGGGCTGACGGTCCCGCTGACCGGCGTACCGCTGCGGGATCACCGGGAACTCATCGCTGAGCTGTTCTCACTGGGGTACACCGATCTGTGGTCGGCCGAGGTGGCGGGCGCGGACGCGTTCACGCCACTCGTGCTCGCGTCCGAGTGGGACTCACAGTTGCGGTTGGGGACGGCCGTCGTACCGGTGCACACGCGCGGGCCGGCGGCGCTCGCGATGAGTGCCGCGGCGCTGGCGGATCTGGCGCCGGGGCGGTTCGCGCTCGGGATCGGGGCGTCGTCGGAGACGATAGTGACCGGGTGGAACGGGATCTCGTACGACCCGCCGCTGGCGCGGACCCGCGACGTACTGCGGTTCCTGCGGCAGGCGTTCGCGGGGGAGAAGGTCGACGGGGAGTTCGACAGTTTCACCATCAAGCGGTTCCGGCTGGAGAAGGCGCCCGACGTGCCGCCCGCGATCATGCTCGCCGCGTTGCGTCCCCAGATGCTCCGGCTGGCCGCCCGCGAGGCCGACGGCGCGATCACCAACTGGCTCTCCGCGGACGACGTACGCCGCGTGCGCGCCGAGCTCGGCCCCGGCAAGGAGCTCGCCGCCCGCATCTTCGTCTGCGTCACCGAGGACGCCGAGATGGCCCGCAACATCGGCCGCTACCTGATCGCGACGTACCTCACCGTCCCCGGGTACGCCGCCTTCCACGACTGGCTCGGCCGCGGCGACGCGATGAAACCGATGCGCGACGCCTGGTCCGCCGGCGACCGCAACGCCGCGATGGCCGCCGTACCCGTCGACCTCATCGACGACCTCATCGTCCACGGCACCCCCGACGAATGCCGAGCCCACATCAACCGCTACGTGCACAACGGCCTCGACACCCCCATCATCGCCACCCTCCCCACCAACACCAACCTCCTACAAACCGCCCGAGCCCTATCCCCCTAACCCCCTAACCCCCTAACCCGACGGCTGCTGGGTTTGGGGAGTGCGGCTGGTCGATTCGGGTGTGTAGGACTCCCCGGTTCGGTCAGGTCAGGCGGTGGTCTTTGAGCCAGGTGGTGGCTCTTCGGGTCGAGGCTCGGGAGAGCCAGGCGTCTTGGATGATTTCGGTGAGTTCCCGGCGGGAGATCTGGGCGAGGTGGGTGGCTCGGATCAGGACCGAGGGGTGGCCGTCGAAATGCGGCGTGGTGAAGAACGGGGTGGAGTCGTCGGAGACGAGGGCCAGTTTCTCGTCCTCGGATTCGACCCAGATCATGATCACGTCGTCGTACTTCTCGCCGGTGCCGGGGTCGACCGCGTCCGGGCGCGGCGTGCGGAAGAAGACGAAGGACTTGCCGCCGACCTGGTAGACAGGGCGGTCGGTGCCGTCGTCGCGTTCCCACTTGGTGACGTGCGGCATCGACGACGCGATCTCGTGGACGTCGGCCAGCCGGGCCTTGCGCGGAGCCATCGGCAGGTCAGCGCATCGTCGTCAGGCGCACGCAGAGCTGAGCGGGCGGTTGGTCCATGATGTCGACGGTACCGGTGCGAGGGACCGGACCCTTCGTGGTGCCGGAGAACGGGACCGAGATCTTCGGGTAGTAGGTCTGCGTCGCGTACGGCTTGCCGTTGACCACCAGCTTGGTCGGTGGGTCGATCATGAAGACCAGCAGGCCGTCGAGGATCTTCCGGCTGTCTTCGCAGCCCAGGGCGAGGGCGTGCGTGCGGTCGGCGGCGTTGACGTAGGCGAGGAACCTGGTAGCGAGCGCCGTGGCCTCGGTCAGCCGTGGGGCGGCCGCTGGTGTGGTCGCGGTGGTGGTCGAGGGGGTCGGGCCGCCACTCGGGCCGCCGCTCGGGACGGAGGTCGGTTCGGCGGTCGGGTTCGGTCGGCTCGGGGCGGTGGACGGCTGGGTCGGGCCGCCCGCGGTGTCGTCGTCGCTCGCGAGGCGGGTGGCGAGGATGCCGACGGTGAGCAGAACCAGTACGCCGATGACACCGAGCACGGCGTACAACAACGTCCGCCGCGGCCGCGGCCCACCGGGTCCGCCCGGTCCATAGCCAGGCCCGCCGGGTCCATACCCCGGACCGTACGAGGGCGCGCCCGGCCCAGGCCCGCCGTACGGCGGTTGCGTGAAACCTGGGGGCTGGTTCGGTGGTTGTTGCTGCCAGCCACTGTTTGGTGGACCGTAGGGCTGGTTCGGTGGCTGGGTCATCCGGTCAGTGTGGCAGCCGCAGGGATCCATACCGTGAACGTCGACCCCGACCCCAGCCGACTCGTGACCGTAACTCGGCCGCCGTGCGCCTCGGCGAGGTGTTTGGTGATCGCGAGGCCCAGCCCGCTCCCGCCCGTACTCCGGCTCCGCGAGTGCTCCGCCCGATAGAACCGGTCGAACAGATGCGGCAGGTGCTCCTCCGCGATCCCCGCGCCGTTGTCGGTGACCGTCAGCGTGTAGCCGTCGTCCACCCGCCGTACGCCGACGACGACCTGCCCACCCGGCGGCGTGTACCGGATCGCGTTCGCCACCAGGTTGCCGAGCGCCTGCCGGATCCGGGCACTGTCGACAACCGCCGGCGACGGCCCCGCGGCCTCGGAGGTCAGCGTGACGCCGGCGCCATCGGCCGCGGGTCGCTGCGCCGAGACCACCTGTTGCGCGAGTTCGGCCAGGTCGCGAGGTGCCGGATGCAGGCGCAGCATGCCGGCGTCCGCGAGCGCGAGGTCCTGAAGGTCGGCGACCAGGTGCTCGAGCAGGTCCGTCTCCTCGAGCAGCGACGTGACGAGCTCGCGGTCCAGCGGTACGACGCCGTCCTCGGACGCGACCAGATAGCCCTTGATGTTGGCCAGCGGTGTCCGGAGCTCGTGGGCGACGTCGCTGACCATCGCCTTGCGCTGGAAGTCGTGCCGCTGGATCGCTTCCGCCATGTCGTTGAACGCGTGCCCGAGCCGGGCGACCTCGTCCTTCCCGCTCACCGGTACCCGCGCCGCGTGATCACCGTTCCGCATCCGCTGCGCCGCGCCGGTCAGCGCCACGATCGGCCGCACCAATCGGCGTCCGGCGAAGAGCATCACCAGTGCGGCGATCAGCAGTACGCCGAGTGCGGTCGCGGCTGTCCGCAGCAGGCCTTCACCGGAGAACACGTTGAACGTGCTCTTCGCCCCGAGGTACAGCTTCGCGGGTGGAGCGACGTACGGCGTCAACGCCTGGACGCGGGCCTGGGTGGTGCAGTCGTTGAACTTGTCGGTGAGGTCGTCCTTGGTCTTGGGCTCGACCGACTTCAGGCCCTCGTAGTCGCTGATCTGGTACTTCAGGTTCGCCGCGTCCAGGCAGGCGGTCGACCGGCGTACCTCGTCGTCGTTGACGATCTTGGCCTTGGCGCTCGGGGCGTACAGACCGGCCGGAACGCAGGCATCGTCCTTCGCGGCGGAGCCGGACTTCTCCAGCACGCGGACGCCGGCCAGTGACTGTGTCGACTCGATCATCACCTGCGGGACGTTCGCGCCGGCCCGCATGACGCGCGCGGACTTGCCCTTCGCCCCGTAGCAGGTCACGGCTTGCTGGGCGAGGGCCTCGCGCTCCTTCTGTTCCTTGTCGGTCATCCCCCAACCGGGGTAGGCGATGAACGGCGGAGCCGCCGAAGCGGTCGAGACGAACCCGCCCGCGGCGCCGGCGGCCACGGTCTTCCGGGCCGAGTACACGGCCATCGTGCCGGACAACCCGGCGAGTTTGGAGACACCCGAGCTGCGCGCGTCGATGATTGCCGCGGGCACCGACGGGAGGTCGGGCGCGGCGCCGAGCATCCGCGCCGAGTCCGCGATCACCGAACCGTCGTCGGTCGTCACCGCGACCCGGCGTCCGAGCTTGTCGGCCAGGTCGTGCACCAGTTTGTCGACCCCCGACCAGGTCGGATGGTCCGAGGCGTACCGCGACAACTCGGCGTAGATCTCGCCGTCGACCTGCAGTTGGCCGGTGTTCGCGTCGATCTCGCCCTGCAGTTTCTCCGAGGTGCTGTACGTCGCGATCACCGCGGTCGCGATGACGGCCCCGAGCGCCACCGCGAGCGACAGCCCGAGGAACCGGACCAGCACGCTACGACGCATTGCTCGCAACCACCTTGTCCGCGAGCTTGTACCCGACGCCGTACACGGTCTTCAGGTACGCCGGTGAGCCTGGTGACGGCTCGATCTTCTTGCGCAGGTTCATCACATGGACGTCGACCGTCCGGTCGAACACGTAGTGGTCGAAGCCGAACGCGTGCTCGAGCAACTGCTGGCGGGAGAACGCCCGTCCGGGGGAGGCCGCCAGACAGGCGAGGATCTTGAACTCGGCCGGCGTCAGCTCGATCAGGTTCCCGGCCAGCCGGACCTCGTGCCGGCTCGGGTCGATCTCGAGCTCGCCGACCCGGTACACCTCGCCCTCGGCGCGGATCCGGGTCCGGCGCAGCACCGTCCGGACCCGGGCGACGAGCTCGCGCGGGTTGTACGGCTTGGTCAGGTAGTCGTCCGCGCCCAGGTCGAGCCCGAGCAGCAGGTCGTCCTCGGTGGAGCGGGCGGTCAGCATGATGATCGGGACCTCGAGCCCGTTGTCCGGGTCGGCGCGCAGCACCCGGCAGACGTCCAGACCGTCGACCTTGGGCATCATCACGTCGAGTACCAGCAGGTCCGGACTGCGCCGGCGGGCCTCGTCGATCGCGGCCCGCCCGTCGTGCACGACGACGGTCAGGTGCCCTTCCCGCTCGAGGTACCGCCGGATCAGCTCCGCCTGCTTCAGATCGTCTTCGGCAACCAAGATCCGCGCTGGCATGGCTTCAATGTCGCTGACCTTCATGAGAATCCTGTGAAGATCGGCTGAGAGCATCAGGTGCATACCGGTCCTTCACAGGTTCTTCACGGCGCCGGCGGCACGCTCCATCACCATGAAGACAACAGCAGCTCTCGCCGTGCTGGCCGTCCTGGCGCTGGCCGGGTGTGGGAACGACAAGGCGCCGGTCGCGTCGGGTGACCAGAAGAGCGACAAGAGCCCGCTCGCGGAGTACATGGGGGACGGCTTCGTCAGTTCGGGCGGCGGTTCGGGGTTCCGGGTCGCGATGCGGGCCGGCGGCGCGCAGCAACCGAGCGACGAGGAGCTCGCCAAGCAGCGCAAGGTCGAGGACGCCACCGCCGCCTGTATGAAGACGGCCGGCTTCGAGTATGTCGCCGTACCGCCGGAGCAGAACGCGAAGAGCAAGTTCAGCGACGCGTTCAACCTGCCGGCCGACAAGTTCGCCGAGCAGTACGGGTACGGCATCAGCACGATCGACTGGTCGAAGGCCGGCGACGACGACTCGAACCCGAACACCAAGATTCGCAACGCGCTGTCGCCGAACGCGCAGAAGGCGTACGACAAGGCGCTGAACGGACCGAACGCGACCGGCAACGGCGCCGTGGTGGTCCAGGGGAATGGCCCGAGCACGAGCGGGGAGATGGACCTGGGCTGTCGCGGCAAGGCGGTCGAGGAGGTCTACGGCAAGGGCGAGGACCGGGCGGCGAGCTTCAAGAAGTTCGAGAGCCTGTTCAAGGACATTCAGGCGCTGCAGAAGCGAATCGACTCCGACCAGCGAATCGTCGATGCGACCACCGGGTGGTCGGACTGCATGGCCGACGCCGGCCACACGGGCCTCAAGAAGCCTGACGACCCGCGGCAGCAGGTACAGGCGAAGCTGGACGCGCTGACCGGTAACCAGCCGCCGCCGAAGGGTGGCCCGAGCAAGACGATCACCGGCCCGCCGTCGTTCGACAAGGTCGACGCGACGAAGCTGTCCGAGCTGCGCAAATTCGAGATCGACCTCGCCACCGCCGACCAGAAGTGCAAGGCCAAGGGGTACGACGACGCGTACAAGAAGGTGCAGTACGAGGCCGAGAAGGAATTCGTCGACCAGCACAAGGCCGAGCTCGAGGCGTACCGCGACGAGATGGCGAACCGGTGACCGCTTCACCCAAGTCCCGTCGCCGGGTGCTGGTCGGGGTGTCCGCGGTGGCCGCCCTCTCGCTCGGCGTCGGCGTGGCCGCGGGCACCCGGATCACCTCGCCCGAGGACGCGGCCGCGAAGACCGCGCCGCCGAAGGCGTCCCAGATCACCGTGCCGGTGGCGAGGAAGGCGCTGTCCAGCAAGGTGGTCGGCCGGGGTGACGCCTCGTTCGACGGTGCGGTGAACATCCGGGTCGAGACCAGCGGGCTGACCACGCCGCCGATCGTGACCGGCAAGGTGCCGGCGGTCGGGTCGACGATCACCGAGGGCAAGGCACTCCTGGAGATCACCGGGCGGCCGGTGATCGGACTGGCCGGCGTCCTGCCGATGTACCGGACGCTGTCCCCGGGCAGCAAGGGTCCGGACGTGCTGCAGCTCGAGCAGACGCTCGACCGGCTCGGGTTCGATCCGGGCGACGTCGACGACGAGTACGACCTCAACACGTCGGCCGCGGTCGAGCAGCTCTACGAGAAGGCCGGGTACGACGCTCCGGAGCCGGACCCGCAGCTGAAACAGGCGGTCGACCAGGCGAAGAAGCAGGTCGACGCGGCGAAGAAGCAGCTCCGCCAGGCGCAGTCGCAGCTGAAGGCGGCCAAGGACGCCAAGGCAAAGGACACCTCGGTGCAGCAAGGTGCGGTCGACGACGCGGAGGCGAACCTCTCCGACGCCCAGGACGCGCGCAGCGAGGCCGAGACCAAGGCAGGCACCCCGCTCCCGGTGTCCGAGGTCGTGTACGTGAAGACGCTGCCGCGCCGGGTCGACGACGTGAAGGTCGAGCGCGGCGGGACGGTCAACGGCGTGGTGATGTCGGCGAGTGGCGCGTCCCTGGTCGTCGTCCTGAAGGTCGACGCGGAGACCGCGCAGCGCCTGAAGGCGGGCCTCGCGGCATCCCTCGACCTGGACGGTACGGCGATCGCCGCGAAGGTCCGCCGGATCACCAAGAACGGGAACCAGTACGACGTGGTGGTCGCACCGAACGCGTTGACCGCGAGTCAGCTGGCCCTGCTGCGGGACGCGAACGTCCGGGTGACGATCCCGGTGAAGAGCACGAGCGGCAAGGTTCTCGCCGTACCCGTGGCGGCCGTGTCGTCCGGGTCGGACGGCGGGTCGCGGGTCGAGGTACTGCGGAACGGGAAGGTTGAGCTGGTCCCGGTCACGGTCGGGCTGTCCGCCGACGGGTTCGCGCAGGTCACGCCGAAGGGCGACGCGAAGCTGTCCGAGGGCGACCAGGTGGTGGTCGGACGATGACCGCGACAGCGGTGGCCCTGCCGGCTCCGGTCGTCGAGATGATCGGCGTACGGCGGTTCTTCCCCGGGCCGCCCGAAGTACGGGCCATCAAAGGGGTCGATCTGACCATCGGGCAGGGGGAGTACCTGTCGATCGTGGGACCGTCCGGGTCCGGGAAGTCGACGCTGCTGCATCTGCTCGGGCTGCTCGACAACCCGACCGACGGGGTCTACCGGCTCGACGGAGTGGACACGATGAGCCTGCGCGAGCGGCGGCGCGCCGTACTGCGCGGGGAACGGATCGGGTTCGTCTTCCAGTCGTTCCACCTGCTCGACCACCGCACCGTCCTGGAGAACGTCGCACTGTCGATGGTGTACGTCGGCATTCCGCGGCGCGAGCGGATGGCGCGGGCGCGGGTCGCACTGGAACGGGTCGGGCTGGCGCACCGGATGGAGTTCGCGCCGACCACGCTCTCGGGCGGTGAACGGCAGCGCGTCGCGATCGCGCGGGCGCTGGTCGCCGAACCGAGCCTGCTGCTCGCCGACGAGCCGACCGGCAACCTGGACAGTGCCAACGCGGAGGCGATCCTGCAAGTCTTCGACGAACTGCACGGCGAGGGCATGACGCTCGCTGTCATCACGCACGACGCGCACGTCAGTCGCCGGGCCCAGCGCCAGGTCCGCATCGTCGACGGAACTCTCCAGTGGTAACCCAGGCAGGCCCCCCGGATCCCGCCGGCGGGCCGTCCACGTCGCGGCGCGGTCTGCGCCGCCGATTCGTCCGCAGATCCCTGCGCCGGCGATCCAGACCGGCGCTGCGAGATTTGCTGGACGAGGCGCTGGCCGGTGTGGCCGCTCGTCCCACCCGACTGATCCTCACCACGCTCGGCACCGTGCTGGGCGTCGCCGCACTGGTGGGGACGGTCGGGCTGGGGCAGACCGCGGCCGGACAGATCACGCAGCGGTTCGACCTGGCCGCGGCCACCCGGGTGGTCGTGCAACCGGACGACAAAGGTGGACAAGAAGGAGAGGCCGCGACACAACTGCCGTGGGATGCACCAGACCGCATCAAGCGGCTGAACGGCGTCGAGGCAGTCGGCACGGTCAGCAACCTGGAGGTAGGCGACGACCTGGTCCAGAACGTGACGGGTCTGGACAGCGGTGCGGGGAAGGCACTGCAGGTGATGGCGGGTTCGGCCGGCCTGTGGGACGCCGTTCGTGCGGAGCTGAAGACCGGGCGGTTCTTCGACGACGGTCACGACCGGCGCGCCGACAAAGTGGTTGTCCTCGGCAAGCATGCGGCCGAGCGTCTCGGCATCAACCGGGTCGACTCGCAGCCGGCCGTGTTCATCGGTGACGAGCCGTACACGGTGATCGGCATCCTCGACTCGGTCAGTGGTCGCGCCGAACTCAACGACGCGGTGATCATGCCGAACGGCGCTGCGCGTCAGGCGTACGACCTCGAGTCCCCGGACGCGGTCGAGATCCGTACCGCGGTCGGCGCCGCGCAGCTGATCGCCGAGCAGGCCCCGATCGCGATCGAGCCGAACAACCCGAGCACGCTGCGCGTCGACGCGCCGCCGAAGCAGGGCGCCGTACGCAAGGGTGTCGAGTCCGACCTGAACGCGCTGTTCCTGCTGCTCGGTGCCGTCGCGCTCCTGGTCGGCGGTCTCGGGATCGCGAACGTCACGCTGCTGTCCGTCCTGGAACGGATCTCGGAGATCGGCCTGCGCCGGGCGCTCGGGGCGGCCCGAAGACACATCGCCCTGCAGTTCCTGGTGGAGAGCGTGATCGTCGGCTTCCTCGGCGGACTACTCGGTACGGCGGTCGGTGTCCTGCTCACCGTCGGGGTGTCGTGGATCCGGGACTGGACGCCGATCCTGGACAACCGCCTCGCGTTCGGTTCACCCCTGCTGGGTGCGTTCATCGGTCTGATCGCCGGCACGTATCCCGCCTGGAAGGCCTCCGCCATCCAGCCGATCACCGCGCTGCGCGGCACGTGAACTGAGCCGCCCGTACACCAGGGCGGTGGTCGCGAACCCGAGCACGATGAACGCCAGCACCGGATAGGACTTCCCGCTGTCGGGCAGGATCGCCGCGCCGAGCGCGGCCGCGGAGACCTGCCCGACGTTGTAGATCATGTCGTACAGCGCGAACACCCGGCCGCGGTACACGTCGTCGACACCCGTCTGCACGAGGGTGTCGACGCTGATCTTCACGCCCTGCGCACAGAACCCGGTGAGGAACCCGCCGATCACCATCGCCGGCTGCGTGAACAGCCCCATCGGTACGGCGGTCACCACTGCCGCGGCCACGAACAGCGCTGTGATCCACTGACGCAGCAGCATCACTCGCGTGCCCCACGGCGTGACGAGCGCAGCCACGAACAACCCCGCACCCACCGCACCGGTCGCGATCGCCAGTGCACCGAACGCTTGATCCAGCTGACCGGGGCCGTAGAAGTAGTTGCGGTACAGCAGGATCATCAGGACCGTCATCAGCCCGAAGAAGAACCGCAGCGAGCCGATCGCGGCCAGGCCGAGCGCGGCCTGCCGGCGCTCGCGCAGATGCCGGGCGCCGTCCACCAGTCCGGTGGCGATGCTCCGCAGCGCCTCGCCGATACCTGGCTCGTCGCCCTTGAGGTCCGGGCCGAGTTGGTCGCGCCGCAGCCGGAGGGCGAGCAGTGCGGCCGCCGTGTAGATGACGACGGTCAGGCCGAGGACGAGCAGGTCCGAGTCGGCGAGCAGTTTCACCCCTGCGCCAATGCCGCCGCCGACGAGGAAGAGCGCCGTACCGGACGTTGGAGTGACCGCGTTGGCCATCACCAGCTCGTCGCGCTCGACGACGTGCGGGAGACCGGCGGACAGTCCGGACAGCAGGAACCGGTTGACGCCGAGAGTGAGCAGCACGGCGAGATAGAACGGCACGCCCGCGTTGTCGACCGCGACGAGCGCGCCGACGCCGACGACCAGGGCCGCCCGGGTCAGGTTCGCGGCGAACAGGATCTGGCGCCGGGACCAGCGGTCGAGCAGGACGCCGGTGAACGGTCCGAGGATCGAATACGGCAGCAGGGACACCGCGAACAGACCGGCGATCGCGGCCGCGTCCGGCGCCCGTTCCGGCGAGAACAGCACGTACGACGCCAGTGCGACCTGGAAGACCCCGTCCCCACACTGCGACGTCAGCCGTACCGCGAACAGCCGCCGGAAATCGCGCCGCTGCACCAGCGTCCACAAGTCCCGGATGAACCGCACGCCTGCACTGTAACCGCAGGCCGGGACGCCCAGACCATCACAATCCTCGCCGTCCGGCGCCGTCCCGCGTGGCCGGGCCGGTCTGTGGGTGTTGTGATGGCCTGGAGATTCGTGACTAGTCCTTGTGCTGGAGACGTTCGGCCGCGGACTCGCCGCGTTTGCCGACCGGTTCGACGCCGCGCACCCGGCCGAGGCCGAACAGCGGCATGTTGCCGTAGATCGTCTCGGTGTGGCCGGCGGGGACGACGTACGTCTCGTGCCAGATCCCGACCGCGCCGCCCTTGAACGAGTTCCGGAAGTACTCGACCCACGCCGGCCGGTGCGTCCGCCCGTCGTCGTTCGCGAACGCCTGCAGCTTCTCGATCGACTCCCAGTACTGGATCAACGTGACACCCCGCCACGTCGGCAGCGTCCGGAAGCCGAGCAGCCCGCTGTCCTTGTCCTTCATCAGCTCCCGCAGCATCGGGCCCATCGCCCGCAGGACCGGCACCCACTCGCGCGGCTTGAACACCGAGTTGACCCGCATCCCGATCAGGAACACGACCACCTCACCGTCGTACGCCGCCGTCTGCCGCCCCCGAATCACGTCACCCATGTCGCCCCCTCGCGGTTCAGTGGACTGTCCACCACAGCTGAGTCTCAGTGAACCGTCCGGCGAATGCTGAATTCAATCCTCTGTAAAGGCCGTCGGCGGACGCGCCCGAGCCGATGGCAATGGCTCCGTCGAGCGGTAGTCTCGTGCTGCCGGTGTCACGGTGCGTCGCACACCGGTTACGATGATTCCTCAGTTCTGAACCGCAGCGCGGATGGGATATTCATGGCTGAATCGCAGGACGCCGACGTCGACCCGCGGATGTACGAACAGCTGAAGCTGGATCGCCCGCACGGCGCCCGGGTGTACGACTACTTCCTGGGTGGCAAGGACAACTTCGCGATGGACCGGCAGGCGGCCGAGCACCTGTTGCAGGCGTTCCCGGGCTTCCGTACCGCCGCGTTGTCGAACCGGATGTGGATGCACCGTGCCGCGAAGTACGCGGCCGAGCAGGGCATCACCCAGTTCCTCGACATCGGCACCGGCATCCCCACCAGCCCGAACCTGCACGAGGTCGTCCAGAAGATCACCCCGGCCGCACACGTCGTGTACGCCGACAACGACCCGATCGTGCTGGCGCACTCGCGCGCGCTGCTGGTGAGCACGCCGGAAGGTAAGACCGCGTACCTCGAGGCCGACGTCACCGACCCGCAGGCGATCCTGCAGTCGGACGAGGTCAAGGAGCTCATCGACTTCAGCAAGCCGGTCGCGCTCAGCATCGTCGGCGTCTTCCACTACCTGCCGGACGCCCTGCAGCCGTACGACCTGGTCCGTCAGCTGGTCGAGCCGCTGGCCCCGGGCTCGCTGCTGATCTTCTCGCACTGTACGCCGGACTTCGCGCCGGAGCTGTGGGAGCGGGCGATGGTGGTCTACAAGGCCGACGGCGGCGACGCGCAGGTGCGCAGCAAGGAAGAGGTCACCCGCTTCTTCGACGGCACCGAGCTGGTCGAGCCGGGCGTCGTGTCGCCGTTCCGCTGGTACCCCGACGACGAGACCCAGCGTCTGGTCGACAAGGGCGAGTTCACCGACGTGATGTGCAGCCTCTGGGTCGGCGTCGGCCGCAAGCCGTAGTTTGTCGGGATGGACCGGAGCGCGTATCCGCACCACCTGCCGATCACCTTGCGGTGGAAGGACAACGACGTCTACGGCCATGTCAACAACGTCGAGTACTACAGCTTCTTCGACACGGTCATCAACGACTTCCTGATCCGCCTCGGTGGGCTCGACATCCACCGGGGCGAGGTGATCGGGTTGTGCGTGGACTCGCAGTGCACGTTCAAGCAGCCGCTCGAGTTCCCCGGCGTCGTCGACGCCGGCCTGCGCTGCGGTCAGCTGGGTAACTCCAGCGTGCGGTACGAGATCGGCCTGTTCCGGGAGGGCTCCGACGAGCCCGCCGCGACCGGCCGGTTCGTGCACGTCTTCGTCGGGCGGCACGATCGCCGCCCGGTGCCGGTCCCGGACCGGATCCGCGAGGCACTCGAAGGGATCACGGGATGATCGTGCGCGGCGCCGTACTCCGGGAGATGGGCCTGCCGGCACCGTACGCCGAATCGAGGCCGCTGCGGGTCGAAGAACTGGAGCTGGCGCCGCCGGGGCCGGGTGAGTTGCTGGTCCGGATCCGGGCGGCCGGGTTGTGCCACTCGGATCTGTCGGTGATCGACGGGTCCCGACCGCGGGTGATGCCGATGCTGCTCGGCCACGAGGCGACCGGTGAGGTCGTGGAGTCGGCGGCGCCCGGGTTCGCGCCAGGCGACGTGATCGCCTGCGCCTTCGTCCCGGCCTGCGGTGGGTGTGCGCCGTGTGCCGAGGGGCGGGCTGCGTTGTGTGAGCCGGGTGCCGCCGCGAACACCGCGGGCACGTTGCTCTCGGGGTCGCGCCGGCTGGACGGCGTACACCACCATCTGGGCGTCTCCGGTTTCGCGGATCACGCGGTGGTGTCCGCGCAGTCGGCGGTGAAGATCGATCCAACACTGCCGCCGGAGATCGCCGCGCTGTTCGGGTGTGCGGTCATGACGGGCGTCGGCGCGGTCGTGAACACGGCGCAGGTCCGGGCCGGCCGGAGTGCGGTGGTCTTCGGCCTCGGTGGTGTCGGGCTGTCGGCGTTGCTCGGCGCTGTTCTCGTCGGAGCGCATCCGATCGTCGCGGTGGACGTCGTACCGTCGAAGCTCGCGCTGGCACGGGATTTGGGTGCGACGACCGTCGTCGACGCCCGGGACGGCGATGCGGTCGAGCAGATCCGGGACGCGACCGCGGGCGGCGCCGACTACGCCTTCGAGACCGTCGGGAGCGCGAAGGTGCTCGAGCAGGCGTATGCCGCGACGCGCCGCGGCGGCACCACCGTCACGGTCGGGCTACCGCATCCGTCGCAGGCGTTCAGCGTCCCGGCGGTCAGCCTGGTCGCGGAGGAACGCACGGTGAAGGGCTCGTACCTCGGTTCGTCGGTGCCGTCCCGCGACATCCCGCGGTACGTCGCCCTCTACCGTGCCGGCCGCCTCCCGGTCGACCGTCTGCTGACCGCGACGGTCCGCCTCGACGACCTGAACCGGGCCTTCGACGACCTCGCCGCCGGTACGTCGATCCGTCAGGTGCTGCTCTTCTGAACCTTCTCCAGGTTCTCGGCGGCCTTCCGGAAGGTGTCCTCGTTCCGGTCCCGCGCCTCGTCGGTGTAGTTGTCACCGAAGTAGTCGGCGGTCGGCACCGGCCGGATCTCCAGCAGCCCGGACGTGTCGGGTTCGCCGGCGCCGAGGGCGTCCGCCGCGATGCAGCGCCACCCCCACTCCATCGCCTCCTCGCGGGACGCCACCTCGATCAGGCAGAACCCGGCGATCAGCTCCTTGGTCTCAGTGAACGGACCGTCGACCACGCGCCGCTTGCCCTCGTCCAGTTGGAGCCGGAAGCCGTGCGAACTCGGCAGCAGCCCGTCGCCCGCGAGCAGGACGCCCTTCTCCGCCATCTCGGCCATCACCAGACCCATCGCGGTCAGGCTCTCCTCGGACGGCAGCCCGCCGGATTCGGAGACGTCATTGGCCTTGAAGATCATCATGAAACGCATCGGGAGCCCCTCCCAAGTCGGCGTTAAATCCCGAGACGAATCTATACAGCGGCAGGGACTTTCCGGCAGGCTACCGAGGGTGCGTGCCCGCGCACGAGATGTGAGGCCAGTCCGGAGTCCCTGAGGAGGACCCCAACCATGCGCACCCGCCCCCGCCGGATCGGCGCGCTCGCCGCCGCCGGTGTCGCCGCTTTCGGAGCGCTGGCCGTCGTGGTCGGCAACCAAGCCGACGCCCAGCAGCCCGCTCCGCTCCCGATCGACCAATTGCTCGGCCAGGAGCTGCAAGGACAGGCCGCGCTC
The DNA here is from genome assembly GCF_042873375.1 of Kribbella sp. NPDC004875. Taxonomy (NCBI): domain Bacteria; kingdom Bacillati; phylum Actinomycetota; class Actinomycetes; order Propionibacteriales; family Kribbellaceae; genus Kribbella; species Kribbella sp. NPDC004875. The sequence goes on from NZ_JBIALI010000001.1 coordinate 1,180,560, forward strand.
GGCCGGGTCCAGTCCCGACTCGCCGAGGTAGCCGGCCAGAACCAGCTGTCCGCCGGCAACCTGCGCCAGATTCTCGCGACCGACCGTACCGCCTGGCTGGACCAGGCCGGCAAGCTCTTCTACCGCGAGCCGGTCGCCACCGGCAGCGAGCTGAAGACCGCCGCCGTGGCGTCGCCGCGCTGGGCGACGCAGTCCGTCGCCGCCGCGACCGGGCCGGCCTTCGAGCTGCACAGCAAGCCGGGTTCGAAGCGGGTCATCTACCTCGACTTCACCGGCCACACCATCACGGGTACAGCGTGGAACACGAACGGCAAACCGGCGACGGTCAAGGTCGCGGCGTACGACACCGACGGGGACACGAGTAACTGGAGCGCCGCCGAGCAGGACGTCGTACACGATGTGTGGGCGCGGGTTGCCGAGGACTACGCACCGTTCGACGTGGACGTGACGACGCAGGAGCCGTCGGCCGCCGCGATCGACCGGAGCGGTTCGGCGGACGACCAGTACGGGACGCGTGTGGTGATCGACCCGGGCACCTGGTACCAGTCCGGCTGTGGATGCGGCGGCGTCGCGTACGTCGGGGTGTACGACAACACCAGCAAGCACGCGTACTACCAGCCGGCTCTCGTCTTCACCAAGGGTGTCGGCACCGGCGCGAAGAACATCGCTGAGGCCGCCGCGCACGAGGCCGGCCACAACGTCGGCCTGAGCCACGACGGTACGGCGTCGGTCGGGTACTACGCCGGGCACGGAGCCTGGGCGCCGATCATGGGCGTCGGCTACTCCAAGGCGATCAGCCAATGGAGCAAGGGTGAGTACTCGGGTGCCAACAACAAGGAAGACGACTTCGCGGTGATCGGCCAGAACGGGTTGGCGCTGCGGGCCGACGACCACGGCAACGGCACCGGCACCGCGACCGCGCTCACGCTGGGCACGAGCGTGAAGGGCATCTACGCGAGTGACGCGGACGTCGACATGTTCCGGATCGACCTGCGGGCCGGCACGTTCAAGTTCGCCGCGAACTCCGCGGCGACCGGCGCCGACCTGGACATCAAGCTCCAGTTGCTGGACTCCTCCGGTGCGGTCGTCGCCACGGCCAACCCCGCAGCCGGGCAGTCCAGCGCCGCGACGCCGACCGGGCTGAGCGCGAGCATCAGCCGCCAGGTCACAACCGGCCGCTACTACCTGAAGGTCGTGAACACCGGGTACGGCGACCCGCTCAACACCGGCTACTCCACGTACGGCAGTCGCGGCGCCTACTCGGTCCGCGTCACCACCGCCTGACACCGAGCCACCCGGGGCCGTCGATCCCACCGAGATCGACGGCCCCGGGTCTTTGGGGGGACCCGCCCGCGGGGGGACGTGAGGAGGAACCCGAATGAACAAGATCCGCCGCACCGGCGCGCTCGCGTGTGCTGGTGCCGTCGTTTTCGGAGGGCTGGCCGTCGCACTCGGCGGCCAGGCCGATGCGCAACAGACGCCGATCGACCAGTTGCTGGCCCAGCCGTTGGCCGGTGGACAGGCGCTCGGCAAGGTCCAGTCGCGGCTGGCCGAGGTGGCCGTGCACAACGGTCTGCCGACTGAGCAGTTGCGGCAGATCCTGGCCACCGACAAGACCGCGTGGCTCGATGCCGACAGCAAACTGTTCTTCCGCGAGCCCGGTCTGACCAGCGCTCAGAAGGCTCCCGAGGCCGCGCCGCGCTGGGCGCGCGCCGCTGTTGACGGCGCGACCGGTCCGGCGTTCGAGCTGCACAGCAAGCCTGGTTCGAACCGCGTCATCTACCTGGACTTCGACGGTCACACCATCACCGGTACGGCGTGGAACGCGTCGAAAGGTGTGGACCCGGTCAACGTCTCGGCGTACGACACCGATGGTGACCCGGCGAACTTCAGCACCGCCGAGCAGGACGTCGTCCGCGAGGTGTGGGCGCGCGTCGCGGAGGACTACGCGACGTTCGACGTGGATGTGACGACGCAGGAGCCGCCGCAGTCCGCGATCGACCGGTCGGGGGCGTCGGACGAGCAGTACGGAACGCGAGTACTGATCGACCCGGATACCTGGTATCAGTCCGGGTGCGGTTGTGGCGGCGTCGCGTACGTCGGGGTGTACGACAACACCAGTCAGCACGACTACTACCAGCCGGCGCTGGTGTTCACCAAGGGAGTCGGGACCGGCGCGAAGAACCTCGCCGAGGCCGCGTCGCACGAGGCGGGCCACACGGTCGGGCTGAGTCACGACGGGACCTCGACAGTCGGGTACTACCAAGGTCACGGCGCCTGGGCGCCGATCATGGGCGTGGGTTACTACCGCGGCATCAGTCAGTGGAGCAAGGGTGAGTACGCCGACGCGAACAACAAGGAAGACGACTACGCGGTCGTCGGGTCGCACGGCCTCGCACTGCGGGCTGACGAGGCCGGTGACACGGTCGGCGACGCTGGGGCGCTGACCGTCGGTACGCCGGTCTCGGGGATCATCGCGCAGGAAGATGACACCGACGTCTACCGTGTCGATGTGGGGGCCGCCGGCAACTACACCGCGACGGCGAGCCCGGCTGCGACCGGCGGCAACCTGGACATCAAGCTGGACCTGCTGGACAGCTCCGGCGCCGTCGTCGCCTCGAACGACCCGGCCTCCGGCCAGAGCGACGCCGGTACGCCGACGGGCCTCGGCGCGAGTGTTAGCGGCAACCTTCAGCCGGGTACGTACTACCTGCGGATCGACAACGTGGGCTATGGCGACCCGCTGAACACCGGGTACTCGACGTACGGCAGTCGCGGCGCCTACACCCTCGGCATCACGCCCTCCTGATCCCCTGTGGCTGGTCGGTCTCTGGCGGACCGACCAGCCACAGGCTCACTTCTTGTGCGATCTCAGGTCGGTAGGAGGTGCCTGGTCGCGAGGTGCGCCAGCGCCGCTGCTTGATCGGCGAGGACCGCGTCGTCGAACCTCACGATGCTGGAGTGGTTCGACGGCGCCTCCGCGGCGGACACGTCGTCCGGTCGCGCACCGACCATCGCGAACGTGCCCGGCACCTCCCGCAGCACCATCGAGAAGTCCTCAGCACCCATCAACGGGTTCTCGAGCCGCTCGACCCGATCCGCTCCGAACAGTCCGGACAGCGCCTGGATCGTCTCCTCCGTACGTCCCGCGTCGTTCACCGTCACCGGGTACTGCGGGTTGAGTCGCGCGTCGACCGTGCATCCGTGTGCCGCCGCGATCTGCTCCGCCAGCGCCGGCAGCTCACGGGTCAGCTGGTCGAGCATCGCGTCGGACAACGTGCGCACGGTCGCCCCGAGGCGGGCGGTGTTCGGGATGACGTTGATCGCGACACCGGCCTCCAGTTGCGTCACCGTGATCACGACCGGGTCGAACACGCTCACCCGGCGCGTCGTGTACGCCTGCAATGCCAGCACCAGCTCGGCCACCACCGGCACCGGATCCACCGTTGTCGCGGGCATCGACCCGTGTCCGCCCTTCCCGCGCACGGTGATGTGCAGCTGGTTCGAGCTGGCCATCATCGTGCCCGGCCGGAGCTGGAACGTGCCCTTCGCCGCCTGCGCCCAGACGTGCAGCGCGTACGCCGCGACCGGCTTGTCACCCGTCGCTTCCAGCAGCCCTTCGCGCACCATGTACCCGGCGCCGCCGAGCCCTTCCTCGCCCGGCTGGAACATGAAGATCACGTTCCCGTGGAGTTCCTCGCGATGCGCACTCAGCAGCCGCGCCGCACCGACCAGACCCGTGGTGTGCAGGTCGTGGCCGCAGGCATGCATGTTCCCGTTCTCCGCGGCGTAGTCGAGACCCGTTTCCTCGACCACCGGCAACGCGTCCATGTCCCCGCGCAACAACACCGTCGGCCCGGGCGCGCCGCCTCGCAGTACCCCGACCACCGAGGTCACCTCGTTGCCTGTGGTCACCTCCAGCGGCAGCCCCGCGATCGCGTCCATCACCGTCGCCTGAGTCCGCGGCAACACCAGCCCGACCTCAGGCTCGCGATGCAACTCGCGCCGCAACTCCACCAGCCCGGCCTGCAGCTCGCGACTCTCACTCACCAATTCCATCCACCACTCCTTCCGTCACCCCGCGCCCGCCACCGTACCCACCCCCGACCCAATCCGCCCCGAGCCGCCTGCTGCACCCGATGGACAGCTCGGATTTGCGTTCTCCTCCGCGAAGGCTCCGGTCCGCAGCTGCTGGGCGAGGCAGGCTACTGGGCGGGGCGGTGGAGGCCTCCTCTGGTCAGGCGGGGGCTGGTGTGTGCGGGGCGGAGGTGGGTGTTGGCCGGGCGGGGTGCGGTGGGGGGAGCGATGCCGGTGAGGGCCGCATGATGCGGGGGTGGGATCTGGTGAGTGGGCGTTGGCGCGTGCCGAGTGGGCGGTAGGGCGTGGCCGGTAGATGAGGAGACGGCTAGGGCGGTTGAGGTGGGGGTGAAGAGGGAGGCGGATTCGGCGGTGCGGATTTCGTGGTTGAGGTGGTCGAGGATGTGGTCGGCGGTGGAGAGGGACTTGGCGGTGGCGAAGCTGGGGGCGGTGAGTTCGTAGGCGTCGAGGTGTGCGAGGCCGGAACGCAAGGTGTTCTCGAGGCGGGAACGGGTCATGACGCCAGGCGGCAGCTCCAGATCAGGGAGGCGGGTGGAGTTGTAGACGAGGTCGACCAGTAGCGGGAACTGACCGTCGGCGGTCTGGCGGTTGAGGAGGTCGAGGACCTCGCCGCGGCGGAGGCCGTTGCGGTTCTCCAGGTCGGCGCTGAGCTTGCGGACGGCGGGCACGAACGCGGCGTAGTACCCCGGCGCCTGGACGGAATTGATGCCGGGAGCAACTCGGTCGATGCCTAGCCGGTGGATGTACTCGTCGAGGTGGTCCTGAGCCCAGGCTTCGGTGACGCCTTCCTCCAGCTCACGGCTGCCGGGTTTGAGGAACGCTTCGCGCGCCGACTCCTGGGTGGAGCCGGACGGGCCGAGGAAGTGCGCATGTTCGTGGAGCAGTGTGGCCAGGGCCTCGCGGTAGCGGGCGAGGGTGGGGATGGCGTGGTCCTCACCGGCGTGCTCGTACAGATGATGCAGTGGATCGAGGATGGACTCGCGGTCGAGGTACAGCGTGCCGTCCCAGTGCGCCAACCCGAGGACCCCGGCGGGCGCCTCGGCGATCTGCCCGTTCCACGCCGAATGCTCGGCGCCGGCGAGATCGCGAGCGATCTCCCCGCTGCGGGCAAGGAGCTCAGCGGCCGAGGCCGGGACGGGAGGACTCGGCGCGATCGTCGCGGTGGTCACGAGCGGAACGCGATCGCGAGCCGGACGAGCGAGTCCGCGGTACGGCGGAAGCGGGCCTGGTCGTGCGGATCGTCGGCGTCGGCCGCGAGTCGCCCGAGCTCGGTGATCAGCCAGTCCGCCCGAGCCTGCCTCTCGTCGCTAGGCGAGACAGGTGCAACAGACGCGACAGATCCGGCAGGTGCGAACGGCGCCGTACCGTTGGGGTGCTCCATGTGATGTCCTCCCGAGGTGTGAAGTCGGCGGAGAACATACGGAGATCGACCACGAAATCCGCGGCCACTTCGAAGCTGTGGATAACTAGAACAGAGTCGGCGGTTCGGTGGCGACGGGCTCCGCGAGCGGGGCCAACGAGGGCACGATTGCCGCGACAGTCGCGTGGAAGCGGCGCGCGAGATTGAGAGCCTCGGCGTTGTCCGGGGTGTGCAGGAAGACCGTCGGGGAGCGGCCCTCGGACAGCCAGTTCACGACCAGGTCGACGAGGTACGACCAGCCCTCGACGGTCTCGTCGACGGAGTCCCGGCCGATGTAGCGGACGATCGGGTGACCGGTGAGCGCGCGCGTCCGCCGAGCCACTCGCGGCTTCTTCATCCAGGCGTCGCGCTCCGCCAGGCTTGTCGGGCGGCGACCGAACAGCGTGCCGGTGTCGAACGGGACCCACTCCGCGTTCGCGCGTGCCAACACGCGTTCCAGGTTGGCGGCCGCGCTCGGGTCCTCGAAGAACGCGCGGTGGCGGACCTCGACGGCGTACCGGAACTCGCGGGGTGCGTGGTGCAGGAACGCGGCGAGGGTGCCGAGGTCGGTGGGTGAGAACGCCGCCGGCAGTTGGATCCACAGGGCGTGGTTGCGCGGGCCGAGCGGTTCGACCGCGGCGACGAACTCGCGGAGCTCTGCGTCGACGTTGGTCAGTCGGCGCTCATGGCTGATGACCTGCGGCAGCTTCACCACGAAGCGGAAGTCCGGTGGTGTCTGCTCAGCCCAGTGAGCCACCGAGGACACGGACGGTGTCGCGTAGAACGTCGTGTTGCTCTCGACCGCGTTGCACCACGAGGCGTACGACCGCAGCTTCTCGCGACTCGGCTGCGGCCAGGCAGGATGCGTCCACTGCGCACATCCGACATGAAGCGGCACGACTACAACGCTCGCACGTACTGCCGGCAGACATGCACTCGCGCGAACCGCTCCCGCATCGCAGCCTCGGCCGAGATCGGCGCATGCATGAACGCGGACATCACCTTGTCGACACCCTCAGGCGCCGCAAGCGTCTCGTCGTCCTGCCAGGACTTGTAGACATGCAGATAGCGGAAGTTCTCCACAAACCCCGACCGCTGGTACCAGGCGTTCGCCGACGCATCCCCACGCGTCCACGCATCCAGTACGCCGACCTTCAGCCGAGGCAGCACCGCCTCGAGCAGCTGGGCGGCGAGCCCGCGTCGCTGGTGATCCGGGTGTACGGCGAGTACGTCGATCGTCGCGCGATCCGCGAGGATCTCGACGTCCATCAGCCCGATCACCGTGTCGTCCTGCACCGCCACGAGACGGTGCGCCGGGTTCTCGAACGACGGACGGGTCACGACGACGTCGTCGAAGTACTCCGTGGTCAAGAAGCTGAGGACTCGGCAGCGAAGCCAGCTGGTGGCGTCGGAGTCTTGGTACTCGCGGATCTCGGTCATCCGGCGCCATGATCGCACGCTGCCCCGCGACCCGGGAGGGGTGCGGGGCGGCGTGCTGTCAGAACGGGGTCAGCGCTCGACCTCGCCGCGGATGAACTTCTCGACGAGCTCGCGGCAGACGTCGTCGGCGTACTGCTCCGGCGGCGACTTCATGAAGTACGACGAGGCGGAGAGGATCGGGCCGCCGATGCCGCGGTCCTTGGCGATCTTCGCGGCGCGGATCGCGTCGATGATGATGCCGGCCGAGTTCGGGGAGTCCCAGACCTCGAGCTTGTACTCCAGCGACAGCGGGACGTCGCCGAAGTTGCGGCCCTCGAGCCGGATGAACGCCCACTTGCGGTCGTCCAGCCAGGCCACGTAGTCGGACGGGCCGATGTGGACGTTGCGGTCCTCGATCTCCGCACGCAGCTGCGAGGTGACGGACTGCGTCTTGCTGATCTTCTTGGACTCCAGCCGCTCCCGCTCGAGCATGTTCTTGAAGTCCATGTTGCCGCCGACGTTCAGCTGGTACGTGCGGTCCACGGTGACACCGCGGTCCTCGAACAGCTTGGTCAGCACGCGGTGCGTGATGGTGGCACCGATCTGCGACTTGATGTCGTCGCCGACGATCGGCAGACCGGCCGCGGTGAACTTGTCCGCCCACTCCTTGGTGCCGGCGATGAACACCGGCAGCGCGTTCACGAACGCGACACCCGCGTCGATCGCGCACTGCGCGTAGAACTTCGCCGCCTGCTCCGAACCGACCGGCAGGTAGCAGACCAGGACGTCGACCTGCGCCTCGCGCAGCGCCGCGACCACGTCGACCGGGTCCGCGTCGGACTCGGTGATGGTCTCCCGGTAGTACTTGCCGAGGCCGTCGAGGGTGTGACCACGCTGGACGGTGATGCCCGTCGGGGGCACGTCGCAGATCTTGATCGTGTTGTTCTCGCTGGCGCCGATCGCGTCGGCGAGGTCCAGGCCGACCTTCTTGCCGTCGACGTCGAAGGCGGCCACGAACTGCACGTCGCGGACGTGGTAGTCGCCGAACTGGACGTGCATCAGACCCGGGACGCGCTCCTCGGGCTTGGCGTCGCGGTAGTAGTGCACGCCCTGGACGAGCGAGCTTGCGCAGTTGCCGACGCCGACGATCGCTACGCGGATCGAGGTCATCTGGATTCTCCTTGAGTAGGCGGGTGGTGCTGGTCAGGGGGCCGCTGGTGCCGCCGCTCGCCGTCGATCAACTCGGACAGCCAGCGGACCTCGCGCTCGGCCGACTCCAGGCCGTGCCGTTGCAGTTCGAGGGTGTAGGCATCGACCCGCTCCGCCGTCCGGCTCATCGCCGCCCGGAAGTTGGCCAGCCGCTCCTCCATCCGGGCCTTGCGGCCCTCGAGGATGCGCAACCGGGTGGCCGGATCGGTCCGGCCGAAGAACGAGAAGCGGACGCCGAAGGTGTCGTCCTCCCAGGCCGACGGGCCGGCCTCGTGCATCGCGTGCGCGAAGTAGTCCTTGCCGTCGGCGGTGATCGTGTAGACGATCTTGGGCCTGCGACCCGACTCCGGCGTCCCGGGGTCGGCCGTGATCAGCCCGTTGCGGAGCATCGCTTTCAGGCACGGGTAGAGCGAACCGAACGACAGCACGCGTCCCCACCCGAACTGGGCGTTGACGCGCTTGCGGAGCTCGTAGCCGTGCATCGGCGCTTCGTGCAGCAGACCGAGTACGGCGAGCTCCAGGACACCACTGCGGTTTCCCATGAGTCACCTCCCACGGTCTAGTTTGTCATGACCTGATGTATCGGTTCGATACATCGCACCGCCACTGTAAACAGACGCCAGGCCTGTGGACAAGCCCTAACAAAGTCGTTGTTTGTCACCTCATCGGACCGCCGCGCCCGGAAACCTGTTACGTCAGGCGCCGATCTGCGTTAATCGAATGACAACTCAGAGTCGTGGTCCAGGAGCGGAGGGTCATGGCCGACGTCCATGCGAAGCACGCCAAGTCCGATGTCGAGACCGACGGGCTACTCGCCCGCGTGGCGCTGCGGTTCACCGCGTTCACCGAGAAATGGCTGCCGGACGCGTTCGGGTTCGTCCTGGTCGGCACGTTCGTGGTGCTGCTGTTCGGCCTGCTCACCGGCGAGCCGTTGCTGAAGCGGCCCGACGACCCGGCCGCGACAAAAGGCTTCGGGCTGGTCGACGCGTGGGGCATCGGGTTCTGGTCGCTGATCACGTTCACCCTGCAGATGGCGATGATCATCATCGGTGGGTACGCCGTCGCAACCAGCGGACCGGTCGCGCGGCTGATCACCAGGCTGGCGCGGATCCCGAAGAGTCCGCGGAGCGCGGTCGCGTTCGTCGCCGCGGTCGCGATGCTGGCGTCGTACCTGAACTGGGCGTTCAGTCTGATCTTCGCTGCGATCCTGGCGCGCGAAGTGGCGCGGAACGTGCCGAAGGCGGACTACCGGGCGCTGGGCGCGATGGCGTTCCTAGGGCTCGGGACCGTCTGGGCACAGGGGCTGTCGGGCTCCGCGGCGTTGCAGGTGGCGAGCGCGAGCAGCAGCCCGCCGCCGGTGCAGGAAGTCATCAAGGCAAGCGGTCACGCGAGCGGACTGATCCCGCTCAGCGACACGATCTTCACCTGGCAGGCACTCGTCGCGACGCTGATCGTGTACGTCGTCGGTGTCGGGATGGCGTGGTTCATCGCACCAGGCGAGGGCACTGCGCGGACCGCGGACGACATCGGGATCGAACTCAAACCGCTCATCGGCAGAGGGTCGGCGTACAACGGAAAGCGGGGCAACGGGGATCGCCAGGAGACGCGCAGGCCTGGTGACTGGTTGGAGCACTCACCACTGTTCAGTCTGCTGATCGTGCTGCTCGGTGCGGTCTACCTCGTTCGCTACTTCAGTGGGAAGAGCTTCTTCAACGCACTGGATCTCAACACGGTCAACCTGATCCTGTTCCTGCTCGCACTACTTTTGCAGTGGCGCCCGTGGCGGATGGCCCGTGCGGTGCGTGACGGAGCGCCCGCGGCAGCCGGCGTGCTACTCCAGTTCCCCTTGTACGGCGGGATTTTCGGGATGATCGCCTACACGGGGATCTCCGGGCGATTGGCCGGCTGGTTGGTGCACGCGAGTAACCAGTTCCTGTTCCCGCCGCTGGTCGCGATCTACTCGTGTGTCCTCGGCATCTTCGTCCCGAGTGGCGGCAGCAAGTGGGTGATCGAGGCGCCGTACGTGCTGCAGGCCGCCAACGAACTCAAGGTGGACGCCGGCTGGATGGTCGTCGTGTACGACCTGGGGGAGGCGAGCGCCAACCTGCTGCAACCGTTCTGGATGCTGCCGACGCTCGCCATTCTCGGCCTGAAGGCGCGAGACATCATGGGCTACACGTTCACGATGTTCCTGGCCTGCTTCCCCGCCGCACTGATCGCCGTGACGCTCTTGGCGCCACACGTCACCTAGTGACTCTAAAATATTCGAACTGCGCGGTCGCCTTGCCGTACTGCGTTTCTGTCTGTGCTGACGACCCCTGCGACACCAGTCCGATCCGGGGCGTCGTACCGGCGGGCAGCGTCCACGCCGCACCCCACACCCAGTGCTTGCCGTCCGTGCTGGACGCAGCGCGGTACCGGTGCTCACCAGTCTGCGGTACGACGTCATGCGCGAGCCGCAACCAGGTGGTTTCGGCCGGCGGACCGATCATCGCACCGCCGAACGTCACCACCGACGGCGCACCGACCGGAGTGAACCGCATCCGCTTGCCGAACTCGACGAACCGTCCGGTGCCGCCGGCAACGTGATCGAGTCGCATCCAGTTCTCATCGTCCAGATAGACCAGCAGACCGGCCTGCTGGTAGTTCCGCACGGTGTCGGTGCCGACGTCCAGCTTCAGCTTGGTCTCCACGACGAAGTCGCCGGTCGGCTGATCACGCAGCAGCAGCGACGCCTTGGAGGCGGTGTTGTTGTCAGTCAGGTCGTTCGTCTCGGTCTTCCACTGCAGTGCGCCGTTGCTGACAGTGGCGTCCGCACTGGTGTTCCGCCATGTCCAGCCGGAGCCGAGTCCGCGCGTGAACTCGTCGGAGTACTGCTGGTCGACCCGACCGATGCGAGGGGTCGGAGCGGCACGCGTGACCGGCTTGTAGAGCGGCGCGACCGAGAAGTTGCCGGCCGCACCGACCGGTCCTGCCGAGCCCGCAGGTCGTGCGACCGGAAGCGCGATGGTGGCCAGCGGGTCCCCGAGTCGGTCCTCACTGAACTCCGCAGTCGCCTGGTGACCGCGGACCTCCAACGAGACCGTGCCCGGGACCTTCAGTGGAAGCTGTGCGGTTCGCGTGAAGCCACTGGAGGTTGTCAGCCGGAGTTGCCCGTTGGCGATGACGGCCGTCGCGCCGCGAGCGGTGACGCCCTGACTGGAGACAGACACGTCGGCCTCGGCGCGGACGTCGCCTGCCGGAGCGCCTGACGTAGTAACCGGTGCGATCTTGCTCGACTCACTCGGTCCGGTTCCTGCGTTGACGGTAGGCCAGCCGTCGATCCAGTCGAGACGGTCCAGCAGCATCGGGCGGAGCAGCCATCCGTTGGAGTTCGTCACGAACGGGTCGGTCCGGTCGACCGCGTGGTACGCGAACCACTGCTGACCACTCAGGTCCGTCACGATCGACGAGTGCCCGGTGCCGACCCAGCGGTTGCCGTTCGACGCGACGACCGGCGTGCCTCCGGTGCGCGACGCGTTCAGGTCGTTGCCCAGACGATCCACGAAGGGTCCCAGCGGACTACGGGAGCGGCCCGCGAAGACGGCGTACCCCGTGGTGGGGCCGGCGCAGCAGTTCGAGGACGAGCCGAACAAGTAGTAGTACCCGTCGTGCTTCACGACGTACGGGCCCTCGAAGCGGTCGCGTGCCACGTCGGTGACGGCACCGACGGTCCGCAGTCCGTCAGCGGTCAGCCGTACGACGTGGATGCCGCCGTTGTAGCTGCCCCAGTACAGGTACCGCGTACCGTCCGTGTCCGTGAACTCGGCCGGGTCGATGGTCCACTGGAATCCGCCACCGGACGCCGGCCGTGGCGCGACAACCGGTGCACCGGAGTCGGTCCACGGGCCCGCCGGCGTCGGTGCGGTCGCCGCACCGATCGCGTAGTCCCAGTTGTCCGGCGTGGTCGTCGTGTTGTGGACCGTGAAGTACAGCACGTACTTCCCGTCGACGTACCGGATGTCCGGGGCCCAGAACCCGCTGGTCGGGTCGGCCCAGGTCGGCCGGTTGTCCGCACCGAACACGGAGCCGACCTTCTCCCAGTGCGTCAGGTCTCGGGAGCGGGCGATCTTGTACGAGTCGCCGTCGTGCCCGTCTTTCGCGTACGGGCCGCCGGTCGAGTACGCGTACCACCAGCCGTCCCGGCCCTTGATCATCGAGGGGTCCGGGAAGTCGGCGGAGTACCCGGCGGTGACGGGGTTGGCGTAGCCGGTGGACGGCGGGGCCGCGGCGTGGGGCACGGGCGCGGCGTGGGCGACGGAGGTGGCCAGCAGAGTCAGGCCGGCGGCGAGCAGTGAGAGGCGGATCACAGTCCCCACCCAAGGCCAACCCTGCAACGTTGTAAAGAGTCAGTACATCGGTGCCCGTAGACCAATTTTCCCTTGGGTGGCCCCTCGTTGCTACCATCCGGAGCGGATTCGGGCCCGTTACCACACCCACCGTAGTCTGTGGGGCAATGACTTCCGCGAGATCGTCGAGGATTGCACTGTGAGTGAAGGTCGTAGAAAGGCCGCCCCGCCCCGCCGGCGCAAGAAGCACTGGGCGCTCCGGGTCCTCGGGTGGTTCGCCGCACTCCTCTTCCTCGGCATCATCGCGGGCTGCGCGGCGTTCTTCGTCATGTACCAGACGACGAAGATCCCGGACCCGAACAAGGAGTTCGCCACCAACACCACGACGGTGACGTACGCCGACCAGCGGAACCCGCTGGGATCGTTCTACGAGCAGAACCGGCACACGGTGCCGCTCGCGCAGATCCCGAAGTACGTGCAGGACTCGGTGATCGCCGCCGAGGACCGGACGTTCTGGACGAACCCCGGCATCTCCCCGTCCGGCATGGTCCGGGCCGGCGTGAACATCATGCGCGGTGAGCAACTGCAGGGTGGTTCGACGATCACCCAGCAGTACGTCAAGGTCATGTACCTGACCCAGGAGCGGACGGTTTCCCGCAAGTTCAAGGAACTGTTCATCGCCACCAAGCTCGGCCGGCAGCAGGACAAGAGCAAGACCCTCGAGGGCTACCTGAACACGATCTACTTCGGTGAGGGTGCGTACGGCATCTCCGCCGCGGGTGATGCCTACTTCAAGAAGCCTGACCCGAAGACGCTGTCCGTCCAGGAATCCGCTCTTCTCGCGACCGTGCTGAACAACCCGACTCTCTTCGACGTCAATGACCCCGATCCACGGACCAAGAAGCGGATCATCGAGCGCTACAAGTACGTTCTCGACGGCATGCAGCAGATGGGCACGATCACCCCGACCCAGGAGAAGCAGTACGCCAACCGTCTGCCGAAGCTCAACCCTCGGGAGAAGAGCAGCCGCTACGGGGGGCCGAACGGTTTCCTGCTCGACATGGCGCGCAAAGAGCTGGTGCGGCTCGGCTTCGACGAGGACGCGATCACCGGCGGCGGCCTGAAGGTCACCACCACCTTCAACTACCAGCAGCAGAAGAGAATCCTGCTCGCCGCCAAGAACGAGCACCCGAAGAAGGACGCCGGACTGCACATCGGAATGGCCTCGGTGCAACCGGGCACGGGTCAGCTGCTCGCGATGTACGGCGGACCGGACTTCCTGAAGAGCCAGTTGAACTGGGCGACGACGAAGGCCAGACCGGGTTCGTCGTTCAAGCCGTTCGCCCTGGCCGCGGCACTCCAGCAGGGAAAGTCACTCTGGGACGTCTACCAAGGTGACAGCCCGATCGTGGTCCAGGGGCAGAAGTTCGGCAACGAGCTCAGCACCGACTACGGCGACGTCACCCTGATGAAGGCGACCGAGCAGTCGATCAACACCGCCTTCTACGACCTGGTCGACAACGACATGGAGGACGGCCCCGCCAAGGTTGTCGACGCCGCCGAGGCGGCCGGTATCCCGGCTTCGAAGACGCTGGAGAAGGACCGGCAGGCACCGGCGACCGTGCTCGGCCCGGACGCGTACGCGTCGCCGGTCGACATGGCGAACGCCTACGCGACGTTCGCTGCCGACGGCAAGTACACGCCGCTGCACGTGATCAAGGAAGTCCGCGGCCCGGACGGCAAGGTGCTGTGGTCGGACGCGAGCGTGATCAAGCAACAGAAGAAGGCCTTCGACCCGGAGATCGCCCACCTCGTCAACTACGCCCTGCAGAACGTGGTCCAGAAGGGCACCGGCGAGGGTGCCAAGGATCTGGACCGCGCAGTTGCCGGCAAGACCGGTACGGCGGGTGGCGTGGCCGTCGAGGACCGTGCCAAGAACAAGGCCTGCGACGGTTGTAAGGACGGCTCCGCGACGCTGACCTCGTGGTGGACGGGCTACACGCCGCAGTTGTCCACGTCGGTGCTGTACCGGGCCGGCGCCACCGGTGAGTCGGACCTGGACCCCTACAGCGACGACCCGGCGTTCTTCGGTGGCAACTGGCCGCTGAAGACCTGGCTGGCGTTCATGAAGCCCGCTCTCGAGGGCGTGCCCGACGCCGAGTTCGCCGAGCCGGACAAGGACCAGATCAAGGACACGTCGACCCCGACGTCCACGCCGCCGCCGAGCACGCCGACGACCACCCCACCGCCCAGCACACCGCCCCCGAGCACGCCGCCGCCGAGCACGCCGCCGCCCAGCACGCCGCCCCCGAGCACGCCGACGGACAAGCCGACCAAGACGAAGCCGACCCGGACGACGACGACCCCGGTCTTCCCGTCACTACCGACCGGCGGCCAGACCACCAAACCCACAAACACACCGAAGCCTCCGGGCGGAGGCCAATAGCGCACCAGAACGGCACCCCACCCGGGGTGCCGTTCTGGTTTCACACCACGAGCAACTGCAGCAACGTGCAGATTCGTTGACCCGGCAATTTCGCGCCGCCTACCGTTCCCAGAGCGTCGATCGCCAACCGCAGAGCGTAGTTTTCTGCCGAGAATCTGGGGGAAGTCCATGCTGGGAACGAAGATGTCCCGCGCCGTGCTCGCGCTCGTTTCCTTGGCCGCGTTCTCGCTGACCGGAGTCAGCTCCGCCAGCGCGGTGGCCTGTACCTACAACAACTGCAACGGCATGGACCCGCAGGCCGCCGGCTGCAGCTCGGGGTCGACCACCCTGAAGAACTTCACCACCGCGAAGGGTGTGTACGTCGAGCTGCGCTATTCGAGCACGTG
The DNA here is from genome assembly GCF_042873375.1 of Kribbella sp. NPDC004875. NCBI lineage: Bacteria > Bacillati > Actinomycetota > Actinomycetes > Propionibacteriales > Kribbellaceae > Kribbella > Kribbella sp. NPDC004875. The sequence goes on from NZ_JBIALI010000001.1 coordinate 1,195,845, forward strand.
CCACTCGACCTGGACCCGCATCTCGGCGAGCTGTACTCCGGGCCAGAAGCCGTACCTCGAGACCGGGTACATCGACTACTACGGGACCTATCACCGGCAGAACATCTACGTCGGTCCCGGCCAGACCCAGTTCGGCTGCACCGGTCACGACAATCCGCCCAGGGAGGTCGTCTGGACGCCGATGTCGTCGTTCCACCGGGAGCGCCTCACGTACGGCGTCGACGACTACGGCACGCGGCACGCCTACACCACGATCACCACCTGCAACGACTGCCTCTGACGGACGGGGCCGGCCTGCCTGGCACGTCTATGAGGGACGATAGAGGCGTGACTCGGGCGGACAGTGGTGTTCGGTGGTGCGGGCGTGTTTGAGCGCGCGGCTGCCGGTGAGCCCAGGCCCGGGCGGGCTCGGCGGGCCCGGGTCGACGGGGTGGGGTGGAAGCGGTGGATGCCGACTGCTCAGGCTCGGGAGGTGCTCGGGTGGTGGCTGGTCACTCGGGCCGGGCTGTTCGTGCTGTCCGTTTCGGCGCCGTTGCTGTTCAACCGCGGCACTGATTACCCCAATGTCTGGCGTGCCTGGCTGCAGTGGGACGTCTGGCACCTGAAGGCGGTCGCCGAGTTCGGCTACAACAACGGTGAGCCGTCGGGTGCGCCGCTGGCCGCGTTCTTCCCGGGCTTCCCACTGCTGATGCGGCTGGTCAGCTACACCGGCATCGGGTACGTCGCCGCGGGCATCGTGGTCTCCGCGGTCGCCAGCGCGATCGCGGGTGTCTATCTCGCGCGACTGGCGCAGTACGAGTTCCCGGAGCTGAAAGGTATCGGGCCGAACGCGGCGATCATCTGGTACTGCGCTCCGGTCGGGGTGTTTCTCGCCGCGGGGTACACCGAGGCGCTGTTCTGTGCGTTCGCGTTCCCCGGCTGGCTGGCCGCTCGGCAGGGACGCTGGGCCCGCGCCGCGATCTTCGTCGCGCTGGCGTCGACCGTGCGGGTATCCGGGATCTTTCTGATCTTCGCGCTGCTGGTCGAGTTCGTGACGTCGAAGAAGCGGGACTGGCTCTCGCTGCCCTGGCTGGCGTTGCCCGCCGTACCGGTGCTCGGCTTCATGGCGTACCTGAAGCAGATCCACGGGTCCTGGTTCGCCTGGCAGCAGGCGCAGGAGAAGGGCTGGGCGCGCGAGTTCACCTGGCCGTGGACCTCGCTGATGCACACCGTCCAGGCTGCGAGCACGGGCCACTTCCCGGCGGACCGCAGCGACTGGACGTGGATGTTCCGCGCCGAACTGGTCGCACTGTTCGTCGGGCTGGTCCTCCTGGCCTGGCTGTTCTGGCGCCGGTCCTGGGGCGAGGCAGCCTGGGTCGCCGCCACCCTCGGCGCGTTCTGTACGTCGTTCTGGATCTACTCACTCACCCGCGCCACCCTGCTGATGTGGCCGCTGTGGATCGGGCTGGCCGTCCTGGCCCGGCGCAAACCGTGGGTCGGCCGGCTGTACCTGGGGGTGGCGATCCCGCTCGCCGCGATCTGGGCGGCGGGCTTCTTCACCGGCCGCTGGGCCGGCTGAACCCGGTCTGGTTCCTGTCGTTTGTCCGGCATGTGGACAGTTCTGGGCGAAGGCAACCCTCGGGAGGGTTCGGACGTCGATAGGGAAGAAGGGGTGGCAGTCCGGGCGGGGACCGCCACCCCTCATTCGCTGGAAACCCGGCGGAGCCTCTCAGGGGCAGGCTCCGGCGGCGACACCATCGAGGGCGACGGCAGCAGCCGTCGCCCTCGCGTCATGATGCAACCTCCCGGCGGGCTCACCCAGTAGTTCCAGGGTGGAGATCACCGACAAGGGGGGAGGGCCGACCGTGAGCGACCGCGACGCGGAGTACCTCGAGTACGTGACGGCGCATCGGGGCCGGATGCTGCGCACCGCCCGGCTGCTCACCTCGGGGGACGCGCACTGGGCGGAGGACCTGGTCCAGGTCGCGCTGACCAAGCTCTACGTGCACTGGTCGAAGGTGCGCCGCGAGGACGGTGCCGCGAGGTACGCCGACCGGATCCTGGTGAACGCCTTCCTCGACGAACGCCGGCGGCTCTGGCGCCGGCGGGAGTCGACCACCGAGCAGCTGTACGACGCCGCTCCGCCGCCGACGCAGGATCCGGCCGAGCGGCTGACCGTGCTGGGCGCTCTCGCGAAGCTGCCCCGCCGGCAGCACGCGGTCGTCGTACTGCGGTACTTCCGCGACTTCGACGTCCAGACGACGGCCGAGTTGATGGGGTGCTCGGAAGGCACCGTGAAGTCCCAGACGTCGCGGGCGCTCGCGACGATGCGCGATCTCCTGAACGATTCCCTCGAAACGCTGGAGAGTCTGCGATGACCGAGCTGAAGCAACTGCTCGACGAGGCCGCCGGCCCCGAGCCCGCGGTCATCGACGCCGACGTGACCGCCGACCTGGCCCGTGGGCAACGCGCCCTGCGCCGCCGACGTCTCACCGGCGTCGCCTCCGGCGCGGTCGCGACCGCCCTCGTGGTCGGCGTCGCATGGTCCGTCCTGCCGACCGGCATGAACAACGGCGCACCCGACCCGGCCACCCACACCACCAAGACCCCGGCACCGGTGAAGACGACGCCCAAGGACTTCCGGTCGCTGCCGCGGGACACGCGCAAACCGCCGGTCATCCCCGCCCAGCAGGTCCCGCTGGTCGCGAACACGACGCCGTTCCCCGGGGTGATCACGTGCGATCTGATCCCGCAGGGCTGGGTTGCGCGAGTCACTGTCACCGCCGCACAGGGCGGGGGCTGGGAGCAGCAGGAGCTGTCCGACCCGAGCCTAACGAACCCGAAGCAGTACCACGGGGCGACGTTCACGCTGGTCATCCGGCAGACGGAGCTGATCGACGAGGGCGAGGGCCCGACCGTGGACAAGTACTCGACGCCGTGGACGAAGCTGCCGAAGGTGCCGGCCGGGAAGTACCAGGCGGTCACGAGCGGCGTGCCCGGCAGCCCGAACGGGCGTCAGGAGGTCTACATCAAGCCTGACAAGAGCACCAGGATCGTGGGCATCAGCAACAAGGCCTACAACCTGGCCTGGGACATGGACACCCTGCTGAGGTTCGCCGGTTCCTGTCACTACAAGAAGTGACAGGAACCGGCGAACGGGGGGTCAGCCCCAGTTTCGGTCGATCGACTGCGACGGCGTCGGGCTCGGCTTGGTTGCCGCGACCCGCTTGTCGCTCGGGTGCGTGCCGGTCTCGACGCCCTTCAGCGTGCCCAGGAGCTCGACCTCGGACAGCGTGACGCCGTCAGCGCCCGCCGCCGGCGTCAGCACCAGGCGGTACTGCGTGTACGCCTTGGGAGACGTGATGCTGAAGGACCGCGTGTACGACGCCCACGCCCACTTCTGATCGGTACGCCGGTCCACCGTCGTCCACGTCGTACCGTCGTTGGATCCCTCCAGCGTCCACGCGGACGGCGCCGTACCGGTCGCACCACTGGTCAGCGTGTACATGCCGACCGGACGGCCCTGTGGCAGGGCGACCGTGACGGTCGGCTGGGCGCCGGTCAGCGTGACCTGCGTCTTCGAGTCGTTGTCGATCAGCGCCGAGACGTCCGTACCACCCGCGCCGATCACCGCACCGGTGTCGGAGGTGGAGTCCCGCCACGTCATCGGGTCCTCGCCCGGGGTGGTGATCGACGGCGGGGCGTCGTTGCGGCCGGTGCCCCACTTGGTCGGCTGGTCGGTCATCTCGAACTCGATCTTGCCGCCTCCTCCGATCAGGTCGTGCGGCAGCGCGGTCGAGGTCCAGTTCTTCCCGTTGACCTTGACGCTCTTCACATAGATGTTCTTCGACGAGTTCTGCGGCGCGCTGACCACCAGTTTCTTGCCACCGGCCAGCCGGATCGTCGCCTTGGTGAACAGCGGCGAACCGATCGCGTACGTCGGCGAGCCGACCTGCAACGGGTAGAAGCCGAGCGAGCTGAACAGGAACCACGACGACATCTCGCCGTTGTCCTCGTCACCCGGGTACCCCTGGCCGATCTCGGACCCGAGGTACAGCCGGGACAGCACCTCGCGCACCTTCTCCTGCGTCTTCCACGGCTGCCCCGCCACGTCGTACATGTAGGTGATGTGATGTGACGGCTGGTTGCTGTGCCCGTACTGACCCATCCGGACGTCGCGGGCCTCGAGCATCTCGTGGATCGTCCCGCCGTACCCACCGGTGTGCAGTGCGTCCTCGGGAGTACTGAAGAACTCGTCGAGCTTCTTCGCCAGCCCGTCCCGGCCGCCGTAGATCGCGGCCAGGCCGGCCCCGTCCTGCGGTGTCGAGAACGCCATGTTCCACGCGTTCGTCTCGGTGTAGTCGTGACCCCAGTCGCGCGGGTCGAACGTGGTGGGCGAGTTGCCCCAGACCCCGTCCGGGCCCTTGCCCTGGAAGAACCCGACCGTCGGGTCGAACAGCGTGACGTAGTTCCGGGCCCGGTTCAGGAAGTACTTGTAGTTGTCCAGGTACTCCTGCTTGCGCGGGTCGTTCTTCTTCGCCTGGTCGTACAGCGCCTTCGACAGGTTCGCGATGCCGAAGTCGTTGATGTAGCCGTCCATCGACCAGCTGAAGCCCTCACCAGTGGTGTTGGCCGTGTAGCCGTTGAACGTGGACAGGTCCATACCCTTGCGGCCGACGTTCTGCGACGGTGGTACGACGGACGCGTTCTTCACCGCCGCGTCGTACATCGCCTGGACGTCGATGCCCTTGATCCCCTTCAGGTACGCGTCCGCGAAGGCGACGTCGGACGACGTACCGACCATCAGGTTCGCGTACCCCGGTGACGACCAGCGGGAGATCCAGCCGCCGTCCTTGTACTGCTGGACGAACCCGTTGACGAGACTCGCCGCGTCGTCCTGCGAGAACAGTGAGTACGCCGGCCAGACGGTGCGATAGGTGTCCCAGAACCCGTTGTTCACGTAGGTCTGGCCGGCCACGATCTTCGAACCGGTCGTGGTCGGGGTGTCGGCGCCCACCTTCGGCGAGGTCGGCGACGCGTAGGTGATCACCGGCTTCGACGCCGTACCGGTGTTCTCGGAGCCGTTGTTCGGGTAGAGGAACAGGCGGTAGAGGTTCGAGTACAGGGTGGTCAGCTGGTCGGCCGTCGCGCCTTCGACCTCGATCGTGCTGAGCTTCTTGTCCCACTGCTCCTGCGCGGCGTCCTTCACCTTGTTGAACTTCGAGCCCGCGGGGAGCTCGAGCTCGAGGTTCTTGCGAGCCTGCGCCGTACCGATCAGCGAGGTGGCGATCCGCAGCTGCACCTGGGTGGTCTTGGCGTCGAACATGAAGTAGCCGCCGACGTTGGCGCCACCACCGTTCGACAGCTTGCCCGAGGCAAGGACCTTCTGGTCCACGACGCCGTACACGAAGAGCCGGCCGGCGCCGGTGGACAGTCCGCTCTTGATGTCGGTGTACCCGGTGACCACGCCGGTCGCGGGGTCGAGGGTCAGGCCGCCGCTGTTGTTGACGTTGTCGAAGATCAGCGATGCCTTCCCGGCCGGGAAGCTGAACCGCAGCATCGCCGCGTGGTCGGTCGGCGCGATCTCGGCCGCGTTGCCGTTGTCGAACGTGACGCCGTAGTAGTACGGCCTCGCGATCTCGTTGTCGTGGCTGAACGACCACGCGCGGGCCTTGCGATCCGCGGTCGGGGTGTCGGCCGTCGACGGCATCACCTGGAACGTCTGCCGGTCACCCATCCACGGGCTCGGCTCGTGACTGATCGACAACGCCTGCATCGTCGGCTTGTTCGCCTCGTTGTTGCCCTTGGCATAGTCGTACAGCCAGGACGTCGAACCGGCGTTCGTCACCGGCGTCCAGAAGTTGAACCCGTGCGGTACGGCGGTCGCCGGGAAGTTGTTGCCGCGCGAGAAACCGCCGGTGGCGTTCGTCCCACGGGTGGTCAGCGCCAGGTCCGACGGATGCTTGGCCGCGGTCTTCTGGGCAGCCCGGTCCGGGTTGATCGCGGCGGCGATCCGGATGTCGTCGAGCCAGCCGCGGAAGTCCGCCGGGCCGGACGGCTTGTCGTACCCGACCAGGATCCGGGTGATCGTCTTGCCGGCGGCCACCGCGCCGAGGTCGGCCTCGACGTTGTTCCACTGGTTCGTGGACAGCGCCTTCGAGTCGCCCTGACCGCGCGGACTCAGCTCGAAGCCGTGGTGGTCCTTCGCCTTCAGGTCGCTCAGATAGGTGCCGTCGTCGAACGCGAGGTCGACGGCGGCGTACGTACTCGGATAGCTGAGGTCGCCTTCGACGTGCTCGGGGAAGATCTTGTAGGACAACCTGGTGTCCTTGCCGACCTTGAGGTCGACGTCCGAGATCTTGTTCCACGTGTACCCGCGTCCCGTGGCGTCCTGGTGACCGGCGTACCGGAAGGACTTCACGCCGGTGAACCCGACGCGGGCGCGGGCGTTGTACGCGCTGCTCGGGCCGGAGTCGAGCCGCGATTCCGCGACGGGTCCGGGCGGCGGCAGCGGGTCGCCGTTCGAGAGGTACCAGTCGGCGAGCTGGACGATGTTCTCGCCGTGGTTCAGCGTGACGTCCAGCTTGAAGTACGTGTACGCCGTGGTGTTGGCGAAGCTGTACTCCTTGGTCTGGAAGCGGTTCTCGAAACTCTGGTTCGTCCGGGTGTCCAGGGCGGTCCAGGTGGTGCCGTCGTTCGAGCCGGAGACGGTCCAGTTCTTCGGGTCGCGACCGTCGGCGTCGTTCGCCGAGGTCAGCGCGTACTTCTTGATCACCACCGGGGCCGAGGTCTGGTAGACCAGCCAGCCGGTCGGCTCGAACACCAGCCACTTGGTGAACTTGTCACCGTCCGCGGCGTTGCTGGCGATCTCGCCGCCGCCGGTGTTCTCACCGCTCGCGGTCACCTTGGTGACCTTGTCCATCTCGCTGCCGCCGATCCCGGTCGGCGTCGGGCCGCGGACACCGTCGGTGCGCGGCTTCCCGTCCGGTCCGGTCTCGACCGTGTCGGTGTAACCCGGCTGCGGCTGTCCGGCCTCGAACGAGGTGAAGAACGACGAACCGCTGACCACCGGCTGCTCCGAGGCAGTAGGTGACGCGGCATGCGCTGGCGTCATGGCAACAGACATTGTCACAACCAGCGTTAGAGACGAGACGAGCCCCAGTGGGCGGCGGAGATCCATCTACGCTCCTTGCACATCCGGCCGGCACCACGGGACGCCCCCGTCCACCGGTGTGAGTACGCGGCCCCGATGACAAGGTTGTCAGCCCGCGTCCGGCCGGAATCGTCTCCCGCCGATCACTCCGGGTCAAGACTTCGTCGCAGTCGGTCCGCCTTGCGCCGGGAGTTTTCCACAAGTGGCAACGCGATCGTGCTGCGACAGGCACAGGCGGTAACTACAGTTACCTTGCGCGGTGCCGGTTCCGGCCCGTCGGGTGGCGATCTCGGGAGGACGTGTGGCTGTGGACCGAGCCAAGCTCGTCCGTCGGCAGCACACCCACCTGCTGCTGCCGCACGCCGCGCTCGACAACCCACAGCGCGCCCTGTTCGAGATGGCGCTCCGCCCGGCCGGGTGGGTCAGGGATCCGGAGAGCGCCTCGACCCTGTCCTTGCAGTGGACCAAGGGCTCGGCCGTCCTGCGGTTGCAGACGCTCGGCTGGTTCCCGCTGCTGGTGACGGTCGGTGCGGTTGGGAAGGCTGCGACCGTTCACCGGGACGCCGTCGCCCGGCTGACCTCGGCAGTCCTCGGCAGCGGTGGGAAGAGCTTCACCGATCAGCAACTGGTCGAATACCTGCCGCAGGCGCAGCTCCGCTGGCAGCGCGCGTTGATGGAGCGCCAGCGGCTGGCCCACGCGGAGCGGATGCTCCAGGCGCGCCGCTGCTCGTACTGCGGTGCCTGGTCTGATCCGTCCGCGACGCACTGCGCAGGCTGCCGTCGGCGGTTCACCTCCGCCGATGACGCCGAGCGCGACGCCGGTCTCGACAATGCGTCCGCGACTGTCGCCGAGGCCGAATCGATTCTGAGCGAGCTGGCACGTGGCGTGGTGCTGGAGCGGTTGGACGGTGCACGACATGGCTGACACGAGGCTCGCGACCCGGCAGACCGAGCAGTGGGGCTGGGAGTACCGCGGGCAGGAGGTCGTGGTCATCGAGCACCAGGAGCCGCCCGTTCCCGCCGTACCGGCGCCGACGGGGCTCGCCAAGCTCGAGAGCCGGCGGGCGACCGTGACGAGGCTCAGGCCGGTCCTCGTATGGGCGGTGGCCGGGGCCGCCGTACTGACGGTCGTGGTCGGCGTCGTCGTACAGCCGCTTGTGGCTTTGGCGTCCGCCGCGCTCACGCTCGGGCTCGCCTGGCTGCGGTGGGGATGGCCGGAGCAGTTGCGGCGGGCGTCAGCTGTCGAGCATCAACGGTGGCTCGAAGAATGCATCGACACGATGGACGAGTTCGAGCACGACGTACAGACCTGGCAGCTGGAGCTGAGCGAGCGGGAGCGCACCAAGGCGTCCCAGGTCGCCGCGACACGACCCTGGGTGCCTGTCGGCCCGGCGACCAAGGAGCGCGTCGATCTGTACGGCGGGACCGCCGCCGGCTGGCGTGCCGCGGTGATGGCGATGGGCAGCTCGCTGATGAGCGCCGGCGGTCGGCTGACCGTCCTCGACCTCACGCAGGACGCAGTGGTGGAGCCGCTGCACCGCATGGCCGAGGAGTACGGCGCACCGATCCAGGCGACCGTGGTGCCGTCCACGGACACCTCATCGAACCTGCTCGCCGGTCTGAACGCCGACGAGATCGGCGTGGTGATCGCGGAAGGGCTGCGTGGCGCGGAGCCCGAGCAGTCCGAGTCGCGTGGTGTGGATGCGACATTGGTCCAGCAGGTTGTGGAGTGCCTGACTGACTCGCCGGTGACGTTCTCGCGGCTGCACCTGGCGTTCCAAGTCCTGCAGCGGCAGCTCACACCGGATCAGCGCGGGGAGCTGTCCCGGGGCGAGTTCGCGCGGTTGACCGATCTGTTGAGCGAGTCGGCGCGGCGGTCGGCGGAGCCGCGGTTGTTCCGGCTCGCTGCGGGCGTGAAGCGGCTGGCGTCCGTCAGCGGCGATCTCGCGATGGACGGGCCGGACATTTCGATTCGACACCAGAGCCGGATGACTCGTCCACCAGCCCGGGTGAAGAACAGTCGACACCCTCAACGGACGACGTCACCGCACAATCGCCGGAAGAGGATGACGCTGACGATCGCGCGACTGGCGTCGACCCCACCGCCGACGCTGAGGTCGATGCCAGTGCAGAACGCGAACGACGTACGGAAGCGGAAGGCCGCGAGTCCCCTCCGCCACCAGCCGACACCCACCAGGCCGAAGTCACCGAGGACGCCCGTACGAAGTTTGCCATCGACACTGAAGTCGGGGGTGCAGTGGTCAGAGACCGCTTTGCGCAATGGGCTCCTGAGAGGTTGGCGATGCCACGTCCCCAGAAGCCCGAAGGTCCTGAATCGAAGGACGTCGAGGTCGACCAGCGGAGCGAAGTGGACGACCGACGAGCAGAGGACGAGCGCAATGGGGTCGCCTACATCGCGGCCAACAAGGACTCGCGCCCGTGGTTGGCTCCGGTCGCAGACTGTGAGCCGCTAGTTCAACGGGTCTACGCATCGATCGACCTGTCGGACGGTCACGGACATATCCGGCACGGCGCGATGGGACCGGACGAACTGCAGGCGCGCCGGGTCGCGTTCAACGAAGACCCAGCGCAGGTCGACCCGGAAAAGCGGTCAGCCGGCGTGGACGGCCTCGACGACACGAAGCAGCACTACTGCGGAAAGGACTCCACACGAGTTCACGACGCGACTGCGCTCGCCGCGATCTACGTCATGGCATCGGAGCATCCCAAAGTACGTGCAGTGCTGGACCTGCCTTTCGACAACGACGCGCAGCCGCGTGACATATTGATTCCCATCCATGAACTCCTGGGGCCGGACGGTCACAAGTACTGTTCCGGTTTTGCACTCAAGGGGTGGCCGGCGAGTAAACCGGAGCGAAAGGCCTGGCTCCAGGCGAAGCGCTCCGGAGCAGATCTCTCGGAGCTGCCTGCCCCGGAGATCGAACGGATTCCGACCTTCGAAGGCGGCGACATCAAGATCATTTTCAAGCGGAACGCTGCGACCCAGAGCTACGGGATCTACACGCTCTTTCCCCGTCCTGACGAAGAATGATTGAGGAGATCCACGTGACCTACTCCGGTGAGTACTGGCTGAAGCACCCAGATGCGCCGTTCGCCACCTTCCTGGCGGTGGTGCAGACGCATCTCCACTCGGAGGCCGATCCGGACAACTTCTCGGCCTTGAAGCGACGGGTGCAGGCTGATCGCCCCGACGATGTGGAGTTGCAGACCTTCAAGGAGGAGTTCTCCCAGCTGTTGCGGGGCGATCGCGAAGGACTGCCGCGTGACGCCTTGAGTCTCGCGGCCGACGGTGACGACTGGAACACCGACGACAAGTTCCTCGCGTGGTTGTGGCAGCAGTTGTATCCCGGCGAGCCTGCGCCGAGTCGTGGCTGAGGCTGTGGGCGACGTCCGGGTCTTTCCCGGGTGGAGCGACTGGGGTGCCGCGGAGGCGGCGCTCGGGACGGTTCTTCCCAAGCGGGTCGTCGATGAGTTGGGGGAGGCGTTTGCCGCTGCCGTCGGGTGGCATGGTGGGCAGACGAGACCGGCCGGTGAGGCCTACTGGCAGCATCTCCTGCAGGTGCTGGACGTGTTGGCGATCGGGCTTGAAGTGACGGACGTCGACCTGCTGCGGGCGGGACTGTTGCATGACGTCGTCGAGGACACCGCGGGGACGCGGGCTGATCTAGTGGCTAGGTTTGGGGAGCGTACGGCGGGGTTGGTGGACGCGGTCACGATTCCTCAGGTTGGGGTGGGGGAGTCGAAGGAGACGGTGCGTGCGGCGTATCTCGGGAGGCTCGCGCAGGCGTCTCACGACGTACTGCTCTTGAAGTTGTCGGATCGGTATAGCAACGTGCAGCGGTTGCATACGCATCCGCGGGTGGGGAAGCAGCGGTCGTATTACGCGGAAACTGTTGAGCATTTCGTGCCGTTGGCAGTTGTGGATGAGCGGCTGGAGGAGCTCTTCATCGTCTGGGCGAATGCGTACTCGTATCTCGGCTGCTCGGTCGACACAGTTGAGGCCGCGCAATGACAATTTTGACGAGCTGGTGGAGTTTGCACGGACCGGTCGTGGCGGCGAACGCTTGGTGCTCTTCAAGGAGGAGTTGGCGCGGCTGGTGAGCGGCGATCGCGAGGTCCTGCGGCCGGGTGCGATCCTTGCTGCGGCGGAGTACGACGCCTGGAACAACGACGACGACTTCCTGGACTGGCTGTGGAGCGAGCTGTATCCGGGTGAGCCGAAGCCTAAGCGTTCGGATGACGGCGGGCGTTGATTGGCATGCCGGGCAAACTCGGCCGGCTGGTGAGGCCTATTGGCAGCATCTGCTGCAGGTTCTGCAGGTGTTGGTGACTGGGTTGGGTGTCGGATGACATTGCTCTGCTCAGGGCCGGGTTGTTGCATGACGTGGTGGAGGATACGGCTGGGACGTACGCCGACCTGGTGGCGCGGTTCGGGGCCCGTACGGCCGGGTTGGTGGCCGCGGTCACGATTCCTGAGGTCGGTGTGGGGGAGTCGAAGGGCGCGTGCGTACGGCGTACCTCCGGGGGCTTTGCTGCAGGGACATCGTGACGGCCTGCGGCCCGGTGCGATCGACGTCGCGGCGGCGTACGACGAGTGGGGCAGTGACGACGAGTTTCTGGCTTGGTTGTGGCGGAGCTTTGTCCGGGGAGGCGGTGCCGGGTCCGGGCGCTGAGTGACGAGGTGGGTGCGGGCGGTCGCGAGTGGGGCGGGAGCGTGGCTCGGGGTGGTTGGGTGTGGGTAGGTTGAGGGGCATGGACGAGCGTGTGTTGGTTACTGGGGCCTCGGGGTTTATCGGGCGGGCGCTGGTGGCTGCTTTGCGGGGGCGGGGGGTTGCGGTGACGGCGGTGGATCGGGAGCCGCCGGATTCCTCGTGGGATGACGGGGTACAGGTGGTGACGGGGGATCTTGCGGAGCAGGAGACCTGTGTGGCGGCGTTCGAGACGCGGCCTACGAGTGTGGTGCACCTGGCGGCGTTGACGTCCGTACTGCGGTCGGTGGATGCGCCGATGCAGACGTTCGCGCAGAACGTGACGATCACCCAGGTGCTGCTGGAGTTGGCGCGCGGGAGCGGCGTGGAGGGGTTCGTGCTGGCCTCGACGAACGCGGTCGTGGGGGATGTGGGTACGTCGACCATCACCGCGGACCTGCCGCTGCGACCGTTGACGCCGTACGGCGCGACGAAGGCGGCGTGCGAGATGCTGCTCTCGGCGTACTCGGGAAGCTACGGGCTCGCGACCGCCGCGCTGCGGTTCACGAACGTGTACGGGCCGGGCATGTCGCACAAGGACAGCTTCGTACCGCGGATGATGCGGGCCGCGCTGAGCGGGACCGGCGTCCGGGTGTACGGCGACGGCGAGCAGCGGCGCGACCTGGTGTTCATCGACGACGTGGTGAACGGCATCCTGCTGGCGCTCGACAGCAAGTACGACGGCCGCGCGATCATCGGGTCCGGCCGCTCGGTCAGTGTGCTCGAGATGATCGAGACGGTCCGGGAGGTCACGGACTGTCCGGTGCCGGCCGAGCACATCGAGGCGCCGGCCGGTGAGATGCCGGCAGTGGTCGTGGACATCACCAACGATCTCGGATACGAGCCGACGGTGTCGCTGGAGGACGGCCTGGCCCGGACGTGGCAGTACTTCAAGAACCAGTGACAAGACTTCAAGCAACAGCGACGAGACTCCGGCGGACAGCGCGCAAGCACTGGCTGCTCACCGCCTTCCTCGTCCTGGGCCTCGTACTGCGGGTCCTCGCGACCGTCGCGTATCGTCCCGCGATCGTCTACACCGACTCCGTCCAGTACCTCACGAACATGGACAAGCTGAGCCCCGATCAGCTGAACCCCATCGGGTACGACTTCGTGCTCGGGCCCCTGGTCTGGATCGGCGGCCTCACGTTCGTCGTCATCGTCCAGCACCTCGTCGGACTGCTGCTCGGCGTCGCGATCTACGCGCTGGCCCGCCGGCTGACCGTCTACCGCTGGCTGGCCGCGGTCGCCGCCGCGCCGATCCTGCTCGACGCCTACCAGGTGCAGATCGAGCAGAACATCATGGCCGAGACCACCTTCGACGTGATCCTGGTGGGGATCCTCTGGCTGCTGCTCGCGAAGGGCGTGCCGGGCTGGCGGCGCGCGGGTCTTGCCGGCCTGCTGGTCGGCGCGGCGTTCTCGGTCCGCGCGATCGGCATGGTTCTGCTGATCGCCGTGGTGCTCTACCTGGTTGTCGTCGGCAACGCCTGGCGAAAACGCCGCATGGACGTGGTACGCCGTACCGCGGCCGCGATCGCCGGCTTCACTCTCGTTTTCGGCGCGTACGTCGTCTACTACCACTCGGACACCGGCCGCTGGGGTTTCACGGGCGCCGAGAACCAGATCCTGTACGGCCGGACCGCGACGGTCGCCAACTGCGAGACGCTGCCACTCGACGAGGGCACTCGGCTGTTCTGCCCGAAGGAGCCGCTCGGCCAACGCCTCGGCGTCGACAAGTACGCACACAACCACTACGGCGACCCGAACTGGCCCGGCCCGCTCCCACCCGGTACGACGAAGCGTCAGCTGGCCACCGAGTTCGCGCATCTCGTCATCACGCATCAACCGGTCGACGTGACATGGGCTGCCCTGAAGGACTTCGCGAAGGGTTTCGCACCCACCCGGAGCAGCTCGCCCAACGACGTACCGCTGGATCGTTGGCAGTTCCAGCTGACCTATCCGAACCTCAAGGACCCCAACACCGCGAAAGCGGCGGTGAAATGGGGAGGGTCCGAGCCACAGGTCTCCCACGGACCCGCGGTCATCCTGCGCGGCTACCAGCTGCACGGCGGCTACACGTCCGGCACCTTCCTCGGCCTGTGTGTCCTGCTCGCACTGGCTGCAGCCGCCGGGTTGGGGCGCGCCAAGCAGTCAGGTCTCCGTTCGGCCGCACTGTTCCCCGCGGCGGCCGGTGTGATCCTCCTGCTCGGCTCAGCCGCGTTCGAGTTCTCCTGGCGCTACCAACTGCCCGGACTGATCTTCTTCCCGCTCGCAGGTGCCATCGGACTTCGCGCGATCCTCGGTAAGGACCAGGCCCGCCCCCCGATGGCGGACTATCCGGATGCCGTCGATTCCGAGGCGGCGAAGAGTCTTGGCCGGCCGGAATTCGCGCCGGTCGTCGTGGTCATCGCGGCGTACAACGAAGCCGGCGGGATCGGTCCGGTGCTCACCAACATGCCGCGGACCTGCGCGGGCCTGCCGGTCAATGTGCTGGTCGTGGTCGACGGTGCCACCGACAACACCGCTGAGGTCGCCCGCGAGCACGGAGCCTACGTCTGCGTTGCCCCGAGCAACCGCGGTCAGGGCGCCGCGCTCCGGCTCGGATATCACCTGGCAGCCGCGGGCGGAGCGGAGTACGTCGTCACGACCGACGCGGACGGTCAGTACGACAACGACGAGCTCGAGACGCTGATGGAGCCGATCCTGCTCGAACGGGCCGACTTCGTCACCGGGTCGCGGCGGCTCGGCGCCGAGGACGCGGACAGCCGGCTGCGCTGGGTCGGCGTCCGGGTGTTCGCGGCGCTCGCGTCGATCCTGACCTGGCGGAAGCTCACCGACACGTCGTTCGGGTTCCGCGCGATGCGGGCCGAGTTGGCGACCGCGGTCACGCTGCGTGAACCGCAGTACCAGTCGTCGGAGCTGCTGCTGGGTGCGCTGGCGCTCGGCGCGCGCGTCGTGGAGCTGCCGATGACGATGCGCCGGCGCGGTGACGGGAGCAGCAAGAAGGGCCCCGGGATCGTGTACGGCGCGAACTACGGGCGGGTGATGACGACTACGTGGCTACGGGAGTACGTGCTGGGGCGGGCTCGGAAGCGGCGGCAGGCTTGGCGAAAACCAGCCGATCGAACAGCACGAACTTCACGATGAACAGCACCGCGTACGTCGCGAAGTACGAACCGGTCACCAAGAGTGTCTTCCAGGCGTGGGATTCGAGCCCCCGCACCAGGTGGTCGGTCAGCGACGTGACGAGCGCGGCGGTGACGGCCGAACCGATCACGATCAGCGTGTACGGCAGCTTCTGACCGCTGCGGCCCCAGGTGTAGCGGCGGTTCAGCACGTAGTTCGGGATCGCGCCGGCCAGCCAGGCGACCAGGGTCGCGACGAGGGCCGCCGTACCGAACCAGTAACAGAGAGCGAACGCCAGTTGGCTCACCACGGTGGCGACCACCGAGGACGCCGAATACTTCGCCCAGAGCAACAAACGGGCGCGAGTGAGCTTGATCTTGGTGAGAGCGCGCATCGGGGCCTATTCTGCACCTCCACACCGGCGGGTGGCACTCCGGCGGAAATTCTCAGCCGATTACCAGCGAATAGGTGGGGCCGGTCACGTTACTGGAGCGGGTACTCGGGATAGGAAGGACTGTGACGACTTTCCCCGACGGAAGGCGGCCGAGCCGTGCGCGTACTCGTCCTGGGCGGTGACGGCTACCTAGGGTGGCCGACAGCCCTGCACCTCTCCGACCGCGGCCACCACACGGCCGTGCTCGACAACATGGCCCGCCGCGGTTACGACCGTGAGCTGGGCGTCCAGAGTCTGGTCCCGATCGAGGATCTCGAATCGCGGGTCGCCGCCTGGAAGGAGGTCTCCGGCCAGGAGATCCCGGCGTACGTCGGTGATCTGCTCGACGCGGACTTCGTCTACCGGGTACTGCGTGAGTTCGAGCCGGACGCGATCGTGCACTTCGCCGAGCAGCGGGCCGCGCCGTACTCGATGATCGACCGCGAACACGCTGTGTACACGCAGCACAACAACGTGGTCGGCACACTGAACCTGATGTACGCCATCGCCGAGACGAACCCGGACATCCACCTGGTGAAGCTCGGCACGATGGGTGAGTACGGCACGCCGAACATCGACATCGAGGAAGGCTGGCTGGAGGTCGAGCACAACGGGCGCAAGGACCGGATGCTCTACCCGAAGAAGCCCGGGTCCTTCTACCACCTCAGCAAGGTGCACGACTCGCACAACCTCGAGTTCGGCTGCCGGATCTGGGGGATGCGCGTCACCGACCTCAACCAGGGCGTGGTGTACGGGCAGCAGACCGACCAGACCGTGCGGGACGCGCGGCTGGCGACCCGGTTCGACTATGACGCGGTGTTCGGCACCGTGCTCAACCGGTTCTGCATCCAGGCCGTGCTCGGCGAGCCGCTGACGGTGTACGGCGCCGGCGGTCAGACCCGCGGCTTCCTGGACATCCGCGACACTGTCGAGTGCATCCGGCTCGCGGTGGAGAACCCGGCGGACGCCGGCGAGTTCCGGGTCTTCAACCAGATGACGGAGAGCTACTCGGTCTCCCAGCTCGCCGACCTGGTCGCGGAGTGTTTCCCCGGCCCGGTCCAGGTCGAGCACCTGGAGAACCCGCGGGTCGAGCAGGCCGAGCACTATTACAACGTCAAGCACACCGGCCTCGTCGGCCTCGGCCTCCAGCCGCACCTGCTGTCGGAGACCCTGATCGAGTCGATGTTCGACATCGTCTCCGCCAACAAGGACCGCGTCGACCCGGCCGCGCTACTCCCCACGGTCCGCTGGAAGGGCCACCTCAAGCAGTGAAGAAACAGAAGATGTGACCGACCGGGTCGGCGTACACCCGGACGTCGGGCTGCGGCTGGAACTCCATCAGCCGTGCCCCGGCATCCAGAGCTCGGGCGTGCGCCGACTCCAGGTCGTCGACCTGGAAGTCCAGATGAACCTGCATCTGCTGCTCGTCCCTGGAGCTCGGCCAGCTCGGGGGCCGGTGCAATGGCTCACTCTGGAAGGACAGCACCACGCTGCCCGCGGGGCCGTTCACGACAGCCCAGTCCTCCTCGTCCGTGCCCAACTTCCAGCCGAGCAGCCGGCAGTAGAAGCGCGCCAGCTCCCGGGGATCCGGCGCGTCCAGCACGACGCCTTTCAACGGGATCATCTCGGTCATACCCCGGACGTTAGCGACGGGCACCGACAAGAAGCGTCGGTACGACGGCCAGGAAGCGATCGCGGCGGCCCCGACGGGACTGCTCCCCGAGCCAGCTGTCCGCGTCCTGCTGCGTGATCAGCGCCTTCTCGACCGCGGCGCCGGCGGCCGCCTTGAGCTGCGGTGCCATCTGCTGGTGTTCGGTGACGACCTGGCTGTGGACGGAAACCTCCACGTCTTGGAAGCCGGCGTCCAGGAGCACGTCGCGAAGCGTCCTGGTCGCGCGTGGCGAGACCGCGCGCGACTCCAGGCCGAGGCAGATCACGTCGGTCAGGTCCTGGTCGGAGCTGTCGATCAGCAGGAACCCGTAGTCCTGTCCGCCGACCACGATCCGCCCTCCGGGACGCAGTACCCGATGGGCTTCGGCGATCGTCGGCACGGGATCCTCGAGCAGGTGGAAGAGCCGCAGCGCGCGATACCCGTCCATCGACTCGTCCTCGAGCGGCAGGTCGGCGGAATGTGCCACGTGAAACATCGCACCAGGCGCCCGCAGCCGCGCGGCCTCGACCGCCGCGGGATCGGCGTCGACCCCGGTCACCTTCAGGCCCTTACGCGCGAGCTCCGCCACGGCGTACCCCGCACCGCAGGCCACATCGACGCAGCTCGCACCGCGTTTCAGCCCCAGTACCCGGTACGACGCAGCGCGCAGCTCCGCCGCCCCGGGGCGTTCCTCGATCTGCTCCAGAAAGCTCATACGGTCCACGCTGCAACTTCAGGTGGACCTGAAGTCAATCCATCGACACCTTGTCGAAGTTCGTCGTCGTGTAGCGGACGTCGAGGTCGATCTCGTCGCCGACCGCGGGCGGGGCCACCGAGGACGGCAGGAACAGCATGCTCGCCTGCATGTGCGGCGGCTCGGCGAACCAGCGCTGCTTGCCATCGATGCTGAACGGGGACAACGCCATCCCGGCCGCGTCCAGGCTGCCCTTCGCCATCGCGATCGCCCGCTGCCGGACGGTCGCGGCCGCCGTCGGGGCCTCCAGGCCGACGCCGTGCGCCGTACCGCCGGAGACGATCAGGATGTGGCCGTCGCCGCTGACCCGCCGTTGCCGGTAGCCGACGCGCTCGCCGCGCCGGACCGAGTGCACGTCGAGCACGGTCGCCCGGACATGCAGCGCACCGCGGTCGCCGAGCCACAGCCCGGTGCCCATCCGGAGCTTCACGTCGTCACCGATGTCACCCAGCTTCTGCGCCGGCACGTGCGACACCCACAGCGTGCTCTTCCGTACGTCGAGAGCTGCCTTCGCCAGCTGTTGCGCCTCGCGGAGGTTGGCCGACGTACCGCCGGCGCCCATCGGGAAGTGCAGCGACCAGCCCTCGAAGCGGATCCGGTCGAGCGCGTTCAGCAGCATCGTGTGCCGCAGTTCGCGGGCGCCGATGCCGTGCCGGCGCATCGAGGTCATCACCTCGATCAGTACCCGGCTGCCGGCCGGGATCGAGACCAGGTCGGCCAGCCGGCTGACGGTGTGGATCACGTTCCGGCTCTGCGGCACCTCGAGGAACGGCCGCCACGGCGACAGCACCACGATGTCCTCGCGGGGATCCGCGGGAACCTCGAAGTACGTGCCGACCGCGACCGTCCGGGCGCCGAGCGCGCGGGACTCCGCGAGCAGGCGCTGGTTGCCGAACCCGTACCCGTTGCCCTTGGCGACCGGGACGATGTCGGGGTTCCACGTGGAACGCAGGTGATCACGCCATCGATCGGAATCGACGTGCAGGACTAGGGGCATGGTGTCAACGCCGTCTCATGTAGAGGTCGAATGCGGTGTAGAGCGCCTTGTTCAACGGCAGATCCCACTCACCGACGTACTCGACGGCCTCGCCGCCGGTCCCGGTCTTGAACTGGATCAACCCGACGTGCGGGTCGTTCGGGTCCAAGGTGTCGGTGATGCCCCGTAGGTCGTACACGGACGCACCCGCCGCGAGTGCGTCCGACATCATGCGCCACTGGACCGCGTTCGATCCGCGCACGTCCCGCTTGGCGGTCGAGCTGGCCCCGTAGGAGTACCAGGAGTGACCGCCGACCCGGACCCAGATCGTCGATGCGACCAGGTCGCCCTCGTGGTGGGCGTTGTAGATCCGGAAGTCACAGCAATCGGCCGGCTGGTTGGCCATCGCGGCGTACATCTTCTCGAAGTACGGCAGTGGCCGCGGCGTGAAGTGGTCGCGCTGCGCGGTCTCGACGTACAGGCCGTGGAAGGCCTTGATGTCCTCCGGGCCGCCCTGGGTCACCTCGACGCCGGCCTTGTCGGCCTTCTTGATGTTCCGCCGCCAGAGCTGGTTCATGCCCTTCAGCAGGTCGTCCTCGCTGCGGCCGCCGAGCGGCACCTGGAACACGTACTGCGGTTGTCCGGCGGCGAACCCTTCCGCGATCCGCGGCGCCTTCCAGCCCAGCTTGCGTAACTGGTCGGTGACGGTGGCGCCGGACGGCTCGATCACGTCCGGGCGGACGTCGCCGAGCTTCGGCTGCTGACCGCCGGCGATGGCGTCCTTGATGGTCTTCGCGGTCCAGCGCCGGGCGGCGACCGGCGGGCCCATCCGGATGCCGAACGCGCCGCGCTCCGCCAGGTGTGCGGCCAGCGGACGCAGGTAGCTGCCGAGGTCGATCGCGTCCCAGTCGATCACCGGGCCTTCCGGCAGGTAGGCGAGGTACCGCTTCACCTTCGGCATCTGCCGGTACAGCACCAGGCCGACGCCGACCAGCTCCGCGGGGTTCGCCGGGTCGTACCAGCCGAGTGACTCCGCCTTCCATTCACTCTTCACCGCCGCCCACCCAGGGGTCTGCAGGAAGCTCGCCGCCGGCTGTGCCGCGATGTAGGCGGCATGCTCCTCGGCCGAGATGGTCCGAATGCTCAAGTCACTCACGGGTGGTCACAGTACCGGCCCAGCCGCGGGAACCGTAGCTGAGCCGGTGTCTGATCACACCTGTGCGAGCAGCTTCTCGGACAGGTCCCACAACCGAGTGGCCGACTCCGGATCGAGCGCGTACGGCGCGACTCCGGTGTTCTCGCCCGCGACGTTCGGCAGCGCCTCGTTGTTGTCCTCGAAGTACTTACCCGTCACGCCCTGGACGAGCGGCGACGCGGCCAGCAGCACCGAGGTCGCCGCACCCTGCTCGACCGTCTTCCAGCGGTACTGGTCCCAGTCCCGCTGCACGTCCTCCGGGACGTGCCGCTGCAGCGCGGTCCGGATCCCGCCCGGCATCAACGCGTTGACCACGATCCCGTCCGCGGCCCACCGCTTCGCGCCTTCGACCGCGAACAGGATGTTGGCGGTCTTCGACTGCCCGTACGCCGCCCACGGCTCGTACTCGCGGTTCTCGAAGTGTGGGTCGTCGAGGTCCACGTCCGAGCGCAGGTGCGCGCTAGAGCTGACCGACACCACCCGAGCGTCACCGGCGGCCGCAAGTGCGTCGTACAGGCCGAGCGTCAGTCCGAAGTGGCCGAGGTGGTTGGTCGCGAACTGGTGCTCCCAGCCCTCGGGTGTGCGGTTCAGCGGCTCGGCCATCACGCCGGCGTTGTTCACCAGGATGTGCAGCGGGCCGCTCCAAGTCGCGGCGAAGGCGCGCACCGAGGCGCGGTCGGCGAGCTCGATCGGTGCGACGAAGACATGGTTGTTGCCGGTGCTCTCGATGATCTGCCCGGCGACGCGTTCACCGGCGGCGGTGTTCCGCACGGCCAGCGTCACCTCGGCGCCCGCCGCGGCGAGCGCGCGGACAGTCTCGACCCCGATCCCGGACGCCCCGCCGGTGACGACCGCGCGCCGGCCGCTCAGGTCGACTCCGGCGATCACTTCGCCGGCGGTGGAGTCGTAGCCGAAGGGGGTGGTGAATCTGCTCATCAGCGTCTGTCCTGTTCTGCGAGCTAGGCTTAACCGGAGGAGCCTCCGGTAATTCCAGTTAACCGGAGGAGGCTCCGGTTATCAAGTTCGGCTAGGTTGGTTGGTCCGGACGGGAGGGGACATGAGCAGCACGAGCGAGCGCCCGCTGCGCGCGGACGCCCAGCGCAACCGGGGGCAGATCCTGACCGCGGCGTCGCAGGCCTTCACCAAGTGCGGTCTCGAGGCGACCCTCGAAGGCATCGCGAAGGACGCCGGCGTCGGCATCGGCACGCTCTACCGCCACTTCCCGACGCGGGAGGCGCTGATCGAAGCGGCGTACCGCAGTGAGCTCGCCGCCGTGTGCGACGCGGCTCCCGAACTGCTCGCGGAACTGCCGCCGGCGGAGGCGCTGCGGGCCTGGATGGACCGCTTCATCGACTACATGACCCGCAAGCTCGGCATGGCCGACGCGCTGCGCGCCGTGATCGCCTCCGGCGCGGACCCGTACGCGCACAGCCGCGATCTGCTGGTCGGTGCGATCAAGCCGATCCTGGACGCCGGCGCCGCGTCCGGTGACCTGCGGTCCGACGTGACGGCTGACGACGTACTGCTGAGCCTGAGTGGTGTCGGCCTGGCCGCGAGCGGTCGGCGGGATCAGGCCGATCGACTCCTCGACCTACTCCTCGACGGTCTGCGGTACGGCGCGTGAGCCGCAAGGTGGCCCTGGTGACGGGGTCCGCCTCAGGCATCGGAGCGGCAACGGTACGGCGGTTCGCCGCGGACGGGATGACCGTCGCAGTGCACTCGCGCTCGAGCCGGGACGCGGGGGAGACGTTGGCCGCGGAGCTCGGCGGGACGTACCACCAGGCCGACCTCGCCGACGACGCGGCGGCGCAGGCGTTGGTGCCCGAGGTGGTGGCCGAGCACGGGCGTCTCGACGTACTCGTGAACAACGCAGGGATCAGCTGGCCCGTCCCGCACGCGGACCTCGACGGGCTGACCGCGACCGACTGGCGCCGGTTGCTCGACGTCAACCTGATCGCCCCGTGGCTGCTCTGCACGGCGGCGCTCCCGGTACTGCGCGAGTCGGGCGGCTGCATCGTCAACGTGACCAGTCACGCCGGCGTCCGTCCGAAGGGCAGCTCGGTCGCGTACGCCGCCTCGAAGGCCGCGCTCAATCACGTGACCAAGCTGCTCGCCGCCGCTCTTGGACCGGACGTCCGGGTCAACGCGGTCGCACCAGGCCTCGTCGACACACCGCTCACCGAGTCGTGGACAGAGGCGCAGGACCTGTGGAAAACCGCGAGCCCGATGCGTCGCGCGGCGCAGCCGGCGGACGTCGCCGACCTGATTTCCGCGGTTGTCCACAACTCGTATCTGACCGGTGAAGTGATCCTGCTCGACGGCGGCCTGAACCTGCGCTGATTCTGTCGGCAGCGGCTTCTACGATTCCGGGATGTCTTTGGGTCGAGACTTCCGCCGGTTGTGGTTCGCGTTCACGGTCAGTGCCTTCGGATCGGCGGTCGGTCTCGGCGCCTTGCCACTGGTCGCCGTCCTGGTGCTCGACTCGAGCACGCTGCAGGTCTCGATGCTCGCCGCGATCTCGGCGGTGGCCGGTGCCGCGCTCGCGTTGCCGATGGGGGACTTCATCGAGCAGCGCCGGAAGCGGCCGGTGATGATCGCTGCGGACCTGGTGCGGTTCGCCGCGCTGGCCTCGGTGCCGGTCGCGGCCGCGTTCGGCGTACTGACCTATCTGTTGCTGTGTGTGGCGGGTGTGCTGCAGGCAGCCGGGACGATCGCGTTCCAGGCGGCGAGCGGTGCGAACCTGAAGGCGCTCGTGCCGGCCGAGGGACGGGCCGAGGCGAACAGCAAGTTCGAGCAGACCAACTGGCTCTCGCTGAGCATCGGTCCGGCGATCGGCGGCGCACTGGTCAGCCTGGTCGGTGCGACGGCGACGCTGGCGGTCGACGCGGTCTCGTTCCTCGGGTCGGCGCTCGGCATCCGGCGTATCCAGGCACCCGAGCCCGAGCCGGTGAAGCGCGAGGGCCGAGCGGACTTCACCGCCGGCTGGCGCTACATCCTGCGGCACCGGGGCTTGCGCGCGCTGTTCTGGAACTCGCAGCTGTTCGGTGGGCCGGCGATGATGATCTCGCCGTTGCTGGCCGTCTTCATGCTGCGCGACCTCGGACTCGCCGCGTGGAGCTACGGCGTGTTCCTCGGCATCTCCTGCCTCGGTGGAGTGATCGGCGCGCGGATGGCGCCGCGGCTCACCAAGCGGTACGGGCTGCACTGGATGTTGCTGGTATTCGGCGTACTGCGCGCCCCGTGGCTGCTGCTGCTCCCGCTCGCGCCGCACGGGTGGGGTGGCTTCGCGGTGCTGACGCTGGCCGAGACCGCGCTGCTCGTCGGTGCCGGCGCGTTCAACCCGTCCTTCGTGACGTACCGGATGGAGGCGACCGAGGACGGGTACATGGCGCGGGTCCTGGGCTCGTGGTCGATCACCTCGCGGTGCGTGCAGCCCGCGTTCATGGCGCTCGGCGGCGTGCTCGCGACACTGGTCGGGATGCGCGGTGCCCTCTGGGTGGCGGGCGGTGCTTGTGCGCTGAGCGCCGTACTGCTGCCGTGGCGCGCTGCTAAACCAGCTGCATTGCCTGAGCCAGCCTGACGACCGGGCCCATCACCCCGTCGGGCTGACCGTCGAGGTACATGGCCGCCTCGTCCGGAGGGAGCACCAGGACGTCGGTCACCTGCTCGCCGTCCTCGGGGTTGGTCGGCTCCTGCTCGATCACGACGTCCGCGACGAAGTTCGCCCAGTACGAGACGGGATGCGGCAGATGCGGACGGTACGGCGCTGGGCGGCGATGGCCGGCGCGGTGCGCACCCAGCCAGGTCAGCGGTCCGGTCACCCGGGCGCCGGCCTCTTCGAGCAGTTCACGCTCGACGAGCTGCTCGATCGTCTCCCCGGGTTCGCGGGTGCCGCCGGGGAGGAAACGCCAGCCGAGATCGTTGGAACACACAACGATTCCGCCGGCGGTCCGGCAAACGACGTGGACGTTGCTGATCAGCGCGTCCGGCGGTTCCTCGAGGGTGTACTCGACGTCGAGGTCGCCCCACTCCCAGTAGCCGGAGGTGAACAGTTCGGGGAACCGGTCCGCCCAGGGCTGCATAGCCTCATTCTGCGCTACCGTCACAGACATGCCGCAGTCAGACCCCGAGCCCGCCCCCGACGCCGATCCCGGAACCACGTCCGAGACCGGCTCCGACGCGGAATCCGAGGGCGACGCCACGGCCGCGGCGAAACCCAAGACCGAGGCCGAGCTCCAGGAGGCGGCGGAAGCCAGGCAGCGTGCCACGGTGCTCCGGTTTCTGTGGTCCTGCGCCTGGCTGACCGTCCTGGCCGGTGTCTTCCTGATCTCCGGCATGGCCCAGAGTCACGAGAGCTACAGCGCGCTCGCCACGCTCGGGGCCGTCGTCGTGGTGCTCTGCCTGCTCGCACTCATCGCCGGGTACGTCGCCTGCGCGCGGACCATGATCACGCTGCGAACCAAGGTCTTCGGCCGCGTCGACGTGTTCCAGGTGAGCACGCTGGTCGTGGTGATCGCCGTGATCTGCGGCCTGCTCGTCCCGGCCACCAACACGTCGGCGCTCGCACTGCTCCTCCCGTGGGCCCTGACCTACTGGATGTACGGCCTGGACCGGGCGAAGTCCGAGTCGCGACCTAGCTGAGGTGCGTCCGCAGGTAGTCGAGGTCCGCCTTCTGCCCGTTGTTCGCGGTCGGGGTCTCGACGACGACCGGGGCATTGGCTGCCTGCACGACAGCGACGATGTCGGCCGGGTCGATGTGGCCTTCCTCGAAGTTGCTGTGCCGGTCCGCGCCCGAGCCGAACTCGTCGCGTGACCCGTTGGCGTGCACGAGGTCGATCCGCCCGGTGATGGCGAGCACCCGCTCGACGATCGTCGGCAGCTCCTCGCCGGCCGCGTGGAAGTGGCAGGTGTCCAGGCAGAACCCGACGTTCTCCAGCCGGTCGTTGCCGGACGACTGCACCGCGTCCCAGAGCCGGGCGATCCGCTCCAGTTGGCGGGCCATCGCGTTCTCGCCGCCGGCGGTGTTCTCGATCAGCAGCGGCACCGGCAGCTCGGCGCGCTCGATGCACTTGCGCCAGTTGTCGAACCCGGCCTCGGGGTCGTCCTCGTCGCCGACGTGCCCGCCGTGCACGATGACGCCCTTGACGTCGATCTCGGCCGCCTTGTCCAGCGTCTGCTGCAGCAGCTTCCGGCTCGGGATCCGGATCCGGTTGTTCGTGTTCGCCACGTTCAGCCGGTACGGCGCGTGCACGTACAGGTCGACGCCCGCGGCGGCGGCCCGCTCGCGCAGTGCTTGTTCTCCGTCGGCGTAGGCGAGCTTGGGCGCCTTGTAGTCCTGCGGGTTGCCCAGGAAGAACTGCACCAGGTCGGCACCCCGATCGGCCGCCTCGGCCAACGGGTCGTCCTGATCAACATGCGCACCCAACTTCACAGTCATGACACCACCCTAGAACCGCCCACGGACAGTTCCGTATACCCTCCCGGGATCTCAGGAACCCCATCCGGCCGACCGGGTCACCTTCCGCTCGTCGCTCGCCGGCTCCTGCACCGGCCGCCCCTCGAACTCGGTGGACAACACGATGTGCGTGTTCATCTCGCCGTGCTCCCCGAGCCGCTCGAACAGCCCCTCGAGGTGCCGCATCGACGTGACGCGCACCCGCAGCATCGAGCACGAGTTGCCGCTGAGTTTGTGGATCTCGAGTACTTCCGGGAAGTCCTCCGCGCGCGTCGTCTTCAGCAGGCAGCGGCCCGTCGTACAGCGCATCTGGACGAAGGCCGACAAGGGTTGGCCGGCCTTCGCGGGGTCCACCGCGGCGCGGTACCCGGTGATGACGCCGGCCTCTTCGAGACGGCGTACCCGGTCGGCGACGGCGGGTGGCGAGAGGTTGACGCGCTTGCCGAGCTGGTTGAAGGACAGCCGCCCGTCCGACTGCAACGCGGCCAGGATCTGCCAGTCGGTGGAGTCCAGTTCGCGCTCCTGAAAGGTCATCTCCTCAGAACACCTTCGATATCGGTGCTCCACAAGGCCTGACGCCTTCTTTCGGCCATTCTTCGGCGGGACATGCCTTTCTAGCGTTGTGGGCATGTTGCTCCCCGTCGTTCTCGCCGCCGCCCTGATGAACGCCGCGATGGTCGCCGCCAGTGCGGTCAGCGCCATCCTGATCGCCGACGACCTCAGCCCCGCCCTGGCCGGTCTCCCCAACACTGCCGGTGTCCTCGGCACCGCCGCCGGCGCGATGCTGGTCGGTCGCTGGACAGCCCGCCTCAGTCGCGCCCAAGCCCTCCGCACCGGGTACGGCGTGGGCGTAGCCGGCGGAGCGTTCACCGTCCTCGCTGCAGTGGGTGCTCCGATCGCACTGCTCTTCGTCGGCATGTTCCTCCTCGGAGTCGGTAACGCAGCGAGCCTCCTGTCGCGGTACGCCGCAGCAGACGCCGTACCGCTGGCTCGGAGGGCACGGGCGATGAGCACCGTCGTCTGGGCAAGCACGATCGGCGCGGCGGGCGGACCGTTCCTGATGGCGCCGTCACAGACGTTCGCGTCCGGATTCGGGCTTCCGGCGATCGCAGGTCCTTTCCTGCTCGCGGTGGCCGCGGTGTTCTCCGCACTGGTCGCCTCGACGTACATCCGGCGTACTGACTCGGCTGAGGTGCTCCAGGTACGTCAGGACTCGTCAAAGCGACCTGTACTGCTGGCGGCAGCGGTGATGGTCGTGGGCCACGTGGTGATGGTCTCGCTGACGAGCGCCGTACCGGTCCACGCGCACCAGCACCATGAAGGGCTTGGCGTGCTCGGAGTGATGCTGTCTGTCCACACCCTGGGGATGTTCGCGCTGTCGCCGCTGACGGGCTGGTTGATCGACCGGTACGGAGCGCAGGTGGTGATCCACGCCGGACTGGTCGGTTTGCTCGCGTCCGCCGTACTCGTGACGCAGACCGGTCTGGTGTTCACGCCTGCGCTGTTCCTGCTCGGGTACGCGTGGAACCTCTGCTACCTCGGAGGCAGTGCACAGCTGGGATCGGCCGAGCTGGAGAGCCGCGTGGAGTCGTCGATCTGGACCGTCGCCGCGCTCGCCACCGCCACGTCACCCTGGCTGTTCACGCTCGGCGGCTTCCCGATCCTGGCGGTCGTCGCGATCGTTCTCGCCGTTCCGCTGCTCGTGCTGGTACTCCGTCATCGCGAGCGCACCGCCGTGGCGCGATGACGCAGAGTTACCGGAACAGGCCTGTGGATATGGTCAGGTGGCCGTCCGGACGCTGGTATTCTCTTGGATGTGGCCCGGTCCATCGACCGGGCTCGTTGCTTGGCGCCGGTGGCAAGAGCCGGCGCGGAGCAGACCGCATCGCCCTCCTGCCACGGAGAGACCGTGGCCGCCAAGTCCGAAGGAGGTGGAGTTCGCGCATGCGTCGTTACGAAGTCATGGTGATCCTCGACCCGGAGCTCGATGAGCGCACCGTGGAGCCGTCCATCGACCAGTACCTGAACATCGTCCGCAAGGAAGGTGGCACGGTCGAGAAGCTCGACATCTGGGGTCGTCGCAAGCTTGCCTATGACGTGAAGAAGAAGTCCGAAGGCATCTATGCCGTCGTCGACCTGACCGCCGAGCCGGCGGTGGTGAAGGAGCTCGACCGTCAGCTCACGCTGAACGAGTCGATCCTGCGCACCAAGGTCATTCGGCCGGACCAGCACTGAACCTGGGGTCGTCAGCAGCCATCGGTACTGTCGGTTCCAGCCGCTACTACTGATAGCTGTAGACACAGCCACACCCGATAGCAGGAGGAACGGCAATGGCAGGCGAAACCGTCGTCACACTGGTCGGCAACCTTGTCGACGATCCCGAGCTCCGGTTCACGCCGTCCGGTGCCGCCGTCGCGAACTTCAGGATCGCGTCGACGCCACGGACGTACGACCGGCAGTCGGGGGAATGGAAGGACGGCGAGTCGCTGTTCCTGAGCTGCTCCGTCTGGCGGCAGGCGGCGGAGAACGTCGCCGAGTCGCTGCAGCGCGGCATGCGCGTGATCGTGCAGGGCCGGCTGAAGTCCCGTTCCTACGACGACCGTGACGGCAACAAGCGCACGGTCTTCGAGATCGACGTGGACGAGGTCGGTCCGAGCCTGCGCAGCGCCACCGCGAAGGTGACCCGGGCGATGCGCTCCGGTCCCGGCGGTGACGGCGGCGGCTTCGGTGGTGGCGGTGGCAACCAGAACCAGGGTGGCGGCAACTACGGAGGCGGCGGCCAAGGTGGCGGCGCCCCGCAGAACGACCCCTGGGCGACCCCGCAGGGCGGTGGCGGCCAGTCCGCCCCGCAGAACGACCCCTGGGCCAGCCAGGGCGGCGGCTCGATGGAGGAGCCCCCGTTCTGATCGGCCCGCAAACACCAGTCAGGTGACCATTCCGGCACTCGTGCCGGGCTCTGGAAATAGGAAGAGAGCACCACAATGGCCAAGATCATTCGGAAGCCGAAGAAGAAGGTCTGCGGCTTCTGCAAGGACAAGGCGACGTACGTCGATTACAAGGACACCGCGCTGCTGCGCAAGTTCATCTCGGACCGCGGCAAGATCCGCGCCCGCCGGGTGACCGGGAACTGCGTGCAGCACCAGCGCGATGTGGCCACCGCTATCAAGAACGCTCGTGAGGTGGCCCTGCTGCCGTACACGAGCACGGCTCGCTGAGGGAGGCGCGGACCATGAAGCTCATCCTGTCTCAGGAGGTCGAGGGCCTCGGAGCCCCCGGTGACATCGTCGAGGTGAAGGACGGTTACGGCCGGAACTACCTCGTTCCGCGCGGCCTGGCCATCGGCTGGACCCGCGGCGCCGAGAAGCAGATCCAGACGATCAAGCGGGCGCGCGACGCCCGGGCGATCCAGGGCAAGGAGCACGCGAGCGAGGTCAAGAACCAGCTCGAGCAGCTTGCCGTGACGCTGGACGTGAAGGCCGGTGACACCGGCCGCCTGTTCGGTTCGGTCACCCCGGCCGACATCGCCGGTGCCATCAAGGCCGCCGGCGGCCCGCTGGTCGAGAAGCGCGCGATCGCGATCGCGTCGCCGATCAAGACCACCGGCAAGCACCAGGTCTCCGTGCAGCTGCACCCGGAGGTGGCCGCCACGGTCCGCCTCGAGGTCGCGGCCGGCTGACCTCAGCGCCGAACTCTTCAGCGCGAACCAAGGCCCGCGGTCCCGCAAGGGATCGCGGGCCTTGTCGTTGCTTCGACAGGCCTACCGTTGTACGACGGTAGGCCAGTCCGACGGCTGCGGCTCGGAGGCCTGGGCGTCCTGCTCGGGCTGCCCGACCGTCGGCCATTCGGTCGGGGCGGGCTCGTTGTTCTCGGCCAGCGCCCGCGCGGGCACCAGCAGGATGCCGACCGCCGCCAATGCACTCAGGACCCGCGTCGCCCGCTTCATCGGGCCGCCGGGTCCAGCGCGTACAGCACCGAGTCGTAGACGACGATCGCGTGCCGGCCCGCGATGCCCCACGGACGGGTCGGCGCCGGGTCCAGCAGGTGCGGCGTGCGGCCGGGAGTTACGGCGTACATCTTGCTGCCGATGGTGCCGTAGATGAACGGGCCGGTGATCGACAGCGGGTGGAAGTCCTTGGTGATCTGGGCCCAGGGGTTCGCCAGGTTGATCAGGCACTCGCCCCACGCCGCCATCCTCCGGTTCGGGTCAGGCACCCAGTCCCAGGACTGGACGTCGCTGATGCTCGACGCCGGGCAGACCGCGACGATCTTGCCGCTCGCGGTCGAGTGCACCGTGGGAATGATTCTCTCCGGGTCCTTGGTCGACCAGGCCACCAGGGCGTAGTCCGGGCTGGCCGCCAGCACCTGCTGG
Source organism: Kribbella sp. NPDC004875 (assembly GCF_042873375.1). Classification (NCBI taxonomy): domain Bacteria; kingdom Bacillati; phylum Actinomycetota; class Actinomycetes; order Propionibacteriales; family Kribbellaceae; genus Kribbella; species Kribbella sp. NPDC004875. The sequence continues at coordinate 1,225,702 of NZ_JBIALI010000001.1, forward strand.
ATCTCGATCGCACCACCTGGCTTCTGCGGGTTCACCTGCTGCAGCGGCTTGTCCGGCGCACTCCAGAACAACGGACCCTTGTACAGCCCGATCAGCGCGCGATCGCCTTCGGCCAGCAGGATCGTCGACAACCGCGGCTGGTTCGGCACCGCCTTGAGCACGCCGCCGGACACGACCATCGACCCGGCGTCCTCGCCACTGAGCACGATCAGCGGGGACTTGCCGAAGAACTGCACCTTCGCACCATCGGGCAGTTGGAGCTGCTTCGGCTCCGCGCCACCGCCGGCCCAGTAGATCAAGGTGTCCGGTGTGGCGACCGCGACCACCAGCTTGTTGTCGATCGTCGTGTAGACCGGGGCCTCGGCGTCCTTCGGCACCTTGTCCTGCCACAGCACCTTGCCGTTGCTGTCGAAGACCGCGACCTTCTGGTCGGTGGTCAGGATCGCCACCTCGGTGCCGTCCGGCTTGATCGCGGGCGCCGTGTCCTGGGCGAGGTCGACCGACCAGCCGGCGTGCGTCGAGTAGCCCGGCGGCACCGTACCCGGGGAGAACTCGTACGGCTGCACCTCCGGGCCGGGCAGCGACGGCAGCAACGGTGACGTGGTGACGGTCGGCTTCTTGTGCAGGTTGGGCTTGATGACGGCGACGTACACGATGGTGCCGAGGACCAGCACGCAGCCGGTCACCATCGCGACCACGATCGGCCAGATCGGCTTCTTGCCGCCGTTGCGGCCGCCCTCGGCCTCGACGGCCTCGACCTGGCCGTCCGGGTGGATGACCAGCGGCCAGGAGGCGCCGTCGGACTCGATCGCGGTCGCCTTGACGGCCCGGCCGAGCTGCGCGGCGCGCTCGCTGACGAGCTGGATGGAGGCTTGTCTCGGGTCGTGGTGGTTGACCGGGTGGCTCCGGCCGGCGATCTTCACCTCGGCGTTGTGGTCGTCGTACAGCCGGATCGTGACCTTCGGCCAGGAGGGGATCTTCTCAGCCACAATGACCTCTCATTACCGCCACAGATCTCCCTCGCTCATCCGGCACCGACGTCCTCGTTCTAGCATGTCCCCCGCACGAGGCATGCCACGGATTCCGGGCACGCAGAAACCGCGCGGGCCCGGCGGCTCGACTGACCCCGACAAGGGGGTAGAAACATCCTCGCCTGTGGATGGGTCACGAAAGTACACCCGGAAAGCGAGAGAATACTGTGGGCGACAGCCTGTGACGCACCGCGAGAGGAGGGGCCATGACGCAGAACCCGTGGACACGAGATCAGTCTCCGGGTCCGCAACAGCCGTCACCCGGCCCGACACCTCAGCCGGACATCACCCCGCGAGGGCCGTCCGCCCCGCAGCACGGGGTGCCGGCACCCGCGGAGGATCAGCGCCTGCCCAAATTCGCGATTCCGGTGGCGGACACGTTGTGGTGGGTCGGTGTGCACGGTGGCGCCGGCGAGTCCACGATGGCGCAACTGCTCCCGGGCACCCGGGCGGCCAATCACCGGTGGCCGATTCCGCCGCCGCCGGTGCCGACCCCGGTGATCCTGGTGGCCCGCACGCACGGCTCGGGTCTGCGCGCCGCGCAACGGGCCGCGATCGAGTGGGCCTCCGGCGTCGTGCAGGGCGTCGCCGTGCTGGGTCTGGTGCTGATCGCCGACGCACCGGGCCGGCTGCCACGGGTCCTCGACGACTTCGCCGACATCGTCGGTGGCGGGGTTCCGCGCGTCTGGGACATCCCGTGGATCGAGGAGTGGCGCAGAGGGGAGGCTCCGACGCCTGACAACACCCCGGACGAGGTTTTCGAAGTCCTTGAATCCATCTATGCACTTCGCGCGTCAAACCCAGCGGACTACCCCGCCCCGAACTGAAAGGTTTTCACCCTCATGATGTTCGTTCACCACCTGGTCACCGAAGTCAACACGGTGCTCCCGCTCGAGGCGCCGCCCGGGGTCGAGGGCGGCCTGAACAAGGTTCTCGGCTGGGTCAAGTGGATCGCGTACTCGGTTTGTACTCTCGGCATCCTGATCGCCGGCGGCATGATGGCCGTCGGTCAGCGCCGCGGTGAAGGTGGCGAGCACGCCGCCCGCCTCGGCTGGGTGCTGGCGGCCTGCATCGTGATCGGCGCGGCGACTGCCCTTGTGGACGCCCTGAAGTGATCCTGGCCCGCGTCAACCTGCTGGGAGGCTGATCGCAGGTGGGACTGTTCAGCAGGAACCCGGACTCCGACGACGATTTCGACGGTGAGAAGACCAGCTTCCTCGAGGAGCGTGGCTTCATCGCGTCGGCGATCGTCGTCGGAGCGGTGCTGATCTGCCTGGTGGTCTGGTTCATGGCGTCCGGCCGGAACGATACGCCGAGCGCGAACCCGAGCCAGTCACCGAGCACCGAGGCTCCTACCGGACAGCCCACCGAGCCGACCGGCCCACCGGCGACGCCGGTCGAGCCGACCGAGCAGCCGACCAAGACGGCGCCCCCGCCACCGAACAGCCACACCGGTGGCTGCCATGACCGGAGCCCGGCGCAGGGCATCCCACGGCTCGCCGCCCCGGCCGCGGTCACCTGGCAGTTCGAGGGCGAGATCCTGGTCCCGATCCAGGCCGCCGCCGGTCCGGCCGCCACCAGCCCGGATGGCGTGCGCTCCTGTTTCGCGCACTCACCGACCGGCGCCGTACTCGCGGCGATGGTGGTGCTCGGCCAGATCCAGAACCCGGACGTCAGCCTCGACGTGCTGCGGACCCGGGTGCTGCCCGGTCCGGGCCGGAACGCGGCGATCGCCGCGGCGAAGGAGCAGCTGAAGACGCCGCCGACGCCGGACGGTGACGTCCAGTTCGCCGGCTTCAAGGTGCTCTACTACCCGCCGGGCGGCGCGCAGGCGATCATCCAGGTGGTCGCCGACCTGAACCACAAGGCGTACGGCGCACTGCCGATCACCATGCAGTGGTCCCACGGCGACTGGTACGCCGTACTGCAGGACGACGGCACCTTCAACGGCTCGGTGGAGCCGGACATCCTGTCGAGTCTCAACGGCTACGTAAGGTTCAGTGGTGCGTCATGATCGCCCTCGGATGCTCGAAGTGGCCGTGGGACTGGGACGACTGCATCAGGGACGGCCTGAAGATCGCGCTGCAATGGGCCTTCGGCAAGTTCTTCGACTTCATCTTCCAAGCGATCGCGAACGTCGTCGTCGCCGCCGTCGAGGCGGTGCTGAAGGCGGTCGGCCTGCTCTGGGTCTACATCAAGACCCCGGACATCGCCGAGAACACCCCGGCGCTGTGGGTGCAGGACCACACCAACTTCATCATGGTGTTCATCGCCTCGATCGCGGTGATCGTCGGCGCGGTCCAGATGGCGATCTCGCACCGCGGCGAGCCGGCCAAGGAGATCCTCCGGTCGCTGATCACGCTGGTCGTCGTGACGGCCTCCGCGACCGCCTTCGCCGGGACGCTGATCTCGGCCGCGGACGGGTTCTCGAGCTGGATCATCGACCAGGCGCTGGCCGCGAACAACCACGACTTCGCCAAGGCGCTGGCCGAGACGATGACCGATCCGCTGAAGAGTCCGGGTGAGCAGTTCGGGTTCGTCCTGGTCATCCTCGTCGGCATCCTGATGGTGATCACCTCGATCATCCAGCTCTGCCTGATGATCGTCCGCTACGGGATGCTCGTGCTCCTCGTCGGTGTGCTGCCGCTGACCGCGGCGGCGACCAACACCGAGATGGGGATGATGTGGTTCAAGCGGTCTCTCGCCTGGCTGGCCGGATTCATCATCTACAAACCGGTCGCCGCGCTGATCTACGCCACCGCGCTCTACCTGATGTCGACGCCGGACACCAAGGGTGCACCGGAAGGTACGCCGCAGACCCTCAAGATCATCATGGGCGTCACGATGATGATCGTGGCAGTCGTCGCACTGCCGGCCATTCTTCGGTTCGTCTCGCCAAGGACGTCTTGACATGATTCCGCTCGGTGCAATCGATTGGGCCGTGGGTCTGCTGAAGACAGCGCTCGAGAAGGTCCTTGTGCCCGGTATGGAAGCGATGATGCAGTACGTGTTCCAACCAATTCTCGACGCGATCTCATCGGCCGTCGGCACCCTGATGAGCACCATCGCCACCTTCTGGATCTACGTGCCGACCCCGTCGATCGAGGGCGGTACGCCGGGCTCGCCGGCGAACAACTCGGTCAGCTGGATCTGGTCGCACACGCAGTTCATCACGCTGTTCATCGCCGCCATCGGGTTGCTCATCGGTGCCATGCAGATGGCCTGGACACAGCGTGGCGAGTCGGCCCGCGACCTGCTCCGCTCGCTGATCACGCTGGCCGTCGCGGCGACGTTCTCGATCGCCGTCGCGCAGGCGTTGATCTCGGCGGGCGACAAGTTCTCCCAGTGCATCGTGAGTTCGGCGCTGTCCTCGAACGGCGGCTGGGTGGAACACTGCGACCGGATCGGCTCCGGTGATGCCAAGGCGTTCGGCGCGAAGATGGCGCTGGTGCTGGGCTTCGCCGCGGTCGCGGCGCTGGCCGGTTCCCCGTTGCTGATCGGGATCATGATCGCGGTCGGCATCCTCTGTGTGGTCGCCGGCGTGATCCAGATCGTGCTGATGGTCGTCCGCAGCGCGATGCTGATCCTGCTGCTCGGCGTGCTGCCGATGGCGGCCGCCGCGACGAACACCGAGATGGGCCGAACATGGTTCAAGCGGATCATCGCCTGGATCCTTGCGTTCATCCTGTACAAACCGGTCGCCGCGATCGTCTACGCGACCGCGATCAAGCTGGTTGCGAACGACAGCGGTCCGCTGAAGTTCGACATCACGAACGCCGAGGACGTCGGCAGCCTGGTGATGAACGTGGTCACCGGTCTCACCATGCTGGTACTCGCGCTGTTCGCCCTGCCGGCCCTGATGCGGTTCATCGTGCCGATGGTCGCCGCCACCGCGGGTGGCGCCGGCGCCGGTGCACTCGCCGCGAAGCTGTCGCCCGCGATGGATAAGCTGGCCCAGTCGGCGAACAAGTCCGCCAGCGACAGCGGCAGTGACAGCGGCGGCGGTGAGGGCGACGGTCCGACCGGCGCCCAGAACGTCGGCCGCGCCCAGCAGCAGGCGCCGAGCGGCGGCGGTGAGGGTGCCGCCGGAGGCGAAGGCGCGGCTGCTGGTGGTGAAGGCGCGGCGGCAGCCGGCGGTGAGGGCGCGGCTGCAGGCGCGGGCGGCGGTGCGGCCGCAGGCGCCGGCGGTGGCGCGGCGGTCGGTGCTGGTGCCGCCGTGGCCGCTCCGGTCGCGGTCGGCGTGGTCGCCCTCAAGGGCACCCAGGCGGCCGGCCAGCATGCCGCGAACGAGACCATGGGCAACGACCAGATGGACCAGTCCTCGCAGAGCAACTCGGGCCCCGCCGGCAGCGACCCGCAGCAGGGCAGCCAGCCACAGGGCGGCGGCGGCAACCAGCCGCCACCTCCGGGGCCGCAGGGCGCCAACGACGACCCACCACCACCTCCATCGTCACCACCACCACCGGACGGACCAAGTGGCAGCGGCTGAGAACGTACGACGCGCACCTCGCACCTACGGCAACTGGCGGCAGCCCGCCTCGGCGGGCATCGCCGGGCTAGGCATGCTCGGCACGGCCATCATGATGCTCGGCCTGTTCGCGACGGTCATCGCGACGATGTCCGGCGGTCTCCCCGCCGCCGTCGTCACCCTGCTGATCGTCGGTGTCGCGCTGCTGCTCCTGATGAGCAAGGACAAGCACGGCCAGTCCGCGCTGCAACGGATCTCGACCCGTATTGGATGGCAACGAGCAAAGATGGCGAAGCACAACATCTACCGTTCCGGTCCGCTCGGCCGGACCGCGTGGGGCAAGTTCCAGCTCCCCGGTCTGGCCGCCTCCTCCCAGCTCAGCGAGTACCAGGACTCGTACGGGCGCCCGTTCGCGCTGCTCTACTACCCGAGCACGCGGCACTTCACGGTCGTCATCAACGCGGAGCCGGACGGCGCCTCGCTGGTGGACGAGGAGCAGGTCGACGTCTGGGTCGCGCACTGGGGCCAGTGGCTGGCCTCGCTGGGCCACGAGCCCGGCATCGTCGCCGCGTCGGTGACGGTGGAGAGCGCACCGGACACCGGCATCCGGCTGCGCCGTGAGGTCGGCAACAACATGATGGACGGTACGCCGGCGATCGCCCGCGCGATGCTCACCGAGGTCGTGCAGACGTACCCGGAGGGCTCGGCGCTGATCTCGGCCCGGGTCGCCCTGACCTTCAAGGGCACCGACCGCAGCGGCAAGCGGCGCAAGGAAGACGACATGGGCCGCGAGCTCGCGGCCCGGCTGCCCGCCCTCACCCAGAGCCTGAACGCGACCGGTGCGGGCGCGGCCCGGCCGGTCACCGCGCAGGAGCTCTGCGAGGCGATCCGGATCGCGTACGACCCGGCGTCCGCCGCGCTGATCGACGAGGCCCGTGGCCAGGGCATGCCGCCCGAGCTGCAGTGGACCGACGTCGGCCCGGCCGGCGCCCAGGCGTTCTGGGACAAGTACCGGCACGACTCGGCCTGGTCGGTGACCTGGCAGATGTCGCAGGCGCCGCGCGGTGAGGTGTTCTCGTCGGTGCTCTCGCAGCTGGTCGCGCCGCACGTCGACATCGACCGCAAGCGCGTCACCCTGCTCTACCGTCCGCTGGACGCCGGTACGGCGGCCCGGATGGTGGAGGCCGACAAGCGCAACGCCTCGTTCCGCGCGAGTACGTCGAGCCGTCCGTCGGCCCGTAGCCTCGCCGAGGCGCGCGCCGCCGACCGCTCCGCACAGGAGGAGGCTCGCGGTGCGGGTCTGGTGAACTTCGGCATGGTCGTCACCGGCACGGTGATGACTGTCGAGCAGATTCCGGACATGATCGCTGCTATCGACAACCTGGGCGCCACCGCGCGCGTCCTGCTCCGGCCGGCGTACGGCTCGCAGGACTCCGCGTTCGTGGCCGCCTTGCCGCTGGGCGTCGTACTGCAGAACCACCTGGCTGTGCCGGCCGGTCTGCGGGAGTCGCTATGACAGAAGCAAGCACGGTGACCTCTGGGGAGTCACAGTGAGCAAGAAGCAGAAGAAGCCGGTCGACCCGACGCGCCGCGGCAAGCGGCCGATGCCGCGCGGCTGGCCGGGCCCCGGCGGTGGCTACTCGACGTACCTGCAGGCGCCGCAGGAGTGGCGTGGTACGACGGTCCAGGTCTGCGGGATGTGGCCGTTCTCGGCCGGCACCGGCAGCCCGATGGTCGGCGTACCGATCGGGCGGAACATCCTGTCCGGCGCGACCATGTGCTGCGACCCGATCAGCTGGTTCATGCGCGCCAAGCTGATCTCGAACCCGTCGATGTTCGTGCTCGGCAAGCCGGGTCTGGGCAAGTCGACGATCACCCGCCGGATGGCCCTCGGTCTGGCCGGGTACGGCGTGATGCCGCTGGTGCTCGGCGACCTCAAGCCCGACTACAAGGACCTGATCGAGGCCCTCGGCGGCCAGGTCATCCAGCTCGGTCGTGGCCGTGGGCACCTGAACGTGCTCGACCCGGGCGAGTCCCGGGAGGCCGCGCTGCGGCTCACCGGCAAGGCACGCGAGGCGATCCAGGCCGACGCGCACGGCCGCCGGCAGACGATGGTCTCGGCGCTGATCTCGATCATGCGGTCCGCGCCGCCGAACGACCGCGAGGAAACCATTCTCGACGAGGCCCTCAAGGTCCTCGACGAGCGTTTCCAAGGTACGCCGGTGCTCCGCGACCTGCTCCAGGTCGTCCAGGACGCTCCGGACCGGGTCCGCAACGTGGCCCTGGACCGCGGCAGCCTGGACCGGTACCGGCAGATCACCGAGGGACTCGAGGCGTCGCTGATCGGTCTGGTCGGTGGCGGCCGGCTCGGTGAGATCTTCTCCGAGCAGACCGACAACCCGATGCAGCTCGACCGGCCGGTCGTCTTCGACGTGTCCAACATCGACGACTCCGAGACCAGCCTGCAGGCCGCCGTACTGCTGGCCTGCTGGTCGTACGGGTTCGGCGCGGTCGCGGTCTCGCAGGCGCTGGCGGACGCCGGCCTCGAGCCGCGCCGGCACTACTTCGTCATCCTCGACGAGCTCTGGCGGGTGCTGCGGGCCGGCAGCGGCCTGGTCGACCGGGTCGACGCGCTGACCCGTCTGAACCGGCAGCGTGGTGTCGGGATGGCGATGATCTCGCACACCATGTCCGACCTGCTGGCGCTGCAGAACCCCGAGGACCGGATGAAGGCGAAGGGTTTCGTCGAGCGGTCCGGCATGGTGATCTGTGGCGGTCTGCCGCGGGCCGAGATGGAGAACCTGAACGAGGTCGTCCCGATGTCCGGCGAGGAGCAGAACATGCTCATCGGCTGGCAGGACCCGCCCGCGTGGGACCCGGCCACCGGCAAGGAGGCGGCACCGCCCGGTCGAGGCAACTTCCTGATCAAGGTCGGTGGCCGCCCCGGCATCCCGGTGCACGTCGGCCTGACCACGGTCGAGCGCGAGATCAACGACACCAACAAGCTGTGGAGGACCGGCGAGGACGGCAAGCCGCTGAAGGTGGAGGTCGCACCGGACGGCACCGAGGCCGTCGTCGGCGAGTACAACCTGGACGACCCGGCGCTGCTGCCGCCACCCGACCCGACCACCCGCGTGGCCGCCCGAACGGGAGTTGACGAGTAATGGCTCAGGGCAGGAAGAGCACCGGACCGGGCGGCCTGTCGCCCGAGTCGATCATGATCTTCGCCGCCGTCGGCGTGCTCGCGCTGGTGGTGTTCTCGCTCTACGGCGCGCTGAAGGTCGCAGCGGCGATCAACGGCACCCTCGTGGGCGGGAACCCGTTCAACGCGATCGTCGACCTGATCAAGGGGCACATCGCCTGGTCCGGCGCGGCCACCGGCGTCCTGATCCTGGAACTGGTCGTGCTGTTCGGCCTGGTCGGCACCGGGTTCTGGTACTTCCGGAACCGGCAGGCGTCGGTCGGTCGCGTCGACCGGCAGGCGCAGCTGATGTCGAAGCGGTCCGAGATCTACAAGCTGACTCGCGAGGGCGCGCAGGAGAAGGCGAACTCGCTCGGCGCCGGCCACGCGGGTCCGGGCATCCTGATCGGCCGGACCGTCCGCGACAACCTCGAGGTCTTCGGCAACTGGGAAGACATGCACGTCGACATCTGGGGTCCCCGTACCGGTAAGACCACGTCGCGCGCGGTGCCGGCGATCCTGGACGCACCCGGCTGCGTGATCGCCACCTCGAACAAGCGGGACATCGTCGACGCGACCCGCGGGCCGCGCTCGGAGAAGGGCCCGGTCTGGGTGTTCGACCCGCAGGAGGTCTGCGAGGAGCCGAACACCTGGTGGTGGAACCCGCTCAGCTACATCACCGACGAGACCAAGGCCCGGGAGCTGGCCGAGCACTTCGTCGCCTCGCAGCGCCAGGTGGGCGCCCAGACCGACGCGTTCTTCGACGCCGCCGGTACCGACCTGCTCGCCGGTCTGCTGCTCGCCGCGGCGGTCGCCAAGCGGCCGATCACCCAGGTGTACTCGTGGCTGGCCGACCAGCGCAACGACGAGCCGGAGCGGATCCTGCGCAACACGCCGGGTCTGCAGCTGTCGGCGGACGCGCTGTCCGGTGTCATCAACGCGCCCGACAAGCAGCGCGCGGGCGTCTACGGTACGGCGCAGCAGAGCGCGCAGTTCCTGGTCAACCGCAAGGTCACCCGCTGGGTCATCCCGAACGGGCAGAACGACAACCGCCCGCAGTTCAACCCGCACGAGTTCGTCCGCAAGGGCGGCACGCTGTACAGCCTCTCCAAGGAAGGCGCCGGTACGGCGGGCCCGCTGGTCACCGCCCTCACGGTGGCGGTCGTGGAAGCGGCGGAGCAGTACGCGCGCGGCTGCCCGATGGGCCGGATGCCGAGCCCGCTGGTCGGCGTACTCGACGAGGCGGCGAACGTATGCCGCTGGAAGAACCTCCCCGACCTGTACTCGCACTTCGGTTCGCGCGGCATCGTGCTGATGACGATCCTGCAGTCGTGGGCGCAGGGCCAGGAGTGCTGGGGCGACCACGGCATGCAGAAGCTCTGGGGTTCGGCGAACATCCGGGTGTACGGCGGTGGCGCGGCCGACGCGTCGTTCCTGGAGAACCTGAGCAAGATGATCGGCGACTACGACATCAGCTCGAACTCGGTGTCGTACAACGAGGGCAAGCGCGGCACCAGCCAGCAGGTCCAGCGGCACAACATCATGGAGGTCTCCGACCTCGCCTCGATGCCGCCCGGCCGCGCGGTGGTGTTCCCGTCCGGAATCCCGGCGACGCTGGTGAAGACCGTCCCGTGGTTCACCCGGCCGGACGCCGGTGCGGTGAAGGCTTCGCTGGCGAAGTACGATCCGGGAGCCGCGTCGAGCGTCCCGGTGAGCAACAACCCGTGGGTGGCGGCAGGCAGCGGCCAGCAGGCGCCCGCGCCGCAGCGTGGTCCGGACCGACCGGTCTGGGAGCAGAACGAGGGAGACAACCGCGGTGGATGGTGAACAGGAGCTCTTCTACCCACACGTCGCGGCGTTCGTCGAGGACCGGCTGATCTACCTCTACACCCGGCGGCTCGGGCAGCAGTTCATCTGGTGCCCCGAGTGGTACCGGCACGCGGAGGCGCTCAGCCGGCTGGACTCGATCTGGCGGGCGTGGGAGCACCTGCGGCTCGACCCGGCGACCGGGATGTCGGTCTGGTGGCGCGACCACGCGGACCCGCACATGATGTCGCTGCTGGACCCGGACGGCCCGTTCGCCGCCTGCCGGAACAACCAGCACACGGACTACCCGATCCCGCCGCTCCCGGTCCAGGAGCCGCCCGCGGGTCTGTTCTTCGACCAGCGCCAACCGAACATCCGCAGCGTCTGACGATGTGGAGGTGGGGCAACCTCCTCGTCGCCTTCCTCGCCGAGCTGGTTGCTCTCGGCATCTTCGCCTGGTGGGGCTGGGCCACCGGAGGTACGACGCTCGCCCGGTGGCTGCTCGCCATCGGGCTCCCGCTGGTGACCGCGGTCGTCTGGGCGCTGTTCGCGGCGCCGACCGCCAAGCGCACCACGCCCGTACTGCGCTGGTCCGTGAAGGTTCTCGTGTTCGGCCTGGCGGGCGCCGCCCTCTGGGGCCTGGGTCACCCGGTGGCCGGCCTCGTCTTCGTGGTCCTGGTGGCCGCGAACCTGCTGATCATCCAGCTCCAGAAGCTGGACGCCAACCTGCCGGCGAGTTAGTGTCCTGAGCCGAACGTCCGACTCAGGACACTAGGGGAGATCGAGGTCGATCTTCACCGGCTGCGGGCTCCTCCGCTGCTGCTGCTTCTTCTTCTGCTCGGGGGTGCGGGCCAGGTCGCGGCGGTGCAGGGCGTCCTGGGGTGCCTGCGCCGTCGCCGCTTCCTGCGGCCGGGTGCGGACCGCGTCGGCTGCGGGGGCCTGCTCCTCGCGGGCGTTCGCCCGGTGCCGTTCCGCGCGGTCTTCGTAGGCACGCGCGGTGTCGATGTCGGCATTCACCTGGTAACCCTCGAGCTGGCTGGCGCGCATGTTGCGCCGCCCCTGGGCGTCGAGTTCGTCGGCTCCAGGCGCATCCGGATCGGCGGCGGCTTGGTCCTGCCGGTGCTGTCCGCGGGCCTGCAGGTCGAGCTCGCGCTGCCGCCCGCTCGCAGCGAGGCCGCGATACCGGTCGGCCGTCGCTGCCGCGTCGTCGGCGAAGGCGATCTCCCGCGCGCGCCGGGCCTCGACCATGTCGGCGCGGTCGCGTAGTTCGTCGCGTTCTTTCTCGTCGAGCGCGTCCAGGTCGAGTTCCTCGGCCCGCGCGGCCTCGTCCTCGGCGTCGTGGCGGGCCTGCACCTCTTCCTCGGCGCGCCGCTCGGCGGCGTCCTCGGCGAGGTCGTGGGTCGGGGACTTGGCAGCCTCGGCACGTGCTCTGGCGGCTCGGCGCTCACTTGCGGCCTCGGTGTCGTCGTCGCCCTGCTCGCGCTGGTCGAGCTCGAGCGACTCGGACTTGCCGTCGTCGGTGTCGGGCATGCCGGCTCCTTTCCTTCCCGCAACACGATGCCGCACCGCGGGGTCAGCGGGTCGCTCCGGTGACCAGCCAGCCGTCGCGGCGCTCCCGCAGGGTGAGCGTGAGGAAGCGCAGCAACATGTACCCGCCGAACGCCCACCACAACGCCACGATCCCGCCCCCGAGCCACAACACCGCCAGCGCCAGCGGCACGTACAGCGCGAGCGCCACGACCCCCGCGAGCGCCAGGTACCGCCCGTCCCCGGCCCCGATCAGTACGCCGTCCAGCACGAACACGACCCCGTTGATCGGTTGCCACAGCGCCGACACGATCAGGACGGCCGCGAGCGTACGCCGTACCTCGGGATCGGTGGTGAACCACGGGACGTAGAGGTCGCGCAGCCCCCAGAGCGCGAGGCCACCGATCAGGCCGGAGAACAGGCCCCACCACATCATCCGGCGGGTGATCGCCCGCGTCCCCGCGACGTCACCCGCACCGAGCGCCCGCCCGGTCAGCGCCTGCGCGGCGATCGCGATCGCGTCCAGGGCGAGGGCGAGGAAGGACCAGAGCGTGAACGCGACCTGATGCGCCGCGACCGACGTCGTACCGAGTGCTGTCGCGACGAAGGTGAGCAGGATGATCGCGACGCGCAACGTGAGGGTCCGGACGATCAGCGGGACGCCCATCTGCGCCGATGCCAGGATGCCGGCCCGGTCGGGTCGCAGTTTCGCCCCGTCGCGCCGGGCGCCGCGGACGACCACCACGACCAGGGCGACACCGGCGCCGGTCTGGGCGAGCGCCGTCCCGAGGGCGGAGCCGGCGATGTCCAGGTGGACGCCGTACACCAGGAGGACGTTCAGCCCGATGTTCGCGAGGTTGGCGGTGATCGCGACGACCATCGGGGTCTTGGTGTCCTGGAGTCCCCGCAGTACGCCGGTGGCGGCGAGCAGGAGGAGCATCGAGGGGATGCCGAAGCAGGAGATCCGCAGGTACGTCACCGCGTGGCCGGCCACTTCGGGCGACGGGTCGAACGCCGCGATCGCCTGCGGAGCGAGCGCCAGCCCGAGCAACGCCAGTACGACGCCGAGGACCAGCGCGAGCCACAGTCCGTCGATGCCCTGCGCGAGCGCGCCCTTGTGGTCACCGGCGCCGATCCGGCGGGCGACCGACGACGTGGTCCCGTACGCGAGGAAGACACAGACGCCGACGAGGGTCTGCAGGATGGTGCCCGCGACGCCGAGCGCGGCGAGTTGCGGCGTACCGAGGTGGCCGACGATCGCGGAGTCGGCGAGCAGCATCAGGGGCTCGGAGACCAGCGCGAAGAACGCCGGGACGGCCAGTCGGAGGATCTCCCGGTCCTGTGCACCCACCCACCGTCTGCGTCTCACCGGAGCGAGGTTACCCACGCCTGACCCCGGCTTCCGAAATTCGTCTCAGACTTTTTCTTCTCCACAGTTGTGCATTTGAGAAACCGCAGGTCAGGGCCAGGTTGTGGGTAGTTGCCCACAGATATCCACAGGGTTGTGCCCAACCTGTGCACACCCCTTCCCGGGGTTATCCACGGTTCTTCCACACCCCCTGTGGACGGCGGAGTGGCCATTGGTGACAGGACCGGCGTACGGTCGCGAAGCCTGGCGCCGGAGACTGTCGGTGGGCGTGGCTATGGTTCGAGCAGGTGTTCGAACCCGGCCCACGGGTGGCTGGGGCAGCGGCGGACGAGGAGGTCGGACGAAGTGAGCGTGGCGGAGTTCCGCGGGGGTCAGGACGGCGGCCACGAGGAGCGCAGGCCGGAGATGGGCTTCGACCGCACCCCTCCGCAGGATCTGGCGGCGGAGCAGTGTGTGCTCGGCGCGATGATGCTGAGCAAGGACGCGATCGCCGACGTGATCGAGACCCTGCGCGGCACGGACTTCTACCGGCCGGCGCACGAGTCCGTCTTCGACGCGATCACCGACCTGTATGCGCGGGGCGAGCCGGCCGACGCGATCACGGTCGCGGCCGAGCTGACCAAGCGCGGCGACATGGCCCGGATCGGCGGCGCGCCGTACGTGCATACCCTGGTCGCGTCGGTCCCGCTCGCGGCCAACGCCAGTTACTACTCACACATCGTCCGCGAGAAGGCGATCCTCCGCCGGCTCGTCGAGGCCGGCACCAAGATCGTCCAGCTGGGGTATGCCGGCGAGGGCGAGGTCGACGACGTCGTCGACGAGGCGCAGGCGGAGATCTACTCGGTCACCGAGAAGCGGACCACCGAGGACTACGCCCCGCTGAAGGACATCATGGAGGGCGCCCTCGACGAGATCGAGGCGATCGACTCCCGCGGTGACGCGATGGTCGGCGTACCGACCGGGTTCACCGACCTGGACGAGCTGACCAACGGGCTGCACCCCGGCCAGATGATCATCGTCGCCGCCCGTCCCGCGATGGGTAAGGCGCTGGCGCTCGACACCCCGCTGCCGACGCCGACCGGCTGGACCACGATGGCCGAGGTCGCGATCGGCGACCTGCTGCTGGACGCCGACGGGCTGCCGACCACGGTGGTCGGCGCCACCGAGGTGATGGTGGACCGGCCGTGCTTCCGGCTGTCGTTCTCCGACGGCAGCGCGATCGTCGCCGACGCCGAGCACCAGTGGCGCGTCGAGGACGGCGGCCGCCCGGTGGTCTGCACGACCGCTGACCTGTACACGGCGATGTCGGCGAGTCCCGGGCTGACACCGTCGATCCCCGGGTCGGCGCCGCGCCAGATCACCGGGCACGGCTTCCCGGCCGCGCTGCACGGAGAGGGCGAGCGGCGGCTCGAGTGGGTCGACCCGGTGGACAGTGTGCCGGTGCGCTGCGTCGAGGTCGACAACGCCGACCATCTGTACCTGGCCGGCAAGACGATGATCCCGACCCACAACTCGACGCTCGGCCTGGACTTCGCCCGGTCCTGCTCGATCAAGCACGGCCTGACCTCGTGCATCTTCTCGCTGGAGATGAGCCGCAACGAGATCACCATGCGGCTGCTGTCCGCCGAGGCGAAGGTGCCGCTGCATCACATGCGCAACGGCAAGATGACCGACGAGGACTGGGCCCGCCTCGCCCGCAAGATGGGCGAGGTCTCCGAGGCCCCGCTCTTCATCGACGACTCGCCGAACCTGACGATGATGGAGATCCGCGCCAAGGCCCGCCGCCTCAAACAGCGCCACGACCTGAAGCTGATCGTGATCGACTACCTCCAGCTGATGACGTCGGGCAAGAAGGTCGAGTCCCGCCAACTCGAAGTCTCCGAGTTCTCCCGCTCCATCAAGCTCCTCGCCAAGGAACTCGAGCTCCCCGTAGTAGCCATCTGCCAGCTGAACCGAGGCTCCGAACAACGCTCCGACAAACGCCCCATGGCCTCCGACCTCCGCGAATCGGGCAGCCTGGAACAGGACGCCGACGTTGTCATCCTGTTGCACCGGGAGGATGCGTATGAGCGGGAGTCGACGCGGCCCGGTGAAGCGGACTTCATCGTGGCCAAGCACCGTAACGGCCCGACCGCCGACGTGGTCGTCGCGTTCCAGGGCCACTACTCCCGCTTCGTCGACATGGCCCACGACGGGTGACGGGTGTCTCGGCGGGTGTGGACGAGGATCGCGAGGGTTGCGCAGACTGCTGCGACGACAAGTAGTGCGGTGATCGCTACCGCCAGTCGGAGGAGACCGTCGGCGGAGGTCGGCGCCGCGAAGTAGAGGCTGCCGAGGCCCGCAACGGCCACGACCTCGGCGAGCACCGGGCCGGTCGAGTTCAGTGCGGAGACGGCCGAGGCGAGTTCCGGTTCCACCCGCGACGTGACCTGTGCGATCAGGGGGCTGTATCCGGCGGCGTGCCCGGCCCCGGCGGTCAACAGGAGAGCTGTGCAGCCGAGCGGGTTCCACTCCTCGCGAGAGACGAGCACCAGCACGAACATCCCGGTCGCGTAGACCAGTGGTCCGGCGATCGGCAGGGCGCCTCGCACCCGTCGCGGGCAAGCGCTCCAGCTGAGACTGACCACACCGAAGCCGATGGTGTACGGGATGAAGGCGAGCCCGGCCTGAAGCGGCGTGTAGCCGAGGTACGACTGCAGATGCAGTGTGAGCGTCAACAGAAAGACCGTGTAACAGCCCATCACGATGCAGCAGGCCACCAGCCCGAACTGCAGATCTCTCCGCTTCAGCGCCGCGAGGTCGAGGACCGGTTGCCGGGCCCTGGCTTCGTAGCGGCCGAAGATTCCCAGCAACAGGCCACCACTGGCCAGCATGAGCCACGTCCAGGTGGGCCAGCTCTGAGATCCGCCGAAGATCAGGGGCAGGGTGATCGCAGTCATCGCCGCGGTCAGGAGGCCCACTCCGGCAAGATCCAGGCGCTTCGGCTCGACGCCTCCGGGCGAGCCAGGGAGCCGTCGGAGGCCGAAAGCGAGGACGACGACACCGATCGGGACATTGATCAGGAACACCGGCCGCCACGAAAGACCGAGCAGGTCGGAACCGGCGACGAGCCCGCCACAGATCTGGCCGAGTGCGACGCCCAGCGCGAGCACCATGCTGTACAGGCCGATGGCTCTGCGCCGCTGGGCCCCCGCCCACTGGAGGTGGATCAGCGAGAAGACCTGTGGGGTCAGCAAGGCGGCCCCGACGGCCTGGGCGATGCGCGACACGATCAGCATGGCCGGATTCACCGAGATCCCGCACAGCAGTGACGCCGCCGTGAACCAGCCGAGACCGGTCAGGAACGCACGCCGGTGACCGATGACCTCCCCGATCCGTGCACACGTGACGAACAGGACACCGGTGGTCAGTAGGTAGCCCGACACGACCAGTTGGATCTCGGCGTCGGTGGCTTGCAGGCCGTGGCGGATGGTCTGCGCCGCGACGGAGACGATGGAAGCATCGATGGACGCCATGGCTTGCCCGGCGAGCAGAACGGCAAGCATCGAGCGTCGGCGCGCAGCAGTTCGCAGCGGACGGATGACCATGACGTCAAGCCTCTGCCGAACCTTTGGCCACGGTCTTGAACGAATATGCGGATCCACGTCCGGCTGGATTGTCCGTGCGTGCCGATAGATTCCTCGGCGTGCGGACGACCAGAACAGTGGCGGCGAGTCCGTACGCCGTGATCCGCCTCGTCGAGTGCACCGATGACCATGTCCGCTGGTCGCCGCCCGAGCAGGCAAGCGAGGCGCACCTGGTGCTCGTGTGGCGCGGCCGGTTCCAGGTGGACTCAGAAGGTCGGCGGATGACCGTTGACCCGACCAACGGCTACCTGGAGGCACCCGGGCGGGAGACCCGGTTCTCGCACCCTGCCGGTGGTGACGTCTGTACGTCGATCACCTTGCCCGACGGACGGCTCGCCGAGGGGATCGACGCGAGCCGGACGCCCGCTGTTCGAGTGGACGCCCGGCTCGAGTTGGCTCACCGGATGTTGTTGCGCGCCGATGCCGACCCGGACTTCGAGGTCGTCGAGGCGGTCGTTGCTCTGGTCCGGCTCGCGCTACGCCGCGGGCCGGAGGACCGGCCGGCGCCGGGACGCTACGACCTCGCGGATCGTGCGCGCGATGTGATCCTCGCGGACGAGGCGACCAGCTCCAGCCTGGTGGCACTCGCCGATGCACTGGACACCTCCCCGTCGCACCTGAGCCGCACGTTCCACCACCATGCGGGGATGAGCCTCAGCCGATACCGCAACCGCGTCCGGGTGAGCCGGGCGCTGCAGCGTCTCGCCGACGGTGAGACCGACCTCGCCGGCCTCGCAGTCTCCCTCGGCTTCAGCGACCAGGCCCACCTCACCCGCAGCATGCGCCGAGAGTTGGGACAGACGCCGCGGCGAGTTCGACGCCTGCTCACCCCACCGTCCGGCTGAGTCATCGCAACACCTGCGGTCCCAGACGGCCGGCGACGTTCAGGCGGCGAGGGGCTCGGCGGCGCGGAGTGGCTTGAGGGCGGCGGCCCATGACTCGAGCTGGTCGAACAGGACGGCCGCCTGGTCGGCGTACTGCGGGCCCGGAGTGAACACGCTGAAGTTCTCGAAGTCGCTGAACAGCGAGAACGACAGCTGCTGACGCACGTCGGCGATCTGCAACTCGGCGCTGATCCCGCGCAGGTGCTCGATCGCCCGTGCACCGCCGAGTCCGCCGTACGACACGAAACCTGCCGCCTTGTTGTTCCACTCGCCGTACAGGTAGTCGATGGCGTTCTTCAGGACGCCGGACGTCGAGTGGTTGTACTCCGGCGTGACGAACACGAACCCGTCGTACGCCGCGATCCGCTCGGCCCACGCCTTGGTGTGGTCGTTCGCGTACTGGCCGATCGACGGGGGCAGCGACTCGTCGAGGTGCGGCAGCGGGTAGTCCAGCAGGTCGATCAGCTCGTAGGTCGCACCGGTCCGCTGCTGGGCCTGCTCGAGCACCCAGTCGGCCACCGCCTTGCCGTTGCGCCCGGGGCGGGTGCTGCCGAGGATGACCGCGATCTTCAGGTCGCTCATCGCGACGACTCCTTCAGGATTGAGATGACTTGAAACTTCATGTCATCGACCACGGTAGGCGGGTTGACATGAACATTCAAGTCATTGCCTCGCTGGCTATGCTGCACTCATGAGCACTGAGGCGGCACGGGAGGCGGCGGAGCCGCGCTGGCTGCAGGAGGGCGAGCTCGAGACCTGGAAGACCCTGCAGCTCACGATGACGCTGCTCACGACCGCGTTGGGCGAGCAGCTCCAGCGCGATTCCAACCTGAGCTTCCTCGAGTACTACGTTCTCGCCGGCCTCTCGGATCAACCCGAGCACACGATGCGGCTGAGCAGTCTCGCGGTGCTGACGAACTCGGAGCTCTCCCGCCTGTCCCACCTGATCCGCCGCCTCGAGAACCGCGGTCTGGTCCGCCGCGAGCCCGACCCGAACGACGGCCGTTTCACGAACGCGATCCTCACCCCCGACGGCTACACGGAGCTGGTGAAGGCTGCCCCCGGCCACGTCGAGCTGGTCCGCAAGCTGGTCTTCGATCCACTCACCGAGTCCGAGGGTCGAGCCCTCCAGAAGACCATGGCCAAACTTCTCCCGGGTCTCCTCGGCGACTGCTAGTGGCCTGAGGGCGTTAGCGCGACCGCCAGCGTTCCGCCGAGATGGACTCTTGGGCGAGGAGGCGGAGGGAGGCGATCAGGGTTTCGCCGAGGATCGTGCCGATGACGACCGACTCGGCCAGTTGGTCGCGGGTGGGGTTCGCGCTGACCGCGTCGATCTCGACCTGGGTGAAGCGTTCGACGGCATCGGCGTAGGTGTCGAGGTGGGCGACGAGGTTCTCCTGGCCGAGGCTGCGTAGGGCGGCGACGGTGTCGATGAGCGTCGCCAGCGCCGGGGCCGCGGGGTCGACGGACCAGCCGCGTTCCGCGATCAGCTCGGTGACCTGAGCGGTGGCCGCGGTCCGGGCCTCGTCGGTCGCGTTCAGGCGGCGGGTCGGGGTGAGGGCGCGATGCGCGCGGCCGATCTGTTCGTGCAGCGGCTCGGTGTCGGAATCCAGGGACTCGAGGATCTCCTTCACGGTCGCGACCGGGACCTGGGCGAGTTCGATCAGCGCGCGAATCAGGCGTAGCCGGCGGATGTGCGTCTCGCCGTACGACGCCTGGTTCGGGCTGCTGAGCTCACCGGCGGGCAGGAGGCCCTCGCGCAGGTAGT
The DNA here is from genome assembly GCF_042873375.1 of Kribbella sp. NPDC004875. Classification (NCBI taxonomy): domain Bacteria; kingdom Bacillati; phylum Actinomycetota; class Actinomycetes; order Propionibacteriales; family Kribbellaceae; genus Kribbella; species Kribbella sp. NPDC004875. Next base: position 1,245,362 of record NZ_JBIALI010000001.1, read on the forward strand.
ACTTGATCGTCGGCACCGGGACGTCGGTGACCTTGCTGAGTTCCCCGATGCGCATCGCTTGCCTTCCTGTTGTCTCTGATGGATAGTATCAGTATCCATAATCGGATAGTTGAGCTATCCATAAGAGGCAGGACGTGTTCGCATGACCGATGCATCTCGGACTATCGCCGGCGTCATCCTGCTGACGATCGTGACGATCCAGTTCGGCGGCTACTTCATGACCAAGATCGTGCGTGGTCAGGTGCCGATGACCGGGTTCCAGAAGTCGTTCGCCCGGGCGGGGCACGCCCACGCCGGCGTCCTGGTGATCCTCAGCCTGGTCGGCCTGCTGTACGTCGACCAGACCGGCCTGACCGGGTTCTGGCTGTGGGTCGCCCGCCTCGCGATCCCGGCCGCGGCGATTCTGATGTCCGGCGGCTTCTTCGCCTCGTCCGCCGGTAAGGACCGCAACCAACCGAACCAGTTCCTCTGGGTCCTCTGGCTCGGCGCCGCTTCCCTCGCCCTCGGCGTCCTCACCTTGGGAATCGGTCTGATCACCTGAAGGCCTGGCGGAGGCGTTCGCCGACCTGGCTGATCAGTGCCGACGTTTCCGGGGTTGCCTGGGTGACGGTGAAGGGGCCGAGGGCCGCAACCGCGGCGACCTGAGTCAGGAGCAGCGCGGGAGTGTCGGCGCTGAAGCGGACTGTGCAGGAGGACGGGCCGAGTGGCTCGACGATGCCGCGGACCACGCCTTCGAACGTCGAGGTGACCGCGGCCGCCGGCGCCTCGACCGTCAGGTGCACTGTGTGCTGGTACTCCGCCGACACGAACGACTCCCGCAGGTACGACGGCCCGTCCAGCACCCGCGGCGTGAACCGGTGCAGAACCGGCGTCACCCCGGAGATCCGGTCGACCCGGAAGATCCGCCAGTCGTCCCGCTCCGGATCGAACGCGAGCAGGTACCACCGCCACGCCAGCGTCAGCAGCTGATGCGGCTCCACCCGCCGGCGCGTCATGTCACGGGCGCGCCCGTGGTAGTCGAAGGCAACGATCTCGTGGTTCCGGCAGCAGCGCGCGAGGACCGCGAGCACGCTCGGATCCACCTGCGGTACGCCGGGACGCGGAATCGCCTCCGCCGCCGAACTCACCGCGGCGAGCTGCGGCCGGAGCCGCGCGGGCAGCACCTGCTCCAGCTTCGCGAGCGCACTCATCGAGCTCTCCGCCATCCCGGTGACCCCGCCCCCGGCCGCGCCGACCAGACCGAGCGCGACCGCGATCGCCTCGTCGTCGTCCAGCTGCAAGGGCGGCAGGTGCGTTCCGGACCCGAGGCGATAGCCGCCCGCCGTCCCGGTCGTCCCGGTGACCGGGTAGTCGAGCGACCGGAGCCGGTCGACGTCCCGCCGTACCGTGCGTTCGGTGACGCCGAGGCGGTCGGCGAGCTCGTGGCCGGACCACTCGCGACGACTCTGCAGCAGCGAGAGCAGCCGGAGCATCCGGCCGGGCATGTCCTTGCGGGCGCTCATCCACAAATCATCCCTTGAGGACAAGATGTGTCCGCAAGGGCTCCTAGCGTGATCTTCATGATGCTCACGACGACAAGCACGGGGTACGACGAGGCGCGGCTCGGGTTCCAGCGGCGGGACCCGCATCGGCCGGCGGCGATCTTCCCGGTCACCAGTGCGGCCGAGATCGAGGAAGCCGTGCGGTCTGCGAACGACCAGGACCTTCCGATCGCGGTCCAGGCGTCCGGGCACGGTCTGACCGAAGGGCTCGACGGTGGCCTGCTGATCGCGACCGGCGGGTTCGACGGCGTGACGGTGGACGCCGAGCGGAAGACCGCCTGGATCGACGCAGGGGCTACCTGGCGGGACGTGCTGGCCGCGACCGCGCCGTACGGGCTCGCGCCGTTGTCCGGGAGTTCGCCCGGCGTCGGCGCGATCTCGTACACGCTCGGCGGTGGTCTCGGTCTGCTCGCCCGCCGGTTCGGGTACGCCGCCGACCACGTCCGCCGGATCGAGGTGGTCACCCCGGACGGCGTCCGCCGGAACGCCGAGGACGACCCGGAACTGTTCTGGGCACTCCGCGGCGGTGGCGGGAACTTCGGTGTGGTGACGGGGATCGAGGTCGAACTCTTCGACGTACCGACGCTCTTCGGCGGCAGCCTGTACTTCGACCTCGCCGAGCACGCGTCGGTGCCCGAGGTCTGGCGCGAGTGGACCCGGACGGTCCCGGACGAGGTGACGTCGGCGATCGCGATCCTGCCGGTGCCGAACATCCCGCAGGTGCCGGAACCAGTGCGCGGGAAGTACGTCGCGCAAGTGCAGCTCGCGATCCTCGGGGACCGTGGTGAGGAGCTGATCAAGCCGCTGCGCGCGATCGGTGCGCCGGCGATGGACACGGTGGGCGAGCTGGCGTACGTCGACTCCGGCCGGATCTTCGCCGAACCCGACCACCCTGACAGCTACAGCTCGCGCAACGTTCTACTCAGCGACCTCGACGCGCTCGAGACGTTGCCAGAGCTCGCGGGACCAGGCGCGCCGACGATGCATGTGATCGGCATTCGCCACCTGGGCGGCGCGCTCAGCAAGCAGCCGAAGATCCCGAACGCGGTCGGTCACCGCGAAGCGGCGTACTCGCTGACCGTACTGACGCCAGGTGCGGGTGCGGTGGATCAGCGGATCCTCGAGCCGTGGCGCTCGTCGACGGTCGGCCGGTTCCTCAACTTCAGCTTCGGGAAGCTCACCGACGAGGAGGTCGCGGAGGCGTACGACGCCGGCGTCTACGAACGGCTCAGTGATCTGCGGGCGAAGTACGACCCGAAGCGCCGACTCCGAGCGAACCACTCGCTCTAGCGAGCATTTCGAGGACGAGTGCACCTTTGCCTTCGACGTAGGCGGTGCGGTCGGTCGTGAGCAGGTGCGCGAGTTCGCGCTTGCGGGCGGCGTAACGCTCACGGTCGACGGCATCGATTCGCAGGTGGTCGCGAAGGAGCACGTGGTCCTGGTGCGCTTTGTTGCCGTCAACAACGACGTACAGGTGGTGGTAGTGCACCGTGTCCGGCGGGAGCGCGAACGCCTCCCGCCCTGGGATCCCTTGGTCGCCCTCGTGCCGGTAGCCGGCGGCAGTCAGTCGTTCGATCGCGGCCGGCACCAGATCGGCGGTCGGCACGACCACGTCGACATCGATGATCGGCTTGGCCGCCAGACCGGGTACGGCCGTGCTGCCGACGTGCTCGATGACGTTCGGGAACTCAGCGAGGTACGGCGTGAGTCGCGCGCGGATCGCCTCGAACCAGAGGGCCCATTGCGGGTCGTAGTCCACGACCTCCGCGGGGACGATCACAGCGCCGCCGTCACGTCGACCTCGACGAGCTGGCCCGGGAAGCCGAGCTGGGCCACGCCGAGGAGCGTGCTGGCGGTGGTGAAGGCCGGGCCCAGGGGAGAGGCGTTGAGCTGGGTCCACACGGCCGACAGGTCTTCGCGGTCAGGGCTCGCGACGTAGATCACCGTCCGCACGACGTGCTCGGGAGTCGCGCCGGCCGCCTCGAGGGCGGTGCGGATGTTCGTGATCACCTGAGCGGTCTGACCCTCGAGTCCGCCCTCGGCCAGCTCACCCGTCGGCCGCAGCGGGCACTGACCGGCCAGGTAGACCAAGGTGTCCGCCTGAACGCGTGTCACGTGGTGGTAGCCAGGGGTCGCATGCAGGCCCTCGGGGTTGCTCCGCTCGATCGTCACGCACCGACCCAACGCGATCCCTCAACTCCGGGTCAACAGATTTAGCACGTACCGCCGCTGCCAAGGCGTCTCGACCGCGCGCTTGTCGTAGTGCTTCCGGACGTAGTCGACGGCCTGGTCGGCGGGTACTCCGTCGAGCAGGGTGAGGCACGCCAGCGCAGTACCGGTCCGGCCGCGCCCGCCCACGCAGGCGAACTCGACCCGCCCGGTCGCGGTGTGCTCGAGCGCCTCGCGGAAGATCGTCAGCGCGTACGCGGGATCTGCGGGCAGCCGGAAGTCGGGCCACTTCACCCAACGCGTTTCCCATGGGACGTCGGGCGGTTCCTTGCCGAGCAAGTACACGCCGTACGTCGGAAACGGCTCTGCCGCCGAGCCGTGCCGCAGACCACGTCCGCGGACCAGCCGACCCGACGGCAGCTCCATCACTCCTGGTGCGTCCTTCTCCCAATGACCCACGGGATCAAACTACAAGCCGAAGGCGGTGGGAGGCCGTCACGCTACAAGGCGATCCTCGGTCGAGGTGGAGAAGAGATGCAGTTTCTCGGGGTCCGGTGCGAGGTGGACGACCGTGCCCTTGTCGTTGTGCAGGCGGGTGCCGATCCGGGCGATCACCTGCTGGTTCTCGGTGTGCTCCGCGCTGCCGTACAGGTACGCGTCCGAGCCGAGCTCCTCGATCACCGAGACCTTCACCGGCAGCCCTTCGTCGGCCAGGTGGAACGCCTCCGGCCGGATGCCGAGCGTCAGCGTCTTGTCGTCGCCGGCCTTGGCCAGCAGGTCACGCGCGATCGGGACCACGTAGTCGCCGATCTTCGCGCCACCGTCGACGATCTGCGCGGTGATCAGGTTCATCGCCGGCGACCCGATGAAGCCGGCCACGAACTTGTTCCGCGGCTTGTCGTACAGGTTCAGCGGTGTGTCCACCTGCTGCAGTACGCCGTCCTTCAGCACGGCTACCCGGTCGCCCATGGTCATGGCCTCGACCTGGTCGTGGGTGACGTACACGGTGGTGACGCCGAGCCGGTGCTGCAGTTCGGCGATCTGTGTCCGGGTCTGGACCCGCAGCTTCGCGTCGAGGTTCGACAGCGGCTCGTCCATCAGGAACACCTTCGGGCTGCGCACGATCGCGCGGCCCATCGCGACCCGCTGCCGCTGACCACCGGACAGCGCCTTCGGCTTGCGGTCGAGGTACTCCTCCAGGCCGAGCAGCTTCGCGGCGTCCTGCACGCGCTGGGCGCGCTCATCCTTGTGGATGCCCTGCATCTTCAGGGCGAAACCCATGTTGTCGGCCACCGACATGTGCGGGTACAGCGCATAGTTCTGGAACACCATCGCGATGTCGCGTTCCTTCGGCGGGGCGTTCGTGACGTCCTTGTCGCCGATGAAGATGGCGCCTTGGTTCACTTCTTCGAGTCCGGCGAGCATTCGCAGCGCCGTCGACTTGCCTGATCCGGACGGGCCGACGAGCACCATGAACTCGCCGTCCTCGATGTCCAGGTCGAGTCCGTCGACCGCGGGAAGGTCGGTGCCCGGATAGATCCGCGTAGCTCCCTTGAACGACACAGTTGCCATGTCGCGCTTCCTTTCTCCCTGTCGGTGGAACGTGCTGTGGCCGACTTACATTCCCGTGTGAACGAACATTGACAAAGCGATTTTTTACGTACAAACTTTTTTGTGTGATGAGAGACGTGATGCACCTGGAGCAGCTCGAGCAGGCCGAGGCCCTGTTCAAGCCGCAACGGATCGAGGTACTGCGGCGGCTCGCGGAGCCGGCCACCTGTGGCGAGGTGGCCGAGCAACTCGGCCAGACCCCGCAGCGCGTCTACTACCACGTCAAGCGCCTCGTCGAGGCGGGACTGGTGACCCAGGTGGACGAGCGCAAGGTGCGCGGGATCCGCGAGGGCATCTACCAGGCGACGGCCCGTTCGTACTGGCTGTCGCCCACGCTCGTCGGCCGGATCGGTGGCCTCCGCCGGGCCCGCGACGAGCTCAGCCTCGGCTACGTCCTGGACCTGATGGAAGAGGTCCAGACCGACATCGCCGCGCTGGACCGGTCGGCCCCGGAGCTGCCGTCCATCGGGGTGTCCGGTGAGATCCGGGTCCCACCGGACCGGCGGCGGGAGTTCTTCAACGACCTGCAGAGCACGCTGCAGGACCTGTTCTCGCGCTACGGCGGCGCCGAGGGGGACGCCTTCAAACTCGCCGTGGCCTGTTATCCCAAGGGAGACCAAGACCATGACTGAACCGCTCGTACTGCAAGTGCGTGCCAAAGCCGGCGTCGACCAGGTGCGCGAGGCGCTGACCGACCCGAAGGCCCTCAACCTGTGGCTCGGCGAGCACTCGACCGTCGACCTGCCCGGGACGTACGAGTTCTGGGGCCGCTACATCCCCGAGGGTGACGCCCCCCACCAGCGGGTCCTCGCGTACGACGGGACCGCGCTGAAGCTGGCCTGGTTGCTCGGCGGCGAGGAGACCACCACGGAGATCACCCTGCTTCCCGAGGGCGACGACGCTACGGTGATCAAGGTCGAGCAGAGTCACTTCGACTTCGCCGACGCGATCAGTGGCGCGAACATCCGCGGCGTCCTGCAGACCTTCTGGGCGCTCGCACTCGCCAACCTCGTCGACCATCTCGAAGGCCGCGAGCTCACCACCCGCCCGGACTTCACGTCGCCGGTCTTCGAGGGTGAAGCGCTGATCGACGCCCCGATCGCCCAGGTCTACTCCTCGCTGATCGAATCCGAGAAGGCCTCGGCCTGGTTCGGCTACCCGATCGGGATCGAACCCTGGGTCGGGGGCCGGTACGCGATGGGCGGCTTCGACTCCGGTGCGGCCGCGCTGGTGGTCGACATGGTCGAGGGCAGCAAGATGTCGATCGACTGGGGACCGGCCGGGATCAGCACCTGGGAGCTCGCCGAGTCCGACGGCAAGACCCGGCTCACCTTCGTGATGAGCGGGTTCGACACCGACAACCCGCCGTACGGCGCCTGGCTCGGGTGGCTCAGCGGCGCCGCAGCGCTGCGCAGGTACAACGAGCTGTCCGACTGGAACATCTACGCTGCCTAGAAGTACTGGCTCTCCAGGCGGATCGAGTCGCCGATCAGATCGAGCAGGGCGGTCACCGCTCTGCTCGGTCGGCGACCGGCGAGCGTCACCACCGACAGCGTCCAGCTCAGGCCGGCGTTCTCGATCGGGAGTTTGGCGACGCCCGGCTCGTCGGCCAACTGGACATCAGGTACGACGCCGACGCCCAGCCCGGCCCGGACGTAATCCGGGATCGTCGTCAGCTCCGGCACTTCGACCTGGATCCGCCGCGGTGACCCGATCGCCTCGAACGCCCGGTCGACCATCTTCCGGTTCCCGAACCCGGCCGGCATGTCGACGAACCGCTCGCCGGCGATCTCCTCCAGCCGTACGGCGGATTTGCGCGTCAGCCGATGCTCGGCCGGCAACAGCGCCACGAACGGGACGGTCGCGATCTCGCGGACGTCGAGACCGCTGAGCTCGGGCTTCGGCAGACCGAGCAGGGCGACGTCGAGCCGGCCGTGGCGTACGTCGTCCGCGAGGCCCGTCGAGCCGGTGGCCGAGGTGGCGACCTGTACCTCGACCAGCGGGTACTTGCGATGGAAGGCGCCCAGCAGGTCCGCCATGCTGACCAGGCTGAGCCGGGCGAGCGTACCGATCCGGATGTTGCCGCGCAGACCGGTGGAGGCTTCCTCGACCGCCGCTCGGGCTCGATCAAGGGCTTCGAGCGCCGCCTTCGCCTCGGGTAGCAGCGCCTGACCGGCGCCCGAGAGCACCACTCGCCGGGTCGAGCGGTCGAAGAGCGTCGTCTTCAGATCGGTCTCGAGCGCGCGGATCGCGGCCGACACCGTCGACTGGACCGTGAACAAACGCTGCGCCGCCCGGGTGAAACTCAGTTCCTCGGCGACCGCGACGAAGTACTCCAGTTGGCGGCTGTCCACAGGGTAATTATCGAGACTCTCGATAAGAGCGTGCAAGAACTTTCGTTGGACTCGATAGATGGTTCGGCCGCACGCTGGAAACATGTCCACCATGACGTTGTCGCGAGCCGGTGAACGGATCCGGCTCGCTCCTGCCCACGGGTTCTGGGTGATCGCGGCGGCCTTCCTCACCACGATGGCCTTCTCGACGATCCCGACGCCGCTGTACGCGATCTACCAGCAGCGGGACGGGTTCCCGACGTACGTGATCACGGTGATCTTCGCCAGCTACGCGGTCGGCGTGATGGCGTCGCTGTACCTGGCCGGGCATGTCAGTGACTGGCTCGGACGCCGGCCGGTCGCACTGCTCGCTGTCCTCGCCGAGGCGTTGTCAGCGGTGATCTTCCTGACCTGGTCCACGGTTCCCGGCCTGCTGGTCGCGCGGTTCATCTGCGGCATCGGTGTCGGTGTGCTGACCGCGACCGCCACGGCGCACATGTCCGAGCTGCGCCAGATCGCCCGGCCCCACGAGGATCCGAGTCGCTCGGCCCTGATCTCGAGCATGGTGAACCTCGGCGGGCTGGCGTTCGGTCCGCTGATCGGCGGCCTGCTGGCGGAGTACGTGGGTGCGCCGCTGGAACGCCCGTACGAGATCTTCCTGGTGTTGCTGCTGCTCAGTGCGATCGGGATCGCGCTGGTGCCGGAGACCGTGCAGCGGCCGGAGGAGCGCCCGGCGTACCGGCCGCAGCGGGTGGCGGTGCCGTCAGCGGCGCGGCCGCTGTTCTTCGCGTCGGCGATCGGGGCGTTCGCGGCGTTCGCGATCTTCGGGTTGTTCACGTCGCTCGCGCCGACGTTCCTGGCCGGCGTACTGCACCACACCTCGCGGCTGCTCGCCGGTGGGGTGACGTTCGTGGTCTTCATCGCGGGCGCCCTGAGTCAGGCGGTGTTCGTGCGCCTCACCCGCCCGGCTCAGCTCCGGCTCGGTCTGGTCGCGATGTCCGCCGGTCTGGTCGGCGTCGCCGTCGGTGGCCTGATCCCGAACCTGTACCTGTTCGTCATCGGCGGCGTGGTCGCCGGCGCCGGCGTGGGGCTGGTGTTCCGTGGCGCGGTCGCGACGGCCGCGGCGCTGGCCGATCCGTCGTCACGCGGCGAGGTGCTGGCCGCGCTGTTCCTGATCGCGTACGCCGGTCTGGTGATCCCGGTGCTCCTGATCGGTCTGGGGATCGCGTTCCTTCCGGCCGAGGTCGCGCTGCTGATCTTCTCCGTGTTGATCCTGATCCTGGTGAACGCCGCCGTACTGCGGATGTTGGCCGCCCACAAGTGATGTGATGCGGGTGTGGATCTGCCAAGGGACTACGGCCTGACCGTCGCCGAGCTGGAACCACACCCGGGTGGGTTCGCCACCGAGGGCTGGGTGGCGGACGGGCGCTGGTTCGTGAAGCGCTGGAAAGCCGGCGAGCGCCCGGTCGGGCTGGAGCAGTTGGCCGAGCTGCGAGCGCTCGGGCTGCCGGTGATCGAGCCGGTGCGGACGCTGCGGGGCGAACTGTCGGCGACGGCCGGCGACCGTGCGTACGCCGTCTTTCCGTACGTCGAGGGTCGTACGGCGACGTGGGACGACTGGCGGGTCGCGGCGCGGGCGTTGCGGCAGGTGCACGACGTACCGCTGACGCTCGACCTGCCGGCCGCGGACACGAGCGAACCGTGGATCGAGGTGCTGGGACAGAACCTCGGGCATCCGTGGATCGCGGACCGGGCGGACGAGGTCGCCGCGGCGATCGCGCGCCTGGGTGACGTCCGCGGGCGGCTCGTGCCGGTGCGAAGCGTGCTGTGCCACACGGACTTCCACGGCTTCAACATGCTGCTCGACGACGCGGGGGAGATGGCCGCGATCCTCGACTGGGAGAACGCCGTCATCGGTCCCCGCGAGTTCGACATCTGGGTGGCTGCCGAGGGCGATCACCTGGCGGAGTTCCTCGAGGAGTACGGCGCCCGCGACCTGGACCTCGATCACGTCGAGTTCGCGCTGCTCGCCCGCGGTCTCCGGGACATGGCGGCCCGGGTGCTGCGCGACGTCGACCGCCCGGGCGTCGACACCTGGGGCTTCGGCCGGATCCGCCGCGTCGACGCGAACCTCGACGTCTTCAGCCGGTATTGCCCGTAGACGACAACCTCGGCATCTCGACAGTACGTACACGTCCACTACCGGTGATCGTCGGCACATCCGCGCCTGCCCCCGACTCGACAAGCGAAGACCTCCTGTCGAGCTGCTGCCGACATTGCACCACCACCCCTGCCTCCGCAGCCGGCCTCTACGAAGTCAACCGTTAACCCTCGCAACGGCCCCTTCGCCCCTCGTGTGCCGGGGGCGAACGGGCAAGGCCGGGGGTCACCCCTCAAATGGTTCGCCGGGGTGCCGGATGCCGAGGTGCCGGACGACAGCGGCGTTGGATGCCGGGGTGTCGGATGGTGCGGGCTAGGTGGTGGTGGGGGTGGTGGGGGCTGATCCGGGGCCGGGGAGGACGTCGATGTCCTCGGAGTGCATGGGCTTTCCGCAGTGCGCACAGGACAGGTCGACATGACTGATCTCGCCGCAGGCGTGATGCCGGTAGAGGACCGGCGGGCCTGCCGGGCCGGCCAGCCATTTGTCGCCCCAGGCAACCATCACCATCAGTACGTCGGTCAACTCGCGGCCCTTCTCGGTCAGCACGTACTCGTACCGCGGCCGTTGGTCGTACGGCCGGCGCTCCACCACGCCGCGGTCGACGAGATGGTTCAGCCGCTCGGTGAGCACCTTGCGGGAGATCCCGAGGTCCGCCTGGATCTGCTCGAACCGGGACAGGCCGACCCAGATGTCGCGCAGGATGAGCGGTGACCACGGCTCGCCGATCACGTCGAGCGTGCGGGCGATCGAGCACGCCATCTCACTGAAGTCCGTTCGCTGCATGACACCAGGATAGCAATTGGGGTTCCCTCAGGGAACTCTAATGTGTTAGCGTTCCCTCAAGGAACTCCGAAGGGAAGGCGGAACGATGAGCAAGGTCTTCAGCGCTCTGGCGGTCTCGGTCGACGGGTACATCAGCGGGCGCGACTCCGGCCCGGACCGTGGGCTGGGTGACGCACCGATGCTGTTCGACTGGTACTTCGACGGTGACACCCCGAGCCGGGCGCTGGACGGCTTCAAGCTCAGCGAGCCGAGCGCCCGCGTGTTCGACGCCGCGGCGAGCCGGGCGGGCGCGATCGTGATCGGCCACAAGACGTACGACGACTCGGGTCACTTCGGCGGCGGCAGCCCGCACGCGAAGGCGAAGCCGGTCGTGCTGAGCCACGGCCCGGTCGCGGAGATCAGCGAGCAGCAGACGCTCGCGCACACGATCGAGGACGCGATCGCGGTCGCCCGGAAACTGGCCGAGGGGAAGGACGTCGCGCTGATGGGTGGCGGCGTCGTGACGGCCGCGCTGCAGGCCGGGCTCGTCGACGAGTTGATCCTGCACCAGGTGCCGGTGTTGCTTGGTGGTGGCCGGCCGTTCTTCCAAGAGCTGCCCGAGCACGTCCGCCTGAACCTGATCGAAGCCGTGCCCGCGCCCGGCGTGACCCACCTCCACTACGAAATTGTCCGCTGAAGGAGCCTGACCATGTTGAAGACCGCCGTACGCAACGCCGTCGAGAGCAACTCCATCGCCCACCTGGCCACCGTCCTGCCGGATGGTTCGCCGCACTCGATCCCGCTGTGGGTCGCGACGCTGGACGACAAGATCATCTTCCTGACCGGCCCGACCTCGCAGAAGGCCCGCAACCTGCGGCGTGATCCGCGGGTCGCACTGTCGCTCGCGCCGGTGGACAACCCGTACGAGCCGGTCATCGTCCGCGGCCGCGTCGTCGAGTGGATCGACGGCGACAAGGGCTGGGAGCTCGTCGACCAGATCGCGATGAAGTACATCGGCCGGCCGTACGGCCGCGACCTGGCCCGCGTCGTCGGCGTCATCGAGGTGGACCACCAAACCGTCGGCGTCAGCTGAGCCTAAGATGCCGGCATGGGTGTGACTGTGACGGTTGGGGAGCAGGACGCTTATCTCGCGCGGGTGGGGCATGCCGGGATGCTGTTGCTGCCGATGATCACCGGGATCGGCGAGCAGATCCGGGAGTGGGCCGACGAGCTCGCCGGCGAAGGGATCACCGCGCTGGTGTGGGATCCGTTCAAGGGGCGGAGCACGGACAACACCAGCCGGGAAGAGCTCAGCGGGCTGTTGCGGGAGATGGACGACGACACCGCGCTGGAGGAGCAGCGGGAGTTGCTCGACTACCTGACCGGTGAGCTCGGTTGCACGAAGGTCGGTGTGATCGGGTGGTGTCTCGGCGGCCGGTTCGCGTTCCTGCTCGGGGCGCGGGATCACCGGGTGTCGAACGTTGTCGCGTTCCACCCGACAGTGCCGTCGCAGCGGCCGCCGCATCACACGTACGACGCGATTGCCGAGGCGGCCGGCATCACGGCGCCGGTGCTGGTGAGCTACCCGAGCGCGGATGCCGCCGTACCGAATGCCGACTTCGAGACCTTGCAGACCGTGTTGCAGGCGCGGACGGCCGGGGCAACCTTCACGCAGTACTTCCCGGGGGCGGACCACGGGTTCTCGGACAAGTCGCGGCACGACAAGGACGTGAACGCGGACGCGTTCCGGCTGGCTTGGCCGCAGGCGCTCGCGTTCATGAAGTCGACGGTCGCCTGAGCTCGGCTTCGATCAGTTGATGCAGTTCGCCCAGGCGGCTGCGGCCGGGCGTTCCTTGCGGGTAGCGCTGTAGTACGTCGCGAACCACGTTCGGCGCGCGCTCGACGGCCCACCGGATCATCGCCATCGGGTCGCCGCCCGCGAGCTCGCGGGCGTAGGCGGCGTACTGCGCGGACGCGACCACATGCTTCACCTGCGTTGGGTTCGCCAACGGATGCAGGTACGCCGACCCGGCCGCGCCCAATGCGGACCGAGCAGCTGCCTCCGCCGCCGGATCGTCCACCTCGCCCGCGGCCTTCAAGGCCGCCCACGCGGCAGTCCGGATCGCCTTGGTGCGCTTGCCGCCGGCACCGAACTCGCGGACCACCTCGATCGCGTCGCGCGGCCGCCGGTCGTCCGGAGCGACCGCTTCGAACAACGGCAGGACCTGTTCCGCGCACTCCGCTGTCCACAGGCTCAGCGCCCGCAGTTCGTCGAGACTCAGAGCGATTTCCATGAGCCTCAATCGTATCGTTGAACCTCGGACTTTAAGCTTTCACGCCGCCCGGCGATGGTCCGTAGGCGTGACACCACGGACCCGCTTGAACGCAACGCTCAATGCGAAGGCGTTCGCGTACCCGACCCGGCGGGCGATCGTCTCGACCGTGTCCCGGGTCGACCGCAGCTGATCGGCGGCGAGCGTGATCCGCCAGCCGGTGAGGTAGCTCATCGGCGCCTCGCCGACGACCGCCGTGAACCGCCGGGCCAGCGAGGCCCGCGACACCCCGACCCGATCCGCGAGCTCGGTGACGTTCCACGGGTACGCCGGATCCTCGTGCAGCAACCGCAACGCGGACCCGGCGACCGGGTCCGTCTGTGCCTGGTACCAGCCCGGCGCGTGCGACTCCGGCCGCGCGAACCAGGCGCGCAGTGTGGTGATCAGGGCCAGATCGAGCCACCTGTCCAGCACGCTCTGCTGCCCGGGCGCGTCCCGCTGGATCTCGCTGGTGATCATCTCCATCACCGACCCGGCAACCTCCTCGGCCGGTACGACGAGCACCGGCGGCAACGCGGTGACCAGGCGCCGACTGACATCACCCGCCACCTGATAGGTGCCGCTGGCAACCATCACCTCGCCGGTCTTGCGGCTCCCGTAGGTCCGCACGCCGAGACGTGCGGAGTAGTCGACCGGTGCCCCGGGCAACGGTTCGCAGCGGCCGCCGGGATGGATCCGGAGTTGCGGAGCGGTCCGCGGGCTGTCGCCGACGACGTACGGCTCCGGGCCGGTGAAGATCGCGACGTCGCCCTCCTCCATCCGCAGCGGCTCGACGCCGGCGCGGGCCACCCAGCCGGAACCGCGGACCAGGGTCGCGAGCGCGAGCGGTGCCTCGTCCCGGATCTCCAGCGCCCACGGCAGATCCAGGATGGTCAGGTTGAACACCCCGTCCTGGGCGCGGGTCCCGGTGAGCAGTTCGTCGAGAACGTCCATGCGCCGACCCTACGACAGGTTGAGCGTTCCGGACATCAAATTGCGGCGTACGACCATGGTTTGTCTCACCTCGAGCCGGTGGACTGGAGCCATGACACCGATTCTGATCCTCAGTGGCAAAGGCAAGACCGGCCGTCGCGTCGCGGCCCAGCTCGATGCGCGGGGCGTCCCGTACCGGCTCGCCTCCCGGTCCAGCGAGCAGCCGTTCGACTGGTACGACGAGAGCACCTGGGCGGACGCGGTCCGCGGCGCGGACACGGCGTACCTCGCGCCTCCGGTCGGACCGACCGGGCTGGCCCGGGCCGGCAAGTTCGTCCAGCAGGCGAAGGGGTTGCGGCGCCTGGTGCTGCTGTCCGGGCGCGGCGTCGGCAGCCCGGGCCGCGACGTCGCCGTCTATGACGGTTCGCTCGAACTCGAGAGCGTGGTCAGGGCGAGCGATCTGGAGTGGACGATCGTGCAGCCGGCCTGGTTCGCGCAGGGGTTCAGTGAGGACTTCTTGCGGTACCACGTGCTGGCGGGCGAGATCCGGCTGTCCGCGGGCACCGGCGCCGAGGCGTGGATCGACAGGAACGACGTCGGCGACGTGATGACCGTGGCGCTGCTCGACGAGTCGTACGCCGGTGAAACCCTCGCGATCTCCGGCCCGCGAACGCTCACGATGCCCGAGATCGCCGACGAACTCACCAAGGCCACCGGCCGCCCGATCTCCTACGTCGACCTGGACCCGGAAGCCCACGTTGCCGAACTGGTCGAGCAAGGTCTCACTCGGGAGGACGCCGACGCGGTCCGCGACCTGTTCGCGGTGATCCGCAACCACCGCTCGGAGTACGTCTCGGACGGTGTGCAGAAGGTGCTCGGTCGCCCGGCCCGCGACTTCACCGACTGGGCCCGCGAAACCGCGACGACCGGAGTCTGGGGCGGACCGCCAGCACTCAACAACTGACACCGGACGCTGGGATTCACGCTCACGGCTGCGCGGGACGCGCGATTGATGAGTGCTGGCGGTCCGCCTGTCAGTGCTGCATCGCCGTCCACTCGTCGTGGGTCAGCTCTTTCAGCTCCGCGGCGGGCGTCTTGGTGCGAAGCGTCGTCCCCCCGCCGACGGCGCCGCCACCGAAGACGATGTTCGCCCAGTTGTTCTGCGCGATCAGGATCGACGTGGTCTTGTCGCCGTTGATGTCGGCGGCCGTCGTGGTGTCGGTGGTGTCGCCGTCGCAGTTCCAGTCGATCGGCTGGTTCGCCGCGCCGGCCGTCGTCCGGGTGGTGCCGTTCGGGCACTTCCAACTGGTCTTGTACCCGGCGCCCAGGCTGCCGAGGCCGACCGTCTCGTCGGGCCGGGCCTCGTTGATCGAGGTCGGCTGGACGTTCGAGTAGCCCCAGTACTTGGTGCCGTCGGCCTTGAGTACACCGCCGAGCTGGAACGAGTAGTTCATCACGCTCAGGTAGTTCGGCTTGTAGTTCAGGTTGTCGGTGCCGCCGTGCTTCAGGCCGATGTTGTGCCCGAGCTCGTGGACGAACGTGCCGACGTTCGTGTCGTCGGTCGCGTTCCAGTTGCACTTCGGTCCGACCGTCACGATGAACGTGTCGTTGGGGATGTTGAACGCCTGGCCGCTGCTGCAGCCGCCGTCGTAGCTGTCACCCCAGATCATGTAGTGGAAGACCGCCTTGCGGGCCGCCGCGAAGTTGGCCGCCTTGATCGCGTTGGTCTGCGTCGCCGACGGGTTCAGGTCGGCGTCGTAGGTGACCTCGTTGCCACCACCGAGGTCGTACTTCGTGCCGCGGGCGGAGCCGGCGTCGAGGTGGATGGTGACACCGGTGCTGCCGTCGGGATTGCTGACCGGTGCGGTCGCGAACACCTGGACGATCCGGTCGAGGGCCGCGGTGGTCGCGAGCCGTCCGGACATGTAGTCCATCTCGACGAACAGGTCCTTCTTCTTCGGGTTCGCGCCCATCGCGGGCAGGTCCACGTCGACGACGCCGTCACCGTTGGCGTCGTACCCGTTCGTCTCCCAGGCGTCGGGCAGCGAGTCGCCGTCGGTGTCCGTCGCCGCCACCACCGTGGCGGCGCTGTCGGTGGGCGGAACCGGCGCCGCCACCGCGCTCGAGGCAGCGAGCGCGGCGGTGGCGACAGATGTCAGTACGGCGAACAAGGCGGGGCGGGGCCTCATCAGATCTCCTTAGGGGCGGTGGGTGATCTGATCGCTACCGTAGGTGAAATTCCTCCATGAGTACGGCGCAGTGGGGCCAGTGACTCAATTGGGTCACCCGGCCGAGCGGAGCATCGCGCGGATGCCGACGGTCAGGCCGAGTGCCGCGGTGACGATCGCCGCGACCCAGCCCCAGAGCACCGCGGTCGAGACCACGTCTCCCGAGAACAGGGTCCGCTCGGCGTCCACGACGTACGAGAGCGGGTTGAACTTCGACGCGGCGCGCATCCAGCCGGGACCGGTCTCGAGCGGAAGCAGCATCCCGGACAGGATCATCAGCGGGAACAGGAACGTCTGCTGCACCACCCAGAACATCCAGTCCTGCTTGCGGACCGCGATCGCCAGCGCGTAGCTGAACGACCCGAGGCCGACGCCGAACACCGCGAGCAACGCCAGGCCGACCAGCGCGCCACCGACGTGCAGCTCGAACGCGAACGGCGTCATCACCGCGATCACGATCACCGCCTGCCCGAACAGCGGCACCATCTCCTTCAACGCGCGTCCGATCAGCAGTGAGGAGCGGGACAGCGGCGTGACCAGCATCCGTTCGTGCGCACCGGTCTGGAACTCGAACAGCAGGTTCGCGCCGGTGGTCGACGTACCGAACAGCGTGGTCATCACCAGGATCGACGGCACGAACCACTGCCAGACGCCGTCGCCGAAGGTTCCGCCCATCGACCCGGACAGCAGCGGGCCGAACAACGCGAGGAAGACGAGCGGCTGGATCATGCCGAACAGCAGGCTGAACGGATCACGCAGGACCGGCTTCAGTTCGCGGGTCATCACGATCCGGATGTCGCGGAGCAGGTTCCGGGACGGCCGGCTGGTCGTCAGGACAGGGCTGGGGTCGAGGGTCAGGGTGGTCATCTCAAGCGGCCTTTCCGTTGTTGTCCTCACGCAGGCTGCGGCCGGTGAGGTTGAGGAACACGTCGTCGAGCGTCGGCCGGTGCACCTGCGCCGCGGCAATCGGTACGTCGTTCCGCTGCGCGGCGGCGATCAGCCGGGGGAGCGTCGCCGGACCGTCGGCGACCCGGACGCTCAACTCGTCGCCAACGGCAACGATCTCGCGGACGCCCGGCAATCCCGCGGCCAGTGCTTCCAGTCGTTCGAGGTTGCTTGGGGCAACTGTCAGTGCGAGCCGGTCGCCGGCCAGCTTCGCCTTCAGGGCGTTCGCGGTGTCGTCGGCGATCACCTCGCCGTGGTCCACCACGACCACCCGCTCGGCCATCGAGTCGGCCTCGTCCAGGTAGTGCGTGGTGAGCACGATCGTCATCGAGTACTGCTCGCGCATCCGCAGGATGTGATCCCACAGGTTCGCGCGATTCTGCGGGTCGAGGCCGGTCGACGGCTCGTCCAGGAAAAGGAGTGACGGCGCGTGCACCAGACCCATCGCGACGTCGAGGCGGCGGCGCTGACCGCCGGACAGGTCCGACACCTTGCGCTGTGCCAGGTCCTTCAGTTCGAGCGCCTCGAGCAGTTCGCCGGCGCGGAGCTTCGCGGGCCGCCGGTCGAGTCCGTAGATGACACCCTGGCCGACCAGTTCGTCGGCGACCCGCTGGTGGTGGCCCGCGCCGTTGCCCTGGCCGACGTACCCGATCCGGCGGCGGACCTGGCTGGGGTGGTGCGTCACGTCGTACCCGGCGACCGTCGCGGTGCCCGAGGTCGGGGCGAGCAGGGTGGTGAGCATCCGCAGCGTGGTGGTCTTGCCGGCTCCGTTCGGGCCGAGCACGGCGACCAGTTCGCCGGGGTCGACGTCCAGGCTGATGCCGCGGACGGCGTGCACGGTCTCGGTACGGCTCACCACGAAGTCCTTGGTGAGCGCTCGGGTGCTGATCACGATGTCTCCTTCGGTCGGTCTCTGGGTCCGACATTTCCAGTGGAAGCGGACAGGTTCTGACCGCTACCCGTGGCAATCTGAAGTCATGTCCGAAACCTCTGCTCGACTGCTCGCGCTGCTGTCGCTGCTGCAGGCCCGGCGTGACTGGCCGGGTGCCCTGCTCGCCGAACGGCTCGAGGTGAGCCCGCGGACCGTCCGGCGCGACGTCGACCGGCTGCGCGACCTGGGCTACCCGGTGCGCGCCACCAAGGGGCCTGACGGTGGCTACCGCCTGGACGCCGGCGCCGACCTGCCGCCGCTGCTGTTCGACGACGACCAGGCGATCGCGGTCGCCGTCGCGCTGCAGACCGCGACGACCACGGTGACCGGGATCGAGGAAGGCGCGTTGCGGGCGCTGGCCACCGTCCGTCAGGTGATGCCGGCGCGGCTGCGGCAGCGCGTCGACGCCCTGCAGGTGACCACTGTCGACCGGTACGCGAACCGGCGTACGACGGTGGACTCCGAGCAGCTGATCGCGGTCGGGATGGCGGTCCGGGCCCAGGAGGTACTGCGCTTCGACTACGCGTCGCCCGGCGCGCGGGAGGACGAGTGGGTGCCGCCGCGGAAGGTGGAGCCGCATCATCTGGTGACGTGGGGCGGGCGCTGGTACCTCGTCGGCTGGGATCTCGATCGGAAGGACTGGCGGACGTTCCGGGTGGACCGGATGACGCCGAAGATCCCGACCGGACCGCGGTTCACCCCGCGCGAGTTGCCGGCGCCGGACGTCACGACGTACATCTCGGGCAAGTTCAGCGGGCAGGACCAGAACACGTTCCGGGGTGAGGCGATCCTGCAGGCGCCGGCGTCGCTGATCGCGAAGTACGCCGGTCGCGGCGCGATCGTCGAGGAGGTGTCGCCGACGAGTTGCCGGCTGGTGCTGACCGCGTGGTCGTGGACCGGGCTGGCGGCGACGTTCGGGATGTTCGAGTGCGATCTGGAGTTCGTCGGACCGCAGGAGTTGAAGGATGCCGCGGCCAAACTGGCCGCCCGTTACCAGGAGGCCGCGTCGTGATCACCGAACTCGTCGTTGGGGATGCCGAGGAATGGCGGGAGTGGCTCGGCGCGAATCACGGAGCGTCGGACGGCGTCTGGCTCGTGCTCGCGAAGAAGAACGTGACGACACCGACGAGCCTGACGTACGACCAGGCGCTCGAAGAGGCGTTGTGTCACGGGTGGATCGACGGGCAGCGGCGCGGCCGGGACGAGACGACGTTCGTCCAGCGGTACACCCCGCGGCGGGCCCGGAGCATGTGGTCGCAGCGGAACGTGGACCTGATCGCGCGGATGGAACGCGAAGGCCGGATGCGGCCGCCGGGCCGGGCCGAGGTCGAACGGGCGAAGTCCGACGGACGCTGGGACAAGGCGTACGGCGGATCGCGCGCGCTGGAGGTCCCGGACGATCTCGCGGCGGCGCTGGCCGCGAACCCGAAGGCGCAGGCGATGTTCGAGATCCTGACCAGCGCCAACCGGTTCGCCGTCGTGTTCCGGGTGAACGACGCGAAGAAGCCCGAGACCCGCGCCCGGCGCATCACGCAGTACGTCGAGCAACTCGCCCGCGGCGAGACGATCTACCCGCAGAAGCGCTCGCTCTAGATCAGGTCGAGCGTTGCTTCCTGGCCTGCCGTGAGCGGGAAGTAGGCGAGGAACGTGACGCCCTCGTCCTCGGTGTCGAAGCGGGAGATCCGGTCGACCGCGGGCTCGTAGAACACGTCGCCGGGGTGCAGGACCTGCGGCTCGTCGTCGGCGGCCTGCTGGTAGACGGCCGAGCCGGACAGGATGTTGCCGAACACGGGGCCGTTGTGAACGTGCGCCCCGAGGGCGGTGTGTGGGTCGATCGTGATCCGGCGTACCTCGACGCGCTGCACCGGGAGGGGCTCCGGCAGGTGCTGGTCGAGCACGACGACACGGCTGATCGGTGACTCTGCGGGGCTCATGCCGTACATACTAATAGGTACAGAGTTCACGCGGAACCGGCGCCGCGTGCGGCGGCGCCGGTCAGTAGAGGATCGGGTTGAGTGGCGAGGAGATGGTCTCGCCGGGTTGGTTGCCGGGCATCCAGCTGGCCAGGTCGGCGACCTGGTTGGCGTTGACCGGCTCGGAGATCTCCATCGATGCGTCGACGTAGATCACTGTCATCACCCGGCGCGGGATGCCGGTCGTGTTCGCCGGCGCGTGGTGGAACGTCCAGCCCAGGTGGTAGCTGACCTCGCCGAGCTCGAACGGTTCGGAGATCTCGGTGAAGTTCTGCTCGGCCAGCGACTGCTGCAGGATCCGCTCCGACTCGTCGCTGATCGGCAGATCGCGACCGTGCTCGAACCTGTGACTGCCGGCCGCGAACGACAGCGGGCCCATCTCCATCGGGGTCTCCTGCAGCGGGACCCAGATCGTCACGCAACGGTCGGTCGTGAACGGCCAGTAGTACTGGTCCGCGTGCCACGGCGTGACCCCGCCACCGGACTCCTTGTACAGCGCCTGGTCGTGGTACAGCCGCACCGACTGCACGCCGAGCAGTTGCGCCGCGATCCGCGCGAGCCGCGGGGACGACACGAACTCCAGTACCCGTTCGCTGTCCTGCCACAGGTTCGTCACCTGCAGGAACGCCTTCCCGTAGGTGTCCCGCTCCGCCAGCGGCAGGTGCTGGGTGTTCAGCTCGATCACCTTGCCGGTGATCTCCGGCTCGTACTCCGCGATCGTCTCGGGGCTGAGCACGTTCTTCAGCTTCACGAAACCGTGCTCGGCGAAGTGCGCGACATCGGACCGGCTGAGGGTGTAGTCGGTCTCGAGCTCCGGGCGGGTCAGAGTCATGGGACCTAAGGGTTCCTGCACGCTCCATCGCTGTAAAGATCAGTGATCAAATCTTTGCCCGGCGTGCACGTGCACGTGCACGCACCACAAAGCGGTCAGGACCGTAATGCGCGGACGGTGCTACAGCACGCCGGTGTAGGTGAGGGCGAACGTGCCGCACGGGAACAGGAAGAGCGCGGCGAGGGTGATGATGCCTGTGAAGGACTGGTGCGGCCCGATGAGTTTGGCGTATGCCGCGATCAGCACCGGGACCATCACGACCTCGAGCAGGAGCATGCTGCGCGGGATGATCGTGCCGGTGGCCGCCAGGATCACCGAGAGCGCGGCGGCGGCGATCCAGGCGCCGTACCCGATCAGGTACGTCGTGCGCGCGCCGAAGCGGACCGCGATGGTGTGGTATCCGGCCGTCTTGTCGGCGTCCAGGTCGGCGATCGTGGTGGGTAGGTAGAGCGCAGCGGCGGCGAGTGTGCCTTGCAGGCCCATGAGCCAAGGGAAGTCGCTGAGGTCGGGGTTGATCGCGGCCCAGCCGGCCAGTGGGCCGAAGGCGCCGAGGGCGAGGGCGTTGACGGCGACGTCGAAGCCGGCGCGGGTCTTGAGGCGGACCGGTGGAACCGAGTAGGCGTAGCCGAGAAGGACCGCCAGGAGTACGCCGAGCGCGAAGACGATGCCGACGTGGAGAGACAGCCCGACCGCGGCGACCGCTGCGGCGAACGCGAGCCGCTTGGCCGCCCGGAGCGTGATGCGGCCGTCGAGGAGTGGGGACTTCGCCTTGCGCGGGTTGAGGCGGTCGCTCGGGAGGTCGTACGCGTCGTTCACCGCGAGAACGGCGAGCCAGACCAGTGGTCCCATCACGACCGCCCCGACGATCAGGCGCGGCCACTCCTCGACGGGCGGGATCAGCCGACGCGTCGCGAGCAGGATGCCGGTGTAGTACGGCACGATCGAGACGACCCAGAAGGCCGGTCGCCCGACCGCGACGATGTCACGCACGCGAGCCGCAGAACCCCGGACCTGCACGGATGTGCTCACAGCTCCACTGTCCTCTCGCCGCCTGCCAAGCGTCTTCCCTCGGCCGAGTGAACCTCCTCACCCTGTGGGCGGACGTCCACCACTCACCAACCGCGCCCCGGCAGGCCGGTCCGGCCGAGCTTGAGCGTGGGACGCGGCCGGTTGAGGTGGTTGGTGAGTGGTGGAGGTCCGGCTACGGCTGGACCCTGGCGAGGGAGCCCGTCTCCAGCGCCACCCAGACCGCGTTGTCCTCGGCAAGGGACAGGCCGTGGGGCTCGGAGCCTTCGCCCAGTGGGTGCTCCGAGGTGACGTTGCCTCGGGCATCGACGTGGACGAGGGACGCGGCCGCCCAGAGAGTCAGCCAGCAGCCGCCTTCGGTGGTTGCGGCCACGGCGTGCGGCTTGGAGCCTTCGGGGAGCGTGAACTCCTCGATCGTCCCGTCGGCAGTGATCCGCCCGACCCGGTCGGCGAGGAGTTCGGTGAACCAGACGGCATCAGGACCCGCGCTGATGCCCACCGGACCCGCAACAGACGTCGGTAGCGGATGGGTGGTGACCGCGCCGTCCACCGTCATCCGGCCGATCGCGTTCGCCTGGTTGAGCGTGAACCACAGGTCTCCGCCGAACGTGGTGATCATCGCGGGGAACGCTCCCGTCGTACCGATCGGATACGTGCGGACCTCGCCGTCGACGCTGACCCGGCCGATCGCGTCGGCGTTCATCAGCGTGCACCAGAGGGCACCGTCCGGACCGACGCACAACCCGTACGGCGCCCCGGCGATCTCCACGGCCGACAGCGCGCCGTCGTACCCGATCCGGCCGATGCGGTCGTCGCCGTTGCGGGTGAACCAGACGGCCTGGTCCGGCCCCTCGACGATCACGCTCGGCCGGGAGCCCGGCGCGTCGAGGTCGATGACCCGGCCCGCGGCGGTGGCGACGCGGCCGGTGTGGACCAGGGTCGTCCACACCTCACCGCCTGCGACCGCAACGCCGTACGGACCGCCGTCGGTGAATTCAGTGCGTGACAAGGTAGTGCTCCTTCAGGTCGATGACGGTGCCGCGCCAGCGGGAGATGAAGCGGCGGTCGTGCGTGACGACGACGAGCGCGCCGGCGTAGCGGTCGAGCGCCGCCTCCAGCTCCTCCACCAGCACGAGCGACAGATGGTTCGTCGGCTCGTCGAGCAGCAGTACGTCGTGGGGCGTGGTCAGCAACCGTGCCAACGCCAACCGGCGGCGCTGACCGGTCGACAACGCGCTGACCTTCGTTTGCAGTTGGTCGGCACGGAACAGGCCGAGTCCAGCCGCACCCGGATGACGGGCGAGTGCCTGCCGCAACGTGGCGTCGGCGTTCGGCTCGTGCTCCTCCTGTCGCAGGTAGCCGATGCGGCCCCGACGGCCGACGTACCCGGAGTCAGGTGTGAGCGTCCCGGCGAGTACTTCGAGAAGTGTCGACTTGCCGATCCCGTTCGGGCCGGTGATCAACACCCGGCCACCAGCCGGCACGTCCAGCGAGACCGGCGCCAGCCGCTCCGCCACCGAGACTCCCACCGCCTCCAGCTCGCCCGATCCACTGCCCGTGCGGATCGCCGCGGTGAACCGCAGTGGTTTGGCGGGCACCGGCGGCGGGTTCTCCTCCAGTCGGCGCAGCCGTTCCTTCGCGTTGCGGATCTTGCTGCGTTCGGCCTCGTTCACGCGACCGGTCTTCCGGTCGTACGCGACCTTGTTGTTGTCCTTCATCGGTCGCCCGTACGCGACCCGATCGGCAGTCGTCCGCACCAGCACCCGATGCTCGGCGACGTCGTCCTCCCACTGCGCCCGGGTTTGCTCGGCCCGCGCCCGCTCGGCCGCTTTCTCTTCGAGGTAGCCCTGGTAGCCGCTCCCGTACCGCGTGACTCGGTGGGTGTCGCCGTCGACCTCGAACAGGGTCGGCGCGACGCGCTCCAGGAACGCGCGATCATGCGAGACCACGACCGTCGTACCGCGCCGGGAGCGCAGGTGATCCTCCAGCCAGACCGTCGCTCGCACATCCAGATGGTTCGTCGGCTCGTCGAGCAGCAGGATCTCCGGCGAGGACGCCAGTACGGCGGCCAGGTGCAACCGCGCCAACTCGCCACCGGACAGTTCGGACAGCCGCCGATCACCGGGCAGCGTGCTCAACCCGAGCCCGTACGTCGCGCGGGCGAACCGCGCGTCCGCGTCGTACCCCTCGCGGATCTCGAAGACGGTCTGCAGTTCGCCGTACTCGTCGAGGACGTCGACGCGTCCCTCGGTGAGTAGCGCCTCGAGCTCGCGCATCCGGGACTCGATCCGGCGCAGGTCGGCGAGGGCGTGGTCGGCCAGCGCGTTCACGTCGAGATCGAGCGGCAGCGGGTTGTCCTGCGCGAGATAGCCGAGGCTGCCGGCCGCGGTCACCGCGCCGTCGGTGGGCGGCTCGAGACCGGCCAGGACGCGCAGCAGTGTCGACTTGCCGGAGCCGTTCTCGCCGATCAGGCCGCTGACCTGACCTGGCGGGAACGCGCAGGTGACCTGGTCGAGCACCGTGCGGTGGTCGTAGGACTTGGTGACGGCGTGCAGGGACAGCTGGGTAGACATACGGATCCTCCTGACTCTCGCGGGTTCGGGGTTGGCGAACGGCGGGTCAGAAGATCACTGGCTGCTCCTTAATGCGACGTATGTTGCGTTAAGATCATTGCATGCCGGACGACGAACGCGCAAGCAGACCAGGTGGGCGAACCGCCCGAGTGCGCTCGGAGGTGCTCGCCGCCGTCGATGCCGAGCTGGCCGAACACGGGTACGACGGGCTCACGATCGACGCGGTCGCGACGCGGTCCGGCGTCCATCGGACCACCGTCTACCGCCGCTGGAAGTCGGTGGCCGGCCTGCTCGTCGACCTCCTGGAGGCCGGTGCCGACGACTCCTGGGAGCCGGCCGACACCGGCTCGCTCGAAGGTGATCTGATCGCGGTCAACCGCGAGATCCATGCCGCCCTCACCGCCCGCCCGTCGGTGACTCAGGCGGTGATCGCCGCGTCCTTCCGTACGCCGGAGGCCGCCGACGCCCTCACGCAGTTCTGGATCGACCGCTACGAGCGCACGGCGATCGTCGTACGGCGGGCTGTCGATCGCGGGGAGATCCCGCCGACCACGGACGCGCACCAGCTCCTGCTCACTGCGACGGCTCCGCTGTACCACCAGCTCGTCCTGCTGCGCCGGCCGATGACGCGGGCGAGCGCCGACGAGCACGCGCGGATCGCCGCGGCGTCGGTGTAAATCTCTTTGCGGGAGCTCGACCGGCGGCCCTACGGTGGCAGCCCCGGCCGATTGGAGCTCCGATGAGCGTCACCTTCTCCGCACTGTCGTTCGATGCGAAGGATCCGGCTGCGCTGGCGCGGTTCTGGGCGGCGATCCTCGGTTGGGAAGTTGTCGATGGCACCGAACTCGTGCCGCACGACAACACCGGGTTCAGGCTGCGATTCCTGCAGAGCGACGTACCGAAGGACCGGGCGAACCAGATGCACTTCGATCTGACCAGTCAGGTCCCCGAGGATCAGCAGGCGACGGTCGCGCGGGCGCTGGAGAACGGCGGCCGGCACATCGACGTCGGCCAGAAGCCCGAGGAAGGGCATGTGGTGCTGGCGGATCCGGAGGGCAACGAGTTCTGTGTGATCCCGGCGGGGAACAACTTCCTCAAGGACACCGCGTTCATCGGGGCGTTGTCGTCGGACGGGTCCCAGGCGGTCGGGTACTTCTGGAGCAAGGCGCTGGAGTGGCCGCTGGTGTGGGACCAGGACGAGGAGACCGCGATCCAGTCGCCGCAGGGCGGCCCGAAGATCACCTGGGGCGGCCCACCCGTGGAACCGAAGGCACCCCGGAACCGGCTCCGGTACGAGCTCACGACGGCCGACGACGTCGAGGCAGAGGTCGAGCGGCTGATCGCCCTCGGCGCCAAGCGACTCGACGCCGGGCCGGACGGCTCCGTCGAACTCGCCGACCCCGACGGCAACGAGTTCACCCTCCGCGCCACCCGCTGATCAAGGGGGCCCAGGCACCGCCCCTCCCCCTGAGCCGCCCTGCTCGGGAGGTGGCGCCGGCCCTTGGGGTGACCGGTGGGCGAGAGGGGGCAGGGTGGACGGTGACGTCCTACTAGGGTCGGTGGGGACGCCTAGGTGAGGAGACGGTTGTGACTGGTCGGTTGGCTGACGAGATTGTGTTGGTGACCGGGGCCGCGCGTGGGATCGGGCGGGCTGTTGCGGTGAAGGCGGCGGCGGAAGGTGCGGCGGTCGGGCTGATCGACATCTTGTCGGACCCGTTGACCGCGACGACCGCGGAGCTGGCCGAGTCCGGCGCGAAGGTCGCGGCGGCCGTCGGCGACATCACCGACGAGGCGTCGGTCCGGGAGTCGGTCGGTCGACTCGCCGAGGAACTCGGCGGTCCGTTCACCGTGCTGGTCAACAACGCAGGCAAGAACTCGTACGCCGACCCGACCACGATGTCCGTGGCCGAATGGGACGACGTGTTCGACGTCGACCTGAAGGGCGCGTTCCTGATGTCCCGCCAGGTCCTGCAGCCGATGATCGACAACCGGCACGGCTCGATCGTGAACATCGCCTCGATCCACTCGAAGCTGACCACGGCCGGCATGTTCCCGTACGCCGCCGCGAAGTCCGGCCTGGTCGGGATGACCCGGTCGCTCGCCCTCGACGTCGCGCAGCACGACGTCCGGGTGAACGCGGTCAGCCCGGGCTACATCTCCACCGACCTGCTCGAGGAGTTCTTCGACACCATCCCCGGCGAACGCGAGAAGGCGCTCGGCGTCCACCCGCTCGGCCGGATCGGTACGCCGGAGAACGTCGCCGAGGTGGTCTGCTTCCTCGCCTCCGACGCCGCCGCGTTCGTCACCGGTGCGAACTGGGCCGTGGACGGCGGCCTCGGCGTCCGCTACGCCTGACGGCCTGGAACCTATCCAGGCATCCCGGGGTGGTAGGCGCAGGCTGAGGCGAGATCGCCGTTGTCGGGCTTGGTGGTTGTGCGTGGTTGGGTCGTGCGGGGCTGGGTCGCGGTGCTCGGCGGGGCCGTGGTGACCTTGCGCGGCGCCGCCGTCGTCCGGCCTGCCGGATTGGTCGCCTGGGCCACGATCGCGCGCATCCCGGCGTAGTTCGGGTTGCGGCCGTTCGGGAAGTTCTTCTTCTTGTCCAGGTCGACGTTGACGATCTTGGCGGTCTTCACGCGTTCGCCGAGGGTGACCATCGCGCCGAGCACGTTCGACGGGATGTCGGTGCGGATCAGCTGCTCGCCGGCCTTCGCGATCTGC
This sequence comes from Kribbella sp. NPDC004875, assembly GCF_042873375.1. Taxonomy (NCBI): domain Bacteria; kingdom Bacillati; phylum Actinomycetota; class Actinomycetes; order Propionibacteriales; family Kribbellaceae; genus Kribbella; species Kribbella sp. NPDC004875. The sequence continues at coordinate 1,272,410 of NZ_JBIALI010000001.1, forward strand.
TGGTAGTTGACCAGCACGTTCTGCGGGGTGGCCCGCTCGACGATCGCCTTGACCGTGCACCGCTGCCGCGCCTGCCGGGCCAGGTCAGCGGTCGGGACCTTGTACCGGCCGCGCGCGAACCAGAGCGCGTCCGTCCCGTTCAGCAACTTGTTCGGCCCGGGCTGCAGGTACCGGCTCGGCGGGATCTTGTCGTCGTCGCTGCCGCCGACCGGAACCGGGTAGTTGATGTTCACGGTGATGCCGCCGAGCGCCTCGACGAGCTGCGCGAACCCGGCCAGGTCGACCTGCACGTAGTAGTGGATCTGCAGCCCGAGCGCCTCGCCGACCGACAACTTCAGCACGTCGGCTCCCTCGTTGTCGGACGGTCCGAGGATGCCGGGGTACAGCTTCGGGATGTTGCGGTACATGGCGTCCAGGTAGAACTCCGGCTGTTCCTTGTTCGGGTCGATCTTCGGGTCCCAGAAGCCGGTCGGGAACTTCTCGTGCAGCGGGGAGTCGGCCGGGAACGGCATCCGCATGAAGTTCCGGGTCAGCGAGATCAGCGCGGTGTTGCCGGTCTTGGTGTCGATACTCGCGACCATCACCGAGTCGGTCCGCGTGCCCTGCCGGCCGTCGCCGTCGTCGGCGCCGAGCAGCAGCACGTTCAGCCGCGGGATCTGCTGCCAGATGTCCTTCTTCGGGGTGATCGTCGGCCGGGTCTGGCTCTTCACCTCGTCGCCGCCGAACACCTTGGTCACCAGGCTGCGCTGCGCCACCAACGTCTGCGCGCCGGTCGCTGCACTGACGGCAAGTGCGAAGCACACCACGCCGATCACCAGCGAGCCGAGCACTCGCGCGCCCGGTCCGGCGGTGAGCGGGCGCAGCATCTTGTACGACGTCACGAGTACGACGACCCAGGCGAGCGCGATCGCGATCAGTCCGGCGATCATCCAGAGCAGCACGGTGGAGTCCAGCGCCCAGGTGATCACGGTGTCGCGGTGCCGCAGACCGACGTACGCCGCGGTGCCGTAGAGCGCGATGCTGATCGCGGTGACGGCCGAGCCGAGGCGGGTCCGGTGCGCGGCGAGGTACGCCGTCCCCGGGACGAGGATGCCGAGGACCGCCAGCGCGAGCGCGGCGAGGGTGGATCGTTGCCGGGACCTGACGCGGCGTGCCCGCTGGCCGCGCGCCGACCGCCGCGCTCTGGTCTGGACCATGCCCTCTTCGATTCACTGACGAGGCAAAAAGTTGGCATGATCGGTGAGGTGACCGACATTCAGGTACGGCGTGCCACGCCGGACGACGCGGAGTCCTTGGTCCGGTTACGGGGACTGATGCTCGCCGCCATGGGCAACGACATCGACGGGCCCTGGCAGAAGATCGCGCACGACTGGTTCACCGAACAGCTGAAATCGCCCGGCACGTTCGCGGCGTACGTCGCCGACGATCCGAGCGCCGGCGTGGTCGCGGGCGCGGCCGGCAACGTCTGGGAGCACCCGCCGGGTCCGCGGGACCTGTCCACCGTGCGCGGTCACCTGTACAACGTCAGCACCGAACCGGACTTCCGGCGGCGTGGTCTGGCACGCGCGTGCGTGGTGGCGCTGATGGACTGGTTCCGGGACGAGACCGCCGTCGGCCAGATCGAGCTGCACGCGACCGACGACGGTATCGACCTCTACCGCGGCCTCGGATTCATCGAGTCGACGTACCCGACCCTGCGTTTCCGGACCACCAAGGCGTAGCGCCGCGGGTGTCGCGGAGCGCGTTGGTGGCGCAGTGCACCTCGCCGCCGCCGAGGTGCGCCCAGGCGAAGTCCTCGACCCAATGCACCCGTACGCCGTTGTTCGCGAGGGCCTGCTCGGTGGCTTGCCGGAAGACGTCCCGCCCGTTCAGCCGCGGCCCGTGCGGATCCGGCGCGGCGAACTGATGCTCGGTGAGCGACAGTCCGTTCACCAGCCCGGGAGTCAGCGCCTTGAGCAGGCCGAACCCGGGCACCTTGTTGAAGACCACCGGTAGCCGCACCAGCTCGTCCGCACGCAGTCCGGTTGCTTTCAGCAGGACCTTGAGCTGGTCGTCGATGTGCCGCGCCGCCGCCTCGTTGTCGGCCTGGCCGGTGCTCAGCACCTCGTCGACGGTCGGCTTGTGCGGCGAGTTGGTGTCCGCGAACAGTTGCTGACCGCCACCACCCCGGCGTTGCACATCGCGCAGCAGCTGGAAGGCGAGTCGTGGGTCCGCGACCGCGAGCGTCCAGCCGCGGGCGTTGTTCGCGCGCACCACGTGCGTCGTCTCGTCCGCGTGCCCGACCATCAGCCAGGACGTGTCGATCACGACCGGCGGCTGGTAGCCCTGGCCGGTCACCATCGTGATGAATCCCGGATCGGGGTGCCGCTCGCCGGACCCGTAGACGATCCGCCCGTGCGGATAGCCGGCGTACGGCGGGAGCGACTCGATGTTGCCGCCCATGTTCAGCAGGTCGTCGAGACCGGGGGAGGCCTTGTCGGCGAGCTCCTGGACGACGCCGACGTCCGGCCCGCGCAGGTCGCGGTACAGCAGCCGGCCGGCGGGGCGCGGCGTGTCGGCCTCCGGGAGATCCCAGACGTTGCCGGAGCGGATCAGGATGCGCAGCGTGTGCGGACCGCCGATGTCCGGCATGCTCGCGGTGGCGGGCTCGAAGGTGTCCTGCAGCCACATGTCCTGCCAGCCTTCCGGTGTACCGTGCACGAACTTCAGGCGAGCACCGGTCGACGTGGTCGCCTGGCGCAACGTCTTCGCGAAGGGCTGCCACTCACCGGGTTCATGAGTGGGCGTCTGGCCCCACCAGCCCTGCCCTTTGGCCGGCTGGCCGGCGAGGACCGTCTGCGCGGGCTGGAGATCGTTCTGCAGCATCAGCGGAGCGACGCGCATCCGGACCGCATCGGTGCTGGTCCGGCCGCGGTCGGCGACCGTCAACGTGACGGTGATCTGCCCGTCCCACCGCGCCGGATCCCGGACGATGTCGCGCCCTTCCAGCTGCAGCCGTACGCCGCGCCGCAGATCCCGCGCGGTCACTGTGCTGACCGGGCGACCGTTCGCGAACACCCGAGCTTTGCTCGCGGGGGTGACCGTGACGCTGCCGATCGCGCTGTCCGAGAGGTTGCGTTGGGCATCGATCGACAACGGCGCCAGGTCGGCGGCATCCCGCGGCCCGTTGATCCGGTCGTCGGCGGAGTCGTTGCAAGCGGCAAGCTTGTCGTCGACCGCGCGGCCCGGCGCATTCAGGTCCGCCGGGTCGACAGTGCAGCGGTGCTCGTCGTCGTCCAGGTTGGGTAGGAAGATCGCACCGCGGGAGTCCGTCCAGGTGTCCTTGCCGGCGTCGTCGGCGTGCGTCAGCAGCCCGTCACGGTTCACGTCGGCGGTCAGTCGCGCCGCCGGGGACGTACCCCAGGCGGTCAGCGTGGGCGTCACAGTGGTCAGCAGCGCCGCGGTGGCGAGACCGGCGGTCCAGCGTTTCATCGAAGGCTCTCCTTTTTGGTACAGGCGTGCTTCTTCGACTGAAACTAACACGGGCGTGTCAGAAAAAGCAGGTGGAAATCCGGTCTCCACCCGTGGGCGGAGAAGGGTTTCTGGGCACAGTGGCAAGAGATGAGTGAGAGCGCGCCCGGCGTGGGCGCGCTGTGCTGTGGGGAGCCGATGGATGCGCCGCTGGAGTGTTGTCAGGAGGACCGCGCTGGTGATCACGGCCGTGGTCGCGATCGGGGCGCTGGTGGAGGTGCCCGCGAGCCCGTTCGCCCGGCACGGAGACCCCGAGCGGCAGGTTCCGGTCGCGGACGAGTCCACCGAATCCGCCCAGTCGCCGGTACGGTCCGAGCTGCCGCGACGGGTCACGATCCCCGCCCAGCCACGCGAGACGATCGCGTATCCGGTCGTCGGGCCGCGAAGGTACGCCGTACTGCCCGGGGATCCCGCAGTGATCGGGCGGGGCGGGCGGTTGATGCGGTTCCGGATCGCGATCGAGAGCGGGATCACCGGGGTCGATCAGGCCGCGTTCGGCCGGTTCGTGCGGGCGACGTACGGCGCGGGGGCCGGGTGGGCGTCGCGCGGGCAGTGGCGGTTCCAGCAGGTCGGCCCGGGTGAGCCGGTCGACTTCACGCTGATGCTGGTGACGCCACAGACGCGGGACGCGATCTGTGGCGCGGCGCCGGACCGGTACACGAGTTGCCGGATCGGGGACCAGGTGGTGCTGAACGTGGCCCGGTGGGCGCACGGCGTACGCGGGTTCGGCGCGTCACTGACGACGTACCGGCACTACATGATCAACCACGAGACCGGCCACCGCCTCGGTCGCGGTCACGAGCTGTGCCCGGGCCCCGGCCAGCCGGCGCCGGTCATGCAACAGCAGACCCTGGGCCTCCACGGCTGCACCGCGTACGCCTGGCCCTACCTGAACGGCGCCCGCTACCAGGGCCGGCTGGGTCAGTACGACGACCCGGTCCCTCAGTCCTGAATGATCGAGAGCACGTTGCCCGCGGGGTCCTTGAACCAGGCGATCAGCGGACCCTGCCCGCGGGAGATCCCGGACTCGTCCTGGTCGTCGTTGTACCGCTCGAACGTGACACCGCGCCCGGCCAGCTCCCGCGCCGTGGCCTCGATGTCGCTGACCGGGAAGTTGAGCACCGTGTACTCGGCCGGCACGTGGTTCGACTTCGGGTACACCAGCACCGGCGTCCCACCCGCGACCCGCAGGTGCAACATCCCGTGCGCTTCCCCGACGTCGATGCCGAGCGTGGTCGCGTAGAACTCCTTCGCCCGCGGGATGTCGTCCACCGAGAACCCGCTGTACGCCTTGCTGTCCTTCAACATCTGCTGCCTCCTCTTGAACCCTGACACCGGCAACGTCGAGACCACAACACCGTTCTCGACATATCCGGCGCTCTCAGGTCAGGTGTGGAGGACCTGGGGAAGGGAGTCGCTGACGGCCGCCGCGACCGAGGCGGACTCGAGACCGTCGGCGACGGTGTGCAGGAGCCGGACCAGGTGGGCGGCGTCGGTGGGACCGAGGATGCCGGTGATGACGTCGAGGACCCGGACGGTGAGGCCGTCGAGCTGGGAGAGCCGCGCCTGCCCCATCCCGGTGACGGCCAGCGCCGGGGTGGTCCGGACCATGCCGAGCGCTTCCAGGTCGGCGATCGCCAGCTCTGCCTCGCCGGCGGTGATACCGACCTGCTGGGCGACCTCGCGGGCGGAGCCGCGGCCGTTCGCGATCGCGTTCAGCACGAGTGCGGCCGGCATCTTGATCCCGACCGCCTCCTGCAGGCCGAGGATCAACGGATGCGCGTGACCGCGGACCCGCTCCACCGCGTCCAGCAGACGAAGCGCATCGCCGACATCGCTGATCAGGTGCTCGGTCTGCACGGCCGCGATCCCCGTCGGCCCGCGGCGAACCGGTGACGGTACGACGCCGCCGATGACCCGCTCAGGCATCACGAGGGCCGTCGCCACTACTTGCTCGTCCTCGGGTCCCGCGGTCGTCGGCCTGATTCCAGCGTCTTCGATGGTCACTTCTCCAGCGTACGGAGCCGTTCCGACAGCTTCGGCGTGTCCTTCCTGAGGAAACCCTGTGAATCTCATGACGTTCGTGCCGTAGCCTCCGCTCCATGCAGCTGAGTGGGAAGCGTGTTCTGGTGATCGGCGGCGGGGGTGGCGGGATCGGGCGGGCGACGACCGAGGCCTTCGGCAACGAAGGTGCGGCGGTGCTGGTCGCGGACCTCGATCCGGCGCGGGCCGAGGAGGCCGCTGCCGCGGTGCGGGAGCGCGGCGGTACGGCGTACCCGACGTCCGGTGATGTTCGTTCGGCGACCGACATCGAGGCGATGGTCGCGGCCGCGGTCGAGACGCTCGGCGGACTCGACGTACTGGTCACGGTCGTCGGCGGACAGGTCGCGTTCGTGCCCGCGGTGAAGCTGCACGAGATGGCCGACGCCGACTGGGACACGATCTACGAGCTGAATCTGCGGTACGTCGCTCGCGCGGTCCGCGCCGCATTGCGGGTTTTCCTGGATCAGGGCACCGGCGGTGCGATCGTCAGCGTCGGGTCGGTCACCGGGTTCATGGCGGCCCCCGAGCAGGCGGCGTACGGCGTGATGAAGGCGGGCATCCTCAGTCTGGCCCGGACCGTCGCGGCGGAGTATGCGCGGGACGGGATCCGGATGAACGTCGCCGCGGCCGGCGCGATCGCGACCGCGGTGGCCAACGCGAACGTCGACGCCGAGGTCGTCGAGGAGATCCCGGCCGGCCGTTTCGGCCGCTCCGCCGAGGTCGCCGGCGCGGTCGTGTACCTCGCCTCGGACGCCGCGTCGTACATCACCGGACAGCAGATCGTGCTGGACGGCGGCGTCTCGGTCCGGGGGCCGTTTCAGTAATCGAACACACGGGCGAAGAATTCGGGTTCCGGTAAGTCCGGAAAAGCCCAGAAATTCTCGAAACGGGGCGTGACCTCCGCTCTCCGTGCTCCGTTGGATCTGACGTGACGGTGAACACAACACGGCGCACCGGCACCGCGCTCGCCCGCGTTTTCCAGGCCGACCACCCTCGAAGTAACAGCCAGGAGGACCAGTGACAACCGCCACCGCCACTCAGACCATTTCGCGACGCCGCGTGCGTGTCTGGTTCGGTGAGCACGTGATCGCCGACTACAACGCCGAGCCGGCGTTGGCCGAGCGGTATGCAGACGCCATGAGCCGTCGGTTCGCCGGTCTCCGGGTCACCAACGACCCGATGCCCGCCGTCGACAAGCTCCCCGACCCCCTGCCCGGCGAGCGCATGTGGGACGTAGCACCCCGCTGAGAAAGTCTCCGGCACCTTCCGCGTTCCGTACCCACCAGACAACCCACGCGGAACGACGCCTGATCGAGTCGCCTCACCTCGATCACCCGAAGGGCCGGTTGTGGGCGGCAAGCGAGTGTGGGCGTTCTGCCCCTCGCTTGCCGCCATTTTCTCCCCTGCAAATGCGCCTGAATGCAATCAGCAATTCCGCAGTGAACGTTCGCGCCGGATCCCCCTGGTCCGGTGCGAACTTTTTTCACTTTCCTTCGTAGTACTCCGGTTTCATCTGAATGAGCTGGACGTAGTTCCCGTCCGGGTCGAGCAGCGTCGCGAACCAGCCGATACCGCGGTCCTCCGGCGGCACGAGCCATTCGACGTCCAGCGTGCGCAGGTGCGCGGCCGCCGCCTCGATGTCGTCGACCGCGAAGTTCACGATGTGCCGCCCGGGCTCGGCGTTCTTCGCCGCGACGTCGTCGCGCTGCTCGATCACCAGACCGAACCCGCCCAGGTCCAGGTTCCCGTAGCCGTCGACCTCCGCCTGGAAGCCGTCGCGGTACCACGTCTTCAGCCGCCCGGCGTCGGTGCTGCCGAGCAACATGCTGTTCAGTACGGGCTTCGCCACCATCTCTCCTTCCACTGAAACTGACGTCGGGTACGTCGGAACGCCCGGGCGGATCTCGACATGACCTGCTTGACTGGACCGACGACCGCACCGACCGCACCAGGGAGGTTCGATGAAGATCACCGCCGAACTGCTGGCCACCGGTAAGAACACCGCCGGTTTCGAGATCCCCGAGTCCGTCGTCGAGTCGCTCGGAGGCGGCGGCCGGCCGAAAGTCAGCGTCACGGTCAACGGATTCACGTTCCGTACGTCGATCGCGCGGATGGGCGGGCGCTACCTGCTCGGGGTCAGCGCGGACCGTCGTACCGAGGCCGGCGTCGCGCCCGGCGACGTACTCGACCTCGATGTCGAGCTCGACACGGCGCCGCGGGAGCTCGAGGTCCCGGAACCGTTGGCGACCGCGCTCGCCGCGGACGCCGAGGCGCAGGCGTTCTGGGAGACGCTCAGCTACAGCAACCGGCAGTGGCACGTGCTACAGGTGACGTCGGCGAAGACCGAGGCCACTCGCGACCGTCGTATCGAGAAGTCGATCGGCATGCTCCGCGAGGGCCGGGCTCGCTGACGCTCAGCAATACGAGCGGCAGCCGCGATCCACGCCGTACCGGCGCCGGGTCCTCGCGACCAGCGCGACCGGTGACAGCTGTCCGCCACGGTGCCAACTGTTCAGGAACGCCTGTGGCGGCACGGCTCCGCGGCGGACCCACCACACGGTCGGCGCCGTTGGCCAGCTGATCCCGAAGTGCAGGTGGGGCGATGTGCCTCGGGCACTTCCGGTCTTCCCGGTTCGTCCAAGCGGCTGCCCGGACCTGACCTCGACGCCCGGTTTGATGCCCGGCTGGATGGCTGACAAGTGCGAGCCGTAGTACCGGACGCCGTCCGCTCCGACGATCGAGACCGACAGACCGCCGCGGTCGGCGCCCCGGTTGGTCTTCGGATCCCAGGCGTCGACCCGGGTGACTTCGTCGACCCGCCCGGCCACCGGCGCGACGAACAAGCAACCGACGTTGGTGAAGATGTCCGACGCGGGATAGTCGTGATGACTCTGCGAGGCGTCCGCCCGGCATCCACCTACTGGGAACACATAGTGGATCACCGGCCGGTCGGGCCTTTCCGGTGTGGATGGTCGTGCGGTCGGCGCCCTCGAGGCCGGGCGTGGCGTAGGTGACGGGGCCGCGGTGGTTTTCGGGCTGTCGAACGCTCCCGCTGCCGACAGCGCGAACAACCCACCACCGGTCACGACCACCGCCGCTACCAGGAATCCGGCCCAAGCCTGTCGCGTCACGGGTACCAGAATGCGTTGACCGCCGCCTTCGAGTACACCGTCTCACACGGAATTCCGTTCTTGTCGGCGTCCATCCGGGCCGGCATGCCGTAGTACCACCAGTACCGGACGGCCTCCGCGTACGACGCTCCGCGAGCGGCGAGGTCACGGCAGTACAGTCCGGCCGACCAGTACACGACGCCGTCGACGGCGCGCCCGTTCCAGTACGCCGCGACGGACCCGCGCGAGTACACGGTCTCGCACGGAATTCCGTTGCTGTCGGCATCCATTCGGCCGGGTTGGCCGTGCAGTCGCCAGTAGTCGACGGCCGCGGCGTACCCGAATCCCCTCGCCTTCAGGTCCCGGCAGAACAATCCGGCCGGCAACTCCCGGACGTCTCCGGCCGCCGGCTCCGACGTGGACGTTCCCTGCACCGACGGGGTCACCGTCACCGTGCGCGTCGCGGTCGGCGCGGCCGTTGCCCGCGCGGCCGGCGCCGACGGCGGCGTACCAGCTGCCCGGGACGCCGGATCGTCCTTCGTCATCAGCACCACGAGCCAGGCCAGCAACACCAGAATGACGCCGACCGCTACTCCCCCCAGTACTGCCAGGACCGCGTTACCCCACTCACGCCGCGTGCGTGCAGACGCATCTCCATTCATTTTTCCCCCCGCGCCACCACCGGCGCCTCATCCCCCTAGCACCCGATAGAGCCGCTGCGCCGACAACCACGAAGCTGCTCATCTTTCGACGGTAGGCCGATGCGGGGCGGATGGACAGATGTTCAGCGGGGCATCGCCCAGGCGGTGGTGTCCGTGAGTACGTCGGGTAGCCGGCCCACGACACCGAGACGTTGCGTGCAACGGGTCAAGGCGACGTACAGGTCGCGCAGTCCGCGTGGGGACTCGATCACGATGCCGTCCGGGTCGACGACCAGGACCGAGTCGAACTCGAGCCCTTTGGCTTCGCGGGCCGTGAGGACGGTGACGCCGGAGAGCCCGTCGACCGCCTCCTGGATCAGCTCCAGCCGGCTGCGCGACGTGATCACCCCGACCTCGCCGTACGCCGTCTCCTCCGCCGCCATCTTGTAGACGTACAACGCCTGGTCGGCCGCCGGTACGTCGATGTGCCATGGCTGCACGCCCGTCGAACGGACCGACTGCGGCGCCCGCGCCGACGGGTCGACCGCCCGCAGCACGTCGTTCGCGACCTCCATCACCTCGGCCGGCGTCCGGTAGTTCAGCGTCAGCTCCGCGAGGCGCCAGCGGTCGCCGAACGTCTCACCGAGGGCACTCGCCCACGTCGTCCCGCCGCCGACCGAGCTGGTCTGCGCCACGTCACCGACCACGGTCATGGACCGCAGCGGGCACCGCCGCGCGATCGCCCGCCACGCCATCGGCGACAACTCCTGCGCCTCGTCGACGATGACGTGCCCGTACGTCCAGCGCCGATCGGCCGCCGCGCGGTCGGCCAGCGTCCGGTCGTCGTCCGCCTCGTAGCGCTCGGCGAACGCCTCGGCGTCCAGAATGTCCTTGGCGGTCAGGATCTCCGCCTCGTCGTCCTCGTCGAAGTCCGTCGACCCCGAACCGGACAGCACGTCCAGAGCACCTTGCGCATAAGCGATCGCCCGCGCTCGCGCGGCCCGCTCCCGCGCCGCCTCGGTCCCGTCGTCACCGAGCAGCTCCGCCGCCTCGTCCAGCAGCGGTACGTCGGCCGGGCTCCAGTCGTCGCCGTACCGCAGCAGGTGTTCGCGATCCAGCGCGGACAATTGCGGCGCCGCGGACGCGAGCCGGTCCTCGTCGCCGTACAGGTCCTCGAGGAGTTTCCGCGGACTGAGCAGCGGCCAGAGCTGTTCGAGCAGCGCCTGGACGGCGGGTTCCGCGAGCACCTCCTTACGCAGCTCGGCCAGGTCGTACTCGTCGAGCAACTGCTCCCCGTCGAGCGGGTCGGTGCCGATCAGGTCGGCGTACAGGCTGGTCAGGTGGTCGGTGATCTCGTTCAGGACGTACGGACGCGCCTGGTTGTGGGTGAGGTTGCGGTTGCGGACCCGGGCATGGGTCGCCGCGCACACCTCCGGCTCGAGGGTGAGCTCGGTCCGGTCGACCGTCACCCGCACCGGTTGCTCCGGGATCCACTGCCGGTCGGCGACCGCCTTCGCGACCACGTCGGCCATCACCGTCCGGCCCTTCACCTCGGCGCTCTCCGAGGATTCCGGGCGGGTCGCGTTCAGGCCGGGGTACAGCTCGGCCACGGTGACGAGGCGGACGCCGTCCTCACCGAGCGACGGCAGCACCTGGCCGATGAAGCGCAGGAACGCCGCATTCGGGCCGACGACGAGAATTCCGCGCTTTTCCAGCTGCTCGCGGTGCGTGTAGAGCAGAAAAGCCGCGCGGTGCAGGGCGATCGCGGTCTTGCCGGTGCCCGGACCGCCCTGGACGACCAGGATTCCGGGCAGCTCGGAACGGATGATCCGGTCCTGGTCGGCCTGGATCGTCTGGACGATCGACTCCATCCGGCCGGTCCGGCGCGCCTCCAGTGCCTTCATCAGCACGGCCTCGCCGATCACGCCGGTACCGGGTTTGGACGCGTCGGCCGCCTCGCGGGCGAGGTCGAGCTGCTCGTCCTGGACGTCGACGACGCGCCGCAGCCGGGTCTGCACGTGCCGGCGCCGGACGATGCCGTGGTTCGCCACCGCGGTCGCGATGTAGAACGGCCGGGCCGCGGGGGCGCGCCAGTCGACGAGCAGCGGTTCGTAGTCGTCGTCGTGCAGGCCGAGCCGGCCGATGTGCAGGACCTCGCCGCCGGCGGTGTCCAGGCGGCCGAAGTACAGCCCCTCCTCGGCGGCGTTCAGGCGCGCCTGCCGGAGTTTGAGGTCACGGATCCGGCCGTCCCGCTGGTGCAGGGCCTGGGCGTTGCGGGTGTGCACCTGCTGCTCGTCGTCGGTACGCGCCTCGGTGCGCTCGCGCTCGGTGTCCAGCGCGGCGTAGAACTTGGTCAGGTGTGCCTGTTCGGCATCGACCGGATTCGGCAATTCATTACCCCTTGTGTTAAAATGCGTCCCGGTTGGTTTTCAGGCCGCATTTCACTCTTTGCAGAAATGACACTGCGCGCGGCAGCCACAAATCCTTGAGTTTATCTCCTGGCCGGGTTTTCCTGTAGTGGTGTTCCACTCGATCGTCCCGCCGTATCTGCTCGAGCAACTCGAGCGATCCGCGGGTGACCCCAGCGTCCGGGCCCGGATCCGGCAGTCGTTGCAGCACGACGCCGTACTGCGTGGCAGGCCCGCGTCGGGTCGAGAACGGGTGGCCGCGGCGGCCGGCCGGCAGCGGAAGGTGTACGACGCCGAGCACGGGACCGACCTGCCCGGCACGCTGGTGCGTTCCGAGGGCGACGACGCGGTCCAGGACAAGGCGGTCAACCAGGCGTACGACGGCACCGGCGCGACCTGGACGCTGTACAAGGAGTGCTACGGGCGGGACTCGATCGACGACGCCGGGCTGGTGCTCACCTCGACGGTGCACTACGACCGGGGCTACGCGAACGCGTTCTGGGACGGCTCGCAGATGGTCTTCGGCGACGGTGACGGCGAGATCTTCGGAAACTTCACGTCGTCGGTCGATGTCACGGGGCATGAGCTGACCCACGGCGTCACGCAGTACACGGCGAACCTCGCGTACAACGGTCAGTCCGGCGCGCTGAACGAGAGCATCTCGGATGTGTTCGGCTCGCTCGCGAAGCAGTACTCGCTGGGTCAGAGCGCGGCCGACGCCGACTGGTTGATCGGGGCCGGACTGTTCCTGCCCGGGGTGCAAGGGGTCGCGCTCCGGTCGATGAAGGCACCGGGGACGGCGTACGACGATCCGCGGCTGGGCAAGGACCCACAGCCGGCCACGATGGCGGGGTACGTCGAGACGCAGGACGACAACGGCGGCGTACACATCAACTCAGGCATCCCGAACCACGCGTTCTACCTGGTCGCGACGGAGCTCGGCGGCAACGCGTACGACGACGCGGGCAAGATCTGGTACGACACGCTGACCTCCGGCAAGCTCCCGCAATCGGCCTCCTTCCGAGACTTCGCCGACGCCACCCGAACCACCGCCCGCGAGCTCTACGGCGATGCCTCCCCCCAACTCACCGCCGTCACCAAGGCCTGGCAAACCGTCGGCGTAGTCGACGACCACACCCCCTTGATGAACGCCGCCCACGCCGACCTCCAGCCCTCCACCCCACCTTCGCTCCCACCCGACCCCACCCCCTGACGTGCGCCGCGGGCTCTGGCTGCTGAACGTTCTCGCGATGCCGGTGATCGCTGTCGTGGCGATCCTGCAGCCGGTGACCGTTCTGTCCGCAACCTGCGTCAGCGCGGAGTGCGATCCGCATGGCTACGTGGCGATCTTCAGCACCGCCCCGGCGGTGGGCGTCACCGCGATCGCGGTGATCGCCCTGGTGCTGCTGGTGAGGCGCAGCCGCGCGGGTTTCGGCACGGCACTCGGTGCCGCCGGTGGCTGTGCCGGGATGCTGGCGATGTTCGGTGAGTTCCTGCCGGTGACGCTGGTCTGGCGGCTCGGCGCCGTCACGGTGGCCATTGCCTGGCTCGCGATCGCCGGACTGCGGTGGGCGCCGGCGCGAGTGCGCCCGCGGCTGGTGGAACCGCCGTACCCGCCGCTCGGATGAGACGGTTTGACCTCAAGTTTAGTTGAGGTATTAGCGTGTTTTGTCGTGACTGTTCATCCGCTCCGGCTCGTGGTGTTGACGCGCAATCTCGAGGTGGGGCGGTTCGGGACGGCGGTGACGCGGTGGTTCGTGCGGGAGGTCGAGCGGGCGGACGAGTTCAAGCTCGACCTGATCGACCTGAGTGTGCTGCCGCTCGCCGAGTTGCCGGGGCGGATCGCGGACGCGGATGCGGTGCTGATCGTCACCGCCGAGTACAACCACGCCTACCCGGGTGACGTGAAGAGCGCGATCGACGCCGTACGGCGGCCTTGGTACGCGAAGCCGGTCGGGTTCGTGGTGTACGGCGGCCGCTCCGGCGGACTCCGGGCGGCCGAGCAGTTGCGACTGGTCTTCGGCGAGCTGCACGCGGTCACGATCCGCGACAGCCTCGGCTTCCGCGAGGAGGACTTCACCGCGGACGGCGAGCCGGCCGATCCGAGCACGTCTGCGGCCGCCGCGGCCCTCCTCCACCAACTCGCCTGGTGGGCCCGTTCGCTCCGCGACGCCCGCGCGGCGACTCCGTACCCCGGCTAGGCGGACCGCCACCACTCACCAACCGCGGTGCATCTCCCCGTGCCACGCTCGGCCATCGCTCAACCGGCGCTCTGACCGCCAGTTGCTGAGTGGTGGCCGTCCGCCGGAATAGGACGACTGCCCCAGCAGTTGGGAGTTGAACGTGACCGCTGAACCGATGCCCCTGTCCGTGCTCGATCTCTCGCCGGTGCCGACAGGTACGCGGCCGTCGGAGGCGTTGCACGAGACGCTCGAGCTGGCCCGCACCGCGGAAGCGGCCGGGTATCACCGGTTCTGGCTGGCGGAGCATCACAACATCCCGAGTGTGGCGAGTTCGAGCCCCGAGGTGATGATCGCGGCGGTCGCCGCCGCGACGTCGACGATCCGGGTCGGCTCCGGCGGCATCATGCTGCCGAACCACTCGCCGCTGAAGGTCGCCGAGACCTTCCGCGTCCTCGGCGGTCTCTACCCTGACCGCATCGACCTCGGCCTCGGCCGTGCCCCGGGCACCGACCAGCGCACCGCGCTCGCGCTGCGCCGCAGCCGGGAGGCGCTCGGCGCCGACGACTTCACCGAGCAGTACGCCGAACTCCGCGCGTACGTCGACGGCTTCCCGGCGGGCCACCCGTTCGAGCCGATCACCGCGCAACCGACCGACGTACCGCTCCCGCCGATCTGGATCCTCGGCTCCAGCACGTACGGCGGCCAGGCGGCGGCCGCGCTCGGAACGGGTTTCGCGTACGCAGGGCACTTCGGCACCCTCGACCCGGCGGGCGTGATCTCGGCGTACAAGACCAACTACCAGCGCTTCGAGCACGATGGTGCGCCGCACGCGATCCTGGCGCTGGCCGCGATCGTCGCCGAGACCGAGGAGCGTGCGCAGGCGCTGGCCCGCGCGAACGCCCTGTCGACCCTGCGCCTGCGATCCGGCCGCCCCGGCCCGCTGCCGTCTCCCGAGGAGGCGGCCGCCTACCCGTGGAGCGACGCCGAGGAAGCCGCCGTCGAGGAGTGGACCGGTCTCGTCACCGTGGGTACGCCGGACCAGGTGGCCGCGGAGCTCCTGCGCAAGGCCAACACCGCCGGCGCGGACGAGCTGATCATCACCACGAACATCCACGACCCGGCGGAACGCCGCCAGTCCTTCCAGTTGCTCGCGGAGGCGTGGGGCCTGAAGCCCCGGTAGGACTCATCCGCCGCGGACGTGCTCGAAAATGAGGCTCGTCTCGGCGTGGCTGACCGCGGGATCCGCGGTCAGATGATCCAGCACGAACTCCCGCAGTGCGTCGGGAGTCGCGGCTGACACATGCAGCAGGTAGTCGTTGGCTCCGCTGACATGGAAGAGCGACAGGACGCCGGGTAGCCGCGGCACCTTCGTACGGAAGCGGTCGATCTCGTCGCGGGAGTGCGCGCCGATCCGGATCGCGATCAGCGCCTGCAGCGGCCGGCCGAGCGCGCCCAGGTCGACGTCGGCGTGGAAGCCGCGGATCACCCCGCGCTCGCGCAATGACCGCACCCGGGTCAGGCAGGTCGACGGCGCGACGCCGACCGCCTCGGCGAGCGCGTTGTTCGGCATCCGGCCGTCGGCCGTGAGCAGCTCGACCAGCTTCCGGTCGACGTCGTCGAGTCCGTCGGGAAGCGGCCGCGGGGCCGGTCCCGGGCTCCGACGATCCTTCGGCATGCCACCACTGTAGGGCCCGTCCACAGAATCCACAGCGTGTGGACGACCCTGTGGACGAATTTTCTTCGGAACTGTTGCGGTGATCTCGCAGAAGATTCCACAGTCACCTCAGTTATCCACAGGAGGTGGACCGATGACCCAGCTCGACACCCGCTCGGTACACGCCGGTCGGCGCGACCTGACCGCCCTCGGCGTCCACGTGCCGCCGATCGACCTGTCGACCACGTATCCGCTGCCGGGCGTGCACACCGGCGGAGCGTCGTACGACGCGCTCGCGGAGGGCCGCGGGCCGGACGGCGGGAGCCTCGTCTACCAGCGCTTGTGGAACCCGACCGTCGCGCGGTTCGAGGACGCGCTGGCCGAGCTCGAGCACACCGACGGCGCGGTCGCGTTCGGCTCCGGGATGGCCGCGCTGACCGCGTGTCTGCTCGCCACGGTCGCCGCGGGCAGCCCGCATGTGGTCGCGGTCCGCCCGCTGTACGGCGGCACCGACCACTTGTTATCCACAGGCCTCCTGGGGACAACAGTCACTTACGCACAGCCTGCGGACGTCGCGGCCTCGATCCGGCCCGGCACCGGAATGGTCCTCGTCGAGACGCCGGCGAACCCGACCGTCGACCTTGTGGACATCGCGGCCGTCGCCACCGCGGCCGGCGACGTACCCGTGTTGGTGGACAACACGTTCGCGACGCCGGTGCTGCAGCAGCCGGCTCGGCACGGGGCGAGCCTGGTCTTGCACTCGGCAACCAAGTACCTCGGCGGTCATGGCGACGTGATGGGTGGCGTCGTCGCGGCCGGCGTGGAGTGGGTCGGCAGGCTCCGGCAGATCCGCGCTGTGACAGGTGGCCTGCTGCACCCGCTGGCTGCGTACGAACTGCACAGGGGATTGCAGACGTTGCCGGTGCGAGTCCGGGCGCAGCAGGCGACCGCCATCAAGGTCGCCGACTGGCTGGCGGCGCAGCCGAACGTCGAGCGGGTCCACTACCCGGGCCTCGCGGATCCGTCCGGTCTGATCGGACGGCAGCAGGCCGGTCCCGGTGCCGTCCTCGCCTTCACCGTCAGCGGTGGCTTCGAGGCGGCGTCCCGGGTGGCAGGCGGTCTGGAGCTCATCACCCACGCGGTGTCGCTCGGCGGCGTCGACACGCTGATCCAGCACCCCGCCGGGCTGACCCACCGCCTCGTTGCCTCCGAGGCCAAGCCCTCCGATGCTCTCCTCCGCCTGAGCCTGGGACTGGAGGACCCCGAGGACCTCACCCAAGACCTCGCCCAGGCCCTGACGCTGGACTGAAGGAATCTGCTCAGGGCAGATCTTCGTACGGCGGACCCGTGCGGGATGGCACACTCGGTACAGGACATCCGGAGGCGAGGAGGGCCAGGACGTGTTGCTACGCCAGGTGATCGGGAACGTCTTCCGCCGACTGCGGCGCGAGCGGGGCATCACCCTGCGTGAGCTCGCCGAGCAGGCCCAGGTGTCGGTGCCGTATTTGTCCGAGATCGAGCGCGGCCGCAAGGAGCCGTCCTCGGAGATCCTCGCCGCGATCTGCCGCGCGCTCGAGCTCGAGCTGACCGACCTGCTGGCCGAGGTGCAGTTCGACCTCACCACCGCGGTCCGCACGACGCTGCCGGTCCGGCTGCAGACCGCCGCGATCCGGGTCGAGGAGCGCTCCGCCCAGCGCATCCCGTCCGGCCCTCGCGCCTACTCGGCCTCCGCGCAGGCCTTCACCCTGGTCGCCTAGGAAGTCGCCTAGAAAACCGGTCCCGCAGGCCGCAGTAGGCGTCTAGCCTGACCGCGTGCCGAACTATGTGAAGCGCCGGCCGCCCGCGGTGCCGGGGTCGATTCCGGATGTCCTGAAGATGTTCCAGTCCGAGGTCCGGTTCTACACCGAGATCGCGCCGGTCGTCGGCGTCCGTGTGCCGGAGTGCTACCAGGCCGAGCAGACCGTCGACGGCACCCTGCTGGTCCTCGAGGACCTGTCCGCCTGGACACCGGGCGCCGCGCCGGACGCCGGCGCCCGAGCGCTGCGTGAGCTCCACGACCGCTGGGTCGGCCGGCTCGAGCAATGGCCCTGGATCCGGCCGATCGGTGCCGGCGAGGACTTGGTCGCCGCCCTGTACGACGAGGCATGGCCGGCGATCGCGGCGCGGTCGGACCTGTCGCCGGCTGTGCTGGAGTTCGGTCAGCGCCTCGTCGGCAAGGTGCAGGACGTCGACCGCGTCGTCGCGACAGCAGGCCCGTTGACGCTGGTGCACGGTGATGCGTCCGCGCAGAACCTGCGGACCGGGCCGAACGGCGAGGTCGCGTTCCTCGACTGGGAGGACGTGTCGGCGGCGCCGGGCGTGCTGGATCTCGCCTGGTTCCTGGTGTCATCGGTGGAGCCCGCGGCGTGGTCCGATGCGCTGAACGCCTATGGACCGGTCGACGGTTTGCGCAGCGTGCTGCCGTCCGTGATGGTGCAGGGCTATCTGTCGGTGTCCGACCTGCCCGACGGCGCCGCGACGGCGTGGAACGCCCGGCTGGGGAGTGCGGTGGGGATGCTGTGAAGTACTTCGTACGGTTTCCGGTCGATGATCGGGAGTTGTCGTTGCTGCATGCCGCTGCGTTCGAGGGCGAGCCCGAGGTGCACGCGTGGGCGGAGCGGTTGGAGCGGTGGGCGCTGACCTGGGTGGGTGCCTTCAGCAACGATCAGCTGGTGGGATTCGTGCAGGTGTGTTGGGATGGCGGCGCGCATGCGTTCGTGCTGGACACCGCCGTCCATCCCGATCACGGCAGGCAGGGGATCGGTCAGCAGCTGGTGCTGACGGCTGCCGAGGAGGCTCGCAAGGCCGGGTGCGAATGGCTGCACGTGGACTTCGAACCGCACCTGACCGCGTTCTACCTCGATGCCTGCGGTTTCCGTCCGACCGACGCCGGCCTGCTCAGACTTCGGTGAGGGTCAGGCCTTCGGTGGAGATGCAGGACGTCAGGCAGCGTTCCTTCGCGTCCCCGAGCAGGTCCGCGGTCCAGGTGGTGAAGCCGCCGTCGCCGAGCCCGGCGCCGGCCCGGTCGATGCCGAGTCCGAGACCCGCGTAGTAGTTCGCGCTCTTGGTCCGCTCGGTGTCCTCTCTGAACGCGACCCCGAGCGCCGGACGGACGGTGTCCTCGATCCGGTCCCGCAGCCCGCTCTCCCGGAACGCGGTGAAGGTGAGATCGGCCTTCTCGCCGAGTACGGCGTGCCAGAAGCTCAGGTGGTCGATCAGCAGCTCCGCCTCGGTCCGGAACGACCCGGTGTCCCGAGCGCTCGACACCAGCACGAACAGCTCGAAGTGCGCCGTCATCCCGGGCCCGTCGAACGTCTGCGCCCGGACGACTCGCTGACAGGCCGCCAGGTGTACGCGGTCCTGCCCGGCGCGCCGCCGTACGGCGGCCTCGATCGCCAGCTCGTTGGTCGGATCGCTCGCGACCTCCGTTCCGCGCACCGTGCTGACCACCTGATTCTGGTTGATCGTCGCGACCGCGGAGCAGGTGCCGAGCGGCGTGACCGGGGACAGCTGGACGCCGTCGAACTTGGCCGGCAGCAGCTCCCACAGTCGCTGCTGGGTCTTCACCAGCTCCCGCGGATCGATGCGCGACGGCCGCACGAACCGGTCCTGCTGCCAGCGCTGCAGGAGCCGCGCAGGCGTCATCTTGGCGGCGCGGCCGCGCGTCACGTCCAGCAGGACGGACTGCAGTTCGGACTGGCTCAGACCGTCGACCAGAGCCTCCCGGCTGCCTTCCGGAAGCTTCGCCCAGAACCGTTCGCTGACTTGTCCCATCGCCCTACTCTGACCGAAATTCGGGCTGATCCGCGCGCCATTTATGTCGTATCGTCGAGGGCATGAGACTTCCGAGCCCGCATCTTTGACGCGCTGACCGAGGGCTGTCGGTCCGGCTGATCGCCTTCGAGGCGTTGCAGGACTTCATCCCGCTCTACCCGCTGTACCAGCTGCTCTTCACCGATCACGGGCTCTCGGCTGCCCAGATCTCGACGCTGTTCGTCATCTGGTCGGCGACCGGTTTCGTGCTCGAGGTACCGTCCGGCGCCTGGGCGGACTCGTACTCGCGCCGCAAGCTGCTGATCCTCGGTGCCCTGCTCAGCGGCCTTGGGTACGCCGCCTGGATCACGCTCCCGTCGTTCGCCGGCTTCGCCCTGGGGTTCGTCCTCTGGGGTACGTCGTCCGCGCTGATCTCGGGAACCTACGAGGCGTTCACGTACGACGAACTCGCGGCCCGCAACCGCACCGATCACTTCGCGACGCTGCTCGGCCGCGCCCGGTCCGCGTCATTCGTGGCGAACCTGACCGCGACCGCACTCGCGACGCCGCTGTTCGACCTCGGCGGCTACACGTTGGCCGGTGTGGTGAGCGTGCTGAGCTGCCTGACGCAGGCGCTGGTCGCGTGGTCCCTGCCCGAGCCGCGCCCGATCGAGGCTGCGCGGGAATCCGACGAACCCGGTGCTCGCGCGGCGTTCGGCAACTACCTGCACATGCTCCGCGCCGGTGTGTCCGAGGTGCTGATGAGTGGCGTGGTACGGCGCGCCGTTCTCCTGGTCGCGCTCCTCGGCGGCTTCCTCGCGTTCGACGAGTACTTCCCGCTGCTGGCCCGGGAGACCGGTGCCGCGACCGGCATGATCCCGTTGCTGATCGCGGGCACCGTGGCCGCCCAGGCGATCGGCGGTGCGCTCGCCGGACCGGCGTACAAGTTGCCAGCAGCAACGTTCGGGGCCGGGTTGGCGGTGACCGCGGTGCTGATCGCGACCGGCGCGCTGAGCGGCTCCGCCTGGGGCTTCGTGCCGATCGCGATCGGGTACGGCGTGATGCAGTTGGTGATCGTGGTGTCGGAGTCGCGACTGCAGGACGCCATCACCGGTCCGGCCCGAGCGACCGTGACGTCGGTGTCCGGGCTGTTCGCCGAGGTCTCCGCGATCGCCGTGTACGCCGGGTTCGCGGTCGGATCGGTGTGGTTCACGATGGCGATCCTGGTCGCCGCCCTGACCATCCCGGTGCTGCTGACCGCCTTCGTCGTACCGTTCGCGCTGCCGGCGGCACGTGATTCGGCGGCGGCCGAAGTGTCCGAGACCTAGCCTCACGTCATGAGCAGCGACGGCGTTGTAGAAGTATGAGGAAACCCGGTGTGGCGGCCGCGGGTGCGGCGGCGGTGACAGTGGTGTTGTGGGCGTCGGCGTTCGTCGCGATCCGCCACGTCGGGCACGACATCTCGGCCGGTGCGTTGTCGCTCGGCAGGTTGCTGGTCGGCAGCGTGCTGCTCGGGGCCTTCGTGTTCACCCGCCCGCGGCGCTGGCCGGCGAAGCGGGACTGGAAGTTCCTGCTGCTGTGCGGCCTGCTGTGGTTCGGTGTCTACAACCTCGCGCTGAACGAGGCCGAGCGGCACCTCGACGCCGGCACGACGGCGATGCTGGTCAACATCGGTCCACTGCTGATCGCGTTACTCGCGGGTGTGCTGCTGCACGAGGGATTCCCGCGTCAGTTGGTGCTCGGCAGCGTCGTCGCATTCGGTGGTGTCGTACTCATCGGGTTGTCGTCGTCGAACGGGAGCGCCGAGACGTGGGGCGTGGTGCTCTGCCTGATCGCCGCGGCGGCGTACGCGATCGGCGTGGTCTCGCAGAAGCCGTTGCTCGCCCGGCTGCCCGCGCTCGAGGTGACGTGGCTGTCGTGTGTGATCGGGGCGGTCGCGTGTCTGCCGTTCGGTCCGACGCTGGTGCGCGAAGCGGGTGCGGCGCGGGCGTCGACGATCTGGTGGGTGGTGTTCCTCGGCGCGTTCCCGACCGCGATCGCGTTCACCACGTGGGCGTACGCGCTGGCCCGGACGACGGCCGGGCGGATGGGCGCCACGACGTACCTCGTCCCGCCGATCACGATCGCTCTCGGCCGGCTGCTCCTCGGCGAGAGCCCGGCACCCCTCGCGTACGGCGGCGGCGCGCTGTGTCTCGTCGGCGTCGCGATCTCGCGTTACCGGCGTCGTGCCGCGGTCGCCGCGACACCTGCGGCCAGCGTGGCGAGCCCGGACTCGAAACCGGCGTCGAAGTCGTAGGCGAGCCCCTCGGGCCCCAGTTCGTCGACGATCCGGGTCAACGTCGGAGCCTTTTCCGGCGGCAACGCGCGCACCCGGGCCAGCAGGTCGGGAGCCAGCTCGAACGTCTCCGCGCGGACTGACGCCTCGCCGAGGCTGAAGCCGTGAATGAAGTCGATCAGGGTGTTCGCGGCCTCGAAGATCTCGCGCGGAGCGAGCCCGGCGCGGTCGAGCGCGCGGTAGAACGGCTCCATCGTCACCACGACGACGTCCGAGACGGCGGACGCGTCCGACAACACCTGCAGCGCCAGGTTCGGGTGCTGGCGGAGGCCGTCACGATAGGCACGCGCGGCCTGCTTGAGCTGCTCGTCCCACGGCACCGAGTCGCCTGGGTCGGGGAGCTCCAGGCCGGCGAACACCAGCTCCGCGAGACCGGCCAGGACGGCCGCCTTGTTCGGCAGGTGGTGGTAGAGCGACATCGGGTTGACCTGCAGGGTCGCCGCGAGCCGGCGCATCGTCAGCGCGTCGATGCCCTCGTCGTCGACGATCCGCAGCGCCGCCGTCAGGATCGCCTCCCGGCTCAGGCGTTCCTCCCCGGCGCGGGGTCGTCCGGACCGCTTGCCGACATTAACCATACGCCGTATGGTACATAATCATACAACGTATGAATCAGGAGGACGGATGCAACGGTTGGCGGGAAAGGTGGCGCTGGTCGCTGGGGCGACCCGGGCGGCCGGCCGGGGGATCGCGGTCGAGCTCGGCGCGGCCGGCGCGACCGTGTACGTGACCGGGCGGAGTACGCGGGCCCGGCGGTCCGAGATGGATCGGCCCGAGACGATCGAGGACACGGCCGAGCTGGTGGACAAGGCGGGCGGTCGCGGGATCGCCGTACCCGTGGATCATCTGGATTCGGAGCAGGTGCGTGAGCTGGTCGCGCGCATCGAGCGGGAGCAGGGCGCGCTGCACATCCTGGTGAACGACATCTGGGGGCAGCACGGCGAGCCCGAGTGGGGCAAGACCGTGTGGGAGAGCGACCTCGACAGCGGTCTGCGGTTGCTGCAGCTGGGCGTGAACACGCACATCATCACCGCGCACCACGCGCTGCCGCTGCTGCTGAAGACGCCGGGTGGTCTGGTGATCGAGATGACCGACGGAACGGCCGAGTACAACGCGGACACCTACCGGGTCTCGTTCTTCTACGACGTCGCGAAGGGCGCGGTCGGGCGGGTCGCGTTCGCGCTGGCGCACGAGCTGGAGCAGTACGACGCGACCGCCGTACTGCTGACGCCGGGGTGGTTGCGGTCCGAGGCGATGCTCGAGGGTTTCGGGGTCCGCGAGGAGAACTGGCGGGACGCGACCGAGCAGGTCCCGCACTTCGCGATCTCCGAGAGCCCGTCGTACGTCGGCCGTGCGGTGGCGGCGCTCGCGGCAGATCCCGACGTACGGCGGTGGCACGGCAAGTCGACGTCGAGTGGGGAACTCGCGCAGATCTACGGATTCACCGACCTCGACGGCAGCCGGCCGGACGCGTGGCGATACATCGCCGAGGTCGAAAGCGCCGGCAAGCCCGCTGACACCACGGGCTACCGCTAGATCTTGTAGGGGACGCAGACATCTGTCGACGGCAAGCCTTCGGTCGTGAAGGCGGTGGCGTCCGCTGCCAGGGGGACGTGCGGATGCGCTGCCGCGATGGGGACGCCCAGCGCGGCGGCCGTCGCCAGCACGTCGCGTCGCGAGGTGACCGCGACCGCCGGCTCCCGCTCGTACACGTAGGTCAACTCGGGCCAGCGGGCCTGCGCCGGATGCACCAACACATCTCCACTCAGGACGGCCCGCTCGGTCACTACCGCCTGATGGCCAGGCGTGTGCCCGGGCGTCGGCACCAACCGCATCCCGTGCAGCGTCGCCTCACCCTCGACCACCCGTAACTGCCCGGCCTCTTCGATCGGCCGGATCCGGTGCGAGTACGTCGTACCGCCGCGAACATGCTCCAGCTCAGCGTGCTGTACGACGTACTCCGCCCGCGGAAACGCCGGTCGTACACCGTCGGACACCCACCCCACATGGTCCAGATGGACATGCGTCAACACCACCGCATCCACCTCGGCCGCCGCCACACCCACCTGACTCAACAACCGCGGCAACCGCCCCGCGACCCCCAGCCACTCCGCAGCCTCCCCACCAGCCGGCCCAACGCCCGCATCCACGAGCACCACGCCGGCCTCCGACGTCACCAGATAACTGTGAAAATGCAGCAGCCACCCGTCACCACGAACGTTCCCCGGCATCACCCGCGCAGTCCACGCAGCCTGCTCAGCACCCCACCCAGGCAAGGCGTCCCCAACCCCCTCGGGAAACACCGCCACCGCATCACACAACACCGTCACTTCCACAAACTCACCTTTCCGCCAACGCAGTAAGCACACCAGGATGCAGAGCGTCGAGTAGATGCTGTCAGGGGAGGAGCATCCAGGTGGCCAAAGTGGTCATCAGGGTGGCGATGGTGGCGTCCAGGAACTGCCAGGCTCGGGGGCGGGCGAAGAGGCGGGCCAGCTTGCCGGAGCAGAAGCCGAGGGCGGAGAACCACGTGAAGCTGGCCGTGACGGCGCCGAGGCCGTAGAGCCAGCGGCCGTCGGTGCCGCGTTGGTTGGCGAGGGATCCGAGCAGGACGACGGTGTCCAGGTAGACGTGCGGGTTGAGGTAGGTGAAGGCCAGGCAGGTCAGGACGACGCTGCGCAGGGCGGTCGGGGCGTGGTCGGTGGGGGTGATCCGGCGGTCGGGGCGGAGCGCTCGCTTGGCGGCGAGGAACGCGTACGTGTAGAGGAACGCGGCACCGCCGAGCTTGGCGACGTCCAGGGCGAGTTCGCTGCGGGTGATCAGGGCGCCCAGGCCGAGGATGCCGCTGGAGATCAGCAGGGCGTCGGAGAGCGCGCAGGTGAGGACGACGGAGAGGACGTGTTCGCGGCGCAGCCCCTGGCGGAGAACGAACGCGTTCTGGGCGCCGATCGCGACGATCAGGGACATCGACGTGGCGAATCCGGCGAGTACGGGCATGTCTTCGACGGTAGGAACCGGACGTCCTTCAGACCAGCTAAAGATTCTGAAGCAGCATTAGAATTGCTTCATCATGCAGTTCGACTCCGTGCAGCTCGAGACCTTCGTGGCCGTCGTCGACGAAGGCAGCTTCGACGCGGCCGCCCGGCGGCTGCGGGTGACGCCGTCCGCGGTCAGTCAACGGATCAAGGCGCTGGAGAGCCGGCTCGGGCAGGTCGTGGTGATGCGCGGCAAGCCCGCGCGGGCGACCGCGGCGGGCGAGGCGTTGCTGCGGCTGGCCCGTCAGGTGTCGCTGCTCGAGCTCGACGCGATCGCCGCCGTCCGTGGCACGATCGACGCGCAGCGGATCCCGATCGCGGTGAACGCGGACTCGCTGAACAACTGGTTCCTGCCGGCGATGCTCGATCTGTCCCAGACCCACAACGCTCGGTTCCTGGTGCATCAGGAGGACGAGGAGCACTCGGCGGAGTACCTGCGGAACGGGACGGTGCTCGCCGCGGTGACCGCTGATCCGCGACCGGTCCAGGGGTGTCGCGTCGTACCGCTGGGGAAGATGCGGTACCTGCCGCTGGCGACGCCGGAGTACGCCGAGCGGTGGCTGGCCGGGAAGCCGTTGCCGGAGGCGCTGGCCGAGGCGCCGCTGGTGCTGTTCAACGAGAAGGACGTCCTGCAGCATCGCCTGATCCGCAAGATCACCCGCCGGAAGCTGGACCCGCCGGCGCACGCGATCCCGGCGTCCGCGCCGTTCCACGAAGCGGTCCGGATCGGTCTCGGCTGGGGAATGATCGAGGACCAGGTGGCCGGACCCGAGCTCGCCGCCGGCCGCCTGGTGGAAGTTGCTCCCGGCAAGCACATCGATGTGCCGTTGTACTGGCAGCACTGGAAGCTCGGGTCCGAGGTCCTCGACGCGCTCACAGCCGCGGTACTACGGGCCGCCGAAGCAGGTCTCCGTACACCGGGTTCGACGTACCGTCCTTGACCGCCGCCGCGGCGTCCGTTCGAAGAGCCGATCGTGGCGCCGAAATGTTACTCGCGGGTTGGCCACATCTGCGGTTCTGAGGCCTCCGAATCCATGACGGGAGCAACCTTTGCTGCGAGCCGTCGACTCCATGGTTTCGGGTCCGGATTCCGCCAGATCGGACCCGGGCGGGCGACTCGTTCCCCGGAAAGAACCCAGGAAGAAGGATTCTCATGGATTACCACTCGGGCCTGAACATCGTCATCGGTCTGTACGTCGAGGTCAGCTCGCGCTGGAGTGGCTCCGGTCACTGGGGGCACAGCCTGCTCGGGCTGTTCCACTGATCGACCGGCCGGACTACCAGGCAGTCCGCGGTTCAGCTGACGGCCGCGGCGCGTCCGGCCGGTCATAAGGCTTCCCTCGGGGCTCTGCCCCGGGGGAAGCCCCATGGCTCCACGGCCGTCACGGCCGTGGCCGAGTCCCACGGGTGATGTCCCGTCTCGCCTCCCCGGGCCGGGGCATCGCCGCACCCGGCATGGCCGGACGGTCGTGCCGGAATCTCTTCTTGAGAGGGAACATGTTCGACAAACTGTTCATCCGCGACGCGATCAATCGCAGTGCCGAGAACAACGTGGACCGGCGCAAGTTCTTGCGTGCGGCCGGCGTCGTCGGTGCCGGCGCAGGCTTGGCGGGCGGCGGCCTGCTCGCCGGTGGCGTCCTGAGTCCGGCGTCGGCCGACACCGGTGTCGGCGTCGGCCTGGATCTCGATCTCGACGGTGACGGGTCCGGTGCCAAGCTCAGTGATGGCGCGGTGCTGAACTTCGCGCTGAACCTGGAGTACCTGGAGGCGGAGTTCTACCTGCGCGCAGTACGTGGTTACGGTCTCCCGGCTGTTGATGTGCTCGGAAAGGGCACGCCGGGCGCTGTTCACGGTGGCCGCAAGGTGCGCTTCGAATCGAAACTGGTGAAGTCGTATGCCGAGGAGATCGCGGCCGACGAGCTCGCGCATGTGAAGTTCCTCCGCAAGGCGCTCGGTGCTGCCGCGGTGGCCCGGCCGGCGATCGACATCGATGCCGCGTTCACGGCCGCGGCGCAGGCGGCCGGTCTGATCAAGCCGGGGCAGAAGTTCGACGCCTACGCGAACGAGAACAACTTCCTGCTCGCCGCCTACGTGTTCGAGGATGTCGGCGTGACGGCGTACAAGGGCGCGGCGCCGCTGGTGTCGAACAAGACGTACCTGGAGGCCGCGGCCGGAATTCTCGCGGTCGAGGCCTACCACGCGGCGAACATCCGTACGACGTTGGTTGCGCGCGGTCTCGAGGTGCCTTCGGTGGCGATCTCGAACGCCCGGGACACCCTGGACGGCAAGACGGATCTCGACCAGGGCACGAAGTACCACGGCAAGACCAACATCGTGCCGTCGGACCAGAACGGCATCGCGTTCAGCCGCGGTGCCGATCAGGTACTCAACGTCGTCTATCTGACTCCGAAGAAGGCCACCAAGGGCGGGTTCTTCCCGGCCGGAGTGAACGGCGAGATCAACACCAGTCGCGCGAACGCGTGACCACCAGATGAAGGGTGCGGGCCGGCCGATGAGGCCGGCCCGCACCGCTGTTCACACCACGCCGTACCTCTGCAGCTCGCGTTCGACGAGATGCAAACCGGCCTGGCCGGGGAGCGTGTCGATCTTCGCGTCGAGTGTGCGCGCCGCAGCCAGTCCGTGGCTGCCGCCGAAGAGATAGGTGAGCAGATGCCGCACGTCGTCGTCCGGCATTACTGTCGACCCGACGATGCCCCATCGGTGCTGGAGTGCGAGCCGGGTGATCCGTTGCGCGCGGGGGCTCAGCTCGAGCCGGTGACGGGCCTGGCTGTTGTAGAAGGCGATGTGCCGGGTCTCCTGCTTGGCGATCCGGCGCAGGATCTCGGTGAGCAGAGGGTTCTGCTCGACCGCGATGAACCGTGAGTATCCGGCATGCGTGCACCACTCGTTGATCGCACCCCATGCCATGTGCGTCGCGATGAAGTCCGGCCCGAGCAGGTTCGCCAGTACGGACTGGACGATCGGTGACACCCGGTCCTGCCATCCGAGCCGCTTGCGCAGCGCTCGGGTGTGCTCAGGACCGGTCGGTACGTCGTGGACCTCGAGTACCTGGTCGAGTACTTCGCCGTGCCAGTACTCCTCGTAGTTCCACAAGGTGAGGAACGTGGTGACCTCGGGATCGGTGTGCGACGGGGTGACGAGGAGATCGCGTAGATAGCAGACTGTGTGGGTCTCGACATCGCTCATGTACCGCAGACACCGCAACGCACCGTCCGACAGCCGATCAGTGCGGAACCGGCCGAGTTCGAGATCGTCCCACCGCAGTCGCTCCGCGATGGTTGCGTACATCGCCACGTCGAAGGTCATATCCGGTGTTCGGTGCGGCCGCGGTGCTGGATGGCCTGCCGGTCAGGCTCTGGCCGGCTCCTGGAGACCGCGGAGCGCGCTCGCAAACCTGGCTCGGAGACAGTCCTTCGGGCTCTCGGCTGAACCGGTGCTCAGGCTCCCATCAGTCCCAGCGCATAGCCATCGGGTTGTCTGGCGGGATCAACCCTTCAGCCATCAGTACGGCGCTCAGCGGCCGGACGAGATCGTGCAACTCGGTGGTCAGGTCGTCGCCCAGCGCCTGCCATCCCTGGTCCGCGAGCGCGTCCGTCATGTCCTCGACCTGCTGCCGCAGCGCATGGCCCGCAGCGGTCAGAGTGCCATCGGCGTCGAGCAGGCCACGGCTGCGGAGATCGTCGGAAGCGATCGCCCACTCCTCGTCGCTCCACCGCCGGTTGAGCTGGAAGAGCTCCTTCGTCGGCCCGCCCGCCGCGGAGAGCGTCACCAACGCCTGGCACGGGCTGAGACCGGCGGCGACCAACGCCGCGACATGTCCGTCGCCCCGTGACTCGCGCAGGATCGTCGTCGCCTGCCAGAGCACGAGATGCGGTTCCGTTGGCCACTCCAACGCCGAGTTCGCCGCCGCCAGCGGCCGGCCGGCGACCGGGGCGAGTTCCGCGGCACGCCGCCCGAGCTCAGCCGCCCGGTCGAACCCAACGGTTCGGGACGGAGCTACGTCGCGCATCAGACGACGTACCGCGTCGTCGACCGCGGTCAGTCGGGCGTCGAGAAGCTGCGCCGGAGTCGCGTAGCTCCAGGCGTCCGGGAGCGAGCGCGCGACCATCGCCGGGTGGAAGTTGTAGAACACGGCGGCGACCAGCTCCGGGCCGGCCGTGCCGAGGGGTGCCGCGCGGCAGCCGAAGTAGCTCATCCAGCCGCCTTTGAGGCCGAGCGCGTCGGTCGTCTGGCGGGTCTCCGGTGCGAAGTAGGTGATCGCGTGGAACGGCTCGAGGGCCTTCCACATCCGGCGCGCGCGACTGTCCCTCATGGCAACGGACGGTACATGACGTGCAGTCCGACGTACCCGAGCCGCGGGTGGTCGAAGGCCTCGGGCACGGTGCCGGCGATCCGGAAGCCGAGCGACTGCCAGAGGTGTACGGCGGGCTCGTTGGTCTCCACCACGGCGTTGAACTGGATCGAGCGGAAACCCGTCCGCCGGGCCCAGTCGATCATGTCCTCGCAGAGCGCGCGGCCGACGCCCTTCCCGCGGGCCTTGGCGTCGACCATGAAGCTCGCGCTGGCCACGTGCGCGCCGGGACCGGGGCGGTTCGGGTACATGTTCGCGCTGCCGAGAACGGTGCCGTCGGCATCGACCGCGACCGTGGTCCGGGCCAACGGTGAGCTGGACGGCCGCATCCAGCCGGCCCGCGCGTCCTCCTCGGTCACGTCCGGGTCGTAGGTGTAGGTCTCCCGGGCGGTGACGATGTCACGGTAGAACGGCCAGATCGCCGGCCAGTCGGCGTCGGTCGCGTCACGAATCTCGAGCGTCATAGTGGGAGAAGCATCACCCGTAGGTCCCGGGAAGCCAAGTGGATTGCCGATAGGCTTGCTGGGGATGAACAGATCCGTGTTCCAAGGGCTGCCGCGCTGGACCCTGGTCGTGCCCGCACTCGCGTTCCTGGACCTCGTGCTGTCCTGGCACCGGCACCTCGGGACAGTGCTGCTGATCCTGGTCTGTGCCGGTCTGGGCGCCGCGGTGTTCGCGGCCGTCCACCACGCCGAGGTCGTCGCGCACCGCGTCGGTGAACCGTTCGGCACGCTGATCCTCGCGCTCGCGGTGACGGTCATCGAGGTCGCACTGATCGTGACGTTGATGGCGTCCGGTGGTGGCGACAAGGCGGCGACGCTGGCCCGGGACACCGTGTTCGCGGCGGTGATGATCACCTGCAACGGCATCCTCGGCCTGTCTCTCGTTGTCGGCTCGCTGCGGCACCGCGTCCAGGGGTTCCGGGTGCAGGCGTCGTACTCCGCGCTCTCGGTGATGACCGCGCTGGTCACGCTGAGTCTGGTACTGCCGACGTTCACGACGAGCGCGGCGGGGCCGCAGTTCAGTACGGCGCAACTCGCGTTCGCCGGAGTCACGTCGCTGGTCATGTACGGCGTGTTCGTCTTCGTCCAGACGATCCGGCACCGTGACTACTTCCTCCCGGTCGACCCGAACGGTGAAGTCGACGAGGACGAGGAGCACCACGCGGCCGCCCCGCGCACGGCGACCGCGCTGATCAGCCTCGGGCTGCTGTTCGTGTGCCTGGTGTCGGTGGTCGGACTCGCGAAGACCGTCTCGCCGAACCTGGAGCACGCCGTGGAGTCGGCCGGTCTTCCACTGCCCGTGGTCGGCGTCGTGATCGCGCTGCTGGTGCTGCTGCCGGAGACGATTGCCGCAGTCCGCGCGGCACTGCGGAACCGTCTCCAGACCAGCGTCAACCTGGCGCTCGGCTCGGCCCTGGCGAGTATCGGCCTGACCATCCCCGCGATCGCCATCGCCTCGATCTGGCTCACCGGGCCGCTCGTCCTCGGCCTCGGCGGCAAGGAGATGGTGCTGTTCGCGCTGACCGTCGTGACCGGGATCTTCACACTCTCGACCGGCAAGGCCACGTTGCTGCAGGGCGCCGTCCACCTCGCGGTGTTCAGCGCGTTCCTGTTCCTCGCCGTCAGCCCCTGAGGAAGCTGGCCACCGCCTCCTGATGGTTGTGCTCGGCCCAGCTCAGCGCGTTCCCGCCGTACGACGGATCGCGGAGCTCCGGGTCCGCGCCGAGCTCGAGCAGTTTCCGCACCGTGTCCAGGTGCCCGTTGATCGCGGCCCGGTGGATCGGCGCGGCACCGCGCATCAGGTTCAGGTCGAACCCGAGGTTCCGGAGCGGCTCCATCGCCTCGGTGCGGCCGATCTCGGCGGCCCGGATCGGCAGGTACGGGCTGCGGGCGACGGCCCGGGCGGCGAGTTCCGGGCTGACGGCGGGTGTCTCGCCCCGGAACGCCGCGGCGAAGATCTCGTGGACGTCGTCGAGCGGTGCGGCGCCGTGCGCTCGCAGTAGTTCGGCGATCTCGGTGTGTCCCTGGACGGCGGCGAGTTCGTACGCGCGGTGTCCGCCGTACACCGGATGCTCCGTCCCGCGGCCTTCCGGATCGACGCCCTGGGCAAGGACCAGCTCGACGCGATGCAGCAGACCGGCGTACGACGCGAACACGAGTTCGTCCTCGAGCAGCTGGGTTGGCGTGGGGTGCGCGGTCGTCATTCGCTCGTGCCACGGCCCACCGTCGCCACGGCCCAGTCCGTACTCCAACAGGAGCTCCAGATGTACGTCGTCGTACGGCGGGGGACAGCCGGGACCGCAGTTGTACATGGTCTGGCTGTCGTTCGGGTCGGCGCCGGCGTCGAGCAGGAGCCGGGCGAGCTCGACCCGTTGCCGGTGCGGTGGCTGGTCGCCCTCGCCGCGGCCGAAGACGCCGGTGATCGCGGTGAACGGTGACGGCAGGCCCTGCCAGAGGTACCCGGCGTTCGGATCGACTCCGTTCGCCAGCAGGAGGCTGGCGATCTCGATCTGGTTCGGGGCGTCGAGGCGGCTGTAGGTGAGGTAGAGCAGCGGTTCCCAGCGGTACGGTCCGCCTTCGGTGCTTGCCTGGGCGAGGTTGGCGCGAATGCCGTCGAGGTCACCGGCCACGACCTGCGTATAAATGTTGCTCTGGGCAATCTCCGGGAAGCGGTGCAGCAGGTCGGCGGCGGACTGCTGCCGGGCCGGATCGTCTTCCCCGTAGTGCAAGGTCGCCAGCCGGAGGAACTCGTCGGCGCGCTGCTCGGGAGTGTCCAGCGGACCGCCGACCGCCTGCCGGTGCGGCGAGCGGCTGTAGCGGTCGACCAGTTCGAGGTGCCGCACGAGCCGCGGCCAACTCGGGAAGCCGTAGCTGCGGGCTATCACCACCTGTGCGTCGGCCAGCGTCTGCAGGGGATGGAACTCGGCCGCCAGTGCGAGTGCTTCGCGATCTCCGGCGTGGACGCTCTTGAGCAGAGTCTTGGCCTGCTTGCGCAGGTGGTCGAGGTGCGGGTCGTTCGGAAGATTCCGGGTCGGCATCGCCGACCTCCTCTCTACGAGCCTGCTGTCCGCGTCGTCAGGCGAGAAAGGAGGTGAACCGGTGCCACACACCAAAGATCCATCAGGTGGGCTGAGCCCTTCCCGCGGACCGGCGGCACCCTGAGCGCCTACCCCGGAGCGTATCTCAGCCCGGCTTCACCATCCACCATTCCGTGAACTCGTAGGCGCGGTCCTTGTCCAGCCGGATCACCCAGAGGTTGCTGAACTCGCTCGGCGGATTCGTCAGGTACGTCGTCCAGCCGCGCACGAACCCCACGCCGTCACCGAACCCCAGCACCTCGTACTCGAACGTCGTCTCGCCCGGCGCGTCCTGGATCTCCAGCCAGGCGTCGACGATCGCGTCCTGGCCGACCACCGGGTCCTCGTCCGGTCGCCGGTACCAGGTGGCGTCCGTGGTCCAGAGCGCGGCGATGTCCTTGCGGTCGTTCGACTCCCACGCCTTCCGGTACTTCGCGACCCAGCGGTCCAGATCCCTCTCCTTCATGCGATCCTCCGGTTGTTCAGGACCACCGCCGCCGGCGTCGCCAGGACAGCGGGGTCCGCGCGCGGATCTACGTCGTACGTGACGAGGTTGCCGGCGCCGGTCAGACCGAGGAACTCCTGAGCACCGACGGACGCCGCCGTGATCGCCTGCTCGACGGACAGTCCGTGATTCACCAGCAGGTCGATCTCGCGGGCGACGGTCCCGACGACGTCCGATCCGGTCAGCACGCGGACGCCGTACCGCTCGGCCAGCGGGAGGATCGAGGCGAGGTACTCCGATTTCGCCTCCCGCCGGGCCGCTTGTTCGGGGGTCTCCTTCCGGCCGGGCGTGACCGAGGCGCAGAGCGTCGGCGTCCAGGCGCCGCCGCGGGCGCCGAGCGCGCGCAGGTCCTCCTCGGTGAGCGCTGTACCGTGCTCGACCGAGTCGATGCCGGCGTGGATCAGGCCGGAGACGTGGTCGGTGTTGACGTGCGCGGCGACCCGGACGTCGCGCGAGTGCGCGAGCTCGACCATCGCGGCGACCACGTCGAGCTCGTACGTCGGGCTGACCTTGCTGCCCCGGACCGGACCGTCCGGACCCACCGCGGGGAAGTCGCCGACCAGCTTCAGCCAGGTCGCGCCGTCGGCGATCTCGGCCTCGACCGCGGCGAGCAGATCCTCCGGGGCGACCGGCTCGTACGCCTGCGGGAAGTAGCAGCCGTTCGGCGCGAGGAAGCGGCCGGCGGCGAGGACCCGTGGGCGGCTGTCGTCGGTGCTGCGGGCGAGCTTCAGGGTGACCTCGCGGTTACCGCCGACGTCCCGGACCGCGCTGACACCGGCGCTCGCCAGTTCGGCGAGGCGGCCGTTCGCGAACGCGGCACCCTGCGGCTCGGGCCCGTTCGGCCCGGCGGCGAGCGTCAGATGACAGTGCGCGTCGACCAGACCCGGAACGGCGTACCGCCCGGGGAGGCGCTGACCCGAGTCCCCGCCGAACGTCAGGCGCGCCGTGTCGCCGGTGGGCAGGACGGTTCCCTCGAAGACCCAGCTCATGGCGCCATCCTGCCGCAGCCGAGACCCAGATCACGTGAGACCTGACTTGAACATGTTCAAAAAGGCGGCGTACGGTCAAGGTCGACAAGGATTTGAACGTGTTCAAGAAGGTGGGGACGAGATGGACATGACGGTCACGACGTACCTGGTCTACCTGGCGATCGCGGTGCCGTTGACAATCTGGGTGGCGCGGACGCTGAGCCGCAACGGGCGGATCTTCCTGGTCGACGTGTTCCACGGCAACGAGGACTTCGCCGACGCGGTGAACCGGCTGCTGGTGGTCGGGTTCTACCTGATCAACCTCGGGTTCGTGACGCTGTTCCTGCGCAGCGGGAGCGCGGTGCTGGACGCCAGCGGGGTGTTCGAGCAGCTGAGCGTCAAGCTCGGCATCGTGATGCTGGTGCTCGGGGTGGTGCACCTGACGAACGTGTGGATCTTCAACAAGATCCGGACCCGCAGCCGGCTCGACACGATGACCAACCCGCCGGTGCCGCCGAACGACACGGTGCAGCCGGCGCCGGTCACGATCACCGAGCACGCGGCCCGGTACGGATATTGAAGGCCGCCGGGCCGTGCGTGAGCTGACGGTGCTGTACGACGCCGGGTGCGGGATGTGCCGCCGGTTCAAGGACTGGCTGGCGGTGCAGCGTCCGGCACCGGACGGGCGGGGCGGGGTGGTGCGTCTGCGGTTCGTCGCGGCGGGGTCGACGTACGCGCGGGCGCTCTACCCCTCGCTGGACCACGCCGCCACGCTGCGCGAGGTCACGGTGGTGGCCGACGACGGGTCCGTGTACGTCGGGGACCGCGCGTGGATCGTGTGCCTGTGGGCCACGGGGGAGCACAGGCACACCGCCGTACGGCTGGCGAGTCCGGCGATGCGCCCCGTCGCGCGAGCGATCGTGCAGGCGGCCGCCGGGCTGCGGAGCCTGACCATGCAGGGAGGTGACTACGCTGACGGATGTGACGGACGGTGCTACCGCGAAGGGTGAGCAGACCCGCGAGCTGATTCTGTCGACCGCGCTCCGGCTCTTCCGGGAGCAGGGCTACGGCAGGACCACGATGCGCGCGATCGCCACCGAGGCCGGGGTCTCGGTGGGCAACGCGTACTACTACTACGGTTCCAAGGACCACCTGATGCAGGCGTACTACGACCTGCTCCAGGACCAGCACCGCGAGGCAGTGGAGCCGCTGCTCGCTACGGAGAAGGCTTTCGTCCCTCGGCTGGCCGGTGTACTGCGGGTCTGGCTGGAGGTGGCTGAGCCGTACCACGAGTTCGCGGGAACGTTCTTCAAGACCGCCGCCGATCCGAAGAGTCCGCTGTCACCGTTCAGCGACGAGTCCCGGCCGGCGCGGGATGCGAGCGTGGAGATCTTCCGGCGCGTCGTCGAGGGGTCGGATCTGAAGGTCCCGGCCGATCTCAGGTCCGAGCTTCCCGAACTGCTCTGGCTGCTCCAGATGGGCATCGTGCTCTTCTGGGTCCACGACCAGAGCCCGGACGTCCGCCGGACCAGGACCTTGATCGACCGGTCGGTCCCGCTCGTCGACCGGCTGCTCCGGCTGACCCGGATCCCCGGCGTCAAGGGCGTGGTGAACGACGTCGTCGGCCTGATCCGCAGCATCAAGCCGTAAGCGTTACTCCCCGGTGGCGCCGTCCACGCGCTCGCGGAGGAGGTCGGCGTGGCCGTTGTGGCGGGCGTACTCCTCGATCATGTGGATGTAGAGATAGCGGACGGAGTACGGCGCTTCGTGGCCCGGGCGGATGAAGGTGGCGTCGAGGGGGTAGCTCGCGGCCAGCTCGTCCGAGGTCCTGACGATCGCGCGGAACTCCTCGACGTCCTGCTCCGCCAGCGCGGGGTCGGCCAGGTCGAAGTCACCGTCGGGGTGCTCCGCGGTCCAGTACTTGGGCGGCGACGGGTGCCCGGCGAGCGCGCGGTGGAACCAGTACTTCTCGACCTCGCTCAAGTGCCGCACGAGTCCGATCAGCGACAGACTCGACGGGTCGACAGTGCGCTGGACCAGTTGCTCACCGGTCAGCCCGGAGACTTTCCACAGCAGCGTGGCGCGGTGGAAGTCGAGGAAACCCTGCAGCAGCGCGCGCTCGTCGGCAG
Organism: Kribbella sp. NPDC004875; assembly: GCF_042873375.1. Classification (NCBI taxonomy): domain Bacteria; kingdom Bacillati; phylum Actinomycetota; class Actinomycetes; order Propionibacteriales; family Kribbellaceae; genus Kribbella; species Kribbella sp. NPDC004875. The sequence continues at coordinate 1,308,171 of NZ_JBIALI010000001.1, forward strand.
CGGTGGGTGGATCCACCCGGGAGTCTGTCGTCACAGCAGAACCTACCGGTGTGACGAGGATCCGGTGAATATCCGGCCGGTCATGGCCTCCGGCACGGTAGACTGTTTCCGACGGCCCGCCCAGTTCTGCCTCGGGCCGGTGTGCGCAATCACTCTGCGCCAGCAGTCGACCACCACGCGCCGCGGCCCCATTCGGCCGCGCCGGGCAGGACGACCCCCGACTTTTGGAGTACTTCTATGGCGGCCCGCCGCCCCACGTCTACGAACACGAACACGAACACCGAACCCCAGAACCGCAAGGCCACTGGTAACACGCGTCGCCCGGCCGCGAACGTGCCGGCCGCCGCGGGCAGCGCATCCACCCGCCCGCGTCGCCGGCGCCGTTCCGGTGCCGGACGCAACCAGCAGGGTCCGTCCAGGACGGCCATTTTCACCGCACCGGAGCCGGAAGTTGCTGTCAGCAACTTCGAGGAGCCGGCCGAAACGGTTGCCCCCGACAACCGCACGTTCGGCGAACTCGGCGTACCCGAGCGGCTGGTGAAGGCGCTGGCAGCGGCCGGTGTGTCGGCGCCGTTCCCGATCCAGGCGGCCACACTGCCGGATTCCCTGGCCGGCAAGGACGTTCTCGGTCGCGGCCGGACCGGCTCCGGCAAGACCTACGCGTTCGTCCTGCCGGTCCTCGCGCGGCTCGCCGCCGGCGCCGGCAAGCGCCGCCCGAACCAGCCGCGCGCCCTGATCCTCGCGCCGACCCGCGAGCTCGCGACCCAGATCCAGGCCTCGATCACGCCGCTCGCCGACGCGCTCGGCCTGCGCTCGATGACGATCTTCGGCGGTGTCGGTCACGGCCCGCAGATCAACGGCCTGCGGAAGGGCACCGACATCGTCGTCGCCTGCCCGGGCCGGCTCGAGGACCACGTCAAGGCCGGTCACGCGAAGCTCGGCGCGGTGGAGATCACCGTGCTCGACGAGGCCGACCACATGGCCGACCTCGGCTTCCTGCCCGCCGTACGCCGGCTCCTCGAAGCGACCCCGGCCACGGCGCAGCGGCTGCTGTTCTCCGCCACGCTCGACGCCGGCGTCGATGTCCTCGTCCGCCGCTTCATGAACGACCCGGTCACGCACAGCGTCGACTCGGCCCGCTCGCCGGTCGCCAAGATGACCCACCACGTCCTGCACGTGAAGTCCGACGCCCGGCTCCCGGTGCTCACGGACCTGACCGCGGCGCCGGGACGGACGCTGGTGTTCACCAGGACGAAGTACGGTGCGAAGGCGCTCACGAAGAAGCTGATCGCCCAGGGTGTTCCCGCCGTCGAGCTGCACGGCAACCTGTCCCAGGGCGCCCGCACGCGGAACCTGGAAGCCTTCTCCGACGGTACGGCGCGGACGCTCGTCGCCACCGACATCGCGGCCCGGGGCATCCACGTCGACGGGGTCACGCTGGTGATCCACGCCGACCCGCCGATCGAGCACAAGGCCTACCTGCACCGCTCCGGCCGGACCGCTCGGGCCGGCGCCGAAGGCACCGTCGTCACGCTGATGACCGACGACCAGGTCCGCGACGTGCGCGACCTGACGCGCAAGGCCGGAATCTCCGCGACGGTCACCAAGCTCGCCGTCGGCGACCCGCTGCTGTCCGAGCTGGCTCCGGGCGAGCGGACGTACGTCGCGCCACCGGAGAAGCAGCCGGCAGCTCAAGTGGCATCTCAGGCGGCATCGCGCGCCGGCGGTCGCCGGTCTTCGGGTCCGTCCCGCCGCTCGGCCGGACGCGGCCGGCGTCGCCGGGCGCCCGGCAAACAGGCGGCCTGAGTCCGATCCCCGGGTTGGGTTACGGTTCCATTGGCTGTGCCGTGACCTGACCCTGGGATGCTGATGCGGATTCGAACGGTCCTGAACGACCTGGCGCCGGAAGCGCTCGGGGTGTGCGACGCGCACGACCACTTGTTCTTCCGTTCCGCGGTCCTGCCAGGTCAGGAGCTCGACGACGAGGCGGCAGCGGTCGCCGAAGTACGGGCGTTCGCGCGGGCCGGCGGCCAGGCGATCGTGCAATGGACGCCGCACGGGCTGAACCGCCGCGCCGGGGCGCTCCCCGGGATCTCGACCGGCACCGGCGTGTCGATCGTCGCCGCGACCGGACTGCACCGGCGGGAGCACTACCCCGACGGGTACGTCGACAAGATCCAGGACCAGCTGGCCGAGATCTTCGTCCGCGAGTTGACGACCGGCATCGGCGAGACGTCGGTCCGGGCCGGGCTGATCAAGATCGCGGGCGGATTCCACGTGCTCGACGCGCACGCCGAGCTGGTGATGCGCGCCGCGGCCGAGGCACACCACGCGACGAACGCGCCGATCGCTGTGCACCACGAGCACGGATCCGCGGCGGACGCCGTACTCGATCTCCTGGTCGGCGAGCTCGACGTCCATCCGGGGGCGGTCATCCTCGGGCACCTGAACCGGTTCCCGGATCATCGGGTGCATCTCGAGCTGGCGGAGCGCGGCGCGTGGCTGGCATTCGACGGGCCGTCGCGGGCGAACAACGCGACCGACCCGCGGCTGACCGACTGCCTGGCCGCGCTCATCGACGCCGGGTACGCCGACCGGCTGCTGCTCGGCGGCGACACCACGAGTGCCCGTGCCCGCGCCTCGACCGGTGAAGGACCAGGGATGCCGTACCTGCTCACCCACCTCCGGCCGCGGATCACGCGGTACTTCGGTGCCGACGTCGCGGACGCAGTGTTCCGGGACAACCCAGCGCGCGCCTTCGCCACCGATTGGCGGGCCTAGCTGTACGTTCGCGCCATGAATGAGCGAAGCGAATTCATCATCAAGCACAGTGCGTCTCGTGCCTCAGCCGCGCCCGCAGCGAAGCGAGGACGCGGATGAGTTTGATTGCGCAGGTTTTCGTCGGGCTGGCGGGGGTGTTCCATGTCGTCGTGTTCGCGCTGGAGAGCCTCTTGTTCCGCAAGCCGAGCACTTACCGGCGGTTCCTGGTCAAGGACGACATCGAGATGGCGGCCGCGCGGCCGTGGGCGTTCAACCAGGGGTTCTACAACCTGTTCCTGGCGATCGGTGCGCTCGGTGGGCTGATCTGGGGTGGCGACAAGGGACACGCGATCGCCCTGTTCGCCTGTGCGTGCATGGCCGGCGCGGGCGTCGTACTGCTCGCCTCCGACCGCCGGATGCTGCGCGCCGCGGCCACCCAGGCCGTCCCGCCGATTCTCGCCCTGGTGCTCGCCGCCGTCAGCTGACCGTGCTTGACTTAAAGTGCACTTGAGGGCCGATGGTCCTCTACATGACCACCGTTGCCGAGCCCGCCACCGGGCCGACCACCGACTCAGGCGGCGTCCTCGCCCCGCAGTACCGCGCGTTGACCATCGGAATGGTCGCGCTGATCACCCTGGTCGCCTTCGAGTCGCTCGCGGTCGCGACGGCGATGCCTACCGTCGCACAGGCACTCGACGGCCTCAGCCTGTACGCGCTCGCGTTCGGCGGGCCACTCGCCTCCGGCGTGGTCGCGATGGTTGTCTCCGGCACCTGGAGCGACCTGAAAGGCCCGACCCGCCCGCTCTGGCACGGTACGGCGTGGTTCCTGGCCGGCCTGCTCATCGCGGGATTCGCGCCGACCATGGAGGTCCTGGTCGTCGGCCGGATCATCCAGGGCTTCGGCTCCGGTCTGCTCACGGTCGCCCTGTACGTCGTGGTCGGGCAGCTGTACCCGGCCCGGCTGCGGCCGCGGATCTTCGCCGCCTTCGCGACCGGCTGGGTCGTACCGTCCCTCGTCGGCCCCGCGATCGCCGGACTGATCGTCGAACACGCCAGCTGGCGCATCGTGTTCCTCGCCGTCCCCGCGCTCGCGATCCCGGCCGCGCTGGTCATGCGGCCCGGCCTGGCCCGCGGCGACACACACGAGCCGCGCCCTGGGAAGCTCTGGGACAAGCGGGCGATGTGGGCGATCGCGGCGGCCGTCGGTGTCGGGCTCCTGCATTACGGCGGGCAGCAGCACGGTCTGGTGCAGCTCGGTTTGCTCGGGGCCGGCCTTGCCGGGGTGGTCGCGTTCGGGCCGCGGCTCCTGCCGCGCGGGACGTTCACCTTCGGTCGCGGACTGCCTTCGGTGATCGCGCTGCGCGGTCTGGTCGCTGCGGCCGGGTTCGGCGCCGAGGTGTTCCTGCCGCTGATGCTGACCCGCGAGCGCGGGCTGTCGCCGGCGTTGGCCGGGCTCGTGCTGACCGTGAGCGCGCTCAATTGGTCGGCGGCGTCCTGGTACCGCGGCCGGCCGAACCAGCCGTTCTCGCACGGGGTGTTCCTGCAGGCCGGGATGCTCGCGATCGTCCTCGGGATCGCGGCCGCGACGCTGACGCTGAACCCACACGTGCCTGTCCTGGTCGGGATCCTCGGATGGGGGCTGACCGGACTCGGAATGGGGACGGTCTTCCCGACGCTGTCGGTGCTCGTGCTGGAGTACTCGCCGCGGGACGAGCAGGGAGCGAACAGTTCCGCCGCGCAACTCAGCGACTCGTTGTCCACAGCAACGGTGCTGGCGATCGGTGGGTCGTTGTTCGCGGCGATGGAACCGCATTCGGCCGTGACGGCGTACGTCGTCGCGTTCGGTCTCCCGGCCGTGCTGGCGTTGCTCGGGGTCGTCGCGGGTCGTCGTACGGCTGCCGTCTAGAGCTACTCCTTCGAACCGGTGACGGCGATGCTGGCGCCGAGACCGATGATCATCAGACCGCCGGTACCCCCGACCAGCTCGAGCCGGCGCGGCGAACGGGCGAACCACTCGCGCGCCGTGCCGGCCACCACCGCCCAGACACTGTCCGAGCAGAGCGCGATCAGGATGAAGATCAACCCGAGGATCAGGATCTGCGCCCACGCCGGGCTGCTCGCACCCTTGTCCACGAACTGCGGCAGCGCGGCCGCGAAGAACACCGCGGTCTTCGCGTTCGTCACGCCGACCAGGAACCCCTGCCGCACGGTCTTGCGGCTGCTCGCCGGCTTCACACCGCCGGCGAGCGCCACCGCCAGCGACTTCCGCGACCGGAACGCGTGCACCCCGAGGTAGATCAGGTACGCCGCTCCGCCCAGCTTCACGATCGTCAACGCGACCGCACTCGCGGCGATCAACGTCCCGAGCCCGAGCGCGATCAATACCAGCATCGTCGCGGCACCGAGTGTGTTCCCCACCATCGTCAACACGGCTTCCCGCCGCCCCACCGCCAGCGCCCGCCCCACGATGAACAACACGCTGGGCCCCGGAACAACGATGATGATGAACGCAGTAATCGCAAACGCAACCAAATGATGAGCGGACGGCATCCACACAGCGTAAGCGCTCCCCGCCACCCCGGTCAGCCCCGCGCCATGCACGCGGTACCAGGCCTCGCCGCCGGCAAGTCATGTCACCCCTAACCCCCTACAACCCGCCAGCCGACCCACATCCCGCCCGCCGCTTGCTCCCGCCTTCCTCGTTGAATGCTCTCGTCCGTCGAGTCGTGGCGAGTGGTTGCGGATTGAGAGCCAGGATCCACGACTCGCGTTGGAGCTCACGAGCCAAACGCCACGACTCGGCGATGGCTGGGGACGCCACCGGCTTGTGTCACCGGTGACGCGGTACATGCCGCCAGTTGACCGACACCCGGCAGTGGGGCGGCCGGCAACTCTCCAGCGGCTTGCGCCGGCGCGGAATCGCGTGGGCTGGGCGGTCGAGCGGGGGAGGTACCCGGCGTCACCTGGAGTCGGCGCGAGAGTTGCCGTGGGTGGCGCGGCGGCGGGCGGTGAGGTGGCGGTTGGGGGGTGTGCGCCGGCGTGGTGGTGGGTGGGGACAGGTTATTTCCTGTGTTCGGGGACCGGGAGGTGTTCAAGGACCCGGGAGGTGTCTTGGACCCGGGAGGTGGGGCGGGGTGGTGGGGTGGGATTGGTCACCGGCGCGCCGGGTGGCGTTGACCGGGGAGTGGGCGGGCCTCTACGGTTCCAGGGTCAACCTGCGGTGCCATGAGGGAAGCCGGTGGGAATCCGGCACGGCCGCGCCACTGTGAGCGAACTTTGGTTCGTGAGTCAGGACGCTCGGGCGCCAGCAGCCTTTCTCAGGGGACGCGCACTTCCCCAGGAGGTTCAGTTCAAATGGCAACTCCTGCCCGCTCAGTCGCCGTACCGGCGCTTTCGCCCAAGCTTCTCGCCGCTGCTCTCGGCAGCGTCGGCCTGATGTTGCTGCTCGCCTACCTGGTCGGGTTCGACCAGGGCGCGGTCTCCCAGTCGGGGATGTACCTGCACGAGTTGATGCACGACGGTCGCCACCTGCTCGGCGTGCCCTGCCACTAGCTCAGATGCGCACCTTCGGATCGCTCCTGGTGCGCGGACTGATCGTCGGACTCTTCGCCGGCCTGCTGGCCGGAACCTTCGCCTACGTGATGGGCGAGCCGCGCGTCGACGCGGCGATCGCGATCGAAGAGGCCGGTGCCGCGCACACCCATGACCACGACCATGCTGACCAGGCGGAAGCAGAACAGCCGCTGGTCAGCCGCGACGGCCAGCGGGCCGGCCTGTTTCTCGCGACCGGCCTGTACGGCGTAGCGCTCGGCGGGATGTTCGCTGTCGCGTTCACGCTGCTCCGCCGCAAGCTCCGGACCGGGAACGACGCGTACGCCGCGCTCGGGCTCGCCGCCGCGGGTTTCATCGGCATCGTGCTGGTCCCGTTCTTCAAGTACCCACCCAACCCACCGGCGGTCGGCGACCCGGACACCATCACCCGCCGGACCGTCACCTACCTCTTGACCCTGGTGATCGGTCTGCTCGCGGTCTGGGCGGGCGTCGCCCTGTCCCGATGGGCCGCGCGGTACGGCGATGTCGCCCGTCTGGCGGGTGGTGTCGTCGGGCTCCTCGCGACCGTCGTGGCGGCGTACCTGATCCTGCCGCGGATCAACGAGGTTCCGGAGACGTTCCCCGCTACGCTGCTGTGGCAGTTCCGGTTCGCCTCGCTCGGTACGCAGGCGACGCTGTGGCTCCTGCTCGGGTTCGGGTACGCGGCCGCGGTGGACCGCCGGCCGATCCGAACGAAGGTGGCTGCGGCTTGACGACGCTGACCCTGGTCGCGCACGCCTTGACCCCCGCGCTGCGCGGACTCGTGCTCGGCGGCGACGCCGAGCCGGATGCGGCGAGTGTCGAGGTGGCGCGCGACCTCAAGCTCTCGGCCGACGCCGTGTACTCCGGGCCCGAACAGGCCGCCGTACGGACGGCCGAGGCGCTGGGGTACGACGCGATCGTCGCGCCGGCGCTGCGGGACCGCGAGTACGGCGACTGGTCCGGCCGGGAGCTGGAAGACCTGCTGGCGGCCGATCCGGCACGGGTCTCGGCGTGGCTCGAACGGCCGCACACCGCGACGCCGGACGGCGAGACCGAGAACGATGTCCTCGCCCGCGTCGCGGACTGGCTCGGGGACGTCGCCGAGCAGCACGACGACCGCAGTTCGATCCTCGCCGTCGTCCACCCCGCGGTGGTCCGCGCGATCGTCCTGTACGGCGTGGACGCGCCGGCCGAATCGCTGCGGCACGTCGACGTCCGGCCGCTCGCCGCGGTCCGCCTTTCCCACCACAGCGGGAACTGGTCACTGGTCTTCGTGCCTTCCGCCTGACAAACTGCGGTTGGCCCGGTCTCACGCCCAGGTGACCGGCTGTCACGGGGAGTCATCATGGCTGAGGCTGATCAACTGGCCGAGCGGTTCCGCGCCAATCTGGCCGTGCTCGAGGCCGCGCGCGGCCGGTTGCAGGCGGCGTTCGACGCCGGAACCGCGACCGCCGAGCAACGAAAGCGCCTGGCGACCGTGAAGGAACTGCTGGCCCCGGTCACCGTCAGCGAGAAGGATGCCGACGGCAACGTCGTAGGGGTCCAGCGGCAGCGGCAGTTCCTCAAGGTCGACCCGGAGGGACAAGGGCGGGCGATCGAGGTGCTCGGTGAGCTCCCGAAGGCGAAGCACGTCGCGGTACTGGTTCCCGGGATGGGGAACAGCCTCGACACGTTCTCGGGGCAGGCGGACCGCGGCGACCTGATCAAGCAGGAGGCCGGGCCGGGGACCGCGGTGATCGTCTGGCTCGACTACCGCTCGCCGCAGGGTCTGCTCGAGGCCGCGGAGGACGACGCGGCGGCCGAGGGCGGGCCGCAGCTCAAGGAGTTCCTGGACGAGGTCGACGAGCTGAAGGCGGAGAAGGCGGACGTCACCGTCGTCGCGCACTCGTACGGCACGAAAGTGGCCGGGGTGGCGCTCGAGCTCGGCGCCCGTCCGCCGCAGGTGGTGATGACCGGCTCGCCGGGCATCGACAAGCACGTCGACGAGGCGTCGGACTTCGTGACGCCGGCGACGACGCTGTACGTCGAACGCGCGCCCGGCGACTATGTCGCGCTGTCGGAGTGGCACGGGCCGGACCCCGCGACGTTCGCCGACGCGATCCGGATGGAGACCAACGACCCGCTGGCCCGTGACGAGGCGGTCTCGGTGCGCTGGCACAACGAGTACTACCGCCCGACCAGCGAGGCGCTCCGCAACATCGGCCGGGTGATCGCGGGCAAGCTGAACGAGATCACCCGCACGAACACCAGCCGGGCCGCCGAGACCAAGCTGCTCCTCGGCGCTTCCTGGGGCGACGCGTTCAACGCGGCCGCGAAGACGGCGTCGCGGGTGTTCGACGGACTTGCAGCACTCACCAAACACCACCGACACCCCAGCGATACCCCGTCCGCACCGTCCGGACGCGAGAAAGCGCCCGTCAACGCCGGCGAACTGAGTGCTGGCGGTCCGCCCAGCGCGGGCCCGGATGCAGGCGGTCCGCCCGGCGCGACGCCGACTACTGGCGCGGGCCCGGATACCGGCGGTGCGCCCGGTGCCGGCCCGGGTACCGGTAGTCCGGCGGGCGCGGGCCCGAGTGCCGGCGGTTCGCGCGGCGCGGGTTCGAGTGTCGGGGAGCGGGCGCCGGGGTGGAGTTCCGCGGAGCAGCGAGCGGGGGAGCGTGGCGTTGTGGGGCGTGGGGTCACCGGGCGTGGAGCCGACGGACGGGGCAGTATCGGAGGATCGCGGGCCGCGGGCACCGGACGGTCGCGGCCGTCGGGAGGTGGGCGCGGATGAGCGAGCAGCGGGAGTTCCTGCGCAACGAATTGCTGGCGGTGGCGGCAGCCGTCGTACCAGGCCAGCGGCCGGTGGTGACGCGGGACTCGGGGCCGGTGAATCCCGGCGTACTGTTCGACGGGCGGGGTACGGCGACCGTGTGCCGGATCTCCGTCGAGACCGGGAACCCGTCGGCGCCGGACCCCGAAGCGGAGGTCGCGGCTGCTGCCGAGGCACTGCGCGCGCGAGGGTGGACCGTGGAGATCGCGGCCCCGGAGGAGGGGCATTTCCGGGCCGCCGCCGTCCGGAACGGGTACGAGGTCGCGGTCCATGCCTGGGAGTCGGACTGGCGGATAACGTTCACCGGAGAGACCCCGCTCGTTTCTTAAGCCAGTGTCCTGAGCCGGAGGTTCGACGGCGCTTTCGGCGCCCAGCACGCACCTCACGGCACGTGCCCAGCGCCCACGATGCTCCGCATCGAGGCCACTGACCACGCACCGCGATGCACGCACCTGACCACCGAAATCACTCGCCGAACCTCCGGCTCAGGACACCAGAAACGCGGCGTGGCCTCGCGGGGCTTGGCCGCACGGTGTATCACGGAAGCGTGACGCTGACCGAAGCTCGTAACTTCCTCCGCTCGGAACTCCTCGCGGTGGCGGCGATCGTCGTACCGGCTCAGACGCCGGCGGTGACGCAGGACGTCGGCCCGGCGGACGAGTCCGCCCTCGCCGACGACCACGGGCGCGAGTCCGTGTGCACGATCACCGTCGAGACCGGCGACCCGACCACCCCGGACCCCGAGGCGCAGGTCTCCTTCGCGGCCGAGACCCTCGAGAGCCGCGGCTGGAAGGTCACCATCGCCGAGGTCACCGACGGCCACCACCAACTCACCGCCCGCCGCAGCGGCTACGACCTCACCGTCGACGCCGAGACCACCGACTGGCGCCTGACCTTCACCGGCCAAACCCCGTACGACGACGACCTGTAACCACTCACTCGTGAGCGCGCTGCCAGGGGCTCAGGTCCAGTCCGGGGTAGCGCTGCGAGATGCCGGTCAGCGTCTGGTCGGTCCAGTACGGGTGGCCGGGCGGCGGGAAGCCGAAGAGTTCGAGCTGGCGGGGCGTGGCTCGGTGGACGAACTCGTACCAGCCCGGCTCGTGGCTACGGGCCGCCCAGGCGACGCGCTGCCCCCAGTCGGCCTCGGCCGGACGGTAGATGAGCTGCATCGAGTACCGCGCGCCGCCCGGCCGCCGCAGGCCGGTGCCGCGGTGGAACGTGCGGGTGTTGAACGCGATCACGGTCCCGGCCGGCCCGGCGCCGGACCGCTCGGCGTCGTACAGGCGGGTGTTGTCGTCGGGCGACGTGAAGTCGCCCTGACCACCCGACCGTGGGAAGAAGTTCGGGTTCATCGGCAGGTCGGCGGTGTGCTCGTACGGCACCAGATGCGGCGGGCCGAGTTCCTCCGGTACGTCGACGAGGAACACGAACAGCTCCAGGTGCTGGTAACGGTCCTCACGGGTCGGGACGAGGATCGTCTGGTTCAGGTAGTCGCGGTGCAGCTCCTGGTCGTACGACGTCGCGCCGGTGTACTTCGCCCACGCCTCCGCCGACGAGAGCCGCAGATCGGACTGCCCGAGCAGCGTCTCCGCGAGCTCCACGATCCGCGGGTGGACGGCCAGCAGGCTGAACTCCGGGCTGCCGAACGGGAAAACGTCGATCCCGTCGAACTCGTCCTCGACGTACCGCGCTCGTCGCTCGTCGGTCCCGTCGTGGAAGCCCTCCGGCGTCGGGAACATCGTCGGCAGATCACCGAGCGCCGGCGCCAGATCAGCCGGCGACAGGAAGCCCGGCAGCACCACGAAACCCTGGGTTCGCCACTGTTCGGTGGCCTCGGCAGGGGTCATCAGCTGGTTCGCACGCGGGAAGTCATGCGCTGACGTTACCTGCGGAAGAACAGGCGGTCGCCTGGAATTTCCGCGTCGAGGTACGGCGTGAAGCCTGCCGCGAGCGCGATCTCGGACAGGGCGGCGGCGGTCCAGCGGTGGACGTGGACGTTCATCGGGTGACCGCCGTACCCGGAGGTCTTGTGGGTGGTTTGCTCGCCGACGTGGAACCCCATCAGCAGGACACCGCTGGGAGCGAGCACCCGGTGGAACTCGGCGAACGCCTGCGGGACGACGTCGCGCGGAAGGTGGATGATCGACCACCACGACACCACGCCGGCCATCGAGCCGTCCCGCAGATCGAGCGCGGTCATCGAGCCGACGCGGAAGTCGAGCTCCGGGTGGTCCCGGCGGGCAACCTCGATCATCCCGGGTGACAGATCGATCCCGGTGACCTGCAGGTCGAGCTCGGCGAGCAGGCCGGTCGTGCGGCCCGGGCCGCAGCCGACGTCGAGCACCGGCCCGTCCGGGATCAGCTTCGCGAGGAGGTCGAACGCCTCGCCTTCCCAGTCGGCACCGTCCACCACGAGCTCGGCGTACGAGACAGCGACGTTGTCGTAGGAGCTGCTGATCTCGGCGAGGAAGTCGGTCACCCGGCCGACCTTAAGGCCGGCCGGGGACAGTTTTCAGGCCTTGCCGAGGGACTGCTTCTGCTTGCCGAGGCCCTCGATCTCCATCTCCATGGTGTCGCCGGGCGACAGGTACGGGAAGCGGCCGGACAGCGCCACGCCTTCCGGCGTACCGGTGTTCACGATGTCACCGGGGCTGAGGACCATGTACTGCGAGAGATCGCGGATCAGCGCCGCGACGCCGAAGATCATGTCCTCGGTGTTGGAGTCCTGCCGCGGCTCGCCGTTCACCCACGACTTGAGCTGCAGGTTCTGCACGTCCTGCACCTCGTCGGCCGGGATCAGCGCCGGGCCGAGCGGGTTGAAGGTCTCGCAGCACTTGCCCTTGGACCACTGGCCGCCGGAGACCTCGATCTGGAAGGCGCGCTCGGAGACGTCGTTCGAGACGGCGTACCCGGCGACGCAGGCCAGCGCGTCCTCGTCGGTCTCGACGTACCGGGCCTGCTTGCCGATGACGACGGCGAGCTCGACCTCCCAGTCGGTCTTGGCCGAGCCGCGGGGGACGAGCACCTCGTCGTACGGGCCGACGACGGTGTTCGGGTGCTTGAAGAAGACGATCGGCTGCTTCGGCGGCTCGGCGCCGGACTCGGCGGCGTGCGCGGCGTAGTTCTGCCCGATGCACACGACCGCGCCCGGGCGGGCGATCGGTGCGCCGACGCGCAGGCCCTCGGTGCCGGCGACCGGCAGCTCGCCGGCCTCGAGCGCGGCGCGGGTGCGGGCGATCCCGTCGGCGGCGAGGAAGGCCCCGTCGATGTCGGCGGTCAGCGGGCTCAGGTCGTGAACGGTGCCGTCGGCGGCGCGCACGTACGGGCGCTCCTCGCCGACCGCGCCGAGGCGCAGCAGTTCCACAGAGGACTCCTCAGGACGGATCAGTCTTGATCGAAGATCGGCCGCAGGCGGGCGCGGGAGGCTTCGATGTGCGCCCGCATCGCCGCGGCCGCCTCCTCCGGGTCACCCTTGCGGACCGCGGTCACCACGGTCTTGTGCTCTCGCAACGCCTTCGTCGCGATGCCGCCACCGTAGTACAGCCGGAACAGGTGCAGGTGGCAGTGTGTCCGCTGGAAGGACAACCGGGCCGTCTCGTTCCCGGACAGTTCCAGCACCAGGTCGTGGAACCGCTGGTCGTGCGCGGCCATCGCCCGGTAGCTCTCGTACGCCGGCCGGTCGGGGACGTCGGTGTAGCTCAGCATCTCCGCCTTGAGCCGGGCCAGGTCCTCGCTGCCGGACCGCTCGGCGGCGCGACCGGCCGCCCACGGCTCGATGTGCAGCCGGTACTCGAACAGGTCCTCGAACTCCTCGCGGGTCAGGCGCGACGACACGCGGTACCCGCGCAACGGCTCCTTGATCACCAGGCCGTCGGACTCCAGCCGGGCCAGCGACTCCCGGATCGGGGTCTGCGAGATTCCCAGCTCACGGGTGAGCGCGTCGATGTTCAGGCGGGTGCCGGGCTCGACCACGCTGTCCATGATCAGGCCCTTGACCGTCTCGTAGACGTCGTCGCTCAGCACCTGGCGCTGGGGCAGGCGGCTGAGCTGCCCGGCCAGGCCTACATGTGCATCAGTCACGTGTCGCTCCTCCCGGAATCATTCTGCCCGACCCGCAGTCCGCCTTGACGCGTCCAGTGTGAAGGGGGAGCATCAGGATGCGCAATATCCTATAGGATCTTGCGGGAGCCGCCACGGGTTCGGAGACACTGTGAGTTCGGAGGTCATGTGAGTACGGTGAGTACGACGATCGTCCGGGCCGACGCGTACCTGGTCGACCTCGAAGTCGAGACCGTCCGCACCGACGCCGTCCAGGCGTTCCTCAAACAGGAGACGATCTTCGTCTCGCTGGCCACCGCGGACGGGCTCACCGGACTCGGGTACTCGTACACGATCGGCACCGGCGGGACCGCCGTACTCGCGCTGCTCCGGGACCACCTGCTGCCGCGGCTGGTCGGTACCGACGCGCGCAATGTCGAGGCCCTGTGGGCCGACCTGTTCTGGTCCACGCACGCGACGACCGTCGGGGCGATCACGTCGCTGGCGCTGGCCGCGGTCGACACGGCGCTGTGGGACCTGCGCTGCCTGCGGGCCGGTGAGCCGTTGTGGCGGCTGGCCGGTGGGTACCGGCAGCGGGTGCCGCTGTACGACACCGAGGGCGGTTGGTTGCACCTGACAACCGATGAGCTCGTCGCCGGTGCACTCGCGTCGCAGAAGGCGGGCTGGCCGGGAGTGAAGCTCAAGGTCGGCAAACCTCGTGTGCACGAGGATGTGGAACGGCTGCGCGCCGTACGTGATGCGGTCGGTCCGTCGATGGACATCATGGTCGACGCGAATCAGTCGATGACGTACGCCGAGGCGAAGCGCCGGGCGGCCGCGTTCGAGGCCGTGGACCTGTCCTGGTTCGAGGAACCGCTGCCGGCCGACGACGTCACCGGGCACGTCCGGCTGGCGGAGTCGACGTCGATCCCGATCGCGGTCGGCGAGTCGCTGTACTCCGTCGCGCAGTTCCGCGAGTACCTCGCCGCCGGTGGTGCCGGGATCGTCCAGGTCGACGTGGCCCGGATCGGCGGCATCACGCCGTGGCTGAAGGTCGCGCACCTCGCCGAGACGTTCAACCTCGAGGTGTGCCCGCATTTCCTGATGGAACTGCACGTGAGCCTGACGGCCGCCGTACCCAACGGCCGGTACGTCGAGCACATCCCGCAACTGCGGGCGATCACGTCGACCGAGATGGATATCGTCGACGGGCACGCGGTCGCTCCGGACACGCCCGGTCTCGGAATCGACTGGAACCAGGACGCGATCGACGACCGCCGGGTCGGCTGAGGAGGCGCGCATGAGGGTCGACGCACACCACCACGTCTGGGACCTGAGCGTCCGGGAACAGAGCTGGATGGTGGGTCCGGAGCTGGACCCGATCCGGCGCGACTTCGCGATCGCCGACCTGGCGCCGCTCGCGGCCGCGGCCGACGTGACGTCGACGGTCGTCGTCCAGACCGTCGGGCTGGTCGCAGAGACCGTCGAGTTCCTGGAACTTGCCGCGAGCAACGATCTCGTCGCCGGCGTGGTCGGCTGGGTCGACCTGACTGCTTCCGACGTACAGCAGTCGCTCTCCGGGTTGATGGCTCGTCCGGATGGATCGTACTTGAAGGCGATCCGTCACCAGGTCCACGACGAACCCGACGTCGACTGGTTGCTCCGCCCCGATGTCCAACGCGGCCTTGCGGCGATCGCCGACGCCGGCCTCGCCTACGACCTTCTCACCAAGACACCACATCTCCCCGCCGCGATCCAGACCGCCCGCAACCTCCCGCAGTTGACGTTCGTCGTCGACCACATCTCGAAGCCCGTCATCGGCGACCCGCTGGAACCCTGGGCAAGTCAGCTCCGCGAGTTGGCCGCGCTCCCCAACGTGACCTGCAAACTCTCCGGCATGGTCACCGAGGCCCCGTGGGCAACGTGGAAGCCCGCTGACCTCCAGCCGTACGCCGACGTAGTCCTCGACGCCTTCGGCCCCGACCGAGTCATGTTCGGCTCGGACTGGCCCGTCTGCCTCCTCGCCGCGACGTACGCCGAGGTCGCCGAAACCGCCGACTCCCTGACCTCGAAGCTCACCCCCGCGGAGCGCGAGTCCGTCTTCGCGACCACCGCAACCCGCACCTACAAGCTCTGACAATCGGCAGCTCGACAGGAGGCGGACCAGGCAGCCGCCGTACAAGGCGTTCAGTCGGACTGTTCGGGTGGGACGAATTCGACGCGGACGCCGAGGAGGCGGATGGGGCGTTTGAGGTCGAACTTGTCGAGGAGTTCGAGGGCTGCGGTGGCGATCTGGTCGGGGTCCTGGGTGGGAGTCTTGAGTTTGCGGCTCTTGATCGGGGTGTAGAAGGTGATGAAGCGGACCTTGACCCAGACGCGTTGGATGGTGCGGCCTTCGGCGACGACTTCCTCGGTGACCTCGACGGCGATGCGGCGGAGTTCGCGTTCGACGGCGGCGCGGTCGGCGAGGTCCTCGGGGAAGGTTTCCTCGTGGCTGCGCGAGACCGGCTCACGCGGTACGTCGGTGACCTGGGTGTCGCCCAGGCCGCGGCCCAGGGCGGCGTACCAGGAGCCCATCTTCGGGCCGAAGCGTTGCTTCAGTCCATCGACGTCGGCGGCGGCGAGTTCGGCGACCGTGGTGAGGCCGAGTTCGTTGAGATTGCGTTCCATCCGGCTGCCGATGCCCCACAGGTCGCGGACCGGGCGATGATCCATGACGGCGCGCCAGTTGGCCGCGGTCAGGCGGTAGACGCCGGCGGCGCCGGCCTCATCCGGTGCGCCGGCACCTTCGAACGGTACGGCGTGCGAGCGTGAGTGCTTCGCGAAGTTGGTCGCCAGTTTCGCGCGGGTCTTGTTGTCGCCGATGCCGACCGAGCAGGTGAGCCCGGTACGCTCGGCCACCGCGGCCCGCAGCTGAGCCGCCAGCGCCTCCGGATCGTCGGTCTCGGCGCCGACGAAGCACTCGTCCCAGCCCCACACCTCGACCACCACCGGGAACGTCCGCAGCGTGTCCATCACCTCGGTCGACGCGGCCTCGTACGCCGCCGGGTCCGACGGGAGGAAGACGGCGTCCGGACACTTCTTGTACGCCGCCCGCACCGGCATCCCCGAGTGCACGCCGTACTCCCGGGCCTCGTACGACGCGGTCGCGACGACCTGCCGTGGCTGGGTCGGGTCGCCGGACCCACCCACCACGACAGGCAGCCCGCGAAGCTCAGGCCGGCGCCGGATCTCGACGGCCGCGATGAACTGATCCATGTCCACGTGCAGGACCCACCAGCTCATACGTCACAGGTAACCACATCAGCTGGACGCACTGGAGTACGTCAGCAGCCCGCGTCGCCACAGCAACCGGACGAGCAGCGTGGCCACGACCGCGAGCCCGATCCCGAGCGCGACCGGTCCCCACCCGAGGTCACCGGCCATCGCCCGCACCGGGAACGTCGTCGCGAACGCCACCGGGAACGCGAACGTCAGGAACGTCCGCACCGCGAGCGGGAAGAACACCAGCGGGTACCGCCCGGCCTCGACCAGGCTGAGGAACACCACCCCGATCGGCCCCACCGACTGCAGCCAGAACGCCAGGAACGACATCGCCGACCACACCGCGGTGAGCAGCACCAGCCCACACCCGACGAGTACGACGGCCTGCAGCACTTGCCCGGCACCCGGCCGGATCCCCGACTGCACCAGCCCGATCACGAGTACGGCGATGCCACTGGCGACGTTCGTCAGCTCGGCGACGTTGATCCAGCGCAGCGTCAGGTAGAACTGGCTCGACACCGGCCGGAGCAGCACGCCGTCCAGCTCGCCTTCGGTCAGGTACGCCGTCATGCGGTTCAGGTTCGGCGCCACGAAGGTCGCCATCAGCCCGGTGACGATCTGGAACACCCCGACCAGCGCGATCACCTCCGCCCGGGACCACCCGTGCACCTGCTGGGTGAACCCGAACAACAGCAGCGTCGGTACGATCCCCAGCCCCAGTTGCACGAGCCCGACCAGCAACGTGGTCAGGAAATGCGCCCGGTAGTGCGTCTCGCGGACCACCGCCTGCCCGAGGAACCGCCGCCACAACCGCACATGCCGCCACTGCTTGTGCACCCAGGTCCGATCGAGCGGCTGCCGTTCCTCCGCGTGCGTGCTCATGCGCCCACCGCCGAGTACGTACGGATCCCGGCTGCCCAGACGAGCCGCGCGATCACCCCGAACACGACGACGTACCCGAACTGGATTGCCAGACCCGATGCCAGTTCGGCGCCGGTGAGCTGCCCCGCGACGATCTCGACCGGGAACGACACCGTGTACCGGAACGGCTGGTGGTCGACGAACCCGCGCGACCAGTCCGGCATCAGGGCCAGCGGTACGACGGCCCCGGACAGGACGCTCGCGATGATCACCCGGGCCTGCACGAGCGCGCCCACGTCGTCCATCCAGAACGCCAGCGCGGCGATCAGGATGTCGATCGTGAACACCAGCACCGCTCCCAGCACAATGCTGACCGCGAACAGCACCCAGCGGCCCGGGCCGGCCGGGATGTTCATCGAGTCCCGGAAGATCCACCAGACAATGCCGATCATCGGCACCAGCGCGAACAGCTTCAGGAACTTCTCCGACAGGTTGTTCGCGACGAATCCGACCAGCAGTGACGCCGGCCGCACCATCCAGCTGGACAGCTTCCCGAGCCGGATGTCGTTGGCCAGGAAGGCCGCCATCCACGACGACGTCGCCATCGTGACGAACCCGAGCAGCACGAAGTACGTCGTGACGTACTGCTCGTCGACCGGCAACCGGGCCCCGTTCGCGAGCGCCGTCCGCCAGATCAGCAGCGAGATGATCGGCACGCAGATGTTCGCGAGCATGAAGATCACCCACGCCCCGCGGTACACCGACTGCTGTGCGATCTCGGCCGCCGTCATCCGCCGTACGACGCGGAGGTTCCGCACGACGGTGCTCATCACAGCGAGCTCCGGCGCTGGAAGAGCTCCCGCATGATGTCCTCGACGTCCGCGTCCGCGACATCCAGGTCGACCAACGGACCGAGCCGCGTCAGTTGCTCCATCACCGCACCGGCCCGCTCCCGCTCGGCCTCGAGCTTCACGGTCTGCCCGTCGACGTCGACCGCGCTCACCCCGTCGAACCCGGCGAGCGGCGTACCGTCGACCGGTGCCGCGTACGTCGCCCGGACGAGCTTGCGTGGTCGCGCGGTCCGGACCAGCTCGTCGAGCGCGCCGTCGAACTGCAGTCGCCCGTGGTCGATGATCATCACCCGGGAGCAGAGCGCCTCGATGTCGTCCATGTCGTGGCTGGTGATCAGGATCGTCGTACCGCGGAGCCGGTTCAGGTCGGCGAGGAAGGACCGGACCCGGGCCTTCGCGACCACGTCCAGGCCGATCGTCGGCTCGTCCAGGAACAGGATCTCCGGGCCGTGCACGAGCGCTGCCATCAGCTCGAGCTTCATCCGCTCACCGAGCGAGGTCTTGCGGACCTGGACGTTCAGCAGATGCTCGACGTCGAGCAGGTCCGCGAGTTCCGCGACGTTGCGGTCGAACTCCGCGGTGGACAACCCGTACATCTCCTTGTGCAGCAGGAGACTCTCCATCGCCGGGACGTCCCACCACAGCATCGTCTTCTGGCCCATCACGAGCGCGATGCGGCGCAGGTAGTCGTGCCTGCGGTCGGACGGCGTGTGGCCGAGCACCTCGAGGTCGCCGGAGGTGGTGTAGAGCAGGCCGGACAGCATCTTCAGCGTGGTGGTCTTGCCGGCACCGTTCGGGCCGAGCAGGCCGACGACCTCACCCCGCCCGATCTCGAACCCGATCCGGTCGACGGCGAGCCGCGTCTCGTACTTGCGTCTGAGCAGGCTCTTCAAGGCCCCGCCGAGCCCGGCCTGCTGTTTGTGGAACGTGTAGGTCTTGGTCAGCTCATGTGCCGCGATGACAGGCGGCAGGTCGTCGTGAACAGGCGTCACGGAAGCAACACCGCTTTCGAAAGAGTCGGTTGACTGTCGGACCGGGCAGCGCCACCGCGCAACGCGCAGAGCGCAGGACGATCACCGAATCAGCCGATCTCTCGGCGAGGTGTCGACATCGCTCCCTGTGGGTCCTTTCGAGTGCGGCTGCCACCGGCCACGGTATGACGGCCGGAAAGCGCCGTCCAGCGTTTTTCAGAGCGCTTTGCGCATCTGCTGCGAGATCACCGTGTAGCCGAGCGAGTCGTAGAGCGCGATCGCCGTACGGTTGTCGCCGAAGACGTTCAGGTCGAGCTGCGTGTAGCCGAGGCGGCGGCACTCGTCCTCGCCGGCCAGCATGATCGCCCGGCCGTAGCCCTTGCCGCGCTGGTCGCTGCGCACCTCGATGCCGTAGATGAACGGCACCCGCGACCTGGTGCTGATCCACAGGCTGCCGACCGGCTCCTCGCCTGCCATGGCGATCCAGATGAGCTGCCCGTCCGTGGCCGGGCCTTCGGGGAGCTGCCTCTCGGTCTCCTCGTACGCGAAGGCGAGCGCCTCGTCCGTGGTCAGTCCGCGGGCCGGGCCGATCCCGGCCGCGAACGACGCGGCGGTGAGCTCCATCCAGTCCGGGTACTCGACGTCGGTGATCGGGCGCAGCTGCACAGTTGGGGTCGTCACGCTGCCGACCCTAACTGGCATATCGTGCGCGGGTGGCGGACTTGACTCTGGAGATGGCGCAGAAGCTGTTGGCGACGCAGCCGTTCAGCGTGGTGCTGGGGGCTCGGGTGACGGCGTTCGGGGACGGTGGGGCGACGTTGGAGCTCGACATCCGTCCGGATCTGCTGCAGCAGAACGGGTTCCTGCACGGCGGCGTGCTGAGTTACGCGGCCGACAACGCGCTGACGTTCGCGGGCGGCACGGCGCTCGGCCCCGAGGTGCTGACGGGTGGCTTCACGATCAGCTATCTCCGCCCCGCGCGCGGCGTGCTGCTCCGAGCCGTCGCGAAGGTCGTGTACGCCGGACGTCGGCAGGCGACCTGTACGTGCGAGCTGACGACGATCGACGAGACCGGTGCCGGTGCCCTGTGCGCGCTGGCCCAGGGCACCGTGATCGCCGTCGGGCGGTAGTCAGTCGAAGAGGTCCTCCAGGAAGGATTTCTTCTTCTTCCGCGGGTACTGCTGGTTGCTGTACCGGCGGTCGTCGTCATAACGGCGCTCGTCCCGCCGCTCGTCGTACCGCCGGTCGTCGTGGTGCTTCTCCTCGCGGCGCGGTGGTGCGTTGAACCGGGCCTCCGCGTCCACCAGGCGCTCCAGTTCGCCGCGGTCGAGGAAGATGCCGCGGCAGTCACCACACTGGTCGACGGTGATGCCGCTGCGTTCGTACGTCCGCATCAGCCCATGGCACTTGGGACATGTCAGGCTCTCCATCCGGAAACGGTAGGTGACGAAATCCCCGTCATCGCGGGCTTTCAGCCAACTCTCAGGAACTTCCTACTTGAAGCTGGACAGGAAGGTCTTGAGGATCGGGCCGGCGGTGTGCGAACCGGACTCGCCGCCCTCGACGATGACCGCGAACGCGACGTCGCCGCGGTAGCCGGCCATCCAGGCGTTCGTGGTGACCTTGCCGTTCACGACGACCTCCGCCGTACCGGTCTTCGCCGCGACCGCGCCGTTCCCGGCCAGCACCTTCGCCGTACCGCCGGTGACCGTCGTCCGCATGAAGGTCCGCAGCGCCGCGACAGTTGCTGCAGGCAACGGTGAGGCGGCCGGGCCGGCAGCGTCCTTGCCCGGCACCAGCACCGGCTTCATCGCGGTCCCGTGGTCGACCGCGGCCGCGACCAGCGAGATCGCCAGCGGGCTGGCGGTGACCGTACCCTGGCCGATCATCGACGCCGCTTCCTCGACGTCGTCCTTCGGCGCCGGCACCTGACCGCCGTACGCCGAGAGCGACAGGTTCAGGTCGCGCCCGATGCCGAACATCGCCGCGGTCTTGGTCATCGCGTCCTTCGGGAGCCGCGCGTGCTGCGAGATGAACGCGGTGTTGCAGGACTCGTTGAACGCCTTCTGCATGGTGCCCGCGCCGTACGCAGCGAGACCGTCGTAGTTCTTGAACGTCTTGCCGAACACGTTGATGGTGTTGGTGCACGGCAGCGCGGTCGTCGTGGTCTCACCACTGCCGAGCAGTGCCGCCGAGGTGACGATCTTGAACGTCGAGCCCGGCGCATAGCGACCCTGGAAGGCGCGGTTGTAGCTCGCCACCTGCGGGCCGTTCGCGGCCGCGAGGATCTGGCCGGTGGACGCCTGGACGGCGACCAGTGACGCCGGCAGCTTGCTGGTCGCGAGCGCGGCCTCGGCGGTCTTCTGCATGTTCGTGTCCAGCGTGGTCTTCACCGGCTTGCCGGCGGTGCCCTGCTGGCTGAACACCGTCTTGATCGTCAGCTTCGTCTTGCCGTCCCGCAGCGTGACCGTGCCGCCCGGCGTACCGGCGAGCTGCTGCTGGAACGCGTACTGCAGGCCGGTCGTGCCGACCTGGTCCTGGGTCGACGCGGTCGGACCGGCGTTCTTCAGGGTGTCGGCGGTCGCGGTCTTCATGGTGCCGATCAGCGACCGGGCGAACGTCGCGTTCGGCGGCAGCGACTGGGTGCCGCCCATGGTGAGCACGCCCGGCAGCTTGGTCATCGTCGGCCGGAGCGCCTCCCACTCCTCGGCCCGGATCGTGATCGCCTCCACGAACTGCCCGGCCGGCGCCGCCTTCGCCCGCGCGGCGAGTTTCGCGCCGTCCACATCGAGGTACTTCGTGAACGCCGCGTACGTCGCCGCGGTGGCCTTGGTCCCCGACGCGACACCGACGATCACGACCTGCCGGTTCGCGGTCAGCGCGACGCCGTTGCGGTCCAGGATCGAGGCGCGGGCGGGCAGCGCGCGGACCCGCTTCAGGTAGTTGTTGTCGCCGAGGCCGGGGTAGATCGTGTCGCCGGCGGCCTTCACCTTCCAGGCGTCGCCGGTCTTCACCGCGGTCGCCGTACTGGTCCACTTCATCGTGCCGATGCCGCGCAGTTGCGCCTCGACGGCCAGCTCCTGCGTGCAGTTGTTGCCGTCGCTGCACTTCGGGTCACCCTGCGGAGCCACCGTCACGGTGCTCGCGACCAGGGCGGTGTCGACGTCGTCGAGCCGCTTGGCGAACACGGTCGGGTTGTCGGTGAGTGCCCCGGCCGCGTCCGGCTTCCCGTCCGGCGCCCACGCCTTCACCCAGGCGTCGGCGAACTGCTTGATCACCGCACCGGACGCCTGCTGCTCGTCGCTCCCGGACTTCCCGCCGCCGGATTTGCTGTCCGAACATCCGGCGGTGATCAGCAGACTACTCAGACAGACGATCGCAGTGGTTCGCTTCACTTTCCCAACTCTCGCACGACGACGGATGGACACCGGGGCACAGTCTTCGGCGTGTGGCCGCTTCGCCACCAGGGCGAAACTACTCAATCCACCCAAGTACGACGCCCCGGCCCGCTCAGGAGTTGGCCGCAGAGCGGGTGCGAATCGGAGGCAAGAGGCTGCGTGAATCGGCGGCGAAGAGGTCCACCGAGATGGTGGAACCGCGTTCCACGGGTGCCGCGGGCGGCGTATTCTGCACCTTTGTGACCCGCCTTGCGCTGCACAGCCGCCTGATTCCCGGTACCGAAGAGGCCTACGAGATCGAGCACGCCCGCGTCTGGCCGGAGCTGATCACCGTGATGCATGCCGCGGGGATCAGTGACTGGTCGATCTGGCGCAGCGGCCGCGACCTGTTCCACCTGGTCGTGTCCGACGACTTCGAGGCGGCGGTCGCGTACCTCCGCAACGACCCGACCGACCAGCGCTGGCAGCAGCACATGAGCCAATTCGTCGAGGGGTTCGCGCAGAACCCCGAAGGCGTGGCCGGCCAGTCGCTGCGGCACGTCTGGACGATGAGCGAACAGACCGACTAGGGCGAAGGTCCCGCGGTGCGGTGACCTTCTGGCGTTGTCGCGGACCGTTCGCGGGCCGACCGTGGTGGGTGGGAGGTCGCCATGGCCGGAGATGTTGAGCACTTGCGGCTGCCGACGGCATTGCCGCGACTGGCACGCTGCGCGGCGCGGACCGGCGTACAGCTGGCTCAGGGACGGATTCGGCAGCCCGCGGACCGGGTGGGGCTGTCGGTGCGGTTCGCGGACGGCTCGGCCTCGTGGGTCTATCGGGAGACGGTGCTGACCGGGGTCGTGCCGCTGGATCCGTGCGTGCTGATCGTCGGGTTCCGGCTCCGGTTCGTCCGCGGGCAGGCGCATCGGTGGTTCCGGGACGTGAGCCTGCTCAACACCCCGCTGTTCGTCGGCTTCCCGGGCTTCGTGTCGAAGCTGTGGTTCGCCGCCGACGAGTTCGGGATCTACCGCGGCTGCTACGACTGGGACGGTCCGGCCCAGGCCGAGGCGTACGTACGCGCGCTGTGGTGGCCGCTCGCCCTCGTCAGCGAGACCGCGTCGATCCAGTACCAGGTGCTCCCCGGCCTGCGGCGTGACGCCGTGATCGCCGGTCTGGAGCCTTCGGACACCGTCGGCGCCGTCCCCGAGCAGTGGTGGCGGCCGGTGGAGTCCAGGTGAGGACGCCGCGGGTACTGGTCGTCGGCGCCGGTCCGACCGGCCTCGCCCTCGCCCTGCAGGCCCATGCGCTGGGCGCCGAGGTGCGAATTGTCGACCGGCGTCCGGAGGCAGCGCGGCCGTCGCGGGCCATGATGGTTCACTCACGGACACTCGAGGTCCTCCGACCGCTCGGGGTGGTCGAACCACTCCTGCGGCACGCCGTGACCGCTCCGACGGTGCAGCTCCACCTGCACGGGCACACCGTTCGGGTCGCCCTGTCCGAGTTCGCCGTACCGGACACGCCGTACCCGCATCTGACTCTGACCCGGCAAGGGGATGTCGAGGCGGTCCTGACCAGTGCGCTGGCCGAGCGTGGCGTCAGCGTTGAGCGTGGTGTCGAGCTGGCCGGTCTGCCGACGACGCCGTACGCCGCTGTTCGGGCCGAGCTGCGCGGAACGGACTCTGGTACCGCCGACTGCGACTACCTGGTGGGATGCGACGGGGCCGACAGCACGGTCCGTCGCCTGACGGAGATTTCCTCGACGGGTGCCGACTACCGCCAGGAGATCGTGCTGGCCGATGTC
This sequence comes from Kribbella sp. NPDC004875, assembly GCF_042873375.1. NCBI lineage: Bacteria > Bacillati > Actinomycetota > Actinomycetes > Propionibacteriales > Kribbellaceae > Kribbella > Kribbella sp. NPDC004875. The sequence continues at coordinate 1,332,479 of NZ_JBIALI010000001.1, forward strand.
GAACTGGAAGGGGAACTGCAGCTCGATTCCGCCCACGTGGCGCCCGGCTGGTCCGGTCTGGTGTTCCTGTTCCCGCGTGGCGACGTCGCGACCTGGCGGCTGATGGCGACCCGCCCGCTGAGTGGCACACCGGCCGGGGAGAGTGTCTCGCCGGCAGTCGCACAGAGTATCCTCGACACTGCCCGGTTGCCGGCGCGGATCAGCCGGCTCGCATGGTCGAGCGTTCTCCGGCTCCGGCACCGGCTGGCCGACAGCTACCGGAGCGATCGCATCTTCCTGGCGGGCGACGCCGCCCACGTGCACTCACCGGCGGGCGGACAGGGCATGAACACCGGAATCCAGGACGCGGTGAATCTCGGCTGGAAACTCGCCTGCGCCGGCGCTGAACGACCTGCGGGCGGCCTGCTCGACTCGTACGAACAGGAGCGCCGCTCGGTTGCGCGGACCACGATCGGCGTGACGAACCTGGTGTTCTGGGCGGAGTCGGGTCTGGATCCCTTCGCGTCGCTGACGCGCGCCGTACTGGTGCCGCTGGGCGCTCCGGTGCTCCCTGCGGCGCTGCGCTGTCGTCAGTTGGCCGCTGAAGGTTTCCGAACGCTCGCCCAGCTCCGGGTCGGGTACCCGCGAAGTCCACTGTCCGTCGATGATGGCCCTGCCGGGGCGCTGAGGGTCGGCGCCGGTGACAGGCTCCCGGACCTCCCGGTCACGGTCGCGGCTGGTCGGACCCGGTTGCAGACGCTCACGGCGCGACCAGGTTTCCACCTGCTGCTGCTCCGCGATGCGGCTGAGCCGGAGCGGCCGGCGAAACGAGCCCCGATCCACGTCCACCGGCTCCTGGATCAGCGCGGTCGCGGCGTCATCGGCGTACGGCCTGACGGGTACGTCGGTCTGCGGTCCACCGACGGCTCAGCCGCGCAGCTGGACCGTTGGCTCGCTCTGGCCGGCGCCTAGCGCCGTGACAAGAAACGTTGAGGCCGTCCATCAGCTCAGCCCGTCCCCCCGGCTATCCGACCTCGGAGAGTTTCCCCAGCCAGGCCCCCGGCCAGGCCCCCGGCCAGGCCCCCCGGCCAGGCCCCCGGCCAGGCCCCCGGCCAGGCCCCCGGCCAGGCCCCCCGGCCAGGCCCCCCGGCCAGGCCCCCCGGCCAGGCCCCCCGGCCAGCATTCGAGGGGTTCACCCCTGATGTTGTCCGTGAGCAGTTGGTATGCCGCGTGGGAACGGGCCATTTCTGAGGTGAACCACCCAAACGGCGCCACGGCGCCACGGCGCCACGGCGCTACGGCGCTACGGCGCTACGGCGCTACGGCGCCACGGCGCTACGGCGCCACGGCGGCGCGTGCAGAGCCGGCTGGGGTCAGCGCTGTCGGGGACGGCAACGGCCTGACAACCCGATGGTTCTTGACGGGGCGCTAGTGTCCTGAGTCGTACATCTCCCAGACCAAGAGCTCGGCTCCGTGAGCGCCCGCGGTGACTCGCTCGCCGGCGGTACCGGTCAGCCGGGCAGCGTCCGCGGTGCCGAGGTCACCGGCCGCTTCCAGACTGGCTGTGCCCGCGGCGACGAACAGGTGGACGTACGGCGCGGTCGGCAGCTGAATCGACTGCCCAGGAGCGAGTCTCGCGACGGACATCCCGGCGGACGGCTGGTTGATGCGAATGGCGGTGGAGGTCGTGTGCTTGGCCAGACCGGAGGCGACCGGGACGAGCTCGCCAGCGGTCAGGTCGAGTTCGGTCTGTTCGTACGACGGCGGCAGGTCGAAGCGGTCGGGGCGGACCCACATCTGGATGTAGTGGACCGGCTCGGTGCCGTCGTTCCACTCCGAGTGCTGGATTCCGGAGCCGGCGCTCATCCGCTGGGCGAGGCCGGGGTGGATCGTGCCGCTGTTCCCCTGCGAGTCACGGTGCGCCAGGGCGCCCCGCAGTACCCAGGTGACGATCTCCAGGTCCTGGTGCGGGTGCGTGCCGAACCCGGTCCCCGGCGCGACCGTCTCGTCGTTGTGCGCCATCAGGAACCCGAACCCGACATTCGCCGGATCGTAGAACTCCCCGAACGAGAACGAGTGCCGCGACTCCAGCCACTCACTGTCGGTCCGGAACCGATCCTCCGCCCGCCGTATCTCCACGACGACTAGTAATACCCCTTCTGCCCGTCGAGCAGCTCCCGCATGGTGTCGAGATGCCCGAGGTGCCGGCCGACCTCCTCGACCATGTGGATCAGGATCCAGCGGAGCGTCGGTTGGAACTCCGCGTCCTTCCCCACAGTGTCCAGGGAGTGTGCCGCGGTGATCTTGTTCGACTCCGCCCACTGTGCGTCGTACTCGTCCAGGAGCTGGGCCAGCGAGACGCCGTCGACCAGCCAATCGGCGCTCTTCGGCTCCTTCCGGAACTGCGGGTTGGCTTCCTCCGGCTCGCCCAGGAAGATCACGTTGAACCAGCAGTGCTCGGTCCAGCGCAGGTGCGACACCAGCCCGACCGGCGTCATCAACGGCGACGTCGGGAGCACCGCCCGGCGCTCGTCGGCCTCCGCCAGCCCCTCCAGCTTCCGCCGGACCAGCGCCCGCTGCAGATCCAGCCAGCCCACCAATTGCGTCCGCTCGTCCGCCACCAACGGCGGCCGCTGCTCGTAGCTCATGGCAGGACGGTACCGGCTGACACGCAAAGGCGGGCTGAGACGCAAAAGGGACGCAAAAAGGACTGCGCCGCTCGGTGGGCGGCGCAGTCCGGTACTGGGTTGGACGCTTGGTCAGCCGGTTGGGTTCCCGTTGTCGGAGCCGAGGGTGGCGGTGACGGTCTGGGACTTGCCGGCGCGGGTGAGGGTGAGTTTCACCTGGTCGCCCGGGCGGTGCGAACGGACAGCGGCGACCAACGCGTCCCCTGACGAGATCGCCTTGCCGTCTACAGCGGTCACCACATCACCTGACTGCAGACCGGCTTTGTCCGCCGCACCGCCGGACGTGACCTCGCCGAGGCGTGCTCCGTTCGTGAGCCCGTCGGAGGACTGCGCGTCGCCGACCGTCACACCGAGCCGCGCATGTGTGGCCTTGCCCTTGGCCACCAACTCGTCGATGATCGGCTTGGCCTGGTCGATCGGGATCGCGAAGCCCAGGCCGATGTTGCCGCCCTCGGATTGTCCCGATCCGCCGGCGGTCTTGATCGCGCTGTTGATACCGACCACCTGGCCGGCGAGGTCGATCAGGGCGCCGCCGGAGTTCCCCGGATTGATCGCGGCGTCCGTCTGGATAGCTGGGAATACCGTCGTACTGTCCTGCTGCGAGTCGCCCGAGGTCACCGGCCGGTTCAGCGCCGAGACGATACCGCTGGTCACGGTCGCCTCCAGCCCGAACGGCGAGCCGATCGCCACCACGCCCTGACCGACCGCGAGCTTCCCGCTCTGCCCCAGCGTGGCCGGCGTCAGATCGGTCGCGTTCGCGTGGATGACGGCGAGGTCGGTGAGCGGGTCGGTGCCCTTGACCGTGGCTGATACCGTTCGGCCGTCGTTCAGCACCACGCTCAGCTGCGCGCCCTGACCGGCGCCGGAGACCACGTGGTTGTTGGTGACGATCAAGCCGTCCTTGCTGATCACGATGCCGGACCCGGTCGCCTCACCCTGCTGGGTCGCGACCGCGATCTTCACCACGCTCGGCAGCACCTTCGCGGCGGCGCTCTGCACCGAGCCGTCCGGCGTCGACACCGGTGCCGCCTGGTTGCCGTTCAGCGGGGCGGTCACCGACGGGGTGTTCGCGGTGTGGTCGTTGGTGGCCGAGTAGACGGCCGCACCCCCGACACCGCCCGCGGTGCCGACCAGCAGCGCGGTCAGCGCCACCAGCGCCAGCCCCGCGCGCCGCTTCGGCTTCTCCTTGGTAGCCGTGGCCGCCGCGGGCTGCGGTCCGAAGGGCCAGTTCGGGTCCGGAGACGTCCCCTGATGCGTCCCCGGCGCCCCGAACTGTGGGTAGGCACCCCCACCTGCGGGGTACTGGCCCGGCCGCTGCCCTTGCGGCCCCGGTTCCGGCCGTGGCTGCCCGCCCTGCGGCGCATACTGCTGTTGCTGATGCTGCCCGTACATCGGCAACTGCTGCGTCCGCTCCGGCCCCTGCGGTCCCTGTGCGTTCTGGCCGGGCTGGTTCGGCTGCTGCGGCTGGTTCTCGGTCATGACGATTACTTTGTCGGCCGGACCTTAAAGGGGCCTGAAGATCCCCTCGGAGTGGCCGAAGAAGTCTGTGAAGATCCTCTGAAGGATCTCTTGGGAATCTGTCAGCGACTCTGCGTCGCCGCGTGCGGCAGCCACAGAGTGAACTGCGCGCCGGCCCCGGGCACGTTGCGGGCGTAGATCATCCCGCCGTGCTGCTCCGCCGCATGCTTCACGATCGCCAGGCCGAGGCCCGATCCGGGACGGCTGCGTGCCTCGCTGGAGCGGTAGAACCGCTCGAACACGTGCGGCAGGTCCGCCTCGGCGATACCCGGCCCGGAGTCGGTCACCGTCAGTACGCCGTCCAGCAGGCGCACCGTCACGTGCCCGACGGGCTGCCCGTCGCTGTGCTGCTCCGCGCCCTCAGGCATGCTGTACTTCGCTGCGTTGTCCAGCAGGTTGGTCACGGCACGCCCCAGCAGCCGCTCGTCGCCCCACACCGGGAACGGCGACAGCTGGACGTCCCACTCCAGCCCGGGCGCGCGTCGGCGTACCTTCATCACCGCGTCTTCGACGACGTTGGAGAGCTCGATCAGCTCCGCGTTGCGTACCTGGGGTGTGTCCCGGGCCAGCTCGGTCAGGTCACCGATCAGCGTGGTCAGCTCGTCCATCTGAGCGCGTACGTCGTCCAGCAGTTGCCGGCGATCCTCGGCACGCAGACCGCCGCGTTTGTCGGCCTGAGCGAGCAGATCCAGGTTCGTCCGCACGCTGGTGAGCGGCGTCCGCAGCTCGTGCCCGGCGTCACCGACGAGCCGGCGCTGGCGGTCGCGGGACTGCGCCAGCGCGCCCAGCATCGCGTTGAACGCCATCGCCAGCCGGGAGATCTCGTCGGTCCCCGTTACCGGGATCGGCTTCAGGTCCTCCGTCCGTGCGACGTGCTCGGCCGCGCCGGTCAGCCGGGCCAGCGGTCGCAGGCCGGACCGGGCCACTGCGTTGCCGGCGAGCGCTGCACCGATGACACCGATCAGGCCGAAAGCCCAGAGCACGATGCCCAGGTTGTGCAGGGTCTGGTCGATCGACCCCAGTGACTGCGCGACTACGAGTGCACCGGGTTGCAGGAAGTTGGCGTCTTGCTGGCACTCGTTGGAGTACCCGGCCGGGCAGTAGCGGGCCGCTACCGCGACAACGCGGTAGTGCGGACCGTTCCGGACACCTACCGTCCGCAGGCTGGCCTGGTTGCCCTGGTCACGGGCGATCTGCAGCTCGTCGTCGCCCATCGGCGGCAGCGGGCTGTTCTGAGCCCCGTACTGCACTCCATCGGCGCTCAGCACGCCGACCCGGATGTCGCTCAGACCGAGCGCGTCCGCGGAGGCGCGCTTCAGGTTCTCCAGGTTGGTCAGGACGCCCTTCTGGGACGCCTGGCCGGCGCGCTGGATCAGGCTGTCGTCGAGGTTCTGGTACATCTGCTGACGCACGGTGATGTACGCCGCGACGCTGACGATCGCCACCGCCAGACCGACCGCGACTGCCGCGAGCAGCGTCACGCGGGCGTGCAGACTCAGCTTGTGGAGCGTCTCGTTCCACCAGTTCTGGGTCCGGGCCGCGGTCGCGGCCACCCGATTTCCATTGCTACTGGCAACGGGCTGCTCGGGATGCGGTTGCGCTTGCGCTTGCGGTTGGGACTGCCGGTCGGCGTACGACGGGAAGTCGCCGGGGTGCTGCTGGCTCACGGTGGGGTGTCTCTCAGTACGTACCCGATCCCGCGGACGGTGTGGATCAGCCGGGGCAGGCCGTTCACCTCGGTCTTGCGGCGCAGGTAGCCGATGTAGACCTCGAGCGAGTTCGCCGTGGTCGGGAAGTCGTAGCCCCAGACCGCGTCCAGGATGACCGCGCGCTCCAGCACCCGGCGTGGGTTGCGGATCAGCAGCTCCAGCAGCGAGAACTCGGTTCGGGTGAGCTGGATCGGCATGTCGCCGCGGTGCACCTCGTGCGCGTCGACGTCGACCACCAGGTCGGCGTACTGCAGCACCTCGCCGCGCTGGCCGCCCTCGCCGGGCGTGGTGCTGCGGCGCAGCAGCGCGCGCAGCCGGGCCAGCAGCTCCTCGAGCGCGAACGGTTTGGTCAGGTAGTCGTCACCGCCGGCGTCCAGGCCGTCCACCCGGTCCGCGACCGCGTCCCGCGCGGTGAGCACCAGGATCGGCACATTGTTGCCGGCGGCCCGCAACGCCTTGGTGGTCTCGAGGCCGTCCAGCCGCGGCATCATCACATCCATCACCACGACGTCCGGCTCGACGTTGCCGATCACCGCGAGCGCCTCGGCGCCGTCGGACGCGGTCACCACCTCGAAGTCGTTGAACTCCAGCGAACGACGCAGCGAGTCCCGGACCGCCCGGTCGTCGTCCACCACCAGTACCCGCATCGTCTGCCCCGCTCCGCTCGAAGTTCCGCCACCGAGAGTAGGTCGCTTCTGTGAGAATCGCCTGAGAACCCGCTGATCGCTCGCCCAATACCTCCTGTACACCTTAAGTTGCCAGACGTGGACGCTCTGGAATTCACCCCCCGCCCCGACGACTTCGCCTGGACCTTCGGCGGCGTACCGCCGGTCCGGCGGGTCAAACCGGGTACTGCGCTGCGGCTGTGGACCGAGGACGCGTTCGGCGGGAGTCTGCGCAGTACGTCGGACCTCGCGAGCGCCTCGCTGAACATGCCGTTCGTGAATCCGCAGACGGGGCCGTTCTACGTCGAGGGCGCCGAGCCGGGCGACACGCTGGTGCTGCACCTCGTCGAACTGGCGCCCGCGCGGAGCTGGGGCGCCTCGGCGACGATTCCGTTCTTCGGTGGGCTGACCAGCACCGACCGGACCGCCACGCTGCAGGACCCGCTACCGGAGCGGACCTGGATCTACGAGGTGGACAGCGCTCGGCAGACCGTCGGCTTCCAGGCGCAGGGCAGCCACCTGGAGGTGGCGCTGCCGCTGGAGCCGATGCTCGGCACCGTCGGGGTCGCACCGGCCGGCGGTGAGGTCCGCTCCGCGCTGGTCCCGGACACGTTCGGCGGCAACATGGACACGCCCGAGATGCGTGCCGGTACTACCTGCTACCTGAACGTCAACGTCGAGGGTGCGCTGTTCTCGGTCGGTGACGGCCACTACCGCCAGGGCGAGGGGGAGTCCTGCGGTACGGCGGTCGAGGGCGCGATGAACGTCGTACTGATCGTCGACCTGCTGAAGACGCCCGGACCCGCCTGGCCGCGGCTGGAGAGTGACGACTACCTGGCCGTCGTCGGGTCGAGCCGGCCACTCGAGGACGCGTGGCGGGCCGGTCAGGTCGACATGATCAGCTGGCTGGGCTCGCTGTACGGCCTGGACAAGCTGGACGCCTACCAGTTGCTCAGCCAGGTCAGTGAGGTCCCACTGGCCAACGTGGTCGACGCCAACTACAGCGTGGTCACCAAGCTCCCGAAGCGGCTGCTCCCGCCGGTGACGGCGTACGACGGGATCCACCAGCACCTGCGCTCTCTCAGCCTCAGCTGAACTGCGGTACGACGTCCTCCGCGAAGCGCTGCATCGGCTCGTGGTCGTAGGCGACGCCGGGGATGTACGAGATCACGTAATCGACTCCGGCCTCGGCCAGACGCTCGACGTGCTCGCTCAGCTGTTTCGTCGTGACCACCTCCGCCAGCATGTGCGACGTCCCGCCCGAGCCGATCTCCAGGAACTCCTCCAGGCTGTACCGCCCGCGTGCCTTGGCCGTCGCACTGACCGGATCCGCGCCCGCTTCGACCGGGAAGACGTTCAGACTGGTCGACTTGGTGATCTCGTCGTAGTCGCGGCCGACCTCCTCGCAGTGCTGCCGGAGGATCGCGAGCTTCCGTTCGATGACGTCCACCCGCCCGGTCCCGAAGTTGCAGGCGTCGCCGTACTTCGCCACGAGCCGCAGCGTCACTCGCTCGCCACCGCCGCCGATCCACAGCTTCGGTTTGCGTCGCGGGACGACGTACGGCTTGTCGACGGAGTGGTACTGCCCCTGGAACTGCACGTCGTCCTCTGTCCACAGGCGGTGGATGAGTTCGACGGACTCGACGAAGGAACCCATCCGCTCCCTCTGGCTGGTCCACCGGTACCCGTAGGCCTTCCACTCGTGCTCCGACCAGCCTGCGCCGATACCGGCATACATGCGGCCGTGGCTGGCGACGTCGACCGTGGTGGCCATCTTGGCGAGCAGGGCGGGGTTGCGGTACCCGTTGCAGCCGACCAGCTGCCCCAGGTTCACCCGGGACGTGTCACGCGCCAGCGCGGCCGTGGTGGTCCACATCTCGAAGACGGTCTCGCGGACAGGCTCAGGCACCGTGTGGAAGTGGTCGAACAGCCAGACCGAGTCCCACGGACCTGCGTCGGCCGCCTTGGCCACAGCGGTCATGGCCTCCCACTGCTCGACCGGATCCGCGAGTTCGACCAGATCCATGCGCCAGCCCTGCGGAACGAACACACCGAACTTCATGCGGTCCTCCTGGAGATTGCGACCCCGGCGAGGCACAGTGCGCCACCGGCCAGGGCCAAGACGGTTGGAGCCTCATCGAGGAGCAGCCAACCCAGCACGATCGCGACAGCCGGGACGGCGTACACGGTGACCCCCATCCGACCGGCGCTGGTACGGCGCAGCGCAAAGGCCCACGTGGTGAAGCCAAGAGCAGTGGGGAACGCTGCGAGATAGACGGTCCACCAGATGGTCGCTGCGTCGGCTGTGCGGAGCTCGCTGACCAGAGTGGGCGCGAAGGGCAGGCAGACGACCGCACCAATCGTGCAGGCGAGCCAGGTGACTTCAGTGGCCGGCAGCCGACTCAGCAGTGGTTTCTGCGTCACGACGCCCACGGCGTACGAGATCGCGGCGACGACGCACAGGACGACGCCCCAGGTCTCGGCGCGGCCGTTGGAGGTCGACGTGCCGATGACGACGATGCCGGCGAACGAGACCAGGCCGCCGATCACCAGTTGGCGGGGGAAGCCCTCACCGAGGCCGATGCCGGCGAGTACCGCGATCAGCAGTGGGGCGATGTGGACGAGCATGGCCGACGTACCGGCGTCGAGACGGCGCTCGGCCTCGTTGAGGGCCAGGTTGTAGACGCCGAACCACAGCACGCCACAGGCGATCAGCGGCAGCCAGTCGCGGTGCGCGGGCCAACGGCGTACGGCGGGTTCGGGGCGCCGCCGGGCGAACAGGAGTGCGCCGAGGAAGACGCTGCCGAGTCCGAGCCGGGCCAGGGCCAGGGAGCCGGCGGAGAACTCCGTTCCGACGTGCCGGATCGCGACGAACGACGACGCCCACAGGACGACGGTGACCGCGGCGGCGCCGGTCGCGAGGCCGGTCCGGGGCGGAGCTTCGACGAGGGAAGTCACGGTCACTACAGTAGAAACGGACAGTTGGTGATTCCATGGCAGTTCGGAGCCTAGGAGGCGGTCTTGCTTACCGAAACGAGAAGCTCGGGACTGGATGAGCTCAATTGTCGGATTCTGCGAGAGCTGACTGAGGATCCGCGGTTGCGGACCACCGAGCTGGCTCGGCGGCTCGGGGTGTCGACGCCGACGATCCGGGAGCGGGTCGCGCGGTTGGAAGAGTCGGGGGTGATCCGTGGGTATCGGCTGGACATCGATCCGGCGGCCCTCGGGCGGCCGGTCGCGGCGTGGGTGCGGCTGCGGCCGGGGCCGAATCAGATCCCGAAGATCATCGAGCTGGCCGGACGGACCCCGGAGGTCGTCGAGTGCCACCGGATCTCCGGCGAAGACTGCTTCCTGATGCGCGTCCAGGTCGCCGAGATCGCCGCCCTCGAAGACGTCCTCGACAAGTTCCTGGTCCACGGCCAGACAACCAGCTCCTTCGTCGTGTCCACGCCGGTCCCGCCGCGCAGCGTCCCACTGAGCGAACCCTAACCACCCTCAAGCCCGCCCCCCAACCGTCCGTCGGTTGAACCCCAACCACCCTCAAGCCCGCCCCCCAACCGTCCGTCGGTTGAACCCCAACCACCCTCAAGAGTGGTCTGCATCACTAGTCTGGTGGCGATTTCCCCACGTTTCCGGAAGGACCTGGACCATGGCTGCCGACTCGTCTGTCCGCAGAGTTGCCCTGCTCACCGCCGGCGGGCTCGCGCCCTGCCTGTCGTCCGCCGTCGGCGGACTGATCGAGCGCTACACCGACATCGCGCCCGACGTGGAGATCATCGCCTACCTGAACGGGTACCACGGCCTGCTCAGCGGCCGGTACCTCGACGTGACGCCGGAAGTACGGGAGAAGGCGTCGGTGCTGCACAAGTTCGGCGGCAGCCCGATCGGCAACAGCCGGGTGAAGCTGACCAACACCGCCGACCTGGTCAAGCGCGGCCTGATCCAGGACGGGCAGAACGCCCTCCAGGTCGCCGCCGAGCGGCTGGTCGCGGACGGTGTCGACGTCCTGCACACCATCGGCGGTGACGACACCAACACCACGGCCGCCGACCTCGCGGCGTACCTGCAGGAGCACGACTACAACCTGACCGTGGTCGGCCTGCCGAAGACCATCGACAACGACGTGGTCCCGATCCGGCAGAGCCTGGGCGCCTGGACCGCCGCCGAGCAGGGTGCGCTGTTCGCCCGCAACATCATCGCCGAGCACAGCTCGAACCCGCGGATGCTGATCGTCCACGAGGTGATGGGTCGCAACTGTGGCTGGCTGACCGCGGCGACCGCGCAGGCCTACCAGCAGTGGGTCGACGAGCAGGAGTGGAACCCGGGCATCGGCCTGGACCAGGGCGGCTGGTCGGTGCACGCGGTGTACGTGCCGGAGGCAACGATCGACCTGGACGCCGAGGCCGACCGGCTGCGCAAGGTGATGGACGAAGAGGACTGCGTCAACATCTTCCTGTCCGAGGGCGCCGGTGTGGAGTCGATCGTCGCCGAGATGGAAGCTCGCGGCGAGGAGGTCGGCCGGGACCCGTTCGGGCACGTCAAGCTGGACACCATCAACCCGGGTGCCTGGTTCGCGAAGCAGTTCGCGGAGCGGATCGGCGCAGAGAAGACGATGGTGCAGAAGAGCGGGTACTTCAGCCGTTCGGCCGCGGCCAACGACCGCGACCTCGCCCTGATCAAGGAATGCACCGACTACGCCGTCGACGCCGCGCTGCGCGGTGAGTCCGGCGTGGTCGGCCACGACGAGGAGCGTGGCGACGAGCTGCGCGCGATCGAGTTCCCGCGGATCGCCGGCGGCAAGGAGTTCGACCCGAGTGCCGACTGGTTCGTCGCGCTGAAGTCTCAGATCGGTCAGAGCTGACTGTTCAGCCCGTTCGGAGGCGGCCGACCCACTGGTCGGCCGCCTTCTCGATCTGCGCGAGGACCTCGTCGAACCCGTCGTCCTCGCCGTAATACGGATCCGGTACGTCGTCCGCCGCGAACAACTGTGCCTCACCCCGGCGGCTGAGCGCCGCGAGATGGCCCGAGTCCATCGCGAGCACGAGGTCACGCTCGGTGAACCAGGCCGGGTCGAACTGACGGGCCCGGTGCGAGCTCCCGTCGTACCCGCGGCGGCGGAGCGCGGCGGCCGCCCGCGGGTCCATCCGGTCGCCGACGTGCCAGCCGCCCGTGCCGGAGCTCGTCACCTCGACGTCGTCGATCCCCGCCTGGGCGAGCTTGGCACGCAGTACCACCTCGCCCATCGGCGACCGGCAGATGTTGCCGGTACAGACGATCTCGACCTGCCGCACTAGTGGACTTCGGCCTTCTCCGGCAGCACCGCGTTGAGCAGCAGGCCGACGATGCTGATGATCAGCGCGCCGAAGAGCGCGGACCAGAACCCGTCGACGTGGAACTGCACGTCGAGCTTGCCGGTGATCCAGGACGTCAGCCACAGCATCACCGCGTTGATCACGAAGGTCAGCAGGCCGAGGGTGAGGATCAGCAGCGGCAACGACAGCAGCTTCACCACCGGCTTCACGATCGCGTTCACGAGGCCGAAGATCGCGGCGACGATCAGCAGCGTGAGCACCCGCCGGCTGGTGGTCGCGCCCTCGAGGGTGATCCCGGACACGAGCCAGGTCGCCACCGCCAGCGCAATCGCGTTGGCCAGCAGCCTGATGATCAAGTTCTTCATGCCGTCGATCCTCCCACCTCACCGGTAGAACCACGCTCCGTACTCTCCCGGAGACAACCCTGGGTCTTGACACCGAAAATGACCAAGTGATCTGATCATTTTCATGTCCCGCCCATTGGTTGCAGTCGTCGCGTTGTCACTCACGGCAGCGGGCCTCGCTGTCCCCACCGCCTCCGCCGCCCCGACGAGCCCTTCGAGCTGCAGCGCCGTGCAGACGAACTGGACCGCTCAGACCAAGCCGCACGCCGCGCCGGAGGGGCTGCTGAACGCCTACAGCAACACCGGCAAGGGCTGGACGGGTGCGGACAGCACCTACTCCGTCCCGCTCTCCGGCGGCCGTACGGCGTGGATCTTCTCCGACACGTTCCTCGGGCCGGTCAACGCCGACGGCAGCCGCCCGACGACCGCGCCGTTCATCAACAACTCGTTCGTGATCCAGCAGGGCACGAGCCTCGAGACGGTCACCGGCGGTACGGCGACCAACCCGACCGCGCTCGTCCCGCCGCCCGCGAACGGCTGGTACTGGTTCGGCGCCGCCCAGACGAGTCACGCCGGCCAGGACCTCGACGTGGTCGCACTGCGCTTCGAGAAGACCGGCACGGGTCAGTGGGACTGGCACTGGGCCAGCAACTACCTGGCCCGCTTCGACGCCAAGACCTTCAAGCTGCGGTCACTGACCCCGATCCCCTCGGCGGCGAACGTGCAGTGGTCCGGCTGGCTGCTGCGTGACCAGGGGTACACCTACGTGTACGGCGTCGAGGACCTGGGCGCATCGAAGTACCAGCACGTCGCTCGGGTCCGCGGTGACGACCTGACCGCCAAGCCGTGGGAGTACTGGACCGGCTCCGGGTGGTCCGCCGACGAGAGTGCCTCCGCCCGTGTGCTGGAGGGAGTCGCCAACGAGCACAGCGTCACCCGGTACCAGGACGGCTATCTGCTCGTCACGCACAACACGAAGGAGCTCTTCAGCAAGAGCGTCCTCGGGTACTTCTCGTGCTCGCCGACCGGTCCGTGGGTGAAGCCGGTGGAGCTGTACCAGACGCCCGAGACCGGCGGGAACATCATCACGTACAACTCCCACGAGCACCCGGATCTGCGCAACGGTACGTCGCTCCTGGTCAGCTACAACGTCAACAGCCTGGTGAGTGACGAGCTGTACGGCGACGTGAGCATCTACCGCCCGCGGTTCCTCTCGGTCACCCTGGCGGCGTCGAAGTGAGCGCATCGGGAGGCGTCGTACGGCGCAGTCTGCTGGACGACCTGGCGACCTCGATGCTCGCACTGATCGCGGAGCGGAAGCTGGCGCCGGGGGATCAGTTCGAGGCAGTGCGGTCGTTGGCGGAGCGCTTCAAGGTCGCCGTACCCACTGTCCGGGAGGCGCTGCGGCGGCTGGAGGCAACCGGAGCCGTGGAGCTCCGGCACGGGTCAGGCGTGTACGTCGGTCCTAACGTCGGCCGGCTGGTACTGGCGAACCCCCTGGCGCTCGCACCGACTGCGGACCGTCTGGTCGAGCTGCTGCAGGCACGTGCCCTCATCGAGCCGCCGGTCGCCGCACTGGCGGCGCGGACCCGTGATGAGGCCGCGCTCGAGCAGATGGCGCGGGACCTCACGACAGCGGCCGAGCTGATCGCATCCGGCGACCACGCGCAGTTGGCCGAGGTGAACATGGACTTCCACCGCTCACTGGCTCAGGCGTCCGGCAACTCGACCCTCGCCGAGGTGGTCGAGTCGGTGACCGTCGTGAACGCCCGGGAACAGCTGGAGATCCTGCACATCCACGGCGACCGTCAGGCCGACCTGGACGAGCACCGCGCCATCTACGACGCGATCCGCTCCGGCGATCCCGACCTCGCCGAACTCCTCACCCGCGAACACCTCGACGGCGTCCTCGCTGTCATCAACCAACGACTTCAGCACCCCTGAGCTGGAAGGACGCAACATGCAACGCAACAGAAACAAGGCGCTGGCGGCTCTGGTGATCGCCGGTGCGCTCGCGCTGTCCGCCTGCGGAGGTGGCGGCGCCGCCGCCCCGAAGAAGGGCGAGGACAAGCCTGTCGACTCGCTGAAGTTCTACAACGACAAGGGTGGCTGGAAGGACGCCTTCACCCAGGTCGGTGCGGCGAGCAAGAAGGACATCGGCGTCGGCATGGAGCCGGTCGGGTACTCCGACTCGAACACCTACACGGCGTTCATCCGGTCCTCGTTCCGGACCAAGGAGAAGGCCGACCTGTTCAGCTGGCACACCGGCAAGGAGCTTCAGGATCTGGTGGACCAGAAGCTCGTCGCCGAGACCACCGACCAGTGGACCAAGGCGGTTGCTGACGGCAACATCCCGGAGCAGCTCAAGCAGTACTTCACCTTCGACGGCAAGCAGTACTGCGTCCCGCTGAACGCCGGCTACTGGGTGATGTACTACAACAAGGCGGTCTTCAAGAAGGCCGGCATCACCCAGACCCCGAAGACCTGGGCCGAGCTGACGCAGGTCGCCGACAAGGTCAAGGCGGCCGGCGTGAAGCCGTTCTACCAGACCAACATCCTGTTCTCGTTCGTCTGGTTCGAGACTCTGCTGGCCGGCAAGGACCCGGACCTGTACGACAAGCTCGCGGCCGGCAAGGCGAAGTACACCGACCCGGGTGTGGTCGAGGTGATGAACGAGTGGAAGAAGATGATCGACGCCGGGTACTTCAGTGACCCGGGCTCGAAGACCGAGCCGCAGGCGCAGCTGAAGAACGGCGACGTCGCGATGATCAACTTCGGCACCTGGTTCAGCGGCAACCTGAACACGCTGAAGATGAAGGCCGGCACCGACTACGACTTCTTCGTGATCCCGAACGTGAACCCTGCGCTGCCGAAGACGTCGATGATCTTCGAGACCGGACCGGTCTGCTCGGCCGCGGCCAGCGATCACGCGTCGACGGTGCAGAAATGGACCGACTGGTGGGTCACGCCGCAGGCGCAGACCGCCTGGGCGAACTCGCGTGGCGACCTGTCGTTCAACCCGAAGGCCGAGGTCAAGGACCCGGGGCTGTCGCAGCTGAACAAGGACGTCAACGGGTACCGCCTGATCAACCGGTGGTTCGAGGCGACGCCGGTGCCGGTGGCGAACAAGGCGCTCGAGGTGTTCGGCGCGTTCGTGACCAAGCCGGGTGACCCGATGCCGGGCCTGCAGAAGATCCAGGCCGAGGCGGACGCGTACTGGGCCAAGCAGAAGTGACTTCGACGATCGAACGGCCGCCGGTCAAGGTCGGGGCGCGCACTCGGCGTCCGGACCGGACCGGCGTCCGGACCGCACCGCTCTTCGGGCTGCCGGCCATCGCGGTGGTCGGACTGCTGCTGTACCTGCCGTTCCTCTGGACGACGTACGTCAGCTTCACCGATTACGACGGTCTCGCGTCACCGGTGTGGTCGGGCCTCGCGAACTACAAGGCCATGTTCAGCGACCCCGACCTGGTCGGGGCGCTGGTCAACACACTGCTGTGGGTCGCCGGCATGGTGACCCTGCCGGTAGTACTCGGCCTGCTGATCGCCGTACTCACCTACGGACACAAGTGGGGCACCTGGCTGCGGCTGCCGTTCCTGCTGCCCTACGCGATCTCTGGTGTCGCCGTCGGCGTCATCTGGGGCTTCGTGCTGCAGCCTGACGGCGCACTGGGTCAGGCACTCGGGTTCTTCGGGCTCCCGGGTGCACACACCGGCTGGCTGCAGGCAGGGCCCGGCAACACCCTGATGATGATCGTCGCGGTCACCTGGCAAGCCGCCGGCGTGAACGCCCTGCTGTTCGTCGTCGGTCTGCAGTCCATCCCGAACGAGCCGCTCGAGGCTGCCCGCCTGGACGGTGCGGAGGGCTTCTCGCTCTTCCGTCACCACCTGTGGCCGCAGCTCCGGCCGATCACGACCGTGGTCATCGGTCTGTCGATCGTCGGCAGCCTGAAGACCTTCGACGTGGTCTGGGTGATGACACAAGGCGGTCCGGGTACGTCGTCGGAGACGCTGGCCTTGTCGATGTACAAGGAGACGTTCGTGCTGAACGACTACGGGCAGGGCGCGGCGATCGCGTTGTTCCTCAGCCTGGTCACGTTCGCGGCGTCGATCCTTTACCTGCGCTACCAGTTGGGGGACGCCCGTGAGCAAGGTTAAGACGCCCCTTCTCGTCGTCCTCGGGCTGATCTGGCTCGCGCCGGTCTACCTGCTGCTGGTGAACGCGTCCAAGCCGGTCGACGGGTTCGACGCCAAGACGGTCTGGAAGCCGGCCGGGTTCTCGCTGTTCGCGAACTTCGGCGACGCGTGGAGCAAGGCCTCGCTGGGTGACACGTTGGTGGCGACCACGATGTACAGCGTGATCGCGCCGGTGCTCGCCGTACTGATCGGCGCGGCCGCCGGGTACGCGATCGTCGTACTCAAGCTGCGTCGTGGGTTCCTGTGGTTCGTGTTCATCTTCGGCGGGACGATCTTTCCGCTGCAGATGATCTTGATGCCGCTGTTCTCCGGGTACGCGAACTCCGGGCTCTACGACACCCGGGCCGGGATGATCATCGTCTACACCGCGATCAGCGTGCCGTTCTCGGCCTTCGTGATGCGGAACTTCTTCACCGGGATCGCACGCAGCGTGTTCGAGGCCGCGGTGGTCGACGGCGGCGGGCTGTTCCGGATCTTCCGCAGCATCTACCTGCCGATGGCGGGGTCGGCGCTGGCCGCGATCTTCATCCTGCAGGCGACCTTCGTGTGGAACGACCTGCTGCTCGGACTGACGCTGAGCCAGTCCGACTCGGTCCGCCCGATCATGCCGGCCCTCACCGGCCTGCAGAGCACGTACGGCGGAGCCGCGCTCCCGACCGTCCTCGCCGGCGGTCTGCTGGTGTCGCTCCCCACCGTGATCCTGTTCCTCGCCGCCCAACGCTTCTTCTCCCGGGGCCTCGCCCTGGGGCAGTTCTGAACAGTTCTGAGAGGACACATATGAGTAGCCGCACAGTCGTCGTGACCGGTGGAGGTGCCGGGATCGGACGTGGTGCTGTCGAGCGGTTCGTCGCCGCCGGCGACCGGGTGATCGTGCTCGACCGGGATGCCGACGCGTTGTCGGCACTTCAGGCCGAGCTCGGCGAGCAGGTGACCGGCGTGGCCGTCGACGTCGGCGATCGCGAGGCTGTCGCCGCCGCGGCCGCGGAGGTCGGATCTGTGGACTCCTTGGTGTGCGCCGCCGGGATTCAGCGGTACGGGACGGTCGTCGACACACCGCCGTCGGTGTTCGACGAGGTGATGGCGGTGAACGTCGGTGGCGTGTTCTTCGCCTGCCAGGCATTCGTCCCGAAGCTGCCGCGGGGCGGGAGTGTCGTGGTCGTCGCATCCGTGCAGGCGTATGCCGCGCAGACGGGCGTCGCGGCGTACTCGATGGGCAAGGGCGCACTGCTGAGCCTGGTACGGGCGATGGCGGTCGACCACGCACCGGACGGGATTCGCGTGAACGCGGTTTGCCCGGGCTCCGTCGACACCCCGATGTTGCGCGCCTCCGCCGCGCAGTTCGCCGGCGACCGGAGTACCGACGACGTGGTCGCCGAGTGGGGCCGATCGCACCCGCTCGGCCGCGTGGCGACACCGGGAGAAGTTGCCGAGGTCATCTACTTCCTGTCCTCCCCGGCCGCGTCGTTCGTGACCGGTGCGGACGTGAAGGTGGACGGCGGCCTGACCGCCGGGCTGCCCGTCGTACTGCCGGAGGATGCGAAGTGAAGATCGTCGATGTCCGCGCGACCACGGTCACGATGCCGTTGGAGGCGCCACTGCGGCACAGTAACGGAGCGCACTGGGGACGTTTCGTGCGGACCGTGGTGGAGGTCGAGGCCGACAACGGGCTGATCGGCCTCGGCGAGATGGGCGGTGGCGGGCAGAGCGCCGAGGCCGCGGTCACCGGGCTCAAGCCGTACCTGGTCGGCCACGACCCGGCGCGCACCGAGGCGTTGCGCTGGATGCTCGCCAACCCGACCGCGAGCCTGTACAACAACCGCACCCAGCTGCTGGCCGCGATCGAGTTCGCGTGTCTGGACCTGCAGGGCCGCGAGCTCGGCGTACCGGTGCACGAGCTGCTCGGCGGCAAGGTGCGCGACCGCGTGCCGTTCGCGAGCTACCTGTTCTTCCGGCACCCGAACGACGACGGCACCGGCGAGATCCGGACCGCCGAGCAACTGGTGGAGCATGCTCGCGCGCTGGTCGACGAGCACGGATTCAGTGTGCACAAGCTGAAGGGCGGGGTGTTCCCGCCGGACTACGAACGCGAGTGCTTCCGGGCGCTGGCCGAGGCGTTCCCGGGGCACCGGGTGCGGTTCGACCCGAACGGCGCGTTCAGTGTCGAGGAGGCGATCCGGTTCGCGCGCGGGATCGAGGACCTGGACAACGACTACCTCGAGGACCCGACCTGGGGTCTGAACGGGATGCGCCGGGTCCGCGAGAAGACGCCGATCCCGCTCGCCACCAACACCGTCGTGGTGAACTTCGAGCAGCTCGCCGCCAACGTCCGGGACCCGGCGGTCGACGTGATCCTGCTCGACACCACGTTCTGGGGCGGCATCCGCCCTTGTATCAAGGCCGCCGGGGTCTGCGAGACCTTCCAGCTTGGCGTCGCCGTGCACTCCTCCGGCGAGCTCGGCATCCAGCTCGCGACGATGCTGCACCTCGGCGCCGTCGTACCGAACCTGTCGTTCGCCGCGGACGCGCACTACCACCACCTGCGCGACGACATCATTGCCGGCGGCAAGCTCCCGTACGTCGACGGGGCGATCGCGGTCCCCGAGGCACCTGGCCTCGGCGTCGAGCTGGACCGGGACAAGCTGGCCGAGTACGCCGAACTGTTCCGCGAACTCGGCCCGTACCCCTACGACCGCGACCCCGCACGCCCGGACTGGTATCCCCTGCTGCCGAACACCGATTGGGCCGAACCTGAGCCTTCTGCCTCGCCTCCGGCTCGGCGGGCCATGGGGCTTTGACTCCCGGCCTTCCCTCGTCGCTCCAGTCGCTTCGCTCCCTCCGCTCCTCAGTCCAGGCCGGGAGGCCCCATGACTCTATTGATGCGACGCCTCCGGCGCCGCGGGTCATGGGGCTGTAACTCCCGGCCTTCCCTCGTCGCTCCAGTCGCTTCGCTCCCTCCGCTCCTCAGTCCAGGCCGGGAGGCCCCATGACCACCATCCCTCGTTCTGCTGATCTGGCGAGCGATGTTCTGACACACACCTACGACGACATGTTCAACCCGCCCGGGCTGACGAACTTCCTCGGTACGGCGCAGGTCGACCACGACGTGATGGCGATCCGTAGCGTCAACTTCCCGCCGTACTCGCATGGTGACACCATCACCGGCCAGCTGTACGTCGACGGGCGACTGGCCCGCTCGTACGGCGGGACAGTGGAAGTGGTGTGGCGACCGGACTGTGTCATCCGGTCCACCACGGTCGACGGACTGGAGCTGCGGTCCACCACCGCGTGTGCGCCGGGCCGGCCCGCAGTCGTCGTACAGCTGGAGGTGACTGGCACACCGGGCCGGTCTGTTCGGCTGGGTTTCGCTCTCGAGAGCACTGCGACCCGGTCTGACAAAGGTTGGTTGCGGCCGGAGCCGCCGTCCGAGCCGAACACGCTGACTGCCGTCGACGGTCGGGTTGTAGGTACGGGGGAGTCCGGGTCCGCTGTCAGCGTGCAGGGCTTGGATGTCCCTTCGGAGAGCGACCGGTCGATGCTGGAGACAACTGTCGAGCTGGATGCGTCCGGTCGGGCTGTCGTGTCCTATGTGCATGTACTGGCGGGCTCGTTGGAGGACGCGACCGAGCACTTCGACGTCTGCGTGGCCGACGTACCGTCGGTGATCACCGTCGCGGAAGCCGTCTGGGACGTTGCGATCGCCGACGCGTTCGACCCTTCCAGCGAGGGGTTCAGCGGCTCGCTGCCGGTGCTGGAGACGTCGAACGAGGCGTTGCAGAAGCTGTACTGGTGGGGCGTGCTGGGCGTCATCTGGTTCCGCCGGGACAACCCGGCGTCGGTGATTGGCCGCACGTACGACACGTTGATGCCCCGGTACTGGCAGACCACGACCTTCATCTGGGACTACAGCCTCTCGTCGCTGACACACGCACTGCTCGACCCGGAGCCGATGCGGAAGCACATCGAGCACTGGATCGGCCTCGACACCCACAAGCACTTCGGCACCGAGTGGCTGACCGGCGGACCGGTCGGTTACTGGTACTCGGTCAACGACTTCGCCATGACCCGGCTGGTGCGCGACTACGTGCGTTTCACAGGTGACGAGAAGTTCCTCGACGCACAGGTCGGTCCGAAGCAGGTAGCGGAACACGTGCACGACTGGGCGACCGCGTGGCGCGGTCTGCGCGGTCAGCACGCGCTGGCCGACTACGGCGGCATCGACAACCTCATGGAGTGCGTCAGCAGCTACGTGCACGAGGTGGCCAGCTTCAACGCCGCCAACGTGTGGTGCATGCGAGTGGCAGCAGAGATCGCGGACCGCTCCGGTGACACCGACCGCGCCGCCCAGCTGCGCAAGGACGCGTCAGCCCAGGCCGGCCACGTCAACGAGTTGTACGTCGAGGGCAAGGGCTTCTGGCACGCGCGGCAGCCCGATGGCGCACTGGTCCCGGTCCGGCACTGCTACGACTTCAACATCATCGGTACGACGATGCCGGACGACCTGTCCGAGACCCAGTGCGCCGAGATGGTGTCGTTCTTCCAGCAGGAGCTGCAGACTCCCACCTGGATGCGCGCGCTCTCGCCGTACGACGCGGATGCGGCCTTCAGCGTCCGTCCGGACCACCAGTGGAACGGCGCGTACCCGGCCTGGCCCGCGGACGCGGGGCGTGCCCTGTTCGCGCTCGGGCGGGGCGACGTACTGCTGGACTGGTTGCCAGGTCTCGCCAAGACCGCGAACCAGGGGCCGACCGGTCAGGCGCACTTCGTCGAGGAGGCGCAGCCGCCGATGGCCGGCGGCGCGCGGAAGTCGCCGCCACAGTTCCCGTACCTGATCGACTGGTCCTGCTCGTCGTCGGGCGCATGGGTCAGCCTGATCCTGGAGGGCGTGTTCGGCATCGAGGTCGCCCTGGACGGCACCGTCACCGCGAACCCGCAGGTCGCGGAGCTGGACCCGGACGCCCGGCTGACCGGTCTCCGCGTCGGTTCGGCGACGTACGACGTCACAGCGGACGGGCTGATTCCTGGCTGACTCCCAGCCGGCTCAGGACACTAGCTGAGGGGCATGGCGATGGCCTCGAGGAGGGACTCCTCGGCGCCGGCCAGGTGGCGGCGGAGCTCCTCGACGCACTCGTCGAGCTCGCCGCGCTCCAGCAACCGGATGAGCTTGCGGTGGGACGCGACCTGCTGGCGCGCGTCCTGCCGCAGCGCGTCCACCCGGGCCAGCGCGAGCCGGGCCTCGCCGGTGACCGAGTCGGCGGTCGCGATCAGCCGCTCGCTGCCGGTCAGCGCGACCAGGCCGTGGTGGATCGCCAGGTGCGTCTCGGTCATCGCCTCCGGGTCGGCGCCGTCCTTGGCGGTCGCGGCGAACACCCGCATCGCCTCCCGGACCCGCTCGCGGGCCGCCTCGTCGGCGTCGAACCAGGCCCGGATCCCGGCCGATTCGAGCACGAATCGGGCCCGGCAGATGTCCGCCACGGCCGCGGGGTGCAGGATCGCGACGCTCACGCCCTTGTTCGGCTCGCGGACCGCGAGGCCCTCGGTGACCAGCATGGTCATCGCCTCCCGGATGGTGCTCCGCGCCACCCCGAGCGCCTCGGCGAGCGGTTGCTCGCGCAGCGGCGTACCGGGCTGCAGGTCACCGGCGAACAGGGCGGCGCGCAGCGCGTCGACCACCCGGTCCACCGTGGTCGAGCGGTCCACCCGCAGCCGTTCGTACATGGTGTGATTCTCGTCCAGACCCGGCTCGTTGTCGCGCACGCCCCCGCCTGCCGCGTGGCCTGTGGATAACTTTCGACATGATGACCTGGTTTTCGGGCAGCATTTACCTCGGTGGCCGCCCCTCTCCGGACCGGCGCGGAGAGTCCACCTGAGCGAGCGAGGAGCAGATCGTGGCCGATTCGGCAGACAGCAAAGCGTTGCCGATCCTCGGCGCGGTCGCACTGTTCGGCCTGTTCCCGCTGCTGCTCGCCCTGGTGATGGTGCTGACCGTCATGGGCGGCATGGACTCGCAGGCGGCGGCGTGCGCGACGCAGACCCAGCAACAGAGTCTGTTCGCCTACCCGACCGACGGGCACAAGATCGACGGTGAGTGGACCTCTCCCGCGCCGGGCTTCCCCGGTCACGCCGGCTACGACTTCAAGGTCGACGAGGGCAGCAAGGTCTACGCCTCCAACGACGGCAAGGTCGTCAAGGCCTCCGGCAACGAGGTCCGGATCCGCCAGGAGGACGTCGAGACGCGCTACGTCTACCTCAAGACCGTCACCGCGACGCTGAACGCGACCGTCAAGCGCGGCGACGTGATCGGCACCTCCGGTTCCGGCGACGAGACCCAGCTGGGCGGCCTGACGGGTCCGCACCTGCACTGGGAGATGTGGGTCGACCGGGAGAGCAACAACAAGTGGTCCACGGAGAAGCCGGAAGGCAACCCGTTCGAGGTCGAGGCGTCCGACAGCGGCGACGGCTGCGGCTGCGGCGGTGGCGACCTCTCCGGGGCGAACAACCAGCAGAAGGCCTTCAACTACTTCGCCTCCAACGGCTACACCAAGGAGCAGGCGGCCGGCATCGTCGGCAACATGATCAGCGAGTCGAGCGTCGAGCCCGGCCGCAAGGAGGGCACGAACCCGGGGACGGTGACCAAACCCTCGGACGTGCTGGGCTTCTCGGGCGGTTGGGGCATCGTCCAATGGACGCCCGCGTCCAAGATGATCAACCCGGCCCGCGACTCCGGGGCCGGCGACGACACGATCGCCACGCTGGCCTTCCAGCTGGACTTCCTGCACAACCAGCTCCTCGGCAAGGGGCCGCTCTCGGAGAAGGCGGCGGGTGACGCGGTCAAGCGCGCCACGACCGTCGACGAGGCAGCGATCGCCTTCGGTGGCCAGTTCGAGCGGTTCGCCGGCTACGAGAACCCGAACAACCCGCGGTACGCCGAGCGCAAGGCCAACGCCGAGCACGTCCTCAAGACGTTCGGCGGCTCCGCCCCGGCCGGCGGCGCGGGTGACAGCGGCGCCGGCGGCTGCGGCGCGGGCAGCGGCAACATCGCCGAGGTCGCGAAGAACCTCGCCTGGCCCGACAGCGGCCACGACGGCACCGACGCGAGCCTCGCGAAACCGGAGTTCGTCAAGGCGATGGAGCAGTACAACGACGGTGGCAGCGGCCAGACGCCGTACAGTGACTGCGGCCGGTTCGTCGCGACCGTGATGCACATGAGCGGCGCCGACAAGGACTACCCGAACGTGGGCACCGACGTGCAGCGCACCCACCTCGAGTCCTCGGGCAAGTACGACTGGTGGCACGGCACCCCACCGGGAGGCATGAAGCCGGGTGACATCCTGAACGGCCCCGGCCACACCTACTTGTACGTCGGCCCGTGGGGCAAGGACGGCGGTGGGTACGACTCCGCGTCCGGCTCCCTCGGCGACCACGTGCCGGAGGCCGGCCACCTGTACGGTGTCGGCGGCCAGTTCACCGTCTACCGGCTCAAGAGCGCGCCGACACCGGCGAGCTGACCAAGGACAGGAGCACCTGATGCTGGAGGAGAACCGGCGGCCCTTGATGATCGGCGTGGTCGCGCTCGTGGTCGTCGTCGTACTGGTCGGCGGCATCCTGCTGTTCCGCGGCGGCTCGGAGACCGATGTCACCGTGGAGTCGATCCCGAACGACCTGACGCTCGTCGTCGACGGCCACGAGATCGCCTCGAACACCGAGGTCAAGGTGAAGTCCGGGACCCACACGATCGAGGGCAAGCGGCGCGGGTTCCAGAGCTACTCCACCACCTTCAAGGCCGACGGCGGTCAGCTCAGCCTCAAGATGTACCTCTACGCCAACAGCGCCGAGGGCCGGGAGTGGACCAAGAACAACCCCGAGCAGCAGCTGCAACTCGAAGCCGAGGCCGGCCGGAAGTACGACCAGACCCAGGCGCGGCTGCGCCAGAAGTACCCGGTCCTCAAACAGCTCCCGTACATCGGCGACGGCTTCGAGGCGACGTACACGAAGTCCAAGACCGACCCCGACAACCCCGAGGCGATCTCGGTCGTCATCGAGGTCTACGGCCCTACCGGCAAGCAGAAAGCCCTCCAGTGGATCCAGGGCTACGGCTGGGACATCGACACCCTCGACATCATCTGGACCACCGGAAAGTAGCCCACCCGACGGCCTGTGGAAAAGCCCGCAGGGTATCTGTCCATTCCGGATACCCTCGAAGCGGAAGGACAGGGGGCGAGACCTGGCGCCCGCTCAGGCGGGAAGGATCAGCTCGCCGCCTGGAGTGGTGATCTGTGCCATGGGGAAGTCCAGCGGGTTGGTGAGGCAACGGATTGAGCCGCCGCCCTTGTGGAACTCGGACAGATCCAGCACGACGACCCGCAACCCGAGACCGGTGAAGATCTCGTGCAGCCGCGGCGAGCAGGCCGGCATGATGATCGTCTCGCCGACCACGATCGAGTTCGCCGAGAACGCGAACGCTTCCTCGTCGGTGAGCACGATCGGCTCCGGCACGATCCCGGACAGCTCCGCCTGACTCGCGGCGTCGAACGCCGGCGGGTAGACCATCGCGTGCGTGCTGTCCACCGGACAGAACGGCAGATCGAGGTGGTACATCCCCTCGTGCGCGATCCGTAGCCCCCGGACGCGAATGTCCCATTCGGTCGCGAGGTGCTTGAGCGCCTCAGCCTCGGTCCGCGGCCCGTACCCGACTACCAGGCTGTCGCCGAACACGAACGCGTCCCCGGACTCGAAGTGCGGTCCGAAACCCTCGCCGCCGATCCGGTCGAGCTGGAACCCGTTCTCGGTGAACCAGTCGGCCGCGCTCAGCGACTCCTTCCGGCGCGGCTCGAAGCGCATGTGCGAGAGCATCGCCCGGCCGTCCGCCACCAGGCCGAGGTTCATCGCGTAGACCATGTCGGGCGAGTCCGCGCGCTGCTCCAGGACCTCGACCTCGCCGCCGGCGTCCACGATCGCCTGCCGCAGCGAGTCCCACTGCTTCAGCGCCAGCGCGGGGTCCGGCTGATCCTGCGTCGACATGTACGGGTTGATCACGTAGTCGATCCGGAAGTGGTCCGGCCGGACCATCAGATAGCGACGACCCCACTCCAGCGGCTGCCCCATGAACACCCTCCTGAACTGTTGAGACCTGGTGTCAGATCTCCTGATTGTCCGACAATCAGTCAGTTTGAGGCTCGGGGTTCGCGGAGTCAAACCCTTCGTCGAAGCCGCCTGGAAGGTGCGGCCGGCACCCCCGCCGTGGGTGTGCCGTGGGTGTGCCGTGGGTGTGGTGGAGGACGCTTGGGGGAGGGTGGTTCTGGGGTGGTGTAAGGACTAACCTGCGGGCATGACCCCTGACCATGAGGTTCGCTTTCGCGCCTGTCTGGACGACGTCGCGGCTTACAAGCCGGGTCGTCCGCCGGAGCGCTCGGACGGACGGCCGACGTACAAGTTGTCCAGCAACGAGAACCCGTACCCGCCGCTCCCGGGGGTGCTCGCCGCCGCGACCGCGGCCGCGGCCCAGATGAACCGCTACCCGGACATGGGCGCCGTCGACCTGCTCGAGGCGCTGTCGGACCGCTTCGGCGTACCGGTGAGTGATCTCGCGGTCGGCACCGGATCGGTCGCCCTGCTCTACCACCTGCTGCAGGCGACGGTCGCGGACGGTGACGAGGTGGTCTACGCCTGGCGCTCGTTCGAGGCGTACCCGATCGCGGTACAGCTCACCGGCGCCACGTCGGTCAAGGTCCCGCTCACCGCCGATGCCCGCCACGACTTCAAGGCGATGGAAGCCGCGATCACCGACCGCACCAAGGTCGTTCTGGTCTGCACGCCGAACAACCCGACAGGCCCGGTGGTACGCCGCGACGAGCTGCTCGCGTTCCTCGACGCCGTACCGTCCAACGTCCTGGTCGTGATCGACGAGGCGTACCGCGAGTTCGTCCGCGACGCCGATGTCGTCGACGGCGTGGACCTCTACCGGGACCGCCCGAACGTGCTCGTACTGCGGACGTTCTCCAAGGCCTACGGGCTGGCCGGGTTCCGGGTCGGGTACGCGATCGGTCACCCGCCGGTGGTTGCCGCGATCCGCAAGTGCGCGCTGCCCTTCGGCGTCAGCTACGTGGCGCAGGCGGCCGCGATCGCATCCCTCGCCGTCGAGGACGAACTGCTCGAACGCGTCGATGCCCTGGTCACCGAACGGAACCGCGTCGTCGACGGCCTCCGGTCCGCCGGCTGGGACGTACCCGAGTCGGAAACCAACTTCGTCTGGCTCGAGCTCGGCGAGGACACGATGAGGTTCGCCGAAGCGGTCCAGGCCGAGGGCGTGTCGGTCCGCCCGTTCCCCGGCGAAGGCGTCCGGGTAACCATCGGCGAACGCGAAGCCAACGACCTCTTCCTGCAAGTCGCCCGCACCTGGCGCCAGTAAGTGCGCAAGACCCTGTGGCGGCAGTGGGTCGGGTGCCGCGTGGCGATGGTGAGCGTGCGGATACCGGGTGGCGACACCAGGCGGGGTGTAGCGGGCCCGGCCGGGCGGGGTGGCTTGTGAGAGGCTCTCGCGGGTGAGTGCTCTCGTCTGGATTTCCGGGGCTTCGGCGGGGATCGGCGCCGCGCTGGCGGCTGCGGTGCCGTTCCCGGATGCCCGCGTCATCGACATCTCCCGGCGTGGCGGTACGGCGGAGCACCTGCGCGCCGACCTCGCGGATCCCGCGGACTGGCCGCTCGTCGAACAGCAGTTCACGAAGGAACTGGCCGAGTACGACGGCGATCGCGCGATCTTCATCCACAACGCCGGCGCCGTCACTCCGATCGGCCCCGCCGCCGGCGTCGACCCGACCGCCTACACCCGGGCCGCGCTCCTGAACTCCGCGGCACCACAGGTCCTCGGTGCCGCGTTCCTCCGCGCCTCGGCGCACCTGAAGTGCGAGCGGCATCTCGTGATGTTGTCCTCGGGAGCCGCGAAGACGGCGTACGCCGGCTGGTCGTCGTACAACGCCGGCAAAGCAGCCGTCGACCACTGGGTCCGAACCGTGGGCCAGGAGCAACCGGCGGACGGGTGCCGCGTGATCGCCGTGGCGCCGGGCGTGGTCGACACCGCGATGCAGTCCGAGATCCGCGCGACCGCCGAGTCCGACTTCCCCTCGGTCGCCCGCTTCCACGACCTCAAGCGCACCGGCGCCCTCACCACCCCCGAATCCGCCGCCACCGGAATCTGGTCCCTTCTCACCCAAGACCTCCCCAACGGCTCCCGCGTAGACCTCCGCGACCTCACGTAACCCACTCCCGACCGCACAACCCGACCCACCCAAGCTCAGCCAGAATCCCGCGCCGCATCCCACGCCCCCGGTTGGCGGTACGCCGAGCCCGCGGTACGCCGAGCCCGCGGTACGCCGAGCCCGCGGTACGCCGAGCCCGCGGTACGCCGAGCCCGCGGTACGCCGAGCCCGCGGTACGCCGAGCTCGCCGTACCCGAGCTCGCCGTACCCGAGCGCCTAGCTCTCACCTGATGGTTGCCTGTCGAGTTGGAGGGTTGCCCCCTCAGAATTCGCGGGGGCAACCCTCCAGCTCAACGGATGACCCCTTAGCTGACGGCAGTCAGGCGAGGGCGGCGGCCGCACCTGAGTCCTCGGTACTCCTGAGCCCGCGGTCTCCGAGCCCGCGGTCTCCGAGCCCGCGGTACCTGAGCTCGGAATATCCGAGCCGCCGTACCGCCGAGCCGTCCGGGCACGCTGGCTCTGACGGCGCCGCCGGCTCCACGTGTGGTCCAGCACCGGATTGCGCGACCACGACAGACCGCGATGGCAGGAACTGGCCGTCGAGTCGTGGGGGCTGGTTCGTGTTTTGGGACCTCGGTTCACGATTCGGGGAAGGGGGCGCAGACCATTCGACACGACTCGGCGAGGTGTGCCAAGCGTGCCGAGTCAGGGGCGCACCACATGGCGCGCGGACCGACGACGTCGGGTGCCAGCAGTCACCCGCGCCGCGTCGTTCGCCCACACCGCGTTCGCCCACGCCACGCCACGCTGGCTGGCGCGTCGCGGGGAGCTGGGATCGGGAAGAGAGGGTCGGACCGGGGAGAGGCGCCGGCGCGGGGGAGGCGCCGGATCAGGACCGCCGGGAGGGGGCGCCGGACCGGGACCGCCGGGAGGGGGCGCCGGACCGGGACGGCCGGGTGGGGCGCCGGACCGGGACCGCCGGACGGGACCGCCGGGTGGGGCGCCGGGTGGGGCGCCGATCATGCACTGGGGCGGCGGGGTGGAGGAGCACAAAGAAGCGGCGCCGGGAGGAGTGAGGCTTGCTCCCGGCGCCGCTGTGTTGCGTACTGCGATGGTGCTCCGAATCAGTCACCCCACCGAGGTGGCTCTTTCGGGTCCTGCATCACTGACCAGGGAGGGTCAGTTGTTCTGCTCGTTGCTCTGCTCGCAGGTCTTGAGCGAGTCAACGGAGTTGCCGTCGTTGTCCAGGCCGAGGATGCCGACCGGGTTCGTCAGCGGAACGGTGCCGCCGATGCCGGTGGCGTCGATCTCGTTGTGGCAGACCTGCCACGGGCCGACCTTGTTGTCGCTCACGGAGACGACACCGTTGCCGTCAGCCTTGTACCACTGGCGGTTCTGCTCGTTGTCCTGCTCGCAGGTCTTGACGGCGGTGACGCTGTTGCCGTCGTTGCCCCAGCCCACGATGCCGGTGATGTCCTGGGCCGGAACCGTGCCGCCGATGCCGGTGCCGGCACCGAAGTTGTGGCAGGCCTGGACCGCGCCGAGGTCGTTGCGGTCGATGGCGACCAGCGAGCCGTCCTTGCGGACGCCCCACCAGCGGGCGTGGCCCGCGTCGTAGCCCTGCTTGCTGGCTGCGGACACCGCGTCGGCGAGACCGGCGTCCTGAGCCTTCTGCTGCGCGTCATCCAGAACGTTGGCGCTCACCATGGTGGCCAGGCCGAGGGTGGCGACGGTCGCCACTGCCGCAGCCGCGACGATCTTGCGAGTTACCTGCATTATGCCAGGTTTCCTTTCGGGTTTGACGGATTCGTCTTAGTTGCTAACGACACCTGGCGTGCCCGGTTACAAACTTTTTCGTCAACAATTCTGATCCCCGCGGGGCGCATAGTTTTCCCGTGATGAGTTCCCTGACGAGGCAGCGAAAATCGCGCTGACCAGGCAACTTGCCGGTCATCGCACGGTCGGGAGAGCGAGTGGAAATTGAGATGGAAGAACCCGTAACCGATGTCCGGGTACGTCGTTGAGTCAGCGCGGGTGACGGATGACCCGGTGAATCGGAAGATTGTTCTCGGTGGGCTCGGTGGTCGCCGAATTGGCAATAGCACGATACATCGGAATATGGTTGGAACCATTGCCGGAGTTTCGCGCCGTGTTTTTTCGGGGCACAGCGCGACCGGCGGCCGGACCCGCTGCCGCGCGCATCGGCAGCGGTGGGAGACCCGGGTCCTCGTGGCCCGGGTCTTTCCTTGTGCGGGGACCGGCTAGCGCCGCCGGCGCTCCGCGGTGACCACGAGCGCGACGCCGACGATGATCACCGCACCGCCGAGCAGGATCTGCCAGGTCAGGTTCTCGCTGAGGATCAGCCACCCGAGGAACACCGCCACCGCCGGGTTCACGTACGCGTACGTCCCGACCAGCGAGATCGGCGCGTTCGCGAGCAGATACGAGTACGCCGTGTACGCGAGCAGCGACCCGAACACCACGAGGTACGCCAGCGCGAGCCACCCGGTGCCGTGGATCCGGTCGAGGTGCAGTCGCCCGGGCTCACCTCGCAGTACGCCGAGCAGCACCATCGCCGTACCGCCGAAGACCATCTCGTAGAGCGCTGTCACCAGGGGGTCGCGCGGCAGGCCGAGGCGGGGTGCGAACCGGGAGCCGGTCGCCCAGCAGATCGTGCCAATGACCAGGATCGCCACCGACAGCGGCTTCGCGCTCGTGTTGCCACCTGACAACGCGAGCAGTGCCGCCCCGCCGAAGCCGATCAGTACGCCGGCCCAGGTCAGCGCACGGGGGCGCTCGCCGCCGCCGACCCGCAGCAGCATCAGCCACAGCGGGATCGCGGCGACCAGCAGCGCCGCCAGTCCGGACGGCACGGTCTGCTCGGCGACCGCGACCGCACCATTGCCGAAGGCAAGAAGGAGGATGCCGACCGTCGCCGCGCCGATCGCCTCGCGGCGAGTGATCCGGAGTCGCTGCCAGCCCGATTTCAGGGCCAGGCCGGCGGCCATCAGCAGCGCCGCGGTGAGGAAGCGGGTCGCCATCCCGAGCATCGGGGGGATCTCCGCCTCCACGACCACCCGGATCGCCAGGTAGGTCGAGCCCCAGACGACGTACACCACCGCGAGCGCGGTCCAGATCATCGCTCCGGACGCCGTCCGGGAACCGGTCTCGACCACTCGGGCCGGGGCAGCGGCGGTCATCTGAACCCCCTCGCCTTGTCAGGTGTGTCATGCAGGAATGATGCTTACGCTAAGACTTGCTCGTTCGGCCGCGCAAGACGGTTTCCGGCCACCGATCCACGGTTTCCGGCCAAGCCGGGTGGCGGCTCCCGATCGAGACGAATTTGTGACACATGATGTCGAGATGGCCGATCTCTGTAATATGAGCGCGTCGATAGGACCAGTGGATGGACTGGTGTCTCACCGCAGGACCGATTTCGGTACCGCCGTACCCGCGAGCGTCCAGCTAGTTAGCGGATCAGGCACCTGGTCGGTACGGTGTCCGGCAAGATGGGAGTGAGACCAGTGAGGAGGTCCACTGCCAGCAGTGCATCAACCCCTGGAATCACGCGGACCAGCCTTGGAAGCCTCATCCGGCGCAACGGGCCGGGCCCCGTGCAACGTTGCGGTCGCGGCGATCCCGCGCTCGAACCCGAGGAGTGCATGTGAGTGAGTCGGTGCCGGGCCCTGCCCCGGAAGTGTTCGCGCCCCACGAGGCGCCGGTCAGTCCGCCCCAGGCCTCCGAGGAGGTCGAGTTCGTCCAGCTCCTGACGCCCGAGGGTGAGCGCGTCGAGCACCCGGACTACGCGTTCGACCTGGACGACGAGGCGATCAAGGGCTTCTACCGGGACATGGTCCTGGTCCGCCGGATCGACGCCGAGGCGACCGCCCTGCAGCGCCAGGGTGAGCTCGGCCTGTGGGCGTCGCTGCTCGGCCAGGAGGCCGCGCAGATCGGCTCGGGCCGCGCCCTGAACGACAAGGACATGGTCTTCCCGACCTACCGCGAGCACGGCGTCGCCTGGTGCCAGGGGGTCAACCCGCTGAACCTGCTCGGCCTGTTCCGCGGCGTCGACCAGGGTGCCTGGGACCCGAAGGACAACAACTTCCACCTGTACACGATCGTGATCGGCGCCCAGACGCTGCACGCGACCGGGTACGCGATGGGCCAGCAGCGCGACCACGCGATCGGCGACGCCGAGAACGGCGAGGCGACGATCGCGTACTTCGGTGACGGCGCGAGCAGCCAGGGCGACGTCAACGAGGCGTTCATCTGGGCCTCGGTGTTCAACGCGCCGGTGGTGTTCTTCTGCCAGAACAACCAGTGGGCGATCTCGGAGCCGATCGACCGGCAGACCCGGATCCCGCTGTACCAGCGGGCCGCCGGCTTCGGCTTTCCCGGCGTCCGCGTCGACGGGAACGACGTCCTCGCGACGTACGCCGTCACGCAGCAGGCGATGAAGCGCGCCCGCGAGGGCAGCGGCCCGACGCTGATCGAGGCGTACACGTACCGGATGGGTGCGCACACCACGTCCGACGACCCGACGAAGTACCGGCTGAACGAGGACCTCGAGCACTGGAAGCTCAAGGACCCGATCGAGCGCGTGCACGCCTACCTGGCCCGTCACGCCGAGGTCGACCACGACTTCTTCGACGAGATCGAAGCCGACGCGGACAAGATCGCCGCCGAGCTGCGGGCCGGCTGCCTGTCGCTGCCGGAGCCGACGCTGACCGAGTTCTTCCAGCACGTGTACGTCGAGGAGACGCCGCAACTGGCCGAGCAGCGGGATCAGTACGCCGCATACGCC
This sequence comes from Kribbella sp. NPDC004875, assembly GCF_042873375.1. Classification (NCBI taxonomy): domain Bacteria; kingdom Bacillati; phylum Actinomycetota; class Actinomycetes; order Propionibacteriales; family Kribbellaceae; genus Kribbella; species Kribbella sp. NPDC004875. Next base: position 1,364,886 of record NZ_JBIALI010000001.1, read on the forward strand.
GCGTCGTTCGAAGGCGAGGGCTGAGCGATGACCAAGATCACTCTCGGCAAGGCCATCAACGCCGGCCTGCGGGCCGCGATGGAGAACGACCCGAAGGTCCTCGTGATGGGTGAGGACATCGGCAAGCTCGGTGGTGTCTTCCGGGTCACCGAAGGACTGCAGAAGGACTTCGGCGAGGACCGGGTGATCGACACCCCGCTGGCCGAGTCCGGGATCATCGGTACCGCCGTCGGGCTCGCGCTGCGCGGGTACCGGCCGGTGTGCGAGATCCAGTTCGACGGGTTCGTGTTCCCGGCGTACGACCAGATCATCAGCCAGGTCGCGAAGATGCACTACCGGTCGATGGGCAAGATCCGGATGCCGATCGTGATTCGGATCCCGTTCGGCGGCGGCATCGGCGCGGTCGAGCACCACTCGGAGTCGCCCGAGACGCTGTTCGCGCACGTCGCCGGCCTGAAGGTGGTGTCCTGTGGCGACCCGGTCGACGCGTACTGGATGATCCAGCAGGCGATCGCGTCCGACGACCCGGTGGTGTTCTTCGAGCCGAAGCGCCGGTACCACGAGAAGGCCGAGCTGGACGAGTCCGTGCCGCCGGCGCAGCCGCTGCACCAGGCGAAGGTGGTCCGCGAGGGCACCGACGCGACGCTGCTCTGCCACGGCCCGATGGTGAAGACCTGCCTGCAGGCGGCCGAGGCCGCGGTCGAGGACGGGCGCAACCTGGAGGTCGTCGACCTGCGGACGATCTCGCCGCTGGACCTGGCGACGATCTTCGCGTCGGTGAAGAAGACCCGGCGGGCGGTCGTGGTGCACGAGGCGCCGCTGTCGCTCGGCCCCGGGTCCGAGATCGCCGCGCGGGTGACCGAGGAGTGCTTCTACCACCTCGAGGCGCCGGTGCTGCGCGTCACGGGGTACGACACCCCGTACCCGCCGTCGCGGATGGAGGACGACTACCTTCCGGACCTCGACCGGGTGCTGGACGGCGTCGACCGGGTGATGGGGTACTGATGGGGATCCAGCAGTTCCGCCTGCCCGATGTCGGCGAAGGCCTCGTCGAGGCCGAGATCGTCAGCTGGAAGGTCAAGCCGGGCGACACGGTCAAGCTCAACGACACCGTGGTCGAGATCGAGACGGCGAAGTCGCTGGTCGAGCTGCCGGTGCCGTTCGCCGGCGTGATCACCGAGTTGCTGGTGCCGGAGGGCGAGACGGTCCCGGTCGGTACGCCGATCATCTCGGTGCAGACCGAGGCGGCCGAGGGCCTCGCGGACGACATGGTGCCGAGCATTCCCGAGCCGGAGGAGACGGGCGGCCGGACGGCGGTACTCGTCGGCTACGGCCCCAAGACCACCGAGGCCAAGCGCCGGGCCCGCAAGGGTTCGACGGCTCCCGCAGCCTCCGCGGGCTCGGCGCCGGCTCCGGCTGCGGGGTTTGTTTCCCAGCCGGCCCCAACCACAGGATTCGCCCCGGCTGCCGCCGCACCAGCTGCCGCACCAGCTGCCGCACCGGCTGCCGCCGCACCGGCTGCCGCCGCTGCGGGCGCGTCTGCTGTTCCGGGCAGTCCGGGCAGTCCGGGCGCCCTCGGCGCCTCCGGTGTTTTCGGCGGGGCGGTGCATGTGTTGGCGAAGCCGCCGGTGCGGAAGTTGGCCAAGGACCTGGGGATTGACCTGGGGTCGGTGACTGCGACCGGGCCGGGTGGGGTGATCACCAGGGCTGACGTCGAGTCGTTCGCCGCGGCTCCTGCGGTGGTCGAGCCGGCGGCGTACGAAGCCGCGCCGGTGGCAAGCGCGTCGGGTGACACTCGCGTGCCGGTGAAGGGCGTGCAGAAGGTGATGGCGCAGGCGATGGTGACCAGTGCGTTCACCGCGCCGCATGTGACCGAGTGGATCACCGTCGACGTCAGCGCCACCATGGAGCTGGTCGAGCGGCTCAAGGGCGACAAGGCGTTCCGGGATCTCAGGGTCTCGCCGTTGCTGATCGTCGCGAAGGCGGTCACGCTGGCGGCCCGGCGTACCCCGATCGTGAACGCCGCGTGGGACGAGCAGGCGCAGGAGATCGTGTACAAGGGCTCGGTGAACCTCGGCATCGCCGCGGCCACCCCGCGCGGGCTGATCGTCCCGAACATCAAGGGCGCCGACCAGCTCACCCTCCCGGACCTGTGCCGGGCGCTGAACGATCTCGTCGCCGTCGCCCGCGAGGGCAAGACCGCACCCGCGGACCAGGCGGGCGGTTCGTTCACGATCACCAACGTCGGCGTGTTCGGCGTCGACGCCGGTACGCCGATCATCAACCCGGGCGAGGCCGCGATCCTCGCGTTCGGGGCGGTCCGGAAGCAGCCGTGGGTGGTGGACGACGAGATCGTCCCGCGCTGGATCACCACGCTCGCGCTGTCCTTCGACCACCGCCTGATCGACGGCGAGAAGGGCTCCACCTTCCTCGCCGACGTCGCGAGCATCCTCGAGGACCCGGCCCGCGCACTGATGTTCTGAGCAGTACCTCCGTAAGGCCCGGGCGCACGACCGCCCGGGCCTTGCGCTGTCGTCGACGGGTGCGGACCTGCAGCACTCACCAACATCGCTGCCTCGGCCGGCCGGGCGTTCGGTTGAGCGTGAGCCCGTGCCGAGCGGGCTGGTTTGTGAGTGCTGCAGGTCCGCCCAGCCTCGCGAATCCTCCGCCGCGACCCGGGGGTTCCCCGGTGGTTGACCTCAAGCGCTTGAGGTATGTGACCGTGGGTGACATGACAAGCTTCACCATCCAGCAGGTCGCCCGGCGCAGCGGCCTCAGCGAGCCGACCCTGCGGTACTACGAGGACGTCGGCCTGGTCGGCCCGATCGACCGTGACGCGAGCAGCGGCCACCGCCGGTACCGCAGTACGGACGTCGACACCCTCGAAGCGCTGGCCTGTCTGCGGGCCGCCGGCGTCGGGATCGACGACATGCGGACCTACCTCGCGAACCGCGCCCGCGGCCGAGCGGCGGCCGCCGAGCAGCGCGACCTGTTGCTGCGGCACGCGGAGCGGATCAAGGCCGAGATCGCCGCGCAGCACGTACGCCTCGAGTACCTGCGCGAGAAGGCCGCGCTGTGGGACGCCCGCGACCGCGGCGACCACGCCGCCGAATCCGAAGTCACCGAACGCCTCGTCGGCGTCGTCACCGCCTTGGGAGCACTGCAATGATCCTGGTCACCGGAGGCTCCGGGTACCTCGCCACCCATCTGATCGCCCAGCTGTTGCGCAACGGATCCGAGGTCCGTACGACGGTGCGCTCGCCGTCCCGCGCCGACGACGTACGCGCCGCCGTACGCCGTGGTGGGGCGGACGACTCCCGCCTCGAGATCGTCACCGCGGACCTGCTGTCCGACGACGGCTGGCCCGCCGCGGTCGCCGGCTGCGCGGAGATCCACCACGTCGCCTCGCCGATTCCCGCCACGCAGCCGGAGGACCCCGACGAGCTCATCGTCCCGGCGCGCGAAGGCACTCTCCGGGTACTGCGGGCCGCGCGGGACGCCGGCGCGCGTCGCGTCGTACTGACGTCTTCATTTGCTGCTGTCGGGTACACGCCGAAACCGGGGGCCGAGTTCACCGAGGACGACTGGACCGATCCCGATACGCCGGGTCTCGCGCCGTACCCGCGCTCGAAGGCGATCGCCGAACGTGCCGCCTGGGACCTGATGAAGGACGCCGGCACCGAACTCGTGACGGTCAACCCGACCGCGATCTTCGGACCGGCCCTGACCGCCGGCCAGCGGTCCTCGACGCAGCTGATCACGATGCTGCTGGACGGCTCGATGACCGTGGCACCCCGAGCACGCTTCGGAGTCGTCGACGTCCGCGACGTCGCCGACCTGCACCTCCGCGCCATGGCCTCAAAAGTTGCCGCAGGCAACCGCTACCTCGCCGTCGCCAACGGCCCGACGCTGAGCTTCCTGGAGCTCGCCCAAATCCTGCACCGGCACCTGGGCGTCACCACCCCCACCGAGGAGGCCGAAGGCCCCGACCTCCCTCGCCCCATCATCCACAACGACCGCGCCCGCAAGGACCTCGACTGGCACCCCCGCGACCCGGAGACCACCATCGTCGAAACCGCCGAAAGCCTCCGCACTCTCGGACTGCTCTGACGGCTGGCGGGTTGTGTGGCGACTGGCGGGTTGTAACCCGCCAGAGCTCAAACAGCCCGCCAGTCGAATATCCACCTGACCTGCCAGGTGGGCGGTGAGAGGGTGGGCAGGTGCTGGTGATTGTGGTGGTGCTGGGGGCGGCGGTTCTGCACGCTACGTGGAACGCGATGGCGCACGGGGCACCGGATCGGGTCGCTGGGTTGGCGTTGTTCCAGCTCGCGGCGGGGGTTATCGGGCTGGTCGGCGTGCTGACGACGGGGCTGCCGCCTAGCGGCACGTGGCGGTTCATCATCGCGTCGGCGCTGCTGCATCTGGCGTACCTCGGCGGGCTGTTGGCGTCCTATCAGCTGGGTCAGTTCAGTCAGATGTATCCGTTGGCCCGCGGTACGTCGCCTTGGGTCGTGGCCGTGGTTTCGATCGTCGTACTGCATCAGCATTTGGCGGTGCTCGAGTTGGCCGGCGTACTGCTGGTGTCGGCCGGGTTGATCGCGCTCGTGTTCATCGGGCGGCCTGGACGCGGTCAGGTGCCGGCGCTGTTCGCTGCGATCGGCACCGGGCTGATGATCGCGTCGTACACGGTGGTGGACGGCGTGGCTGTGCACAAGATGCCGGTGGTGACGTACATGGGCTGGGTCTTCATGTTGCAGGGCTTCACGGTCCCGATCGCGGTCCTGCTGTGGCGCGGGCCGCGGACGTTCAACCTCCCGAAACCCGCCATCGTCTCCGGTCTGATCGGCGGCGTCGTCTCGATGGCCGCCTACGGCCTGGTCCTCTGGGCCCAAACCCGAGGCACCCTCGCCGCCATCGCCGCCCTCCGCGAAACCAGCATCATCTTCGGCGCCGTCATCGGCGCCCTCTTCTTCCACGAACGCTTCGGCCCCAAACGAGCCGCCGCCGCAGCCGTAGTAGTGACCGGCATCATCCTGATCACCACGGGATAGGTCGGGGCGGACTCTTCGGTTCCTGGAGAAGTGAGTGGGGGTCCCGGGCGGTGGACCCCCACTCGGCTCAGCGGTGTACTGCGTCGAGGGCGTCGGCGATGCCTTCGCCGTAGAAGGAGTTGTTGGCGGTGGTGCCGGTGCAGCGGGCGTCGGGGGTGGCGGGGCAGGCGGTGTCGTCGGCTTCGGCCTGGAGGGCGCGTTCGATGTCGCGCGGGCCCCACCACGGGTGGACGGACTTCATCAGGGCCGCGACGCCGGTGACGTGCGGCGACGCCATCGACGTACCGCTCATCTTTCCGTAGCCGCCGCCGGGCAGGGTGGACAGGATCGAGCTGCCGGGTGCGGCGACGTCGATCTTGTTCAGGCCGAAGTTGGAGAAGCTGCTCCGGGCGCGGGTCTGGGTGGTGCTGGCGACGGTGATCACGCCGGGGAGCTCGGTCGGCATGTCGAGGCAGTCGTTGTTGATCGTGCGCGGTACGGCGGTCGAATCGTTCGGGCTGCCGTTGTCGGTGGTCTTGTTGGCGAGGTCGTAGTTCGAGTTGCCGGCCGCCGCGACCGAGAGCGTTCCTTGGCCGGTCGCCCACGCGTACGCGCGCCGGACCGCTTCCTGCACCGCGCCCTGGTCACCGTTGTCCTTGCACCAGAACTCGAAGGGGTCGATGAAATAGCTGTGGTTCGTCACCGCCATGTGGTGCTCGGCGGCCCACACGATCCCGCAGATCGAGTACTCCGGGTAGATGTAGCCGGCGTCGTTCACCACCTTGACCGAGGCGATCCGCACTCCTGGTGCCACGCCGACGATCCCGATCCCGTTACGTGCCGCCGCGACCGTGCCGGCGACGTGGGTGCCGTGCGAGCTGGTCGTCGGGCGCCAGCCGCCGGGCGTCTGGTCCGGTACGCCGTTCTTCACGCAGCTCACCGAGTCGCGCGCGTCGAAGTTCGGCGCGAGGTCGGGGTGGGTGTCGTCGACGCCGCTGTCGTTGATGCCGACCAGCACACTCCGGGAACCGTCGGTCACCGCGTGCGCCTGGTCGGCCTTGATCTGGGCCATGTCCCACTGGTCGCCCTCTTGCGGGTCGGGGACCGGGGTCGCCTCGGTGTCGGCGATCGCGGTCGACCCGCCGGCGCCTTCGCTGACCGCGGCGGTCCGGGTGGCGCCGACGGACTCGATCTCGCGCCCGTTGTGCCCGGATCGGACAGCTGTCCGGAAATCTGGGTTGGTCGACTGCGCGACCACGACGCCGAGCTGCTTGTACGAGATCAGCACCGTCCCGCCGGCGGCCTTCACCGCGTCCTCGGTCTTGCGAACGTGACCTGGGGTCGCCTTGGTGTTGACCACGTAGTTCATCAGCGGGCCGGCGGCCGCGTCGTCGAGCGCGACGGCGTTCGCGGTGGTCGCGGCGGCCAGTGACGCGCAGGTCAGTGCGGTGGCGGAAAGACCGGCCGCCAGCCGGCGGGAAGTTCGGGACACGCTGCCTCCTCGAGGGCGGGGCCCGGGCGGACGGGCCCGGGCCGGTAGACCGGACTCTAGAGCGGAATGTCAGCCTCCGGCGGCGTTCATCCACAACACAGGGGAAACCCTGCGTTCGTCACTACCCAGCGTCCGGCTGATCACGCTCAGTTGCCCACATCCTGTGGATCTGCCTGTGGATAACTCGTGGACATCCTGGGGAATAACTGCTGCCCGCGGTGGATTAGCTGTGGGTGGTGCGCATATGCCACCATAGATACATCAGGTATACGAGTCGTATGGGTTGGAGTGCGGTGGCAGGCGGGAAGCCGGATCAAGTGCCGGCGAATGATGCGTTGATCCTGGGTGACGAGACCGCGGAGATCGCGCGGGTGGTGGTCGAGGCGGCGCCGGGGGTGGAGAAGATCCCCGCGGCCGAGCGGGTGTACGCCTATGTGAAGGCAGCGATCCTCGACCGGGAGTACCCGGGCGGCGAGCTGCTCACCGAAGGCGAGCTCGCGACCGCGGTCGGTGTCTCCCGGACGCCGGTCCGCGAAGCCCTGCTCCGCCTGGAGGAATCCGGCCTGGTCCGGTTGTACCCGAAGAAGGGTGCGCTCGTCCTGCCGGTGCTGCCGCAGGAGGTCGACGACGTCCTCGAGGCCCGTGAGCTGATCGAGACGCACGCGGCAGCCAAGGTGTGGCCGCGGCGCCGGCAACTGATCGAGAACCTGACCGAGCGGGTCGACGAGATGCGCGCGTACCGCAAGGCGGGTGACGCGAAGAGCTTCCTGGAGGCCGACCGGGCTTTCCACGAGGCGATCGTCGATGCCGCAGGCAACCAGATTCTGGCCAAGCTCTACAACAGCCTCCGGGACCGCCAGGTGCGGATGGGCGTGCCGGGCATCGAGGTCCAGCCGGCCCGGATGGACAGGTCGATCACCGCGCACCAGGAGATGATCGACGCCCTCGGCGGCAACAGCGTGAAGCGCTTCCGGGAGCTCGTCGTCGCCCACATCGCCGAAGCCTCGAACGATCTGCGGGGCACTCGGTGACCGAACTCCTCTTCCCCCTGGGCGGTCGGCGAGCCTGGGCGGTGTGGGCCACTGCTGTCCTGACGTACCTCGTGACCGTGCTGCATCGCGGCTCGATGAGCGTGGCAGGCCTGCAGGCCGCCGAACGCTTCCACATCTCCGCGTCCGCGCTGGCGAGCTTCACCGTCGTACAGCTGACGGTGTACGCCGCGATGCAGGTGCCCGTCGGCATCCTGCTCGACCGCTACGGATCCAAACGTTTGCTGCTGGCCGCGTCCGGCCTGCTGTTCGTGGCGCAGTCCGCGTTCAGCCTTGTCGACTCGTACCCCGCCGCGCTCGCAGCGCGCGCGATTCTCGGTGTCGGTGACGCACTGGTGTTCATCAGCGTGCTGCGCGTGGTCATGTCCTGGTTCCCAGCGCTCCGGCAGCCGGTGATGTCGCAGGCCACCGGAATGCTCGGTGGTCTCGGCGCGATTATGTCGACCGTCCCGATGGCGGCCGCGTTCCACGCCTTCGGCTGGACGCCGACGTTCGCCGGCGCGAGCGTCCTGAGTCTCGCCGCCGGTCTGCTCGTGCTGTTCCTGATCAAGGACACGCCGTACGACGAACCGCTCAAGCGACCGAAGATGCCGCTCGGCGAGGTCAGGCGGAACCTGCGGCAGGCCTGGCAGGAGCCGGGCACGCGGCTCGGTCTGTGGACGCATTTCACCACCAGCTTCTCCGGCAGCACCTTCGGCCTGCTCTGGGGCTACCCGTTCCTGGTGCAGGGGCAGGGCGTGGCGCCGACGACCGCGGCGGCGATGCTGATCGTCCCCGTGCTCGCCGGGCTCTGTTACGGCCCGCTGGTCGGGCGGTACGCCGCCAGGTTCCCGTTCTACCGGTCGTGGATCGTGCTGGCGGTCGTCGCCGGCTCGGTGCTGATGTGGACCGTCGTACTGCTCTGGCCGGGTCGTGCGCCGATGCCGGTGCTCCTGCTGCTGATCGTCGTACAGGCCGCGGGTGGGCCGGGGTCGATGCTCGGGCTGGACTATGCGCGGACGTTCAACCCCGCGACCCGGTTCGGGGCGGCGAACGGGATGGTGAACACCGGTGGCTTCATCGCGACCCTGATCTGCATCGGGATGGTCGGCGTACTGCTGGACGCGTCGTCCGGCGGCGCGCCGCAGGCGATCGGCGACTTCAAGTTCGCGCTGGCGTTCCAGTACGTGCTGTGGGCGATCGGTACCCGGCAGATCATCAAGTACCGGCGGCGCGCCCGCGGCAACCTGGCGCGCTACAACCCCGAGGCGTACCAGGCGCTGCTCGCCAACCGGATCGTCCCGCTGGAGGCTGAGACAGCGCGCTGATACGCCCTGTCAGCCGAGTGCCAGGCCGGTGCCAGGCGCGCACGGCACGGTGGTCCCAGTAAGCAACTCCACTGGGAGGAACCGATGACCACAACGAACCAGGTCGCCATCGAGGCGGTCGGTCTGGTCAAGAAATATGGCAACACGACCGCACTTGCCGGCGTCGACCTGAGCGTGCCCACCGGCACCGTTCTCGGGGTCCTCGGCCCGAACGGCGCCGGCAAGACGACCGCGGTCCGCATTCTCGGCACCCTGCTCCGCCCCGACGGCGGCCACGCCACGGTCGGCGGGTACGACGTCGTTCGCGAAGCCGGCAAGGTACGCAGCATCATCGGGCTGACCGGACAGTACGCCTCGGTCGACGAGGACATGTCCGGCCGCCGGAACCTGATCATGATCGGCAGGCTGCTCGGGTACTCACGCGGTCAGTCGCGGGCCAAGGCCGACGAGCTGCTGGAGCGATTCGAGCTGACCGACGCCGGCGACCGGATCGCCAAGACGTACTCCGGCGGTATGCGCCGCCGCCTCGACCTGGCCGCGAGCCTGGTCGGCGACCCGAGCATCCTGTACCTCGACGAGCCCACCACGGGCCTCGACCCGCACGCCCGCAACGGCGTCTGGGAGACGGTCCGCAACCTGGTCCTCGACGGCACCACGGTGCTGCTCACCACGCAGTACCTGGAAGAGGCCGACGCGCTCGCGGACTCGATCGTCGTGTTCGACAAGGGCTCCGTGGTCGCCTCCGGGCGGCCGGCCGAGCTGAAGGCGCAGGCGGGCAAACAGTCGCTGGACGTCCGCCCGGCCGAGCCCGCGCACCTCGAGCGAGTCGCCGCGATCGTCGCCGAATCCGTCGGCGCCCGTCCCTCCGTGGACGTCGTGAACGCGCTGGTCAGTGTGCCGGTGACGGACGGTTCGTCGATGCCGGTCGTCGTACGGCGGCTGGACGAGGAAGGCATCGCGGTGACCGAACTGTCGCTGCGGCTGCCGAGCCTCGACGAGGTGTTCCTGGCGCTGACCGGGCACACCGCCGAAGAGAAGCAGACCGGCAACGTTCTGGAAGGAGTGGGCCGATGAGCGCCGCAACTCTTGAAGTACCTCCGGCCCACGCGGGCCGCCGTACCCGGCCGTTCGCCTGGGTGCAGCAGAGCCTGACCCTGGCCTGGCGCAACATCGTCCGGATCCGGCAGAACCCGGAAGCCCTCGCCGACGTGACGTTCCAGCCGATCATCTTCCTGGTGCTGTTCGTGTTCGTCTTCGGCGGTGCCATCTCGCAGGGCGGCGACTGGCACCAGTACCTGCCGTACCTGCTGCCCGGTCTGCTGGTGCAGACGGTCGTGTTCTCCACGATGGGCACCGGTGTCGCGCTGAACGACGACTTCGCGAAGGGTGTGTTCGACCGGTTCCGGTCGCTGCCGATCGCCCGGATCGCACCATTGATCGGTGCGGTGCTCGGCGACGCGGTCCGGTACGCGCTGTCGATCGTGATCCTGATGGTGAGCGGTTTCGTCCTCGGCTTCCGGTTCGAGAACGGCGTCGCCAACGGGCTGCTGGCGATGCTGATCGTGCTGCTGTTCGCGCTGTCGATGTGCTGGATCTGGGTCTGGCTCGGGCTCACGCTGAAGACCGCCCAGGGTGTGCAGGGCATCGCGTTCCTGGTGATGTTCCCGCTGACCTTCGGCAGCAACATCTTCGTACCGACCGACACGCTGCCGGGCTTCCTGCAGTCCTTCGTGCACATCAGCCCGATCACGTACCTCGTCGACACCGAGCGGGCGTTGATGGGTGGCGGCGACCTGCAGAAGCCGCTGCTGATCACGCTGGCCTGGATGGTCGGTCTGGTCGCGGTCTTCGCGCCGCTGGCGATCCGCGCCTACCGCCGCCGGACCTGAGACCGGAGTTCGGTCTCAGGACGGTGACGCCCCCGGGCGTCCTCAGCCCGGGTTGATCTCGCCGAAGGACAAGGGCTCCCGGGTGCACAGGTAGGTTGCCCAGTGCAACTTTGTCGGGGTGCCGGTGGCGTCGCGGGTGATGCGGAGTTCCTCGCCGGTCTCGCGGCCGGAGACGGTCCGGTAGGTGTCCTCGGCGATCCGCTCGAAGACCGCGGGCGCCTGATGCTCGGGCGCACCGCGACCTTTGGCGTGCAGTACGCCGCCCTTGACCGTGAAGTCGAACGGGCTGCCCTCGGAGAACCAGGTGCCGAGGACGCCGGCGTACTCGGCCGGCACCTCCGTGCCCGGCACCCAGGCCTCGGGCGGCAGCGGGTCGTCCTCGAGGACCTTGATGATCAGGTCGGTCGCGAGGGCGCTCGGTGCGGGGGACGACGTGGATCCGAAGAGCGCGATCCCCGCCGTACCGGACTCGCGGTGCACGAACGTCGAGGTGATGTGACCGGGCATCCCGCCGTCGTGCCCGACGAACAGCCGGTCGCCGCGGCGCAGCAGCATGAACCCGAGACCGAAGGCGAGCTGCCAGCGGTCCACGTCCGCCATGATCTGCACCTGGCACATCTCGTCGAGGGTGTCCTTCGACAGCACCTCGTCGACCGGGTTCGCGATGAACATCGCCCACTTCGCCAGGTCCTCGGCCGTCGACGCGAGCCCGCCGCAGGCGTCCATCGCGCCGATGTCGAGCAGCGGCTCCTTGACCGGTACGTCGCTCCACGGCGGCACGTAGTACCCGGTCTGGGCCGGGCCGCCGTCCATGCCGACCGTCGTACGGCGCATCTCCAGCGGGTCGAGGATGCGTGCCTTGACGGCGTCGTACCAGGAGCGGCCGTCGATTCGGGCGACGATCTCACCGAGCAGGGAGAACACCAGGTTCGAGTAGTGGAAGCGGTGGTGCGGCTTGCCGATCCGGGACGCTTCGTTCCAGCCCGGCACGAGTTCCTCGCGGGACGGGAACTTCATCAGGTCCCAGACGTCGCCGACCGGTTCGCGCTGCATCCCGCTGGCGTGGCTGAGCATCTGCCGCACGGTGATGCCTTCGTGCTTGCTCTGCGGGATCAGTTTCTCGATCGGGTCGTCGAGGCTGAGCTTGCCCTCGTCACGCAGCGCCATGATCGCCACCGCGGTCAGCGTCTTGCTCTGCGAGGCGATCAGGAACTGGGAGTCCGCGGTCGGCGGGACGCCCGGGTTGTCCAGGTCGGCGGACCCGGCACCGGCTGACCACGCCAGCGACCCGGCGCGGGCGACCGCGCCCACCACCCCGGGTACCCGTCCCTTGGACTGCCGTTCGGCGACGATTCGAGAGAGCGCGACCTGCGTCCGCGCGGCGATTTCAGTCACGAGTTCGGAGCCTAAGCCTCGAACCACCCCCGCGGCCAGCACGATTCGAACGCCAGCCACAGCGGCCCACGTTCTGGGGTGGTTCGGGGAGCGAAGTGACAAAAGGCAGAGGGTTTGGTCGGGGGGATGTGCGAGGCTTGTGAGGTGCGCATAGCGGTGCTCGGTCCTCTCGCGATGTGGGCGGCCGACGGAACCCCGCTCGACATCCGCGGCGCCCGCCTGCGTGGGCTGCTCGCGCGCCTCGCGCTGAGCGCCGGCCGTCCGGTCAGCGTCGAGACCCTGGTCGACGGGCTCTGGGGCAGCGGGGCGCCGAGTGCGAACGCACTGCAGTCCCTCGTCTCCCGGCTGCGCGCCGGTCTGCCGGCGACCGAATCGAGCATCTCGGTCCAGTCCGGCCCAGCCGGCTACACCCTCACCATCGGTCCGGACTGTGTCGACGCCCTCCAGTTCGAGGAGCTGGTACGCCGTGGGCGCGGGTACCTCACGTCCGACCCCGAGCAGGCCCACGCGCTCCTCACCCAGGCGGACAAGCTGTGGCGTGGTGAGGCCCTGACCGACCTGCGCGATCTCCCGTTCGCCGCGGTCGAGGCGGACCGTCTGGCCGAGCTGCGGCTGGCCGCCGCGGAGGATCTCGCCGAGGCGGCCGTGAGCTGCGGCCACGCCCGCGACCTCATCTCCGACCTGGAGCATCTCGCCGCCACCCACCCACTCCGCGAGCGCCTGCACGAGCTCCTGATCCGAGCCCTGTACGCCGACGATCGCCAGGCCGAGGCGTTGGCGGCGTACGAACGGATCCGCGCCACGCTCGCGGATGAGCTGGGCGCCGACCCAGGCGCCCGCCTCCGGGAACTGCACGTCGCGGTGCTCCGCGGCGACACCGTGGATCCGGTCGCGAAGACCTCCGCCGTCCCGCCCCCGGCGCCGTCGGTGCCGCGCAGCAACTTACGTGCGCCACTGACCAGCTTCGTCGGCCGCCAGGAAGACGTGGCCGAGCTGACCCGCCTGCTGAGCAACGGGACCCGCCTGGTCACGATGGTCGGCCCGGGCGGTGCCGGCAAGACCCGACTGGCCAACGAGACCGGCCGGACGCTCGTCGACCAGAGCGGCGACGGCATCTGGTTCGTCGAGCTCGCGCCCCTCGGTGACGCCGCCGACGTGGCCCCCGCCGTCCTGTCCGCCCTCGGCGCGAGTGAGTACGTCGACCTTCCGTCGACGTCGTTCGCCGCGAAGCACCTGCCGACCAGCCGCGCCGCGACCCAGCGACTCGTCGAGGTCATCGGGGACCGGCGCATCCTGCTGGTTCTCGACAACTGTGAGCACCTGGTTCAGGAAGTCGCCGGGCTGGTCGACTCGCTGCTCGCATCCTGTCCGCGGTTGCGGGTCCTGACGACGAGCCGCGAGCCACTCAGCATCCCCGGTGAACACCTGCACCCGGTCGGCCCGCTCGGCCTGCCGCCGGAGCACGACGGCGCCGGCGTGGACGCGTACCCGGCGATGCAACTGTTCGTCGACCGAGCCCGCGCCGTACGGCCGGACTTCGCACTGATCGATGCGAACCGGGAGGCGGTCGCCGAGATCTGCCGGCGCCTGGACGGCATGCCGCTCGCGATCGAGCTGGCGGCGGCGCGGCTGCGGGCGCTGAACCCGCCACAGATCGTGGACCGGTTGACGGACCGGTTCCGCCTGCTGACCAGCGGATCGCGGACGGCACTGCCCCGGCACCAGACGCTGCGAGCGGTCGTGGAGTGGAGCTGGGACCTGCTCGACCCGGACGAGCAGGCGGTCGCCCGGCGGCTCTCGCTGTTCTCCGGTGGCGCGACGCTCGACGCGGCCGAGCAGATCTGCAGTGACGAGAGCATCCCGCCCGAGTCCGTGCTCGGCGTACTGGCGTCCCTTGTCGACAAGTCTCTCGTCGAAGCCGCGGCGGACGAGCGGTCCGTGCGCTACCGGATGCTCGAGACGGTCCGTGCGTACGGCGCCGAGCAGCTGAAGGCCGCCGGTGAGTACGAGCGCTTCCGGCGCGCGCACACGGTGTACTTCAGCCGGATGCTCCGCAAGGCCAGGCCGAAGCTGCGGACCGGTGAGCAGATCCAGTGGATCGCGCGACTCACCGCCGACCAGGAGAACCTGATCGACGGGCTCCGGAACGCGATCGACACCGGGTCGGCGCGGGTCGCCGTACAGATGGTGGCGGTGCTGGGGGAGTACTGGACGATGAGCGGCCGCCCGGCCGAGGCGGTCAACTGGATGCAGGCCGCGCTCGCGGTGCCGGGCAAGAGCGTCCCGCTGGACAAGGCCGAAGCGCTCTACCTGCTGGCGATGGGCCGGATGTCGGGTGAACAGGACCCGGTCCGGTCGTTCCAGCAGATGATCCGCGGCCTCGCCACGGTCCGCTGGATGACCCGTCGCCACCAACTGCTGGTGGATTCCGGGATCGGGCTGTTCACCAACGCGGTGTGGGCGGCGATCCGGCGGGACAAGGTGACCTGCTTCGAGCAGTTGGAGGCCGCCGGCCGGCATCCCGACCCGTGGATCCGGAACATGGGCGTGATGACCAGCGCGATGTTCCGCGAGAACGACGGCGAGGTCGCGGAGATGGCGGCCAATCTGACCGTCGCGCTCAACGGCTTCCGCGAGATCGGTGACCGGTTCGGGATGTCGATGGCGCTGCGCGGACTCGCCGGGTACCAGGCCAACAACGGCGAGCACGCCGAGGCGCTGGAGTCCTTGATCGAGGCGCTCCGCCTGATCGAGGAGCTCGGGACCACCGAAGGGGTCGCCCAGTTGCTCGGCAGTTGCGCGGTCAGCCGGATCGAGCTCGCCGACTACGACGGTGCCCGCGCCGACCTGGACCGGGCACTGCGGCTGTCCGAGGAGAACGGGTCCCGCGGCGGCCAGGCGATGTCGTACATGGGCATGGCCAAACTCGCCCACCGGACCGGCCGGTACGACGAGGCGCGTGAGCTCGCCGAGCACGGGTACTCGCTGCTCGACCTCGAGGTGGAGCGGATGGCGCCACACGGCCAGGCCGCTCTGCTGTCGCAGCTCGGCCGGGTCTACGCCTCCACCGGTCAGGTCGAGGACGCGCAGCGGTGCAGCCAGGAGGCGGTCCAGTTGGCGCTCGGCACCGAGGACATGCCGGTCGCGGCCGCCGTCATCGAGACGTCGGTCGACGTACTGGTGGTGACCGAGGAGTTCGAGCTCGCGGCCCGGACGCTCGGGCTGGCAGCCACGCTGAAGGGCACCCGCGCGATCCCGGACGCCGACGTACAGCGCCTCGTCGGCCAGCTCCGTGATGCCTTGGGCAACGAACGCTTCGAGACCGGGTACGACGCCGGCGCCGCCCTGACCCGTGCCGAGGCGGTCGCCGAACTCCGCAAGCGTTACTCGATCCCCGACCCGCTCTAGTGTCCTGAGCCAGGGGCTAGGCCGTGATCAGCTGGACCGCGAGGTCTCGCAATGCCTTCTGCACCTTCTGCTCCGGCGGTCGTGGCTCGGCCAGCATCCAGTCGTAGACCACGGTGTGCACGGCACCGAAGAACGCCAGCGCGAGGAACCGGAAGTCCTTGCGGTTGATCTCGCCGCGCTCGACCGCGGTGTCGCCGAGGTCGCGGACGTTGCCGATCAGCAACTCCCGGAACGCGATCCGCTGCTCCTCGACCGCCGGGCTGGTGCCGACCACCTCCACGAACGAGATCCGGGCCCGGCGCAGGTCGGCCATCGTGGTCCGCAGGTACGAGTCGACGGCCGCGGCGATCCGCTCCCGGACCGGCCGGTCGGCGGTCCGGCGGAGCGCGTCGCCGGTGCTGCGGACCGTCAGCTCGATCATCTGCGCATGCACCGCGAGAAGCACGGCCTCCTTGTTCTGGAACTCGTGGTAAAAGTGCCGGGTGGACACTTTCGCCTGTGTGCACAGGCGTTCCACGGATGTGGCCGGATATCCTTCGGTCCCGAAGAGCTCGAGCGCGGCGGCCAGTAACCGTTCCCGGCGCGCGGCCTTCCACTCCTCGACTGATCGCCCGGAATAACGGCGTACGGAGGGTTCCCTCATCACACCTCTTGTCGCTACCCCGTGCCAGATGCCGGACATCCTATCCACCCCTCGGCGAACGCGTCACCGGGTCATCTGATCAAACCCGGTCGCCGCCCGGATCGGTCCGGGATCAGTCCGGCTTCGTGTATCCGGTGGCGCCGTCGAGGAGTTCCCGGATGATGTCCAGGTGCCCGACGTGCCGGGCGGTCTCCTCGATCATGTGGCACAGCACGTAGCGCAGCGAGGCCGCCTTCTCCGGCGGCTGCCCCTGCTCGACGGCCTCGAGCGGGAGGTCGGCGATGGTGGCGTTCGAGCGCGCGCACTCCGCGTCGTACTCGTCGAGCAACTGCGCGAGCGGTACGTCGTCGACGAACATCTCGGCGTCGACGTGCGCACCCTCCTGCCACGGCGTCTGCCCGGTGTCGGGGACACCGGCGAGACCCATCTGGAACCACGAGTACTCCACCCAGCGCAGGTGCGCGACGAGCCCGGCCGGCGTCATCAGCGGGGAGGTGGGGACAACCTTGCGGTGGGCATCTTCTTCGCTCAGCCCGGTGCATTTCATCCGGACGAACGAACGCTGCAGGTCGAGCCATCCGATCAGCTGTTCGCGCTCTCCGGCGGTCAGCGACGGACGTTGTACTTCGGTCATCTTCGGTTACTCCTGGCTGTCGGGCCGATGGCGCGTGCACCGTATCCACCACTTTGTGCCCCCACCACCCATTTTCGGGTCCTGGAAGTGGTCGGTAGGGGCACAAAGTCGGCTGGTGGGGTGGCATGCTCGTCGGGTCGGCGACCGCCCTTCGCCTGAGAGGTGAGACGTGGATCCACGGTTCGACCTGCCGCTGTACACCCGTGCCGAGGCCGCGCTGCACCTCGGGTTGCCGGCGACCACGCTCGGCGACTGGCTGCGGTCCGGAGCGCTCGAGGCGGGCACGGGGAGTCGCGGCGAGCCGACGATCACGTTCGCGGGGCTGGTCGAGACGCACATGCTCCGGCACCTGCGCCGTACCGGTTTGTCGTTGCACGCGATCGGCGAGGCGGCCGTCGCGCTCCGCTCGCGGGCCGGGCGCCGGTACCCGTTGGCCTGGTCCGGTCTGGCCCACGACGGCCGCGACCTGTTGGTGGAGATCGCCGCCGAGGGCCGCGAGCAGGGCTGGGAACGGATCCGGGACAGCCAGGGCGGGTTCCCCGGCGTACTGCGTCGTGGGTCCGCCGCGATCGGGTGGTCCGACGACGGGTACGCCGGGACGCTGCGGCTCGTGATCTACCAGGACATCGACGTGATCGTGGACCCGCACCGTTCGTACGGCCGCCCGATGGTCGACGACGTTCCCGTGGCGGACATCATCACGCAGGTCCGCACCGGAGCGCCGTACCGCGAGATCGCCGCCAAGTTCCACCTCGAGGACTTCGAGATCGAGGCACTCGTCCGCCCCCACATCCGCCCACCCGCCGTCCACAAAACCCACCGTCGCCAACCCCAGCCCGAGTCCCTTCTTTAGTTACTTGCGGTCGTCGCGGATGCGTTTCGCCTTGCCGAGGGAGCGTTCCAGGGCGTGGGGGGCTACGACGTCGACTGTGGCGGTGACGCCTACCCGGTCCTTGATTCGGCGGGCGAGGGTGGTGGCCGCGGTGGTGTGGTCGACCAGGTCGGGGGCTGCTTCCACCCGGACGGTGAGTTCGTCGAGGCGGCCGGGTCGGGTCAGCACGCAGAGGTAGTGCGGGGTGAGGCCCTCGACCAGGAGGATCTGTTCCTCGATCTGGGTGGGGAAGACGTTGACGCCGCGCACGATCATCATGTCGTCGGTGCGTCCGGTGATCTTCTCCATCCGGCGCAGGCCGGGGCGGGCGGTGCCAGGCAGCAGGCGGGTCAGGTCGCGAGTGCGGTACCGCAGTACCGGGAAGGCTTCCTTCGTCAGTGTGGTGAAGACCAGCTCGCCTTCGCTCCCGTCCGGCAGCACCTCGCCGGTGACCGGGTCGATGATCTCCGGGTAGAAGTGGTCCTCCCAGATGTGCAGCCCGTCCTTCGTCTCGACACACTCCTGCGCGACCCCGGGCCCCATCACCTCCGACAGCCCGTAGATGTCGACGGCGTGGATCCCGGTCCGTTCCTCGACCTCGGTCCGCATCTGCTCGGTCCACGGCTCGGCGCCGAAGATCCCGATCCGCAGCTCGGTGTCACGCGGGTCGAGACCGCGGCGCTCCATCTCGTCGACGATCGACAGGAAGTACGACGGCGTGACCATGATGATCCGCGCCCCGAAGTCCCGGATCAGGTCCACCTGCCGCTCGGTCATCCCACCCGAGACCGGTACGACGGTGCACCCGAGCCGCTCGGCCCCGTAGTGCGCGCCGAGCCCGCCGGTGAACAGGCCGTAGCCGTAGGCGACGTGACAGACGTCGCCGGCGCGTCCACCGGCCGCCCGGATCGACCGCGCCATCAGGTCGGCCCAGTTGTCCAGGTCCCGCTTGGTGTACCCGACGACCGTCGGCCGCCCCGTGGTCCCGGACGACGCGTGCACCCGTGCCACCTCGGTCCGCGGTACGGCGAACATCCCGAACGGGTAGTTGTCGCGCAGGTCCTTCTTCGCGGTGAACGGCAACCGGCTCAGGTCGGACAACTCGCGCAGGTCGTCGGGCTTGAACCCGACGGCGTCCAGCGCCGTCCGATAGTGCGGGACGTTCTCGTACGCCCGCCGTACCGTTGCTTGGAGCAACGACAGCTGACGGGACCGGAGCTCGTCGACGGACAGCCGTTCGCCGGCGTCGCGCAGCTCCTCGGGCAGAGCCTCACCGAGCATGGGTCCTCCTAGGGACGGGTCAGCAGGGTCGCGATGCCCTGCCCGACGCCGATGCACATCGTGGCCAGCGCGTACCGGGCGTCGCGGTGGCGAAGCTCCAGGGCCGCGGTGAGGGCGAGGCGGGCGCCGGACATCCCCAGTGGGTGACCGAGGGCGATGGCGCCGCCGTTCGGGTTGACGTGCTCGGCGTCGTCGGGGAGACCGAGCCGCCGGAGTACGGCGAGCGACTGCGACGCGAACGCCTCGTTGAGCTCGATGACCTCGATGTCGGACGCTGCGACTCCGGCGCGATCGAGCAACTTGCGGGTCGCGGGCGCGGGCCCGATGCCCATGATCCGCGGCGGTACGCCGGCTGTCGCGGTGCCCACCACCCGTGCCAGCGGCGTCACTCCGTGCCGCTCGACGGCCTCGCCGCTCATCACCAGCAGCGCCGCCGCGCCGTCGTTCACCCCGGACGCGTTCCCGGCCGTCACGGTCCCAGGCGAACGGAACGGTGTCTTCAGACCGGCCAGTGCCTCGAGCGACGTCTCCCGCGGATGCTCGTCGGTGTCGACCACTGTCACCGCACCGCGCTTGCCCGGTACGTCGACCGCCACGATCTCTTCCGCGAGCCGCCCGTTCGCCTGCGCCTTCGCGGCCCGCTGCTGCGACCGCAGCGCGAACAGGTCCTGGTCCTCCCGCGAGATCCCGAAGTCCGCCGCGACGTTCTCGGCCGTCTCCGGCATCGAGTCGATCCCGTACTGCGCCTCGAGTGCCGGGTTCACGAATCGCCAGCCGATCGTGGTGTCGAAGATCTCGGCCTGCCGGGCGAACGCGGTCGTCGCCTTGGGTATCACGAACGGCGCCCGCGACATCGACTCCACGCCACCGGCCACGACGATGTCGTTGTCTCCGGCAATGATTGAGCGTGCGGCGTACGCGACCGCATCCAACCCCGAGCCGCACAAACGGTTGATCGTCGTGCCCGGGACCGCATCCGGCAGGCCGGCGAGCAGCACCGCCATCCTGGCGACGTTCCGGTTGTCCTCGCCGGCTTGGTTGGCGCACCCAAGGATCACGTCGTCGATCAGTGCGGGGTCCAGCGCGGTCCGGTTCAGTAGCGAGGAGATCGCGTGCGCGGCCAGGTTGTCGGGGCGGATCGCCGACAGCGCACCGCCGTACCGTCCGATCGGCGTCCGGACGCCGTCGACGAGAAATGCCTCACGAGTCATGAATCCTCCGACGACACGATGGTTCCGGACAGTTGGCGACTGCGGCCGCGGAACTCGGCGATCACCTCGTCGCCGCGGGTGACCGTGACGTCGTAGATCGCGTTCCGGCCGAACGTGGTCCGCTCCCGGGCGTCCGCGACCAGCACGTCACCCCGCCGGGCCGGCGCGACGAACACGACGTCGCAGGCCTGCGCGACGGTCACCTGGTTGCGTGAGTTGCAGGCGAACGCGAACGCCGAGTCGGCCAGGGTGAACACGAATCCACCATGCGCGATCCCGTGCCCGTTGACCATGTCCGCGCGCACCGTCATCTCGACCCGCGCGGTTCCTTCGGCGACGTCCACCAGCCGCATGCCCAGGCCGGCGCTGGCGGTGTCCTCCGCCCACATCGCCGCTGCCACTCTGGTCGCCAAGTCGTCCATACCGGTGTGCCCAATCGAGAAGATGGCCGTGTGACACTCTAGTCCCAGTTGCGCCAATGACTGTAACATCGCAGGCATGACGACCGACCTGCTCTCTGCCCACCGTGAGCGCCTGGACGGCGCACTGACGGCGATCCGCGACCGTGGCTACCACTCCGCGTTCCCCGAGTCGCCCAGCCCCCGGGTGTACGGCGAGAACGCGGCGGCCGACGGCAAAGCGGCCTTCGAGGCCCACCTCGGTACGACGTACCCGCTGGACATCCCCGGGTCGCGCGGGACGGTCGTCACCGAGCAGTCGCCGTACGGGATCTCGCTGGACGTCGCGTACCCGCGGGTGGTCGAGGACGGTCTCGACGATCTGTTGGCCGCCGCGCAGCACGGGCTGGCGGACTGGCGGCGCGCCGGGATCGACGGGCGGACCGGGGTGGTGCTGGAGATCCTCGACCGGCTGCACAAGCGGGTGTTCGAGCTCGCCAACGCGGTCCAGCACACGAGTGGGCAGGCGTTCGTGATGGCGTTCCAGGCCGGCGGTGCACATGCGCTGGACCGGGCGCTCGAAGCTGTCGCGTACGCGTACGAGGAGATGAGCCGCTACCCGGCGACGGCGAACTGGGAGAAGCCGGCCAAGGGCGATCCGATCCGGATGCAGAAGACCTTCACCGTCACGGGTCGCGGTGTCGCGCTGGTGATCGGCTGCAACACCTTCCCGACCTGGAACTCCTGGCCGGGCCTGTTCGCCTCGCTGGTCACCGGCAACGCGGTCGTCGTGAAGCCGCACCCGCTGGCCGTGCTGCCGCTGGCGATCACGGTCGACGCGTGCCGCGAGGTACTCGCCGAAGCCGGCTTCGACCCCAACCTGGTCACGCTGGCGACCGAGCGCGCCGGCGACGGGCTGGCCAAGCCGCTGGCCCAGCGCCCCGAGGTGAAGCTGATCGACTTCACCGGCGGCAGTGAGTTCGGCGAGTGGCTGGAGCACAACGCGACGCAGGCGACCGTGTTCACCGAGAAGGCCGGCGTCAACGCGGTGATCATCGACTCCACGGACTCCTTCAAGGCGCTCTGCAACAACCTCGCCTTCACCCTGAGCCTCTACTCCGGCCAGATGTGCACGACCACGCAGAACCTGTTCGTTCCGGCCGGCGGTATCGAGACCGACGAAGGCCACAAGTCCTTCGAGGAGGTCGGCCAGGGCCTCGCCACGGCGATCGGCAAACTGCTCGGCGACGACGCCCGCGCGGTCGAGATCCTCGGCGGCATCGTGAACCAGGCCGTGATCAGCCGCCTCGAACTCGCCCCGGAGTACGGCGAGGTCGTGCTGGAGTCCCGCGCGATCCAGCACCCGGCGTTCCCGGACGCGGTCGTCCGTACGCCGCTGCTGGTCGCGATCGACGCCGCCGACGACGAGGTCTACGGGCGGGAGTGCTTCGGCCCGGTGTCGTTCCTGGTGAAGACCGCGGACACCGCGCAGTCGATCGAGCTGTTCCGGTCGACCGTCACCGAGGACGGCGCGATGACCGCCGGCATCTACTCGACCGACGAGAAGATCATCGAGCAGGCCCGCGAGGCGGCGCTGGAGGCCGGCGTCGCGCTGTCGGAGAACCTCACCGGCCAGGTCTTCGTGAACCAGTCGGCCGCGTTCAGCGACTTCCACGGCACCGGTGCGAACCCGGCCGCGAACGCGACGTACACCGACGGCGCCTACGTCGCGAGCCGCTTCCGGGTGATCCAGTCGCGGCGGCACGTCGGCTGAGGTTGCTGCTGAGGTGTCGTTGAGCTGACCCTGAGGCGGAAGGTATGACTGTGGCACCTCCATCCGCCGACCCGTCCAGGAGACAGCCGTGACCCAGAATCTGACCGAGGTACTCGCGTATTACGACAGTTGGCTGGCGTTCAACCAGCGTTTCCAGCGGGTCCCCGGCGTCCAGGTCGCGGTGTACGCCGAGGATGCGATCGCGTTCTCGGCGGCCTACGGGCAGGCGGACGTGGAGAACGCCGTACCGCTCACGGAGCAGCACCTGTTCCGGATCGCGTCGCACTCCAAGACGTTCACCGGCACGGCGGTCCTCCAGCTCGTCGAGCAGGGCCGGCTGCGGCTCGACGACAAGGTGTCGCAGCATGTCACCGAGATCGTCGGCACGCCGGTCGGTGAGCGGACCGTGCGCGAGCTGCTCGCGCACGCCGGCGGTGTCACCCGCGACGGCCTCGCCGCGGACTGGTGGCAGCTCGTCACCAGCTTCCCGGATCGCGACGAGCTGCTGGCGGTACTGCGCGACGAGTCCACTGCGGTGATCCCCGAGAACGACCGTTTCAAGTACTCCAACATCGGCTACGGCCTGCTCGGTCTCGTCATCGAGGCCGCCAGCGGGACGCCGTACAACGCTTATGTTCAGACCTCCATCGTGGACAAGCTCGGGCTGTCCGGGCTCGGCCCGGAGCTGGATCCGTCCCGGCTGACGGAGTACGCCGCCGGGTACAGCGCGCTGTCGTACGCCGAGCGCCGCGTCCCGATCGACCACGTCGATACCCGGGCGCTGGCCTCGGCGACCGGGTTCTTCGGCAACGCCCGGGACCTGGTCACCTACTTCTCCGCGCACCTGCCTGGCGACGACCGGCTGCTCACGGACAAGTCGAAGCGCGAGATGCAGCACGGACTGTGGACCACCGGATCCGACGAGAAGGCGCGGTACGGCCTCGGTCTCGCGGTGACGAAGGTCGGTGACCGGAACGTGTTCGGGCACGGCGGTGGGTACCCGGGGCACATCACCCGGACGCTCGTCGACCCGGACCAGCGGCTGGTCGTCGCGGTGCTGACCAATGCGATCGACGGGCCCGCGTCCCAGCTCGCCGAAGGGTTCTTCCGGCTCCTCGACCTCGCCGAGTCGAAGGACCGCGGCGAGTCGAAGGATCGCGGTGCGGAGAACGACCTGGCGCGGTTCACCGGCCGCTTCGCGAACCTGTGGGGTGTCACCGACTTCGCCCTGATCGGCGGCCGGCTGTACGCGACCGACCCGGCCGGCGCGAACCCGGCCGACGACCCGCAACCGTTGGAGGCGGACGGCGACGCCCTGCGCGTCACCGGAGGCAACGGCTACGGCTCGTACGGCGAGTCGTACCGCTTCGTCTTCGACGCGAACGGTGCCGTCGCGAAGGTCCACGGTTCGAGCGGCCTCACGTCGTACCCCATCGACACCTTCACGCTGCCGGACCGGGTGACGACCAACTAGCCGAAGTACGGTGGCCCGGTGACCATTCACGGTGACCACCCGTTCCTGCCACCGGAGTCCGAGCGGAGTCCGGTACGCCGTTTCCGCGGGCGGTTGCCGTCCCCGGTCGGGCTGTGGACAACGGCGTACGACGGGAAGCGAGCCGGGCTGACTGTCTCGTCGATGCTGGTCGCAGACGGTGAGCCCGGATATGTGCTCGGCCTGATCGACCCGGACTCCGACCTGTGGGAAACCCTCCGCCAGTCCGGGACCGCGGTGGTCGCGCTGCTCGGCGAACCACACCGGCAGCTGGCCGATGCCTTCGGGTACGTCGCGCCCGCTCCCGGCGGACCGTTCCGGATGATCGACTGGACGGACACCGAGTGGGGCCCGGCGCCGGTCGGCGTCAGCACCTGGGCGGGTTGCACCCTCGTGGACCCGGACCCACGCGAGATCGGGTGGGGGCTCCAGGTGCAGTTGGAGATCGCGCACGTGGAGTTCGGAGTGGACGACGTACCCGCGCTGGTTCATCGTCGGGGACGGTACGCCGCAGTCTGATTGACGCCTCTGGCTAATGCCATTAGCCTATGAGCTATGGTCGTTAAAAAGTCGCTGACGCCCGCCGCCGTGGTCGACGTGGCACTCGGCATCGTCGACGAGCACGGGCCGGACGGGCTCACGCTCGCCGCGGTCGCGCAGGGTTGTGGGGTCGCCACACCGTCGCTCTACAAGCACGTGGCGAACCTCGGCGAACTCAAGGCGCTCGTCGGTGTCCGGGTGCTCGAGGACATGGCCGACCAGTTCACCGCGATCGTCCTGGGCACCGGCGGCGACGAGGCGGTCACCGCCTTGATGCACGCCTATCGCGCGTACGTCGCTGCGCGCCCGAAGCGGTACGCCGCAGTCCCGATGGACCCGTTGCATGACCCGATCCAGGAGGCGGCGGGCAAGAAGTTGGTGGGCGTCATGTACGCCACCCTGCGCGGCTACGGGCTCGAAGGCCCGGCAGCGGTGCACGCGACCCGGCGTCTGCGGGTGCTCGTGCACGGCTTCGCGTCCATCGAGTCGGGCGGCGGTTTCGGGCTGCCCGAAGATCTCGACGAAACCTACGACCAGCTCATCCAGATGTATCTCGCCAGCCTGAGGAACCAATCATGAGGATCCAACTGTCCGTCGCAGGTCTGCTGTTCCTGCTCTACCCCGCCCTCCGCCCGTGGGAGGACGAGTCGACCACCTCGGGTGCGGCCGCCGCGATGGGCTCCACCGCGTGGATCGTCGCCCACCTGTGCGCGATGATCGGCTTCATCCTGGTCGCGATCGCGCTGCTCGAGCTCAACCGGCCGGCTGCGATCGTCTTCTGGATCGGCGCCGGCCTGACGCTGCCGTACTACGGTGCCGAGGACTTCGGCCTCCATGCGATCGCCAATCAGCCGAACATCCTCGACCTGGCCGAGGACGTGCGCTACAACCCGTTCGCGATGACGATGTTCGGCGTCGGGTTGCTGACGATGGCGGCGGCGGCGATTCTGCTGGCCGTGCGCGTGAAGACCGTGCCGGCCATCCTGTTCGCGATCGGCTTCGGGCTGTTCCTGCCGCAGTTCTTCGGACCGCCCGCGCTGCGCATCGCGCACGGCGTACTGCTCGGTGCTGCCTGCGTCTGGCTCGGATGGGGCGCGAAGAGGGTCGAGCGGGAGCCAGTTCCCGCCTGATCTAGTGTGAGTCCCATGCGTGCCACCGTGATTCATGGAGCGTTCGACGTACGGCTGGAAGATCGTCCGGACCCGCGGATCGACGGGCCCGGGGATGCGGTGGTCAAGGTCGTTGCCTCGTGCATCTGTGGCTCCGACCTCTGGCCGTACCGCGGGGAGAACCCGGTCAAGGAGCCGCGGCCGATCGGGCACGAGTTCGTCGGCATCGTCGAGGAGATCGGGTCCGAGGTCCGCACGGTGAAGCCGGGTGACTTCGTGATCGCGCCGTTCGTGGTCAGCGACGGGACGTGCCCGAACTGCCTCGCGGGGTATCAGACCGCTTGCCAGAACATGGTCGGCTACGGCAGCGCCAGGGCCGACGGTGGCCAGGGCGAGTACGTCAAGCTCCCGTACGCCGACGGCACGCTGGTCGCGACGCCCGACGTACCCGACGACTCGCTTGTCCCGTCGTTGCTCACGCTCTCGGATGTGATGGGGACCGGCTGGCACGCGGCGCGGTCCGCGCGGGTGAAGGCCGGCGACACGGTGGTTGTCGTCGGCGACGGCGCCGTCGGGTTGTGCGGCGTACTCGCGGCGTCCCGGATGGGTGCGGAGCGGGTCGTTGCCCTGTCGCGGCATGCGCCCCGGCAGGCGTTGGCGAAGGAATTCGGTGCCACGGACATCATTTCCGAACGCGGCGACGCGGCGAAGGACGCCGTACTCGAACTCACCAAGGGTGTCGGCGCGGATGCGGTGCTGGAATGCGTTGGTACCGAACAGTCGATGACGACCGCGTTCGACGTCGCGCGGGCCGGAGCGACGGTCGGGTTCGTCGGCGTACCGCACGGCGTCGAGGTGCCGATCAGCACGATGTTCCGGCGGAACGTCGGTCTCAACGGTGGCGCGGCCCCTTGCCGCGCGTACCTTCCGGAGCTGATGGCCGACGTACTGGCGGGGGAGATCGACCCCGGCAAGGTGTTCGACTCCCAGATCCCGTTGGCCGACGTCGCCGAGGGCTACGCCGCGATGCACGAGCGGCGGGCGATCAAGGTATTGCTCAAGCCCTGAGTTTTGCGCAGTTCCGGTGCGCAGAGCACCGGTTCGCGCCGCGAATGTGCGCGCTCTCACACTGTCAAGCCGCACGGGGTCACGGCTGCGCAACGCGCCTGCGCGGAACGTTGACACCCGGTAGCTCGCGTGCCCAGAGTTGGGCCGTCAAGGGGGCATCGTTGTCACAGGCGGCTCCATCGACTGATCGGAGAGTGAATCATGCGTGGTGGTCTGACCAAGACCCTCGCGGTGCTGAGCGCAGCGGGTCTACTCGCGGTGAGCGCCTGCGGGAACAGCGACAACAACAGCAGCAGTGGTGGGAGCTCGTCCGGGACCAAGGACGTCACCGTCTTCACCTGGTGGGCCGATGGTGGTGAGAAGGCCGGCTTGGACGGCCTGGTGTCCGTGTTCGGCCAGGACTGCAAGGACTACAAGTTCGTGAACTCGGCCGTCGCCGGTGGCGCCGGTTCGAACGCCAAGCAGGTACTGGCCAACGACCTGCAGGCCGGCAAGCCGCCGTCCACCTTCCAGGCGCACGCCGGTGCGGAGCTGAAGGACTACATCAACGCCGGGCAGGTCGACGACGTCAGCGGGCTGTACAAGGACTTCGGGCTGGACAAGGCCTTCCCGCAGAACCTGCTCGACAACCTGACCGTCGACGGCAAGATCTACTCGATCCCGGCGAACATCCACCGGGCGAACATGGTCTGGGTGAACCCGGCCGTGCTGAAGAAGGCGAACATCGACGCCTCGAAGGCGCCGGCCAACGTCGACGCCTGGATCGCCGACCTGAACAAGCTGAAGGCGGCCGGCGTGAAGGCGCCGCTGGCGATCTCCAAGGGCTTCGCGCAGGAGATGCTGGTCGAGGCCGTGCTGCTCGGCGAGCTCGGCCCGGACAAGTTCAAGGGCCTGTGGGACGGTAAGACCGACTGGTCCGGTGCCGACGTGACGTCCGCGCTGAACAAGTACAAGACGCTGCTCGGCTTCACCAACGCCGACCGCGAGGCGATCGACTGGCCGGACGCGCTGGGCTACGTGAACAAGGGCCAGGCCGGCTACACGCTGATGGGTGACTGGGTCGCCGCGCAGCAGCTGGCGGACAAGGTCCCGGACAGCGCGTACACCTACTGGCCGGCTCCGGGCACCGGGGACAGCTTCCAGTTCCTGGCCGACTCGTTCACGCTGCCGACCAACGGCGTCGACCCCGATGGTGCGAAGTGCTGGCTGAAGGTCGTCGGTTCGGCCGAGGGCCAGAAGGCCTTCAACACCAAGAAGGGCTCGATCCCGGCCCGTTCGGACGCCAACCCGGCGGACTACCCGAAGTACCAGCAGTCCGCGATGGCGGACTGGAAGAAGGACACGATCGTCCCGTCCTGCGCCCACGGTGCCGCGTGCACGCTCGGCCAGAACAACGACATCCTGTCCGCGATGAGTCAGTTCAGCGGTAGTCAGGACGTCGCCAAGCTGCAGCAGCAGCTCGGCCAAGCGATGAAGACGAGCTGATGCGGGGCGAGTTGCGGACCGGTTCTCGGGCGGTGAGCTGACAATGCACGGAAGAATTCGCACTTGGGGCCCTGGTGCCCTGGTGCTGCTGCCGACCGTGCTGTTGCTCGGGTACTTCGTCTACGGGCTGATCGCCTGGTCGTTCAACACGTCGCTGACCGACCGCCACACCGCTCGGAAGGGCTCGGCGAACTACGTCGGGTTCGAGAACTACACGAACCTGTTCCATGAGGACCGGTTCCTCAACTCGCTGAAGAACCTCGGCGTGCTCACGGTGCTGTTCATCGTGGGCACGCTGATCTTCGGCCTGATCTGGGCGCTGCTGCTGGAGAAGGGTGTCACCGGCGAGGGTGTGTTCCGCTCGATCTTCCTGTTCCCGATGGCGATCTCGATGATCGCCTCGGGTGTCGTCTGGGGCTGGTTGCTGAACCCGTCCCAGGGTGACGACGCCCGCGGGCTGAACCGGTTGTTCGAAATCCTCCAGCTGCACTTCCTGGAGAACGCGTGGTGGACCGCGGGCAGTAGATGGACGACGATGGCGGCGATCGCGCTGCCGGCCGTCTGGCAGCTGTCCGGGTACATCATGGCGTTGTTCCTGGCCGGTTTCCGGGGCATCCCGCCGGAGCTGCGCGAGGCGGCGCGGGTCGACGGTGCCTCGGAGTTCAAGCTGTACCGGCACGTGCTGTTCCCGCAGCTGTCGCCGATCGCGCTGTCGGCGCTGATCATCCTCGGCCACATGTCGCTGAAGCTGTTCGACCTGATCTACGCGATCACCGGGCCGAACCAGTTCCGTACCGAGGTGCCCTCGATCCTGATGTGGAACACCTTGCTGCGCGGCGACCAGGCCAAGGCGGCAGCGATCGCGATCGTGATGCTCGCGGTCGTCGCCGTCCTCGTCATCCCGTACGTCGCGTACACCGTCCGGCAGGAGAGCAACGAATGACCGCCGTCGATGCCGCCACCGGCACCACCGCGAGCGCGGTCCGCCACAAGCCCCGGACCGGTGCGGACGGGACGACCAGACTGAGCCGCTCGATCAAGTACCTGATCCTGCTGCTGTTCCTGTTGTTCGTGCTGATCCCGGTGTACGTCGTCGTGGTCGGCAGCTTCAAGACGTCCAGCGACACCACCGCCGCCGCGCAGTGGAACCTGCCGCAGATCTGGACGCTGGATCCGTGGCGCAAGTCCTGGGACGTGCTGCAGCCGTACATGGTGCGGTCGCTGTCGCTGGCGATCCCGGCCGCGATCATCTCCTCGATGATCGGGTCCGTGAACGGGTTCGTGCTGGCCCGCTGGCGGTTCCCGGGCGCGAACATCGTGTTCGCGTTCATCCTGTTCGGGATGTTCATCCCCTACCAGGCGGTGATGCTGCCGCTGCGGACGACGTTCACCGAACTGGACGTCACCCGCGGGATCCCGACGCTGATCATCGCGCACTGCATCTACGGCATCCCGATCTGCACGCTGATCTTCCGCAACTACTACGCGACCGTGGTGCCGAACGAGATCATCGAGTCGGCCCGGGTGGACGGCGCCGGCCTGGTCCAGACCTACGCCCGGATCATCCTGCCGATCTCGATCTCCGGGTTCGTGGTGACGCTGATCTGGCAGTTCACCTCGGTCTGGAACGACTTCCTGTTCGCGCTGTTCCTCACCACCCAGCAGAACGGCCCGGTGACCCTGGGCCTGGCCGCGCTGGCCGGCGGCCAGAAGGTCGACTACGCGGCGAGCATGGCGGGCGCGCTGATCACGTCGTTCCCGACGCTGATCGTGTACATCGTGCTGGGCCGCTGGTTCATCGGCGGGCTGATGGCAGGCGCCCTCAAGGGCTGACCTGTACGTCGTGCGACGGCCCGGGCTCGTGATCGAGCCCGGGCCGTAGTTATCCACAGGACTCGCGGTGCTGCCTGCGGGGGACTGGTTCCGGACGGTAATCTCACGGAGGTGACCAAGTCTCCCCACGGACGGGACGGACGGCGCAGCCATTTACGGCTCGTCGGCTCCGAGCCCGGCGAGCCAGTCGGGCCGACGGCGGGTGTCGACGTCGACACCACGCCCAGTGTCGCCGTCCTGGAGACCTTGCTGGAAACGCTTGCCATGGATCTGGCCGCGGTGCCCGCCGCGCTGCACCCGGTGATCGCCGAGGCGTCGGTGGCCCGCTCGGCGGCGATGCTCGCCGATCAGTTGTGGCCTGCCGGGCGTCCGGACGAGATCGGCGAGGTGGAGCGGTTCTTCTGGGCCGACGCCGCGCGGGTGCTCGGCGAGCGGCGTGACCTGGAGTCCTTCGTCCTGCTGACCAGCCTGGCGCGGACGGTCGGCCCGGCCGGCCGGCTGCCGCTGCAGCGCGCCCATGTCTCCCGGCTGCGCACGCAGGACGAAGTGCCGGAGTGGGTGACCCGGATCGCCGGCTTCCGGTTGACCAGCGCGATCGTGTCCGAGGACATCACCGGCGACGGCCTCAGCGTCGTGCTGGACTACGACGACGACCAGCACCCGCACACCGTGGTGGTGTTCATCGACAACAACCTCGGCGCGATCGTGAAGGACGTGTTCGTCGGCCCGCCGGTCGACCGGGTCCTGGAGGCGTACCAGCGCGGCGGCCGGGTGACCATCCGGACCGTGCGCCCGCCGACCGCGGCCGGGATCATCCTGCAGGCGCTCGGGGAGACCCGCGACTACGACGATCCGCCGATCAGCGAGGACTTCGAGTTCTTCACCGGCCTGCTGGTGAACCGGCTGACCCAGTTGCCCGAGCGCCCGATCCGCCCGCCGATCCGGCCGTTGCCGACCCCGCGCCAGCGTGACCAGCTGGTCGACGAGTTCCTCGAGTCGCGGTACTCCGTGAATCTGCCGGACGACGCCGCGGACATCGTCCGGCTGTGGATCGACCACGCGGTCGACCACACCGTCGGCGGTCCGCTGCGCGTCAGCGCCGTACTGGTGGAGCTCTTCCTCGCGCACTGGCTGCCGCGCAAGGTTCTTGCCGACAGCACCTATTTCGACGCGGTGCCGTCCGTGGTGAAGGCCTGGCTGGAGTTCTGCGGCGACCGGACGCACCTGCCGCTGGACGCCGTCGACGAGGCGGTCGACGCCGTCGACGTCTGGCAGCCCGCCCTCGAGGCCGCCGCGATGATCGACCCGGTCGGGTCCAAGCCCGGCGAGCGGGTCTTCCTCGATGACACGACGAATGATCTGGAAGACGCTTACCGTGCCCTCGCGGGCCTCGGCTCGCCGCCGCAACCCGATCTCCGCGGCCTGGACAACTCCCAGGCGGCCACGCTCTCGGTTTTGGCCCCGCACGCCTGGCTGATGGCCGGCGAGACCCTCGGGACGGCGTACGCGCCCGACGCGTTCGACATCGCCGAACGCCTGGTCCGCGACGCCCCCGACCTGCTGGCCAAGGCTCGCCTGTCAACCTGGCCGCGGGCGATCGTCTGGCTCCTCGCGCACCGCCACCGCCTGGTCGGCCCGGGCGAGACCCTCACGCCGTACGCGTTGGCCACCGACCTCTCGTCCTCGCCGGCGACCCTCCGCAAGACCGCGAAGATGCTCACCGACACCCTGATCCTGCCCCGCTGATCACGGCACCTGTGCTCCGGCGGTGCGATCGCCGTCGAGGTCGACGGAGTACTTTCCGACCGGTTGGCGGCAGTGTGCCGAGCCGGCCGGGCGCATCATCTGCACCTGACGGTTGCCATCGGCCCCGATCGGGCCGACGAGCTCGCAACCCCGATGGACGTACTTGGTGCCGTTCCACTCGAACACGTCGCGGCTGGTGCTCGGGTTCCGGGTGTTCGCCGGCCAGCCTTCGCGGTACGTGAGGAGTCGCCGTACGCCGGCGAAGTTCGGCTCCTCGTAGCCGTCGATCACCAGACCGGACCCGCCGACGCTGCCGAACGTCTGGACGGGGGTCGTGGACGGGTCGATCACCCACGCGATGCCGCTGTGGTTCGTCACCGCGAAACTGACGAACAGGTGGTTGGTCACGTCGGTGTCCAGACCGGTCAGCCCGTACCCGGGCTGGAACGACTGGATCGGTGAGGTCCACCGCAGGCCGCCGGAGGCGTCGAACACCAGCACCGCGGACCCGGCCGCACTCCCGGACAGGTTCTTGTCGATCAGGTCGACGCCGACGGCCGTCAACGCGCCGGCGCCGTTGGCGATCACGATCGACTTCGTCGTACGGCACTCGTAGCCGTCCTGCCGGCACTCGGCGATCGCCTGCTCGACCCGGTGCTGGAGGCTCGGCTCACGATCGAACAGTCCGGTCAGCCGCGACCACAGGTTGTCACCGAACAGCGCGACCACGATCGCCAGCGCGATCCCGATCCAGGTGAGGACGGTGCCGTCGCGATACCACCGCGAACGCTCGGGTGCTTTGACGGTGCGCTTGGCCACCGGGGGATTGTGCCAGCGTTCCGGAGCGCTCGCATGCCGGGCTGACGTCCGGCGGTGTTGAGCCGAGTCGGACAATGGGGACATGCATGTGCGTGCGCCTGAGTTGCGGGGTCGTGGGTGGTTGAACACCGGTGGGCGGGAGCTGTCGCTGGCGGACTTCCGCGGGCGGTTCCTGTTGCTGGACTTCTGGACCTTCTGCTGCATCAACTGCCTGCACGTCCTCGACGAGCTGCGGCCGCTCGAGGAGAAGTACGGCGACGCGCTGGTGATCGTCGGCGTGCACTCGCCGAAGTTCGCGCACGAGGGCGAGGAGGCCGCGGTCCGCAGCGCCGTCGAGCGGTACGAGGTCGCGCACCCGGTCCTGGACGATCCCGAGCTGGTCACGTGGCAGAACTACACCGCGCGCGCCTGGCCGACACTGGTGCTGGTGGATCCGAACGGGTACATCGTCGCGCAGTACTCCGGTGAAGGGCACCTGCACGCCCTGGACGCCCTGCTGACCGACCTCGTCGCTCAGCACGAGACCGCCGGTACGCTCACCCGCGGCCGCTCGCCGTACGTCGCGCCGCCCGCCGAGCCGACGGATCTCCGGTTCCCCGCGAAGGTCGTTGCGCTGGACAACGGATTCCTCGTGGCGGACGCCGGCAATCACAGCATCGTCGAACTCGGCCCGGACGCGACCACCGTCGTACGCCGGATCGGGACCGGCGAGCGTGGATTCGCCGACGGCGCGGCCGATGTGGCACGGTTCTCGGAGCCGAACGGATTGGTGGTGCTGCCGTCCGGCATCGCCGGCCAGGTCGGGTACGACGTGGTGGTCGCGGACACCGTCAACCACGCGCTGCGGGGGATCTCACTGGCGACCGGTGCGGTTCAGACGCTGGCCGGGACCGGTAAGCAGTGGATGGACGGTGACGGCACCGCCGCGCTCAGCTCGCCCTGGGACGTTGCCTGGTGGCGCGACCAGGTGTGGATCGCGATGGCCGGCGTACATCAGTTGTGGACCTTCGATCCGGTCAGCGGTGAGACGGCTGTCGCCGCGGGTACGACCAATGAAGGCTTGAAGGACGGTCCGCCGGCCGAGGCGTGGTTCGCGCAGACGAGCGGGCTGGCCGCCGATGGCGATCGGTTGTGGCTCGCCGATTCCGAGATCTCCGCGCTGCGGTGGATCGACACCGACGTGCACACCGCGGTGGGAACGGGCCTGTTCGACTTCGGTCTCCGCGACGGGAAGGCCGGCGAGGCGCTGCTCCAGCATCCGCTCGGGGTGACGGTCCTGCCGGACGGCTCGATCGCGATCGCGGACACCTACAACGGCGCCGTACGCCGCTACGACCCGCGCACCGAGATCGTCGAGACGATGGCGACCGGGCTCGCCGAGCCGAGCGGTGCTGTTGTCGTTGGCAACGAACTGCTGGTCGTGGAGTCGGCCGCCCACCGCCTCACCCGGGTGCCGCTGGGCGCGTCCGCGACGGCCGACGAGTTCAGCACCCGCACGCAACGCCCGCCGATGGATCTCGCCGCCGGTGAGGTCACCCTGGAGGTCGTGTTCACGCCGCCGCCGGGCCAGAAACTCGACGACCGCTACGGCCCGTCCACGCGGCTCCTGGTGTCGGCGACGCCGGATTCCCTGCTCCGTGAGGGCGCCGGCGACTCGACCGACCTGGTCCGCCGCCTGGTCATCGACCCGCACGCCGGCTCGGGCGTCCTGCACGTCGCCGTCCAGGCGGCGTCCTGCGACGACTCCGCCGAGGTCGAGTTCCCCGCCTGCCACATGCACCGCCAGGACTGGGGCGTCCCGATCAACATCACCCCCGAAGGCCCCACCCACATCAAACTCGTCCTGTCCGGCGGCAAATAGCCACTCCACCCCACCCAACCCCACCCCAACCGCGCCCCGCCCTGCCCTGCCTGCCTCGCCCCGCCTGCCTCGCCCCGCTCTGCCGGCCTCGCCCCGCCCTTGCCTGCCTCGCCCTGCCTCGCCGCGCTTGTGGTGGTCGCGTGTGGGGTCTGGTGACTCTTAGCGGGGGCTTGGACAGGTTATTGCCTGTGTGCACCCACTGCTTTGTGTGCAAGGTCCGGGGAGGTGGCGCCTGGCGGCGTGGGCGGGTTGGTGGGCGGGTACTTAGAGGCAGTTGGGTTCGCGTCGCCTCGCCCGCTCGTTTCGCCGCGCTTGTGGTGGTCGCGTGTGGGGTCTGGTGACTCTTAGCGGGGGGCTTGGACAGGTTATTGCCTGTGTGCACCCACTGCTTTCTGTGCAAGGCCCCGGGAGATGGTGCCGGCGTCGCCGGCGGTTTGGTGGGCGGGTAGAGGAAGGTAGCTCGGCCCCCGCCCGCCCGCTCGCCTGGCCGCGCCGCGCTCACCCCGACCCGCCGTGCTTGCCCTGCCTCGGTTGTGCTGGTTGGTTGTGGGGGCGGGTGACCCTAAGTGGGGTCCTTTGACAGGTTATTGCCTGTGTGCGGCCACTGTTTCCTGTGCAAGGACCCCGGTGCCGGCGTCGGCGTTGGTGTCGGTGTCGTGGGCGGTTTGGTGGGCGGGTACAGAGAAGTAACTTCGAAGTTGTTGGACGTTACTCGCTGGGAGGCTCGGATGAGCATCGGTGTGGGGATTTTTCTGATGGTGGTCGGCGCCGTGCTGGCGTTCGCCGTCCGCGACAGTTGGGACGCCGTCAACCTGCAGGTCGTCGGCTACATCCTGATGCTCGCGGGCCTGGCCGGCATCCTGCTCTCCTTCTACATCACCAACCGCCGCCGGCGCGTGGACACCGACGCCATCGACCCGGCGATCGAAGAGGAGTACCGGGTGGTCGAGGAGAGCCACCGCGACATCAAGGAGTAGTCACTGGCCGCGGAGCTCGATGTCGCCGGACGTCGTGGTGGCGTCGATCGAGTGTGAGCCGTTGGAGTTGTTGCCGAGGTTGTTCTCGACGTCGCCGTGGTCGGAGTCGGTGGTGACCTTGTAGTCGCCGCCCGGTGCCGCGATCTCGATATCGCCGCTGGTGCCCTTCGCGCGAACGTCGTTGGGCTCGGCGAGGTCCAGTTCCATGTCGCCGGACGTGGTCTCGACGGAGACCGCACCACCCTTCAGCCCTCGGGCCTCGATGTCGCCGGAGTTGGCCTTCACGTCGAGCTTCCCGGTGAGGTCGCTGACCGCCACGTCGCCGGAGGTGACATCGAGCTTCACGTCGCCCTGGACGTCACTGAGTTCGACCTTGCCCGAGCGGGACTTGGCGTCGACGCCCGCGACCCCGGCGATGTCGATGTCACCGCTGCCGTTCTCGCCGGTGACCTTGGTGCCGCGCGGCACGGTCACCTCGAAGTCGGCCGTGCACTGCCACCCGCAGTCGCCGTCGAGCTTGAGTACGCCGTCGTGCACGGAGTACGCGTCGCCGTGCTTCCAGAACCAGTACTTGCGCTGCTCGCGCACCGACGTCGTGTCGTCGTCGGACACCTTGATGCTGATGTCGGAGGCGCCGGTGGCGAGCTGGACCGTGGTGATCTTGTCGTCGATCCGCTGCGTGTCGTCGGCCTTCTTGTCCCCGAACTGCCAGAACGCCAGCCCGGCCGCCGCCACCAGCAGGATCACGCCGAGCTGCTTGTTCTCCGCCATCGTCCGCCTCATCTCGAGCCCACCCACGTTGTCGCAACGACAGTAGGCCGCGCGGCGGGCCGCCAGGATCAGGCAGATCCCCCGACCGGTCCCTGACCGTTCCTCAGGGGTTCACCGACGCAGTTCGCCCCGGGACACCGCCTCGGCGAGATCGTCGCCGGTGGTGCCGAAGAAGGTCCGCGCCCAGAGCGAGTCGTCGTACCAGTAGGGCCCGTCCTTGCCGGGCAGTGACGCCGGGGCGTTGCCGCGCTTCAGGGCTCGCCGGCACTCGGCGCACAGCGGCAGCGTGACCGTCGTGCCGTCCGACTCCACCTGCGTCGCCTTGGCCAGCGCACGACCGTGCAGCGGGTTGAAAGCACACAGATCCGGTACGGCGCTCGCGTTGCGCCCGGCCGCCGTCGCGACCGCGGCGTCGTACTCGCGCCGGGCCTTGTCCAGCAGCACCATCGCGCCGACCAGATCGACGAGGTCGGTCGACGAGTCGAGGACCTTGGACGCGGCGGCGTGGTCGTCCAACGCCGCCTGCTGGTGCCGCAGCCCCGGCCCGTCGGTCGACGGCAGCGCGGCGAGCTCGGAACCGAGCGTCGTGAGCTCCGCGTTGGTGTCGCGCGTGAGCCGGCGGCGCCGTTCGGCGGCCACGGTCGCGGCCACGTGCGGCGGGATGCGGAACGTCTTCGACGACCTCGAACCCCGACGGCGCCCGATGACGAGCCCGAGCAGGATCAGTACGACCAGCCCGCCGGCGATCGACACCGCGACGACCGTCCCTTGCCCGACCTCGTCCCAGCCGGAGCGGTGCGAACGACCGGACCCCGTGGTTGGGCGTTTCGCCGTCTTCGGGATCCCGGGCTGCGCGAGCAACTCGTACATCCGGGCCAGTACCTCGGTCGGCCCCGCGTCGTAGCCCTCGTCGTCGAGCGCGCGCGACCGGGAGGCGGACAGCTTGTCCTCGCCGACCTGCGGCAGGTCCCGTGTCTCGTACCAGGGGAAGCGGCTGCCGCCGTCCACCACGACGTACAGGCCGGGCTGCCGGAGCGCGTCCATGACGAGGGTGAGCACCGTGCTCTCCTCGCCCTGGAACTCGTCGCTCGGCGTCAGCGGCAGGATGATCGTGTACACCGGGTACCCGAGCGCCTTCGCCTTCGCGGACACATCGTCGCGCAGTTTCTGCGGCAGGGCGGTCGCGTACGCCGGGTCGATGTACAGCGGGTCCTTCTTCAACGCGGTCGCGATCGCCCGCGCCCGGTCCGCCGGGGTCGCTGCCTCGGCCGGGGCGGCGACCAGCATCGTCAGGGTCGCCACCAGGCTGATCACAAGAAACCGGGCCTTCACACCTTGCCTCCCCGTCGTCGGGCGGTCACTGCCGCCACCACCAGCACGAGTCCACCGAGGACCGCGCCGCCGAGCATCCCGAGCACGATCCCGCCGAGCCCGTTCCCGATCGCCTTGCCCGCGGTGAACTTCTCCTCGGGGTACGACCGTTCCGGCTCCTCCGGGATCGGCTCCGTCCGGGCCGGTTTCGCCGTGTAGCGGTCGTTGAGCTCCACCTCGTCGAGGTACGCCGCGAGCTGCTTGCTGAGCGTCTCGTCCTTGTCGGCCCAGGTGCTGCTCGGCGCGTACGCCGCGATGTTGTTCGCCTCACCGTGGGACGTGTACTCGTCCATCACGACGTACACCCCGGGCTTCCCGTTCGCGGCGGCCAGCCGGCCGGCGAGCAGCTCGGCGTCGTCCTTCTCCGGGAACCAGTCGCCGGTCGGTACGACGGCGACGTACACCGGCAGCTTCGCGCCCGCGGCGACCCGTTCCATCTCGTTGCTGTCGGCAATCGAGGCGAAGTCCGGGTCGACGTACACGTGGCTGGTCTTCCATGCCGCCACCGCGGCGGTGAGCCGGGGATCCGCCGGTGTCGCGGCCGACGCCGTCCCGGTCAGCAGGAAGGCGGTCGCCGTCAGCAAGAGCAGAAGCCGCTTCATCGGGCGTCCTCCTTCCGGGCCGCGATCCGCTCGGGCAGGTCGTCCGACAGCGCGCCGAAGCCGCTCGCGACCATCGGGTTCTCCTCCGGGTCGAGCGTCCAGTACGGCACCTGCTTGCGGCCGATCAACCCCGACTTGGACCACACCCGCAGCCCGCGCGGCGTTCCCTTGCGACGTACGACGCCCGCACACTGCTGACACGCGGGGACCTCGACGTCGTCCGACCAGTCGACCTCGGCCGTGCCGGGGTTGTGGGTCGGGTCGAAGAAGCACGGCGGCTGCAGGGCCGCGCCGGACGCGACGCGCTCCGCCTGGCGGGCGAGCACGAGCGCCCCGGCCGAGGCGAGCACGTCGTCCGGCTGGTCCGCGCGCAGGGTGCGCGCCGCGTCCAGCCGGCGGTACGCGTCGTCGCGCTGATCCAGTTGCTCGGTCGACTTCTTCCGGCGCTTGTCGAGCCGTGCGAGCGCGCGCTCGGCCTGCTCGATCTTGGCGTCGGCCTTGAGCTGCACGTCCCAGGCCTCGATCGGCGGCTCGTCACCGGACTGTTTCCTGGTGCGCTTGGCCGGCCGTCGCCGGCGCAGCCCGATCAGCAGCACCAGGACGAACCCGAACACCCCGCCGACGCCCATCCCGATGAACACGGCCCGGTCCGACTTGTCGGTCACCGACATCCCCCGCTCCTCGCGCGGCGGGTCCAGGTCAGACTTCGGGATCGGCGGCAGCGCCCGGCCGTCGTACGCCGTCGACGCCTGCTGGATCGTCCGCACGATCGACGGCGCCGGACGTTCGCTGACGATGTCGCGGTCCTGCGGGTCGTCGGACCGGACGCTGTACAGGTCACGCCCGCGCAGCCCAGCCGGCCGGAACAGCTCCGCGCGGTCCGACCAGTAGCTGCCGGACACCACCGCGACGATGTACACCCCCGGCTGCCCGATCCGCGCATGCAGCAACGTCGGCAGGTCGTACCCGTGCTCCTTCAGGTACGGCGACTGCGGGACGAGCGCGACGTACACCGGGAGACCGGCGGTGCGGATCGCCGCGCGGATCCGGTCGGTCTCGGCCTTCGGGATCGTCGCGCGCAACCGCTCGTCCACGGACAGGTGATCGGTCCGCCAGGTCGCGGCGATCCGGTCGGGCAGCTCGGGGGTCTCGGCCGGCGCGGCCTGGGCCGGGAGCGCCGGAAGGAACGCCAGAGCGGCGAGCAGGGCGGTGGAGAGACGGGCGCGCATCGCGGACAGCGTACGACGGGCGGGTTCGGGCACATTCACATGGACGCGACACCTGGTTGGCTGGTTCCAGCTCCGGAATAGACGCGACCCTGGCTCGGACAGGGGAAACCAAGCCAGGGTCACGGTGTTTCAGGGCAGAAACGTTGCCGTACATCCCCGGTCCGCAACAGGGCAGATCGCGGGGCAACCCGGGGCAGATCAATCTGCCCCACGGGGTGGAAACCTCCGGCTCGGGCCGCGCAAGCGCCCGAGCCGGAGGAGCTCAGAACGCGGACTCGGGCAGGTCCATCACGTCGAGATCGGTGAGCTCGGCCTTGACCCGCTCGGCCCGCACCGACGGCATCGTGGACCGCACGAACCACTGCGCCGCGGCCACCTTGCCGGTGTAGAAGTCCTGGTCAGCGGCGCTCAGCT
This sequence comes from Kribbella sp. NPDC004875, assembly GCF_042873375.1. Lineage (NCBI taxonomy): Bacteria > Bacillati > Actinomycetota > Actinomycetes > Propionibacteriales > Kribbellaceae > Kribbella > Kribbella sp. NPDC004875. The sequence goes on from NZ_JBIALI010000001.1 coordinate 1,404,585, forward strand.
CGCCGCCGAGCTTGTCCAGCGCGACGTCGGCCTGGCGCAGCATCAGCCACGAGCAGACCACGTCACCGAGCACGAACAGCAGCCGCGAGGTGTTCAGGCCGACCTTGTAGACGTTCCGCGGGTCGCCGTTCTCCGCCTGGGGGTTGCTGGCCATCAGGGCCTGCCCCATGATGCCCAGGATCTTCTGGGTGTCCTCGAGCCCCTTCGCGAGCAGCGCGCGCTCCTCCTTCAGCCGGCCGTTGCCCGCCTCGGAGGCGACGAACGCCTGCACCTGCTCGGCCAGGTGACCGAGCGCCTTGCCCTGGTCCTTGATGATCTTGCGGAAGAACAGGTCCTGGCCCTGGATCGCGGTCGTGCCCTCGTAGAGGGTGTCGATCTTCGCGTCCCGCACGTACTGCTCGATCGGATAGTCCTGCAGGAAGCCGGAGCCGCCGAACGTCTGCAGCGACTCGGTGCCGAGCAGCGTCCAGGACTTCTCCGAGCCGTAGCCCTTGACCAGCGGCAGCAGCAGGTCGTTGACCCGCTCGGCGAGGTCGTCGTGCTCCCCGGCGTACCGCGCCTGCTCGGCACGGTCCTGGTACGTCGCGGTGAAGAGCACCAGTGCGCGCAGCGCCTCGGCGTACGCCTTCTGGGTCATCAGCGACCGGCGGACGTCGGGGTGGTGGGTGATCGTGACGCGCGGCGCGTCCTTGGCCGGCTGGGTCAGGTCGGCGCCCTGGACCCGCTCCTTCGCGTACTCGAGCGCGTTCAGGTAGCCGGTGGACAGCGTGGCGATGGCCTTGGTGCCGACCATCATCCGGGCGTACTCGATGACCTGGAACATCTGGGCGATGCCGTCGTGCACCTCGCCGAGCAGCCAGCCCTTCGCCGGACCTCCGTTGTTGCTGTCGCCGAAGGTGATCTCGCAGGTCGTGGAGACCTTGATGCCCATCTTCTTCTCGACGTTCGTGACGAAGGCGCCGTTGCGCTCACCGGTCAGTTCGCCGGTCTCCAGGTCGAAGTGGTGCTTCGGGACCACGAACAGGCTCAGGCCCTTGGTGCCCGGGCCGCCGACGCCGTCGATGCCCTGCGGGCGGGCGAGGACGAGGTGCACGATGTTCTCGGTCATGTCGTGCTCGCCCGAGGTGATGAACCGCTTGACACCCTCGATGTGCCAGCTGCCGTCCTCCTGCAGCGTGGCCTTGGTGCGGCCGGCGCCGACGTCGGAGCCGGCGTCCGGCTCGGTCAGCACCATGGTGGCGCCCCAGCCGCGCTCGATGATGTGGTGCGCGATCAACTTGTCCCGCTCGGTGCCGTTGCGCCACAGCACGTGCGCGAAGTTCGGGCCGGCTGCGTACATGTGCACGGGCGGGTTGGAGCCCAGCACCAGCTCGGCGGCGGCCCAGCGCAGCGACGGCGGGGTCGGCTGGCCACCCAGCTCGGCCGGCAGCTCGAGCTTGAACCACTCGGCGTCCATGTAGGCGTGGTAGCTCTTCTTGAACGCCTCGGGCATCCGGACCTCGTGGGTCTCCGGGTCGAACACCGGCGGGTTGCGGTCGGCCTCCGCGAAGGACTCGGCCAGCTCGTGCTTGGCCAGCCGGTCGACCTCCGCGAGCACCTCACGGGCGGTGTCGACGTCCATCTCGGCGTACGGGCCCTGTCCGAGCACCTCGCCTCGGCCCAGCACCTCGAGCAGGTTGAACTCGATGTCGCGCAGATTCGACTTGTAGTGGCTCACACGGCTCCCCTAAGTATCGTACTCACGAGTAACTTGAGTATATACCCGCCGGTAACGGAGACAAAGAGGGTTACCTGTGACCTGTGACCAGGCTGATATACGAGACGCACTCGATCACGGTGGACAACGAGCGGGAGATCGCCACCGGGTGGTTGCCCGGGGAGCTGTCGGTGACCGGACAGCGGTTGGCGCGGGAGCTGGGTGAGCGACGAGGCGATGTCGACGTCGTGTTCAGCTCGGACCTGCTGCGGGCGGTGGAGACGGTCGAGCTGGCCGGGCTGACGGCGCCGCATCTCCAGGACTGGCGGTTGCGCGAATGCAACTACGGAGAGCTGAACGGGGCGCCGGTGGATGCGCTCAACCCTCGCGTCGAGCGCATCCACATGCCGTTCCCACGCGGCCAGTCGTACGGCGACGTCGTCGAGCTGACCCGTTCGTTCCTCGCCGACGTCAAGACCTGGTACGCCGACGCGACGGTCCTGGTCGTCGCGCACTCCGCCAACAGATGGGCGCTGGAGCACCTGCTGGGGAGTGGGCGACCGATGGAAGAGCTGATCGTTGCGCCCTTCAACTGGCAACCAGGCTGGGAGTACGACCTCTAACCGGTGTAAACGGTCGCGCTGCCGTAGAGCTTTTGCGTGAAGGCGGTCATGTACGACGACGTGTCGGACTCGGTGAGGTTGTAGGTGAGGAAGACGCCGTACCCCTCGCTGACCGTGCGTTGGGCGAGGCTGGCGGCGGTGCTGGAGCTGGTGCCGGTGTAGGACACCGCGGCCGGGGACTGGCGCGCCTTGGCGCTCGGCGCGGACGGGACGCCCCACGTGCCGTAGTACGGGTTCCAGCCGTAGTCGAAGGTGTCGACGATGCTCTGGCCGTTGTACGTCAGCCGGTCCGCGGCCGGGCCGATGTCGTAGAGCGTGATCAGCTTGTCCGGCAGCTTCGCGCGCAGCGCCTGGACCAGGTAGACGAACGAGAAGTCGTTCGGCTGGCCGGTGCCGTTGTTGCCGTACTCCGCGTACTCGTCGTCGAAGTCGATGCCGTCCAGGCCGTACTGGTTGACCGTGTCGGCGAGCTGCTGGGCGAACGCGTCGGCGGCGGCCTGGTTCGGGAAGTTCGCGAAGCCGGCGCCCTGGTGGTTGCCGAGGATCGACAGCAGGACCTTGATGCCCTTCTGCTGCAGCGGGCGGACCTGAGTGGCGACGTTGTCGAGCACGTTCTGCACCTGCGGGTTGCAGAACAGGTACGCGTTCGAGCCGTCGTAGTTGATGTTCGCCGCGAAGATCACCGCGACGTCGATCACCTGTGCGCCGCCTCCTGCCAGCGTGTACTTGCCGGCGCTCAGCATGCTGTGGTCGTTGACCTCGATGTACGCGACCGTGACCGGTCCGGTCTTCCCGGCCCGGGGCTTGCGCTTGCCCGCCGCCGCGGCCGGCAGCGCGGCACCGGTGGCGGCCGCGGCGGTGCCGGCGGCCAGGGCTGACAACAGGGTCCTTCGCTTCATGAGCTCTGAACTCATCCGATCGACTCCTCGTCAAAGATGGGCGGTGTCTATATCGGTTAAGTACTACTCACCCGCCTCACCGATCGGCTCCCGTGGTGGACGAAGATAAACCGGTATAGCGGGACCGATCATCAACCGGCGGAAATCGGGTGTCAAGGGTTCGCCACAGCGGTACCGACGCCGGCGCCGCGCGGACGGTTGCACGCGAGGGCGAGAGATGGAAGAAGATGGACGCTCCGACGGACCGGAGACGGGAGCTGCGGGAGTGACATGCGAGTGATCGGGCTGATGTCCGGGACGTCGTACGACGCGATCGATGCCGCCGCCGCGGATTTGCGGCTGGACGGGGACCAGTTGGTCCTGACGCCGCTCGGGATGCTCAGCCAGCCGTACCCGGACGAGCTGCGGGCGGCCGTCGCGGGCGCGTTGCCGCCGGCGCCGACCACGATGGAGCAGGTCTGCCGGCTGGACACCGGGATCGGGCAGGCCTTCGCCGCGGTCGCCCGGCAGGCGGTCGAGCAGCTGTGCGGTGGGTACGCCGACCTGATCGTGTCGCACGGTCAGACGATGTTCCACTGGGTCGACGGTGACGCCGTCCGCGGGACGCTGCAGCTCGGGCAGCCGGCGTGGATCGCGGAGGCGACCGGCGTACCGGTGGTGTCGGACCTGCGGTCGCGGGACGTGGCGGCGGGTGGTCAGGGCGCGCCGCTGGTGAGCATCATCGACGTGCTGTGGTTGCGCGGGCTTCCCGGCGTACCGGTGGCGCTGAACCTGGGCGGGATCGCGAACATCACCGTCGTCCACGGTGAGCCGGTCGCCTTCGACACCGGGCCGGCGAACGCGCTGATCGACGCGGTGGTGACGGAGCTGACTGGGCGGCCGTTCGACGCCGACGGGGTGATGGCGGCGCGTGGTCAGGTGCACGAGGAGCTGCTCACCCGGCTGCTGGCCGAGCCGTACTACGGACGGCCGGCGCCGAAGTCGACGGGGAAGGAGCTGTTCAACCTCGCGTACGTGGCGCGGGCGATGGAGGGACTTCCGGAGATCCCGGCCGAGGACCTGGTCGCGACCGTGACCACGCTGACGGCCCGGACGGTCGCGGACGCGGTCCGCCGGTACGGCGGCACGGAGGTGGTCGCGTCGGGTGGCGGGATCCAGAACCCGGTGCTGATGCATCTGCTCGCGGACGAGCTGGAGATTCCGGTCCGGACCACGGACGAGCTGGGTGTCCCGTCGGCGGCGAAGGAGGCGTACGCGTTCGCCGTCCTCGGGTTCCTCACCGTCCACGGCCTCGGCGGCACCGTCCCGAGCTGCACCGGCGCCAGACACTCCAGCGTCCTCGGTTCGGTCACCCCCGGTCCCAGCGGGCTGCCCACGATCACCGGCGAAGCCCGCCCTCCCAGACGGCTCTCAGTTCAATGACCGCACACTAGAGCTGTGACGAGGTTGTTCGTGGTGACCGGGGCGCCCGGGGCGGGGAAATCCACGGTTGTGCCGGAGCTGGTCAGGCTCAGCCCGGGGAACCTGGTGGTGATGGACATGGACGAGCTGCTGGACGACGACGGCCGGCTGCTCGGGATCTCGATCGCGAGTCCGACGGCGGCGCCGATCTGGCCGGCGTACAACGCGCTGTGGTTGCGGATCACCGAGCTGATCAGGCGGTCGGGGATCCCCGTGCTGCTGCTGTCGCCGCTGCTGCCGACCGAACTGCCGGAGGGCCGCTGGCTGCACCTGGACTGCCCGGACGCGGTACGGCGTAAGCGCCTGGCCGGGCGTGGTTGGCCCGAGGCGCAGATCGAGGAGGCGCTCGCGGACGCGGCGGAGATCCGCAAGCACGTACCGCGGTCGGTCCGTGGCGACCAGGCGCCCGAGCGGTCCGCGAAGGGCATCCTGGACTGGATCCGCGGCGAACGCTTCGGCAAGACCCTCAGCCTGTGGGGCCGGCTCCGGAGTTGACCTTCGAGTTGGTGCAGGGGTGAGGGTCGGGCCCATGAGGTTGACGATCAGTGAGTTCGCGCGCCTGGTTGGGCTCGCGCCGAGTGCCCTGCGGTTCTACGACGACTGCGGTCTGCTGCCGCCCGCGGAGGTCGACGCGACGAACGGCTACCGGTACTACGACAAGTCACAGCAACCCCGCGCCCGCTTGCTCCGGGACCTCCGCGAGATCGACCTGCCGCTCCCGGACGTCCGCCTGGCCCTCGACGCCGCGCCCGCCGAGGTCGCCGCGCTGGTCCGCGCGCATCTGCGCACCCTCGAGGCCAAGTCGACCGCCACGCGCGCCGCCGCGACCCGTCTGCTGGCTCAGCTCGTCTCGCACCGGACGACGGCGGTGCTCGGTGGTCCCGAGTTCGCCAGCGCCATCCGGCAGGTGGCACCGGCCGCGTCCGCTTCGGGCACCGATGACGACCTGCAGGTCGCGTTGGACTGCGTGTCGATCGAGGTCGCGCCCGAGGAGCTCACGTTCGTCGCCACGGATCGTTACCGGCTGGCGGTGCGGACCGTGCGGCCGCAGGAGTTCGATGGGGCGCCGGGGCGCGTGCTGGTCCGCGCGGATGAGCTGACCGGCGTGAGCCGATGGGCCGCGGCGGGAGATGTCGTACGGGTCGAGGTGGAGGCGGGTGCTCCGCTCCGGCTCGTGCGGGGTGACGACGTGCGCGAGTTGGCGGTGGTGGACGCGGAGTATCCGGCGTACCAGCAGATCCTCGACGGGTTGACGCCGCCGGCGTGCCGGGTCGCGGTGGACCGTGCGGCGTTGCTGGACGCGCTGGCGGGGCGGGATGTCGTTGCCTTCGACATCGACACCGATGCGCTCCGGATCGGTGACGAGGTGAAGCTCGACGCGGTCGGGTCGGCTGCGGTGCGGATCGGGTTCACCGCGAGCCTGCTGGCCGCGGCGTTGGAGGCGAGCGTCGGCCCGGACGTGCTGCTCGAGATCTGCGCGCAGGATCGTCCGGTCGTGGTGCGGTCGGCGGACCAGGGCACGTTCACCACGCTTGTGATGCCCGTCCGGCTGGACGGGTGAACCGGTCGTACTACGGCTGGCTCGCAGGCTCCACCCTTTCGGCACTCGGCGACACCGCGCTGTTCTTCGCGCTCGGTTGGGCGGCGACGGGCATCGGCCCGCGCGTCGCCGCGCTGGTGCTGACCGGGTTCACCCTGCCGCGCGCCGTACTCCTGTTGCTCGGCGGCGTCCTCGGCGACCGCATCGGCCCGCGTCGTCTCCTGCTCACCTGTACGGCGATCGTCGGCGCGTGCTGCTTCCTGCTGGCCGCGGTCATCGGGGTCAGGGGTGTTTCGGCCGGTCTGCTCCTCACGACCTCCGTGGTCGTCGGCACGGTCGACGCGTTCGCCCTGCCGGCCGCCGGAGTTCTCCCGCGGCTGTTCGTGACCGACGATCAGTTGCCCCGGGCAATGGCCATCCGTACGTCAGCCACCCAGGTCATCACCCTCGCCGGCGGGCCGATCAGCGGCCTGCTCGTCGCGACGCTCGGTCTGGTCGGCGCGCTCACCCTCGACGGCCTGACCTTCGCTGTCCAGTTCGTCGTCCTGTTCATCCTCAAACCGCCGTACGACGTCACTCCGCAACCCGCGCCGGTACTACGTTCCGCACTGGACGGCCTGCGCCTCGCCGTCGGCGATCCCGTCCTCCGGACAATCCTCGCGGTGGTCGCACTCGTCGCCGCCTTCGTCCTCCCGGTCTCGTCGTTGTGCGTCCCGCTGCTCGCACGATCACACGCCTGGACAGCCGGGCAGGCAGGTTTTGTGGTCGCGGGCAACGTTTGCGGCGGGCTGCTCGTGACGGTGCTCGTCGCCCGCTTCGGCACGTTCGACCGCCCCGGGATCGCCGGCGGTCTCGGCTGTTTCCTCGCCGCGGCAGGGATCGGCGGCCTCACCCTCGCGCCGTCGATCCCACTCGCGGTCACCGCGACCGTCATTCAGGGCCTGGGTGTCGGCCTCTTCACCTCACACCTCGCGCCGGTGTTCGTCCGCAGTACGCCGCGATCACACCTGACCCGCCTGCAATCGTTGCTGTCCCTCGCTCAAACCGTCCCGCTGATCGCATCGACCAACCTGCTCGCCGGCCTCGACGTCCACCACGCCCTGGCTCTCGCCGCCGCCGCGACGGCGCTCGCCGGGCTCTCGCTGGTTCGGCTCGACCGCGCCTACCGGGGGAATTCGATCTCGAACGTCGGGTACTCGGGCTGAGGGCACGGCACGCCGCGATGCCCCAAGGCCTCGTAGAACGGCGCCGAACGCTCGTGATGCGCCTGCCATTCGAGATGCCGCACGCGACCTGAGGCCCACTCCGCGACCGCCGCCATCAACGCCCGGCCCACCCCGGTACGCCGCCTGCCGGGCAGCACGTACAGGTCATGCAGCCGGCCGTGGTGCCGCCGGCCCGCGCGCAAGTGTGTCCCGTAGTCCTGCACGGCGGCGTACCCGATCAGTTCGCCACCGTCGTCGTACCCGAGGGCCACCCACCGCGGGTCGGCCACCAGTTCCTCGAAGTACTCCCGCGACTCGGGCTCCCCGAACTCGGTCCCGAACCCCTTCACCAACGGCCAGAACTGCTCCCAGTCACCCAACGTCAGCTCGCGCACACTCATCACCCCACCATCCCAGGAGATCAGGCGGCGGGCACTCGAGTTATTGACAACATGTTGTCGGAATGACAGCATGTTGTCCATGGAGACGGCTTATGTGGCGGTGTACGAGACGTGGGCGGACTGGGAGATCGGGCATCTTCTGGTGGAGTTGCGGACCGGGCGGTTCACCGGGGTGCCGTGGACCGTGGTGACCGTGGGGGAGTCGCTGGAACCGGTGGTGACGATGGGTGGGATGCGGATCGTGCCCGACGTGACGATCGCCGAGGTCGCGCCGGACGCGGGCGACCTGCTGGTGCTCGCGGGGTCCGGGTTCTGGGACAACGGCGGCGGTGAAGCGTTCGCGAAGCTGGCCGGGCAGTTCCTGGATGCGGGTGTGCCGGTCGCGGCGATCTGTGGCGCGACGGCCGGGCTGGCGCGAGCCGGGATGCTGGACGACCGGGACCACACGAGCGCGGCCAAGGAGTACCTGCAGGCCACCGGCTACCAGGGCTCCGGCCGGTACGTCGACGCGCGGGCAGTGGTCGGCGGCGATCTGATCACGGCCGGTCCGGACTCCCCGGTGCAGTTCGCGCGGGCGGTGTTGCGGCGACTCCAGCTCGCGGACGAGGCGAAGCTGGAGGCGTACGAGGGCGTGTTCCATCGCGCCGACCCGGCCGCCTACGCCACGCTGGTGGGATGACTGTTCCGCCTGACGCCGCTGAACCGGTCCCGCCACGCGAGGACTGGCCGAAGCCTGGCAAACAGTCGGAAGGTGGTGCGCTGCTGACAGATGTCGTGCTCGCCACCTTCCGGCTGAACGCGCGGCTGATGGAGGCTGCGCAGGACCTGGCCGCGAACGGCGGAATCACCGCGGCGTGGTGGCAGGTGCTCGGCGGCGTACTGGCCGAACCACGGTCCGTCGCCGACGTCGGGCGGATCATGGGCGTCAGCCGGCAGGGTGTGCAGCGGATCGCGGACCTCCTGGTGGAGCGCGGCCTCGCGGAGTACCGGCCGAATCCGGCGCACCGGCGCGCCAAGCTGCTCGCGTGTACCGAGGCCGGCTACTGGGCGATCCGCAAGATCGCGGTCGCCCAGCATCCGTGGACCTCGGAGCTCGCCACGTCGGTCGACCTCGACGACCTCCGGACGACACTCGCCACGATGCAGACTCTGATCACCACGCTGGAAGAAGCTTGATCGCCAGACTCTGCCCGTAGGTGTGCCGCGTGCTGAACGTCAGCCGCGTCCCGGTCGCCGTGCGCGTGACCTGCACGCCGGGTGTGGATGCCGCGGGCTTCAGGTACTGCGCCCACAGGTTGACCGTGATCGTGTCGCGGGTCGTGGTCGGATCGGACACGGCGACCTGCACGCTCGACTTGGCGCGCCGGACGAGCACCGACGCGGGCCCGTCGATCGCGAGGCCGGGCAGGTTGTGCGTGCCTGCGGTGAAGGTGCTGGCGGCCGTCAGACGCAGACCGAGGTGCTGAATCGCCTGCATTTTCACAGTGTTCGAGAGCAGCGCGATCCGGCCGTGCTGGTAGGACCGCAGCGTGGACTCAGTTGCGTTGGGCACCAATGCGTAGGCGAGCGAACTCGTCGTACCGGCTGGCTGGGTGACGGTCAGACCGAAGACCTGCTTGGTCACCGCGGTGTCCGGGTTGGACGCGCGGATCACCCGCCGGCTCCGGGTGACCGTCTGCAGGCCGACCGAAACCGGAGTCGGCTGCAGGAAGTAGTACCCCATCGCCACAGTGCCGTTGGTGTAGCGGACCCACCGCTTGTCCTGCTGTACGTCGACCGCATCGGCAGCCGCCGCGATCCGTGTGTCGAGCGTCGTCGTCACCGCGCGGGTCGCGTCACCGACACCGGCCGCGAGTACGACGATCTCGTCGTCGAGCAGGAACCACGACTTGGTGGACGATGCGTTCTCGTACGTCACGAAGTTGTCCGGCAGTTCGCCGCGCGACGCGTACGCGAAGTCGTCCGACTGGACCCAGCCGACCGCGCCGTAGGCATCGAGGGTCGCGCCGCCGGAGTACGCGTTCGTCCCCGTGGGGAAGTAGACGTAGGTGTTCTGCGACTCCGACGACGCGGTGAAGCCCGCCGGTTCGTTGTCGTAGTACTGCGTCCCGTACAGCTCCGGGATCGTTTTGCGGGTCTCGACCGGCGCCGTCACGCCGCCCAGCGCGTACGGCGACACCGTGGTGAAGTAGTCGACGCCGAACGCCTGCGTCTGGTCCTGACCGGCCAGGTAGAGGTAATGCGCCCCGTCGCCCTGGAACCACGGCATCAGGTTCTCGCCACTCATGTACTCGTACTTGCTGATCCGCGACGAGTTCCGGGCCAGCGCGAACGCGTACCCGGGCCGCCGGTGCACGGTGCGGTCCATCGCGTTGAACGCCGTACTGGCCGCCGCCGGGTTCAGGTCGGCCGGCACGATCGAAGCGTCGGCCTTGAGGTCCGCGAAGCGCCCGATGCTGACCGGCGACGCGAAGCTGTTCACGTTGATCGTCGGGCGGGCGGTGAACTTCGCGAACGCCTTCAACCGGGTCGCGTCCGCGCCGGTCGCGTAGTCGGCGAGGTCGACGACCGCCTCCACGATCACCGCGACGTCGTCGTACCCGGTGGCCGTCCGGGACACCGCGCGGCCCTTGACGATCTCCATCATCCAGCCCTCGAAGATCAGTGGCGCGAACCCGTGCTCGACCCAGCCCTGCACCACGCCGACCAGGTCGTCGCCCTGCGCGTACTCCGTGCCGTCAAGCACCTTGATGGTCTGGACAACCCGGCTGAGCAGGCCCTTCCCGTACGAACCCGTGTACGCGACCGAGGCGTGCTGGATGAACGAACCGTCGGCGTAGTACCCGTCGGTGACGCCGTGCTGCAGGTTGTACGGGTCGACGGTCGCGAAGACCGTGAACTGGTCCTGCAGCGCCTTCCGGATCCGCGCGTCGTCGTTCAGCAGTGCGCCTTGCAGCACGCGGTTCGCGGTGATGTCGACCAGGTTCGCGCCGGTGTGGAAGCGCGAGTCGAGATCGACGTCGCCGTCCTTGCCGTTGCGCAGGTACGCGTCCATCGAGGCGACGTACCGCGTGACCAGGTCGGCGTCGGCGTCGATCAGGGCCAGGGTCTTCGACACGTACGTCGAGATGCCGATCTCCCACGTGAACCAGTTGCCGTAGTACCCCTTCGACTGGTCGCCGTAGTAGTTGTCGTGCAGCCAGACCAGCTTGTCGGCGATCCGCGTCCGCACCTGCTCGTTGCCCTGCAGATCCGACGCCGGCCCGGGCCGGCGGTAGGCGAGAGCGATCTCGTAGAGGTGCTGGTACGACGAGCTCAGGTTCGGATCGCTCGTTCCGAGTGGCAGGCCGGCGAAGAGCTCGCCGCTGCCCGCGCGGTCGAGGGCGGCCAGCCAGGTGCGAGCCGTGGTGTCGATCGCGGTGACCTTCGCGGCGACTTCGGGGCGAGCGTTGGACTCCGCCGTACCGGCGTAGATCGCGATCGCGTTGGCGAGCAGCCGGCTCGGATCCGCGGTCAACGCAGCCGTCGCGGCGTGCGCGGCGGGCGCCGGATTCACGGCGGTCAGCAGGGCGGTGGCGGGGACGACGGACAGCAGACAGCGACGTGACAGTTCCACAGCGGGCTCCCGGGCGGATGGGAAAACCTAACTGTGGAAGTCAATCAGTCGGAACTATCCTTCGACAAGCGCTTACCGCCGACTTTGAGCCGCCCGGAGGGCGGGCGGCTCCGGTCAGTCAGGCTCCGCCGGCTCCGACCAGCTGCGGGTCGATCGAGAGGACTCGGACCGCGCCGCCGCTCGACTTCGCCGGGATCAGCAGGGCGGCCTGGTGGAGGTAGTCCTGGTGCAGGGTCTGCGTGTACTTGACCATGCTGCTGAACGCGGTCGCCTCGCCGCTGGTCCAGTACGCGTTCGAGCCCGGCTCGACGCGCTGCAGGTACTGCTCGGTGAGCGACAGGAAGACCAGCGCATCGCCGTTCGAGGTGATGAAGGTCAGCGGGTCGCCGTTCAGCGCGAAGCTGTCGGTCACGCTCGCGATGTACGGCTCCGCGGTGTCGTGCGTCTTCGACGCCGCCCGCAGCTCGAGCAGCTTCGTCAGGCTGGGGGACGGTGTGAAGTGCTTCGCCTCCGCCGCCTTCGCGCCACCGGTCAGGTACGTCGCCAGGTCCTTGGCGACCGCGGCGGGCTGCAGCTGCAGGTTGTTCAGATCGGCGGCGTCGGGCGTGCGCAGGCCGTCAACGGACGGGAGCTGGACCGACTTCGGCGGGTACACCGAGTGGGTCAGCAGCCACGGGCTGCCCGCGTTCTCGCGCTGCCAGACGCCGAGCTGGCGGTTGTCCGGCGCGTCCGAGATGCCAGAGCTGACCACGAACCGCATCGGGTACGACGCGAACTGCGGTGCGCCGATCTCCGGGTCGGTGTAGGTGAACGGCTTCGACACGTCCTTGCCGGCGGCGTCGAGCTTCCGGCCGATCACGAAACCGGCCTGGGTCTGCGCCAGGGTCGGGTAGCCCTCGACGGACTGCGCGAGCTTGCTGTCGCGGGTCTTGTTCGCCTGGTTGTTGACCTGGTTGTAGCGCTGGACGACGGCTTGTGCGTCGGCCAGCGTCACCGCCGGGCGGCTGTCCGCCGCGGTCAGGGTGTTCTTCGGCGGGACCAGGCCGCAGCTCGTCGCCGTCAGCAGGAGCGCGCCGCTGGCGAGCAGCGCGGCGGTCCGGCGAACGGCCTCGTCACTCTTCTCGAACTCCGGCGACGCCGCGAGCGGCACGATCTCCTCGTCCACCGGCTTGTCGGCGACCGGTGCAGGCTTCTGCGTGGTCGGGGCGGACTTCCCGTTGATCGGCGCGGCGGTCGGCTCGTTGCGGCGGGTCGGGTGAGTGGCTCCGGCGGGGTCGCGCTGGGCGGTCAGGCGGGTGGGCTCGTCGTACTGGTGGGAGGCGCCGGCGCCGATGAGGGCCGGGGACTTGGACTTGGACTTGGCCCGGGCGATGGCGGCCGGCGACATGAACATCGGCGCTGCCGGCACAGCCGCCGGCCGGACCACAGGCGTCGGGCGGACGGCCGGCGCGGGCTGGGCAGGTGCGGGGCCGCCGGTCGCGGGCTGCGCGGGCTCGGCCGGAGCAGCCGGAGCGGGAGCTGATTCGGCGGGCGTGGTTGTGGCGGCGGGGGTTGGCTCGGCGTGTTCGGGGGCGAAGGGGCTGACGCGGTCCGGGGCGAACGGGCTGACCCGCTCGGGGGCGAACGCGGAGGCGTCGTACGCCGGGGTGAGGTCCGCTGTGGCGGGGACGGGAGTGGTGGGAGCCAGCGCCGGGATGTTGCTCGTGATCACCGGGATCTCGGTGGTGTCGTCGTGGACGACGACCGCGCGGCGGCGGAACATCAGCGCGAGACCGAGGGCGAGGACCAGGATCCCGGCGCCCAGCACCAGCAGGCAGATGCCGAACAGGCGGTGGACCTGGATCCCGAAGCTGACCTGCGCGCCGACCGCCGGCGTACCGTCGGCGTTCATCACGACGACGGAGTACCGCCCGTCCTGGACCGGCCAGCTGACCGACTGCGATCCGGGTGCGGACTGCGCGACCCACCAGTCGAGCTCGCCGGGCGGCGTCAGCTTGCGGGTGGTGCCGCGCATGTCCTGGGTCCCGAACGTGTCCGGCGGGTCGAACCGGATCACCCGGGTGTGTGCGACTCCCGAGAGGTAGTCGCGGACGTCCAGGTCCTGCCCGACGCCGACGAACAGCGGCTTGTCGCCGGACGCGGTGACGTGCAGCGTCGGGCCGTGCCGGTCGAGCAGCGTGGGGGCGGTGACGACCGCGAGACCGTTGCCGGTGAGCTGACGGCTGGGGGTCGTGACGGTGTTGTCCGGACCGACCAGCCAGAAGGCGGCGACTGCTCCGGCGACAGTGGCCACCAGGCCCGCCAGAGCGAGCAGCAGGCCCAGGGTGATGCGGGCGAAACGCATGAAGAGGCTCCCGTTGTACGACGAGCCCGGCGACGGACGGGTGCACCGGACGGCGGGTGCTGCGGTCCGGACCCCTCTTCAGTGCCGATCTTCAGAGCCGAAACGGTGTCCGGATGCTTACCCGTTGTCACTGAATAACTGACCCAACAAGGATCTGTTACGGCCCCCTGCGTTTATTCGCTGCTCAGCGCAGGTACGACGCTCCGTTGAAGTCGAGGACCGCGCCGCTCGCCCAGCTCGCCCGGCCGGAGGCGAGCCAGTAGATCGCGTTCCCGACCTCCTCGGCGGTGGCGACCCGGTTGAACGGGCTCTGTGCCCGGATCGCGTCACCGCCCGGGCCGTCGAGGAACGACTCGGTCATGTCGGTGGCGATGAATCCGGGCGCGATTGACGTCACGGTGATGTCATGAGGTGCCAGCGATGCCGCCAGCGACTGCCCGAGCGAGTGCAGTCCCGCCTTCGAGGCGCCGTACGCCGGCACGTCCGGCTCGCCGCGGTACGCGCCCCGCGATCCCACGTTCACGATCGCGCCCCGTCGTACCCCGTCCGCGGGCTCCCGGTCGAGCATCTGCCGCGCGACGCACCAGGTGACGTGCGCGGCCCCTTCGAGATTGACGGCCAGCGTACGGCGCCACGTCGCGACCCATTCGTCGTACGACGTCTCCGCCAGCGGGTGACCGACGCGGCGGGAGCCCGCGACCGGCTCGTCGACGAACATCGCGGCGTTGTTCACCAGGACGTCGATCCGGCCGAGCGCGGCGACCGATTCGTCAACCAGGTAGGGGATTGCGGCCGCGTCACCGAGATCCGCCGCGACCACCGCGTGGCCGCCGCCGGGCAGCTCGGCGCGGATCTGCTCGGCGCGGTCGACGGCGCCGCGGCAGTGCAGCACGACGCGGTCGCCGGCCTGCGCGAACGCCCGCGCGGCGGCCGCCCCGACCCCACGGGACGCGCCGGTGACAAGTACTCCTCGGGACATCGGTCCTCCTGTCGATCCACCTGGTGTGACTGCACCCCATTCTGCCTTTGCCGCCACTATGACATCAGCAAGGGTTGACAGTGACGTCACAATGACGTCATGCTTGCTGTCATGGAACTTGACCACTACCTCGAGTCGGTGCGGCGGAGCGTCGAGAACGCCACCGCCCTGGCCGACGAGCAGACTCGCTCCGTGGCCCAGCGCCTCGGGGCCACGCTGGATGACGCGGGCCGCCTGGCCCTCATCTCAGCCCTGTCCGACGCCGCCGGGGAGATCAGCCGCGAGCTGTCCCCGGGCTCGGTCGAGCTCCGGATGGCCGGCGGCCGCCCGGAGTTCGTGGTCACGCCGGCCCCGAGCCAGCTGACCGGTCCGGACGACAACGACGACGACATCGACGACGAGGCCGAGGACGAGCCGGCGGAGGAGTTCGTGCCGGACGCGGACGAGCCGACCGCCCGGATCACGCTGCGGCTGCCGATGTCGATCAAGAACAAGGTGGACGAGGCCGCGAACGCCGAGGGCATCTCGTCGAACGCGTGGCTGATGCGCACAGTGATGACGGAGCTCAGCGAGCGCGGCCGCCGGGGTGGCCCGCGCCCGCCGCGGCCGCCACGCCCGCCGCGTGGACCGGTGTTCGGTCCGGAGGGCCCGCTGGGGCCGAACGGCCCGCTCGGCCCCGACGGGGTCTTCGGCCCGAACGGCGTGTTCGGTCCGAACGGACCCTTCGGCGAGGAGGGCGTCTTCGGCTCGGACCGCAGCCGCTGGGAGCGCGACCGGCGCCGTGAGGACCGGGACCGGCGCCGCGAGGACAAGGACCGCAAGCGCGAGGACAAGGACCGGCGCCGGGGCGGCCACGGCCCAGGCCAGCGGATGACGGGATGGGCGGAATGAGCGAGCGGAGCGCGACCCAGTTCAACGACGACGAGAACGACCGGATCGACCGGATCCGGATCGAGATCGGCTCCGGGCTGGTCGAGATCGGGCCCAGCCCCGAGCACGAGGGCACCGCGGTCGCGATGGAGGTCGAGGGCGACGACGAGGGCGTGATCTTCGAGGTCGTCGACGGCGAGCTGGTCATCGAGAGCCCGCGGAACGTCCGCCGCGGCCCGGAGATCCAGGTCCGGATCGCGACGTCCGCGGTGCTCGACGCCCGGGTCAAGACCGGGTCCGGCGACATCACCTCCGACGTACCACTGGGGGCGGCGCGGCTGTCCACCGGTTCCGGCGACGTCAAGCTGTCCCGGGTCGAGCGCGAGCTCGGCGTCAACACCGGCAGCGGCGACGTCAAGGTCGAGTCGGCCGCGGGCGCGGTCCGGGCCAGCACCGGCTCCGGCTCGATCGACATCGAGGAGGCCGGCGACGCGCTCGGCCTGAGCACCGGCTCCGGTGACGTCACGATCGGCGACGCCGCCGGTCCCACCTCCGTCAAGGTCGGCTCGGGGGACATCACCATCGAGCGGATCCGCGACCACTCGGTCGCCACTTCCGGTTCCGGCGACGTCAA
Organism: Kribbella sp. NPDC004875; assembly: GCF_042873375.1. NCBI lineage: Bacteria > Bacillati > Actinomycetota > Actinomycetes > Propionibacteriales > Kribbellaceae > Kribbella > Kribbella sp. NPDC004875. The sequence continues at coordinate 1,420,853 of NZ_JBIALI010000001.1, forward strand.
GGTCGAGATCGCCGACGGACCGAGCGTCCAGGCCGAGACGGCCCGCGGCGACGTCCAGGTCGGGGTGCCCGACGGACTGCCGACGTACCTCGACCTGAAGACGGTCACCGGGCGGATCCGGTGTGACCTCGAGCCCGGGCAGAAGCCGGCCGAGGGTGAGCCCGCCCTGATGCTGCGGGCCCGGACCGTGTCCGGCGACATCACCGTCGTCAAGGTCTGACGCCGCACTCCACCACCAGAAACCACCAGGAACAACAGCACAAGGTCCCGCCACTGGGGGCGGGACCTGGGCGAAGCACTGCCGAAAACCACTGTCACGGGGACAATCGAGGGGAGCACCATCATGATCACCGAACACCAGGAAATCGCCCGCTACCGCGTCGCCGAGCAGGTCCGCGCCGCCGAGGCCAGGGCCCAGCGGCACGACCGCTCGACCCGCACCGGCCCGCGCGAGGGTCTGGCGAGCGCGCTGCGCCGGCTGGCCGACCGGCTGGAGCCGGCCTCCCGCCGGCTGGCCGAGCCCGCCGCCCGGGCCCTGACCGAGCCGCAGCCGCGTCATCGCGGCACCGGGCTCTCGATCGTCCGATGACCGGCGTACCGCTGAACGGCGTACCGCTCAATGGCGCCGCGGCCGCGCTCTGTGCCGTGCTGCAGCGTCTCGGGCTGGTCGACCTGGGCACCAGGACCCGCTGACCGATCCCCGGACGGCTGCAGCTTGGTGCAACGCCTGTGGATAACTGCCGGGCGGACCCATCGGCACTGCTAGCGTTCAGTCGATCATTCTCGGTCGACTTGGGGAGAGTAACCAACGATGTTGCGCCCGATGGTGGCAACCACAGCCGTCACCGCCGCCCTGATCCTCGTGGCCGGCTGCGGCGGCGGCGACAAGAAGTCAGATGCGGGCTCCGGCAACAACGGCGGCAGCTCCGCCAGCTCGCCGACGCCGACCGCTCCGAGCATCCCGTCCTTCGACCCGCCCAAGGCCTTCACCGCCGCCGCGGCGTTCCCGGTCCAGAAGGTCCAGACCCGCGAGATGTACGACGAGGCGAAGCTGGGCATGGTCGGCCCGGTCGCCCTGATCGGCCACTACGACGGGCTGGTCGGCAACAACGTCGCCGACCCGAGCAAGTCCTGGACGGTGAAGTCGACCCCGGCCGAGACCACGACCGTCAGCGACGCGACCCCTGCGGTCGGCATCAAGCTCGACGGCAAGGACGTCGCGGTCGTCGCGTACGCCGAGGCGGACAAGGGCAACGGCACGCAGAAGCCACAGGGCCTGGTGCTGATCCAGTGGATCGACGTGGACTCCGGGCAGAAGGTCGCCGAGATCTCCACGCCGGTGAGCACGGTGGACGGGACCGGCCCGGTCGCGTCCGGCACGCCGAGCCTGAACGATCTGCGCTTCGATCCCGAGACCGGCCAGGTCGCGATCGGCGTGGGCGCGAGCGGCAGCCCGGGTGGCGGCAAGACGGTGTTCGCGGATCCCAAGACGAAGAAGGCGACGGTCATCCCGGGCTTCCTCGCGGCGGCTGTGCACGGCGGTGTCGTCGCGGGTGCGAAGACTTCGAGCAACCAGTCGAGCGCCGACGGGACGGTCGTGCTCGCGGACGGTGCGAGCGGCAAGATCACCAAGCAGATCCCGCTGAAGCAGGTCTCCTTGACCGGGATCGCGGGTGGCCTCAAGCACGCGTACTTCTACGGCACGATCTCCAAGGAGGGTACCTACGGGTCCGAGGATGTCGGTTCGCTCTTCGCGGTCGACCTGACGACCGGAGCCGTGGTGAAGTCGGCGCCCGGGCTGTCCGCGCGCGATTCCGGTGGCTACCAGTGCGTCTGGGACCAGGCGAGCGCGATCGCCTGCCACGAGAACCAGCCCACCGGCCCCAAGGAGATCCTCGGGTTCGACGACACCACCGGTAAGAAGGCCTGGGGCTGGAACAGCCTCTCCGGCGGCCGCGTGGTACCGGACGTGACCGCGGCGTTCCACGGGGTCGTGTACGTCCAGACCGAGAAGCAGGGCGTGCTGCTGGACGGGAAGACCGGTCAGGACCTGCCGAGCCCGACCCCTTCCAGTGGCGCGAGCGAGAGCAGCCCGTCCACCGGCAGCACGCCCTCGGACAGCGACTCCCCGACGTCCGGTGACACGCCGTCCGACAGCGACTCCCCGTCGGACGGTTCGTCCCCGGGCGGCAGCGACATGAGCGAGTACAACGGCACGCAGGGTTCGCCGGACGCGGTGTCGCCGTACGGCGGTGTCTACTCGCAGTTCCCGACGGGTGGTGCCGGCAGCAGCCTGGACACCGAGACCGTCTGCGTCTACCTCAAGCCGACCGCCTGAGTGCAGGCAGTAGAAGGGCCCCGGGAGATGCTCCCGGGGCCCTTTGCGTTGTGTCAGACGTCGGTGCGGTGGAAGTTGCGGAACGATCGGGACGGTGTCGGGCCGCGCTGGCCCTGGTACCGGGAGCCGTACTTGTCGGAGCCGTACGGGTGCTCGGCCGGCGAGGAGAGCCGGAAGAAGCAGAGCTGGCCGATCTTCATCCCGGGCCAGAGCTTGATCGGCAGTGTCGCGACATTCGACAGCTCCAGCGTGACGTGCCCCGAGAAGCCGGGGTCGATGAAACCCGCGGTGGAGTGCGTCAGCAGCCCCAGACGGCCCAGCGAGGACTTGCCCTCGAGCCGCGCCGCGACGTCGTCGGGCAGCGTGACCTGCTCGTACGTCGATCCCAGGACGAACTCACCGGGATGCAGGATGAACGGCTCCTCGCCGTCGGGCTCCACCAGCCGGGTCAGATCCGGCTGTTCCTCGGACGGGTCGATGTGCGGGTACTTGTGGTTCTCGAAAACCCGGAAGAACCGGTCCAGCCGTACGTCGACACTCGACGGCTGCACCATCGCAGCGTCGAACGGATCCAGCTGGACCCGCTTCGCGTCGAGCGCGGCCAGGATGTCACGGTCGGAGAGCAGCACGGTCGCACGTTAGCAGCGCGCTGCTCATCCGCACAGCCAGATCCGCCGCCGCCCATGCATTTGCGGCGTTCACCCCTCAAACGCACCCTTCGCCCCGCGCATGCGCGGGGTTTTCGGGCAACCGCCGGGGTTCACCCTTCGAATTGCCCGGTGACTGGTGGTGAATCGTCCGGAGCCCTCAGCTCTCCGGCGGAGACCGCACCACCAGACCGTGGGCCTGAGGCAACTAACCTCAGTTGGCCAGCTTGTTGAACTTCGACACCTGGGCGGCGAAGGTCTTCACCTGCGTCGGGGACCAGTCCTTGAGCAGGTCCTCGATCACCTTGTGCCGCTTCTTCCGGGCCGCCGTCAGCTTGCGCTTGCCGGCCGCCGTCAGCGTCAGCAGGGTCGCGCGCGCGTCCGACTTGTCGGCCGCCCGCTTCAGCAGACCCTCCTCCTCCAGTCGCGCGCAGGCCCGGCTGACCGGGCCCTTGTCCACCTCGAGCGCTGCCACCAGGTCGGCCATCCGCACCGGCGCCAGCTCCTCGACGTGGTTCAGCAACGCGTACTGCGCCGGCTCCAGGTCCGGATGTGCCTCGTCGGACAGCGTGCGCTGCAGACCACGCAGCCGCCGTGCCAACGTGACGAGTTCCTTCTCCAGGTTGTCCACCGCGTCACTTGTGTCTGTTGCCACCGTTCACCCCTTCATCCAGTTGCCCCGCAACCATCTTGTCCGGTCCGGTCGAGGACCGCATCCTCACGTTGCGTCGAATGTTGCCCCCGGCAACGCGTTCTAATCTGCCAGAAGAACTCGAACCTGCCCAGCCCTGGGCGTGCCCTTTGTCAGAAACTGCCCAAGAACCCCCCGTGCAAACCGCCCGCATCGTGCTTTTCGATGCGTTCGGCACCAACTCCAGGGGTATCCCGCTGACGCCGCAGCAAACCTCGCGATCCGGGATCGTCGGAGGCGGTCGCGGTAAAACGGCGGCCGGGGTCCGTGGGCCCGGGTGCGGTCTGGTCCGGCGCGCGGACCCGGCGTGGTTGTGGGCCCCCGGATCGGCTATGCTCGTCTCCGCTGCCGGGAGACCGGCGCCGCGGGTGTAGTTCAATGGCAGAACATCAGCTTCCCAAGCTGACAGTGCGGGTTCGATTCCCGTCACCCGCTCCATAGCCCTGACACGTTCTATCGTTTGGCGGCATGAGCTACCCGCAGCAGCAGCCGCCCCAGTTTCAGCCGGCGCAGTTTCAGCCGCAGCAGCAGTTTCAGCCGCAGGGCCCGATGGGGATGCTGCACCTGACCATCCAGGGCAGCGCGATGACGTCCAGCATGATTCCGCCGACGGTGCACCTGAACGGCTACCCGGTGCCGGTCAAATACGGGCGGAACGACATCCCGGTGCCTGCCGGACCGCTGCACATCGACATCCACTCGCAGTGGATGCGCGTCTACGGCAAGGCCGCGCTCGACTGCACGGTGCAGCCGAACCAGGCGGTACCGGTGTTCTACGCGTCGCCGTTCCACCAGTTCACCTCCGGAAGCATCGGCCACAGCCAGGTGAAGCGGAAGGGGATCGGCGCGCTCTTCGGCATGGTCGGGGCAATCGTCGCAGTGACGTTGCTGATCGCCGTACTCGCGGCACTCGGATGATCAAACGGTTGACCCAGGCGACAACCGTTGCCCGGGCCAACCGTTCGCTCGCCGCGGCGAGCGTGGGCTTCTAAGGAAGCTCTAAAGCCGGCTGAAACCACACCTGAGGCCGCGTTGTTTGTCTTGTCTCCACGGCGCCGGTATCGACCCGGCGCACCCAGGGGACGAAAGGACTCACGATGATGAAACGCCTACAGTTGGCCGTGGTCTCGGTGTCGCTCGCCGCGCTGGTCGCGACGGGTACGGCGTCGGCGGCGACGACCGGCCACGCAGAATCCGGTACCGCGAAAGCCGCTGCCGCGGCCAAGGCGGAGGGAAAGCCGAAGCCGGGCCGGAAGGCCGAATTCGCCGCGATGGCGGCGAAGCTCGGGGTGTCGGCAAGCCGGCTCGAAGCAGCATTCGTCGCGGCCAAGAGGTCGCTGGAGGGCTCGGCCAACGTCACGCCACGGGCCTTCGCCGCGGCGGTTGCGGCCCACCTGGGGCTGCCTGCCTCGACAGTCAGGTCCGTCGTGGAACCGGTGTTACTCGAGCCCCGAGGCACTCGCGGCGGCAAGGACCACAAGGCCGGACCGGACGGCAAGTACGGTCACAAGGACAAGGGTGCGGACGCACCGTTCGCGACCAACGCCATGGCCGCCCACCTGGCCGCGACGCTCGGCGTCTCTCCAGCCAAGGCCCTGGCGGCCTTGCGCGCCCTGGTCGCGGCTCCCGGCGGAAGTGACCCGAAGTCCAAGTACTTCGGCCGAATCGCCGGCTCGCTCGGCGTCAGTGCCGCCCAGCTCGAGTCCGCATTGATCAAGCTGAAGCAGTCGATGGTCAACGGCTGACGGCCGCCGCGGCTCACCTCATCACAACTTCACGATCGACGGCGAGGATGGACTCCATGCGGATACTTGTCGTGGACGACGATCCGGCGGTACGGCGGTCGTTGGAGCAGGCGTTGCGCCGGGACGGCTACGACGTGGCGTGCGTCGTTGACGGGGTGTCCGCACTCGCCGAGCACGGCGTGTTCCGCCCGGACGCAGTGGTACTCGACGTCCTGATGCCCGAACCGAACGGGCTCGAGGTCTGCCGGAGGCTGCGTTCGGGCGGGTACGACACGCCGATCCTGATGCTGACGGCCCGGGACCTGGTCACGGACCGGGTCGCCGGGCTCGACGCGGGGGCCGACGACTACCTGGCCAAGCCCTTCGCGCTGGAGGAGTTGCGGGCCCGGTTGCGAGCCCTGCTGCGGCGCAGTGGCGCGAGGTCCGAGGTGCTGCACTTCGACGACGTCGCACTGGACCTGAGCGGCTGCCGGGCCGAACGCGCCGGCCGGCGCCTCGAGCTGACGAAGACGGAGCTGTCCCTGCTGGAGCTGTTCCTCCGCAATCCCGAGCGGGTGCTGAGCCGGACCCAGATCTTCGAGTCCGTCTGGGGCTACGACTTCGGCCCGGAGTCGAACGCGCTCTGGGTCTACATCAGCTATCTGCGAAGCAAGCTCGAAGCAGACGGCGGCAGCAGACTGATCCAGACGGTCCGCGGTCTCGGATATGTCCTGCGCGAGGAGCCGTGAACCTGCGGACGCGGGTGACGGTCGCGGGCGGAGCGATCGCCGCGGGCGCTGTCCTGCTGGTGTCCGCGGTCCTGTACCCGGCCGTCGAAGCCAACCTTCGCGGCCAGATCGACCGCTCCCTGATCGTGGCGGCCGGTCAGGCACCGGACGTCGCGAGAGCCATCAAGGAGAAGTACCGGGACACCTCCACCGTCGAGCCGGACTTCCCCGCTGTTCCGTTGGGGATCGGGAGCACCAAGCTCCAGATCGTGCCGACGCCGGTCGGGGCCGGGCCGTCGACGAAGTTCGTCGACCTCACCGCCCACGACGTCGCCGTGGCGAACGGCACCGCCACTGCCTATTTCCGTTACGCGGTGTACGACGGCGTCGCGTATCGCGTCTACACCGCCCCGTTCCCAGGATCACCCGGCGCGCTCGTGCGTACGGCGATCCCGCAATCCGATCCGGCACCCACCCTGCGACTGCTCGCCTGGCTGCTCGTCGGATCGACGGTGACCGCCGGGCTGCTGGCCGCACTGGCGTCACGCCTGGCGGCGCGCCGTGTCCTGCGTCCGGTCCGCCGACTCACCGAGACCGTCGAACTGATCCGCACGACCGGCGATCTGGCCATCCCGATCCCCGCCGACAGCTTGGACGAGATCGGCCGGCTGGGCCTCGCGTTCGCCGGGATGACTGCCGCGCTGGACGACTCCGTCGGTGCCCAGCGCCGCTTGGTCGCCGACGCCTCGCACGAACTGCGCACACCACTGACGAGCCTGACCGTGAACCTCGAACTGCTGGCGGAGAACCTGGCCGACACGCAAGCCCCGGATCTTGCCGCCGAAGCGCTCGGCCAGGCCGGCGAACTCCGAGCGCTGGTCAACGACCTGGTCGACCTCGCCCGCTACGGCCAGCCCGCCTTTCACACCGAGGACGTCCGCCTCGACCTCGTCGCGGAGCGCGTCGCGGCCCGCGCGACCCGTCGGGCGGCACAGATCGACTTCGACCTGGCCTGCGCGCCCACGCTCGTCCACGGCGATCCCGACGCCCTGGAACGCGCCGTCGCCAATCTCGTCGACAACGCCGTGAAGTGGAGCCCGCCCGGCAGCCGGATCCGGATCAGCCTCGACGCGGGCGCCCTCGACATCTCCGACGCCGGCCCCGGGATCCCCGACAGCGACCTCGAGTTCGTCTTCGACCGCTTCTACCGCTCACCTGCCGCCCGCGCGCATCCCGGATCCGGTCTGGGCCTGGCCATCGTCCGCCAGGTCGCCGAGTCCCACGGCGGAACAGCCGAAGCCCTGCCGTGCCGAACCGGCGCCCTGCTACGCCTGAAGCTCCCGGTCTGCGCCGAGAAAGCCGAGCTCTGAACGGTCAGCTTCCGTAGACCTCGAGCTCGACGATGCGGGAGTAGGTGTGGTCGTTGCCGTCGAGACACAGGACCCGTACGGCGTCGGCGGTCACAGGGGCGAACGTCGACGTGACGTGTCCCACCGTGTTGCCGCGGACCTGCGCGACGGTCTGCCAGGTGCCCGCGGCACGGACCTGGATGTCCCAGTCCTTCAGCCCGTTGACCCGAGCGGGGTACTTCGCCGAGTCCAGCGTGTAGAGCTCGACCCGGTTCAGCGTCGCGGGCGCGGCGAGTGCGACGTCGTACGTGTCGGGGAAGGCGGCGCGGGTGCCGTCGTTCCAGCCGGTCAGGGTGTCCCAGTGCTCGGAGTCCTTGTCGCCGTCGACGGCGCCGCAGAGGGTGAAGTTGCCGTGCGTCGAGGACGCCGTCGCCTGCTCGCCGAGCGCCAGGTTGTCGCCGGCACCCTTCGACGGCAGCGGGGTGACGGTGACCGGCACGTTCACGCGGGTCCGGTCGACCTCGACGCCGATCCGGTACGTGCCGGGCTTGGCGTCCCGCGGTACCCGGACCTCGACCGGGGCGGTCACCGGCTGATCCGGGTCGACCGCGGGCAGCCAGGACGAGAACAGCGTCCGGGACAGCTGCAGTGGACCACTTGGGTCGAGCGTCAGATCGGCGTACCGGTCCTGGCTGCCGGTGTTGGTCATGGTCAGGTTCAGCGTGCCGGGGAAGCAGGGTAGTCCGACCACACTCAGTTGCTCCGGGGTGACGCCGACCGTCACGTCGGAGGTTGCCTTGGGCATCGAGCTGGAGCCGAGCAGGGCGGCGCCGAGCAGGGTGGCGGCCGCGACGACGGTCTGCCGGGGGATCCTCATCGCTGTACCTCCGAGATGCCGGGGCGGCCGTCCTCGACGAGGAGCTTGGCGCGGGTGCTGACGGTGCCGCCCTGGACGGACACCTTGTCGACGACGCGGTAGTCGGAGATCCAGCGCTGCGGCGTGATGCTGCAGCTGACGTAGCCGCGCTGGAAGTTGCCGAACTTCATGTGCGGGTTCTCGCGCAGCAGGGTCGCGCCGCCGGCGTCCAGGTCCTCGCCGTCGATCCCGGACGTGATCGACGTACCGACGAACTCGGCGCCGACCGTGGCCGACGCCGGGTCGGTGAAGTCGAGTTTGAGGTCGGAGGCGACGCTGCGGTGCAGGTCGCCCGCGATCGACACCAGATTGCGGACCTTGCGCTGCGCGGCGCCGCCGAGGACGCGGTTCCGCGACGCCTCGTACCCGTCCCAGGTATCCATCGGGACCAGCACCTCCGGTCCGTCCTTGGTGTCGAGCCGGGCGATAGCGGTCTGGTGGGCCAGCACGTTCCACCGGGTCTGCGAGGCGGCCCAGCCGTCGAGCAACCACTTCTCCTGCGCGTCGCCGGTGATCGTCCGCGCCGGGTCGGCGGTCTCCGGGCCGGGTGCTTTCGTGCCGTCGCCGTACGCCTGGTCCGACCGGTACTGGCGTGTGTCGAGCACGCTGAACTCGGCGAGCCGCCCGTACCGGATCCGCCGGTAGAGCTGCATGTCCGGCCCCTTGGGCAGTTGGGCGAGCCGCAGTGGCATGTGTTCCCAGTACGCACGGAACGCGTTCGCCCGGCGTACCAGGAACTGGGCCGGAGGCGCGCTCGGGTGGGCCGCGTCGGCCCAGTTGTCGACCACCTCATGGTCGTCGAGCGTGACGACCCACGGCGCGGTCGCGTGCGCGGTCTGGAGATCCGGGTCGAGCTTGTACGCCGCGTAGCGCTGCCGGTACTCGTCCAGGGTTACGGTCTGCTGGGTGATGTACGGCTCGTTCGAGTGCGGCCGGATACCGCGGTCGATGCCGAACTCGTAGATGTAGTCGCCGAGGAAGAACACCACGTCGTGGTCTCGCTTGGCCATATCGGCGTACGCCGTGTACCAGCCCTCCCACCACGCCTGGCAGGACGCGAAGGCCAGCGACAACTCGGGCACGACCGCATCGGCCGCCGGCGCGGTCTTGGTGCGACCGACCGGGCTGAGCTGCCCGTCGACGCGGAAGCGGTACCAGTAGTGCCGCCACGGCTGCAGCCCGCGGACGTCGACATGCACCGAGTGACTCGCCTCAGGTCCGGTCCGTGCCGTCCCGTGCCGCACCACCCGGCGGAACTGTTCGTCCTCGGCGACCTGCCACCGCACTTCGACCGGTCGTCGATCCATCCCGCCGAACGGGGCGAGTGGATCGGGCGCCAGCCGCGTCCAGATCACCACCGCGTCCGGCAACGGATCGCCGGACGCGACGCCGAGGGTGAACGGGTCCCGCCGGTCGGGCCGGCCCGTCCATCCCGCGGCCGCGGACCTGATCTCCGGAAGGCTCCCGGTCAGCGCGAGCGCCGCCGCTGCTCCGCTGACGGTGAGGAAGTTGCGTCGTGTACTCCGCATCGGCATCCACCCACCCGATCATCCCGAGGTGATCACATCCGTAACGGGAGATTACGAGAAGTTCACACGAGATGGTGAGAAGATGACCGATATCGGTCTACTTGGTGATCTTGCTCGCCGGCGGTGCGGTGATGTGCACCGGCTTGTTGTAGTCGGTCATCGACAGTTTCATCGAGATCCCCAGGTCCTCGAACCGCACCTGGCGAACCAGGTGCTGCGCGTCCAGCAGGAGTTCGTAGGACACCGTCTCCGGTGCGCCCGCGGGGACCGCCGTACCGGTTGCCTTCAGGGCCTTGGCGGTGTCGACGGTGACGACGTACCGCTCGAGCTTCTTGCCGGCGATCGTCTGCGTGCCGGTGTACCGGACGCCGACGAGGGCGGAGCTGAACGACGAGAAGAGCTTCGTCGGGTCGCCGCTGTCGACCAGCGACCGGACCTGCCTCGCGTCCGCACCGCCGACCTTCTTGTACTTGCCGGTCGGTGAGAACCCGGGTGCCGACACGTAGAGCGTCTTGCCGACGAGCAGGATGTGCGCCTGCTGCCCACCCAGCGCCGCGCCGGTGGCGCGCACCGACATCGCGAGCGGCTTCGCGGTCTGGACGCCGTCCATGGTCATCACGGTGCTGCCGTTGGCCGACATCGTGCCGGTGATCCGCCACGACTTCTGCTTGGTCAGCGCGGTGTTCATCGCCGGGACGAACGAGATCCGGTTCAGGTGTGCGGCCGGTGCCTGCTTGAGCGGCGCGGCCGTGCTGGGCCTGGAGTCCGTGACCTCGGCCGGTGCCGACGGGCGGTAGCCTGTGGGCTTGGCCTCGTGGTTGCAGGCGGCCAGCCCGAGAGCGAGCGGTACGGCGGCGACGGCGGCGACCGCGGCGCGGAGCTTCATGCTGTTGTTCCTCCCCAGGTGATGCAGCCGGAGGATCTTATGGTCTGGACCACCCGGGGAGAAAGAGTTTTGCAGCTAGTTGCAGGTCAGCTTTCAGCACGCTTTACAGAGGCGAGCAGCAGTTGCGCGACATCCTGGACCTCGACCTCCTCGCGGGCCGAGCCGTCGGCCTGCTTGGCGGTCAGTCCGTCGGACAGCATCACCCGGCAGAACGGGCAGCCGGTGGCGATCTTGTCGGCACCCGTCTCGACCGCCTCGGTGGTCCGGTTCAGGTTGATCCGGGTGCCGAGCTTCTCCTCCATCCACATCCGCGCGCCGCCCGCGCCGCAGCAGAACGACTTGGTCTGGTTGCGCGGCATCTCGGCGTACTCCGCGCCCGGGATGATGTCGAGCAGTCCGCGCGGGGCGTCGTACACCTGGTTGTGGCGGCCGAGGTAGCACGGGTCGTGGTACGTGATCTTCTGGCCGTTGAGCGAGCTGTCGGCCGGGGCGACCGGGGTCAGCTTGCCGTCGCGGACCAGCCGGTTCAGCAGCTGGGTGTGGTGGATGACGTCGAGTTCGACGCCCAGCTGGGAGTACTCGTTCTTCAGCGTGTTGAAGCAGTGCGCGCAGGTCGAGACGACCTTGCGGACCTTCGTCTCCTTGAAGACCTCGGCGTTCTGCATCGCGAGCTGCTGGAAGACGAACTCGTTCCCGGACCGCCGGGCCGGGTCGCCGGTACAGGTCTCGCCGTCACCCAGGACGGCGAACGAGACACCGGCGATGTTCAGCAGCTCGGCGACCGCCTGCGTGGTCTTCTTCGCGCGGTCCTCGAACGCTCCCGCGCAGCCGACCCAGAACAGGTAGTCGACCTCGTCCAGCGACTCGACGTCCGCGCCGACCTGCTTGACCTCGAACGGCAGGTCCTTGGCCCAGTCCATCCGGCCGGACGGGTTCATGTTCCACGGATTGCCCTTGTTCTCCAGGCCCTTGAACAGCCCGTTGAGCTCGGACGGGAACGACGACTCGATCAGCACCTGGTAGCGGCGCATGTCCATGATCGCGTCGACGTGCTCGATGTCGACCGGACACTGCTGCACGCAGGCGCCGCACGACGTACAGGCCCAGAGTGCGTCCTCGTCGATCACCGCGACATCCGCGGGTCCGACCAACGGTTTCTCCTGCTCGGCGAGTACCAGCTCGGGCAGCGACTTACGGGTCTCGTCGTCGGACGCCAGCAGGTACGGCGCCTTGGCGTACGCGTGCTCGCGCAGCCCCATCATGATCAGCTTGGGGGACAGCGGCTTGTCGGTGTTCCAGGCCGGGCACTGCGACTGGCAGCGCCCGCACTCGGTGCAGGTGGTGAAGTCGAGCAGGCCCTTCCAGGTGAAGTCCTCGACCTTGCCGACGCCGAGCGCCGCGTCCTCGTCGAGTTCGTCGATGTTCTCGAAGTCGATCGGGGCGCCGTTCACCATGATCGGCTGCAGCGCGCCCAGCGCCGTACCGCCCTCGGGGTCGCGCTTGAACCAGATGTTCGGCCAGGCGGTGAACCGGTGCCAGGCGACGCCCATCGTGGCGTTCAGCGAGATCGTGATCATCCAGGCGAACGAGATCAGGATCTTGATCATCGCGACCAGGTAGACCGCGTTCTCCAGGCCCTGCTCGCTCAGTCCGCCGAACAATCCGGTGCCGAGGAAGAACGTCGTCGGGAAGTGGAACTTCGATGCGCCGCTGAGTTCGTACTCGAGGCCGCGCAGCAACAGGATGCAGACCAGTACGCCGAGGATCGTGTACTCGACGTAGTACGCCTGCCAGGACGTCGAACCGTAGAACCGCGACGAGCGCGGGTGGTCGCCCTTCGGCAGGTGCATCAGCCGGTAGATGATCAGCCCGACGATCGAGATCAGGCCGGTCCAGGTGAGAGCCTCGCTGACCCACTCGAACACGAACCAGTGCCCGATCACCGGCAGCGCCCAATGCGGGTCGAACAGCTGCCCGAACGCGGTCACCAGGGTGAGGAACAGCCCGATGAACCCGAACGCCACGAACCAGTGCATCACCCCGATGTGACTCCACTGCAGCATCCGGGTGTGGCCGAGACTCTCCTTGGCCAGCGTGACGGTCCGGCTGCCGGGCTTGTCCGTGCGTCCGGCCGGCTGCCCGAGCTTGATGACGGACACGATGTGCCCGATCGTCTTGCCGAACAGTGCGACGGCAACGAGCGTCACCGCGAGCGAGACGACGATGGCGAGGATCTGCATACCAGCGATGTTATTGGTTGGTTACTCGCGAGTCATGTCCATGCGGCGATCATCACCCGCGTGTTCCATCTCACCCGCTCAGCGAGTGTGGCCCCCAGGATCCCGCCGCGGCCTGTCGACACCTTGCTTGACCACGGCTACTGGAGCGGCGACCGGAGCGGCGGTCGCTGCTGCCGCGGCGGCCCCGGGGGCGGCGCCTGCGCCGGCCGCTGCGCCCCCTCCCGCGTGGGTAGGTCCTTCGTCCTCGCGGCGGTACCGCTCGACGAAGTCCTCGGACAGGTGTGCCCGGCCCGGCCCGCGGATGTCGCTGACCTGGACCTGGACATCGCGGGGAGCGGTGTACTCGACCGTGACGGTCGCGACGCCGGACCCGGAGGTGAACTGGTGCCTGCGCCCACCGGTGACCCGCACGTCGATGTTGCCGCTCCTGGTGCGCACCTCACTGCTGTCCGCCGAGAGGCTGTCGATGTCGACGGGTCCCCGGTCGGTCTTGACGGCCAGTTTCCCGGTGACCTCATCGATCCGGACCCGCCCGCCGGTCGTCGCTGCGTCGATCTCGGCGGCGCGGCCGATAGCCACGTGGTCGAAGCTCTGCTCGAAGTCGCCTTCGCTCCGGACGACGATCTTGTCCGCGTAGCTGATCCGCACCGGTCCGTCGACGGTCTTGGCGTACGCCGTGGCTGCCTCGTCGATGGTGACCGAACCGGACGTGGTCTCGACCGCCGCGTCCGCGAGCCCTTCAGGCCCTGTCACCTCGACACCGGCGCCGTGCGTGTGGGCGTCGAGATTGCTGTCCGGCGGTACCACGGCCGTCACGTACACCTTCGAGCCTGAGCGCGGATCGATTCCCGGCGCCTCGATGTCAACGGTCAGCCGTCGGGTGGCCTCGTCCCACTGCAGGGTTCCCGCGGCGATCGCGTCGGCCGACGGTCCGGTCGGATCGGACGTCGTGACCTGGACCGAGACCTGCTCGCACTTCGGATCGACCCGGACGCGGATCGTCCCGTTCCGGTCGCGCATCCCAGTCTCCAGGGTGACCGGGTCCTTCGTGTCGACGGTGATCTCACGTTCGGTCATTGGCTGAGCGTAGGAGTTCCAGAGGTCACGGTCGGTGAGATCTCGTCGTGAAGGAATCGACACAGAGTGTGACGGGAGAATCGTTGCGGGCGTACTAGACCAATCCGTAAATTCCTAACCACTGCAACCGCAGTACCTGTCAGTCGGTTTCGGTGGGAGAGAGTCATGCGTGTTCGTCGAGGAATCGCTGCCGGCCTGCTGCTCACGACCGGTCTGGCCGTGCCGGCTGTCGCGGGTGCGGCGCCGGCCACGGCCAAGAAATGCGACACCAACGCGGTCTACTGGTACGCCAAGGGCGGCCACGAGGTGTACGTCGGGACCAACCTCTACAGCGACTGGATGGAGGGGCCGGGGCGGATCACCTACCAGAAGACGGCGACCTCGGAGTCGAACTCGTCCTGGTCCGGTGACCTCGGCGTGAGCATCCCGTTGGTGATCGCGGAGATCCAGAGCAAGTACGCGAAGACCGTCGGCAAGTCCCACTCGGTGACGGACAGCTGGTCGTACACGGCCGAGGTCCCGGCCAACAAGGTCCGGCGGTTGCACCAGCTCAAGCAGTCCTGGCGGGTTCAGGTGGTGCGCTGGAAGTACACGAAGTCCGACTGCAGCGCGACCAAGGAAGTCAGCAACAAGACCGCCACCTTCCCCACCAAGAACAACGACTACATGTGGATCCTGGTGGGGAGGGAATGACGGATCCCAGGCACTCACCAAGCGGTGCCGGCGGCGTCAGAGCACGCTCGACCGAGAGGCGCCGACGCCGTTGGACAGAGGTTGGTGAGTGGTGGACGTCCGCCTAGTCGACGAGGCGGTTCAGGCGGGCGGCGACCGCGGCGTGTCGCGGGTCGTCGGGCGGCAGGAAAGCCTTCAGGGACTCGAAGATCTCCAGGTCCTCCGCGCCGGTCGACGTCTGCGCGAACGTCCACAACGCGTCGGCGCTGCGGGCGTCGAGGGCCGCGCGCCGCAACGTGGCATCGAGCTCCTCGCGTTCCGCCCGCAAGGCCGGTGCGTCCGAACGGGCGAGCAGCGGCCCGGCGTACAGGTCGAGGGCCGTGCACAGGTCGCCCTGCCGGATGGCTGTCTGTACGTCGGTGACGTCGCCGCTCACGTCCGCGATGATCCGGTACGGCTTGGTGTCGAGGACGCCGCCGCCGAGCAGGTTCCGCAGCCGGTGCATCTCCGCTCGGACCGTGGTCGGGTTGCCCTCGTCGCCGTACAACTGAAGCATCAGCTGCTCCGCGGTCAGTCCCGACGGATGCAGTAACAACAGTGCGAGTACTTCGGCCCGCCGCAGCGTCAGCGCGATCTCGCGGCCGCCGACGACCGCGATCGGCTGGCCGGAGCCGAGGAGCTTGAGGCGCAACGATGGTCGCGACCGGCGGACCGGCGTACCGGGCATGCGGAGCAGGTAGCCCTCGTCGAGGCGCTCGACCAGTCCCTCGCGGCCGTCGCCGAGATCGATGCGGTCGGCACCGTCCGGTACGACGAGGCGGTCGGGCAACCACTCGAGTGGCTGGACCGCGAGCACCCGGCCGGTGGGAGTGAGCAGTGCGCCGGGCGCATCCCCGAGCGCCATCAAGTGCCGCATGTTGCGAGCGCGCAGCATCTCGTCGGCCGCGGCCATCCGGACCTTCAGCTGTCCTTCGGCGAGCTGTGCCGCGGCCGTCACCAACGCGACCATCGCGGGATGGACGGTGCGCAACGGTCCGGAGACGTCGACCGCGCCGAGCAGCTTGCCGGTGTCGGGATCGTGCACAGGCGCGGCGGCACAGGTCCATTCGTGGATCCGGCGGACCAGGTGTTCGGCGGAATGGATCTGCACAGGTTCGCCGACGGCCAGCGCCGTACCCATCCCGTTGGTGCCGATCTTGTCCTCGGACCACACCGCGCCCTCGGACAGCGCGATCCGGTCCGCCTGGCGCTTCACGTCCGACGCGCCCTCGCGCCACAGGATCGTGCCCTGCGCGTCGGTGATGATCATGATGTGCGAGGCCTCGTCGGCGATCGTGGTCAGTGTCTGCCGCAGGACCGGAAGCACCGCCTCCAAGGGATGGTTGTCGCGCAGCGCCGCGAGGATCTCCTCGTCGACGACGACCGGCGGCTGGTCGAGCTCGGGGTCGACCGCGGCGGCGAGTGAGCGCTCCCAGGACGCGGCGACGAGCGGACGTGGCGCTCCCGGCACCCGGCCGCCACCGAGCACCTCGTCGTACAGCTCGCTCAGTCGGCGAGCCCGCTCCGGTTGTTCCATGACGCCTCACTTCAAGCCGCGTCTTCAGTGTGCAACGTTCGTGCAACGTCCGGCTGACTAGCTTCGGGTCCAACGTCGCGGTGTCAAGGAGGACCTATGACGATCTTCGCAGCTCCCGGGCAGGATGGCAGCCCGGTCGCGTACAAATCGCGCTACGAGCACTACATCGGTGGCGAATGGGTGCCGCCGGTCAAGGGCGGGTACTTCGAGAACCCGACTCCGGTCACGGGCGAGAACTTCACCGAGATCGCCCGCGGTACGGCCGAAGACGTCGAGGCCGCGCTGGACGCCGCGCACGGCGCGGCGCCGGGCTGGGGACGGACCTCGCCGGCGGAGCGGGCCAACATCCTGAACAAGATCGCGGACCGGATCGAGGCCAACCTCGAACTGCTCGCGGTCGCCGAGAGCTGGGACAACGGCAAGGCCGTCCGCGAGACGCTGGCCGCCGACCTGCCGCTCGCGATCGACCACTTCCGGTACTTCGCCGGCGCGCTGCGGGCCCAGGAGGGCTCGGTCTCGGTCATCGACGACGACACGATCGCCTACCACTTCCACGAGCCGCTCGGCGTGGTCGCGCAGATCATCCCGTGGAACTTCCCGATCCTGATGGCGGTCTGGAAGCTGGCGCCCGCGCTGGCCGCCGGCAACGCCGTCGTCCTGAAGCCGGCCGAGCAGACGCCGGCCTCCATCCACGTACTGATGGAGCTGATCCAGGACCTGCTCCCACCGGGCGTGGTGAACATCGTCAACGGGTTCGGCGTCGAGGCCGGCAAACCGCTTGCCTCCAGCAACAGAGTGGCCAAGGTCGCGTTCACTGGTGAGACCACGACCGGCCGGCTGATCATGCAGTACGCGTCGGAGAACATCATCCCGGTCACGCTGGAGCTCGGCGGCAAGAGCCCGAACGTGTTCTTCGCCGACGTCGCGTCGTCGAAGGACGACTTCTACGACAAGGCGCTCGAGGGCTTCACGATGTTCGCGCTGAACCAGGGCGAGGTCTGCACCTGCCCGTCCCGCGCGCTGATCCAGTCGTCGATCTACGACGGGTTCCTCGCCGACGCGACCGCCCGGACCCAGGCGATCAAGCTCGGCAACCCGCTGGACACCGACACGATGATGGGCGCCCAGGCCAGCAACGACCAGTACGAGAAGATCCTCGCCTACATCGGGATCGGCAAGGAAGAGGGCGCCCGGGTGGTCACCGGCGGCGGCAAGGCCGAGCTCGGCGGCGACCTGGCCGGTGGGTACTACATCCAGCCGACCATCTTCGAGGGCGACAACAAGATGCGGATCTTCCAGGAGGAGATCTTCGGGCCGGTCGTCTCGGTGACGAGGTTCGACGACTACGCCGACGCGATGAAGATCGCCAACGACACGCTCTACGGCCTCGGCGCGGGCGTGTGGTCGCGGGACATCAACACGGCGTACCGGGCCGGGCGGGAGATCCAGGCCGGCCGGGTCTGGACGAACAACTACCACGCGTACCCCGCGCACGCGGCGTTCGGCGGCTACAAGAACTCGGGCATCGGCCGCGAGAACCACAAGATGATGCTCGACCACTATCAGCAGACCAAGAACCTGCTGGTCAGCTACAGCCCTTCGAAGCTCGGGTTCTTCTGAGCCGATGGTCGCGAAGGTGCTGCTCACCGACGAGGCGGCGGAGTTGTTGCGCCGCCTGACCCAGATGCACGGTCCGTTGATGTTCCACCAGTCCGGTGGCTGCTGTGACGGCAGTTCGCCGATGTGCTACCCGGACGGTGAGTTCAGAACGGGGTCGGCGGACGTGCATCTCGGTGATCTGGCCGTCGACGGTCTGGACAAGCCGATCGGCTTCTGGATGTCCGCGAACCAGTACGAGTACTGGAAGCACACCCAGCTCACCGTCGACGTGGTGAAGGGCCGCGGCAGCGGATTCTCCGTGGAGGCCCCCGAGGGCGTGCGCTTCCTGATCCGCTCCCGCCTCTTCACCGACACCGAGTCCGCGGAACTAGGACTCCTCTGAACGAGTGCCGACCGTCCGGTGGCGTTGCCGGACGGCCGGCACTCCTGCCTGTCTAGTGCCCGACTCAGGACACTAGGTACTGATCACCAGCGGCTCGCCGGGCTGGACGCGTGCGTCGACCGGGTGGACCGTGCCGTCGACGCGGATGGCCTGCAGGTCCAGGTGACCGGACTTGCACGCGACGGTGAGGGTGGTCGCGGTCTGCGTGGCTGTTCCCCAGCCGGTGTTGGTGGTGAAGGGGAAGGTCCAGCCTGTCTTGGTGCGTGCGATGGGTAGTGGGGCGAAGGTGATGGTTTTGGTGAGGGCGTTGTGGTGGTAGCCGGTGAGGGCTTCCAGGACTGACCAGCCGGCGGCGTTGCGGATGTAGTGGTCGCCGCATTCGATCGGGTTGAAGGGGTTGCGGCGGGTGCCGTCATACCTTGCCCACAGGCCGTGCAGGATGGACATGCCCTCGTCGGTCAGGCCTTCGTAGAGGCAGTGGGCCGCTACCTGGTACTCCGAGCCGGTCCACACCTCGTCGCAGTACCGCGTGGGGATGTCAGGCCGTCCGCCGTGCGGCCAGGTGCACATCAGGAGGCCGGTGTCGTCGCCGTCGGCGAAGACGCGGTACGGGTGGTCGAAGTCCTGGAAGCCGGTGCGCAGGTTGTGCCGTACGACGTTGCGCAGCGCGGTCCTCACGTGCTCCTCAGGAAGGACGTACCCGAGGTCGAGCTGATGGGCCCACCACTGACCGATCAGCTGGTCGGCCAAGCACCCGTCACCCCATTGGAAGTCACGTGTCTCGTCAGGGTCGAGGATCTGCCGGTAGTACTCGCCGGTGAACAGCAACTCGTCGTACGCCGTGCTGCCTGTCTCGAACAGCGCTCGATACGCCTTGGAGTCCTCACCCAGGAGCAGCGCCATCTCCTCGGCCGCGCGCAACGCAGCGAGCCACAGCGTGCCCATGAACGAGTTGACGCCACACAGGTCGATGTCGTGTGTGCTGGGCTGGATGCCTCGCAGTACGCCGTCCCGCACCCACTTCCCGTGGATGTGGTCGAGTAACCGGACGATGCTCGGCCAGCGATGACGCAGCCACTCCAGACCGGCCCCCTGCCGCACCTCGCGGTACGTCTTCAGCACGGTGCCCAGCATCCCGTCCAGCGCGGGCTCTTCCGGTCCGCCGATCACCACGTCCCAGAGTTGTCGCATGTAGAGCGGTGCGCGCACCCGGTGCGGGATGTATCCCTCGGGCGCCTGCATCACGTCGTACTCCGTGTCGCGCATGTTCTGCTCGAGTGCCGGGAAGAGGCGCGACAACGTCTGCTCGTAGTTCCACACGTGCGTGCAGTTGAGCGGACACGAGCCGCCGTACCGCCCGCCCCACATGACGGTGGACGCCCCGAGTACCCCCTCGAAGCCGAGTACGTCGCCCTGCGCCGTCTGGAACACCGTCGGGCTCCGTACGTCGGCCGCCAGCGCAGCGAGCCGTGTCCCCGCCTCGCCCGGCAGACTGCTCGACTCGAAAGCCTGCGTCCATTCCTCGGTCGTACTGCGGAGCTCGGTCCAACGGGCCAGGAAGGACTCGGCCGCGGCCACCGCATCGGGCGTCCGCACGGTGTACGCGTTACCCAGCCAGAACCGGCTGTGCCCGTACTCCGGATGCGGGCCGAACTGGTTGAAGTCGACATATCGGTTCGGGAAGTGCCACGCGATCAGGAACCGTACCTGCGTGCTCTCGCCGGGACGCAGGCTGAACGGCACCGCCAACCCGCCGTTCCAGGTCGTGCCCGCCGCGCTCGCGCCACTCGCCGGCGTCACCGGACCGTTGAGAAAGGCAACGAATTCGTCCGGGCGGGACCACTGCGGGTGAGCCAGTGCGTCGGCGCTGCCGGTCGCCAGGACGAGCTGACCGGCGCCAGGGTGGTCGACGGGCAGCGAGCCGTTCTCGAGAACCAGCGCGGTGGAGTCACTGGTACGGCGGACGCGGTTCGTGTTGCCGCCGTACAGGCTGCACGCGACGCCGTCGATCGGGCTGACACCGTCCCAGCCGACCGAGTTCTGCAGTGCGGCGGCCAGCTTGCCGTGGACGGCGATGTCACCGGGGTTGTGGAGCGTGAAGGTGAACGCGACGACCGGCTGCGAGCTGGCGGCAGCGTCGGACGGCACCAGGGGGTTGAAGACGTCCAGACTGATCTCGACCGGGAGGTCGGTGTCGTAGTCCACCCGTGCCTGTGGATAAGTAGCAGTGACCGTCGTCGGCCCGACCGGCCGGAGAACCTCGTGCAGTCGTCGCTCGCCGGCGGGTACGACGTCGTCCGTCACCAGCGGAGTTCCTGACGGCTCCAGCGGCGGACCTTGCAGCAGCCGGACCTCGTCCAGCGGTGGCTCGACGCGTGAGAGGCGCAGTGCGAAGAAGCTGTCCGGCACGTGGCCCTCGTGGTTGCCCAGGTTGTGCAGCTGCCATTGACGCAGCGCACCGTTGCCCGCGAGAGCCAGAGTGCCGGTGCCGAGACCTCCCAACGGCAGTGCGAAGTATCGAAGGTTGTCACCGGAGTAGTGCATGTTTCTCCGTCCCATAGGAAGTCCAGGTGCCGGCAGAGGCGAACAGCGCCACCGGACCGGGGGCGAGTAACAACAGCGAAGCAGTCACCGACGTGCCGAGGAGTACGGCGACAAACGCCAGCGCGAGCACGCCCAGCGGTACGAGCGGTGCGCGCGAGACCAGATGAAGGGCGGTGAACCAGAGCTGCTTGCCACGCAGTCCACCGCTCACTCGCAGACTGAACGCATAGCAGGAGGCCAACAGCAGCAGGACGCTGGCACAGCAGCTCACGGCGAGCGGCACGGCGAAGAGCGGGCCGCTGTACAGGTGCCAGTTGAGCAACGCCAGTGCAGTGATCGCAGCGGGAACGATCGCCACTCCAGCGCCGGCCGGACCGTGCTGCTTGAGGTGCCGTAGCAGGAGCAGGACGCCACCGCGGTCGTCGCGCACCACTGAGTCGGTCGTCGCGACGACTGCGGCCCACGCTGGCCCGACCAGTAGTGCAAGCAGGAGCACACTGAGCGGCGTGACGCCTGGCAGGAGCAGTACGACGAGCGCAGACGCCGTACAGACAAGGACTCCGGACGCGGCCAGCAGCGGGAGTTCGTGCCAGAGGGCCTTGAAAGCGGTGGGCAAATGATCGGTCATGCGCGGAGGCCCGTCGACGCGATCGACGCGATGAACGAGCGCTGGAAGATCAGGAACAGCACCAGGATCGGCAGCACCACCATCGTGATCGCGGCGAACAGGACGACCGCCGGACCGCCGCCGACAGCACCCTGCAGCGACACCAGACCGACCGGCAGCGTCATCTTCTCCGGTGACGACAGGAAGATGTACGGCCAGAAGAAGTTGTTCCACGACGCCTCGAACACGAAGATCCCGAGCGCGGTCAGCCCCGGCCGGGCCAGCGGCAGGATCACCCGGAACAGGATCCAGAAGTGCCCGGCGCCGTCCATGATCGCCGCCTCGTCCAGCTCCCGCGGGATCGACGAGATGTACTGCCGCAGGAAGAAGATCCCGAACACGTTCACCAGCGCCGGCAGCCAGATCGCCACCGTCGTGTCGACCAGGTGCAGCCAGCGCATCATGATGAAGATCGGTACGACGGTCAGCTGTACCGGCACCACCAACGCCGCGAGCAGCACCGAGAAGATCTGGTCCCGCCCCGGGAACCGCAGCCGGTTGAACGCGTACGCCGCCAGCGCGCTCGTCAGCAGTGCGCCCGCGGTCGTGATCACCGCGATCTGCAGACTGTTCCACGCCATCCGGGCGAACGGGATCAGGCCCGGCACCTGCTGGAAGTTCTGCAGCGTCGGCGGCGCCGGGATCCACCGCGGCGGCAGCTGGAACGCGTCGATCGGCTCCGACAGCGCGTTCACGATCAGCCAGACCAGCGGCGCGATCATCAACAACCCGCCGACCACGAGCACGAGATCGAGCAGCTTGCCCTTCACTGGTGCACCCACCTTCGGCTGAGGCGGAACTGCAGGCCGGTCACCACCATGATCACCACGAACAGCACGAGCGACAGCGCGGCGGCGTACCCGACCTCGAAGGACTGGAAGCCCTTCTCGTAGGTGTACTGCACGATGCTCCGGGTGGCACCGTCCGGGCCGCCCTGGGTCATGATCACCATCGGGTCGAAGATCTGGAACGCACCGATGAACGTGATCACGGTCGCGAAGAAGATCGTCGGCGACATCACCGGCAGCGTCACGCCCCAGAACCGCCACCAGGCGTTCGCACCGTCCACCCGCGCGGCCTCGAGCAGCTGCGCCGGCACGGTCTGCAGGCCGGCCAGCAGAATGATGAATGTGTACCCGATCGTGTGCCACCAGTCCACGACGATCAGCGTCGGCAGCGCCCAGGTCGGCGAGGCCAGCCAGTTCGTCGTCGCCGAGAGGTAGAAGTTCGCCAGCCCGAACGCCGGGTCCAGGACGTACTTCCAGATCAGCGCGACCGCGGCCCAGGAGATCAGGAACGGGAAGAAGTAGGCGGTCCGGACGAAGTACTTCGTTCCGCGGGTCATCGTCCGGTGGACGCCGAGCGCGAGCAGCATGCCGGCGCCGATGTGCGTGACCACCGAGGCGAGCGCGAAGACGAACGTGTTGATCACCGCGCGGATGGTCGCGGAGTCGGACACCAGTTGCTTGAAGTTGTCGAGGCCGGCGAACTCCGGCGTACTCAGCAGGTCCCAGTGGAACAGGCTGAGGCCGAAGGCGGCGACCAGGGGGAGGGCTACGAAGATCAGGAAGAGCAGGACGGCCGGACTGATGAACAGATAGCCCGGCAACCAGTCACGACGCTGGGGTTTCAGACCAATCCCTCCAGCGCCGTCTGCGTCTTGCCGAGCGCGTCGGCCGGCGCGGCGTTGCCGGTCAGCACCTGCTTCCAGCCGTCCTCGATCGCCTTCTGGATCGCCGCGCCCTTGTCCGGCGACGGGATCGGCGTCGCGTAGCTGAGCGCCTGGTAGAGGTACTCCGTGCCCTTCGGCGCGTCGGTGAGGAACGACTGGCTGTTCGCGATCGACTTCCGGGCCGGGACGATGGTGCCGCCGAGCTGGGCGAACGTCGACGAGCCCTCCTTGGAGATCAGGAACTTGATGAACGTCCAGGCGTCGTCCTTCTTCTTCGACGCCTTCAGGATCGGGTACCCGTTCCAGCCGACCGGCGAGCCTTGCTCGACCTTCGTCGGCCACGGCACGATGCCCATCTTGGTGGTCGCCTTCAGGTTCCGGATGCTGATGATCGGCCAGCGGCCGCCGCCGAACATCGCCAGCTTGCCCTGCGCGGCCGCGGTGAACGCGTCGAAGGTGCCGCCGGGCGGCGGCGACAGCTTGTCGGCCACCAGCTTCCGGTTGAACTCGGCCGCCTCGACCGCCTTCGGGTCGTCGAACGTCGGCTTCGACCAGTCCTCGCTGAAGCTGCTGGTCCCGTTGGTGAGCAGCCACGGCATGATCGCCGCGAAGTACGCCGAGTCCGCGGCGTACCCGAAGGCTCCGGTCTTGGCCTTGATCTGCTCACACGCGTGCCGGAAGTCGTCCCACGTCCACTTCGCCGTCGGCTCCGGTACGCCGGCCTTCGCGAACAGGTCCTTCGAGTACCACATGCACATCGTGTTGAACTCGCCCGGCAGGTAATACGTCTTCCCGTCGGTGGAGGCGTACTTCTTGTCCCACTCGATCAGGTTCGGGTCCATGTCGGCGTAGTACTCGTCGATCGTCGACTGGTCCTTCTTGATGTAGTCGTCGAGCGGCGCGAGCAGGCCCTTGGACGCGAACAGCCGCTGGCCCTCGGTGGCGATCTGGATGACGTCCGGCACCTGGCCGCCGGCGATCCGGGTGGACAGCTTGTTGAAGAAGTCGCCCCAGTTCGACAGCGGGATGCCCTCGGCCTTGAGCTTGATCTCCGGGTGCTGCTCGGTGAACTTCGCGAACAGCTTGTTCCAGGTCGCCTGCTGCTCGGCGGTGCCCATGTAGACGAACGACAGTTCCTTCGACGAGGACCCACCGCCGCCTCCGCTACCACCACCACACGCGGCCAGCGTGGCGGCGAGCGTCGTACCACCGGTGGCCTGGAGGAAGCGTCGCCGACTGAGCAGGGGCTGATCCATGACCGTTCCTCCAGAGCGGGGAAATCGATTTCTCAGAAGTTCCCGGCAGCATAGCCCCGGCGGCCGAAACCGTGTCAAGGGTCGGGCGCCGGGAAACTCAGGGGGAATCCTTCACTCCCGCCGGGCCGCTCGCGGGCCGCGCCACCAGGCGGAAAACCGGATCCGGCCGGGGCGGCTGTCATGGGTGCACCCATGACATTTGTCAGTGGTCCGATCGCTGGCCACCGGGACCGCGACGGACGGACGATGCGAAGACCCCACCATCGCCGGCCTCCGCCCAGCCGGCCGAACGGACCGCGCGCGGAGGCCTGCCCAACCTCGAGGAGTCCAGTTGAGGCAACGGATTCTCGTGTCCGCCCTGGGCGCCGGCGCACTCGCCGTCGTCGGACTGACCGCCCCAGCACTGACCGCGTCGGGCGCCGTCTCGGCCCCGACCCCGTATACCGCCGGGAAGCATGCCAGCAAGGTGTGCTCGGCAACCAAGTCCGCCCACACCGCCGTGTGTGACGCGATCAAGCTGGTCAACGACAAGGGCGTCGCCCCGGCATCCACCACGCCGCCGGCCACCGGTCTCACGCCGACCGGCCTGCAGGACGCCTACAAACTCACCGGTCTGAAGGCCAACGGCCGCACCGTCGCGATCGTCGATGCCTACGGCTACCCGAACCTGGAGCGCGACCTCGGCGTCTACCGGTCCCAGTTCGGCCTGTCCGCGTGTACGACGGCCAACGGCTGCCTGCGGATCATCGACCAGAACGGCGGCACCTCGCTGCCGCGTTTCAACGCCGGCTGGGCCGGTGAGCAGGCGCTCGACGTCGACGCGGTCTCGGCCGCGGCACCGGACGCGAAGATCGTCGTCGTACAGGCCAAGTCGGCCAGCTTCGCCGACCTCGGTACGGCGGTGCAGACCGCCGCGAAGCAGGCCGGCGTGGTGGCGATCTCGAACAGCTACGGCGGTGGCGACGCGGACGACGCGACGTACGGCAGCTACTACAACCACCCGGGGATCGCGGTCACCGCGTCCACCGGCGACAACGGGTACCAGGGCGGCAGCTATCCCGCGTCCTCGTCGTACACGACGGCCGTCGGTGGTACGTCGTTGGTTGCCGCGAGCAACTCCCGGGGCTGGAGCGAGAGCGTGTGGAGCGGCGCCGGCTCGGGCTGCTCGTCGTACAACACGGCGCTGAGCGCCGCGGCGTTGTTCGACACCGGGTGCTCGAAGCGCGCGATGGCCGACGTCTCCGCGGCCTCCGACCCGGGCAAGGGTGGGATGGCGATCTATTACCCGACCAGCAAGACGGCGTCGACGTGGGCGCAGTTCGGCGGCACCAGTGAGGCGGCGCCGATCATCGCCGCGGTCTACGCGCTGTCCGGCAACACGGCCGGGTACGCGAACGCCACGCCGTACGCACACCCGGGTTCGCTCTTCGACGTGACGAGTGGCAGCAACGGTTCCTGCCCGACGACCCAGTGGTGCAACGCCCGGGCCGGCTGGGACGGCCCGACCGGCCTCGGTACGCCGAACGGCGCCGGCGCCTTCTGATCGAGTGACACCGGTAGTGATCGGATGGTGGCTGTGCGCAACAATTCGATCACTACCGGTACTGTTCCGAGCACGAAGGACAACCCTCGACTCCTGGGCATTCCGGAGATTTCTCTTCCCCGGGAGCTCCGGCGGGCTTAATGTCAGCCCCCGGGACGGGTCGTGGAGGGCGATCCGCAGACACGAACTCCATGGAGATTTGCTGTGACCACATCACGCAGAGGGCGGGGGCTCCTGGCAGTCTCCGCCGTCTCCGCGGCCGCCACCGTGCTGGCCATGACCGCCGCGGGCGCGGACGCCGCGCAGACCGCCGGTCCCGACAAGGGCAAGCCCGCCCAGTCGGAGAATTTCCAGGGCAAGGAGCAGAAGGGCTTCTACGACGCCCGGACGCCGAACGCCAAGACGACCTACGCCCGGGCCGCCAAGGTGGCCGGCAAGGAGACCGCGGCCTCGAAGAAGTTCCGCAGCTCGCTCGGCACCCAGGGTGTCGTCGAGGTCGACCCGAACACCGGTACGCCGGCCCAGGTCACCAAGCTGAACGGCTTCCTGACCGGGAAGAGCGCCAAGAAGGCCACCGCCGTCGCCCTCGACTACGTCAAGGCGCACCCCGAGGTCTTCAAGCTGTCCGACGCCGACCTCGGCACGCTGCAGCTGCGCAAGGACTACGTCGACGACCTCGGCACCCACCACATCTCGTGGTCCCAGGTGGTCGACGGCGTCGAGGTCTTCGGCAACGGCCTGAAGGCCAACGTGACCAAGAGCGGGCAGTTGGTCTCCGTGATGGGTTCCCCGGTCTCCGGCCTGACCTCGGCCGCCCAGGCCCGGTCGAACGCCGCGGCCCCGAAGCTGTCGGCGAACGCCGCCCGCAGCGCCGCCATCGAGGACATCGGCGCGACCGCGAAGAGCGCGACCGCGAAGTCCTCCGGCGTGAACACGACCTTCAGCAACGGCGACACCGCGAAGCAGGTGTGGTTCCACACCGCCGACGGGCTGCGCAAGGGCTGGATGACCTACGTCAACGCCGGCGGCACGAAGGTCTACACGCACGTCATCGACGCGCAGACCGGTGGCCTCCTCTACCGCCGTAACCTGTCCAGCGCCGGCGTCGGCGACGCCCTGGTCCAGGACAACTACCCCGGTGCGGCCAAGGGCGGCACCCAGCGGGTCGAGAACCTGATCTACAACAAGTGGCTGCCGAAGAACGCCAAGACCCTCCTGGACGGTTCGTCGGTGGCGGCCTGGGCCGACCTGAACGACGACAACCAGCCGAACGCCGGCGAGACGGTCAAGGTGCCCGGCACCAAGACCGGCGCCGAGTACAAGCTGACCACCTTCCAGAACTCGTCCACGCTCTGCTCGGCCTCGTTCATCTGCACCTGGGACCCGGCGAAGCCGGACTCCTGGAAGACGAACATGAACCAGGACGTCACGAACGCGTTCTACCTGGCCAGCAACTTCCACGACTGGCTGGCGAAGCCGCCGATCAGCTTCACCCCGGCGGCCGGCTCCTTCGACGCCGCGGGCGGCGACCCGGTGCTGCTGAACGCGCTGGACGGCGCGGCCACCGCCGCGAACGGCGGCCCCGACGCCAACCACATCGACAACGCGAACATGAACACCCCGCCGGACGGCACCCCGCCGACCATGCAGATGTACCTGTGGCACTACCCGGGCCTGACCGACGCGCAGGAGCCCCTGGTGCCGTCGAGCGGCGCCAACTCCGCGGACATCCTGTACCACGAGTACACCCACGGTCTGTCGAACCGCCTGGTCGTCGACGCCACCGGCAACTCGACGCTGAACAGCATCCAGGCGAACTCGATGGGTGAGGCCTGGAGCGACTTCTACGCGCTCGACTACCTGGTCTCGCACGGCCTGGAGAAGGACACCACCGCTCCTGGTGAGGTCCTCGAGGGCAAGTACGTGACCGGCGGCGGCACCATCCGCACCCAGGCGATCGACTGTCGCGTCAAGGCGGTCAGCGCGAACTGTGTCCAGCCGGACGGCTCGAAGGGCGGCTACACGTACGCCGACTTCCCGACCATCGGTGGCGCACCCGAGGTGCACGCCTCCGGTGAGGTCTGGGCCCAGACGCTGTGGGACCTCCGCGAGCGCTTCGGCCGCAGCTACGCGATGAGCATCATCACCCGGGCGATGGAGCTCTCGCCGTCCGACCCGACGATGCTCGACATGCGCAACGCGATCGTCCAGGCCGACCTGATCGCCAGCGGTGGCAAGAACGCCGACACGATCTGGACCGTGTTCGCCAACCGCGGCATGGGCTGGTACGCCGGTGTCGTCGACGGCGGTGACTCCTTCCCGGTCGAGGACTTCCACAAGCCGCCGACGGGTGCGACCACCACGCTCAGTGGCTCGGTGAAGGACAAGGACACCGGTGCTCCGGTGGCCGGTGCGCTCGTCTACGTCGGCGGTCACTCCTCCGGCTACGCGGGTGACTACGCCGGCACGACCGATGCAGCAGGCAACTACGCGATCAGCGGCGTCGCTCCGGGCACCTACCCGAAGGTCGTCGTGTCCGCTCCGGGCTACGAGCTGATCGTCCAGTCGGTCAAGGTCACGCCCGGTACCAAGGCGAACTTCGTCCCGCGCCGCAACTGGGCGGCCTCGTCCGGCGGCGGCACGGTCGCCGACTTCACCGGTCCGGACTTCAGCCCGCAGTGCGGCCCGGACTACGCGATCGACAACGCCCAGGGCACCGGCTGGGGAAGCACCACCGGTGACGACAAGGGCACGCCGACCAACACGATGATCGCCAAGCACATCGACATCAAGCTGCCGGCGAAGGTCAACGTGAGCAACTTCAACGTCGACCCGTCGAACACCTGTGGCGACCCGGGCAGCTCGTCGACCGGTCAGTACAAGATCGAGACCTCGGCCGACGGCACCACCTGGGCCACCGCGGCGGAAGGCACCTTCGCCGCCGCGAACCGGGGCAAGTACAACCTGGTCACCCCGACCGGCAACGCGACCGGTGTCCAGTACGTCCGGTTCTGGATGCTCAGCCCGCAGGTCCCGGACTTCCAGACGAACTGCCCCGACGGCGCGTTCGGCGGTTGCCAGTACACCGACATGACCGAACTCCAGGTCTTCGGCACCAAGTAAGCCGCACCAACCATCCGCGAAGGCCGGCCGAGCAACTGCTCGGCCGGCCTTCCGGCGTCTCACTGCGTCTTCTTGGGCTTCTTCTCGGCGGGCTTGGCCGGTGGCACGGTCTGCGCCCACTCGGCCCAGTCGGCGAGGGCAGAGTACAGGCGGACGCCGGCCTCGATGGTGACGCGCATCGACTGGGTCTGCTCGCTGTAGCCGAACTCGCCGCGGTCCTTGCGGGCGGCGTAGTCGCGGTACTGGCCGGCGAGCTCGCGGTAGTAACGCTCCTCGGCCTCGAGGTGGCGTTGCAGTTCGTCGGTGTCCATCATCCAGAAGAACAACGACCGCAGCAGCGGTTGCAGCCGCATCGTGTGGTCGACGTCGACCTCGGTCAGCCAGCGTTTCACCTCGGCCACGCCGGCGTCGGTGATCCGGTACGCCTTCCGGCGCCGCGGCCCCTCGCTCTCGACCTCGACCAGACCCTCGGCGGCGAGCTTGTTCAGTTCGGCGTAGATCTTCGGGTGCTGCGCCGGCCAGACCGAGCCGAGCACCTCGGTGAACCGCCCGGCCAGGTCGTACCCACTGGCCGGCCCTTCCGCGAGCAGCCCGAGCAGCCCGTGCCGCAACGACATACCGCCTCCTCGAAGATCGCCGTACGCCATCTTGACATGTCCCTACGGACATGTGCATGCTCGGATATGTCCCTAGGGACATGTCCTAGAGAACATCTCAAGCTGGGGAGTCGACATGACGGAGGAGCGGGCGGTTCTCGTCACCGGAGCGACCGGCGGCATCGGTACGGCGACGGTGCGGCTGCTGCGACGCCGGGGTTTCACGGTGTACGCCGGCGCGCGCGGGCGGGCCGAGTTCGAGCCAGGGGTTCGGGTGCTGCCGCTGGATGTGACGGATCCGGACAGCGTCGCGGCGGCGGCCAAGCGGGTGGCGGGTGAGGTCGACGGGCTGTGGGCGGTGGTCAACAGCGCGGGCGTGATCGTGCAGGGTCCGCTGGAGTTGGTGCCGGCCGACGAGTGGCGCCGTCAGGTCGAGGTGAACACGCTGGGACCGGCGACGGTGATCCGCGAGTTCCTGCCGCTGATTCGCGCCGGTCACGGGCGGATCGTGAACGTGAGCGCCGCGACCGGGCGGGTCGCCATGCCGTTGCTCGGGGCACTCTCCGCGAGCAAGGCCGGCCTGGAAGCGCTGTCGAACGCGCTGCGGCTGGAGCTGGCGGCGTGGCGGATCCCGGTGGTGGTGATCGAGCCTGGGACGACGGAAACGGAGATCTTCGCGCGGGCTAGGGCGGCTGCCGATGCCGCGCTGCAGCAGGCGGATCGCGAGCGGGTCGGGCTGTATCAAGGGCATCTGGCCGCCTATGAGAAGGCAATGGGCCGCTTCAAGCCGGGCCCGGTGGACAAGGTCGCCGACGTCATCGTCCGCGCGGTCGAGGCGCGCCGGCCACGACGTCGGTACGCCGTCGCGGAAGCCCGCACCCTGGGCGCGATCCTCCCGAAACTCCCACCCGCCCTCCGCGACAGCCTGCTCGCCACCTCGCTAGGCCTCAACCACCTCAACCCCTGACCGCCGCGCCGGCGCCGCACGTCCCCCACGGCCCCGCCGAGTCGTGGGTTCCGGTTGTGGTTCGAGGACCGGAATTCACGACTCGCGTTGGGGGTCAGGAGCCGAATGCCACGACTCGGCAGGCCGCGGGGGCTGAACGCTCCGGTCCGGATCGTGGATGGTGGGGAGTAAGTCTATTGGATTAGTTTAGTTTCGAGGGTGTGGGAGCTCTTGTCGGACGGTTGCCGTCTCGCTCAGTTGGTGGGCGGGGTGGCTACCGAGCCGCGTTCGATGAGGGTGGGGGTGAGGGTGGTCCGGCGGACCCGGCGGTTGGTGTCGACGGCCGAGGTCACGCGGGAGACGACGTGGGTGACCAGGTCGTCGAGGGGCCAGTGGAAGGTCGAGAGCGGGGGCGTGAGCAGCTGGGACATCGGCTGGTCGTCGTAGCCGAGCAGCGAGAGGTCGTCCGGGATCCGCAGGCCGAGCTCCCGGCTCGCGGCGTACACACCGAAGGCCATCGAGTCGGCGAGGGCGAGGATGCCGGTCGGGCGTGGCCTGCTGGTGAGCAGGTCGCGGGCGACCTCGGTCGCGCCGGCCAGGTCGTGGGGGCATTGCCGCAGGCGGATCGTCAGCCCGAGGTCACCGGCCACCCGTTGGGCGATCTGCTCCGCGGGGCGTTCCACCTCGAGGCGCCGGGTCGGGCTCAGTACGGCGAGGTCGCGGTGCCCGGCGTCGGCCAGGCGGCGCAGCGCCGTACTCACGCCGGTCTCGTTGTCCAGGATCACCTCGGACTTCGCCTTCGCGCCGGGGAGCGCGTCGCCGATCGCGATCACGGGGGCCTGGTCCGCGATCGCTGCCCAGCCCTTGTCGGCCGGGTTGATCGGGATCACCACGATCGCGTCGGCGCGGTGGTCGACCAGGTGCTGCGCGAGCTCGAGCTGGCGGTCGGCGTCGCCGGCCGAGTCGATGATCCAGGCGTTCCGCTCCGGGGCCAGGAGTTCGCGGCCGAGCGCGGCGGCGACGCGTTGCTGCCAGAGATCTTCGAGGGACGCGCACAGGACGCCGACCGATCCGCTGCGGCCCGAGGCGAGCGCGCGGGCGACCGGGTCGGCCTGGTACCCGAGGCGCTCGGCGGCGTCCTGGACGCGCTGTCTGGTCTCGGGGGTGCCGTGCAGACCGCGCAGTGCGTACGACACGGCGGCCATCGAGAGCCCGGTCTCGGCGGCGATGTCCTTGAGGGTTGGCCTCCGGCCGGTTCCGGACATGACCATGACCCTAGCCCGGCCCGCGGACAAAAACTTGACAGCGACGCCTTTGAAGCGCTTCACTCATATCATCCTGAAGCGCTTCAATCTGATCAAATCCGGGAGGTGAGGCTCCGATGATCGACGTCCACCAGCACCTGTGGCCGGAGGCCTTCGTCGACCGCCTCCGGGCTCGCCGCGAACCGCCGTACCTGGACGGCTGGACGCTGCACACCGCGACCGAGGCTCCGTACGACGTCGACCCGGCGGCGCACGAGATCGGTAAGCGAGTCGCGCTCGAGCAGGACGCCGGGACCGGACTGGCCGCGGTGTCGCTGTCGAGTCCGTTGGGTGTCGAGGAGCTCGGGGACGCCGAGCTGCTCGCGGCGTGGCACGACGGCGCCGCGGAGTTCCCCGCGCCCTTCCGCGCCTGGGCTTCCGTCGAGCTGCTCGAACCCGACACGGCCGGTCTGGAATCCCTGCTGGACAAGGGATTCCTGGGGCTACAGCTCCCCGCCCACGTGCTCGGTACGCCGTCGGCGTGGGAGGCGCAGGGTGAGCTGCTGCGGGTCGCGGAGCGATTGGGTAAGCCGATCCTGGTGCATCCAGGCGCGGCCGGCACGACCGATGGGCCGTGCTGGTGGGCACCGGTCGTGGACTACTCGACGCAGCTCCAAGCAGCGTGGTGGGCGTGGCATGCCTTCGGCGGCCGACGGTCGTACCCGGCCCTGCGGTTGTGCTTCGTCGCCGCGGCCGGTCTCGCGCCGGTACACCACGAGCGGCTGTCCGCACGCGGCGGCCGGCTCGGCACCATCGACCCGAATCTGTACGTCGACACCTCGAGCTACGGCCCGCAGGGGATCGACGCGGTCGCGCGGGTGCTCGGGATCGACCAGGTCGTGCACGGCACGGACCGGCCGTACGCCGACACCACCGACCTCCGCCAAGGCGACGCCGCGACCGCGGTGATCCGCCACGACAACCCCCACCGGCTGCTGTTCGGAGCCGGTGCACCTACTCCTGAGAGGGGAGTGCAGTGACTGCCCAGCCCATCGACGTACCCAACGTCCCGGCGCGCCAGGCCACCCGGCTCGTGGAGCTGAACAACTGTCTGTCGCTGGACGACCTTCCCGGTCGCGACCTGACGCCCGACGAGCTCTCGGAGCTCGCTGCCTCCATCGCCGCGCAGCCGCACCTGTGGGAGGACCAGGTCGCGTACAGCGACGAGGAGCGGGTCTTCGCCTCCCTGCACCGCGACGCGAACGTCGACGTCTGGCTGATCTGCTGGACCCCGGTCAACGACACCGGCTGGCACGACCACGACGTCTCGTCCGGCGCGGTCGCGGTCGCGAAGGGGAAGCTGGTCGAGCACAACCTCGCGATCGGTACCGAGTCGATCGAGACCGAGGTCGTCGCCGGAGACGTGTACGGGTTCGGCCCGGACCACATCCACCGCCTGACCGGTCTCGACAAGGGCAGTGTCACCGTCCACGCCTACAGCCCGCCGCTGTGGCGGATGGGGCAGTACTCGGTCAAGGACGGCGTACTCCGCCGGGTCTCGGTCTCCTACGCCGACGAGCTGCGCCCGATCGACTGACTGTCCGGACGCCCATTCTCTGACTGAGCCAGAGAATGGGCGTCGAGGTGGTACCGGTTCGAGAAGACCTTGGAAGCCTGAGGCCTCCACCCGCCGGGCTCGTCCGCCGGCGGGTGGAGGTGGGGTGTCACGGCATCCGGAGGACGCCGATCAGACCGTGGTTCTCGTCGTTGGGACCGGAGGAGAACCAGAGGGCGTCGGTGCCGCCCGTGGTCGCGGTGCCCTGCAGGAGTGCCCACAGGCCGTCGATCGTCAGCGGCTTGCCGTGCGTGTCGCGGACCAGGCCCGCGAACGCGAAGTGGCCGAGTGACCTCGGGTGGTAGATGCTGATCCGGCCGTCGCCGAAGTTGCCGACCAGCAGCGTGCCCCTGGGCTGACCCCAGGCCCTCGGAGCCAGTGCGAGACCCCACGGCGCGTTCAGTGTGCCGTGGGACGCGACGCGGGTGATCAGCCTGCCGTCGACCGTGTACTCGTCGACGAAACCGCGCCCGGGACCGGCGACCTCGTCGTTGGTCTTCGGGTCGACCTGCGCGTAGGTGACGAAGATCCGGCCCTTCAGCGCCTGCACGTTGAACGGACCGAAACTCTTCGGCAGGTGGTCGTCCCGGAACGCCCACTTCGGCGTCCGTACCCGGTCGAACCTGCTGTTGAAGACGTCGATCCGGTGCTGGGAGAAGTTCGCGGCGTACAGCCGGTCACCCGCCCGCTTGGTCGACGCGATCGCCAGCCCCTTGTAGACCGCTCCGCGGGTGCTGGCCTTGATCTCGGCCGGCCCGGTCGGCGAGTCGACCACCCGGCTCCAGGCCGCGATCTTTCCTTCCTCGGTGGCGAAGATGAAGTTCGCCGGCGCGCTGGTCTTCTTGTTCCTCAGGACGAACCCGGGGCCGGAGTTGTTCACCTGCCCGGTCGGCGAGTTCACCGTCACCCGGATGGGCAGCTTCGTGACCATCCGCGAGCCGGCGGGCACCGAGTACACCGTGGCGGTCGACGAATGGTTGTTGGCCGACCACAGCGGAGTGGTGGCACCGAGCGCCAGACCCCACGGATTCACCAGGTCGGGATCCTGGAACGCGGCCTTGCCCTTCTGGTCGGACACCAGGTTCACCTGCCGTACGGCGAGTTGGTGGGCCCGGTGCGCGCTGGCGGGGACTGCCGGGGCGAGCAGGGCGAGGCCACCGACCAGTGCGGTCGCGACCGCGACCGGACGGCGTTTCGAACGAACTGACATGACACTTCCCCCTCATCGGGAATACGGGACATAGCCGACACGGGTGGATCGGCGGAGTGGTTCAGAGGCCACTCGATCCGGAAGTGGTTATGGAGCCCGGCGCGCGGCGGCCGTTAGCGTCGGGGCATGAGGATTCGGGTGGTGGACGCGTTCACGGAGCGGGCCTTCGCGGGCAACCCGGCAGGGGTGTGTGTACTCGGGGCCGGCGACTGGCCGGACGACAGCTGGATGCAGAGCGTCGCCAAGGAAATGCAGCACGCCGAGACCGCCTTCACGCGTCCGAGCGCGACACCCGGTGCCGACTGGGACCTGCGCTGGTTCACTCCGGCGATCGAGGTGGACATGTGTGGTCACGCGACGCTGGCCACCACGCACGCGTTGATCGCGGACGGTCTGGTCACCGACCACGTCCGGTTCAGTACCCGGAGCGGCATCCTGTCGGCGTCGGCGGACGCGGGCCGGATCACGCTGGACTTCCCGATCTCACCCGTGGCGCCGATCGACGTACCGGACGGGCTGGTGGAGGCGCTGGGCGTCAAGCCGGACGAGGTCTACGGGACCGGACCGCTGACCGACGTACTGGTGGTGCTGTCCGACGAGGACGCGGTGCGGGCGGTCAGCCCGGACCTGGTCCGGCTGGAGGCGATCAACCGGCGCGACCGCAACCGGGGCACGATCGTGACCGCACCGGCCGATGCGGAGTACGACTTCGTCTCCAGGTTCTTCGCGCCGGTCGCCGGGATCCCGGAGGACCCGGTCTGCGGGAGCGCCCACACCGCGCTCGCGTCGTACTGGTCCGAGCGCCTCGGGCGGAGTGACCTGGTCGGGCACCAGGTGTCCGCCCGCGGCGGGGTCCTTCAGGTCACCGCTGCCGGTGACCGCGTCCACCTGGGTGGTAGCGCGGTCACCGTGCTGGACGGCGAACTGCTGGTCTAGGCCCAGGTCTCGGCGTGGGTGGCCACGCCGTTCGGGGCGATCAGTTCGGTCACGACGTCCTCGGCATCCGCGTCCAGCGCCTCGAACGGCGGCTCCGGTACGACGTACGCGCGGGCGCCCGCGATCAGCTCGGTGCCGGGCAGCTCGAACCAGGCCTCGCCGACCTCGCGGCTGATCTCGTAGATGGCCTGCTCGGCGGTCTCGACCGGCTCGCGGTCACCGGACTCGTCCAGCTCGGCCGGGTGCCGCTCCTGCGCGGCGCGGCCGGCCTCCAGCAGTTCGTCCAGGTCGACGATGCGCAGGTCGAACCGCGACACCACGCTGATCACCTGGTCCGGCTCGGTCTCCTCGTCGTCCTCGTCGTCGGCCGAGTCGTCGAGCAGCAGGGGCGCCGTACCGGTGTGTTCGAAGACGGCGTCGTTCCAGTCCTCGACCACGCCCTCGAGCGCGGCGTTGTGCTCGAAGAGCGTGGAGTGGTCCTCCTCGCCCGTCATCGCGAGCAGCGCCTCGGTGTGGGCCTGCAGGCGCTCGGCCAGCTTCCGGCTCGCCTCGGCGAGGGCGGCCCGGGAGTCCGCGGAATAGAACTGCTCCGCGGGGGCGGTGATGTCCATCTCTGTCACGTGGTTGTTCTTCCCTTGTCGGTCGGTGGGAGGGCATCGGGGGAAATGCCAGCCGTAAGTATGTGAGAAGCCTGTGAGAGCTGCGTCAGCGGGTGTGAGAGGCCTGCGAGAACCCTCCTGACCGGGCAGCGAACGGTGTCCAGTTGAGCTCATGAACACCTTCACCCTGCTGGGGCGGCGCCATGGATGACGTCATCTACCTCGCACTCACCGTCGTCGTGTTCGCGGCCGTCTGGTCCGCCTTGCGCGGAGTGGAGAAGCTGTGAGCGCCGAGAACATCGCCGGTTTGGTCGTGGCCGCTGCCCTGGTGCTCTACCTGATCGCCGCCCTGATCTTTCCCGAGAGGTTCTGATGTCCGACACCGCGGCCGGCCTGTTACAGGTCGGCTTCCTGATCGTGTGCCTGGCGGCGGTCTACCGGCCGCTCGGTGGATACATGGCCCGCGTCTTCACGTCCGACAAGGACCTCCGGGTCGAACGTATGACCTACAAGCTGTTCGGCGTCGACTCGAAGGCCGACCAGACCTGGGCCGTGTACGCCCGGTCGCTGCTCGCGTTCTCCGCACTCAGCGTCGTCCTGCTGTACCTGTTGCAGCGCCTGCAGCACTGGCTGCCGCTGTCGCTCGGACTGCCGAACGTGCCGTCCGGTCTGGCCTTCAACACCGCCGCGTCGTTCGTCTCGAACACCAACTGGCAGAACTACTCGCCCGAGGTGACGATGGGCCACCTGGTCCAGTTCGCCGGCCTCGCGGTGCAGAACTTCCTGTCCGCGGCCGTCGGCATCACCGTCGCGATCGCCCTGATCCGGGGCTTCGCCCGGTCCAAGACCGACCGGCTCGGCAACTTCTGGGTCGACCTGACCCGGACCACGCTGCGGATCCTGCTGCCGATGGCAGTCGTCGGCGGGCTCGCGCTGGTCGCGATGGGCGTCGTCCAGAACTTCTCCGGCGGTCACGAGCTGACCTCGGTGGTCGGCCAGACCCAGACCGTTCCGGGCGGGCCGGTGGCCAGCCAGGAGGTCATCAAGGAGCTGGGCACCAACGGTGGTGGTTTCTACAACGCCAACTCCGCGCACCCGTTCGAGAACCCGAACGGCCTGTCGAACCTGTTCGAGATCTTCCTGCTGCTGGTGATCCCGGTCTGCATCACCCGGACGTTCGGCCTGATGGTGAAGGACAAGCGGCAGGGCTACGCGATCCTCGGCGTGATGGGTGTGCTGTGGGCGGCCTTCACCTTCTCCGCGACGCTCTTCGAGAACCTCGGCGCCGGTACGGCGACCCAGGCCGCCGGCGCCGCGATGGAAGGCAAGGAAACCCGCTTCGGCGAATGGGCCTCGGCACTGTTCGCCACCTCCACCACGGGTACGTCGACCGGCGCGGTGAACTCGGCGCACGACTCGTTCACCCCGTTGGGCGGCGGTACGGCGCTGTTCCACATGATGCTCGGTGAGGTGTCACCGGGCGGTACGGGCACCGGCCTCTACGGCATGCTGATCCTCGCGGTCCTGGCGGTGTTCGTCGCGGGCCTGATGGTCGGGCGCACCCCGGAGTACCTGAAGAAGAAGATCACCGCGCGCGAGATGAAGCTGGTCTCGCTGTACATCCTGACGACGCCGACCGTGGTACTGGCCGGTGCGTCGATCGCGATGGGACTCGCGGTCGCGCGGGCCTCGATCTTCAACACCGACAGCCCGCACGGGTTCTCCGAGGTGCTGTACGCGTTCACCTCTGCCGGTAACAACAACGGCAGCGCGTTCGGTGGCCTGAGCGGCAACATCCCGTTCTACAACACCGCGCTCGGTCTGGTGATGCTGCTCGGCCGGTTCGTGCCGATCGTGTTCGCACTCGCGCTGGCCGGCTCGCTCGCCCAGCAGCAGCCGGTGCCCGTGACCCAGGGCACGCTGCCCACCCACAAGGCACTCTTCGTGACGATGCTGGTCGGGACCGTCCTGATCGTCACGGGCCTGACGTACTTCCCCGCACTGACTCTCGGACCCCTCGCGGAGGGACTGTGACCACGCTGACGACGCCGCCCGTCTCGCAACCGGCGGCTGCTACCCCGAAGAAGGCACCCTCGGGCCTGTTCGACCCGAAGATGCTGCTCACCTCGCTGCCGGACGCGCTGCGCAAGCTCGACCCGCGGGTGATGTGGAAGAACCCGGTGATGTTCGTCGTCGAGGTCGGCGCGGTCGCGTCGACGGTCTTCGCCGTCACCGACTCCAGCGTGTTCGTCTGGTGGATCGTCGTCTGGCTCTGGCTGACCGTGATCTTCGCGAACCTCGCCGAAGCGGTCGCCGAGGGCCGTGGCAAGGCCCAGGCCGAGACGCTGCGCCGGGCCAAGACCGAGACCACCGCGCGGCGCCTGGTCGGCGACCAGGAGGAAGCGGTCCCGGCCACCCAGTTGCGGCTCGGCGACCTGGTCGTCGTCGAGGCCGGCCAGATCATCCCCGGCGACGGTGACGTCGTCGAGGGCGTGGCCAGCGTCGACGAGTCGGCGATCACCGGCGAGTCGGCCCCGGTCATCCGGGAGTCCGGCGGCGACCGGAGCGCGGTCACCGGCGGCACCAAGGTGCTGTCGGACCGGATCGTCGTGAAGATCACCACCAAGCCCGGTGAGAGCTTCATCGACCGGATGATCGCGCTGGTCGAGGGTGCGTCCCGGCAGAAGACGCCGAACGAGATCGCGCTGAACATCCTGCTGGCCAGCCTCACCATCGTGTTCCTGGTCGCGACCGTCACGCTGCCGCCGTTCGCGGCGTACGCGAAGGTCAACCTGAACATCGTGATCCTGGTGGCCCTGCTGGTCTGTCTGATCCCGACCACGATCGGCGCACTGCTGTCCGCGATCGGCATCGCCGGCATGGACCGGCTGGTGCAGCGCAACGTGCTGGCGATGTCCGGACGCGCGGTCGAGGCGGCCGGCGACGTGAACACGCTGCTGCTGGACAAGACCGGCACCATCACGCTGGGCAACCGGCAGGCGGCGGAGTTCATCCCGGTCGACGGTGTCACCGACACCGACCTGGCCGACGCGGCCCAGCTGTCCAGCCTCGCGGACGAGACGCCGGAAGGCCGGTCGATCGTCGTACTGGCGAAGACCGGGTACGGGCTGCGGGAGCGGCACACCGGAGAGTTGCCGCACGCAACGTTCGTGGAGTTCACCGCGCAGACCCGGATGAGCGGCGTGGACGTCGACGACCGGCAGATCCGCAAGGGCGCCGCGGGTGCGGTGAACGCGTGGATCGGTCAGCACGGCGGAGCCACCGACGGCAAGCTCGGTGAGATCGTCGACGGTATCTCAGCCTCCGGTGGTACGCCGCTGGTCGTTGCCGAGAGCATCGACGGCAAGGCCCGCGCACTCGGCGTCATCCACCTGAAGGACGTCGTCAAGGAGGGCATGCGGGAGCGGTTCGACCAGATGCGCGCGATGGGCATCCGGACCGTGATGATCACCGGCGACAACGCACTGACCGCGAAGGCGATCGCCGACGAGGCCGGGGTCGACGACTTCCTGGCCGAGGCGACGCCCGAGGACAAGATGGCGCTGATCAAGAAGGAGCAGGAGGGCGGCCGGCTGGTCGCGATGACCGGTGACGGCACCAACGACGCGCCGGCGCTGGCGCAGGCGGATGTCGGCGTGGCGATGAACACCGGCACGTCGGCCGCGAAGGAGGCCGGCAACATGGTCGACCTCGACTCCAACCCGACGAAGCTGATCGAGATCGTCGAGATCGGCAAGCAGTTGCTGATCACCCGCGGTTCGCTGACCACGTTCTCGATCGCGAACGACGTCGCGAAGTACTTCGCGATCCTGCCGGCGCTGTTCGCGGCGGCGTACCCCGGGCTGGACAAGCTGAACATCATGGGGCTGCACTCGCCGGAGTCGGCGATCGTGTCCGCGATCGTGTTCAACGCGCTGATCATCATCGGGCTGGTCCCGCTGGCGCTGCGCGGCGTCCGGTACCGGCCGTCGTCCGCCTCGGCGATGCTCCGCCGGAACCTGCTGGTGTACGGCGTCGGCGGCCTGATCTCACCGTTCCTCGGCATCAAGCTCCTCGACCTGGTGATCTCGCTGATCCCCGGTCTGCGTTGAGAGGTAGTTGTCAATGACAAGCAGTTTTCGTCAATTCGGGGTGGCGCTCCGGGCACTCCTGGTGTTCACCGTCGTACTGGGTATCGCCTACCCGCTGGTGATGACCGGGGTCTCCCAGGTGCTGTTCCATGGGAACGCCAACGGTTCGATCATCAAGGTGGACGGCAAGCCGGTCGCCTCCGACCTGATCGGTCAGGCGTACACGAAGGACAGCGGTCGCAAGGACGCCGACGGCAAGGCGATCATGGTCGCCGACCCGAAGTGGTTCCAGACCCGTCCGTCCGCGGCCGGCTACGACGCGATGGGCAGCGCGGCCTCGCAGTACGGGCCGAACAACCCGGAGCTGGTCAAGCTGGTCGAAGAGCGCCGGCAGGAGGTCGCCAAGCTCGAGGGTGTCGATCCGTCGCAGGTTCCGCCGGACGCGGTCACAGCCAGTGGCAGCGGTCTGGATCCCGCCATCAGCCCGGCGTACGCCGCTCTGCAGGTCAACCGGGTCGCCCGTGAGCGCGGGCTCCCGGTGGATCGGGTCAAGCAGTTGGTGCAGGAGAACACGACCGGCCGGACGCTCGGCTTCCTGGGGGAGCCGTACGTCAATGTGGTGACGCTCAACGCCGCGCTGGCCTCCAGCTGAGAGCATGTTGGTATGAAGCGCGGGCATCTGCGGGTGTATCTCGGGGCCGCGCCCGGTGTCGGGAAGACGTACAAGATGCTGGGCGAGGGACAGCGCCGCCTCGCCCGGGGTACGGACGTGGTGGTCGGGCTGGTCGAGACCCACGGCCGGGAGCACACCGCCGAGATGCTCGACGGGCTGGAGACGGTCCCGCGGCGCATCCTCGACTACCGCGGCGCCAGCTTCACCGAGATGGATATCGACGCGGTGCTGGCCCGGCGGCCCGAGGTCGCCCTGGTCGACGAGCTGGCGCACACCAACGTCCCGGGTAGCCGGAACGAGAAGCGCTGGCAGGACATCGAGGAGCTGCTGGCCGCCGGGATCGACGTGATCTCGGCGGTCAACATCCAGCACCTCGAGTCGATCAACGACGTGGTCGAGAAGATCACCGGCGTACCGCAGCAGGAGACGGTGCCGGACCGGGTGGTCCGGGCCGCGGACCAGATCGAGCTGGTCGACATGACGCCGGAGGCGCTGCGCCGCCGGATGGCGCACGGGAACGTGTACGCGGCGGACAAGATCGACGCTGCCCTGGGCAACTACTTCCGGGTCGGGAACCTGTCGGCGCTGCGGGAGCTGGCGCTGCTCTGGCTCGCGGACCGGGTGGATGCGGGCCTGCAGCAGTACCGCGCGGAGCACGACATCGACTCGA
Organism: Kribbella sp. NPDC004875; assembly: GCF_042873375.1. Lineage (NCBI taxonomy): Bacteria > Bacillati > Actinomycetota > Actinomycetes > Propionibacteriales > Kribbellaceae > Kribbella > Kribbella sp. NPDC004875. The sequence goes on from NZ_JBIALI010000001.1 coordinate 1,462,613, forward strand.
CCTGGGAAGCGCGGGAGCGGGTCGTGGTCGCCCTCACCGGTGGGTCCGAGGGCGAGACCCTGATCCGCCGCGCGGCCCGGATCGCGGCCCGGTCGGCCGGCGGCGATCTGCTGGCCGTCCATGTGGCGCGATCGGACGGTCTGACCGGGGCCAACCCCAGCAAGCTCGCCGAGCAGCGGAACCTGGTCGAGACGCTGGGCGGCACCTACCACCAGGTCGTCGGTGACGACATCCCGGCCGCGCTGCTGACGTTCGCGCGGGCCGAGAACGCGACCCAGCTGGTCCTCGGCGGCAGTCGCCGGTCGTGGTTCGGGTCGTTGTTCACCGGGCCCGGGATCGGTGCCACCACGATCCACGAGTCCGGCGACATCGACGTACACATCGTCACGCACTCGCAGATGGGGCGTGGGCGGCTGCCGCGGCTGCGGGGGAGTCTGTCGCGGCGGCGGCGGATCCAGGGCTTCGTGCTGGCGGTCGTGCTGCCGCCGGTGCTCGCCGTCATCCTCGGGATGGGCGGCGACACGCTGAACCTGACCAGCAATGTGCTGGCCTTCCTGTTCGCGGTGGTCGTGGTCGCGCTGGTCGGCGGGATGTGGCCGGCGATGGTGACGGCGGTCGGTGGGTCGCTGGTGCTGAACTGGTTCTTCACACCGCCGAAACGCACCTTCACGATCGCCGAGCTGAACAACGCGCTGGCGCTGCTGATCTTCGTGCTGGTCGCGGCGATGGTCAGTTCGGTCGTCGACCGCGCGGCACGACGTACCAGACAGGCGGCCCGGGCGGCCGCGGAATCGGAGACTCTGGCGACCTTGGCGGGTTCGGTACTGCGCGGCGAGACCGCGCTGCCCGCGCTGCTCGAGCGGGTCCGCGAGGCGTTCGGGATGAGCGGAGCGTGCCTGATGGAGCGGGTGGACGACGACGAGCTGACGGAGGTCTGGCGGCCGCTCGCCTCGGCCGGGTCGCTGACCTGCACCCGGCCGGAGGAGGCCGACGCGGAGATTCCTGCCCGCGACGATCTCGTCCTGGTGCTGCAGGGCCACCAGCTGGAGGCCGACGAGCGCCGGCTGGTCGGGGCGTTCGCCGCGCACGCGGCCGCGCTGGTCGACCGGGCGCGGTTGAGCGAGGCAGCCGCCGAGGCGAAGCCGCTCGCCGAGGCCGACAAGTTGCGTACGGCGCTGCTCCGCGCGGTCGGCCATGACCTGCGGTCCCCGCTGGCGTCGGCGAAGGCGTCGGTGACGTCGCTGCGCAGCGACGACGTGGAGTGGAGCGAGTCGGAGCGGGCCGAGCTGCTCGAGACCGCGGACGAGTCGCTCGACCGCTTGTCGCGGCTGGTGGACAACTTGCTCGATCTGAGTCGGCTGCAGGCCGGCGTACTGCCGGTGTTCACCCGGCCGATGGCGCTGGACGAGATCCTGCCCGGTGTCCTGGGGGAGCTCGGCGACGACGCCGATCCTGTGAAGGTCGACATCCCGCACACGCTGCCGCTGGTCGAGGCGGACCCGGCGCTGCTGGAACGCGTGGTGGCGAACCTGTTGGCCAACGCGATCCGGTACTCGCCGCCCGGGCGGCCGCCGATGGTCACCGGCAGCGCACTCGGCCCCGCCGTGGAGGTCCGGGTGATCGACCGTGGTCCGGGTATCCCGCGCGCGGACCGGGACCGGGTGTTCGCGCCGTTCCAGCGGCTCGGCGACACCGACAACACCGTCGGCGTCGGACTCGGGCTGGCACTCGCGCGCGGCCTCACCGAGGCGATGCACGGCACACTGACACCCGAGGACACCCCGGGTGGCGGACTCACGATGGTGGTCTCGATGCCGACGGCGACAGTCCCGCCGACCGACATCCCCGTGCCCGGCGCCCGCGAACGATCGGAACGGGAAACCCCATGACCGTGCAGATGCCACGCCTCCGGCGCGGCGGGTCATGGGGCTGTGACTCCCGACCTTCCCTCGTCGCTCCGGTCGCTGCGCTCCCTGCGCTCCTCAGTCCAGGCCGGGAGGCCCCATGACCAGAGTTCTGGTGGTCGACGACGAGCCGCAGATCGTGCGGGCGTTGCAGATCAATCTGAAGGCGCGCGGGTACGAGGTGCATCTGGCGGGGACCGGGACGGCGGCGTTGAAGGTCGCGGCGCAGCATCCGCCGGAGCTGGTGATCCTGGACCTCGGGCTGCCGGACTTCGACGGCGTGGAGGTGATCCGCGGGCTGCGCGGCTGGACCGACGCGCCGATCCTGGTGCTGTCCGGGCGGACCGACCAGACCGACAAGGTCGAGGCGCTGGACGCCGGCGCGGACGACTACGTGACCAAGCCGTTCGGGATCGACGAGCTGCTGGCCCGGATGCGCGCCGTACTGCGGCGCAGCAACATCGCCCAGGACCAGCCGGTCATCAGCGTCGGCGGCGTCGTCGTCGACCTGGCCGCCAAACGGGTCACCCTGGAGACCGGCGAGGACATCCGCCTCACCCCGACCGAGTGGCACCTGCTGGAGGTCCTGGTCCGCAACCCCGGCAAGCTGATGTCTCAGCGGCAGCTCCTGACCGAGGTCTGGGGCCCCGGCTACGAGACCGCCGGCGGCAACCTGCGCTTCTACATGGGCCAGCTCCGCCGCAAACTCGAACCCGACCCCGCCCGCCCCAAACACCTGCTCACCGAACCAGGCATGGGCTACCGCTTCGAGCCGTGACGTCCGTTTCGTTCAAGACGGCGTACGCCGGGCTGCGGGAAGGTTGGCGCATGGACATCTTCACCGCAGGTCGGGACTTTGTACGGCGGGACGCCCGCGTGCTCGAGCGCCGGGTCTTCGCGACGGTCTTCGAAGGGGCCGACGCGCACGGCGTGGCCGACGCGCTGCGTGGTTACCAGAACGCCGACGGCGGGTTCGGGCACGGGCTGGAACCGGACAAGCGCTGCCCGGACAGCCTGCCGCTCGACGTCGAGGTCGCGTTCGACACGTTGCTCCAGGCCGGCGCCCGGGACGACGAGATGGTCCGCCGCGCCGCCGACTGGCTGGGCCGGACCGCCGACGAGAACGGCGCCGTACCGCTGTGCGGTCCCGCGGTGGAGGGTTACCCGCGCGCCGAGCACATCACCGAGTGGACGTACCAGCCCGCTCTGAACCCCACGGCCGGGTTGGTCGGCCGGTTGAACAAGCTCGGCATCGAGCACCCGTGGCGCGACAAAGCCGCCGCTTGGTGCGCCGAGCAGTTGGCCGGCGGACTGCCCGAGGACGCGCACGGCATGGGCGAGGCGCTGCAGTTCCTCGAGCACACCGATGACGTCGACTTCGACCGGATTCGCGAGTGGCTTCCCAAGCTTCAGCACTACCGCGGTGACGCCGCGGACCCGTCGTACGGCGTGACTCCGCTGCAGTTCGTACCGACGCCGGACAGTTTCTGGCGGCCACTCTTCACCGACGAGCAGCTCGAGGCGCATCTCGACCGGCTGCTCGCCGACCAGCAGGACGACGGCGGCTGGGCGATCACGTGGGAGCCGCCGGGACCGGCCGCGACGCTGGAGTACCGCGGGGTGGTTACCGTCGGCGCACTCCGAACACTCAAGGCCTACAACCGGCTGTAGAAAAGGCCCTCCGCCACCGGCGGAGGGCCTTACGCTGTGTTGCCAGGAAGGGGTACCAGGAAGGGTCACCAGGAAGACTTCGTGATCCCGGGCAGTTCGCCCCGGTGGGCCATCGCCCGGAAACGAACCCGGGAGATCCCGGCCTTCCCGACATACCCACGAGGACGTCCGTCGACCGCGTCCCGGTTCCGGACGCGGATCGGGCTGGCGTCCCGCGGCAGCTTCTGCAGCGTCAGCCGCGCCGCCTCGCGGTCGGCCGGCGAAGTCCGCGGATCGGCGATCACGCGTTTCAGGTCGGCCCGGCGCTCGGAGTAGTGGGCGACGGTGCGGCGGCGCTGCTCGTTCTTCGCGATCTTCGCCGTGGTCGCCATTACCGCTCTTCGCGGAAGTCGACGTGCTGGCGGATCTGCGGGTCGTACTTACGGATCACAACCCGGTCGGGACTGTTCCGGCGGTTCTTCCGCGTTACATAGGTGAAGCCGGTGCCGGCGGTACTGCGGAGCTTGATGATCGGGCGGAGGTCGTTGCGCTTGGCCATGCTGTCCTTGCTGTCCTTTCTCGGATCACCTGGCGGGCGACCCTGCCGGTTAGAACGCGACCCGGGTGGCGGCTATTCCTGCTCAGAGGGTACTTTGTATTGGTTATCGTTTTCAACAAGACGGGAGGGCCGATGCTGCCGGTGACCTTGCTGACAGGCCTCGACGAGGGGTTCCTGGGCGCCGTCGCGGCGAATCTGCTGGCCGCCGCCGGCCCCACCGGCGTCCTGGTGGAGTACGACGTCAGCGCGCTGAGCGACGGCTCCGTCGTGCGGATCGCCCGGACGGCGACCGGCGTGATCGACCGTGAGGTGATCACGATGGGCCACCCGTGCGTGTCCTGCGCGATGCGCGGCTCCCTGGTGCAGCTGCTCGCGAGCATCGCCGCCGTCGAGCGGTACGACGCCGCGATCGTGAACGTCCCGGCGGCCGGTGACACGCAGGCGATCGCCACCGAGATCGACGCCGACGCCGACCTGCTGGTGGACGCCGCCGTCACCACGATCGACACGGCCACCGTCGTCGCAGACCTGACCGGTGACGAACTGATCCGTGACCGCGGCATCCCGACCGCGGCCGAGGACGGCCGGGCGCTCGCCGAGGTGATCGTCCATCAACTGGAGTACGCCGATGCCGCGATCCTCACCGGCGACTCCACGGCCGTCGCTGTCTTGCGGGCGATCAATCCCCGGCTCCTGGTCAGGACCACGCCGGCAGGACTGCTCGGCGTACGGCTGCATGTTCCCGGCCGGGTGCTCGAGGCCGGCTCGATCGCGGCGCCGGACGAGCAGACTCTGGTCTGGCAGTCGGGCCGTCCGTTCCATCCGGAGCGGCTGTACGACGCTCTCGAGGACCTGGTCGCCGGGACGGCCCGGGGCCGCGGCACGCTCTGGATCGCGACCCAGCACCGGCACCGGATCGGTTGGGACAGTTTCGGCGCGAACATCTCGCTCGGTGTCCTCGGTCCGTGGCTGGCGGATCTCCCGGCGGACCGCTGGGCCGCCGTCGGGCAGCAGCACCAGGCCCGCTCGGCCCTCGAGTGGCACCCGCAGTACGGCGACCGCGCGTCGTACTTGTCCTTCACCGGGCCCGATCTGAACCTGCGGGAATTACGCAGCCGCCTCGACGGTTGTGTCTTGCGTGCGGACGAAGCGGTCCATCCCCTGACCGACCCGTTCGCTCCCTACTTGGAAGGAAGTACCGCAGCATGAAGAACGGCATCCACCCCGACTACCGCCGGGTCGTCTTCCGGGACAAGTCCGGCAACTTCAGCTTCCTCACCGGTTCGACCCGCGAGAGCAACGAGACGGTCGTCTGGCACGACGGGAACACCTACCCGGTCGTCGACGTCGAGATCTCGTCCGCGACGCACCCGTTCTACACGGGCCAGCAGCGCGTGATGGACACCCAGGGCCGCGTGGAGAAGTTCAAGAAGCGCTACGGCCAGAAGTAACGGTCTGGTCCCTGACGGCCCGCCGCCCCCACCGAGGGCGACGGGCCGTTTCTTTCGTCGCCGCCTTCTTTCGTCTCGGTTTCAGCGACCGAAGATGGACGGCCGGGCGGGGCTGATGGCCTAGCGTCGATCGGGTGAAACGGTCCGCGATCGCGCTCTTCTTCCTCGCGCCGTTCGTCGGGGAGTACCTGCTCGGCAACCAGCCGATCACGGCCCTCGGGTCGATCTTCCTGTTCGCCCCGATGTACGGCGGCGGTGCGGTGCTGATCCGCGAGGTCGCCCGGCGCTTCGGCCTCGGCTGGACCGGGATCGTCGTGATGGCGGTCGCGTACGGCCTGGTCGAGGAGGGCCCGATCGACCAGATGCTGTTCAACCCCGGGTACGTCGGCCTGGACAGCTTCGCCGGGATGGCCGAGATTCCAGGCCTCGGGCTCAGCCTGACGCTGCTCCAGGGGACGCTCACCCTGCACACGATCTGGAGCATCTGCGTCCCGATCGCCCTCGTCGAGGCCTGCGCTCCGGCTGGGCCCTGGCTGCGACGTGGCGGGCTGGCGACGGTCGCCGTCATCTTCGTGCTCGGCTCGACCCTGCTCGGTGTCATGCAGGCCGCCGGCTTCCACTTCGTCGCCTCGCCTGCGCAGTTCATCGTGTCGGGGGTCGTGATCCTCGGGCTGATCGCGCTCGCGTTTGTGCTCGGGCGCCGGACGTCGCGGGTCGCGGACGGGACCGTGCCGCGGCCGCTCGTCGTCGGGCTGACCGGCTTCGGGGTGACGAGTGTGTACTGGCTGGAGTCCGTGTTCTTCCCCGACGGTGTCGGCTCGGAGTGGATCTCGGTCGCCTGGTGGTTCGTCCTGTTCGGGGTGTCGACCACTGTCGTCGTCCGGTGGGCTCGCCGCTGTGCGTGGACCCCGCGCCACACCCTCGCGCTAGCGACCGGCGCTCTCCTGACGTACGCCTGGGCCGGCTTCTCCCACGCCCACGACATGGACGACACCTCGCTTGGAGTCGCCCTGCTCGGCAACACCGTCTTCGCACTGGTCGCGATCGCCATCGCAATGTTCGCCTGGCGGCGGATCTGCGCCACTCACTAACCTCGCCCGGTCGCCTGGTTTCACGCCTGGTTCACGCTTGGGGCCGCGCGGCCGGCGAGAGTTGGTGAGTGCTGGCGGTCCGCACCTGCCGCTGTCTCGGATCTCAGACGGCGAGCCGGGCGCGTCGCTTACCCGCGGGGCGGGCCCGGTTCCACACTGAGGGGATGGAACCGGTCGAGCTCACGGGTGCCGGGCTGACGCCGCTCGAGGCGGTGGCGCTCGGGCAGCGACGTACGGCGGTCCGGCTCGGCGACGTCGCGCGGAAGCGGATGGCGGCGTCGGCGGCCCTGGTGGCCGAGGTGGCCGAACGACGGCCGGTGTACGGGCGGACCACGGGGGTCGGCGCGAACCGCGACGTACTGACGTCCGACCCGGAGCACGGAGCGCGGTTGCTGGCGTCGCACTCGACGACCGGTACGACGTCGTACCCGAAGGACGTGGTGCGGCTCGGGCTGCTGATCCGGGTCAACCAGCTGGCGGCCGGCGGTTCGGGGCTCCATCCCGCGGTGGCCGACGCGATCGTCGGGCTGCTCAACGACGACGACCTGCCGGACCTGCATCGCGGTGGCGCGATCGGGACCGGCGACCTCGGCCCGCTCGCCGAACTCGGGCTCGCGCTCGGCGACGTGATCGACGGGACGAGCGCCCTCCCGCTGTTGTCCAGCAACGCGTTCACGTTGGCCGAGTGCTGCCTCGCCTACGTCGAGGCCTCGACCCTGATCAACGTCGTACCGCTGGTGGGTGCCCTGTCGCATGTCGCGCTGCGCGGCAACGCCGAGGTGTACGACGTCCGCGTCCACGAGGCGCGACCGCAGCCCGGGCAGGTGCGGGTCGCGCGCCGGATGCGGGAACTCCTCGACGGCCTGCCGTTGCCGGCCGCGCGGATCCAGGACCCGTTCGGGCTGCGCGCGTTCGCCCAGGTGCTCGGCCCGGCCGTCGACCATTCCGATGCCTTAGGCAACAGTGTGCGGATCGACATCAACGCGGCCGCGGAGAACCCGCTGGTGGCCGGCGACACCGTGCTGCACAACGGCAACTGGCATGCGATGCCGATCGCCCTGGCGCTCGACTCGCTCCGGCTCAGCCTGCACAGCGTCGCGACCCTTTCGACCACCCGAGTGGCGAACCTGGTCGACCCGGACTACACCGGCCTCAGCCGGTTCCTCGCCAGCGGCGCGGAGGCGAGCTCGGGCGTGATGATGATCGAGTACGTCGCCCACGACGCGCTCGCCGCGGTCCGGTCGTCCGCACAACCCGCGACCCTCGGTACGGCGACCCTGTCCCGCGGGGCGGAACTGCACGCGAGCTTCGCCCCGCAGGCCGCCGCGCTGACCAAGCAACTCCTGGACGCGCTCCGCGAGGTCATCGCCAGCGAGTTCGTCACCGCGGTCCGGGCGATCCGCCTGGCCGGGCTGACGCCTGCCAATCTCGCCCCCGCCGCGATCGGGCCATGGCTCGCCGACGCCCTCGCGGCGCTACCGGGCGACCTGACGGACCGCTCGCTCCGCGAGGACCTGGAGATCGCCCGCGGGGTCCTCACCCAATGGGGCGACCGCCAGGTCGAACACCCGGCAGAATCCGGCTAGAGCTACCCGTGGAGCCGCCGGGTCAGCGCGCTTGCTGCTTGGCGGATCTTGTGGGCCAGGTGCGGGCGGTCGGCGGGTGGTACGGCGTCTGTGCGGAAGGTGACGCTGATGGCGGCGACCGGGTGGCCTGCGTGATCGACGGCGGCGCTCGCGACGGACGCGACGCCGGGAGAGATGAACGAGTCCTCGACGGCGAAGCCCTGGCGTTTCTCGTCCGCCAGCAGACGGCGGAGCTGGGTGAGCGTCTGTGGTCCGAGGTCGGTACGGCGTACGAACGACTCCGGTGACGGGAAGAGCGCGCGGACCTGAGCCGGCGGGAGCTCGGCCAGCAGGGCGCGGCCGGAGGCGGTGAGCGTCGCGGGCAGGCGTACGCCGACGTCGGTCACCAGCGTCACCGGCCGCGGCGGCTGCTCCTTGAGCAGGTACACCAGTTCTCGCCCGTGCAGTACGCCGAGATGCGCGGTCTGCCCCACCTCGTGCACCAATTGCACCAGCAACGGCCGCGCCAACCGCTCCAACGGGTCGTGCCGCAGATAGGCCGACCCGATCTCGAAGGCGGCGACCCCGAGCCCGTACCGCTTCTCCTCGGGCAGGTGCACGACGAACCCCTCGTCGATCATTGCCCGCAGCAAGTGGTACGTCGAGGAGCGTGGCAGCCCGACCGCGGAGGCGATGCGCTCCATCGGCACGGGCCCGGGCTGGGTGGCCAGGAACGTCAGCACCCGCAGCGTGCGGGTCGAGGCGGGAACGTTGCCGCTCACAACGGCAGCGTAACCTCAGATGCCGGACGATTCGCGCTTCTTCGCGCGACTCCGCTGCAACCAGAACCGGAAACCCTCGCCGAGGACCGCGATCACGAACAGGCCACCGGCCACGCCCCAGTCCATGGCTTCCTGCCCGGAGACCAGGAACCCGACGACCAATGACACGACCAGGAAGAACAGCAGCGTGACGGCGAGTCGCTTCACAGCTCCTTCTCCGCGGTCCACGCGCCGGTCGTCTGCCGGTAGCCGAGCCACCGGTTCACCGCGAGCATCGGCTCGTTCGCCGCGTCGTTCCCGGTGGAGGCGACCGTCATCCCGGCGTCTCGTGCCCGGGCGAGCGCCGCGGACTTCGCCACCTTCGCCAGACCGCGCCCACGGGCCGACGGGATCGTCCCGGTCAGGTTCGACCAGATCATCTTCCGGTCCGGATCCGCGGTCGTGGTGACGAACGACAGCACCTGGTCCCCGTCGAGTACGGCGACGCTCAGGTCGCGCCGCCCGTCCGGGTTCTCCCACGAGGTGCGGACCCATTCGTCGTACCCCGGTCCTCCCGACAGCCCGCTCGGGTCGTCGTCACGGACCTGGACCTCGGCGTCGTACACCTGCCGTGGCCGCACCTCGTCGTAGCTGACCACCCGGAGCCCGGCCGGCGGCTCGAGTGGCTCCCGCACCGCGCTCAGGTCGGCGGCGGAATGCGTCATCCGCCGCCCGAGCGTGAATCCGCGCCTGGTGGCGAAGTCCTTCGACTCCTCGTCCTCGCCCACGACCGTCAGCAACCGCTCGGCCCGAACGCCGAGCGCCCGCGACGTGATCGCGGTCGTCAGCGCGCTGCCGATGCCGCGCCGGCGGAACTCCGGCGGCACCTGGATCGTGACCCGCACCCGGGGCGCCTGCGCGTCGATCGCCGGCAGGTAGAGATTGGAATACCCGACCACGTCCGGCCCGTCGACGGCGATCAGGATCTCCCGGCTCCGGTTGTGCCGCAGTTCGATCTCGATCGCGCGCGCCGTCTTCACCAGTTGCGGCATCGCCGCGGCCCAGACCCGGGCGATCCCCACCGCGTCCTCCGGCCCCGCCGTCCGGATCTCGAACACCATGGCAGCACCCTACGGCTACCGAGGGTCGCCACCCCTGTCTCGGACCCGAGACAGAAAGTGGTCCGCCGGTCCTGCCACGGAGCAACCCGGCGCGGTGCAATGTTCGGGTGGAACACACGGTGATTGTCGGCGTCGGACCGCTGACCCCGGCCGACGTGGTCGCGGTCGCGCGGTACGGCGCGCAGGTACGGATCGACGACCAGGCCCTCGAGGAGATCGCGAAGTCACGCGCGGCGATCGAGGCGCTGGCCCATGCGGACACCCCGCACTACGGCGTCTCGACCGGGTTCGGCGCGCTGGCCACCCGGCACATCGCGCCGGAACTGCGGGCCCAGCTGCAACGCAGCCTGATCCGCTCGCACGCGGCCGGCTCTGGCCCCGAGGTGGAGACCGAGGTCGTCCGGGCCCTCGCCCTGCTGCGGCTGTCCACTCTCGCCACCGGTCGTACCGGGGTGAAGGTCGACACCGCGCAGGCGTACGCCGGCCTGCTCAACGCGCACCTCACTCCGGTGGTGCACGAGTACGGCAGTCTCGGATGCTCCGGTGACCTCGCCCCGCTGTCCCATGTCGCGCTGGCGATCCTGGGCGAAGGCTGGGTTCGCGATGCCGACGGCACGCTGCGGGATGCCGGCGAAGCTCTCCAGGCGCACGGTCTGCGGCCGGTCGTGCTGGCCGAGAAGGAGGGCCTGGCGCTGATCAACGGGACCGACGGCATGCTCGGCATGCTGGTCCTCGCGCTGGCCGACCTCGACCGGCTCTTCAAGACCGCCGACCTGGCCGCCGCGATGAGCGTCGAGGCCCAGCTCGGCACCGACCGGGTGTTCGCCGAGGACCTGCAGGCCCTGCGCCCGCATCCCGGCCAGGCCGCGGCCGCGGCCAACCTGCGCGCGATCCTGAAGGACAGCGCGATCGTCGCCAGCCACCGGGGCCCGGACTGCAACCGGGTGCAGGACGCCTACTCGCTGAGGTGTTCGCCGCAGGTGCACGGCGCCGCCCGCGACACGGCCGCGCATGCGGCGACGGTCGCCGGTCGCGAGTTGGCGGCGGCGATCGACAACCCCGTCGTACTGCCGGACGGCCGGGTGGAGTCCAACGGGAACTTCCACGGCGCGCCGGTCGGGTACGTGCTCGACTTCCTGGCGATCGCCGTCGCGGACCTCGCGTCGATCAGCGAGCGGCGTACCGACCGTTTCCTGGACGTCGCCCGGAACCATGGCCTGAACGCGTTCCTCGCCGACGATCCCGGCGTGGACAGCGGGCACATGATCGCGCAGTACACCCAGGCCGCGATCGTCTCCGAGCTGAAGCGGCTCGCCGTCCCCGCCAGCGTCGACTCGATCCCGAGCAGCGCGATGCAGGAGGACCACGTCTCGATGGGCTGGTCCGCCGCCCGCAAGCTGCGCAAGGCCGTCGACGGCCTGCAGCGGGTACTCGCGGTCGAGATCCTCACCGCCGCGCGGGCCCTGGACCTGCGCGCACCACTGGCCCCGGCCCCGGCGACCGCAGCCGTCCGCGATGCCCTCCGGGTGTACGTCGAGGGTCCGGGCACCGACCGGCACCTCGCCCCGGAACTCGAACACTCCGTCCGCCTTGTTGCCGACGGCACCTACCTGACCGCAGCCGAGGCCGTCACCGGCCCGCTCGCCTAGAAAGGCTGGACCACCCATGTCCGGACCACGTCCTGTCCGCGCACCCCGCGGTACCACTCTGACCGCCCGTGGCTGGCAGCAGGAAGCCGCGCTGCGGATGCTGCAGAACAACCTCGACCCCGAGGTCGCCGAGCACCCCGACGAACTCGTCGTGTACGGCGGTTCCGGCAAGGCCGCCCGGGACTGGAACTCGTTCGACGCGATGGTCCGCACCCTGACCACGCTGAAGGACGACGAGACGATGCTCGTCCAGTCCGGCCGTCCGGTCGGCGTCATGCAGACCCACGAGTGGGCGCCGCGGGTGCTGATCGCGAACTCGAACCTGGTCGGCGACTGGGCCACCTGGGAGGAGTTCCGCAAGCTCGAGGCGATGGGCCTGACGATGTACGGGCAGATGACGGCCGGCTCGTGGATCTACATCGGCACCCAGGGCATCCTGCAGGGCACGTACGAGACGTTCGGCGCGGTCGCGGAGAAGAAGTTCGGCGGCTCGCTCGCCGGCACGATCACGCTGACCGCCGGCCTCGGCGGCATGGGTGGTGCGCAGCCGCTGGCGGTCACGATGAACGACGGCGTGGCGATCTGTATCGACGTCGACGAGTCGCGGATCCAGCGCCGGATCGAGCACCGCTACCTCGACGTCCGGGCATCCTCGCTCGACGAGGCGCTGCGGTTGGCCGAGGAGGCGAAGAAGGCCCGCAAGCCGCTGTCGATCGGTGTCCTCGGCAACGCCGCGGTGATCGTGCCGGAGTTGCTGGAACTGGGCGCGCCGATCGACATCGTCACCGACCAGACGTCGGCCCACGACCCGCTGATGTACCTGCCGGTGGGCATCGAGTTCGACGACTGGGCGACGGCACGGGAGAAGGACCCGGCCGGTTTCACCGAGCGCGCGCAGGCCTCGATGGCGCGGCACGTGGCCGCGATGGTCGGGTTCCAGGACGCCGGCGCCGAGGTGTTCGACTACGGCAACTCGATCCGCGACGAGGCGCGCAAGGCGGGGTACGCCCGCGCGTTCGAGTTCCCCGGGTTCGTCCCGGCGTACATCCGGCCGCTGTTCTGTGAGGGGAAGGGGCCGTTCCGGTGGGCGGCGCTGTCCGGCAACCCGGCGGACATCGCGAAGACCGACCGGGCGATCCTCGACCTGTTCGGAGACAACGAGCACCTCGCGCGCTGGATCACGATGGCCGGCGAGCGGGTCGCGTTCCAGGGTCTGCCGGCGCGGATCTGCTGGCTGGGTCAGGGCGAGCGGGACAAGGCCGGCCTGCGGTTCAACGACATGGTCGCCTCCGGTGAACTCGAGGCGCCGATCGTCATCGGTCGCGACCACCTGGACACCGGCAGCGTCGCCTCGCCGTACCGGGAGACCGAGGGCATGCTCGACGGCTCGGACGCGATCGCGGACTGGCCGCTGCTGAACGCGATGGTGAACGTGGCGAGCGGCGCGTCGTGGGTGTCGATCCACCACGGCGGCGGCGTCGGCATCGGCCGGTCCATCCACGCCGGTCAGGTGTCGGTTGCCGACGGCACCGACCTGGCCCGGCAGAAGCTGGAACGGGTACTCACGAACGACCCGGCGATGGGTGTGATCCGTCACGTCGACGCCGGCTACGACAAGGCCGTCGAGGTCGCCGCCGAGCGGGGCGTCCGGGTCCCGATGCGGGAGTCCTGACCACCGTCAGTATCTCTACCGTTACAGTGCACTTTTCCACGGGGTGAGAAACCGTGCGATCGCGTGGTTTCGGTCTTACGGTCCGCTAGGGTCTTTCGGGCGACCGACGACGAGCGCGAAGGGGCGCCATGATCGAGTTCGAGGACGTCACCAAGCAGTATCCGGACGGCACCGTCGCCGTCGACACCCTGTCCCTGCGGATCCCGAGCAACCAGATCACCGTGTTCGTCGGTCCGTCCGGCTGTGGCAAGACCACGTCGTTGCGGATGATCAACCGGACCATCGAGCGGACCAGTGGGACGATCTCGATCGACGGCGAGGACATCAACGCCAAGGACCCCGTCACGTTGCGCCGCGGCATCGGTTACGTGATCCAGAACGCCGGCCTGTTCCCGCACAAGACCGTGGTGGACAACATCGCTACCGTGCCGAAGCTGCTCGGCTGGGACAAGCGCAAGGCGCACAGTACGGCGATGGAGCTGCTGGAACGCGTCGGCCTGGACCTCAAGATGGCCGAGCGGTACCCGGCCCAGCTGTCCGGTGGCCAGCAGCAACGAGTCGGTGTCGCCCGCGCGCTGGCGGCCGATCCGGCGATCATGTTGATGGACGAGCCGTTCAGCGCGGTCGACCCGATCGTCCGCCACCAGCTCCAGGAGGAGCTGCTGCGGCTGCAGCGCGACATCGGCAAGACCATCGTGTTCGTCACCCACGACATCGACGAGGCGATCAAGCTCGGCGACAACGTCGCGGTCCTCCAGGTCGGCGGCAAGCTGGCCCAGTTCGCGCCGCCGGCCGAGCTGCTCGCGCATCCGGTCGACGACTTCGTCCGCGGGTTCGTCGGACAGGACCGCGGGTACCGCGCGCTGACGTTCGTGCATCCCGACGACCTGCCGATGAAGCCGGTGCCCGAGGAGCTCGAGCTGAAGGACGGCGTACCCGTCGGCTGGCGCAACGGATCGCAGGAGCTGCTGCCGCTCGGCGCGGTCTACAAGCGCGGCGACTCGTTGCGCGCGGCACTGGACGCGGTCCTCACCTCACCCACCGGCCGTGGGGTCTGCGTCGGCGACGACGGCAAGGCCATCGGCGTCATCGACCAGGCAACCGTCGCCGAGGTGCTCCGGTCATGACGGCACATATTGCCGCGCCTCCGGCACGGCGGTCATGGGGCTTTGCCTCCTGGCCTTCCCTCGTCGCTTCGGTCGCTGCGCTCCCTGCGCTCCTCAGTCCAGGCCAGGAGGCCCCATGACATGGATCAACGACAACCTAGGGCTGATCTGGGAGCAGCTGCGCGAGCATCTGTACCTGGCGATCGTGCCGGTGATCCTCGGGCTGATCATCGCGGTGCCGTTGGGGTACGTCGCGACGCGGTACTCCTGGCTGGCGAACCCACTGGTCGCCTTCGGCGGCGTCCTCTACTCGGTGCCGTCGATCGCGTTGTTCATCGTGCTGCCGGCCGTCCTCGGGACCAAGGTGCTGTCCACGGTCAACATCATCGTCGCGCTGACCATCTACACGGTGTCCCTGCTGATCCGCAACGTGATCGACGGACTCCGTTCCGTACCACCCGACGTCCGCCAGTCGGCGATCGCGGTCGGGTACGGCGGGTTGCACCGGGTGATCGCGGTCGACCTGCCGATCGCCGTACCGGTGATCTTCACCGGACTGCGGGTGGTCACCGTCGCGAACATCTCGATGGTCAGCGTCGGCGCGGTGATCGGCATCGGCGGACTCGGCGAGCTCTTCACGCTCGGCTTCCAGAAGGACTTCCTCACCCCGGTCGTGGTCGGCGTGGTCCTCTCCCTGGCCCTGGCCCTGCTGGCGGACCTGGTGCTGGTGCTTCTGCAGCGGGTACTGACTCCTTGGGCCCGGGTAACCGCGCCGGTGGCGGAGGTGGCGTGACATGTGGCAATACCTGACCGACTCGTACAACTGGTCCGGCAACGAGGGCATCTGGGCCCGGATCCTCGAACACCTCTGGTACACGTTTGCCGCCCTCGGAATCTCCGTGCTGATCGCGATCCCGATCGGGCTGCGGATCGGGCACACCCGGCGGGGCACGTTCCTGGCGATCAACCTGGGGAACGCGGCGCGGGCGCTGCCGAGCCTCGGCCTGCTGATGGTGGCGGTGCTGCTGACCAACCAGATCGGCTTCCTCCCGGTGCTGATCGCCCTGGTCGCGCTGGGTGTGCCGCCGATCCTGGCCTCGACGTACGCCGGGCTGTCGGGTGTCGATCCGGCCACGATCGACGCCGCGCGGGGGATGGGCATGACCGGGCGCGAGATCCTGACCAAGGTGGAGATCCCGATCGGGCTGCCGCTGATCATCTCCGGCATCCGCAGCGCGACCCTGCAGATCGTCTCGACCGCGACGATCGCGGCCCTGGTGTCGCTCGGCGGCCTGGGGCGGTACGTGATCGACGGGCTGAAGCTGCGGGACTTCCCGCAGATGTTCACCGGCGCGCTGCTGGTGGCGCTGATGGCGCTGGTGCTCGACGCGGTGTTCGCGGTGGTCGGGCGGATCACCGTCTCGCCCGGTCTCAAGCTCGGGTGACGCTCTGCTGACCCCCTGCTGACTGTCTGCTGACCTTGCTGAACTGTCCGACGAACCTGATGAACTTGAGATGCATCCATCGGCACCGGCCGGTGGCTGAACGAGAACACTGGAGGCTCTCGTGTTGAGATCCACACTCATCCGTACTGCGATCGCCGGGGTGGCGGTGCTCGGCCTGGCCGGTTGTGGGGGTGGGGGCGACCAGCTCGGCGACAACAACGCGGGCTCCTCACCCGCGCCGTCGAAGGTGAGCAGCATCACCGTCGGGTCGGCCGACTTCTCCGAGAGCCAGCTGCTGGCGGAGATCTACGGTCAGGCGCTCGCCGCCAAGGGCATCGAGGTGAAGAAGAAGCCCAACATCGGCAACCGCGAGACCTACATGGCCGCGATCAAGGACGGGTCCGTCGACCTGGTGCCGGAGTACACCGGCGCCGCGCTGGCGTACTTCGACAAGAACTCCACCGAGACCGATCCGCAGAAGGCGTACGACGCGCTGAAGAAGGCGGTGCCGTCCGGCCTGGAGATCCTGCAGATGTCGCCGGCGGCGGACGAGGACACCGTGGTGGTGACCAAGGAGACCGCGGCGAAGTACAACCTGAAGTCGATCGCCGACCTGAAGGGCAAGAACCTGGTCGCCGGCGGCAGCTCCGAGTTCAAGGTCCGGACCGCCGGGCTGAAGGGCATGAAGGAGAAGTACGACGTCGACTTCAAGGACTACAAGACCCTGGACGCCGGTGGTCCGCTGAGCATCAAGGCGCTCGAGGACAACACGATCCAGGTCACGGACCTGTTCACCACTCAGGCGGTGATCAAGGAGAAGGGTTTCGTGCAGCTGGAGGACCCGGAGAACATCCTGCCGCCGAACAACATCGTTCCGTTGATCCGGACCGACCACAAGTCCGACGACGTCGTGAAGACGCTGGACGCCGTGGACGCCAAGCTCACCACCGACGCGCTGACCGACCTGGTCAAGCGGATCGACGCCGGCAAGGAGAGCGCGGACGCGGTCGCCAAGGACTGGCTGTCGAAGAACCCGTTGTCGTGAGCCGGCCTTGAGTTTCGAAGCACTGTGGGCCGACGAGTCCGCGATCGGCCGCGACGCTGACAGTGGCGGCTACACGCGCGGCGGCTGGACGCCCACCGAACGCGAGGCGACGCACTGGTTCCTGGACCAGTGCGCCGCCCGCGACCTCCCCGTCGAATCCGACGGCATCGGCAACCTGATCGCCTGGTGGGGTCCGTCGGACGGTCCGGGGATCGTGACCGGAAGTCATCTGGACTCCGTGATCGATGGCGGGGCTTTCGACGGGCCGCTCGGCGTGGTGTCGGCCCTGGCGGCCGTGGACGCCTTGCGACGTGAGGGTTTCGAGCCCTCGGCGCCCATCGGCGTGGGTGCTTTCGTGGAGGAAGAAGGGTCGCGGTTCGGGATGCCTTGTCTGGGGTCCCGGGTCGCGGCCGGGGTTCTCCCGGCTGACAAGGCGCTGGCGTTGAAGGATCGCTCCGGCGTCGGGCTCGGCGAGGCGTTGGAGAAGGCCGGGATCGATCCGGCCGGTGTCGGACCGTCGCCGCTGCTGCAGCGGATGGGGACGTTCGTCGAGCTGCACGTCGAGCAGGGCCGCGGCCTGACCGCGCCGGTGGGCGTGGCCAGCTCGATCTGGCCGCACGGGCGGTACCGGTTCACGTTCACCGGTGAGGCCAACCACGCCGGTACGACGTTGATGGAGGACCGGCACGACCCGATGCTCACCTACGCGATGACCGCGCTCGCCGCCAACAAGCAGGCCCGGCTCGCCGGTGCCCGGGCGACGTTCGGCCGGGTCGCGGTCGAGCCCAACGGCACCAACGCCGTACCGTCGCAGGTGACGGCCTGGCTGGACGCGCGGGCCGCTGACACCGCGACCCTCGAACTGTTGCTCGCGGCAATCACGAAGCAGGCGACCGAACGGGCCGAGCGGGACGGGACCGCGGTCGAGGTGACGCCCGAGTCGGTGTCGCCGATCGTCGACTTCCCGGCCGGCCTGCGGGACCGCCTGGTGAACGTGCTCGGCGGCGCGCCCGTGCTGCCGACCGGTGCGGGTCACGACGCCGGCGTGTTCTCGGCGGCGGGCATCCCGACCGCGATGCTGTTCGTCCGCAACCCGACGGGCGTCTCGCACTCACCGGCGGAGTACGCCGAGATGGACGACTGTCTCGCGGGCGTGGAGGCACTGGCCGCCGTACTGAAGGATCTCGCGGGGTGACGACGTACTGGTGCGAGACTGCTCTCCTTCCGGACGGTCTCGCGGAACGAGTCCTGGTGTCTGTCGAGGGCGGTCGCTTCACGTCGGTCGAGGCAGGCGTGGATCCCGCGGGCGCGGACGTACTGCGCGGCCTCGTCGTGCCCGGTCTCGCGAACTGTCACAGTCACGCCTTCCACCGCGCGCTCCGCGGCCGGACGCAGACCGGGCGTGGCACGTTCTGGACCTGGCGCGAGCAGATGTACGCCGTCGCGTCCGCGCTCACGCCGGACACCTACTACGACCTCGCCCGCGCCGTGTACGGCGAGATGCTGCTCGCCGGCATCACCGCGGTGGGGGAGTTCCACTACCTGCATCACGCGCCCGGCGGCCGGCGGTACGACGACCCGAACGCGATGGGCGCCGCCCTGATCGCGGCCGCGCAGGATGTCGGCCTGCGGATCACGGTGCTCGACACCTGTTACGTCGCGGGCGGGATCGAGCAGCCGCTGAACGACGTACAGCAGCGGTTCAGCGACGGGGACGCGAGCGGCTGGGCCTCGCGGGTCTCGCAGTTGACGGGCGGCGATGATGTGGTGATCGGGGCGGCTGCGCATTCGGTGCGGGGCGTTCCGCAGGACCAGATCGGGGCGGTCGCGTCGGCGTTTCCCGACGTACCGCTGCACATTCACCTGTCCGAGCAGGTCGCGGAGAACGAGGCGAGTCTCGCGGCGTACGGGCGGACTCCGGCGCAGGTCCTCGACGAGGCCGGCTTCCTGAGCGGACGGACGAGCGCGGTGCACGCGACCCACCTGACCCCGGTCGACATCGGGCTGCTCGGGAGCTCGGCGTCGTACTCCTGCTTCTGTCCGACGACCGAACGCGATCTCGCGGACGGCATCGGGCCATCGGTGCAACTGCGGGATGCGGGGTCGCCGCTGACGCTCGGGTCGGACAGTCACGCGGTGATCGATCTCTTCGAGGAGATGCGGGCGGTCGAGCTGAACGAGCGGCTCGCGACCCAGGAACGTGGCCATTGGCCGGCGGCCGAGTTGTACAGAGCGGCGACGGCCGACGGGCATCGGTCGATCGGCTTCGAGGATGCGGGGATGATCGAGGTGGGCGCTCGCGCGGATCTGGTCGCGCTCCGGCTCGACAGCGTGCGGACGGCGGGCACCGGCGGGACCGTCGAGACCGCGGTGTTCGCGGCCGCGGCCGCCGATGTCACCGACGTGGTTGTCTCCGGCAAGCATCTGGTTGCGTCGGGCAATCATGTGAGCATTGACGTGCCGGCCGCGTTGCGTGCATCCATTGCGGCGGTGACGGTATGACGTCACTCCTGCTGACCGGCATCGGTTCGCTGGTGACCAACGATCCCGCGCACGGCGGCGTGCTCGGTGAGCTGCACGACGCGGCGGTCGTGATCGACGGCAGCACGATCGGCTGGGTCGGGTCGCGGCGGGCCGCGCCGGCGGCGGACGGGGCGATCGATCTCGGCGGGCGGGCGGTGATCCCGGGTTTCGTCGACGCGCACTCGCATCTGGTGTTCGCGGGTGACCGGGCCGAGGAGTTCGCGGCCCGGATGACCGGTACGCCGTACTCGGCCGGCGGCATCCGGACCACGGTGGCGGCGACGCGGGCGGCCACCGACGAGCAGCTGACCGCCAACGTGTCCAGGCTGGTGACCGAGATGCGCCGGCAGGGCACCACGACGGTCGAGATCAAGTCCGGGTACGGGCTGACGGTCGCGGACGAGGCGCGGGCGCTCGAGATCGCGCGGCAGTTCACCGCGGAGACGACGTACCTCGGGGCGCATGTGGTGCCGGCCGAGTACGCCGACGACCCGGCGGGCTACGTGTCGCTGGTGACCGGGCCGATGCTCGACGCCGCCGCGAAGCACTCGAAGTGGATCGACGTGTTCGTCGAGCGCGGCGCCTTCGACGCGGACCAGGGTCGCGCGATCCTGCAGGCGGGCCTGGCCCGCGGGTTGCAGGCCCGAGTCCACGCCAACCAGTTGGGCGAGGGGCCCGGCGTCCAACTCGCCTGCTCGATGGGCGCGGCCGCCGCGGACCATTGCACTTATCTCACCGACGCCGACGTCGACGCGCTTGCCTCCACGGGCGTCGTCGCCGGTCTGCTGCCCGCGATCGAGTTCTCCACGAGGTCGCCGTACCCGGACGCCCGTCGCCTCATCGACGCCGGCGTCACCGTGGCCCTCGCCACCGACTGCAACCCCGGCTCCGGCTACTCGTCCTCGATGCCGTTCTGCATCGCCCTCGCGGTCCGTGAGATGCACATGACCCCCGCCGAAGCCCTCTGGTCCGCCACCGCCGGCGGCGCCGCCTCCCTCCGCCGCCCCGACATCGGCCACCTCACCCCCGGCGCCCAGGCCGACCTGGCAGTCCTCGACGCCCCGTCGTACCTCCACCTCGCCTACCGCCCCGGCGTCCCGCTCGTGAACCGGACGTTCCTCGCGGGACGACCGCTGTAGCGGACCTCCACGCCATCGCAATCAGGCCTACGCAGCGACTTCCCGCCTGCCCAATCCCCGCCCCGACAGATTGTGATGGCCTGGAGATCCGGCCGTGGCATCCCACAGGCTGTCTGCCACCCACTCCCGGTCGAACATCACGTCCTCCCAGGAGAACCGCAGGAGTCGCCAGCCCCGGAGGGTGAGGCCGACGTGTCGCCGGCAGTCCCGGGCCAGCGCCGCGCGGGTGCCATGGAAGGCGAAGCCGTCAGTCTCGGCGGCGATCCGCAGCTCCGGGTTGGCGAGGTCGATCCGAGCCGAGAAAGTGTCGTCGCGTACGACGACCTGCGGCTCGAAACCCGGAATGCCGGCCTCGATCACGATCGCCCGGAGCGCCGACTCCAAGGCCGACTCCGCGCGCCCGTCGGCAGCAGCCGCCACTCGCCTGGCGCGCCGGCTACCCGGCCCACGCAGTTCGGCCGCGGCGACTATCAGCTGCGAACGATCGACCGCATGCCGTCGAAGCGCGGAGTCGGCGATCGCGAGACCCTCGGCGAACGAGAGCGTTCGGGCGCAGTCGAGGATCGTCCGGAGCTTGGTCGTGCAGTGGCCGTCGGCCGGGACGCCGTCTGCCCAATGCATCTCACAGCCGACCGGGCTCAGCCGGCGGTGCTGCCCACGAGGGACCGTGATCTGTGGTTGGCCGGGCAGCTCCAGGACGTCGAACCCATGGAGCGCGGCCGCGCTGTGATGTGACACCACGCCACCCTGGGCGCGCGCGGCGGCGATCGGGTCGGGTGCGGCCGGGAGCGCGTAGACGCCCTTCGCGATACGACGGATCGTCCCGCCGGCCAACGCGGACCGGATCGAGCGACCGGAGACCACGGCACGCAACTCCCCGAACGTCGCCGTACCGTCGCGGCGGAGCAGCACATCGACAACCTCGGGCATGTGCTCGATGGTCCCGCACGACCTCGCCACGCCGCCGGACTTGTCCACAGGCGGATCTCCAGGCCATCACAATCGCCGCGTTCCGGCACCCGCGAGCGTGTGCGCACGCTCGCGAGCTGATTGTGATGGCCTGGCGGTTCGCGGGAATTCGGATGCGCTGGTGTGCGTGAGACGTCAGGCTTGGGACATGGACGTTCAGGGAAGTCTTCGGGCGGCGTTTCGGTGGGGGTCGGACCGGGGCGCGTGAAGTTGGTATGCCGACCTCACCGTGTGGTGGCGGGACGCTGACTTGTTGCGGGCGATCGGTCCGGCGTTGGCGGGGCTCTATGACGAGACACCGACGGTGGTCCTCGGGCCGGTGTCGCGGGGGTCGCTGGTTGGTTCGCTGACTGCTACGGCGGTGGGCGTGGGGTTCGTGGAGATGCGCAAGGACGCGCGCTCGTCGTACGACAGCGATCGGTGGGTACGGCGGACCACGGGTCCCGACTACCGGGATCGGCACGAGGTGTTCGGGTTCCGGCAGGGGCTGATCGCGCCAGGTGATCACGTGCTGATGGTCGACGACTGGGCTGACACGGGTATGACTGCCCGGACCGCTCGGGAGCTGGTCGAGGACTGTGGGGCGCACTGGATCGGTGCGGCTTGCATCGTCGACGGGCTGACGGATCCGCGGCTGCGTCACGATCTACCGCTGCGGGCGCTGCTCGACGTACGACAGCTCTAGTGCGTGCCTTGGTACAGGCCGGGTGGGGCGTAGGTGCGCGCGGCCTGGTCGAGAGCTGGGACGAGGTCGGTGTTGGGGCCGAGCGGGATGACGAGGTGCCCGCTCGGCTCCTGGTGCGCGGCGAGCTGGGGGTGCCGGTTCAGGAAGTCGGGCGCGGCTGGGATCAGCGCGAGCCGGATGTACTGCCCGTAGACCTGCGGCACCGTCGTCTGCGCGTTCCGGACCATGTGCTGGGAGGTCAGTACGGCGAGGCCCGCGAGCTCGCCCCAGTAGCAACCCCACGAGCCGGTCCGGTCCTCGTAGCGGAGCCCGTTGGGGTCGAAAACGAAGCGACGCGGTCGGGTCAGCGTCCGCAGTTTCACGGCGGGGAGGCCGCCGATGAGCAGCAGGATCACCGCCAGCACCAGGAACGTCACCCGGATGCTGCCGCCGGCCAGCACGCTCAGAACCAAGCAGACCGCCGCGGCCACCCCCAGGCCGACGATGCCCTTGACGATGGTGCGGCTGTTGCCGGACGAGACGTCGATGGCGATGCTCATCGCCCCGACGCTAGCGGTTCAGGCGGCCAGTTCCTTGGAGAACAGAGTGGTGTCGGCGCCGTTCGGCAGCTGTTGCCGGCCGACCTCCTGGTACCCACCTGCGGCGTGGAAGGACAGTGCGCCGCTGTCGGCGGGAACGGCGGCGACGGTGCGATCGAACGGCCGGGCGGCGCGTTCGACGGCGCGGTAGACCTTCGACGCGATGCCCTGGCGGCGGTGCCCGGCAGCGATGACGATCCGCTCGACGAGCAGGAAGCGGTCGGCGTACGTCCGGGTGAAGGACTCGAACGCCAAGCCGTCGTACGCCGAGCCGGGGGTGAAGGTGAGGACGAAGCCCGCCGGGGTACCGTCCAGGTCGACGACGGCGGCGTGGGCGGCGATCAGGCGGAGCCAGTCCAGGCGGTCGGCCCCGAGCGGCTCGACCTGACCTTCGGCGGTGGCGTTCAGGGCGAGCACCGCGGCGATGTCGGCGGCGGTCATCGGGCGGAGTTGCACGTGACCAGCGTCGCACGGAAAGCCTTTTCCCCGGGGGGGTCTCCCTGGCCGCACCCTGGACCGCACCCCGAAAATCGGGACGGCTCTTGGGAATGACCTGCCGGGTGTGCAATGTTGAGCCTAGTGAACTCAAGTTTGTTCGGTCACGGATTTGAAACCGAGGCGGACGAACGGCAACATTGAGTCTGCATCACTCAACTTCGTGGAGGTAACAGAATGGCCCGCGCGGTCGGAATCGATCTCGGTACGACGAACTCCGTCATCGCCGTACTGGAAGGTGGCGAGCCCACCGTCATCCCCAACGCCGAGGGAGCGCGCACGACGCCCTCGGTGGTGGCTTTCGCCAAGAACGGCGAGGTCCTGGTCGGCGAGGTGGCGAAGCGCCAGGCCACCACGAACGTCGACCGCACGATCCGCTCGGTGAAGCGGCACATGGGTGAGAACTGGTCCGTCGACATCGACGGCAAGAAGTTCACCCCGCAGCAGATCAGCGCGTTCGTGCTGCAGAAGCTGAAGCGGGACGCCGAGGCGTACCTCGGGGAGCAGGTCACCGACGCGGTCATCACCGTGCCGGCGTACTTCTCCGACGCGCAGCGCCAGGCGACCAAGGAGGCCGGCGAGATCGCGGGCCTGAAGGTGCACCGGATCGTCAACGAGCCGACCGCGGCCGCGCTCGCCTACGGCCTGGACAAGGGCACCGAGCAGACCATCCTGGTCTTCGACCTCGGCGGCGGTACCTTCGACGTCTCCCTGCTGGAGATCGGCGACGGTGTCTTCGAGGTGAAGGCGACCAGCGGTGACAACCACCTGGGTGGTGACGACTGGGACAACCGGATCGTCCAGTGGCTGGTGACCCAGTTCAAGAACAAGAACGGCACCGACCTGTCCGGCGACAAGATGGCCATGCAGCGGCTCACCGAGGCCGCCGAGAAGGCCAAGATCGAGCTGTCCAGCGCCGCCGAGACCACCATCCACCTGCCGTACCTGAGCCTCACCGACTCGGGCCCGCTGCACCTGGAGGAGAAGCTCTCCCGCGCCGAGTTCCAGAAGATGACCAACGACCTGCTGGAGCGCGCCCGCGCCCCGTTCAAGGCCGTCATCAAGGACGCCGGCATCGACGTGGCGAAGATCGACCACGTGATCCTGGTCGGCGGTTCGACCCGGATGCCCGCGGTCGCCGACCTGGTCAAGGAGTTGACCGGTGGCAAGGACCCGAACAAGGGCGTGAACCCGGACGAGGTCGTCGCGGTCGGCGCCTCCCTGCAGGCCGGTGTGCTGAAGGGTGAGGTCAAGGACGTCCTGCTGCTCGACGTGACCCCGCTGAGCCTCGGCATCGAGACCAAGGGCGGCGTGTTCACCAAGATCATCGAGCGCAACACCACGATCCCGACCAAGGGTTCGGAGATCTTCACCACGGCCGAGGACAACCAGCCGTCGGTGATGATCCAGGTCTACCAGGGCGAGCGCGAGATGGCCCGGGACAACAAGTCCCTCGGCAACTTCGAGCTGACCGGCCTGCCGCCGGCGCCGCGGAACGTGCCGCAGATCGAGGTCACCTTCGACATCGACGCGAACGGCATCGTGCACGTGAACGCCAAGGACCTGGCCACCGGCAAGGAGCAGCGGATGACCGTCACCGGCGGTTCCGCGCTGCCGAAGACCGACATCGACCAGATGGTCCGCGACGCCGAGCAGTACGCCGAGGAGGACCGCAAGCGCCGCGAGGCGGTGGAGAACCGCAACCAGGCGGAGTCCCTCGTCTACCAGACCGAGAAGTTCCTGTCGGAGAACGAGGACAAGGTCCCGGACGACGTCAAGACCGAGGTCAAGGACGGCGTCGCGGAGCTCAAGAAGGCGCTCGAGGGTGAGGACGCCGACGCGGTGAAGGCCGCCTCGGAGAAGCTCGCCCAGTCCAGCCAGAAGATGGGTGCCGCGATGTACGCGAACGCCCAGGCCGCCGGCGGTTCGTCCGACGAGGGCGCGACCTCCGACAGCACCGACGGCAACGCGAACGCCGACGACGACGTCGTCGACGCCGAGATCGTGGACGAGGACCGGCCGCAGGACAAGACGGAGGACAAGTGACGGATCGACCGACTGGCAGCGAGTTCGGCGACGGTGAGCCCGTCGTCCGCGACAAGCGCCGGATCGACCCGGACACCGGCTCGTTGCGGGAGCCTGCGGACCAGTCCGCGGCTCCCGCGGCGGGTGCCCCGGGCGGCCAGCCGCCGCGGGACCCGTCCGATCTGATCGGTCCGTCCGCGCAGGAAGCCCTGCTGACCGAAGCGCTGTCCGAGCGTACGGCGGACCTGCAGCGACTGCAGGCCGAGTACGTGAACTACAAGCGCCGGGTGGACCGGGACCGCGAGGCGGCCCGGGAGCTCGTGGTCGGTTCGGTGCTCACCGAGCTGCTCGGGATCCTGGACGACATCGGCCGGGCCCGGGAAGCCGGCGAGCTGGACGGCGCGTTCAAGGCGGTCGCCGAATCGCTGGAACGGGTCACCGAGAAGCTCGGCCTGGTGAAGTTCGGCGAGAAGGGTGACACCTTCGACCCGCGGATCCACGAGGCCCTGCTGCACAACTACTCCGACGAGGTCGACGGCCCGACCGCCACGATGATCATGCAACCGGGCTACCGGCTCGGTGAGCGGGTCCTGCGGGCGGCGCGGGTGGCCGTGTCGGAGCCGACCGAATCACTACCGGCCGACGCCGCGAAGGCCGACGTACCGGTGGAGAGCACAGATGACGAACAAGCCGCGGACAAGTCCGCGGAGTAGTCGGCACAACGGGAGAGGAGGCGTCGAATGAGCACGAAGGACTGGCTCGAGAAGGACTTCTACAAGGTTCTCGGCGTCTCCAAGACCGCTGAGGCCGACGAGATCAAGAAGGCCTACCGCAAGCTGGCACGCCAGTACCACCCCGACTCCAACGCCGGGGACACCAAGGCGGAGGCCAAGTTCAAGGAGGTCTCCGAGGCGTACGACGTCGTCGGCGACCCGAAGAAGCGCAAGGAGTACGACGAGGCGCGCCGGCTGTTCGGCAGCGGTGGCTTCCGGATGCCGAGCGGCAGTGGTGGTCAGGGCGGCGGCGGGTTCAACTTCGACGTCGGCGACCTGTTCAACCGCGGTGGCTCCGGCGGTGCCGGCGGTGGTCTCGGCGACATCCTGGGCGGCATGTTCGGCGGCGGCGGTCAGCGTACGACCACCACCACGACGGCCCGTCCGCGGCGCGGCCAGGACATCGAGACCGAGGCGACGATCGAGTTCGCCGAGGCCGTGAACGGTGTCACGGTCGGGCTCCGGATGACCAGCGACGAGCCCTGCCCGACCTGCCGGGGCACCGGTGCGAAGTACGGCACCGTGCCGAAGGTGTGCCTGAAGTGCGAGGGCACCGGGATGCAGACCTCGGTCCAGGGCGGCGTGTTCGCCATGACCGAGCCGTGCACCGAGTGCAAGGGCCGCGGCCTGGTCGTCGACCAGCCCTGCGAGACCTGCCACGGCTCCGGCCGCGGCCAGTCGAGCAAGACCATGCAGGTCCGCATCCCCGCGGGCGTGCAGGACGGTCAGCGGATCCGGCTGAAGGGCAAGGGCGCGGCCGGCGAGCGGGGTGGCCCGGCGGGCGACCTCTACGTCACCGTGCACGTCAAGGGCCACCGGATCTTCGGCCGTCAGGGCGAGCACCTGACGCTGAACGTCCCGGTGAGCTTCACCGAGGCGGCCCTGGGTGCCGAGATCAAGGTCCCGACCCTGGACGGCCTGCCCGTCACGGTCCGGATCCCGGCCGGTACGGCGAACGGCAGCAAGCTGCGCGTCCGTGGCAAGGGTTCGGTGCGCCGCGACGGGACGAAGGGCGACCTGCTCCTCACCCTCGAGGTGCAGGTGCCGCACGAGCTGACCGACGAGCAGAAGGAGAAGCTGCAGGAGTTCAACTCCGCGTCGGACCAGCCTGATCTGCGGGCCGGGTTGTTCGGGAGCGCGTGATGGCCTCAAGAGCAAGCAGGCTGCCGTTCAGCCAGGTGCCGACCTGGGACGACCGCACCCCGATCTACGTGATCTCGGTGGCGGCCCAACTGGCCGGCATGCATCCGCAGACTCTGCGCCAGTACGACCGGCTCGGCCTGGTGGTGCCGAGCCGGGCGTCCGGCCGTGGCCGGCGGTACTCGGCGTACGACGTGGCGAAGCTGCGCTACGTCCAGCACCTCAGCCAGGAAGAAGGCATCAACCTGGCGGGTATTCGGCACATTCTCGCGCTACAGTCCGAAGTGGAGGACCTGCGCAAGCGGGTCAACCAGCTACTGGCAGAGGTCCAGCGCGGCGTCGGCGTCTCACAGCGTCCCGCCGCCAGCCGGGTCTTCTCCGCCGGTCCCGCCGGCGACGTGATCGCCATGGGACGGCAACAGACCACGACCCGGTGGATCCGCACCCAGCCTCTGGAACTCGGCTCGCGCTGATCCTTCACCCCAAGGACACCGGAGGCTTCCGAAAGACCCACCCCTCGGAACCTCCGGTCGGTGGAGGCTGTCATCCCCCACGACGCCTCCACAGTCGAAGGTGCGCTGTCCCCCCGGCGCCCTTCGGCCCCCGCAGGGTGGTCCGTTCCAGGACCGCCCTGCGGCTCGCGTCCACCGCCCGCCCGCCGCCCGCCGCCCGCCCGCCGCCCGCCCGCCCGCCCACCCGCCCGCCCGCCGCCCGCCGCCCGGCCGGAAGGCCGCGGGTTAACCCCTCGGCTTGTCCGTTCACCCTCCGCATGACCTCAGCGAACGGGCACCCGGAAGGGTTCGCCCATCAAATGCACGAAGGGCCGGGCCGGGCGATGGGTGGGGCCTGAGAGTGGTGTTCGCCGCGGGCAAGGGTGACGAGCGGGCGCAGGCCTGTTGCCTGCGGGCAACCACCGCCTACGCTGGCGAGGTGACGCTGACGCTGGAGACGGACCGGCTGCTGATCCGGGACTGGGAGGAAGACGACGCTGACGCCGCGCTGGAGATCTTTGGCTCCGCCGACGTCGCGCCCTGGTTGTCACCGGCCATCGACAAGGTGCCGGACGTCGCGACCATGCGGATGATCCTGCAGTCCTGGATCGAGGCCCAGCCGAACTTCGTCGTACCGGCCGGCCGCTGGGCGGTCGCGCGCCGCGACACCGGTGAGGTCGTCGGCGCGCTGCTGATCCGCCTGCTCCCGCCGTACGAGGAGGATCTGGAGATCGGCTGGCAGTTGCGGCCGAGCGCCTGGGGGCAGGGGTACGCGACCGAGGCGAGCAGTGCGTTGATGCGCTGGGCGTTCGAGGACGGGGAGGTCGACGAACTGTTCGCGGTCGCCCGGCCGGCCAACAAGCGCGCGATCGCCACGGCGCGCCGGCTCGGCATGCAGTGGGTCGGCGAGACCGACAAGTACTACGACCTGAACCTGCAGGTGTACCGGATGCGCGCGTCGGAGTTCAGCTGACCGCGAGCGCTGAGCGACCCTGAATCAGCCCTGAGATTATCTAGAGTTGAGTGGAATGGACTCAACTTTGGATAGGTTGTGTCTAGTGACTGTTTGTTGCTGGAACTGAAAGGCTGGAACCAGATGGACGTTCAGCGGTTGACGACGCTGGCCCGGGAAACCCTGTCGGTCGCGATCCGTCAGACGTCCGCGGCGGGCAACCCGACCGTGGAACCGATTCACCTGCTCTCCGCGCTGCTCGCGCAGCCCGAGGGGACGACGATCGGCCTGCTCGAGGCCGCCGGCGGGGACCTGGACGCGGTCCGCCGGAAGACGGCCGAGCAGCTGACCAGGCTCCCGAAGGCGAGCGGCGGCAGTGTGCAGGCGCCGAGCTATTCGCAGAAGACCCTCGAGGTGCTGAACCAGGCAGAGCAGCGGGCCCTCGGGCTCGGGGACGAGTACGTCTCCACCGAACACCTGCTGATCGCGCTGGCGACCGTCGAGGGTGCCGCGAAGAACGCGCTCGGCGTGATGCCGGACGCGCTCCTGGAGGCGTTCGCCCAGATGCGCGGCAACCGGCGGATCACCTCCCCGGAGGCCGAAGGCACCACCAAGACCTTGGAGAAGTACGGCGTCGACCTGACCGAGCGTGCCAAGGACGGCAAGCTCGACCCGGTGATCGGCCGGGACTCCGAGATTCGTCGTGTGGTCCAGGTGCTGTCGCGCCGGACCAAGAACAACCCGGTGCTGATCGGTGAGCCCGGCGTCGGCAAGACCGCCGTCGTCGAGGGGCTGGCCCAGCGGATCGTGGCCGGTGACGTGCCCGAGTCGCTGCGTGGCCGCCGACTGATCAGCCTGGATCT
Organism: Kribbella sp. NPDC004875; assembly: GCF_042873375.1. Taxonomy (NCBI): domain Bacteria; kingdom Bacillati; phylum Actinomycetota; class Actinomycetes; order Propionibacteriales; family Kribbellaceae; genus Kribbella; species Kribbella sp. NPDC004875. Next base: position 1,492,265 of record NZ_JBIALI010000001.1, read on the forward strand.
CGGTGCGATGGTCGCCGGAGCGAAGTACCGCGGTGAGTTCGAGGAGCGTCTGAAGGCGGTGCTGACCGAGATCAAGGAATCCGACGGTCAGATCATCACGTTCATCGACGAGCTGCACACCGTCGTCGGCGCCGGTGCGTCCGGCGAGGGCGCGATGGACGCCGGCAACATGCTGAAGCCGATGCTGGCCCGCGGTGAGCTGCGGATGATCGGTGCGACGACGCTGGACGAGTACCGGACCCGGATCGAGAAGGACCCGGCGCTGGAGCGCCGTTTCCAGCAGGTGTTCGTCGGCGAGCCCTCGGTCGAGGACTCGATCGCGATCCTGCGCGGTCTGAAGGAGCGGTACGAGGCCCACCACAAGGTCGCCATCTCCGACTCCGCACTGGTCGCCGCCGCGACCCTGTCGAACCGCTACATCACCGGCCGCCAGCTGCCGGACAAGGCGATCGACCTGGTCGACGAGGCCGCGTCCCGGCTGCGGATGGAGATCGACTCCTCTCCGGTCGAGATCGACTCGCTGCGGCGTACCGTCGACCGGCTGAAGATGGAGGAGCTGCAGCTGTCCCGCGAGGAGGACGCCTCGTCGCAGGAGCGGCTGGAGCGGCTGCGCGCCGACCTCGCCGACCGCGAGGAGGAGCTGCGGGCGCTGGAATCGCGCTGGGAGAAGGAGAAGTCCGGTCTGAACCGTGTCGGCGAGGTCAAGGAGCGCATCGACGCGGTGCGCACCACGATCGACCAGCTGAAGCGGCGGATCGCCGAGCTGCCCGAGAGCGACGAGAAGATCGAGTTGCTCAAGGAGTGGTCCGAGAAGGAGGCCGAGCTCACCCAGCTGAAGGCGGTCGAGGAGCAGGCGAAGGCCGAGCCCGAGCCCGACGAGGCGACCCCCGAGGCGATGGTGAACGAGGAGGTCGGGCCGACCGAGATCGCGGAAGTGATCGCGATGTGGACCGGCATCCCGACCGGGCGGCTGCTCGAGGGCGAGACCGGCAAGCTGCTCCGGATGGAGGACGAGCTGGGCCGCCGGCTGATCGGTCAGCGCGAGGCGGTCAAGGCCGTGAGCGACGCCGTACGGCGGGCCCGCGCGGGCATCTCGGACCCGGACCGGCCGACCGGTTCGTTCCTCTTCCTCGGTCCGACCGGTGTCGGCAAGACCGAGCTCGCGAAGGCGCTCGCGGACTTCCTGTTCGACGACGAGCGGGCGATGGTCCGGATCGACATGTCGGAGTACAGCGAGAAGCACAGCGTCGCGCGGCTGGTCGGCGCCCCGCCCGGGTACGTCGGGTACGAGGAGGGTGGCCAGCTCACCGAGGCCGTCCGTCGCCGCCCGTACTCCGTGATCCTGCTCGACGAGGTGGAGAAGGCGCACCCGGAGGTCTTCGACATCCTGCTCCAGGTGCTGGACGACGGTCGGTTGACCGACGGCCAGGGCCGGACGGTCGACTTCCGGAACGTGATCCTGATCCTGACCAGCAACCTGGGTTCGGCGTACCTGGCCGACATGAAGCTGGACGAGAAGGCCAAGCGCGACCAGGTGATGGCGGTCGTGCGGCAGTCCTTCAAGCCGGAGTTCATCAACCGGCTGGACGAGATCGTGCTGTTCGACGCGCTCGGCAGCGAGGAGCTGACGCAGATCGTCGGCCTGCAGATCAACAGCCTGCAGCGCCGGCTGACCGACCGGCGGATCACGCTCCAGGTCGACGAGGGCGCGATGGAGTGGCTGGCGATGACCGGGTACGACCCGGTGTTCGGCGCCCGCCCGCTGCGCCGGCTGGTGCAGTCCGCGATCGGCGACGAGTTGGCTCGCGGGCTCCTCGACGGCTCGATCCGCGACGGCGAGACCGTCAAGGTCACGCTGAACGAGGCCAAGGACGCCCTGGAAGTCTCCGCAGCCTGACAAGCCGTTCGGGGCCCGGTCACGACGACCGGGCCCCGACTGCTGTCCACGCCCCACCGGGCAGGGAGAATGGGGAAGTGACGCAACCATCTCGCGCGGACTGGATCAACACCACGCACGACTGGGCGGCGGCGGTCGACCAGGAACACCTCGCGGCGATCCGCGCCGACGTCGAGCGGTACGCGCCGGGCGGCGTACTCCACCTGGTTCTGGAGGTGCTCGCCTACCCCGATGACGAGGCCGAGTCGGCCGGGGTGCGGGGCGTCTGCTCGATCACGCGGTACGCCGACGGCTCGATCGCGATCGCCGACAACGGGCGCGGCACCGACACCCGCGTGGACGAACACGGCACCGTCGTGAAGAAGCCGATCATGGCCACGAAGGACCTGCGCTTCTTCGACGATCCCGTCGCGCCGCTCCTCCCGGACGGTCACCCACGGCGCGGCATGTCGGTCGTCGCTGCCCTGAGTGAGTGGCTGGTCCACACCAACCGTCGCGTCAACGGGTCGTGGACCCAACGGTATGAACACGGCATCCCGGTCACCGATCTCGAACCGCTCGAGTCCGACGGGACCACCGGCACGACCGTGCGCTTTCGGCCGTCCGTCGACCTTGCGCCGCTCACGACGTACCCCTTCGCGTTTCCGCACCTCGACATCACCGTGCGTTAGTGGCCTGCCGGGTCTGGTTTGGGTGATCTGGGAGGATCGGGGGTGCGGGGGTCGTGGAAGGAAGTTCGGAGCCGATGACTGGGCAGCGCCGGGACGATCCGGGTGAGAGTGGGCCGGGGCCGTACAGCGGATTGTTCGGTGCCGTGCCGGACACGTACAGCTATCAGGCGACGACTCCGAAGCAGGTGAAGGTCGCCTCGGTCATCTCGCTCGGGCTCGGCGCGATGTGCCTGCTGCTGGCCGCGCTCACCGTGACGTCCGCCGGCGACCAGATCTCCGAGGTCCTCACCGGTTCCCGCGGCAACACCCCGATCGCCGCCGCCGCGACGCTCGTCTGCGCGGTGATCTACATGGTCCCCGCGATCTACCTCCGCAAGCGCCGCCCGTGGTCCCGCTACGTGCTGATCGCCGTCGCCGCGATGGGTATCGCCGGCGGCGTGATGGCGCTCCCCGCCGGCCTGCTCGGCCTGGCCATCCACGTCACCCTGCTGGTCCTGATGCTGCAGCAGCCCACCAAACTCTGGTTCCACCACCGCTGACGCCGGGAGACCCTCGTGGAGATCTGGATCAATCCCGCCTGCTCGAAATGCCGAGCCGCCACCACGGCCCTCGACGAAGCCGGCGTCGACTACACCGTACGGCGCTACCTCGACGACCCACCGACCACAGACGAACTCACCGAGCTCCTCACCCGCCTGAACCTCGACCCATGGGACGTCGTCCGGCACAACGAGCCCGCAGCCCAACCACTCCGCGACCTCCCGCGCGACGCATCCCACCGCCCCGACTGGATCCAGGCGATGGTCACCCACCCCATCCTCATCCAGCGCCCGATCATCACCACCGTCCATGCAACCCACATAGCTCGGGACCCCAAAACCCTCCAATCCTTCCTCCCGTGAGGCGCACCGGCTGCGATCTGCCCCGATCTGCCCCGTCCTGCCCCAGGACACTGTGGACGACGACGGCGTCCGGCGCGGCATTTCCTGGAGAATTCCATGAATGCCGAGTCCGCCCGAACCCACGTTCACCCTGTCCGCCTGGGTGGACGAGTCTGTCGTCGTCGGTCCTGCCGGCAGCGCCGGAACCTACACGATGGCAGCCGTCGTCACCGATGACGCGCGCTGCGCGGAGCTGCGCCGCGAACTCCAGGATCTGAGCATCAAGCCCGGAGTTCGGCTGCACTGGGTCGGCGAGTCCGTGAAGCGACGCGATCTCATTGCCGAGGCGGTCGCTCAGATGGACATCGCCGCGATTCTGACAGTCGGCAAGCCGATGGAGCGCTCTCGGCAGGAGCGCGCTCGCCGGTGCTGTCTCGAGCGATTGCTGTACGAACTCGATCAGTTCGGTGTCTGCGAGGCGTGGCTGGAGTCACGGACCGCGGTACAGGATCGGCGTGACCTCCGGCTCGTCGACAGTGCTCGCCGGAAGCGGTTGATCTCCCACGAGCTGCAGGTGGGGTTCGCGCGTCCGGTCGGTGAGCCGATGCTCTGGCTACCTGACGCGGTTGCCGGGGCGATGTCGGCGTCGGTGCTGGGCGAGGAACGCTGGCTGGCGGCGATGGCTGCTGTCGTGACGATCCATCGGGTCGCCGTGCGGTGATGGGCGAACGAGCTCCAGAAAGCGCGAAAGCTGGGGCCCGTCGTTCCGGCGGGAATCCCAGCTTCACTTCTCACCCAGCAGCGCGAGGTGAGCTGTCGCTATCGTCTCACAACCAGGAGGCCGATGTCGCGCGCATCCACAGTTCAGAGTTTTTGGAGGCGGTTCAGGGCTTCCTGGAGTACTTCGGGTTGTTTGCAGAAGGCCCAGCGGACCAGGGGGCGGCCGTAGGTGGGGTGGTCGTAGAAGACCTGGTGGGGGATGGCTACTACGCCGGTGCGTTCGGGGAGCATGCGGCAGAACTCGATGCCGTCGGTGTGGCCGAGGGAGCGGATGTCGGTGGTGACGAAATAGGTGCCGGCCGGGCGGTGCACCTCGAAGCCCAGCGTGGCCAGGCCGTCGGCCAGCAGATCGCGGCGGGACTGCAGGTCGGCGCGGAGGGCGTCGAAGTAGTCGTTGCCCAGGGCAAGCGCGTTGGCGACGGCCGGCTGGAAGGGGGCGCCGGAGGTGAAGGTGAGGAACTGCTTGGCGGTGGTGACCGCAGTGACCACCTCGGGCGACCCGGTGACCCAGCCGATCTTCCACCCGGTGACGGCGAACGTCTTCCCGGCGCTGCTGATCGAGACGGTCCGCTCCGCCATCCCTTCGTACGACGCCAGCGGCCGGTGCCGAAGTCCGTCGTACACGAGGTGTTCGTAGACCTCGTCGGTGATGACGATCAGATCGTGCTCGATCGCGACCGCGCAGATCCCGCGGAGTTCCTCGTCGGTGAGGACGGTCCCGGTCGGGTTGTGTGGTGAGTTGATCAGCAGCACCTTCGTCCGCGGGGTGACCGCGGCGCGCAACTCGTCGAGATCCAGACGGTACGCCGGTGCGCGCAGCGTGACCGGGACGCGGCGACCGCCGGCGAACGCGATGCCGGCCGCGTACGAGTCGTAGTACGGCTCGAGGGCGATCACTTCGTCACCGGGCTCGACGAACGCGAGCAGTGCGGCGGCCACCGCCTCGGTCGCGCCGGTGGTGACCAGGACCTGCGTGTCCGGGTCGTATGCGAGGCCGTAGAACCGCTTCTGGTGCTCGGTGATCGCCTCGCGGAGCGCGGGAATGCCACGCGCCGGCGGGTACTGGTTCGCGCCCGCGCGGATCGCCGCGATCGCGTCCTCGAGCAGCGAGTCGGGCCCGTCGCGATCCGGGAAACCCTGCCCGAGGTTCACCGACCCGGTCGCCACCGCGAGCGCGGACATCTCGGCGAAGATCGTCGTACCCAGCCCGGTCAACCGCTCAGCATGTGCACGCATGCCAACGAGACTAACTGTCGAGCGTCTCCACCATGTGGGTCAGCCAGGCGCGGGCGGTGGTGCGGTCGGTGCGGTTGAAGGAGGCCTCGAGTTCTTCCTCGAGTTCGCGGATCGCGGGCGTCGCCTCGTCCAGCTTGCCGGCCCCGGCGGCGGTCAGGTGCACCTGCTGGGTACGTCGGTCCTTCGGGTTCGGCTGCCGCTCGACCAGACCGGCCCGCTCCATGCCGGTGATCAGTTCGTTGGCGGACTGTCGCGTGGTGCCGACGACGCGGCCGACGTCGGCGATGGTGAGGCCCGGGTCCTTCCGCACGCACAGCAGCGTCCCGTACTGCTGCACCGACAGCTCGTGCTCGGCGAGCACCTCCGCCAGCGCCGAGCGCATGCTCAGCCAGGCATGCCGGACGAGGAAAGTGACGCAGCCGTCCTCGAATGCGGGGTCGGGGGAGGAGTCCATGCGCCCCATTCTGCCGGGCCCACCCAGGGCGGGATCACGAAAAGATGATTGACAGGTTCCTGTCAATCAAGGACCATGAGAAACCTCGTCAGGGTCCTGACAATCATAGGAGACTTCGTGTCCACGATCGACCTCCCGCGGCAGCGCCGCATCCTCGCGATCCTGGTGGTCTCGGCCGTCCTGATCTGGATCGACTCGACCGTCCTCGGTATCGCTCTCGAACGGCTCGCCGACCCGGTCGCCGGGCTCGGCGCCACGCCCGGCCAACTGCAGTGGGCCGTCGGCATCTACTCGCTGCTGTTCGCCACCGCGCTGTTCCTGGCCGGCGCGCTCGGCGACCGCTACGGCCATCGCACCGTGCTGATGGCCGGTCTGGTGATCTTCGGCGCCGCCTCGGCCTGGGCCGCCTGGGCCACCGGACCGGTCGCGCTCATCCTCGCCCGCGCCGCGATGGGCCTCGGCGGCGCTCTGATCATGCCGCCCTCGATGGCGATCATCGGCTGGACCTTCCCGCCGGAGCGCCGGGCCGGTGCGATCGCGATCTGGGGCTCGTCCGCGGGCGTCGGTGTCGCCGTCGGACCGGTCCTCGGTGGCCTGCTGATCGACCACTTCTGGTGGGGCTCGGTCTTCACCATCAACCTGCCGATCGTCGCCTTCGGCCTGGTCGGCGCTGCCCTCGTCCTCCCGAACCCGCGCAGTCCGCAGCGCCGCCGGCTCGATCCGCTCGGCCTCGGCCTGTCCACGCTCGGCCTGCTCGGCCTCTCGTACGGCCTGATCGAAGGCGGTCACCAGGGCGGCTGGAACCGCTGGCAGGTCTGGGCGAGCATCGCCGGCGGACTCGTCCTGCTCGCCGGCTTCATCGTCTCCGAGTGGCGGGAGCGGGAGCCGAGCTTCGACCCGCGGCTGTTCCGCAACCGCCGTTTCGCCGCCGGCAACTTCGCCCTCGCGGTCGTCTTCTTGTTGCTGACCGGCCAGAGCTTCTACCTCGCCTTCTACCTGCAGGGCGCGCGCGGGATGAGCGCACTGTCGGCCGGTCTGATGTCGTTGCCGGCTGCCTGCGGTGTCATCGTCGGATCGCAGCTCGGTGCCCGGCTGGCGGCCCGCTTCGGAGTCGCCAAGGTCTCGGGTTCGGCGGTCTTCATGCTGGCCGTCTGTTCCAGCCTGAACCTGCTGTACGACGTCGACACGTCACTGGTGTGGATCGGTGTGATCGGGGCGTTGGTCGGCCTGTCCATCGGGATGACCACGGCACCCACCACGACCGCCGTACTCGCGACCCTCCCGCTGGATCGGATGGGGGCTGGTTCCGCGGTGAACAACGTCCTGCGTCAGGTCGGCAGCGTTCTCGGGGTCGCCATTCTCGGGACGGTCGTCTCGTCGACGTACCAGCACCGGATCGGGTCGGCGCTGACCGGTCTGCCGGAAGGTGCCCGCGAGGCCGCCGGGACCTCGGCCGAGGCAACGCGGCACGTGGCGGGCACGCTCGGCCGCCCGGAACTGGTGAAGGCCGCGAACGACGCCTTCATCCACGCCATGCACACTGCGGCGCTGGTCGGCGCGGGCATCGTCCTGGTCGGGGCGATCGTCCTCGTCCTGGCGTTCCGGAGCCCCACGCCATCACCATCGCCGGAGTCTTCGGCCGACCAGCGTGAGCCGGCCGACGCCGGACGATCGTGATGGGCTGAGCGTCCTCAGTTCCAGGGTGACGGCGGCGGGGGTGGTACGACGGTGGGGCGGTCCTCGCACCAGGTCGCGCCGGTCCAGCCGCCGTCGTTCCCGCCGAGGTCGCGGACCTCGAACTCCGCCGGCCCGTCGAAGTGGAACGTCCCGCAGTTGTTCACGAACGGCGCGCCGACGTTCCGCGCGTCGACGTTCTCGAACGTCGCCCCGCCGCCGGCCCGCGCGTTCACCACGTTCGTCCCGGTCCCGTCCACCTTGATGTTGCGCACGGCAACGTTCGTGATCGCGTACTGATCCTTCACCGGCCAGTCGACGACGAACAGCATCGCGTTGTACGTCGAGTCCAGGAACGAACTGTCCGTGATCTCGATCGAGCCGGACATCGTGGACTGCAGGGCATACAGCCAGATCGCGCCGAGACCGATGTCCCAGTTCAGATCGCGTGGTCCGCCGCGGACCGTGGTGTTCCGGGCGAAGGTCAGCGTCCCCTCGAACGGTGTCGCGTCGAACCGGGAACCGGCATGCAGCGTGCTGCCCTCGCGGATCGGGTCGGCGACCAGGTTGTCGGTCACCGCGTTGTCCCGGCCGCCGTAGACGGCGATGTTGTTCGCGAGGACCGGCGTCTGCACGGTGTTGTGGTCGTAGACGTTGCCGTGATTGACGAGCCCGGACGCGTTCGACTCCGACCACATCGCGAGCCCGTCGTCGCCGCTGTTGCGGACGAAGTTGTTGGTGGCCCGGACGTTCGACACGCCGAGATGCAGGTTGATGCCATCAGCAATGGAATCGGTGATCACGTTGTTCCGGATCAGCAGACCGTCCATCGGACCGTCCAGCCAGATGCCGACCTTCGTGTGGTGCAGGTAGAGGTTCTCGATCGTCGAGCCGCCGCCGATCGCGCCGCCGATGCCGTTCACCTGGTCGGTGTCGATGCGTTCCCGGACGTCGCTCTCGATCGCGAAGTCCGACAGATGTACGCCGGTGCTCCCGCCGTCGGCGGCGTACCGGCCGTAGAACCCGGGTGCGGTGTGCACGGACTTGTCCGGTGCCGGCTCCGCGAGCGGGAGGACCTTTCCCTTGATGATCGTCCACCAGTTGCCGGCGCCGCGGATGGTCACCCGATCGACAACGATGTGCCGGTTCACCTGGAACGTGCCCGCCGGAAGGAATACCGACCAGCCGATCCGCTGGGCTGCCGCGATCGTCCGCTCGATCGCCGGAGCGGCATCCCGCCGGCCGGTCGGGTCGGCCCCGAAGAGCCGTACGTCGAGCGACCGCGCCGGCTGCCGCGACGGTGCCTTCACCAGTTCGAAGTCCGCGACATCGAGGACCGTCCAGGCAGCCGGCGTGATCCGCGGTACGGCGAACCGCACGCGATCGCCGGCCTGGTAGGTCCGGTCGAGCAGCACGCGTTGCTCGTCGTAGAAGTGGTTCGGCCGGAACGGTTTGGCGACCGGGTCCGGTTCGGGCTTCCACCAACCCGGGATCGGGTCGACGTTCGGGTCGTTCGAGAACGGATACATCCCGTACAGCCAGGCGTACTGCGACGTCAGCGTCATCGCCCGCTTGTGCTTCCCGTTCACGGATACGTCGAGTGGTGCGGTGATCCCGCCACCGGTCGGCGCGTCCGGGATGCTGTACCGCAGCGTCAGCGCGTTCGCGGGCCGGGTCAGCGTGAACTCGACGTACTGCCGCGGCCGTAGTCGTACGGCGGTGCGCCCGGAGGCCTCGGCCTGGAGGGTGTACGCCTCGCGGCCAGGGCCGATCCGCTCGCCGGTGAAGACGGCGTTCTCCGCCTCCTGCTCGACGAACGGTACGTCGGCTCCGCGGCCGGCGACCAATGCGGGATCGAGGCCCGCGCGGGTGATCCGCGGGGTGCTGGGTTGGGCGGTGGCCGGCTGAGTGACAAGCAGTGCGCCTAGGGCGGCGGTGGTCAGCGTGGTCGTCAGGGCGACCGTGAGCAAGCGCGAACGGGACATCGGCGGATCCCCTCCCGGACGAAGTGTCTGGAGGTTATGCACCCGACGCCAGGTGCGCAAGATCTCGACAGGTCAGAGAAATTTACGGACCATGAAGACGTCGACCGGGTCCTCGCTCTCCACCACGAAGCCGTGCCGTTCGTACAACGTGCGGGCCGGGCTGCCCTGCAGGACGTTCAGCCCGACGGTCGCGTCCGCGCTCTCCAGGACGGACGTCAGCACGGCCGTGCCGAGTCCGCGGCCCTGGTGGGCCGGGGCGAGGTAGAAGTGTTCGAGCCACTGTCGGTCGTCGGCGGGCCGCAGCGTGATCGAACCCGCGAGTTCGCCGTCGACCTCGATGATCCGGGTGTGCTCCGGGACGAACGCGTCGCGCATCCGTTGGCGGACGCGAACCGCGTCGTACCGCCCGAGGCGTTCGAGGTCCGGGCGCATGACGACGGCGCGGATCTCGACGAGGTCCTCGAGATCCGCCGCGGTGGCGGGGCGGAGTGTCCAGTTCACGGCAGGTCCGGCTGGGGGACCGGGCGGAGGGCACGGAGCCAGCGCTCGGTCTGGGCGATGTGGTCGGAGGCCGCGGTGGCGGCCGCCGCCGGGTCGCGGCTGGTGATGCCGTGCAGGATCGCGCGGTGGCCGCGGTCGCTGGTCTGCTTGATCGCGTCGAAGTCCGAGCCTGGTTCGAAGATCCGGTAGTGGCCGCCGCGGCCGCGGATCACGTCGGTCAGCGCGGTGACGGTCTGGTTGCCGCCGGCCGCGCAGATCTCACCATGGAACTCGGCGTCCAGGTGCTGGATCTCGGTCGCGTCGGTGGTCGACTCGAGCCGATCGAGGATCGCGGCCAGCCGCGCCGCCAGCTCCGGGTCCTGCCGGGCCGCCGCGGCCGCGGTCGCGTGCGATTCGAGCACCCGGCGTACCTCGAGCAGTTCGAGCACCCCCTCGAGCGGGATCAGCTCGACCGAGAGCGAGAACCGGCGGATGATCGTCGCCGGGTCCAGCGCCGACACGTAGGTCCCCGAGCCGTGCCGGGACTCGATCACCCCGAGCGCCCCCAAGGACCGCACCGCCTCGCGCAGCGAGCTGCGGGACACCCCCAGGTGGTCGCACAGCTCCGGCTCCGGCGGGAACTTCGCTCCCGGTCCGAGCTCGCCGGACGCGATCATCTGCCGGAGCCCGGCCAGCGCCTTGTCCGTTGCAGCCATCCCCTCACCTCCTCCCCAGAAGCCTAAGTCCTCAGACCATTTACGGTCACATCGCCCATCGCCAGGCTGAGACGACGGGTCGTAGCCCGCGATTCATCAGATCTTTGGCAGCGCGCTGAGGAACCCTGGTACGTCGGCCGCCCGCCACCGCCGCGCCGCGAGCTGTTCGTACGGCGTCCCGCCGGTCACCCACACGGTCGTCATCCCGCGCTCGTGCGGCAGCGCGAGATTCACCTCGAGGTCGTCGAACATCGCGGCCCGCGCCGGGTCGATCCCGAAGCGCGTCAGGAACGCGTCCAGGCTCTCGGCGTACGGCTTCGGGATCAGGCCGCCGGCGAGGATGTCGAACACGCCGTCGATGCAGTCGCGCACGCCGAGCCGCCCGAGCGCCTGCTCCGCGTGGTACGCCGATCCGTTCGTGTACACGTACCGGCGCCCGGGAAGCGTCTCGAGTGCGGCGGCCAGGACCGGGTCGGGGCCGATCACCGAGTAGTCGATCCGGCGCTCGAAGCCGAGGAAGTCGTGCGGGTCGATGGTGCCGGTCAGCATCGCGCCGCGCAGCGACGTACCGTACTTGGCGACCAGTTCGGACTGGAGGCGACGGGCGCCGGCGAGGTCGGTGCCGTAGTGCTCGGCCAGGGTCGAGAGGATGCCGTGGGTGAGCTGCGCGGCGAGGGCGGAAGCGGCCGGGTACAACGTGTTGTCGAGGTCCAGCACCCAGGTGTCGATGTCCGCCAGCACCGGACCAGCGTAGGTGACACACTGGGCTCTGTACCTACGGGAGGGACGGCACACCATGGCGACTGCGCTGGTCACCGGACCGGCGACCGGGATCGGCCGGGCGTTCGCGGACAAGCTGGCGCGCGAGGGTTACGACCTGGTGCTGGTGTCGCGGGACGAGGCGCGGCTCAAGGAGGTCGCCACCGAGATCACCCGGCTGCACGGTGTCGAGTGCGAGGTGCTGACCGCCGACCTGACCGACCCGGACGACCTGGCGCGTGTCGAGGAGCGGTTCCGCACCGGTCCGATCGAGGTGCTGGTGAACAACGCCGGCTTCGGGCAGAAGAAGCCGTTCTGGCTGAACCCGGTCGAGGTCGAGGAGAAGCAACTCGATCTGCTGGTGCGCGTGGTCCTGCGGCTCACGCACGCCGCCGTACTGCCGATGATCGAGCGTGGTTCGGGTGCGGTGATCAACGTGTCGTCGGTGGCCGGATTCCTGCAGCGCAACGTCTACAGCGCGCACAAGGCGTGGGTGACGACCTTCTCCGCCGGGCTGGCCACCGGGTTGCACGCCCACGGCGTCGCGGTGATGGCGCTGTGCCCCGGGTTCGTGCACACGGAGTTCCACGAGCGGATGGGGATGGACAAGTCGCTGATCCCGTCGTTCATGTGGCTGGACGCGGCCGATCTGGTCGACGCGGCCTGGAAGGACCTGATGCGCGGCAAGGCGATCTCGATCCCGAGCCGCCGCTACAAGCTGCTGGTGATCGCGGCGCGCTTCACGCCGCGCGCGCTCATCGCCCGGGTGTCGACCGTGGGACTGGACCCTCGCCGGCGAGCTTGACCGGCGTACCTGCCGCGGGCGGTCGAGGACGCCGGCGTGATCCGGAAGGCCGTGGTGATCTCAGAGCTTCTCGGCGACCTCGGTGAGGACGTCGAGCGTGGCGGTGATCAGCGGGTGATCGGCCCGGCTCGCTCGAACGGCGGCGTACACCCGGCGGGTCGGGGCCGGATCGGGCAGCGGACGGATCAGCGCCAGCGTCGGCTCGGGTACGGCGAGGCGCGGGACCAGGGAGACACCCGCGCCGGCGGCGACGAGTGCGGCGACCGCGCGGAAGTCGTCGGACTGGTGCACGATCCGCGGCTGGAACCCGGCCTGTTCGCAGGCGAGGACGACGACGTCGCGGATCGGGTTGCCGGGCGTCGTCATCACCCAGTCGTCGTGCGCGAGCATCGCCAGCTCGATCGTGTCGTGGCCCGCGGCCGGGTGTGCCGGTGGCAGGACGGCGACGAACGGCTCGGCGTACAAGGGGATCCGGACCAGACGCCGGTCGTCGGGGCGTGGTGAGCCGCGGTGCTCGACGGCGATCGCGAGGTCGGCGTCGCCGTCGAGCAGCTGCGTGATGCCCTGGTGGCCTTCGGCGTCGCGGACGACCAGGTCGAGACCTGGGGTGGTCTCCCGGAGCCGCGTCAGGGTCGGGGCGACCAGCAAGGTGATCGCGGTGGCGAAGGCGGTCACGCGCACCTCGCCGTTGGCGCCGCTCGCGTGCAGGCGCATCGCGTCCTCGGCGCGTTCGACCTCGGCGAGGATCGTGTCCGCGTGGGCGAGGAGCAGGCGGCCGGCCGTGGTGATCGCGACCCGGCGGCCGCGGCGTTCGAGCAGTTCCTGGCCGATCTCGGACTCGAGTGCGGCCAGCTGCTGGGAGACCGCCGAGGGCGTCAGGTGCAGCACCTCGGCGGCCGCGGTCACGGTCCCGTGGTCAGCAAGCGCGCGCAACACCTTCAGGCGTCGTACCTCGATCACGGACCTCAGCTTCGCACAGGCCGTCGATCAGCTTCAGTTCGGCAGCGGGCGCTGGGACGGGTGCGGGTCGCCGGTCGCGCCAACGGCGTACGGCGGCGCGGATCGGACGGCGTTTCGGGACAACGGGCCGGATCGGGGCGTCCGGCATCGCGGAGTGGGTCTGTTCGTGGATCGACTTGATGACGGAGAACGGTACGTAGTGCATGCCTTCGACGGTAAGAATCAGACCGTTGATACGTCCAATGAAAGTTCTGCGCAGAGTTGATGTGTCTGGTGCATGATGGGGCCATGGAACTGCGTCAGCTGAGGTCGTTCGTGGTGGTGGCCGAGGAGATGAACGTCGGGCGGGCCGCGACCCGGCTGCACCTGACCCAGCCGTCGCTCAGCCGGCAGATCGCCGCGCTGGAGCATGATCTCGGCGTCGAGCTGTTCGCCCGGGTGAAGCGCCGGTTCGTGCTGACGGCCGCCGGGGCGACGTTTCTCGCCGAGGCGCAGGATCTGCTGCGGCGAGCCGACGAGGCGGTCCGTACCGCGCAGCGGACGCAGCGGGGTGAGCTCGGGACGTTGCGACTGCGGTTCGTGCAGTCGGCGACCTTCGAAGTACTGCCGCGGATTCTGAGTGCTTTCCGGCAGGCGTATCCCGGGGTGGTGCTCGATCTGCAGACGTTGACGACCCTGCGGCAGACCGAGGCGTTGCGGGACGGGCGGATCGACGTGGGGCTGCTGCGTCCCAGTACGCCGACGGGCGGCGACGCCGTCGTCCAACTGGCTCCGAGTCTGGCGTCGCGGGTGGTGGCGAAGGACTCGCTGGTCGCGGTGCTGCCGGCGCGGCATCGGCTGGCCCGGCGGAAGCGGGTGCGGCTGGCCGAGCTCGCGGACGAGCCGTTCGTGTTCTACTCGCGGCCGAGTGGCCCGGCGGTACACGACACGATCGTGGGGTTCTGCCGGGCGGCCGGATTCACGCCGCGGATCGAGCAGGAGGCGGCCGACGTACAGACGATCGTGTCACTGGTCGCGGCCGGGCTCGGGGTGTCGCTGCTGATCAGCCCGACACCGCCGACGAACCCGGACAGCGTCGTCTACCGCGAGTTGTCCGACGACCTACCACCCTGGCAACTCTCCGTCGCCTGGTCGCCGGACAACCACTCACCCGTTCTCCAACGGTTCCTGGAACTCGTTTAACCGAGGACGTCCGGGTCGCCGCCGGTGCGGACGCCGGTCTCGAGGTCGGCGATCGCGGCCATGTCGTCGTTGTCCAGGGCGAAGTCGAAGACCTCGATGTTCTCCTGGAGCCGGCTCGGCGTCTTGGACTTCGGGATCACCACGTTGCCGAGCTGCAGGTGCCAGCGGATCATCACCTGGGCGGGCGACTTGCCGTACTTCTCGCCGATCGTCTTCAGCGTGGCGTTCTCCAGCAGCTGGCCGGAGGCCAGCGGGCTCCACGCCTCGGTGACGATGTCGTTCTCGGCGTTGAACGCGCGCAGGTCGTCCTGCGGCAGTGCCGGGTGCAGTTCGATCTGGTTCACCGCCGGCCGGATCGTGGTCTCTTCGAAGATCCGCCGCAGCGCGGGCTCGTGGAAGTTCGAGACACCGATCGCGCGCACCCGCTTGTCGGCGTACAGCTGCTCGAGGGCCTTCCAGGTGTCGACGTACAGGTCCCGCTGCAGGCACTGCCAGTGGATCAGGTACAGGTCGACGAAGTCGAGGCCGAGCTTCGCCAGGCTGGTGTCGAACGCCTTCAGCGTGCTGTCGTAGCCCTGGTCGTCGTTCGCCACCTTGGTGGTGATGAACAGCTCGTCACGCGGGAGACCGGCCGCGGCGATCGCGCGCCCGACGCCGGCCTCGTTGCCGTAGATGGCGGCGGTGTCGATGTGCCGGTAGCCGGTCTCGAACGCTGCCGTCACCACATCGGTGACGATCTCGTCCTCGATCTGCCAGACCCCCAGGCCCAGCTGCGGGATCTCGACGCCGTTGTCCAGAGTGATGGAGGGGACTGTGCTCATCTACCCATTCCACCCGGCAAAAGGTTTCCGGCCCAGTCATCTGACGTGTGACAACAACCTCATTAACTGGTCGTAACCACCGCGAAGGACTTGGCATCCGGCTCCAGGAAGCGGAGCAGCCCGCCGCCCTCCCGCTCCAGCTCGGCCTGTGTCTTCTTCGGCAGCTTCCCGAACGGGGTCAGGGTGAGGGTGGCCACACCACGCTTCTTCTCGCTCGTCCACAGCCCGGCGACGACACCGTCCACGGTGTACGTCGCCTTCACCCGCAGATTCTTCGTGTACACAGCGGATTTGTGCTCGTCGGCGATGATCCGCTCCCGTTTCGCGTGTGACAGCAGCACATTGTCGAACTCCGGCAGGAACCGCACCGGCGCAGGCGTGTCTGGGTCGGGGCGGGGACCATCGGGTACGTCGTACAGCGTCTTGCCGGCGTCGTCGGTGAACGTCTCGAGTTCGAGTTCGTCGAACAACGGCGTCGCCTTCTGCAGCCCTGACCAGGTCTGGAAGTCCGCGGGCGTGGCCGGACCGAACGCCTGGAGGTACCGCGTGATCAGCTCCTTGGTCTCGGCCCCGCGGTGCAGCTTCCTGCCGATCCATTCCTCGGCCGGCGTGAACCGGGAGTTCGCCGTCCAGGACCAGCGCACATCCGCCGGGTACATCACCAGCGGCACGAGCATCCGCGTGCAGAACCCGAGCGCGCGCTCGTTCACCTCCGGGAACTGCTGTTGGAGCGCGTCCCGCACCTCGGTGAAGGTCAACGGTTCCTTCGCGAGCAGCTTCTCCGCGGCGGCAACCACCTTCTCCGGCTCCAGCCCCGCGCCCCGGTCACCCAGCACCTTCAGCCCTGCCTCGAGCACCGGCGCCACCGTCACCCGGAACCGCAGGTAGTCCGCCGCTGTCACCAGATGCAAGGTCCCGCGGAACATCGTGGCGCGTACGACGTCCCGCGCCTCGACGGCCTGATCCAGCTGGGCCTCGGTGAACCCGTCGATCCGCGTCCACAACCCGACGTACGGATGTTTGGGCTCCTGCCCCTGCATCCCGGCGAGCCGCGCGACCACCTCGACCGCGGACCCAGGCTCGCGCTCGAGCAACAGTTGCCGCGCGAGCGTTGCCCGATTGACCGCCTTCGCACTCAGAACCGACATGTCCACATCCTGCCCGGCAGCACGGACAAATCGCTCCCGATATCGCCCCAAGGGGATGATTCGGACGCGGCGGCCGAGGTGCGATCTTCGTCCTGAGAGCCGGATTCGCGTGCACCATCGAGGGACCCGGGGGTGGCGACTGATGCTGCGAGCGGTTGGTCTGGCGCTGGCGGCGCTGCTCCTCGTCTCCTGCGGGGAGTCCGGATCTGTCGAGCTCCCCTCCGGATCGTCGACCCGGACCCCGAACACGGTCCCGTCCGTGACCGCGACACCTTCGAACCTGGCCCGCTCCGTCGCACGCCAGGAGACCTCGTCCGCGCCGCCGCAGGCCCAGTCGTCCGTCCGCGCGGCTCCAACCCTCACCAGGTCTCCCGAAACAACGCAGACGACTGCGCCACCTCAGACGGTCACGGCCACGACGACCGAGACCAACACGCAGACGAACACCCAAACCAATACCCGGACGACGACGCACACGACGACGCAGACCGCCAGCGGGCCTACGGCGACCCCGACGGTGGCGACACAGCCGACCTCGGCCGACAGCGGCGGAGTGCCCTCCTGGTTGTGGTGGGTGCTGGCCGCGGTCGTGCTCGTGCTGGCTATCGGGATACCGCTCCTCGTGAGGTCGCGGCACCGCCGGGCGTGGCGGGACGACCTCACTGCCACCGAGGGCGAGGTGACGTGGTTCGCCCGCACCTTGATCGCAGACCTCCGCCGGCAACCGTCCCCGATGGCAGCCGCCGGCGCCTGGAACGTCGAGTCGAGCCGGGTCGTCGCCGTCGAGGACAAGCTGACCGCCCTCGCGTCGAAGGCGCCGAACGACGCCGACGGAACCCGCGCCCGCACCCTCCGGAACGCCGTCCGGGGAGCCCGGACCGACGTCCAGAACCTGCTGACGTCGGCCACCGCGGCGACCCTGCCGCGGGACCTGGACGCGGTCGGTGCCCGGCTCGAGCAAGCGCTCGGGGCACCGACCGCCGGCTCGGCTAACCCGCGAGCGCGGCCCGAGCCTCGATGAACGCCGCGACGGCGCGCTCCACGTCCTCGGTCGAGTGCGCCGCCGAGAGCTGGACACGGATCCGCGCCTTGCCCTGCGGTACGACGGGATACGAGAAGCCGATCACGTAGATCCCCAGGTCCAGCAGCTTGTCGGCCAGCCGGCCCGCCTCGGCGGCGTCACCGATCATCACCGGGGAGATCGGGTGGTCACCGGGGAGGACGTCGAAGCCCGCCTCGGTCATCTTGGTGCGGAACAGTGCGGTGTTCGCGCTGAGCTTGTCGCGCAGGTCGCTGGACCCGCCGATCAGCTCGAGCGCCTTCAGGGACGCGGCCGTCACGGCCGGCGCGAGCGAGTTCGAGAACAGGTACGGGCGGGAGCGCTGGCGGAGCAACTCGACGATCTCGCGGTGCGCGGAGACGTAACCGCCGGAGGCACCACCGAGCGCCTTGCCGAGGGTGCCGGTGACGATGTCGACGCGGTCCTTCACGCCGAACAGTGACGGGGTGCCGGCGCCGTCCGGGCCGACGAACCCGACCGCGTGTGAGTCGTCCACCATCACCAGGGCGTCGTACCGCTCCGCGAGGTCGCAGATCTCGTCGAGCGGGGCGACGTACCCGTCCATCGAGAACACGCCGTCGGTGGCGATCAGCCGGTAGCGGGCGCCGGCGGCGTCCTTCAGCTGCGCCTCGAGGTCGGCCATGTCGCGGTTCTTGTACCGGTACCGCTTGGCCTTCGACAGCCGGATGCCGTCGATGATGCTGGCGTGGTTCAGCTCGTCGGAGATGATCGCGTCGTCGGCGCCGAGCAGCGTCTCGAAGAGGCCGCCGTTCGCGTCGAAGCAGGAGCTGTAGAGGATCGTGTCCTCGGTCCCGAGGAAGGTGCTCAAGGCACCTTCCAGGTCCTTGTGGATCTGCTGCGTGCCGCAGATGAACCGGACCGAGGACAGCCCGAATCCCCAGCGATCCAGGGCGTCCTTCGCCGCGGCGACGACCTCGGGGTGGTCGGACAGCCCGAGGTAGTTGTTCGCGCAGAAGTTCAGTACCTCGTTGCCGGTAGCAACCGAGATCAGGGCCTGCTGCGGCGAGGTGATCACCCGTTCGGACTTGTACAGCCCGGCGTCCCGGATCTCGCCGATGGTGGTCTTCAGGTCGTCCCGCATCCGCCCGAACATCAGTGCTTCTCCTCCAACGATTCAGCCGTCCAGTCCATGATCACCTTGCCGCACTGTCCTTGCCGCGCGACGTCGAACGCGCGCTCGAAGTCGCCGTACCCGAACCGGTGGGTGATCACCGGGGTCAGGTCCAGGCCGCGTTCCAGCATCACCGACATCGAGTACCAGGTCTCGAACATCTCCCGGCCGTAGATGCCCTTGATGGTCAGCATGTTGAGCACCACGGTGCCCCAGTCGATCGCGATCTCGTCCGACGGCAGGCCGAGCATCGCGACCTTCCCGCCGTGCGTCATGTTCGCGAGCATGTCCCGCAGTGCGGCCGGCTGCCCGGACATCTCCATGCCGACGTCGAAGCCCTCGCGCATCCCCAGGCTCTGCTGCGCCTGCGCGATCGTCTCCTCGCCGACGTTCACCGCGCGGGTGACGCCGATCTTCCGGGCCAGGTCCAGCCGGTACTCCGAGAGGTCGGTGATGACCACGTTCCGCGCGCCGGCGTGGAGGGCGACCGCCGCGGCCATCACCCCGATCGGGCCGGCGCCGGTGATCAGGACGTCCTCGCCGACCAGCGGGAACGAGAGCGCGGTGTGGACCGCGTTGCCGAACGGGTCGAAGATCGCGGCGACGTCCAGGTCGACGGGGTCCTTGTGCACCCAGGCGTTGCTCGCGGGCAGGGCGACGTACTCCGCGAACGCGCCCGGGACGTGCACACCGAGACCACGCGTCTTGATGCACAGGTGCCGGCGGCCCGCGCGGCAGTTCCGGCAGCGGCCGCAGACCAGGTGGCCTTCGCCGCTGACCAGGTCACCGACCGCGACGTCGCGAACACCGACGCCGACCTCGACCACCTCACCGCAGAACTCGTGCCCGGTGACCATCGGCACCGGCACGTTCTTCTGCGCCCAGTGGTCCCAGCTCTGGATGTGCAGATCGGTCCCGCACAACCCGGTCCGGAGCACCTTGATCAGGACCTCGTCGGCCTCGATCTTCGGCTCCGGGACGTCCTGCAACCACAGACCGGGACCCGCCTCGGCCTTCACCAGTGCCTTCACGGCACACCTCCACTACGACGATGGTCCACATCGTCGTCCGGGGCAACCATCGGCGTCCATCGACACGTCATGCACAGCCTTTACAGGTCAGCTGCATACTGGAGCGCATGCGGGGAGTAGCCAGAGTGTTCGGGATCGTGCTCCTGGTGGGCGGCCTCGGACTGCTCGGTTGGGTCGGCTGGCAGTACTTCGGCACCGGGATCACCTCGAACCACCAGATGGGCAAGGCGGAGGACTCGCTGCGCCGGCAGTGGCAGACGTCGCCGGCGCGTGCCGTGCCGTCCGGGACGACCACGCCGCCGGCGGTCGGGAAGCCGATCTTCCTGATCCGGATCCCGAAGTTCGGGGCCGACTGGGAGAAGCCGATCGTCGAGGGCGTCGCCGCGGACGACCTCGCCCGCGGGATCGGTCACTATCCGCAGACCCAGCTACCGGGTCAGCCGGGGAACTTCGCGGTCGCCGGCCACCGGGTCACGCACGGTTCCCCGTTCCGTAGGCTGCTCGACCTGCAGAAGGGCGACCAGGTCGTCGTCGAGACCCAGGACGCCGTGTACACCTACGAGCTCGACGGCTCGCCCCGCGACCTGACCGTCCAGCCGACCGATACCTGGGTGCTCGACCCGGTCCCGGGCAAGAACCAGACGCCCACCAAGGCGATCATCACGCTGACCACCTGCCAGGACCTGTTCCACTCACCGGACCGTTCGGTCGCCTTCGGTCACCTGGTGAAGGTCAGCAAGAAGTAGTGGACTGAGCAGTGTTCTAAGCTCAACGCTCATGAGCTACGACCGGGACGGACTGCTGGAGCAGGTCAAGAACAAGGCGATCGTGCACGGCCGGGTGACGCTGGCGTCCGGCAAAGAGGCCGACTACTACGTCGACCTGCGCCGGATCACACTGGACGCCGCCGCTGCGCCGCTGATCGGCCCGGCGATGCTCGAGCTGACCAAGGACCTGGAGTACGACGCCGTCGGCGGCCTCACGCTCGGTGCCGACCCGGTCGCGATGTCGATGCTGCACGCGGCCGCGCAGGAGGGGCGGACGCTGGACGCGTTCGTCGTACGCAAGGCCGAGAAGACGCACGGGCTGCAGCGGCGGATCGAGGGGCCGGACGTGAAGGGCCGCCGGGTGCTGGCGGTCGAGGACACCTCGACGACCGGCGGTTCGGTGCTGACCGCGGTCGAGGCGTTGCGGGAGGCCGGGGCCGAGGTGGTCGCGGTCGCGGTGATCGTGGACCGGTCGACCGGCGCGCGGGAGCGGGTCGAGGCAGCGGGCCTCCAGTACCGCTCGGTGTTCGGACTCGAGGACCTGGGTCTCAGCTGATGCAGGGCAGTACCGTCGCGTTCGTCCTGGTAGCGGTCCTGCTCGGGGTCGGTCTCTTCTACTTCAACTACTACCGCGCGAAGAAGCGCCGCGAGCTGTTCGCCGGGTTCGCGAACCAGCAGGGCTGGTCCTACGTCCCGTCGAACCCGTCGCTGGCCGGCCAATGGATGGGTACGCCGTTCCGGACCGGCGACCACTGGCGGGTCCAGAATGTGCTGTCCGGGCCGTACAACGGGCACCCGATGGTTGCCTTCGACTACAGCTACCAGACGCACACCACCAACGGCCGTGGACAGCGGCGGACCACCACGCACCACTTCGGCGTCGTGGTGATGCAGCTGCCGGGTGCGCTGCCGCACCTCGAGGTGACGCACGAGGGGATCTTCGGTGGCGCGGTCGCGAACGCGTTCGGCTTCCGCGACCTCCAGTTCGAGAGCGACCAGTTCAACCGCGCGTTCCGGGTGAAGGCGGACGACGAGCGGTTCGGGCACGCGGTCGTGACGCCGCGGATGATGGAGCTGCTGCTCGCCCGTGGCGAGATCGGCTGGCGCATCGAGGGGAACTCGCTGGTCGGCTGGGACAAAGGCAGTCACAACCCGACCGAGGTGATGAACCGCCTGATGCTGCTGCAGCAGGTCCTCGAGAACGTCCCGCCGTACGTCTGGCGCGACTACGCGGGTGTCGACCCCCGTGCGCAGCAACCAGGGGGCGGACCCACCTACCCGTAGAGTCGGTCCCAGCACTGCCAAAACCTCGGGAGCTGGGACATGGTCTGGGTCATCATCGCGATCGTCGTGGTCGTCGCCGTTGCGGCGATCATGCTGATCTCGTCGTACAACCGGTTCGTCAAGCAGCGGAACCTGATCCAGGAGTCGTGGCGGCAGATCGACGTCGAACTGCACCGCCGGTACGACCTGATCCCGAACCTGGTCGAGACCGTGCGCGCCTACGCGGCACACGAGCGGCACGTGTTCGAGGAGGTCGCCCGGCTGCGCACCCAGGCGGTGAACGTGCAGGGCTCGAACCCGGAGCAGCGGGCCGCCGCGGAGGGTGAGCTGTCCGGCGCGCTGCGTCAGATGATGATCTCGGTCGAGCAGTACCCGCAGCTGCAGTCGAACCAGAACTTCCTCGGCCTGCAGCGCGAGCTGACCGACACCGAGGACCGGATCGCGGCCGGCCGCCGGTTCTACAACGCGAACGTCGGCGACTACAACACCCGGATCGAGGCGTTCCCGTCGAACCTGATCGCGAACGGCTTCAAGTTCGAGAAGGCCGGCTACTTCGAGGTCAAGGACGAGCAGGTCCGCGCGGTCCCGCAGGTCTCGTTCGGCACCATCGGCTCGGTCGCGGGTGAGCAGGCACCGCCGCAGATGCAGCCGGGAGCGCCGTCCTCGGGCCAGATCCACCCGCAGATGCCGGGGGACCAGGGCAACTACCAGCAGGGCTACCCGCAGCAGCAGATCCCGGGCGGCTACCAGCAGCAGCCTGGTCAGCAGCCTGGTCAGCAGGCGCCGTACCAGGGGCAGCCGGGGCAGTACTCGCAGCAGTACCCGCAGCAGGGGTACCAGGGAGAGCCACCGGTGGGCGGGCCGCCTGCGGGTTCCCCCGCGCCACAGGACGGACAGCCGCCTTTCACCGGTGGCCAGTAGGCACCGGTCCCCGTGATCCAGGTCCCCCGACCCCGGACTCACTCCCAGTGCCAGGCCCGGTGTGACGGCGGTCAAGTCGCCACCCGGGCCTGCCCTCCCCCCGGTACCTGTGATCAACAGTGCCGGACCGAGATACATCCGGCGTACATCGGCCTTCACGGCGGGTATACCCGGATGGCACGATAGGTCGGTTCAAGAGCGGAGAGGCCGGACGAGTGGACAGTCTGAGGTACGAGATCCTCGGACCTCTACGGCTCGTTCACGTCCAGGGCCAGCCGCTGAAGGCCGCGAAACCGCGGCAGCTGCTGGCCACCCTGCTGCTGCACCCGAACAGGTTCGTCTCGACTGACCTGATCGCCGACGCGCTGTGGGAGAACACCCCTCCCCGGTCGGCCACCGCGAACATCCGGACGTACGTGCGCGCGCTCCGCGGGGTGCTGCAGGACGCCGGACTGCCTGCGCCGATCGACACCTCGGCCGCCGGCTACAGCATCGAGGTCGGTGTCGACGAGCTCGACGCCAGCCTGTTCGAGTCGCTCCTCGCCGAAGGCGGTCACCTGCGCGACGCCGGTGACGGCCGTCAGGCGATGCAGGTCCTGTCCCGCGCGTACGCGCTCTGGCGCGGCCGTCCGCTCGAGGACCTCCCGATGCCCGCGGCCTGGGAGGGCTCCATCGGCCGCCTGGAAGCCCAGCACCGCGGTCTGGTCGACACCCTTCTCGACCTGCGGCTCGAGTACGGCGACGCGAGTGGCGCCGCCGTACTGCTGAATGCCCGGCTGGCGGACGACCCGTACGACGAGCAGCTCTGGCGGCGCCTGGTCGACGCACTGCTCGCCGCGGGACGTGGCGGTGAGGCGCGGGCGGCGTACGCGAAGGCCGTGCAGACGCTGGCGGACGAGCTCGACATCAAGCCCGGTCCCGAACTCGAGGCGGCCGGCGCGCGCGCCGAGAACGGCCCGTCGGCCAACTGGCCCAACCCGGGGATCCCGGCGGACCGTACGGCGGACCGTCCCGCACCGCCGGCACCCGCCGGACCGATGGCGGCCCCCGAGCTGACCGACCCGCTGCGGCCGCCGAGTCAGCTGCCGCTCGACCTGGCCGACTTCAACGGCCGGCAGCACTACCTCGAGCAACTGCGGGACCTGGTCTGCGGCCGTGACCCGGTGCGGCCGCCGATCGCGGTCATCTCCGGCGCACCCGGGACCGGCAAGACCTCACTGGCCGTACGACTCGGCCATCAGGTCCGTGAGTACTTCCCGGACGGGCAGATCTACCTGGACATGCACGGCGCGACCGACCCCCGCGATCCGGCCGCCGCGCTGACCGATCTGCTGCTCAGCCTGAACCTGCCGGACTTCGCGATTCCGACCGACCCGGAGCGGCGGTCCGCGATGCTGCGGTCCGAGCTGGCGAGCCGGCGGGTGCTGATCATCCTCGACGACGTGGCGACCGCCGGTCAGGTGACGCCGTTGATGCCGGGGACCGGGGCGTCTGCGGTCGTGGTGACCAGCCGGAACCGGCTGATGGACCTGGCCGGTGCGGACAGCCTGCCGCTCGACACGTTCGACGACCGAGACGCCGCCGTACTGCTGGCGTCGGTCGCCGGTGCCGGGCGGATCGATCCGTCGTCGCCAGAGGCCGAGGAGATCCTGTCCGCGTGCGCGAACCTGCCGCTCGCGATCCGGATCGTCGGCAGCCGGCTGGCGCAGCGTCCGGACCTGAGCGCCCGCGAACTGGCCCGCCGGCTGCGGGACGAGACCTCACGACTGGACGAGCTGAGCATCGGTGAGCTCGCCGTCCGGACCAGTGCGGACCTGAGCTACGACGCGCTCAGCCCCGAAGAGGCCCGGTTGTACCGCCTGATCGGCCACTTCGCGGTCGGGGTGTTCTCGGCCCGCGCACTGGAGGCGATCGCGTCGCCGGCCGCCGTACGGCGCAGTCTGGACCGCCTGATCGAGGTCAACCTGGTCCGGATCAGCTCGGTCGACGACCGCGGTACGGCGCGGTACCGGGTGCACGACCTGCTCCGGCTGCACGCGCTCGCGGTCGGCACCGAGGAGCAGAAGGCGCAGGCGGTCCGGGACGTGGAGACCGTCGTCGAGGCAATCCTGAACAAGATCCGCCGCGCCAACGAGGCTTTGTCCTTCGAGTACTTCGGCGTTCTCGAGCACACCGGTCCGTTGACCGCGCCGGACCCGTCGCCGTTCACGGAGACCGATGCGATCGCGTGGTTCGACAGTGAGCGCAGTACGTTCGTGCCGGCCATCCGGGCCGCGGCGCAGAACGGGCTGCACGAGCACGCGTGGCGGATCGCCGCGGCCTGGGGCCCGTATCTGGATCTGCGGGCCGGCTTCGAGGACTGGAACGGCTCGCACCAGCAGGGTTTGCTCAGCGCGATCGAGTGTGGGAACCGCCGCGGCGAGGCGATCATGCACCGCAATCTCGGTCAGCTCGCGGTCTATCAGGACGACTGGGAGACCGCGCGCCGGCACTTCGACGCGGCCGCGCAGGTGTTCGCCGAGGTCGGCGACCGCCTCGGCGAGGGTGTCGCCGCTGTCGGGCTCGGCACCTGGCTGCGGGAACGCGGCGAACGGGACAAGGGACTGGCGCAGTACGAGAAGGCGATCGAGGCCTTCGTCGAGGACGGCAACGCGAACGCCGAGGCGCTGGCGCGGACCGCGGCCGCGAACGTCTACCTGGTGCGTGGCGACCTGGACACCGCCCGGAGCCTGCTGGCGCGGGCGTTCCTGATCGCCGTCCGCCGCGCCGACGCCCACCGCGAGGCCAAGGTACGGCGGCGGATCGCGGCGCTGCGGGTCCATCAGGGCCGGCACGACGAGGCGGTCCGGCAGCTGCGGAAGGCGCTGGCGATCTTCGACGGGATGGGTGACGACCACTGCGCGGCGTACACGCGGTCGCTGCTCGGGCAGGCGCTGATGGAGCGTGGCGAGGTCGCCGCGGCCCGGCGGACCTTGCTGGACGCGATGGACATCGGCCACCGGCTGGGGGACCGCAGCGTCGAGGGTCAGGCGGCGCAGCACCTCGGCGAGCTCTATCTCGGCACGGGCAGCTTCGACAACGCCCGCCGTACCCTCGAACGCGCCGCACGCGTGTGGCAGCAGGCCGGGAACGACGGCGCCGCGGCCGATTGCCGGCGTCTGCTCGCAGGTTCCGAGGCAGGCGCTGCGGCGGGCTGAGCCCGATCGCGCCCGCATTCCCTGCACAGCGCTTCCCGCCGGTGCAATGTACGGCCGCTGTATCCAGGGCGGGCAGGATCTCTGTCATGCCACGGCACACCGGCCGAGGACGGGGGATCGGGGAGGATTACCTATGGCCTGGGGGGAGGTTGTCGTGGAGCGCCGGAACGTCCCGCGGGCGGCGAACCCGCGGGACACCGAGGCGGCGCTGAACTGGCAGCTGGAGCGCGTCGGTTCGGCCGCCTGGCTGGACTGGCCGCTGAAGTTCCAGCGGATGGCGTTCGGTTACGCGCACGACAGTGGCTGGCACGACGCGGCCGATGCGGTGAGCTGGCTCGACCACCACGCCCTGCTCCGTGAAGGGGCGGCGCCACGGGGGGCGCTGGTCTGGTACCAGGCGGCAGACCGGATCCGGGTGGCCTGTGCACTCGGTTCCGGTCAGGTGGTCGGCCCCCTCCCGGCCGGTTTGGTCGAGGTCACCGATCTGTCGGCGTTGAGCACCGACTGGGTGTGGTCAGAACCGCACTTCCCGTTCGGCCACTGAATCAGCCGCTCGTTCCAGCCGGTCGTTCCAGCCGGTCGTTTCAGTCGGTCGTGTGGTTGGTGACCGGGTGCTTCGGAGCGGCGTGCTTCGCGCCGCCGCCGTCGGAGTTGTTGTTGCGGTTGCGGCGCTTGGCGAGGAAGTACTCGACGACCATCGGGATCAGCGAGACCAGCACCAGCAGGATCAGCGCCGACTCCAGGTGGTTGTGGATGAACGCCACGTTGCCGAGCGCGTGCCCGAGCAGCGTGATGCCCGGCGCCCAGATCACCGCGCCGACACCCGTCCACAGGAAGAACTTCTTCGGGTCCATCCGGCCGGCGCCGGCCACGACCGTGATGAAGGTCCGGACGATCGGCACGAACCGGGCCATCACCAGCGCCCGCGGGCCGTAGCGATCGAAGAATTCGTGCGTCTGCTCGAGGTACTTCGGTTTCAGGAACCGGGCGTTCGGGTTGCGGAACAGCGACGTACCCAGGAATCGGCCGATGTAGTAACCGGACACGTTGCCGAGGAACGCTGCGACGGTCAGCAGCACGCAGGCCAGCCAGAGCGGTACGCCGATGGTGCCTTGCGCGATGAACAGGCCGACCGCGAACAGCAGCGAGTCACCGGGCAGGATCGGGAACAGCACCCCGCACTCGATGAACACCACAATCAGCGTGCCCCACAGGGCCCAGTCACCCAGCCAGTGCAGCAGGTACTCCGGGTCCATCCAGTTGGGCATCAGCATCGCGACAAGAGGAAGCACGCCGACAGGGTAGCGTCCCGACCTGTGCGTGAGCTGAGCAGCGACCTGCGGGGAGCGGACATGGTGGGCCCGAACGAGGTCGGGGTCGGCCCGTGGGAAGGCGAGTGGCCGGACGACCCGCGGCTGGATCCGGAACTCCTCGCGGCCGGCGACCGGCGCAACGTCGTCGACAAGTACCGGTACTGGAAGCTCGAGGCGATCGTCGAGGACCTCGACCAGCGGCGGAACCCGTTCCACGTCGCGATCGAGAACTGGCAACACGACCTGAACATCGGCTCGGTGGTGCGGACGGCAAACGCCTTCCTGGCCGCCGAGGTGCACATCGTCGGCCAGCGGAAATGGAACCGGCGCGGCGCGATGGTCACCGATCGCTACCAGCACGTCCGCCACCAGCCCACCCTCGAGGATCTCGCCGGGTACGCCGCTGCTCGCGCGCTGCCGGTGATCGGGATCGACAACCTGCCGGGATCCGTACCGCTGGAGACGTTCGACCTGCCGCGCGAATGCGTGCTGCTCTTCGGTCAGGAGGGCCCGGGGCTGACTCCCGAGGCCCACGCGATCTGCTCGGCCGTGCTGTCGATCGCCCAGTTCGGCTCGACCCGCTCGATCAACGCGAGCGCCGCGGCCGCGATCGCCATGCACGCGTGGATCCGCCGGCACACGTTCGGTCAGGCATCGAGCAGCTGATCCAGGATCCCCGCCGCCAGCTGCAACACGGCCTGCTCGGTCGGATTGAGCCGCTGAGCGATCGCCGCAGGTGTTCCTGCAACAGCTGTTGGCCCTGCGCGGTGATCATGACCCCGCTCGTCGTCCTCATGATGGACCTCGGCCGTACGCCGGACCTCACGACCGTCGGGTACCGCCTGATCGACACCGTGGCCGGCTGTGTGCTCGCGATCGTCCCTACCCTGATAACGAGGAGGCGAAATGTGGCCTGACCACGCCATCTGGTGGCAGCTCTACCCACTGGGCTTCACGGACGCCGAGCCAACGGCTCAGCCGACCGTCGTACACCGCTTGCCCCAAGTGGAGAACTGGCTCGACTACGCGATCGACCTCGGCTGCTCCGGCCTGTTGCTCGGCCCGATCTTCGCCTCGGAGACGCACGGCTACGACACGATCGACCACTTCCGGATCGACCCACGCCTTGGCGACGACGCCGACTTCGACCGGCTGGTCGCGGCCGCGCACGCCCGCGGTCTGCGGGTCGCGCTCGACGGGGTGTTCAACCACGTCGCCCGCTCGTTCACGCATCCGGAGTGGTTCCGCGGTGACGACACGTTCGAGGGACACGAGCACCTGGTCGCGTTGGACCACGGCAACCCCGACGTCGCGTCCTATGTTCGTGACGTACTCCGGTACTGGATCGACCGTGGCGTCGACGCATGGCGCCTGGACGCCGCGTACGCCGTACCGCCCGAGTTCTGGCGCACCGTGCTGCCTCGGGACCGCGACACCTGGTACTTCGGCGAGGTGATCCACGGCGACTACGCGGCGTACGTCGAGAAGAGCGGGCTGGACTCGGTCACGCAGTACGAGCTGTGGAAGGCGATCTGGAGTTCGCTGAACGACCGGAACTTCTACGAGCTCTCGTATGCGCTCGGCCGGCACAACGCGTTGTTGGAGACGTTTGTGCCGCAGACATTCGTCGGCAACCACGACGTGACCCGGCTCGCGACCCGCCTCGTGGACGAGCGGCATCTTCCGCACGCGCTGGCGATCCTGTTCGCGGTGGCCGGCGTACCGAGCGTGTACGCCGGCGACGAGCAGGCGTTCCGCGGCCTCAAGGAGGAGCGGGTGGGTGGCGACGACGCGATCCGTCCCGCGTTCCCGGACGGTCCGGACGAGCTCGCGCCGTACGGGTGGCCGACGTACCGCCTGCACCAGGAGCTGATCGGCGTACGGCGGCGGCATCCGTGGCTCGTGCGCGCCCGGACCACGGTGGAGCATCTGACGAACGAGACGATCGCGTTGCGGAGTACACACGGCGACGCGTGGGTCCTGCTGCTGCTCAACGTGTCGGAGCAGGATCAGCGGTTCCCGCTCGCCGACTCGCCGGTCGTTCCGGCGAACGGATGGAAATTCTTGACGAGTTCGTAACCTTCGGCCCCGCGCTCGCGTTGTTGTTGATGACAGAAGTGAGGCCTTCCCGTCGTCCTGCGTTGGTGACGGGGAACATGGGGGTTTTGTCGATGAACGCACTGTGGGACGAACTGATTCACGAGCTGGGCACCGTCCGCGCCCTGAGCGCGGCGGCTCTGGAGGCGCGCTCGGAGACTTCGCGGGTCGCGCTGATCACCTTGCTGGACGCCGAGACCGCGGAGATCTCGGCAATCCTCGACCGGATCCTCCGCGAGTCCGCCGAGACATCAGCGGCCTAGGCCGTGTCTGGCAATTCCCCGCCTACTCGCGGCGCTCGGCACGGCCTAGCAATTCAGTGACCGTCCGGCGGAGGGCCTCCGTCGGGTCGTCGGGCTGGTCGAACGCGCGGTACGCGATATGGGCGTCCGGCCGGACGAGCAGACAGCCCGCGTCCGGGATCTCGCGCACCCGCGCCCAGTCGCCGTACAGGTCGTCCAGCTCCCGGCCGGGTCCGATCACGAACGGCTCGATCGGTACGCCGAGCTGCTCGGACACGGACTGCGCCGCCTTCACCCACGCCTCCCCGCCGATCCCGGTGAGCAGCGTGAACCTGCCCTTGGCGACCACGTCCAGGGTGCTGACGGTCTCCGATCCACGGGTCAGCCAGCAGTGCGGGATCCGGGCGCCCGGCCACGTCGTCGGGTGGTAGTACAGCTCGCGATCCCGCTCGTACGACGGCTCCGGCGTACCGTCCGCGATCACGGCCGCCGAGCGGTAGCGCTGACCGAGCTCGACGCCGTGCGCGTTGAACTCGTAGTCCTTCAGCTCGATCGCCTGTCGCAGCTCCTCGCGCTGGGCGGCGGCGGCCGGTGTGTCGTCCTTGCGGGACTCGATCGTCCGCCCGGGCGGCGCGTCCGGCGTCATCCCGAGTGCGCGGAAGATCTGGCCGAACTGGTTGCGGCTCTTGTTGGCGCGGTCAACGATCTGCCGCGCGATCGGCGCACGCTCGGCGTCGTAGGTGTCGAGGAGCTCGGGCGCGGCCTGCCCCTTGAGGACCAGCGCGAGTTTCCAGGCCAGGTTGTACGCGTCCTGGATCGAGGTGTTCGAGCCGAGACCGTTGCTCGGCGGGTGCCGGTGGATCGCGTCACCCATGCAGAAGACACGGCCCCGGGAGGTCTTCTCGGCGTACATGTGGTTGACGCTCCACACCGACGTACTCTTCAGCTTCACGTCGATCGTGTCGTCACCGACCAGGTTGTGCACGATCTCGGTCGCCATCGCCTCGTCGACCACCGGCGCGGGCTGTGTGATGTCGTACCCCCAGACGATCAGCCACTCGTTCCACGGCCGCACCATCCGGACCAGGCCGGCGCCGATCCCGCCGATCTGCGCGCCGGGCTGCAGGACCCAGTACAGGACGCTCGGGCGATGGGCGACGTACCGGCTGAGGTCGGCCTCGAAGACGATGTTCATCGAGCCCTCGATGTCCATCGCCCCGGCCATCGGCAACTCGATGTCCTGGGCAACCTTGCTCCGCCCGCCGTCCGCGCCGATCAGATACTTCGCCCGGATCTGGTACGTCGAGTCGCTCAACCGGTCCCGTACCGTCGCGGTGACGCCGTCCGCGTCCTGCTCGAGGGACAGGTACTCGGTGTTGAAGCGGAGCCGGGCGCCGCGGCTCGCCGACGTACTGAGGAGGATCGGCTCGAAGAGCGTCTGGGGGAGATCGCAGGGCAGGCAGGGACTCGCCTCGGTGTAGTCGGCGAGGCGACGCGGATGCGTACCCCAGGTGCGGATCCGGCCGATCTCCTCGCCGGCCAGGCTGGTGCAGAACGCGGTCTCGCCCATCAGATGATGGGCGGTGCCCTGGTCGACGACCTGGTCCTCGATCCCCATGTCGCGCATCAGCTCGATCGTCCGCTGGTTGGTGATGTGGGCGCGGGGCGTGTTGGCGGTCCAGCCGTAGCGGGTGAGGACGATGGTGCCGACGCCGTACGTGGACAGGAACAGCGAGGCGGCGCCACCGGCCGGACCGCTGCCGACGACCAGGACATCGGTGGTGATCACTGTTGCGTCTCCTCGGTCGTCGCGAGTACGAGGTCGTAGTCGACGGTGTAGTAGGTCTTGCCGTCGTCCTGGTGTTCGACGAACTCGGCGACAAGGGATTGCTTGACGCCGAAGACCGCGTCCGTGTCGAGGTGCTGGTCGCCTTCGGCGAAGACGTGGGTGATGAGGCGGGCGTAGCCGGGCGCGGTGACCATGAAATGGATGTGCGCCGGGCGCATCGGGCCGCGACCGCCGGCGCGCAGCAGCTCGCCGACAGGGCCGTCGTCGGGGATCGGGTAGGCGACCGGCTTCACCGCCCAGAACCTGTAGTTGCCGTCGGCATCGGTGGTGAGGTGGCCGCGGTTCTGCGGGCGGTCGAGTTCCTTCTGGACGTCGTAGAAGCCGTCCTCGTCGGCTTGCCAGGTTTCGACGAGCGCTCCGGCGATCGGCTCGCCTTTCGTGTTGAGGACCCGGCCGCTCACCAGGCATGGCTGTCCGGGCGCCCCGTTGGCGATGTCGTCGCCGAGCTGAACCTCGGGCGATCCTTCGACGAAGAACGGGCCGAAGACGGTGGACTGCGTTGCCTCCGGTGGCTTGCGGTTGCCCAGACCTACGGTCAGCATCGACAGCCCGAGGACGTCGGCCAGCAGCACGAACTCCTGGCGCGTGCCGGTGGAGATCTGGCCGGTGCGGGTGAGGAAGTCGATCGCGGTGAAGTACTCGTCCTCGGTGAGATCCACCTCGCGCGCGAACGCGTGCAGGTGCCGGACGAGTGCGCTCATGACGGTCTGGTAGCGCTCGCTCTCGGCGTTCGCGAAGCTCTTGACGACTGCTGCGGTCAGGTCGTCGCCTTGCAGATCCATCCGGTCTCCTCGTTCGTCAAGGTCGCGTACCGGCCCAGGCGCGGGTGAGAATCTCGCGCACCAGGTCCTCCGTCACGGGGACCGGGTTGTCCGTCGGCTGAAACGCCTTCGCTGCCTCGGCCACCTGGACCTCGGTGAGCCCCAACTCCCGCAGGCTCGTCGACACACCCGCCGACCCGAACAGGTCGAACAACCCGCGCGCCAGGTCCTGCTCTTGCGGTCCCGCCGCTGGCTCGTCGGGTGCGGTGAGAGCCGCTGCGAGGCGTGCTGTTGCTAGGGGTACGGCGGGTGCGTTGACGCGCACGACTTGTGGCAGCACCGCGGCATGCGTCTCCGCGTGCGGAAGGTTGTAGGTGCCACCGAGGAGATGGCACAACTTGTGATGCAGTCCGGTGCCGGCGGTCGCGAGCGCCGAGCCCGCGAGACAGGCGCCGTACAGAAGGTTGCTACGAGCAGCTAGATCGCGGGGTTCGGCGAGCACGTCCCGCAGCCCGGTGCTCAACGCCCGGAGCCCTTCCACCGCTGTCGTCTCGGTGATCGGATCCGCCTGCGGCGTCCACACCGCCTCGACACAATGCGCGATCGCATTGGCCACACTCGCCGCGGTCACCTTCTTCGGCAGCCGCTGGCTCAACACCGCGTCGTACACCACCACCCGCGGCAACACCCGCAGGTCCGACCCCGTCGTCTTCCGCCCACCCGCCGTCTCCCCCCAAACCGGCGTCATCTCCGACCCCGCATAAGTAGTAGGCACCGCCACAATCACCACCCCACCACCAGCGAACTCTCCGCCACCCGCGAGACCAGCCGGCCCGCCGCCACCCACTCCGCCGCCACCCATTCCGCCGGCGGCCACGCCGCCACGCGCTTCACCGGCGGTCACGTCGCCACCCGTCCCACGGGTGGGCTCGGGGGTGTTGGTGAGGGCTATCGCTTTGGCGAGGCCGATGGCCGAGCCGCCGCCAATGGCGATGATGCCGTCGGCGCCGACCTCGTTGGCCTTCGCGCGAGCGGCGGCTGCCACCTCCGTAGGTACGTGCTGGGCGACGCCGTCGATCCGGCCCGCGAAGCGGTCACCCAAGCCCACCTCGACCACGTCGGCAGCGTCCCGCGCGGAGTTCGTCGCCACGACCAGCGCCCGCTGTACCCCGAGCGTCGCGACTTCCCCCGCCACCCGATCGAGCGTCCCTGCCCCGAACACCACCCGCCCCGGGAAGAACGTGTGCACGAACGTGGACCGCGCGGCCTCACCTGGACGTGGCATCGGCAGCTCCGCTACGATTTTCGCTCAGCGAATAGTTCTTCTTTCAACGAAAAGCAGGCTAACCGATGCCGGGTGACGCGTCTACAGGCACGTTTCTGCAGGGTCTGGAGCGTGGGCTCGCGGTGATTCGCGCGTTCTCCGCCGAGGCCCCCTCGCTGACGCTCAGCGAAGTGGCGCGGGCCGTCGGGATCACCCCCGCGACCGCTCGCCGGATCCTGCTCACCCTGGAGGAGCTCGGCTACGTCCGCGGCACCAACCGCCGCTTCTCCCTCACCCCGCGGGTCCTCGCCCTGGGGTGGGCCTACCTGTCCTCGCTGGACCTCGGCGAACTCGCCGGCCCGTTCATGGAGGAATTGAGCGTCAAGACCCGCG
This sequence comes from Kribbella sp. NPDC004875, assembly GCF_042873375.1. Classification (NCBI taxonomy): domain Bacteria; kingdom Bacillati; phylum Actinomycetota; class Actinomycetes; order Propionibacteriales; family Kribbellaceae; genus Kribbella; species Kribbella sp. NPDC004875. Next base: position 1,526,025 of record NZ_JBIALI010000001.1, read on the forward strand.
AGTCCTGCTCCATCGCCACCCTCGACCTCCCGGACATCGTGTACGTCGCCCGCGTGCCGACCAGCCGAATCATGACCGTCGCACTCGGCGTCGGCGCCCGGCTCCCGGCGTACCCGACTTCGATGGGCCGCGTGCTGCTGTCGGGGCTTCCGGACGACGAGCTCACGACGTACCTCGAGGCGCTCGCGGACTCGCAGCCGTCCGACCCGCCCACGGACCGGACTATCACCAGCCCCGACGACCTGCGCGCCGCGATCGACCAGGCCCGCAAGGACGGCTACGCGATGGTCGACCAGGAGCTCGAACTGGGTCTCCGCTCCATCGCGGCCCCGATCCACAACTCCCGGGGCCGCATCATCGCCGCGCTCAACGTCTCCGCCCACGCCTCCCGCTCGACGCCGACGTCGCTCTGCGAGGAGGTCCTCCCGCATCTACGGCAGGCAGCCACGCAGATCAGCACCGCGCTGACCCACCGCGGTCAGCTGTAGCCGTTCACCCCTGCAGCTCTTGAAGGATCTGCAGGTAGTGCGGGTTGTTCATGATCCCGATCAGGTTGCCGAACGGGTCCACGAGCGACGCCGTCCGGAACCCGGTGTTGTTGCCCCGCTCGACGATCCCTTCGTTGACCGTCGCGCCGAGCTCGACCATCCGTGCCAGTGTCGCCTCGAGATCGTCCACGTGCCAGTGGATGATCGCCCCGGCCGGCGCACCGCCGACCTGATGGCCCGCGTACTTCGCGTCGATGATCCCCAGCTCGCACTGGAAATCCCCGAACCGGAACTCGACGTACGCCGGCGCCTCGGCGCTCGGGACCGCGTAGTACGCCTCGATCCCGAGCAACTCCTCGTACCAGTCCCGCGCCGCCTTCACGTCCGTCGCGTAGAAGCTGACGGTGGCAAGTCCTCGCAACATCTCAGTGGTCCTTTCGTGGGTTCTTCCCCTGCGATGACCACCACGATTCCAGTCAAAGTGCTCACCGAATGAGCACTTTGGCCGGAGCGATGTCCCGGGAGCGGCTCAGTCGGTCTGTGTGACCTTGCGCAGGCCGCGTGGGGCGTCGGGGTCGAGGCCGAGCTTGCGGGCCAGGAGCTCGATGGCGCGCTGGGCCGGGATGACCAGCGCCAGCGGAGCGAGAGTCTCCGGGAGATCAGGGCCGGCCAGGTTCACGTCGCACCGGGAGGCGAACGTCGGGTCGCCGCCGATCCCGAGGATCTTGCTGCCCTTCTCGCGGACGATGCCGGCCAGCTCCGTCATCCCCGGGAGCGCGGGGCCGTCGCCGGCCGAGACGAGGATCGTCACCAGGTCGGCGTCGACGACCGCGATCGGGCCGTGCTTCAGGTCGGCGTACGAGAGTCCGCGGACCGGCTGCAGGCAGGTCTCCTCGAGCTTCAGCGCGACCTCGAGGGTCGTGCCGAACGTCAGCCCGCGACCGCTCGCGAGGACGTCGTGCGCGCCGGCGAGCAGGTCCGCCGCCGCATCGACCGACCCCGACAGCATCTTGGCCGCCGCGTCCGGCACCCGCGCGATGTCCGCGTCGAGCGTGCCCGGCCGCTGCGCGAGCGCGTCCACGGCGACCGTGATCGCGGCCAGCTGTGTCGTGTAGGTCTTGGTGGCCGGTACGGCGAGCTCCTGGCCGGCCTGGGTGATCAGCGCGACGTCGGCCGTCGACGCCAGCGGGCTGTTGCCGTCGTTCGTGATGCCGACGATAGCGGCGCCGTTGCGCTTGGCCCACTCGGCCGTGTCGACGATCTCCTGGGTGGCGCCGGACTGACTGACCGCGACGACCAGCGAGTTCGACAGGTCGAGGTTGGCGCCGTACAGCGTGGCCACCGAGGGCGCCGCCAGGGAGGCCTGCCGGCCGGCGTGGATCTCGGTCAGATAGCGGCCGTACACCCCCGCGTTGTCGGACGATCCGCGGGCCACGAAGATCACGTGCCGGCGGCCGGCGGCCAGCCTGGTGATGTCGTGCCGCAGCGGCAGAACGTGCTCGAACGTGGCCGCGAGAGCGGCGGGCTGCTCGGCGATCTCGCGCGCCATCCGGGTTTCCTGAGCGGGGACAGACACCACTGCGATCACTGGTCCTATCTGGTCTTAACAGGTATGCTGCGCACGATAGCAGTGAGCGGCGCCCCGGGGCACCCCCGAGGCCCGCCCAGGTCTGGAGGATCGAGATTCCATGGTGGCGACCAAGCGGGCCCAGGTCCGATCGGTGCTGGAACGGCTGATCGACGTCGAGCTGCATCCCGGGGACCCGATCCCTTCCGAGCGTGCCCTGGTGGACAAGCTGAACGTCTCCCGGGTGACCGTCCGGCAGGCGATCAGCGATCTGGTCGAGTCCGGTGCCCTCGAGCGGGTGCACGGCAAGGGGACCTTCGTCACCGGCCCCCAGGTCGACTCGCAGCTGCACCTCACCTCGTTCTCCCGGGAGATGCGGGCCCGTGGCCTCGAGCCCGGGACCGTGGTGCTGTCGGCGAGCGAGATCGAGGCCTCCGAGGAGACCGCCAAGGGGCTGCGGGTCGCGAAGGGCACCAAGGTGATCCGCGTCGAGCGGCTCCGCACGGCCGACGCCTCGCCGATGGCCTACGAGGTCGGCTACTACCCGTCCGCGCTCTTCCCCGGCCTGCTCGGCCGCGAGCTCGGCACGCTGTACGACGTTTTCGCCAGTGAGTACGACGTTGTCGTCACCTCCGGTGAGCAGACGGTCCGGGCGGACAACGCCGACGGACATGTCGCCCGGGTGCTCGGCGTGGCCAGGCGGGCACCCCTGCTGGTCCTCGAGCGCACCACCTTCGCCGGCCGCAAGGTCGTCGAACTGTCCTGGTCGGCCTACCGCGCCGACCGTTACCGGCTGCACATGGCCCTGACTCCGCGCGGCCCGCGATCCGGGTCCGCCTGACCGGCTGCACCTCCGCGTCCGGAGGACATCCGGACGTAACGAACTGGATCGGTCCTGTTCATCAACTGGTCTGCATCCCTGCTGATCGCTCCCCGGCCACCGGGCCGGCTCGGCAGGCGGGCCGCCGGATCCGACGAAGTACCCGGCGGCGATACTGGAGCCGAACCCACAAGAACTGTGTTGTGAGGAGTACCGCGAGACATGCCTATTGCAACCCCTGAGGTCTACGCCGAGATGCTGGACAAGGCCAAGCAGAACCGCTTCGCCTACCCGGCCATCAACGTCAGCTCCTCGCAGACGCTGATCGCAGCCATCCGCGGTTTCGCCGAGGCCGGCTCGGACGGCATCGTCCAGGTCTCCACGGGCGGTGCGGAATACCTGTCCGGGTCCACCGTGAAGAACATGGTGTCCGGCTCGGTCGCGCTGGCGGCCTACGCGCACGAGGTCGCCAAGAACTTCCCGGTGAACATCGCGCTGCACACCGACCACTGCCCGAAGAACAAGCTGGACGGCTTCGTCCGGCCGCTGCTGGAGATCTCGGCCGAGCGCGTCGCGCGCGGTGAGAACCCGCTGTTCCAGTCGCACATGTGGGACGGCTCGGCGGTGCCGCTGGCCGAGAACCTGGAGATCGCCAAGGACCTGCTGGCCAAGACGGCCGCGGCGAAGATCGTCCTGGAGATCGAGGTCGGCGTCGTCGGTGGCGAGGAGGACGGCGTCGCGAACGAGATCAACGAGAAGCTCTACACCACCGTCGAGGACGGCCTGGCCACGGTCGAGGCGCTCGGCACCGGCGAGAACGGCCGCTACATCACCGCGCTGACCTTCGGCAACGTGCACGGCGTCTACAAGCCGGGTGCGGTCAAGCTGCGTCCGGAGATCCTGAAGGAGATCCAGGACCAGGTCGGCGCGAAGATCGGCAAGGAGCGCCCGTTCGACCTGGTGTTCCACGGCGGGTCCGGCTCGACGCTCGAGGAGATCCGGGCCGCGGTCGACAACGGCGTCATCAAGATGAACGTCGACACCGACACGCAGTACGCGTTCACCCGGCCGGCGGCCGCGCACATGTTCACCAACTACGACGGTGTGCTGAAGGTGGACGGCGAGGTCGGCAACAAGAAGGCCTACGACCCGCGCGCGTGGGGCAAGGCGGCCGAAGAGGGTATGGCGAAGCGCGTCGGCGAGGCCTGCGAGAGCCTGCGCTCGACGGGCACGTCGCTGAACGGCTGACGCTCCGCATCGGAGAGCTGTTGCGAGCAGGCCTGTCCCGGGGAGCTTCCCGGGGCGGGCCTGATCCTTTGTGTGGACCATCAGTTCGGCGTTCGCCACGGACACGGTCCTGTCCATCGGGTACGCCTTGGAGAAGGTCGTCCCGCTGTTCGCCGACGCGTTGAAGAGCACGGGGTAACTCCTTTCGTCACCGGACTCGGGCAAGGTCGAAATGACGGATGCCGGTCCGTCGGGCTGCTCGGGTGAACGTGGTTCGGATGCGGTCGGCCACGGTCACCGGGTCGTCGAGGTCGGTCCAGGAGATCCAGCAGTGTTCGACGGGCTGTGGTCCGTCGGGGTCGAAGGCGGGCGGCTCGGGCAGCGGCTCTTCTGGTGCGGGCTCGAATTCCTCGCACCAGAAGGGAAAACGCGGCTCGAACTCGACCACGGTGCGTTCGTCCGGGAACCACAGGGCCTCGACCGCACCGTCGTCGGGGTCGGCCGGCTCGGTGTCGGGCGGGGGTGCCGGGTCGGGAGCCGGCAGGCCCGCGTTCGCCAGGATGAAGCGCAACCGGGACTCGGCGATCGACGCGGCGCCGGTGACCTGATCGAGAACTCTGCGGGCCCGCTTGGCGCCGTGGTCGAGCCGGCTCACGGCCTGGCTCAAGATGCGGTGATCGACGAGCCCGGCATACAACGCGGCGTCGGCGAGCACGGTCGCCGGAGCTGCCGGTGCAGAGGCGGCCACCTCGGCGATCGCCCGGGCCGGCGAGACCAAGTGCATCTTGTTCCACAGCTGGAGGTCTGCGCCAACGGGGTCGCGGATGTGCCGGTGGACGCCGCGGAGCCGGCCGGAGCCGCCGTCGGGCGCGGTGACGTGCACCCGGCTGAGGTCGAGGCCCCAAACAGGTAAGGCATGCAGGGCCGCGGCGGATTGGTGGCTCGCGTAGACACCGGGCCCGCTGGCGCGCAGGACGGCGTACACCCGGCGGAGGTGCAGGATCTCGTCGGTGACGAGCCGGAGGGAGCGTTGGGCGGCATACGTCCCGCGCCGGATCCGGCGCCAGCTGCCGGAGCCGAGCAACGAGTCGATGTCGGCGTCGGGGTAACCACAGGCTCGCGCGTCGGCCCGGGTGAACACACCGCCACGGATCGACGCCATCACAGCAAGTTGAGGATTCATGCCCAAGAACGTGCCGCGTTCGGCCCTCGCCCGGACGCCCGATTTTCAATCTGTGGAGAACTCGTGCCGCACCCAGACGTTCGGCTCGACATAGACCGCACGATCACCGACGACGTCGCACTCGACCGGGACGAGCGCGCCCGGGACCTCGACGGGCCCGCTGCAGTCGAACGGAAGCCCCGTCCACGATCGCCACTCGGCGAGTGATCCGGCGATCACCCAGGAGGCCGGCGCGACGCCGGTGATCCGCCCGCCGCCCCGGACATGGGTGCGCAGCCAAGGGTCGAACGGCAAACCGTCCGGGCGGATGCGGGACGCATATTCCTGAATCGGGGTGGTGGGCTCGTGGTGTTTGTGGGTTGGGCGGACTGGGGCGTCGAGTACGGCGAGGCCGAGGGCGGCGGATGTGTCGCGGAGGGCGGCCAGGAGAAGCGCGGCGAGGCCTTCGCCCTGGAAGTCTCGAGCGACGCTGATGTTCAAGGCGCAGGCGGTGTCCGGGCGGATTCCGTGACGGGCATCGGAGAAGGCCCACACGACCGACTGCTCCCAGCCACCGGACGGAAACTCCGGACGGTCACCGCGCGCCAGCTGGACGGAGTGGGCGTCGCCGATCGGTTTGCCGTCCGCGGTGGCGATCAGGCAGGTCGAAGCGAAGGCGGTCACCATCTGTGGGAAGTACGCCTCGGAGACCCGGTTGTGGCGCATGAAGGCCGGCCACCCGCCCACGTCGATGTCTGCGTTGGCGAGCTCGGGCCGGTCAGTGACAGTGGTGATCTCGATGGTGCGCCCGGAGGGCAGCTGGTGGCTCCAGTGCCTGGAAAAGGGCATAAAAAAGGCCCGTCATCTGTCTATGACGAGCTCTGCGCGGGTTGGAACCCAGGGTTGCCAGAGGAGCGGCATGCCGGCCTCGGACGGGGTGCGGTTGCCTTTCCGCTCGTTGCAGGAGGCATGGGCGGCCACGGCGTTCAGCCACTCGGTGCGGCCGCCCCTGGATCTGGGTTGGACGTGGTCCATGGTGTCGGCGTTGTCCAGGCCGCAGTACGCGCACCGGAACCTGTCCCGCCGCAGGACGCCGTGTTTGCTGTACTTCATCCGGCCGGCCGCGTAACGCCAGTGCGTGACGACGTACCGGACCAGTCGGAGGACGCGAGGGACCGGGAAAGGGCCGATGGTTCGCTCTCCGTGCGCCTCTTCGACCACGGCGACCTCACGAACCAGCATCCGGATGGCGTGCTGGATCGAGACGGTGTGCAGCGGTTCGTACGACGCGTTCAGGACGATGACGCTCATCCGGTGCCTCCTTCCGGCCGTAGCTGGGAACCACGGCGGTTTGACGCAGGGTCTCAAGCATCCGTGTCCGGTGGGTGAACGGTCAACGGATTTCGTCAGACGGTCACGTGCCGGTACGGCTGCGTGATCGGCGAAGATGTGCTTATGGAATTGAACAATCTGCTCTCCGGCCCACCCGAGACACTACTACCGGTCGACCCGGCCGCGGCGGAACTCGCCGACGGGGCTGCTCCGGCGGACGTCGCGGCCAAGTACCCGACGTCGTCGCTGGCCTGGGCCGTGCTCGCCGAGGGTGCGCTGGCGGACGGCCGGACCATCGAGGGGTACGCGTACGCGCGCACCGGGTACCACCGCGCGCTGGACCTGCTCCGGCGGAACGGCTGGAAGGGTCATGGCCCGGTGCCGTGGGAACACGAGCCGAACCGCGGCTTCCTCCGGGCGCTGGCCGCGCTCGGGAAGGCGGCGGCGCTGATCGACGAGAAGGACGAGGCCGAGCGCTGCGCCACGTTCCTGCGGGACTCGTCGCCGGCTGCTGCCGACGCCCTGAGCTGAAACCCGTTTGTGGGGCTGATCACCCGGCGGGATGATCTGCCGGGTGACCAGCCCTTACGCGCAGGACGGCTTCGGTGCCGGTTTCGAATGGGGACCGGTCGGCGCCGGCGTTCTTGCCGGAGACATCGTCGCGGTGGTGGACGTGTTGTCCTTCACCACGGCCGTGACGGTGGCGGCGGATCGTGGCATCGACGTCTATCCGTACCGGTGGCGCGACGAGACTGCGGTCGCTTACGCCGAGCAGGCCGGTGCGACGTTGGCCGTCGGGCGGTCCGAGGCCGGACCGGGGGACGCGAGCTTGTCGCCGGTCACCATCCGGCGGGCTGAGGGCATCAAGAGGCTGGTGCTGCCGTCGCCGAACGGGTCGACGATCGCGCAGCAGTTGAGTGACGGCGGCGCGACAGTCATCGCGGTGTCGCTACGTAACCGGCTGGCCGCGGCGGACTGGGTGAGAGAGCAAGGCGCCGGTCGCAGGGTGGTCGCGATCGCGGCAGGGGAGCGCTGGCCGGACGGATCGCTCCGGCCGGCAGTTGAGGATCTCTGGGGCGCGGGCGGATTCCTGAGTGCGCTCCGGTACGACGACCTGTCTCCGGAGGCACGAGCGGCGGTGGCTGCGTACGACGCGATTGCCGGCGACCTGCCCCGCGCGCTGTCCGAGTGCGCCGGCGGGCGCGAGCTCACGCAGTACGGCTATCCGGAGGATGTGGCGATCGCGGCGGAGGTGGACAGCAGTGAATCCGTCCCGGTGCTGGTGGACGGTAGACTGTTCCGGTCAACTTGAAGCTTTCGAGGTTTCTGCCCGTTGACAGTGCCGGCAGACGGCGAGCGTCCCCTCTTCATCCCGAAGGGAAGCTGTCTGCCGAACATGGACGGTTCTAGGCGGACGGACAGACCGGCGAAGCTGGACGCCCACGGTCGGGTCCCCGCCCCATCGGGCAGCGGAAGGTCAACCGTGCCGGCTCTCACCGGACGGATGGACGCGTCCAGGAACAGCTACGCAGAGGTATTGCGTACTCCGGGCGCGTGGAAGTTCTACCTGGCGGCCGCCCCGGCCCGGATCGGGATCGCCATGACGGGCCTCGGCATCGTCTGGCTGGTCCATGGATCGACCGGCTCGTACGCCGCCGCGGGCAGCGTCACCGGCGGATTCGCGGTCGCCGAAGCGGTCGCGGGACCACAGGTCGCCCGGCTGATCGACCGTTTCGGTCAGACCCGGATGCTGCCGGTCACCCTGCTCGCCCATGCGACTGCCGTCGCGCTGCTGATCGCCTTGACCCTGACGGACGCTTCGCTGCCGGTGCTCATCGGCACTGGCGTACTCGCCGGTGGTTCGCTACCCCAGATCGGCGCACAGACCGCAGCCCGTTGGTCCCAAGCGTTGCGCGATACGCCGCTACTGTCGTCGGCCTTCGCACTCGAGGCGCTGAGCGTCGGCGTGGCCTTCATGGTCGGCCCCGGCCTGGTGGGAGTGGTGAGCTCGCTCAGCACTCCAGCGGCAGGTTCGGTGCTCGCGACGAGTCTCGTGCTCACGGGTGGGTTCCTGCTGGCAATGCAACGCGGTACGGCGCCGCCGCCGCGGGTCGCCGGTGAACATGGTGGCGCGAAACGCCTTCTGCACAAGCGATTCGTCGGCCTGGCCGGTACGAACGTCGGCGTGGGGCTGTTCTTCGGCAGCATGCAGGTGTCAGTCACCGCGTTCGCCGTCTCGCAAGGTACGCCGGGGCTGGCCGGACCGCTCTACAGCATCACCAGCCTGGTCAGTCTGTTCACGGGACTCGCGTACGGCGCCAAGCGGTGGCGGACCGCGCCGGAGACACAGTTCATCATCGCCTTCGTCTGGCTCGTCGTGAGCTGTGTGCCCTTGATCGCCGCGCAAACCCCGCTGGCGGCGGCGTTGGCGTTGACCCTGCCGGGCTTGGCGATTGCGCCGTTCCAGACCCTGTCGTCCGTGCTGGCGGAGTCCGCGGTCGAGCCCGCCGTTCTGACTCAGGCATTCACCTGGCTGAACTCCGGTGGCGCAGCGGGCATTGCACTGGGTTCCGCCTTCGCGGGCTGGGTCGTCGACGGACACAACCCCCACTACGGCTTCACGGTCGCGCTGGCAGCAGCCGTGGTCGCCATGGCAATGGCTGTGATCGTGAAGTTCAGCGATAGGTGACTTGGCGTTCGGCGGCGGCTCGGGTTGCGTACTCGGCTGGGGTCAGGCCGATCTGCTGTTTGAACTCCTTGGAGAAATGCGCCTGGTCGAAGTAGCCGAGTGATGCGGACAGTTCTGCGAGCTCGGCGACTTCGCCGCGGGCCAGGAGCTCGGCGCCGTCGTGCAATCGGTAGCGCCGCAACACCCACTTCGGACCAACACCGACGTACCGGCGGAACAGGCGTTGCAGCGTGCGGATCGGTACGTCGAAGCGCGCGGTGATCTCGTCGACGCGGGCCACCGAGCGGTCGGCCGCCATCGTGGAGACGATCTCCCGGACCAGCTCGTAGGACGGGTCGGGCGGCGCGAGGTGGTCGCGCAGGAACGCCTCGAAGACCGCGCGGCGGCGGTCGTCGGACTCGGCCTCGAACATCAGGCCGGCCAGCCGGTCGCCGTCGGGGAACACGTCCGTCAACGGCAGCACCTGGTCACACAGCGAACCCACGTCGAGTCCGGTGATCGCGCCGAAGCCGCCGGCCCAGAACTTCACCCCGAACGCCCGCCCGCGCCCGGACAGTTCGCGCTCGAACTTCCGCGTGCAGACCCCGTTCACGAAGGCGCCGCCCGGCTGCTCGAACGTCACGTTCACGGCCGGGAACGGCAGCACCTCGGCCGTGTACGGCTCGTCGAGGTCCCACTCCACGACCCAGTACCACTCGACGAACCGGCCGGCCCGCGGACCAGGCTGGAGACGGTTGAGCGAGCGGTGCCGGGCCTGCTCGCGCGGGTGCAGGATGCCCTTCTCGCTGTCGGCTGGGTGGGTCAACGCCGGCTGTCGCTTTCTTACAAGACCGCCGGGGCGCCGGCGGATTGACTGGATGTCATGACGACGAACACGGTAAACCCCATCCCCGACGGTTATCACTCGCTGACCCCGTACCTCGCCGTCGCGGACGGGCCGAAGGCGATCGAGTTCTACACCTCGGTCTTCGGGGCGGAAGTGGTCAGCCGGCAGGACATGCCCGACGGCAAGGTCGCCCACGCCGAGCTGAAGTTCGGCAATTCGATGCTCCAGCTGAGCGACGAGATGCCGCAGATCGGGCTGCGCGCACCCAGTGGTGACTGGGTGCACTCCTCGCTGGTGCACTACGTGCCGGATGTCGACGCGACGTACGCGAAGGCACTCGAGGCGGGCGCGACCTCGGTCGAGGAGGTGCGGACGTTCCTCACCGGTGACCGGTTCGGCACGGTGATCGACCCGTTCGGGCATCGCTGGGCGATCATGACCCGGGTCGAGGACGTCTCCCGCGAGGAGGGCGAGCGGCGGGTCAACGAGTGGCTGGCGGCCGGCGGTCAGTAGAACCGGAAACGAGGAAGCGGCCCGCCGGAACCGTCCCCTGCGGCAGTTTCGGCGGGCCGCTGACTAAGAGTGTGCACGCGATCACGCAAAATGGCAACCCGTCACTTGATGAAACAGGTACTTGAAACGATTGCTTGGTGATTGTGGACAGGCCCGAAACGCCGACGGCCCGGTCCGGTAGGCTTTGGTCGCAAGAGCCTGGGTACGCCGCCGGATGAATGTCCGGTGAACGTCTCCGGGCTTCACCGTTTCCAGCGTCGGCAGCTACGGGGTGTGAGGACGGCCATCACCCGGCGGCCGGCGCGTGAAGAGGAGGGCTGAGATGCCCGCAATCGTGCTCGTCGGCGCCCAGTGGGGCGATGAGGGCAAAGGCAAGGCGACCGATCTGCTCGGCAACACGGGCGAGGTCATCGACTACGTGGTGAAGTTCAACGGCGGTAACAACGCCGGCCACACGGTGGTGATCGGGTCCGAGAAGTACGCGCTGCACCTGCTCCCGAGCGGCATCCTCACACCGGGTGTGACACCGGTGATCGGCAACGGGGTCGTCGTCGACCTCAGCGTGCTGTTCGAGGAGCTCGACGCGCTGCAGGCGCGCGGGCTGGACACGTCGCGGCTGGTGGTCAGTGCGAGCGCGCACGTGATCCCGCCGTACAACCGGACCCTCGACAAGGTCACCGAGCGGTTCCTCGGCAGCCGGAAGATCGGTACGACGGGGCGCGGGATCGGCCCGACGTACGCCGACAAGATGAACCGGATCGGCATCCGGGTCCAGGACCTCTACGACGAGAAGATCCTCGAGCAGAAGGTCACCGGCGCGCTGGAGCAGAAGAACCAGCTGCTGGTGAAGGTCTACAACCGGCGCGCGGTCGAGATCCGCGAGGTCCTCGACGAGCTGCTCGGGTACGCCGACCGGCTGAAGCCGATGGTCGCGGACACCAGCCTGCTGCTGAACAAGGCGCTCGACGACGGCAAGACCGTGCTGATGGAGGCCGGTCAGGCCACGCTGCTCGACGTCGACCACGGCACGTACCCGTTCGTCACCTCGTCGAACGCGGTCTCGGCCGGCGCCTGCACCGGCACCGGCATCCCGCCGACCCGGATCGACCGGGTGATCGCGGTCGTGAAGGCGTACACCACCCGCGTCGGTGAGGGCCCGTTCCCGACCGAGCTGCTGGACGCCGACGGCGAGTGGCTGCGCACCCAGGGCGGCGAGTTCGGTGTCACCACCGGCCGCCCGCGGCGCTGCGGCTGGTACGACTCGGTGATCGCCCGGTACGCCGCGCGCGTCAACGGTGTCTCCGACTTCGTGCTCACCAAGGTAGACACCTTGACGGGCCGGGAGCGGATCCCGGTCTGCGTCGCGTACGACGTGAACGGTGTCCGGCACGACGAGATGCCGATGACCCAGACCGACTTCCACCACGCCGTCCCGGTGTACGAGGAGTTCGACGGCTGGTCCGACGACATCTCCGGCTGCCGTTCCTTCGACGACCTGCCGAAGGAGGCGCAGACCTACGTCCGCGCCGTCGAGTCGCTCAGCGGTGCGCGGATCTCCGCCATCGGCGTGGGTCCCGAGCGCAGCCAGATCGTCCAGCTCTGACGCCGTCCGGCCTCCCCGTCATCCGTTGCCGATGACGGGGAGGTTGCGGATGAACGGCGCGTTCCGCAGGTCGCCGACGGTCGGGCGCTGGATGTTGGGCGTCTGGATCGGCGTCCGCGCCCAGTCCGCCCCTGCGCCCTTCGTAGCCTGGTAGAACGTGATGCCGCCGATCGCCAGCAGGACCACGGCGACGAGGACGGACAGCCAGTGCGGACGGAAGGTGTTCCGGGCAGCGATGTGCGCGCCACGGCGCAGCGAACTCCCGCCGGGGCCCCACCAGCAGCAGAAGAGCGCGGTCAGGGCCGCGCTCCCGAAGCCGACGGCGGACAGCGGCTGCCAGTTGAGGTCGTACGTCGTTGCCGCCACTGCGGTCACGATGCCGCCGACAACGACTGCCGTGAGCAACGGCAGGATCAGGCAGGGCAGCGTGACCAGCGCCGCGGTCACGAGCCGCAGCGGGCTGGCGGCCGCAGCCACGACGCCATCTGACCTTCCAGATCGACCACGGACCTGACGACGGCGCATGAGGGCAGTACTCGAGCGGTCGACAGTGCGAGCGAGGACGAGCAGTACTACTGCGACTGCAGCGCCGAGCAGGGGAGTCAGCGCGACCAATCCGGTCAGCGCGAACATGAAGCCGACGATGACCGCCGTACGGCGGCCAGTCGGGGGAGCCTTGACGGGTTGAGCCGGCTGGGGCTGGACCGGGTGCGCCGGCTGCACTGGCGCCGGCGGGCCGGCCTGATGATACGGCTGCGGGTACTGCGGTTGGTATGGCGCCGGCGGACCGCTCTGGTACGGCAACGGCATCCCAGCCGGTGCAGCCGCGTTCGGAGCTGGACTGTACGTCGCCGGGTGCGGCGGCACCTCCGCGACCGGCTTCTTCGCGGCGGCGTCCCGGATCTTGTCCCGGATCGGCGCGAACGCTGACAGCGGGGGAATCACCGGCGGCACCAGCTGCGCCACCTCGGTCGGCGACGGGCCGGCGGGAGGCTCCTCCGTCGGCATGAGCTTCGTCACCAGCCTGGTCGGCGGTACGGCGGCCACTGTGGCGGCATCGGAAGTGGCATCGGCTGCGGTCTCGCGCGGAGGGAGCGCGTCGCGACCCTCGGAGTACCTGCTGAGGCCCGTCATGATCTCGTCCTGCGTCGGACGGTCCGCCTTGTTCGGCGCCAGCGCCGCGGCGAGCAGTGACTTCAGTCGCGGGTCCAGTCCGTCCAGGTCGGCCTGACCGGAGTGGACGCGAGCCAGCACCGCCTCGAACGGTCCCTTGCCGAACGGGCGCCGTCCGGTGGCGGCGAACGCCACAGTGGCCGCCCAGCCCCACCAGTCCGCGGACTCCGACACCATCTCGCCCTCGATGAGCTCAGGCGCCAGGTAGCCCGGCGTACCGATTACCAGGCCGGTCTGGGTGAGCCGCAGGTCGTCGGCGGCCTGGGCGATGCCGAAGTCGATCATCACCGGCTTGCCGTTGCACATCATCACGTTGCCGGGCTTCAGGTCGCGGTGGATCACTCCGACCGCGTGGATCGCCTGCAGCGACTCGGCCAGGCAGCCCGCGAGTGGCAGCCACTTGCGAGGGGTCAGTGGGCCGCGGTCGTCGACCTGCTCGTCCAGTGGACGGCCTGGTACGAAGCGAGTCACCAGGTAGGGCCGTTCGCCCTCCAGGTCGTGAGCCAGGATGCCGGCGACGCCCGGGTGGCTCACCTTCTGCAGTGTGGTCGCTTCGCGTTGCAACCGCGCGCGGGCGATCGGGTCGTGGGCCACGTGCGGCCGCAGTACCTTGAGCGCGACCTCCTGGCGCTCGGGCCCTTCGGCCAGGTAGACGACACCCATGCCACCCTGTCCGAGCCGCCGGATCAATCGGTACGGCCCGACCCGCTCTTCCACCGCCTCTTCGTGAGTGGAAGGCGGCCCCCCTGAGACTGACATGCCATCTAAGGTACGTCGGGATCAGATCAACGTCTCGCGATGACCTCGGAGGTAATCGCCGGACTTCCCCGCACCGCCGAAGCTGAACCCATGACCAAGACACCGAAGGCTTACGCGATCGCGTCCCTGCGCAACGTCCGGATGGGCAGCGCCATCGTCGAGTACCTCGAGCGCATCGACGAGACGCTCGCGCCGTACGACGGTCACTTCATCGTGCACGGCGCGCCGCCGGAGCAGATCGAGGGCCGGTGGGACGGGACCCCGATCGTGATCGAGTTCCCCGACTACGACCATCTGCGGGACTGGTACGAGTCCCCGGACTACCGGGAGATCCTGCCGCTGCGCACCGAGAACTCCGACGGCGTGGTGATCTTCGTCGAGGGTGTCGACCGCAAGCACAAGGCAACCGACGTACTGGCGTGATGCGGGCAAGTTGTCCGGCCCAGGACACGTAGCATCGGCCCATGGAGGTGGAGTTCGGTGGTGAGGTCGTCGAGTGGCGTGGTCCGGCGCCGTACTACTTCGTCGCCGTGCCCGAGCGGGAAGGGCTCGCGCTGCGGGAAGCGGCGGCGGCCGCCAACTTCGGCTGGGGTTCGATCCCGATCCGTGCCCGCCTGGGGAGCACCGAGTGGAAGACGTCGCTCTGGACGAAGGACGGCGGCTATCTGCTTCCGCTGAAGGACGCGGTCCGCAAACCCGCGGGACTTGTCCAGGGCGATCCCGTCGAGGTGCGGGTGACGTTCGATGCGCGGCCGCGCGAGCGGAAGGCGCCGACCAGACGGGCGCCCGTTCCGCGCGGATCGCGAGAGCCGGTCAGTGCTGAGCAGTTGACGATCGTTCCGGCCAACCAGGCGAGTTGGGAGGACCTGCAGGCCGTGTTCGGCTCCGGCGGCGACACCGCGCGGTGCTGGTGCCAGCGGTTCCGGATGTTGCCCAAGGAGTCGTGGGCGTCCGAAGGCCCTGAGGAACTCGCGGCCCGGCTCCGGGACCAGACCGCCTGCGGGGATCGAAGCGCCGAGGCCACGAGCGGCCTTGTCGCGTACCTCGACGGCGAGCCCGTCGGGTGGTGTGCCGTCGCGCCGCGCGCGGACCATGCGAGGCTCCGTCGAGACGTCCGCATCCCATGGCTGGAACGCGACGAGGACAAGGCCGACCCCACGGTCTGGGCAGTGACGTGCTTCGTCACGCGGGCCGGTTATCGCCGACGAGGAATCGGCCGTGCGCTCGCCGGCGCGTCCGTCGATTTCGCTGCCGGACAAGGCGCTCGCGCGGTCGAGGGTTATCCGGACCTCGTCGACGGCGGCTCGGTCGGCACGCTCGCGATGTTCGCCGCCGCCGGCTTCGTCGAGGTCAGCAGGCCGAGCAAGCGTCGCGCCGTGCTGCGCATCGACTTCTGATCAACGAGCTCCCCGGCTGAAGAAGCCGTGGCCAGATCTTGGCGAACAGCGGCTTCGTGGCCACTGGTCCGGACCTCGGCCACCCGGGTTGGGTGGAGGTATGCGAATCGAGATCCTGGTGTTCGACGGTGTGGACGAGATGGACGTGATGGGGCCGTTCGAGGTCTGGAGTCACGCAGCGCGGCGGCCGGAGTTCGATTTGGCCCTGGTTGGCCTGGATGGGCCGGCGGAAGTGACCGGGCTGCACGGGTTGCAGTTCAAGGCGCCCGAGGGCCTCGGATCGCCGGACGCGCTCTTTGTCCCCGGTGGTGGCTGGATGAACCGCGCCGAGCAGGGGGCGTGGGCGGAAGCGCGGCGCGGGGTGATGCCGGCTCGCATTGCCGAGCTCGCGCCCTCGCTGCAGTGGATCGGTTCGGTCTGCACCGGCTCGATGCTGCTCGCCGAAGCCGGACTGGTGAAAGGCCGTCCGGCCACGACGAACCGGGGTGCGTGGGCCGAGCTCGAGGCGTTCGGCGCCGACCTGAAGACGAATCGGGTCGTCGACGACGGCACCCTGGTCACCGCGGGTGGGATCACCTGCGGGATCGACCTCGCGCTGCACGTCGTCGATCGCGAGCTCGGTGCCGAGGTCGCCGACGGGATCGCGGGTGCGATGGAGTACGTCCGTGACCGGGATGTGTGGACCGCCAGCACTCACTAACGCGGCTCCGGGGCCGCGTCGTGGGCCTGGCCGAGCGTGCCGGCCGGTGCGGCGCGGAGGTTGGTGAGTGCTGGGGGTCCGGAGTCAGACAGCGAGCTCGGGGTAGACGGCGGTCAGGTCGAGTGCCGTCGCGGCCTTGGCGCCGCGGGCGGTCTCATCGGCGAGTACCTCGTGCGCGCCGGCCTCGATGCCGTCGAGCGCGGCCTTCGCGATGTCCTCGGGGCGGGACTTCGGTGCGGTCACGGCGGTCGTCATGTCGGTGTCGACGTACCCCATGTGCAGGCCGGTGACGCCGATGCCGCGCTCGAGCAGTTCGAGGCGGATCGCGTTGGTCTGCAGCCAGAACGCCGCCTTCGTCGCGGAGTACGCGCCGTGCCGGGCCACCCAGGACAGCGCCGAGTGGGCGTTCAGGATGTGACCGCCGCCGTTCCGCTCGATGATCGGGACGAACGCGCGGGTGAGCTGCAGCGGACCGAAGAAGTTCGCGTCGAACACCGTGCGGATCTCGTCGATCGGGGCGTCGAGGTAGGTGTCCGGCGAGCCGGCGCCGGCGTTGTTGATCAGCACCGTGACGTCCGGCGCGGCCGCGGCCAGTGCGTCGATCGAGGCCTGGTCGGTGACCTCCAACGGCAGCGGGACGACGCGTGGGTCGTCGCTGGGACGTGGTGTCCGGGCGGTCGCGTAGATCTTCGCGACGCCGCGGGTGAGCAGGTCGTCGACGATCGCCTTGCCGATCCCGCGCTGGCCGCCGGTGACCAGGACGACAGCTCCATCGAGTGTGGTCATGAGGACTCCAAAGAAGAGGAAACCGATCTGTTCCCGCCACCGTAAACCGATCGGTTTCCGATTTCAAATCCAGCCGGTACCCTCGAGGCATGAGCACTTCGGCGACTCCCCGTGAGCGGCTTCTGGACGCCGCGGGCGAACTCTTCTACCGCGACGGCGTCAACATCGGAGTGGACGCGCTCTGCAAGGCGGCCGGGGTGTCGAAGAAGTCCATGTACCAGCTGTTCCGGTCGAAGGACGAGCTGATCGCGGAGAGCCTGGCGAGCCGCGGACCGGCGTACCAGGTCCTGCTGCGGCCGGGGGTGGAGGACGAGCGGCCGCCGCGGGAGCGGATCCTCGCCGTGTTCGAGCGGCAGGACGCGATGGTGGCTGACGGCAACTACCTCGGGTGCCCCTACGTGAGTACGGCGGTGGAGCTGAAGAATCCCGAGCACCCGGGCTCGGTGGTGGCGCGGCACTTCAAGCAGCAGCTCACCGACTTCTTCCACCGGGAACTGGTCGCTGCCGGCGCGGAGGACCCGTCGACGCTGGCGATCCAGCTGACGATCATCTTCGACGGTGCGAGCGCGCGGGCGGTCGTCCGCGCCCAGCCGCTCGGCGGCATCGGTGCCGCCACGGCCGCCGCCCTGCTCGACGCCGCCGGCGTGCGGTCCGGCGAACTCGCCGTGCGCTGAGACCCGGCGCGGCCGACCTGGAGCTGCGCAGCCGAGGCGTGGGAAAGATCCTCGCTTTGTTCCGCTGACCTGGGACAAAGCGCTGCCGTGTTCCATCGAGTTCCGGTACCGGCAGCCCCTTGACCACGGTCGTGAGGCGTCGTGAAACTGCCTGGGAAACCGCTGTCCTACCGCCCCCGAAGACAGGACACCGCCATGCGAAAGAAGCCCCTCGTCCTGGCCGCGGCATGTGCCGCGTTGGTTGCCGGGACCCTCAGCAGCCCCGCGATCGCCGCCTCGAACGCGCCCGCGGCCGTCGATGCGCCGACGGCGTTCACCCATCCGGGCGTCGGCGTCAGCACGGCCCAGCTCGACTTCGTCCGAGCGAAGGTACAGGCCGGCGCGCAGCCATGGACCAACGCCTTCAACCAGGCGAAGAGCAGTGCGTACGCCGCACTCTCCCGTACGCCGAAACCACGCGCGACCGTGGAGTGCGGACCGTACTCGAACCCGAACTACGGCTGTACCGACGAGCGTGAGGACGCGATCGCGGCGTACACGGACGCACTGCTGTGGTACCTCACCCGTGACGACCGCTATGCACAGAAGTCCATCGAGCTGATGGACGCGTGGTCGGCCACCATCCGCGACCACACCAACAGCAACGCCCCGCTGCAGACCGCCTGGTCCGCGTCGTCGTGGCCGAAGGCCGCGGAGATCATCAAGTACAAGTACGGCAACTGGCCGAACGCCGGCCGCTTCGCCACCATGCTCCGCACCGTCTACCTGCCCGAGATCATCAACGGCTCGAACTCCAACGGGAACTGGGAGTTGAGCATGACCGAGGCGATCCAGGGCATCGGTGTGTTCCTCGAGGACAAGGCCGTGTACGACAAGGCGATCGCGCTGTACCGGCTGCGCGTGCCGGCGTACGTGTATCTGGAGTCCGATGGCGCGCTGCCGAAGACGGTGCCGAGTCAGAACCTCGACACCCGCGACAAGATCGTCAGCTACTGGCAGGGCCAGGGGACGTTCGTGACGGGCCTGACCCAGGAGACCTGCCGCGACTTCACCCACACCGGCTACGGCATCTCGTCGATCTCACATGTGCTGGAGACTTCCCGCATCCAGGGCGTCGACCTGTACCCCGAGTTCGGTGAGCGACTCCGCCAGGCTCTGGGCTTCCAGTCCCGCTGGGAACGCAATCTGGAGCCGGTGCCGTCCTGGCTGTGCAAGGGCTCGGTGAACCGTGGCCTCGGCCCGATCACCGAGGTCGGCTACAACGCGTTGCACACCCGGCTGGGGATCGCGATGGCGAACACGCAGGCGCTGACCGAGTCCAAGCGCCCCGCCGGGTCCAACAACCTGTTCGTCGCGTGGGAGACGCTGACCCACGCGGAGAACCCGTCCTAGCAGGACTCCGGGAGGGCCGGTGCTTCTGCCCCGCCGGCTCTCCCGGACCGGATCAGCAGTGCGCCTCGCCGCGCTTCCAGTAGCCCTGGAAGGAGATGGCGGCCTTCGGCATCCCCAGGACGTTCACCAGGTGACGGCGTACCGCTTTGATCATTGACGACTCGCCGGCGACCCAGGCGTAGTCAGGGTCGAACGGCAGCGCGGCTGACTTCAGCGCATCCAGCACCGATCCTTCGGTCACCCAGGTGACATCAACAGAGCCCGCCAGCGGCCGGATGTCAGCAGCATCCGGTACGGCGACGAACACCGCGGCCTGTACCGCGGGAGGGAGCTCCTCGAGGATGCCGGCCAGTGCTGGGAGCGCCGTCTCGTCCGCGACGAGGATACGGCGCACGCTGGTCGCCGGTGGGATGTAGTCGACGCCGGAGTGCAGCAGACCCTTCGGACTGGTCGTGTCGACCGCGAAGGGCAGCAGCAGGCCCACCTCGTCGCCCAGCTTCGCTTCGCTCACCCAGGCCGACGCGGGTCCGTTCACCCCGTGCAGGACGAACTCGACGTCCAGTTCGGCCACCTCCGGGCGGAGTGCCCGCACGGTGTAGGTCCGCATGATGAACCGCTCATCGACCGGCTGCGCACACCAGTCGGCGTACCACTCGGGTCCCGAGGGCAGGCTGATCGCCTTGCCGTTCGGCGGCGCGAGGAGGACCTTGATGCGCTGGTCCGGTCCGGCGGTGACCGACCGCGCGATCCGCGGTGCGACGAATGTCACGCGGCGCAGATGCGGGCTCAGGTCCTCAACGGCCGCCACGGTGGCGAGGAGCGAGTCGAACACGATCGGCCGCTCGAGCACGGTAGTCATGCTGAGGTTTCTCCATAAACTCTGCAGGGGGACTCGGATGCAGACCCGAAGGTGGTCGGGGTACTCTGAGGCATCTAGAGGTTAGCCTTACCTAAGAGGATCCCGAAAGTCCAATGCCCCCGCCCAGCGCTGTCACTTCCGCCGAGCCTGATCTGCCTGACACGCCTGACCCGGAGTCCGCCCCCGCACGCCCGCGGCGCCGGACCCGCCGGGCGACGCTCGTCGCCGGACTGATCGGCTGCGTGGTCCTGTTGGTTCTGGTGTGCCTGCTGAGCATCGCGGTCGGGTCCAAGCAGATCCCGCTGCCCACCGTGATCGATGCCCTGCGCCACTACAACGAGGCCGACACCGACCACGTGATCGTGCGGTCACTCCGCGTGCCGCGGACGCTGATCGGTCTGCTGGTCGGAGCGGCCCTCGGGCTGTCGGGAGCGTTGATGCAGGGTGTGACCCGCAACCCGCTCGCCGATCCGGGGATCCTCGGAGTCAACGGCGGCGCCGCGCTGTTCGTTGTCGGGGGCATCTACTGGTTCGGGTTGTCGACGCTGACGGCGTACGTCTGGCTGGCCTTCCTCGGTGCGGCCGCGGCGTCGGTCGCGGTCTACTTCCTCGGGTCGCTCGGTCGGGAGGGCGCGACGCCGGTGAAGCTCGCGCTCGCCGGTGCGGCGCTGACCGCGATGCTCGGGTCGCTGACGACGGCGCTGCTGATCGGCGACGTCGACACCTTCGACCAGTTCCGGTTCTGGTCGGTGGGATCGTTCGCCGGCCGCGGTTCGGACATCGCGGCGCAGGTCGCGCCGTTCATCCTGGTCGGGATCGTGCTGTCGCTGTTCTGCGGACGAGTGCTGAACGCGTTGTCGCTCGGGGACGACGTGGCGAAGTCGCTCGGCCAACGGGTCGGACTCGCCCGGTTGTTCGTGGCGGTCGTCGTCGTACTGCTCTGTGGCGCGGCGACCGCGGCGGCCGGCCCGATCGGGTTCATCGGCCTGACCATCCCGCACGTCGCGCGGTTGGTGACCGGGCCGGACTACCGGTGGATCCTCCCGTACTCCGCTCTGCTCGCCCCGATCCTGCTGCTCGGCTCGGACGTGATCGGCCGCGTCGTCGCGCTACCCGGCGAACTGCAGGTCGGCATCGTGACCGCGGTCCTGGGCGCCCCGTTCTTCATCGCCCTGGTACGGCGGCGGAAGCTGGCCGATCTGTGATGACGACCGCCGAAGCAGTCGCTGTCATCACGCGCGCCCGCGCGGCGCGGCGGGCCCGCACCCTCGTGGTCGTCGTCGCGCTCGCGGTCGCGGTGTTCGCGACGTTCTGTGTCTCGCTGTCGCTGGGTGACTTCAAGATCCCGGTGATCGACGTGGTCAAGACGCTGTTCGGTGGCGGCGACAGGGCGACCGAGTTCATCGTGAACCGGCTCCGGCTACCGCGGGCCCTCACCGGCCTGCTGGTCGGTACGGCGCTGGGTCTGTCCGGCGCGATCTTCCAGAGCATCGCCCGCAACCCGCTGGCGAGCCCCGACATCATCGGCGTGACGTACGGCGCCAGCGCGTTCGCCGTGTTCGCGATCGTGACCCTGGGACTCACGGGGGTCGCGGTGTCCGGGCTGGCGATCCTCGGTGCGGTACTGACCGCTTTCATCATGTACGTGCTCGCCTGGCGGCACGGGGTGTCGAGCTACCGGTTGATCCTGATCGGGATCGGCATCGGGGCGATCGCCACCAGCATCACGTCGTACCTGCTGACCAAGGCCCGCGTGGAGATCGCGCAGCAGGCGCTGATCTGGCTGACCGGGAGTCTGAACGGACGCGACTGGTCGAACGTGCGGTCGCTGGCGATCACGTTCGTCGTCCTGCTGCCGTTCATGGTGTTCCTGGTGCAGCAGTTGCGCATCCTCCAGCTCGGGGACGAGACCGCGTACGGGCTGGGGCTGCGGGTGGAGGCGTCGCGGCTCGGGCTGATCGTGATCGCGGTCCTGCTGGCCGCGGTGGCGACGGCGGCCGCCGGGCCGATCGGGTTCGTGGCGTTCGTAGCGCCGCCGATCGCGCGGCGGCTGACGCGGTCACCAGGGCCGGCGATGATCACGTCCGGGTTGCTCGGGGCGCTGGTCGTGGCGCTGTCGGATCTCGTCGCACAGCACGCGTTCGGAGACACGCAGCTGCCGGTCGGTGTGGTGACGGGTGTGGTCGGTGCGCCGTACCTGATGTTCTTGCTGGCGCGGGCGAACCGGGTCGGGAGTGGTGGCTGAGATGGAGGAGAAGTCCGTGGAACACAGCCTGGCCGCCGAAGGTCTCGCCGTCGGGTACGACCAGCGGGAGATCATCCACGACCTGTCGGTGCGGATCCCGACCGGGAAGATCACCGTCATCGTCGGCGCCAACGCGTGCGGCAAGTCGACATTGCTGAAGACGCTGGCGCGGTTGCTGAAGCCGTCGCGCGGGACCGTACTGCTGGACGGGAAGAGCATCCAGCAGATCCCGACCCGGGACGTCGCGACGAAGCTCGGGCTGCTGCCGCAGTCGCCGACCGCGCCGGAGGGGATCACGGTCGCGGACCTGGTCGGTCGTGGGCGATACCCACGGACGCGGTGGATCCGGCAATGGTCGAGGGAGGACGATGCGGCGGTCGCGGAGGCGATGACCTCGACGGACGTCCTGTCGATCGCGGACCGGCCGATCGACGAGCTGTCCGGCGGCCAGCGGCAGCGGGTGTGGATCGCGATGGCGCTTGCGCAGGAGACCGATATCCTGCTGCTCGACGAGCCGACGACGTTCCTCGACCTGACGCATCAGTTCGAGGTGCTGGACCTGCTGGTGGACCTGAACAAGTCCGACGACCGGACGATCGTGCTGGTGTTGCACGACCTGAACCAGGCCTGCCGGTTCGGCGACCACCTGATCGCGATGAAGGACGGCGCGATCGTTGCTGAGGGCAACCCGTCGGAGGTGATCACCGAGGACGTCGTCCAGGACGTGTTCGGGCTGGCGGTGAAGGTCGTGCCGGACCCGGTCGCCGGTACGCCGATGGTCGTCCCGATCGGCCGGCACACGACCCGGACGCAGGTGGATGCCGAGCCGTCGTACGACGGTGATGGCGCGCCGACCGCCAACACCGCCAACACCGCCAACACCGCCAACGCCGCCAACACCGCCAACGCCGCCAACCCTGCCGCCGCGGCGCTCGCTGCCAGCGCGGCGGCGAACGGGGTCTGCCGCCCGACCGACCGCTAGCTTCCGCGGGTCGCCGTACGCCGGATGTCCACAGGTCGTGGAGATCGAGCTCGGTTTTGGTCGGTGCGGGTGGCTATCGTGGCCGCCATGTTGTCAGCGCTCGGGTATCACCGGTCCGTCCTGGCGGTTGTCCGCCGGGTGGACGAGCCTGCCTGGACGGCGTTGCACGGCGGTCCCGAGGGTTCGCTCGACGACGTCCTGTTGCGGAACGCGTACCGGCTGGAGTCCGACGCGCACCCGGTAGTCTTCCGAGCCGGGCAGCGCGCGGCGCGGGCGCTCGAACTCGACGAGGACATCGACTACTTCCAGGTGAGCGGCGACCCGAACGCGGCGTACCTGCATCAGGCCGGCAAGGCGGTCATCCTCTTCCAGGGGGCGTTGCTCGACCGGCTCGACGAGGACGAGCTGACCGCCGTGATCGGGCACGAGCTCGCGCACCGGCTGCTCTGGCAGGCGGAAGACGGTGGGTACCTCGCGGTCGACCGGTTGTTCGACGCGGCGATGGGCGACGCTCGGACGCCGTCGCAGTACCTCGAGACCCACCGGCGCTGGTCCCTCGCGACGGAGCTCTTCGCGGATCGCGGGGCGCTGACGGCGTGCGGCGATCTGAGTACGACGATCCGCGCGCTGCTGAAGCTGGAGACGGGGCTGAGTACGGCGGACCCCGCGGCGTACCTGCGGCAGGCGGAGTCGCTGGACCTGCGGTCGGGGAGTCGTGGGAACACCCATCCCGAGGCGGTGGGGCGAGCGTGGGCGCTGAAGAAGTGGAGCGACGGCGAGGACGTCGAGGCGCTGATCACCGGGCCGCTCGACGTGGACGCGCCGGATCTGCTCGATGCCGAGCTGCTGCGTGCGCTGAGTCGAGACTTCGCGGCGGCTGTTGCACAGACCGAGGGGCTGCGCACCGATGCAGTCGCGGCCGCGGCGGCCGGGTTCGACGATACGCAGATGCCGATCGCCAGGTCAGAGCGTGCTGTGCGGTTCGACGAGCCGCTGACGGTTCGGCCGGTGGACGGTGCGCCCGTGCCGCCGCCGCGCCCGCTCGCGGCGGCGACCACGCGGTACCTGTGTTATCTCCTGCTCGACCTCGCCACGGCCGATCCGGAGGCGGGTGACGAGGGGCTGATCGCCTCGCTCGCGATCGCGCGCCGCTCCGGCCTGACCGGGTACGCGGACATCGCGGACGACGAGCTCGGGTGGAGCGACAAGCAGCGGAGCAAGCTCGTGCAAGCGGCGGGGGTGGCCGGATGAGTGCCGAGGATCTCGTCGCGCTGGCCGTCTCGCAGGGCGGTCTCGGCAACGACGCGCTGCTCGCGGCGGTGCTGCCGTTGTTCCACGAGACGGCCGCGGTGCACGAGCGCGGCCTGGTCGCACCGTTGCGCGGTCTGGATCGGATCGTGGTCGACGACCAGAACCGGCTCGGCTTCGCGCCTCAGGACGCGGGCCGGCCGACGCTCGCACCCGCCGAGATCGAGACCCGGCAGGGGAAGCGCCCGACCGCGGTCGAGGTGGTGGCTCATCGGCAGACAGACTTCGATCTCGGTGAGAGCGGCGGCGGCGAGACCGTGGTCGTCCCGGGGCCGGTTCCGGAGGCGATCACGGCGCCGACGCCGGTGGCCGGCTGGCAGAGCTGGGAGCACGTGGTCGGTCACCACGATCAGCTCACCGACATCTTCAGCCTCGGGCAGCTGCTGCTCGCGCTGGGCTGCGGGCTCGACCTGTCCCGGACGGCGGACGTCAGCACCCTGATCGATGCCCGCGGCAACTTGTACCGCCTGGACCCGGACCTGCACCCGGTGATCGTCTCGGTCGCCGCGCAGATGGCCGAGCCGGACCGGCATCGCCGCGCGCAGGACCTGCACTCGTTGATCGAGCAGCTGGAGAACTACCGCGACCAGCCGCTCGACTTCGATGTCGAGGCGATCGTGCGCGGCGCCGCCGACCGGCGTACGGCGGTGCTCGGTGCGCTGCGCGACCGGCTCTTCGACCTCTCCCGGCGGAACCGGCTGATCAACTTCCGCCCGACCGCGCAGACGCTGAACGTCACCGAGGTGTCGGTGCCGCTGATGCTCGACGTACGGACGATCCGCTCCGAGCAGCTGTTCACCTGGCGCGACGAGCTCGCTGACCAGCTGCTGAAGAAGGCACAGCCGCTGGGCAAATGGATCCGGTACGACGAGGCGCCGTACGCCGCGAACACGTTGGACAAGCTGATCTCGACGGCCCGCCGGGACCGGGCGGACTACGGGCAGGACCAGCTGCGGTTGGTGCCGGCGTTCCTGCGCTGGCACGACCTGAAGAACGACCGCGACACCCGGCTGGCGTCGCCGCTCGTGCTGGCGAAGGTGGAGCTGACGAAGAAGCGCGGCGTCCGGGACTCGTACACGCTGCGGATCACCGATCCGATCGCGGAGGTGAATCCGACGCTGCGGCACAGCCTGCGGCAGCTGTACGGGATCTCGCTGCCGGAGACGGTCGACCTGTCAGCGCCTGGCGCGTTGCGGGACCTGCACCAACGGCTCGCGAAGGAGATCCAGGCGACCGAGCCGGGGCTGCAGTTGCATCTGCGGGAGAAGCCGCGGATCGATCTGGTCCGGCAGCGGGCGATGACGCGGCTGCGGACGTACACCCGGCGACGGCGTGGGAACTTCGCGACCGGGTTCGGCGGGAAGCAGTACCCGTATTCGTACCGGCGGTCGGACTACCAGCCGCTGGGGGTGCAGATCTTCCGGACGCAGATCGCGCAGCAGACCCTGCCGCTGGGAATCACGCTCGGTGCGGAGCCGCGGCGGCCGGCAGCGATCGAGACCGACGTGTACTCGATCGACACCGAGGGCGGGCCGTACTCGTGGGACGTCGACCTGTGCGCGGTCTCGCTGGCGAACTTCAACTACCGGACGTTGGGGCTGGTCCGGGACTACGACGAGTTGCTGACGACCGGGGAGTCGGCGGCGTCCTTCGACCACCTGTTCTCGGATCGGCCACGGCCGGTGGGGAGCTCGCTGCCTGAGTTGCCGCCCGCCGATCGGCATCTGGTGGTGCCCGCGGACGGGTCGCAGGTGGCGGCGATCGCGCGGGCGCGGCGTGGCGAGAGCTTCGTGATCCAGGGCCCGCCGGGGACGGGGAAGTCACAGACGATCACGAACCTGATCGCCGATTTCGTGGCCCGGGGGAAGCGCGTGCTGTTCGTCTGCCAGAAGCGAGCGGCGCTGGATGTCGTCCATGCCCGGTTGGCGAGCCGGCGGCTGGACGGGTTGTGTGCCCTGATCCACGACTCGCACGGCGACAAGAAGGCCTTCGTGCACGGGCTCCGGGAGACCTATGACTCCTGGTTGTCGGCCGAGGACGACCTGGATGCGTTGACGGCCCGCCGCGCGGACCTGGTCGCTCGCGTCGACCGGCTGCTGGCGACGGTCGACGCCTTCGAGGATCAGCTGGCGGCCGGCACACCGCGCCTCCGCCACCTGATCAACCGCTTGGCTGCACTCCATGACCATTCTTGGGCCCCGTCCGACGACGCTCGGGTCCTGCCGAGCGCCGGGGAGTGGTGGAAGTCGCAGGACGATGTGCGCGAGGTCGCGTACGCGCTGGCAGCGGCTGACCCGGCGACCGGCGGGGTGCTGGCGCGGAGCCCGCTGGCCTTCCTCAGAAGCTTCGACGACTCCGACCTGTCCGGCGCAGCCCGCGAGCTCCGCGCGCGGTGGGACGCGGTCGCGAACGCGCTGGCCGCACTGGATCTGGAACGCACAGCCGTGCGCGACGTCCGGGCGCACGCTCGGCTCGGACGGTTGCTGGAGCCGTTGGCGGCCTTGGACCGGCTGGAGGCCATCGTGCCACGGTCGGAGGTGGCCCGCGAGCTGTCGGATGCCGCGGCCGAGCGGAAGAAGCTGGTCGCGGCCGAGCGAGCCGCCTGGAAGGAGGCCGCCGGCTGGCAGGAGCCGTTGGCGCCGGCCGACGCCCGATCCGCCCTGAAAGTTGCCGAAAGCAAGGAAGGTGGCACGTTCTCCTTCCTCAGCGGTGACTGGCGCCGGGTGAAGAGCCTCGTCCGCTCCCGCTTCGACAGTACGACGCGTTCGGTGCAGCCGTCCGTCACCGAGATCCTCACCGACCTGGTGGCCGCCCAGTCCGCGTCGGCGGCCGTCGAGGAGCATGCCGAGCGGACTCGTCACGACTGGGCCGCGGACGACCCGCGGGAACTGATCGACCACCTCGCCGCTGCTCGCAAGAGCATTCCCGACTGGCGATTCGCACTCGGCGACGGTGCTGCCGCCCAGCTGGCCCGGCTCGCGGATGCGGTCGACGACGCCGCAGACGTGACTCAGGACCTGCTCGCCGACCACTGGGAGACCTTGACCGTCGACGGTCTCCGCGACCTGGCCGATCGCCTCGCCGCCGCGAGTCCCGTCGTACGGGCTGTCGGGCCGAAGCTGCGAGATCTGGCGGATGCGGTGTCGGCTGCGCTTCGTCAGCTCGACGCGACGCCGGACCAGCTCGAGTACGCCGTCTGCGCCGCGGAGTGGGAGCGGGCCAGGTCGGCCGCGGCGCTGCAACTGTCCTCGGAGCGGGTCGACGCGATCGTGGGCGAGCTGAGTATGGTGTACGACGACTTGACCGAGCTCAACGCCGAAGTGGTGGTCGCCCAGGTTCGCCGGCGGTTCCTCGCCGAGGTCGAGCACTCCGAGCGCAGCGTGACCGGGATGTCGCCGGAGGAACGCGAGCGGAAGAAGACGTTCGCGACCGGGCGCCGCGAGGTGGAGCACGAGTTCGGCAAGGTCATGCGGTACCGGTCGATTCGCGACCTGGCGTCCGGCGCGCCGGGTGCGGTGGTCTCGGTGCTGCGCCCGGTCTGGCTGATGAGCCCGTCGTCGGTCTCCGAAACGTTGCCACTGACAACGTCCTTCGACGTCGTGGTGTACGACGAGGCGAGTCAGATCCCCGTGGAGGAAGCGATCCCGGCGTTGCATCGCGCGCCGCAGACGATCGTCGTCGGTGACCAGATGCAGCTGCCGCCGACGCAGTACTTCCGGGTGCGGGACGATCAGGTCGACGTCGACCTCGAGGACGAGGCGGCCGAGCAGGTCGGTATCGCGCTGACCGAGGACAGCTTCCTCTCGATCAGTGCGTTGCGGCTGGCGTCGACGATGCTGACCTGGCACTACCGGAGCCGGTCGGAGGCACTGATCTCGTTCAGCAACGCGGCGTTCTACCAGGGCAAGCTCGCGACGGTTCCCGATCGGTTGCCGCCGCACACCGCGCCGCCGTGGACGCTGCGGTCCGATTCCCCGGTGGCCGAAGTGTGCGACAGCCTGCTGGCCGGAAGCATCACCGCGGTCCGGCTGGTCGACGGGGTCTACGACCGTCGGACCAATCCGGCGGAGGCCCGGTGGATCGCTGCGCTGGTGCGCGAGGTGCTGACCCGCGAGACCGGCAAGAGTCTGGGGATCGTGGCGTTCTCCGAGGCTCAGCAGGGCGAGATCGAGCGGGCCCTCGAAGAGCTCGCGAACGGCGATTCGGCGTTCGCCGCGGCGTACGAGGCGGAGCAGGTGCGGACACGCGGCGAGCAGGACGCCGGGTTGTTCGTGAAGAACCTCGAGAACGTGCAGGGCGACGAGCGCGACATCATCCTGATGAGCGTCTGCTACGCCGCCGGTCCGGACGGCCGGATGCTGATGAACTTCGGTCCGATCAACACCTCGGGCGGCGAGAAGCGGCTGAACGTGATCTTCAGCCGGGCACGCGAACACATGGTGGTCGTCAGCAGCATCGAGCCCGACGCGATCACCAACACCTACAACGACGGGGCCAACACGCTGCGCCGGTTCCTCGCGTACGCCGCCGCGGTCTCGCGCGGTGACAACGTGGCGGCGAAGTCGGCGCTCACGTCGTACGGCGTGAGGTCGCCGGCGCGTGCGAAGACGTCGACGGCGGTGGTCGGCCAACTCGCGGCGGCACTGGAGGCGCGCGGCGTCGAGGTGGACGCTGCCGTCGGCGAGTCGGTGTTCCGGTGTGACCTCGCGCTGAAGCTGCCTGACGACGACGGCTATCGGCTCGCGGTCCTCGTCGACACGCCGGATCGCGTCGCCGCCGACACGCTGCTCGAGCGGCTCACCACGCACCCGAGCGTCCTGACGACCACCGGCTGGCGGGTCCACCACGTCCTCACCACGGACTGGACCCGCTCACCGGAGACCGTCGTCTCACATCTCCTCGACGCGCTTCACCGTCCCGTCGACTGACTCATCAACAGCTTGGCGGCCACCGTCGCGCCGTCCGTCGTGACCGCGCCGCCCACCCGCGCGGCCTCCGCCCGCGTTTCCGGACGCAGGGCGATCTCGAGCGCCGCTGCCAACGATTCGGTCGTCGGCGCCGAGCGCTCGTGTGCGGCACCGATCCCCAGCGCGGCGACTCGCGCGGCCCAGTACGGCTGATCCGCGATCAGCGGTACGACGACTTGCGGCGTACCGGCCCGCGCGGCCGTGGTCGTCGTACCCGCACCTCCGTGATGCACCACGGCCGCCACCCGCGGGAACAGCGCCTGCTGGTTGATCTCGCCGACCACCAAGCAGTCCTTGCCCTCGTCCGCGAGGTCCAACCCGGCCCAGCCGCGGCTCAGCAGAACCCGTCGGCCGTGCGCGCGGCACGCCTCGATGGCCAGCTCGGCGATCCCCTTCGGCGCGTACGCGGCCATGCTGCCGAACCCGACGTACACCGGAGGATCGCCGGCCGCCAGGAACACCTCCACGTCGGAAGGCAGCGGGCGGTCGTCAGGCAGGATCCACGCACCGGTCTGGACGACGTCGAGCTCGGTCAGGCCCTTCGACGGACACAGCGTCGGATCTGCCGCGAGCCACGGGTGATCGGTGAGCACGTAGTCGCGGACGTTGTCGATCGGCGGCAGACCGATCGCGGCCCGCTCCCTGTTGAGCGCCGGACCGTACAAGGCGTTCACGCGCTCGGCGTCGTGCTCCCACAACACCCGCCGATCGGTCTCACCTTCCGGTGACGGCGTACCGGGACGTGCTCCCGGCGAGAAGTGTTGCGACGGAATGCCTCCGAGGTGGAAGCAGGCGAGGACGTAGCCGATGCCGAGTTTGTCCGCCACGTCCCGGGCCCCGGCCGGCATCAGGCCGGTCGCCACGATCGCATCGGCGCCCTGCGCGACAGCGCCGAGCGTTTCGAACCGCGCGGCGACCAGCCGCGGCGCCAGCTCGAACGCTGCCTGGCCCGACGGCGGTTTCGGCGCCGCGACCACCGACTTCACCGACGGCCCGAGCGGCACCAGCGGTACGCCGGCCCGCGCCAGCAACGCCTCGAAATCGTCGTCCGGTGGCGCGCACAC
This sequence comes from Kribbella sp. NPDC004875, assembly GCF_042873375.1. NCBI lineage: Bacteria > Bacillati > Actinomycetota > Actinomycetes > Propionibacteriales > Kribbellaceae > Kribbella > Kribbella sp. NPDC004875. The sequence continues at coordinate 1,556,558 of NZ_JBIALI010000001.1, forward strand.
CGTTGCCTCCGCGCCGAGTTCCCGCAGCGCGACCGCGAGGCCCGCCAACGGCTCGACGTCTCCGCGCGACCCCCAAGTTGCCAACACACAACGCACAGATCATCTCCGCTCCCCCAGCTCGCTCTGAGCTGATCGACCGACAATTCTGCGAGACGAACCGGGGCTTGCGGCAAGTCCCCCGAGCCGCTATAGGTTGGAAGTAGAAGGAGATCGCCGGGCTTGGTAGACGATCAGTCCGGCCACGCAGGCCCCGAGGGTTCCCAGCGCGAGATCGCCCAGTGTGTCGGTGTAGGCGGTCTGCAGTTCGGGGGAGTCGCGTACGAAGGCGACGTACTCGCCGAGTTCCCAGACGACGGCCGCGGTGGCGCCGAAGCCGAGGGCGACGAACGCGGTGAGCGCCCGGGACAGGTCACGCGGCGCGAACGCGAGCAGGACACCGCAGGTGAGGAACGTCCACAGGACGAAGTGCATGGCGTCGTCCCACCAGCCGACGGTGTCGAACAGGTTCAGCCGGTTGCCGATCAGGTCGATCAGCCAGGGGAGCGTCATCAACAGGTCGGCGTGCCAGGGGAAGCTGCGGTGCAGCGTGCTCCGCGTGCGGCCGTAGGCCCACCACCAGAGCGGGAGCACCATGGCGCCGATCGGGTAGACGATCAGGCGGGCGGTCGAGGCCTTGCCCTTCATGCCGCTGAGATCGGGCCAGATCAGGGCCGAGAGCAACAACCCGAGGAGCAGTAGCTTCGCGGCCACGGCGGCGTACCACAGCCAGTTCGGGCGGGTGCCGGGGTGGGTGGTCGCAGCCATCGTCGTCATGCCTCCCAGTCAAGCGAGCCGCTGGGCGAGGCGGATGAGTACTACTACGGGATTATCAGACGCCGAGCCAGCCGCGGCGGGACGCTTCGTGCCCGAGCTGGAAACGTGTCACGACCTGGGCGCGGTCCATCAACTGGCTGACGCGGCGCTGGACAGTGCGCAGCGACATCCCGAGCTGGCCACCGATCGCGTGGTCGGTGAGCCCGGCGAGCAGCAGGGTGAGGATGCGGGCGTCGACGTCGTCGAGCCGGTCCGCGGACAGCTCGGTGGTGCCCGTATCGCTCGGCAGTACCTCGTTGGCGCTTGCCCAGACGAGGTCGAACAGATGCAGCAGCGCGTCCAGCAACCCGGACGGATGCACGAGCAGCGCCCCACCGGCCGCGTTGTCAGCGGTAGGGGCCAACGGCAACAAGGCGAGGGAGCGGTCGGCGACGATCAGCCGCAGCGGGAGGTCGCCGGTGACCCGGATCAGCTCGCCGGCCTTGAGCGACTCGGACACCAGGTCGACGAAGCCGGGCTTGGCGAACGCCGCTCGTTCGATGACGACGCGGTACGTGACGCCGCGCGCCAAGGCTGCGTCCTCGTCCACGTTCTCGTCGGCGGACACCACGGCGACCGACGCCTTCACCAGCGCCAGCACCTCCTGCGACGCACCGCGCTGCATCTGCCCGAACCGCTGCGCCACCGCCTGCGCGCCGCGCACCACCTCGATCACGTCGGTGTCCGACCGGTCGGCCATCACACCGCGGTACTGCTCGGCGAGGCGCCCGAGCTCGAACTGCGCCCGGCGGATCTCCTCCTGGCGCTGCACGATCAGCGACCCGAGCGCGAGAGCCGGCGGCGACGCGACGAAGTGACCGGGCATCGCGGTCGAGCGGGCGACCAGGCCCTTCTCCTCGAGCCCGTCGAGCGCGGACGCGAGGTCCGCGACGTCGACCTGCATCGACTCCGCGAGCGCCTCGAGCGACTCCGACGGCAGCGCGATCAGCCGCCGGTAGGCACCCTCCTCGGTGGTATCCAGTCCCAGCACGTCCAGCATCGTGCGCTCCTTCGAGGGGCCTGCGGCGGCGGACGGGGTGGCGGACAGATGTCATGCCGCAATCCCGCCATTGAGCACTGTACGGCGGCGTGACATGTTCATGCCATTCCGCTCCGCAGGTGCATTCCAGGAAGGGTCCCGCCCATGTCCAGATCCGCCCGCGCCGTCGCCGGTGGCCTCGCCGTCCTCGTGGCTTTGGCTGCGACGACGACGCTGCCGTCGCAGGCAGATGGTGTCGCCTCGCCCGGCGCCGCCCCACCCAGTCAGCCCGCCGGCCAGACCCACCGCGTCACGCTGCTGACCGGTGACGTGGTCACGCTCACCGAAACCCCCGGCGGTCAGCCGACCGCGTCCGTCGAGCCGTCGCCCGGCGCCGGCGGCGGCGTCCAGATCCAGCAGGTCGGCAAGGACCTGCACGTGGTCCCGGACGCCGCGCTCCCGTACCTCGCCTCGGGTCGCCTCGACCCCGAGCTCTTCAACGTCACCGCGCTCGTCGACCAGGGGTACGACGACTCCGCGGTCTCGTCGATCCCGCTGATCGTCCAGTACCGGCCGGGTCTGCGCGCCGCTGCCGCGACTCCGCAGCACGCCGATCGCGGTGCAACGCTCGAGAGCATCGGCGGCCTCGGCCTCGCCGCGCACAAGGCCGAAGCGGCGCAGTTCTGGTCGGGGATCACCGCCGGCACCGCGCGTTCGGTGGCGACGCCGGGCCAGTTCGGCGGCGGCATCCAAAAGGTGTTCCTCGACGAGAAGGTCAAGGCCAGCCTGGCCGACAGCACTGCCCAGATCGGTGCCCCGGACGCGTGGGCCAAGGGTGTCGACGGCACCGGTACGACGGTCGCGGTCCTCGACACCGGCATCGACCAGACACACCCCGACGTCGCCGGTCAGATCGTCGAGACCAAGAGCTTCGTCCCCGGTGAGACCACCGAGGACGTCAACGGGCACGGCACCCATGTCGCATCCACGGTCGCCGGAACCGGCGCCGCGTCGAACGGCCTCGAGAAGGGCGTCGCGCCGGCCGCGCACCTGGCGATCGGCAAGGTGCTCAGCGACGGCGGGTCCGGCGCTGCCTCCTGGATCATCGACGGGATGGAGTGGGCCGCACACCGCGCGAAGGTCGTCAGCATGAGCCTGGGCAGCACCGAGCCGAGCGACGGCACCGACCCGATGGCGCTCGCGGTCGACCAGCTGAGTGCCGAGACCGGTGCCCTGTTCGTGATTGCCGCAGGCAATTACGGCCGGGTCGGCGGCATCGGCTCGCCGGGCGCCGCGGCGTCGGCGCTGACCGTTGGTGCGGTCGACGGCAACGACGAGCGAGCGTACTTCCAGGACATGGGCCCGCGTCTCGGCGACGCCACGGTGAAGCCCGAGATCGTGGCACCTGGTGTCGACGTACTCGCGGCCCGCGCGGCCAAGTCGTCCGGCACCGGCTACTACAAGTCGCTCAGCGGTACGTCGATGGCGACGCCGCACGTCGCCGGCGCAGCGGCACTCCTTGTCCAGGAGCACCCCGACTGGACGGGTGAGCAGATCAAGTCCGCATTGGTGAGCACCGCCAAGCCGCTCGCCGGCGAGACGGCGTACCAGGTCGGTGGCGGTCGGCTGGACGTACCGGCGGCGGCGTTCGGGAAGGTGATCGCGACGGCGACCCGCGACTTCGGGTTCCATGCGTGGCCGCATGGTGACGACGCGCCGGTCCAGCGAAGCATCACCTACACGAACCTCGGTGACACTCCCGCCACGCTCGACCTGTCCACCGACGTGACCAGTGACGGTACGACGGCAGCGCCGGCCGGGCTGTTCACGCTCGGCGCGACGCAGGTCACCGTCCCCGCGAACGGCACCGCCACGGTCGATGTCACCGCGACGCCGAACCTGGCGACGCCGGGCTCGACGTACTCCGGGACCGTCGTCGCGAAGCAGGCCGGTCAGCGGGTCGCGCAGACCGCGGTCGGTCTGGTCATGGAAGGCGAGCGGTACGACCTGAACGTGCACGCGATCGGTCGCGACGGCAAGCCGGCCGGCGGGTTCCTGACGCTGTACAAGTACGGCGACCAGTTCGTCAGCACCCTCGAGATCGACCCCACCACCGGGTCGGTGTCGACGCAGCGCCTCGAGCCCGGCGTGTACACCGCGACCTCGTGGCTGGAGGTCGATGGCGGCCATGGCGTCGCGCTGGTCGGTACGCCGCATATCGTGATCGGCAAGAACACCGAGCTCACCCTCGACGCCCGGACGGCGAACCCGATCTCGCTCAACACGTCGCGCCCGGGTGAGGACGTCTACCGGCGGCCGGGCTGGTACCACGACTCCGGGATCGGCGGTCAGTTCGCGACGTTCCTCAGCCAGTACGTGCCGACGCCGTTGACGACCAAGATGTACGCCGCTCCGACCGGTCAGGTGCCGGGTGGCCACTACGAGTTCTCGACCCGTTGGCGTCGTACGGCGCCGTTGCTGTCGATGACCGTCGGCAACTTGCCGTTGCACCCGCTCCTCCAGCGCGGTTCGAAGCGCTGGGACGGCAACGCGATGCTCACCGCGGCGTACGCCGGAACCGGTGCGGCCGCCGACTATGTGGGCAAGGACGTTCGGGGCAAGGCGGTGTTCGTGACCGCGAGCAGCGCGGTGACTCCGGCCGCTCGCGCTGCCGCCGCGGTCGAGGCCGGTGCCCGGGCGCTGATCGTGGTGACCGAAGGTTCGGGCAAGTACTACGACACCGCGGGTGGGACCAACCTTCCGGTGTACTCGTTGACGGCGGCCGAAGGTGGTCCGCTGGTCCAGCGGATCGTTGCTGGGGGCAAGGTCTGGTTGCGGGTGACGGGGACCGAGGCACCGCCGTACCTGTACGACGTGGTGAAGGCCTACACCGGGGCGATCCCGGCGAACCTGAGCTACACGCCACGGACGAACGAGTTGGCGACGGTCGTGAACCGGTTCGTCGGGCCGACCGGCGAGCTCGCGTTCGAGAGCCGCGCGGACTGCCGGATCGGGTACTGGCCGCCTTGTCTGCAGGTGACCGAGCCGATCCACCTCGGCACCGTGCGCGTGGACTACGTGTCCACGCAGGAAGGCACCGATTGGTACGAGCAGACCGACCACCCGAACGGCTGGGATCAGCGGGGCGAGCGGCACACGTACGCGCCGGGTGCTGTTCAGACGAACTCGTGGTTCGCGCCGGTCGTCCGGCCGCGCGTCGGCTCGGGGTACTGGAACCCGCGGCGCAGTGGCGACTTCTTCGCGGTGAACGTGCCGACCGCCAGCAGCGGCGACCAGGGCGTCACCGGTTCGATGGGCGACGACTCGACGGTCGAGACGCGGCTCTTCCAGAACGGGACACTGATCCGGAAGGGTTCCTTCCAGGCGGTACAGACGAGCGTGCCGGCCACGACGGGCTGGGCGAACTACCGGTTCGAGATGGACACCACGCGGCCCGCTGCCTGGGGACAGGGGACCAGGACCGCGACCGCGTGGGACTTCAAGGCTCAGACCACCGAGGCGAATGACTGGGTCTACCTACCGCTGGTCCAGATGGACTACCACCTCGCGACGAACCTCAACGGTGCGCTCACGAGCGGCCGGCAGCGGATCGGTCTGACCGCATTCCAGTTCGCCGGCGTCGAAGGCGGCGGCAAGGTCAAGGAGGCGACGCTGCAGGTCTCGTACGACGACGGCGCCACCTGGCAGCCGGTGTCACTGTCGCGGGCCGGTACCGGGTGGGTTGCCGATGTCCGGTTGCCGAAGGGGGCGTCGTACCTCTCGCTGCGGGCGACGGCCGGCGACGACGCCGGGAACAAGGTCAGCCAGGAGGTGATCCGGGCGGCCGCGATTCGCTGACCGGCCTGAAACAGACAGCCGGCGGCGACCACATGGTCGCCGCCGGCTGTTCGTTCGCCCAGTGGATCGCGCAGTGGATCAGCTGACGCTGATCAGATCCACCACGAAGATCAGGGTCTCGCCCGGCTTGATCGCGCCGCCCGCGCCGCGGTCGCCGTACCCCAGGTGCGGCGGGATGACCAGCTTGCGGCGGCCACCGACCTTCATGCCCTGGACGCCGGTGTCCCAGCCCTGGATGACCTGGCCGACGCCGAGCTGGAACGCCAGCGGGGCGCCCCGGTTGTACGACGCGTCGAACTCCTCGCCGGTCGAATGGGCCACGCCCACGTAGTGCACGTTCACCCGGGAGCCGGCCTTGGCCTCGTCGCCGTCGCCCACGGTGATGTCGGTGATCTCGAGATCCGCCGGCGGCGGACCGTCAGGGAAGTCGATCTCTGGCTTGTCAGTCATGCCACCAGCTAAGCAGACACCCCACCCACGTCACCCCCCAGCACCCCCGTTCCGCTGACAGCGGAACGGGCGTGCACGACGGGTCGCGGATCAGCTGCGGCTGGTCAGCACCTCGCGGAGCGTGGCCGCGAACTCGTCCGGCTTGCCGGGCATGCCGTACTCGTTGCCGAGGAAGCCGCCGTGGTTGCCGGGGAACACGACCGGCGTCAGACCGAGCCGCTCGGCGACGGCCTTGCCGCCGCGTGCGGCGAGCTGGTTCGCCGACTCCTCGCCGATCCCGATCACGATCCGGTCCTTCGCCTTGTCCAAGGCGGCGAAGTCGGGTTGGTACGACGTACAGCCGCGGAGGTTCTGGCCGAGCAGCGCGTCCGTGCGGCCACCGTCGTCCTCGGTGGGCAGGCCGAACATCGCCGGATCCGGCGCGGGCTGTTGCGTGTAGTCGGCGGGGATCTCGCCGTCGTATCCGACGAGGGCAATGAACTTCGCCATACCGCGGCCGAGGCCGTCGCGCTGGTAGGTCTCGTACATATCGGCGATCGCGGCCAGCGCGGCGTCGCTGTCGGGGACGATCCCGGCGAGTGGCGGCTCGTGGGCGACCAGCGTGTTGATCAGGTCCGGCCGCTTGGCGGTCAAGGCCAGCGCGTTCACCGCGCCCCCGCTGCTGGCGAAGATGTCGACCGGGCCGACATCGAGGTGCTCAATCAGCGCGGCGAGGTCGGCGGCGTGGTCCTCGGGCGACAGCTCGGTCAGCTCACCGCTGCGGACGCTGCGCTCGACGCCGCGCGGGTCGTACGTCACCACCGTGCGGTCCTCGAAATGCGAGGCCAGAGTGGGGAATCCGCTGGCCGCCATCGGTGAGCCGATGATCAGCAGAACCGGGCGGTTCGCGAGGTCGCCGCGGACGTCGTACGTCAGGGTGGCGCCCGGTACGTCGAGTGTTCGGGTGACAGGCTCTGGCATCACAGCTCCCCTTGGTCCGGCCCACCCCCATTGGTCGGCCCGTGCTGGTGAGCCTAGACCGCGCAGGCTGCACGGAACAGGAACTCAACCTGAACCCGATCGGCATTAAAGTTGCACTCCGTGACGAACACGAGGCTCCCTGTTCTGACGATCGCGGCCGCAGTGGTGGCGGCCGCCGTCGCGGTAGCTGTCCCGCGTTCGTCGGACGCGAGCACGACGGCCGAGAACTACGGCCAGTACTCGCTGATGTTCCAGCGGTCGGCCGGGCAGTACTTCGCCGGTGCGTCCGCGGCCGGGCAGTGGGCCTGGACACCGCTCAGCGCGACCGAGTCCGACATCTCGTGGGGCGACCCGAAGGCCTGGCCGCCGAAGTCCGCCGAGCACTTCATCCACGCCGGCGAGTGGGTCCTCCTCGACGGCTACAACGACGGCGCCGGCCGCCCGCTGACCCAGGTCCAGCGTGTCACCAGCGAGAAGATCGGCGACGCCAACTGCAACAACCTGCAGCCCATCCCGTCTGCCGGCGGGCGCCAGCACTACGTGCGCTGGAACATCCCCGCGACGGGCTACTGCCTCGACGCCGTCGGCACCATCAAGCCCCCCAACGGCTCCACCACCGTCAACTTCCGCCACGTCCAGAAGTGGCTACCCCCACACCAGTGCTCCAACCCGTACTACGCCGGCCAGACCTGCATCACCCAGTCGGAACAGTGGTACGACGACAACCAGCACCCCTACTCCCTCCAACTGGCCCGCACAGTAGAACTGGCCAAAGCCAAAGGCATGGCCTTCACCAACCACACCACCACCCCAGTCGAATGGAACGCCGCCGGCCGCTACTACTGGACCTACTAGCAGCAAACGGCTCCGACCATGGTCCTGTGGGGTGGAGTGCGGGGTTGGCACGCTAGGCTGATGGCCCGTGAAGGTCTTGGTGGTTGGCTCTGGTGGCCGCGAGCATGCTCTGGTCTGGGCGCTGGCCCAGGACGCGGAGGTCGAACAAGTGGTGGCGGCCCCCGGGAACCCGGGTATCGCCGTGTTGCGTCCGGCGTACGACGGGCAAACGATCGTTTGCCGGCCCGTGGACGTGGCCGATCACGACGCCGTCGTCGCGTTGGCGCGGGAGCTCGACATCGACCTGGTCGTCGTCGGTCCTGAGGCGCCGCTGGTGGCCGGTCTGGCCGACCCGCTGCGGGACGCCGGGATCGCGGTGTTCGGCCCGTCGCGGGAGGCCGCGCAGATCGAGGGCTCGAAGGCGTTCGCCAAGGACGTGATGGCCGCGGCGAGTGTGCCGACCGGCCGTGCGTACGTGTGTACGACGCCCGAGGAGGCCGCGACGGCGATCGACGCGTTCGGCCCGCCGTACGTCGTGAAGGACGACGGGCTCGCCGCGGGCAAGGGCGTCGTGGTCACCTCCGACCGCGAGGCGGCGCTCGCGCACGCGGCCGAATGCGAGCAGGTGCTGATCGAGGAGTTCCTCGACGGCCCCGAGGTCTCGCTCTTCGCGATCACCGACGGCACCACCGTGCTGCCGATGCAGCCGGCGCAGGACTTCAAGCGGCTCGGCGACAACGACGAGGGCCCGAACACCGGCGGCATGGGCGCCTACACCCCGTTGCCGTGGGCACCGGACGACCTGGTCGCCGAGATCACCGAGAAGGTCCTGCAGCCCACGATCGACGAGCTCCGCCACCGCGGTACGCCGTTCAGCGGCCTGCTGTACGCCGGTCTCGCGCTGACGTCCCGTGGTGTCCGGGTGATCGAGTTCAACTGCCGCTTCGGTGACCCGGAGACGCAGGCGCTGCTACCGATGCTGAAGACCCCGCTCGGTGGCCTGCTGTACGCGGCCGCGACGGGCAAGCTCGGCGACCATGGTGACCTGTGCTGGCGGAACGCCTCCTCGGTCGCGGTCGTGGTGGCCGCGAAGAAGTACCCGTCGAGCCCCCGCAAGGGCGACCCGATCTCCGGCGTCGACCAGGCCGAGAACGACGACGTCCGGGTCTTCCACGCGGGTACGGCGCTCGACGGCGAGCAGCTCGTCACGGCGGGCGGGCGTGTTCTCGCGGTCAGCGCCGTCGGCAAGGATCTCGCCGAGGCGCGGCAGCGGGCGTACGCCGCCGTCGGTCAGATCCGGATCAAGGGTTCGCAGCACCGCACCGACATCGCGCTCAAGGCCGAGCGCGGCGAGATCACCGTCTAGGCCGTGTCTGGTCAGCCCGCGGTCCAGGTGCCGGGTGACGGGCCGATCGTCGAGTCGAAGGTGTTGTCCCGGACCGGGAGCATCAGGTCGATCTTCGGCATGCCCGGCAGCGGGTGCGCCAGCATCTCCCGCAGCTGCTCGTCCTCGATCGCCGGTACGCCGAGCACCGCGACCCGCCGTACCCCGGTCCCCGGGTTCTGGACCAGATCGCGGTAGCGCGGGCTGAACCAGCGCAGCAGCCGCGGCTGACCCTTGGCGCGGATCGCCTTCTCGAGATTGTGGACAGCCTCGGTGGCCGCCAGCTCCCGCAGGAAGTCGGCCACCCCGATTCCACTCTTGGGCACCAGGTCGAGCGCGGCCGCTTCCACGGGGTACGTCGACTCGGCCCGCGCGACCCTGATCCGCTGCCGCTTGTACGCGACCTCCAGCTGCCCGCCGGCCGCGAGCGTGACGAGGACGACCACGGCGGCCCGCTCGGCGCCGCCGACCAGCCACGCGGTCTCGTACGTCGTGAGCTTGTCCATGTACTCAGAGTGACGTTGGATAGGGTCACGCAATTCGATGGAACCGGATCGAAGGGTCGGGGGTGTAGGTAGGCATGGAGACGGAGGGGCTGCGGGAGTTCTACAGCGCCCACCAGCCACGGCTGGTGGGCGTCATCTCGCTGCTGACCGGGTCGCGCGCCGAGGCCGAGGACATCGTCCAGGAGGCGTTCGTGCGGTTGGTGCCCCGCTGGGAGAAGGTGTCGCGGTACGACTCACCCGAGGCCTGGGTGCGGCTGGTCGCGATGCGGCTCGCCGCGAACAAGCACCGGGACGGCAACCGGTTGGGTCAGCTGTTCCACCGGCTGCCCACCGAGCACGTCCCGGACCATGCCGACGGGTATTCGGGTGACCTCGAGCGGGCTCTCGCCGGCCTGCCGATGCCGACCCGCCAGGTCGTCGTCCTCCATTACGTCTGTGACCTGAGCGTGGCTCAGGTGGCGGACACCCTCGGGATCGCGGAAGGCACGGTCAAGTCGCGCCTGTCCCGGGCCCGGGACACCCTGTCCGAATCATTGCTGTTGAGGAGTGACGACCATGCCTGAACTGCAGGAGGACCTGCAGGCGCTGGCCGACCGCCGTGCCGCCGAGTCCACCGGTGACTTCGACTCCGTCCTGACCACGGCGCGGTCCCGCAAGCGCCGCAAGACAGCCGGTCTGTCAGTGCTCGGCGCGGCCCTGGTGGTGGGCGCCGTCGCGGTCGTCCCCACGCTGCGGCCGGCGCACAACAACGTGCCGGTGGCCGACAGCCCCGTGCCGACGAACGCGGTCGCGCCGCCCCAGGTGGAGGTGCAGCCGTCCGCGCAGGCGCTGCCGAAGGCGAAGCCGCTGGCGCTGACGTCGACCGTCACCAAGGCCGGCGCCCAGTTCGTCGCGTCGTTCCCGGACAAGGCGGTCCGCTCGGCGACGTTCTCGATGTCGCTCGCGTCCACGCCGAACGCGCCGCTCTACACGCTGGTCGCGAAGATCCCGGGCGACCCGACCACGCCGTACGCGATCAAGATGTCGGGTGAGATGGGCATCGCGCTCCCGCAGTACACCGGCGCCGGCCCGTACACACTGGCCGTGCCGAAAGGCCTGCCCGCCGGGTCGTACGAGGTCTGCACGCTCTCCGGCGCCCGCCTGTGTGGTCTGGTGACCGTCAAGTAGTAGGAGGTCGCGCGGAGGGGTGGTGCCGCCGCGAGCGGCGCCCCGCGGGCGCTGGGCGGCGTTGTCGTCGGTCGGAAGGACTCCGTCCTGCCTCCCTCCTCCGCCTTGCCCAGCACTCCGCGGGACACCGCTCGCGACGACACCACCCCTCCGCGCGACCTCTGCCGTCTGGGAGAATGGGGTTCGTGACCAAACCCCGGATCCCGAACGTTCTCGCCGCGCGCTACGCCAGTCTCTCGATGGCGGAGCTGTGGTCACCGGAGCACAAGATCGTGCTCGAGCGGAAGCTCTGGGTCGCCGTCCTGACGGCCCAGCGGCAGCTCGGGGTCGACGTTCCGGACGGGGTCGTCGAGGACTACCAGCGGGTGATCGACCAGGTCGACCTGGCGTCGATCGCGGCCCGGGAGCGGGTCACCCGGCATGACGTGAAGGCGCGGATCGAGGAGTTCAGCGAGCTCGCGGGTCACGAACACATCCACAAGGGGATGACGAGTCGTGACCTGACCGAGAACGTCGAGCAGCTGCAGATCCGCGCCGGGCTCGAACTGGTCCGGGACCGTGCGGTGGCAACCGCCGTACGGCTCGGTCAGCTCGCCGCCGACCACGCGGCGCTGGTGATGACGGGGCGTTCGCACAACGTGGCCGCGCAGGCGACCACGCTGGGCAAGCGGTTCGCGTCGGCGGCCGACGAGCTGCTGGTCGCGATCGCCCGGCTCGAGGAACTCATCGAGCGGTACCCGCTGCGCGGCATCAAGGGCCCGGTGGGGACATCGCAGGACATGCTCGACCTGTTCGGCGGTGACGCCGAGAAGCTGGCGACGCTGGAGACGACGATCGCCCAGCACCTCGGGTTCACCCACACGCTGACCAGCGTCGGCCAGGTCTACCCGCGGTCCCTCGACTACGAGGTGGTCTCCGCGCTGGTCCAGCTGGCCGCCGGCCCGTCGAGCCTGGCGACCACGATCCGGCTGATGGCCGGGCACGAGCTGGTCACCGAAGGGTTCAAGGAGGGCCAGGTCGGGTCCTCGGCGATGCCGCACAAGATGAACACCCGGTCCTGCGAGCGGGTCAACGGCCTCGCGGTCATCCTGCGCGGGTACGCGTCGATGGCGGGCGAGCTGGCCGGCAACCAGTGGAACGAGGGCGACGTCTTCTGTTCCGTCGTACGCCGGGTCGCGCTGCCGGACGCGTTCTTCGCGCTGGACGGACTGTTCGAGACCTTCCTGACCGTCCTGGACGAGTTCGGGGTGTACCCGGCGGTGGTCGCTCGTGAGCTCGAGCGGTACCTGCCGTTCCTGACCACCACCAAGGTGCTGATGGCCGCGGTGAAGAACGGTGTCGGCCGCGAGACCGCGCACGAGGTGATCAAGGAGCACGCGGTCGCCACCGCACTCGACCTGCGCAAGGGTCTGGCCGCGAACGACCTCTTCCACCGCCTCGGCACGGACGGCCGCCTCGGCCTCACCGAGGAGCAGATCGTCGGCATCGTCGGCGAGCCGCTGTCCTTCACCGGCGCGGCCGTCGCCCAGGTCGGCGCCGTCGTCGCGCGGATCGACGAGCTCGCCAAGCGCTACCCGGAGGCGGCCGCCTACACCCCTGGTGACATCCTCTAACCCGTGTTCGTACCGCTCACCTGGTCCCTGGTCGCGTTGTCGCTGGCCGCGATGGTGTACGCCGTCGTGCTGGCCGCGCGGAACAAGCGGATCGACTGGACCGTGCTCGGGGCGCTGGGCGTCATCGAGCTCGGCCTGATCGCGCAACTCGTCGTCGGGGTCGTTCAACTGGCTGGAACCGACCGCGACGTGTCAGGACCGTTCTTCGTCGGGTACCTCGTCGGATCGCTGCTCATCCTGCCGATCGGCGCGTTCTGGGCGCTGGCGGAGAGCAGCCGCTGGGGCGCCGGTGCGCTGGCGATCGCGTGCCTGGTGATCCCGATCCTCGAGCTGCGGCTGCACGACCTGTGGGCGGTCTGAGATGACCGACCCGTCGGCCACGAAGCACGGCCCCGGGCGGATCCTGATCGCGGTGTACGGCGTGTTCGCGCTGGCCGCCACCGCCCGCGCCGGCGTCCAGATCGCGACCAAGTTCCACGAGGCCCCGATCGCGTACCTGCTGTCGGCCGTTGCCGCGGTCATCTACATCGCGGCGACGTTCGCGCTGGCGAAGGCCACGGCGGTGTCCCGCAAGGTGGCCACGATCGCGATCGCGATCGAGCTGACCGGCGTGATCGCGATCGGCGTGTTCAGTTACGCCGTACCGGGAGACTTCCCGGACGCCACGGTCTGGTCGCACTTCGGTCAGGGGTACGGCTTCGTGCCGCTGGTGCTGCCGATACTCGGCCTGCTGTGGCTGCGTCGCACTCGGTAACTGCCAGGGAACTGCCAGCCATGCGCAGGGGCTGACTCAGGTTCACCGGACAGCATCGGTGGCATGGAGATTCCAGGTCAGCCTCGGGTCGAGATCGTCGTACCCGTCAAGAACGAGGAGAACGACCTCGGACCGAACATCAGACGGTTGCGGGAGTTCCTCGACACCGCCTTCCCGTTCCCGGCCGAGGTCTGCATCGCGGACAACGGAAGTACGGACGCCACCTATGAGATCAGCACGCTGCTCGCGAGCGAGCTGCCCGGGGTCCGGGTGGTCCGGCTCGAGCAGTCCGGCCGCGGTCGCGCCCTGAAGCAGGTCTGGTCCGGCAGCACCGCAGAGGTGCTGGCCTACATGGACGTCGACCTGTCCACCAACCTGAACGCGCTCCTCCCGCTGGTCGCGCCACTGCTGGCGGGGCACAGTGATGTTGCCATCGGCACCCGGTTGGCGAAGAGCTCGCGGGTGGTCCGACGGCCGAAGCGGGAGTTTATCTCGCGTTCGTACAACCTGTTGCTGCGGGCAACGCTGAGCGCGCACTTCTCGGATGCGCAGTGCGGGTTCAAGGCGATCCGGGCGGATGTGGCACGGGAGCTGCTGCCGCTCGTGCAGGACACCAGCTGGTTCTTCGACACCGAGCTGCTGGTGCTGGCCGAGAAGGCCGGGCTGCGGATCCACGAAGTACCGGTGGACTGGATCGACGACCTGGACTCGCGGGTCGCGATCGCGAAGACGGTGGGCGAGGACCTGCGGGGGATCGCTCGGCTGACCCGCGATCTCGGTCGCGGCCGGATCGACCTGGAGCCGATCCGGCAGAAGTACGGGCGGCCGCGGATTCTCGATCCACGGACCGCGATGGCCGCCCGGGTCCTCCGGTTCTGCGCGATCGGTGTGCTGAGCACCGCGGCGTACGCGCTGCTCTATCTCGTGCTGCGTCAAGGCATGCCGGCGCAGGTGGCGAACCTGCTGGCGTTGCTGATCACCGCGGTCGGCAACACCACGCTGAACCGGCGGATCACCTTCGGTGTGACCGGCGTCGATGGGCGCTGGCGACATCAGCTGCGCGGGCTGGTCGCGTTCGGGATCGGCTGGAGCCTGACCGCGGCGTCGCTCTGGCTGCTGCATACCGCGGTCTCCGCACCGCACCAGGCGGTGGAGATCACCGTCCTGACGCTGGCGAACCTGGCCGCCACGGTGGTCCGCTTCAGCCTCTTCCAGACCTGGGTCTTCGACGACGACGCACCCACCCTGCCCGCCTTCGAACCCCCAGCGGTTCTCGACCAGACCCGGAGCAACTGACGTGACAACCGTTTCCGATCCTGTGCAGGCCACGCGGCCGCGCGCGATCACCACGCAGTACACGCTGGGCAGGGACAGGATCCTGTACGGCGGTCTGCTCGCGCTGACCGCGATCGCGTACCTGTGGGGCCTGTCGAAGAACGGCTACGCCAACGAGTACTACGCCGCGGCGGTGCAGGCCGGATCGACGAGCTGGAAGGCCTGGTTCTTCGGCTCGTTCGACTCCGCGAGCTTCATCACCGTGGACAAGACCCCCGCCTCGCTGTGGGTGATGGGGCTGTCCGGGAGGATCTTCGGGTTCAACAGCTGGAGCATGCTGGTGCCCGAGGCGCTGATGGGTGTCGCGAGCGTCGGCTTCGTGTACGTGTCGGTCCGGCGCTGGTTCTCCACGAACGCCGGTCTGCTGGCCGGTGCGGTGCTCGCGGTGACGCCGGTCGCCGTACTGATGTTCCGGTTCAACAACCCGGACGCGCTGCTGATGCTGTTGCTCTGCGCCGGTGCGTGGGCCGTGACGCGGGCGATCGACTCGGTCAAGCACTCCGCGCGCTGGATGATCCTGGCCGGTGCGCTGGTCGGGTTCGGGTTCCTGACGAAGATGCTGCAGGCGTTCCTCGTGCTGCCGGCGTTCGGGATCGCGTACCTGGTGGCCGGCAAGCCGGCTCTCGGCAAGCGGATCGTGCACCTGGTCCTGGCGACCGTCTCGCTGATCGTGAGCGCCGGCTGGTGGGTCGCGATCGTCGAGCTGCTGCCGGCGTCGGCGCGGCCGTACATTGGTGGGTCGTCGAACAACAGCATTCTCGAGCTGACGCTCGGGTACAACGGTCTCGGCCGGTTGAGCGGCAACGAGACCGGATCCGTCGGCGGCGGCGTCGGCAACCCCGGTTGGGGTGGCGCGACCGGTCTGCAGCGGTTGTTCGGTGGTGAGTTCGGGTCGCAGATCTCCTGGCTGATGCCGGCCGCACTGCTGTCGATCGTCGTACTGGCCGTCGCCGCGGGCAAGGCGCCGCGGACGAACAAGACCCGCGCGTTCGCGTTGCTGTGGGGCGGGTGGCTGGTCGTCACCTGGCTGGTGTTCAGCTACATGCAGGGCATCATCCACCCGTACTACATGATCGCTCTGGCGCCGGCGTTCGGCGCGGTGATCGGTGGCGCGATGTCGATCCTGTGGCGGCGCCGGGCCGAATGGTTGCCGCGCGCAACTCTCGCGGGTGGTGCGCTGCTCACGGCCGGATGGAGTTTCGCGCTGCTGAACGCGACGCCGACATGGCAGCCGTGGCTGCGCTGGACGGTGCTGATCACCGGCATCCTGGCCGCCGGGCTGGTCATGGCGCTGCCGGAGCTGAAGCTGCGGCGCGGCGCGGCGCGTCGCGGTGGACTGATCGCCGCCACGGTCCTCGCGTTCAGCGCGCTGGCCGGACCGACGGCGTACTCGATCGACACGATCGGCACGGCACATGCCGGCGCGATTCCGACGGCCGGGCCGGGCGGGATGGGCGGTATGGGCGGCATGGGCGGCATGGGTGGCCGTGGCGGGCGGATGGGGATGCCGCCTGGGCAGACCGGCACCGGTACGACGCAGCCGGGCACGGGCACGACGCAGGGTGGAACCGGGACCGGTGCGACGCAGGGTGGTCCTGGTGGGATGCCTGGTGGCGGCGCCGGTGGGTTCCTCGGAGGTGGCGGGACAAGTGGAGTCTCCAGTGAGCTGGTGACGCTGCTGCAGCAGGGTGCGAAGGGTTACACCTGGGCCGCGGCGGCGGTGACCGCGAACGGGGCCGCGCCGCTGCAGATCGCGTCCGGCGAGCCGATCATGGCGATCGGCGGATTCAACGGAACCGACCCGGCGCCATCGCTCGCCGAGTTCAAGGAACTGGTTGCCCAGGGCAAGATCCACTACTTCGTCGGCGGCGGCCGGATGGGTGGCGGGTTCGGCGGGCGCGACGGTGGGACCTCGAGTGAGATCTCCACCTGGGTCAGCGAGAACTTCACCTCCCAGACCGTTGGCAGCACCACCATCTACGACCTCTCCACCGGAAAGGGTGCATGACGATGAAGCAGTCCCCAGAGGCCCAGTTCCAGGCCGCCAGAAACGTGCGACAGCCGGCCCCCGGCCAGCAGCCGGTCACCGATCCCCAGTCAGGAACCACACCCCACCCGGGTGCCACACCCCACCCGGGTGCCGCGCCTCAACCGGGTGCCGCGCCTCAACCGGGTGCTGCGCCTCAACCGGGCGCGACGCATCAGCCGGGAGGAGCGGCGCAGGCCGGTGGTGCGCCTGGGGTGGCGGCGGCTGGTCCGGGGCAACAGGACGGTGTGGGTGCGAAGGCTGTTGGCCGGCCCAGCAACAAGGTGCTCGCGGGTGCGGGTTCCATCCTCGCGGTGCTGGCGTTCCTCGGCGGGATGGCGGTCGGCCACTCGTGGGACGGGACGAGTAACCAGCAGGGTCAGTTCGGCGGTCCCGGCGGTGGGTTCCGCGGCGGCTTCCCCCAGGGCAACGGCCAAGGCAATGGTCAGGGCACGGGGCAAGGCAATGGTCAGGGCACGGGGCAAGGCAACGGTCAAGGCACGGGGCAGGGGACTGGCACATTCCCGGGGCAAGGTCAAGGCCAGGGGACCCAGCAAGGCCAGGGGACCCAGCAGGGCCAGGGGACCCAGCAGGGCCAGGGAACTCAGCAGGGCCAGGGAACTCAGCAGGGGCAGGGGACGAACCAGGTGCCCGGCACGCAGCAGGGGCAGACGCGGACCAGTTGAGTCGCGCCCACACCAGACAGCCCGGCGGGTCCTGAGCGGACACTCGGCCCGCCGGGCGTTGTCTTCTTGACGATCGTCAAGGACGAGACGACACGCGAAATGGTTCACCCGCGCATGCCGGGGGGTAAAGATCGGGTCGTGGAATGGTCGAACGTCACCTGGTTCCTGACCGCGCTCGGCGCGGTCGTCGTGCTGATCACGCGTGTCCGGCTCGGCGGCACGGTGGTGGACGGCACCGGTCACGGTGCCGGCCGGCACGGGTACTCCGCCACCCTGCTGAAGCTGCACACGATCGTCGGCGTGATCACGCTGATCGGCTGGGTCGTTGCCCTGGTCACCGGTCGGCGGGAGATCGCGCTGGTGATGCTGGCCGGCTGGTGGTTGCTGACCGTCGTCGGATTGTTGCTGCTGGCCCGTTGGTTGCCGAGCGGCGGCCGGCATTCGGAGGACACCCAGAGTGACGCCTGGGGATCCGGTGCCGGGCTCTCGGTCCTCGGTCACGTCGGCATGCTGGTCGGCGTCTGCTACTTCACGTTCGTGGCGGTCACCGAGCGTCTTTGAGACCTGACAGCAGCGCCGTCACAGAGCGTCGTACGGCGGCCTCGAACGCTTCTGGTGAGAGCGTTGCCCCCGTCCCGGCGACCCGGTCGTACATCAGCCCGTCGAGCATCGCGGCGACCGGCCATGCGGCGGCGTCCGGATCGGGAACGCTGTACCCGGTCAGCGCCTGCGCGAGCATCGCCCGCAGTTGCCGGCCGCCCTCGTCGATCGCCGCCCGCAACTGCGGCTGCCGGCTCGCTTCCAGTGAGAGCTCGTACCGTGCGACCAGGTCGTCGGGCCGGTGCTCCGCGAGCCCGACGGTCATCGTCACGATCAACTCGAGCGGATCCGTTCCGGCGGCCGGCATGCCGCCGATGTCCCGGGTGAGCATCCGGCTCACGCAGGCGGTGAGCAGCGCGTCCCGCGTGCGCAGGTAGTACGAGGTGGAGCCCGGCGGCAGGCCGGCCTCGGCGTCGACCGCGCGGTGGGTGAGGCCGCGGAGTCCGCGAGTCGCGACGAGGTGGATCGCGGCGTCCGCGATGGCGTCCCGGCGATCCGCACCGCGCGGAACCTGCTTCGTCACGCCGGACAGTCTTGCACTTCCACCCCGGACTCTACAGATGTAGAGTCCGTTGCATGGGTGCTGCCATGGGTACTGGTCCGAAGACGGCGATCGTGGCCGGAGCGGGAATCGGAGGGGTCGCCGCTGCTGTCGCGCTGCAGCGGTGTGGCTGGCGCGTCACAGTTCTGGAGCGCGCACCGGAGCTGGGCGAGGTAGGCGCCGGCATCTCGGTCTGGGCGCCGGCGGTCGCCGTCCTCGAAGAGCTGGGGGTCAAAGGCGTCGAGCAGTCCTCGGTGCCCTCGAAACCGGCCGGGATGCGCAAGCCCGACGGCCGCTGGGTGGTCGGCGCCACCGACCTCGGCGTGGAGATGCCGGTGATGATCCACCGCGCACAGTTGCACGACCTGATCACCGCCCAGTTCGGCCCCGCGGTGACGGTCCGGACCGGGTACGACGTGACCGCGGTCGACCAGGATGCGGACGGTGTCACGGTCAACGGCGAGCTCCGGGCCGACCTTCTGGTCGCGGCCGACGGGATCCGCAGCGTGATCCGCGGGACGCTCTATCCGCAGTACGCCGGACCGCGATACTCCGGGTTCACGGCGTACCGGGGGATCGCGGCCGTGAACCTCGACGACGGCGGCGGCGAGACTTGGGGCCCAGGGCAACTGTTCGGGTTCGCACGGCTGATCGACGGGCGGTACTACTGGTACGGGACCGCCAACCAGCCGGCCGGCACGACCAGTGAGCCGGCAGTGTTCGAGACCTGGCACGACCCGATCCCGCGACTGATCAGCGGCAGCGAAAAGATCCTGCAGAACGACATCTACGACCTGACGCTGCCGCTGGTTCCGTTCGCGAGCGGCCGGGTCGTGCTGCTCGGCGACGCGGCGCACGCGATGACGCCGAACCTCGGACGTGGGGCGTGCTCGGCGATCGAGGACGCCGGGGCGCTCGGCCGGCTGCTGCAAGGCGCCACGGACGTCCCGGCCGCGCTGGCGGCCTACGACCGGGAACGCCGGCCCGCGACGACCAAGCTGGTGAAGCGGTCCCGGAGTCTCGGTCGCCTGGCCCAGACCGAGAACCCGGCGGTTCGTGCGGTGCGTGACGGGGCGTTCGCGCTCGGCGGGAAGCTGGTCGCGCTGCGGCGCCGCTAGGGGCGGACCTGCAGCACTCATCAAGTGCCTCGGAAGACGCGCGGTCGCGCTCAGCCGCGGCTCGACGACGAGGTTGGTGAGTGCTGGGCGTCCGCCCTCGGAGGGTGGATGGAAGAATTACCGGTGTGATCACACCTCCGCAGGCGCCCGAGATCCCCGGTGCGAAGCACATCCACTCCGGCAAGGTCCGGGACCTCTACGAGCTGGAGTCCGGCGACCTGTTGATGGTCGCGAGCGACCGGCAGAGTGCGTTCGACTGGATCCTGGAGACGCCGATCCCCGACAAGGGGAAGGTGCTCACCGCGATGAGCCTGTGGTGGTTCGAGCAGCTCGACGTGCCGAACCACGTCATCTCGACGGACGTGCCGGCCGAGGTCGCCGGGCGGGCCGTGGTGTGCGAGAAGCTCGCGATCTACCCGGTGGAGTGCGTGGCCCGCGGGTACTTGAGTGGCACCGGCCTGCTCGACTACAACGCCACCGGCGCCGTCTGCGGGATCCCGCTGCCGGGCGGCCTGGTCGAGGGCTCGCGGCTGGACACCGCGATCTTCACCCCGGCCACGAAGGCCGAGCTCGGCGAGCACGACGAGAACGTCTCGTACGACGCGGTCGTGGCGACCGTCGGCGCGGACACGGCGGCCGCCCTGCGCGACACCACGCTCGAGATCTACACGACGGCGCGGGCGATGGCCGAGGAGCGCGGGATCATCCTGGCGGACACGAAGTTCGAGTTCGGCGCCCGCGCGGACGGGACGCTCGTGCTGGCCGACGAGGTGCTGACCCCCGATTCGAGTCGGTTCTGGCCGGCCGACCAATGGGTGCCGGGCAAGCAGCAGCCGTCGTACGACAAGCAGATCATCCGGGACTGGCTGCAGTTCGAGTCCGGCTGGGACCGCACGTCCGGTGAGGCGCCGCCGCGGCTGACCGACGAGGTGATCGAGCGCACCCGGGCGGCGTACATCAACGCCTACGAGCAGCTCACCGGCCGCAAGTTCGAGGCCTAGACCACACTCACGCCGAGCGCGAGCAGGACGAAGCGGGCGCCGCGGCCGGCGAGTACGGACAACGCGAAGACGATCGTCCGCATCCGGGAGGCGCCGCCGATCAGCGCCACGCCGTAGAGGGGTGGGATGCCGACGAAGGCGCTCAGCAGCGTGACCGGGATGCCCCAGCGGCTGTCGCTCATGGCGTCCAGGAGGCGTTTGCTGACGTCCCGGTTCCACTGGACGAAGCGGCCCCAGCGGGTGTCCAGGTCGACCGGCTTGGGTTCCTTGGTCTTGCGGGCGGCGTACCCGGGGCGGTAGCGGACGGCGAGGAACATCGCGACCTTGCCGATGGTCTGGCCGATCGACACCCCGATCGCGGCGACGACCGGGTTCAGGGCGTGGGTGGCGCCGAGGGCGAGCACGTACGCCTCGGCGTTCATCACCGGTATGACGGCGGACCCGATGCCGAAGCCCACCGCGAGGGCCAGTTGCCACAACCACATGACTCCGAGGCTAGGCGCCCCGGCGGCCGTTGCCACGGGACTTAACCCCACTTCGGGGAGCGACCAGGGTCACACCTGGCCGCGGCCCGAACCTAAGCGGACAGATGTCCGGAAGTCGGGTGCCGTGGCCGTGCCCGACGTCGATGCGGCGTTCTGGCGTCGCCTCGGTAGGATTCAGGCGTCACCCCGGACCGAAAACTGGAGTAGTCAGTGGCTCGCGTTGTCGTCGACGTCATGCTCAAGCCCGAGATCCTCGACCCGCAGGGCAAGGCGGTGCACGGCGCATTCGGCCGGCTCGGCTTCGACGGCGTGGCCGATGTCCGGCAGGGAAAGCGCTTCGAGATCACCCTGGACGGTGAGGCGACCGAGGAGCGCGTCGCCGAGATCCGGAAGGCCGCGGACACCCTGCTGGCCAACCCGGTGATCGAGGACTACACCCTGCACGTTGAAGGCAATGAAGTGGCAGGGGCCTGATGAAGATCGGGGTCGTGACCTTCCCGGGGTCGCTGGACGACGTCGACGCCCGCCGCGCGGCCGCGGTCGCCGGTGCCGAGGCGGTCGCCCTCTGGCACGGTGACGCCGATCTGCACGGCGTGGACGCGGTCGTCCTGCCGGGCGGTTTCTCGTACGGCGACTACCTGCGGGCCGGCGCCATCTCGCGGTTCGCGCCGGTGATGGAGACGATCATCAAGAAGGCCGGCGAAGGCCTCCCGGTGCTCGGGATCTGCAACGGCTTCCAGGTGCTCTGCGAGTCGCACCTGCTGCCCGGGGCGCTGATCAAGAACCACCACCGCAAGTTCATCTGCAAGGACCAGCCGCTGCGGATCGAGAACAACCGCACCGCCTGGACCAGCGACTACGACGCGAACCACGAGATCACCATCGTGCTGAAGAACCAGGACGGTTCGTACGTCGCCGACGAGGCGACGCTGGACCGCCTGGAGGGTGAGGGCCGGGTGGTCGCCCGGTACCTGGACGGGAACCCGAACGGCTCCTACCGCGACATCGCCGGGATCACCAACGAGCGCGGCAACGTGGTCGGCCTGATGCCGCACCCGGAGCACTGCGTCGAGACACTGACCGGCCCGACCACGGACGGCCTGGGCTTCTTCACCTCGGTGCTGAAGGCCGTCGTCGCTTCCTGATGAGGTTCACGTGGGTGCGGTCGTTCCTGGGCCGCACTCTCTTGCTGGCCGTCGCGTTCGTCCTGGCCGCGACCGGTACGGCGGCCGCGCAGCCCGCGGACCAACCGGAGAAGGTCGTGGTGATCGGCGTACCCGGGCTGACCTGGAGTGACGTCCAGGCGTCGCCGGAGCTGACCGCACTGGTCAACCAGTCGAACGTCGGCTCGATGAGTGTGAAGACGGCCGGTCCGCACACCTGTCCGATCGATGCCTGGCTGACGATCAGCGCCGGCACGCGGGCGTGGGGCAGCGTGCCCGAATGGCAGTGCGGTGACCTGCCCGCGGTGACCGGTGGCAAGGTCGACGGCTGGCAGGCCTATGTGGACCGGCAGGCGGAGCACCACACCGGTGCGCCGATCGGCCGCCTCGGACAGACCGGCTACCCGATCTGTGGCTTTGGTCCGGGCGCTGCGGTCGCGCTGGCCAAGACCGACGGCACGGTGACGAACTGGCAGCCTGAGTTCGACCAGTCCCGGTTGGCGAGTGCGGACTGCGGTGACGCGGTCGTGGACGCCGGCGCGCTGCCGCCACGCGAGGGGCGGGCCGAGGCACGGCAGAAGGTCGCGCAATTGGTTGCCCAGGCTCGCGCGGCGGGCGGCTGGGTGTTGCTGGTCGGTGTGAGCCAGGAGTTGCTCAACGCGCACAAGCAGACGCTGGTCGCGATGCAACTGCCCCCGGACGACGGCGCACGCTGGCTGACCAGTGACAGCACCCGACGGCCCGGCCTGATTCAGCTCACCGACGTCACGGCGACGATCCTCCGTGGCCGGACTCCCGCAGTGGTGGATCCGGCAGGCGACGCGAAGGCCGGTCCGCTGGACGGCAACGAGATCCACTCCACGGGCAGCGTGCACACCGACGCGGCCGCCGTGATCGACGACCGGTTGGACGCGAATCAACGGTTCGAGAAGCCCCGGCCCGTGCTGGTCGCGGTGGCGTTGACGATCGTCGGCGCCGAGTTGATCGCGCTGGCCTGGTTCCTGCTGCGGCGCTCGCCCGCGTCCCGGCGTACCGTCGTGTTCACGCTGCTGATGCAGGGCGGGTTCTTCATCGGGGTGTTCCTGTCGCAGGTGACGCTGTGGTGGCGCTGGCCGTCGCCTGGCTTCTCCTTGTACTGCGTGGTTGTCGGGATCAGCGTGGTGTCCGCCGCGGTGTCGCAGGTGGTGTTCAAGCGACACGCATTCCTCGGGCTGGCGCTGGCGGCGTACCTGGTGTTGCTGGTGGACGGCGTGCTCGGGACACCTCTCCAGGTCGGCAGCATGTTCGCCGACGGGCCGGTGATCGGCGGGCGGTTCTACGGCTTCGGCAACTCGACCTTCGCGACCCTGGCGGTCGGTGCGCTGATCACGGCCGGCTGGGCCGCGCAGAAGCTGATCGACAAGAGCCGGGTACAGGCAGCCCTCGCCGTACTCGCGATCGGCGGCGCGGCGATCGTCGTGGACGGAAAACCGGGCTGGGGGACCGACTTCGGCGGCATCATCGCGCTGACCCCGGCGGTCCTGCTGATGGCCTGGCTGACCTGGCGCGGGAGCATCTCACTGCGTGCGCTGATCGGTGTGGGCGTGGCCGGAGTCCTGGCGGTTTCCGCGGTCGCCTTCCTCGACTACCTGCGTCCGGCCGACCAGCGCAGCCATTTCGGTACGTTCGTCGCCCGGCTCCTCGACGGTGACGTCGACGACGTACTCATCCGCAAGCTGCAGATGGCGGTGCAGTTCTTCACCGGTCCGTCCGGCTGGTTGATGCTGATCGCGGTCGTCCTCTGCATGCTCGCCACGGTGT
The DNA here is from genome assembly GCF_042873375.1 of Kribbella sp. NPDC004875. NCBI lineage: Bacteria > Bacillati > Actinomycetota > Actinomycetes > Propionibacteriales > Kribbellaceae > Kribbella > Kribbella sp. NPDC004875. Next base: position 1,580,670 of record NZ_JBIALI010000001.1, read on the forward strand.
TCCCGGACCGCGTGCCGTCGCAGGCGTACCGGGAGTTCTACGGGAGTCTGCCGATGATCCGGCCGACCCTCCTGGCGCTGTCGACCTGCGGTCTGGTCGGCATGCTCCTCAACGACGCGGGCGTCGCCCTGCCCGCGATCATGGGCGGGTTCGCCGTCCCACTGCTGGTGGCCCACCTGATCGCCTCCCACCAGCCAGCTACCGTTTCACCTGAGTCCCACCTAGTGCAGGAGTCCTGAGTTGTCGACCGACACCGTTAGCAACGCCACCAGCTCCCCGGAGACAGAGCAGCCCTGGGCCGAGCTCGGACTGAAGCCGGACGAGTACCAGCGGATCCGGGACATCCTGGGCAGGCGCCCGACCAGCTGCGAGCTGGCCATGTACTCCGTGATGTGGAGCGAGCACTGCTCGTACAAGTCGTCCAAGGTGCACCTGCGCAGGTTCGGCGAGATCCCGCAGGAGACGCCGGCCGGGAAGATGCTGGCCGGCATCGGTGAGAACGCCGGCGTCATCGACATCGGCGAGGGGTACGCCGTCACGTTCAAGGTGGAGTCGCACAACCACCCGTCGTACGTCGAGCCGTACCAGGGCGCGGCCACCGGGGTCGGCGGCATCGTCCGCGACATCCTCGCGATGGGCGCCCGTCCGGTCGCGGTGATGGACCCGCTGCGGTTCGGCCCGTTGGACGCGCCGGACACCAAGCGCGTGCTGCCCGGCATCGTGTCGGGGGTCGGCGGCTACGGCAACAGCCTCGGCCTGCCGAACATCGGCGGCGAGGTCGTCTTCGACCCGACGTACGCCGGGAACCCGCTGGTCAACGCGCTGTGTGTCGGCGTCATGCGGCACGAGGACCTGCACCTCGCGAACGCGACCGGCCTCGGCAACCAGATCATCCTGTACGGCGCGAAGACCGGCGGCGACGGCATCGGCGGGGTCTCGGTGCTGGCGTCGGAGACGTTCGCCGACGGGGGTCCGACGAAGCGGCCGGCCGTCCAGGTGGGCGACCCGTTCATGGAGAAGCTGCTGATCGAGTGCACGCTCGAGCTGTTCCAGGCGCGCGTGGTCGAAGGCATCCAGGACCTCGGCGGCGCCGGCCTGTCCTGTGCGACGTCGGAGCTGGCCAGCGCGGGCGACGGCGGCATGCACGTCTCGCTCGACAAGGTGCCGCTGCGGGACGCGTCGCTCGCGCCGGAAGAGATCCTGATGAGCGAGTCGCAGGAACGGATGATGGCGGTCGTCACGCCGGACAACGTCGAGGCGTTCCTGAAGATCTGCGCCAAGTGGGACGTCCAGGCCGACGTGATCGGCGAGGTGACCGACACCGGCCGGCTGGAGATCGACTGGCACGGCGAGCGCGTGGTCGACGTCCCGCCGCGGACCGTCGCGCACGAGGGCCCGGTGTACGAGCGCCCGTACGCGCGACCGGCGTGGCAGGACGAGCTGCAGGCCGACGGCGCCGAGAAGTTGCCGCGGGCAAGCAGCGGCGCGGAGCTGCGGGACACGCTGCTGAAGCTGGTCGCCTCGCCGAACCTGTGCGACAAGTCCTGGGTGACGGACCAGTACGACCGGTACGTGCTCGGCAACTCGGTGCTCGCGCAGCCGGAGGACAGCGGGATGATCCGGGTCGACGAGACCAGCGGCCTCGGCGTCGCGGTGTCGACCGACTGCAACGGGCGGTTCGCCAAGCTGGACCCGTACACCGGCGCGAAGCTCGCGCTCGCGGAGTCCTACCGGAACGTCGCGACCACCGGTGCCCGGCCGGCCGCGGTCACCGACTGCCTGAACTTCGGCTCGCCCGAGGACCCGGCGGTGATGTGGCAGTTCACCGAGGCCATCCGTGGCCTGGTCGACGGCTGCAAGGAGCTGGGGATCCCGGTCACCGGCGGCAACGTGTCGTTCTACAACCAGACCGGTGAGACGCCGATCCTGCCGACACCGGTCATCGGTGTGCTCGGCGTGATCGACGACGTGACCCGGCGGACGCCGATCGGGTTCACGCCGGAGATGGAGGGCCACCAGCTGTACCTGCTCGGCGCGACCGAGGAGGAGCTGTCCGGTTCCGAGTGGGCGCACGTCGTCCACGGTCACCTCGGCGGGCGGCCGCCGGCGGTGGACCTGGAGGCCGAGAAGCAGCTGGCCGACATCCTGATCAACGCCTCGCGGGACGGCCTGATCGACGCGGCGCACGACGTCAGCGACGGCGGTGTCGCCCAGGCCCTGGTCGAGTCCGCACTGCGCGGCGGCGTCGGCGCCCGGGTGTGGGCGCCGGACGGCCTGGACCCGTTCGTCTTCCTGTTCGCCGAGTCGGCGGGCCGGGTGGTGGTCGCCGTACCGCGGACCGAGGAGGTGCGGTTCACGGACATGTGCACCGCCCGCCGCTTCCCGCACGCGAAGATCGGCGTGATCACCGGGGACACCCTCGACGTCCAGGACCAGTTCGACATCCCCCTGACCGAGCTCCGCACCGCCTGGACCGCGACGCTGCCGTCGGTCCTCAACTGATCGGCCGCTGACGGACCCGGGCGCCTGCGGCGCCCGGGTCGGCGGTTGCGGCCCGAGGACCGTGATCTCGGCTAGTCTGCGGTCCCAGACACTTGGCCGGGAGGCGGTTTGACTGCGCGACGTCGCGGACTGACCTGGCTCGGTCGTGTCGTCGCGGCCCTGATCGTCGTCGGTCTGGCGGCGTACCTGTTCGCGGTAGGTCTCGACAAGGCGGACAAGCTCGCCAGCGCGGTCAGTCTGATCGTCGCGCTGATCGTGCTGTTCCTGCCGCTGTTCCGGCGCCGGCGGGAGCCCGCGCCCGAAGCGGCGGTGCCTGTCGCCGAGCCGGCGCCTGCCGGTGCCGACCGCGATGACCTGCGGCCCGCGCGCGGGACGGCGTACCTCGAGGATGTCCGTCAGCTGAAGCCCTCGGTGCTCTTGGACCGGGAGCCGGAGCTCGCGGAGCTGGCGGGATTCTGCGCCGACGAGACGTCGTCGTACTGGCGCTGGGTCGCGGACGCCTGGTCGGGGAAGACCGCGCTGCTCGCGTGGTTCGTACTGCATCCGCCCGCCGACGTCGATGTGGTCTCGTTCTTCATCACCACGCGGTTCAACCCGCACAGCAACCGGGATGCGTTCATCGAGGCGGTGACCGAGCAACTCGACGCGCTGACCGGCCGACGGTCGTCGTACCAGGAGACTCCGGTGCGCGGACGTCACTTCCAGGCCCGGCTCGCCGAGGCCGCGGAGCACAGTCGTCAGGCCGGGCGGCGCCTGGTGCTCGTGGTCGACGGCCTCGACGAGGACCGCGGTGTCGTGATCGACGGCGAGACCTACACGATCGCGGCGCTGCTTCCCGCCGAACCGGTCCCCGGTCTGAAGGTCATCGTCGCCGGACGTCCGCACCCGCCGCTCCCGGCCGAGATCGGCAGCAGCCATCCCCTTCGGCAGCCCGCGAACGTCCATGCGCTGCTGACCGCACCGCAGGCACGGGCCAGCGAGACCGATGCGCGCTCCGAGCTGCGCCGCCTGCTCGCGGACGCACTGGGGCGACAGATCCTCGGGCTCCTGGTGACCGCCGGTGGCGGCCTTGCCGTCGGCGATCTGGCGACCGTCACCCAGAAGCCGCGCGATGTCGTCACGCAACTCCTGGAGTCCTCGGTCGGGCGCACCTTCGTCCGCCGGCCGGTTCGGTGGCGCCGCGGTCAGGAGCGTTACGCCTACGGGCTTGCTCATGAGGAGCTTCGCCGCGAGACCCTCCGCACCCTGGATCCCGCCGAACTCGGCGGGCATCGCCGGTCCCTCGTCAGCTGGTGCGAGTCGGTCGCCGCCGAGGGATGGCCGCACACCACGCCGGAGTACCTCCTGCAGGGGTACCTCGGGATGCTCATCGAGGCCGGTGACCTGGCCCGTGCCGTTGCCGTCGCGACCGACGACGTACGCCGTGAACGCATGCTCGCGATCACCGGTGGGGACCATGCGGCCCGGATCGAGATCGCCGAACTCGCCCAGGCTCTGCAAGCCGTCGAACCTCCGGATCTGGGCCTGCTCGGCCGGCTCGCGCTGCACCGTGCGTACGTCGACGATCGCAACTCGCGTCTTCCGGCCGGCCTGCCGGCGCTGTGGGTTCGGCTGGGAGACGACGAGCGAGCCGACGCGCTGGCCCGCGGAATCGCGTCGGACCAGGACCGGACGTACGCCGTCGGCGAGCTCACCCGGGCGCTGATCCGGACCGAGGACGGGGAGCGGCTCGAGCGGGTGCTGCAGGCAGGCGCGGACCCCGATCAATCGCTGCAGATCCTTGTCGCGATGGTCGAGGTTGCCGTCCGGGCCGGCGACCGGGAACGCCTGGACGCCCTCACGGCCAAGGCCCAGCAACTGGTTCCCCTGGCGACGGACGAGCACCACGTACGGCGGCTGATGCGCGAGCTCGCGGCCGCCGGCGACGATCGCGCCGAGCGCGTCCAGCAAGTGCTGCCCGATCCTTTCGTGAGCATCTACGCGCTGTTCGGCCGGATCGCGTACGCGCAGCAGGACGGCGACGGCGACACGGCCGAGCGTTTGCTGGCGAGAGCCGAACGGATCGTCGGCGATCTCACCGGCGAGCAGCGCCTCGAAGCCGCTGAGCAGTTGGAGATTCTGCGGTCCCGCAGGTCCGCCGGCGCGACGTGGCCACGACCGACGGAGCAGAGCCCGGCGGCCGATCCGCTGGACGCGATCTCCCGGATCACGGCAGGTCCGGAGTACTGGGACGCACTGCAGGACGCGGCGCCCGGGTTGGCGAAGGCGGGACAGGTCGCTCAGATCCTCCAGCTGATCGACCAGGGGCGAGACCGCTTCGAGTCCGGCGCCGATGACACCGGCACCTGGTTCACGAATCCGGCGGAGCAAGCGACGCGGTCGATCGTTCGCCGGCTTGGGTACGACGAGTACGACGACGCCGCGGACGAAGTACTTCGGCTGCTCCCCGACGAAGACGCGACCGACGAGCTGATGGCCTCGCTGGCGAGGGAAGCCGCCACGTCCGGTCGGCTCTCCCGGACCTCTGCGCTGCTCGGCCGCATCTCCCGTCCGGAGGCAAGGCTCGCGGTGCTCCCGGAGCTGGCGCGGGCGCTGCAGGGATCCGGAGACGAGGCAGCCGCCCAGCGCGTCGTCGAGGAAGGCCGCGAACTCGCCGGCCGGGTGGCCGCCGGACTCTCGCGTGACAACCATTCCGCGTACGGCGACATCGTGCGACTGGGCATGGCGTGCATCGACGTCGATCGGCCTGGCCTCGCCGTCGAGCTGGCGGAGTTGGTCCAGCGCAGCGCGGCCCGGGCTGTCGAGCATCCGAACGTCCATGGCCTCGAGGCGTTGGCCGAGGTGCTCGCCCGGTCGGGCGACGCGGAACGTGTCCAGGCGCTGTTGCCGTCGATCCGGACGATGACGGGGGACTTCATCCGCAGCGATGTGGCCGCGGCACTGCTGGAGGCCGGGAACGACGACGCCGCCGAGGCGATGGCACGGCAGATCACGTCGGACCGGCTGCGGTTGAGCACACTGTGCGGCATCGTCGAGTTCCGTGCTCGGCACGGCGCCGATGCCGAGGTGCTGGCCGGCGAGCTGGCCTCGCCGTTGTCCACGTCCGAACGGAGCCGGCTGTCCGACGACGACGTCACGTACCGAACAGGGGCCGTGGTCGCGCTGGCCGCGGGTGGCGACTACGGCGCAGCCATCGAGCTCGCCGGGGGCGTCGCCGACGCCGGCCTGCGGGAGCGGATCGCTTACGGGCTGTGTCTGCGTGCGGCGACAGCCGGCGACGCCGGCGCGACCGACGAGCTCCTGACTGAGGTGAGCGACCGCGGCAACAGGTCGAGGGTGATGGTCGCCCGGGCGCGGAATGCCGCGGCGGCCGGGAGGCAGGACGAAGCGGCCGAGTGGCTCGCGGGCGCCGTCGCCGAGGCGGAGGCCGCCGGTCCGGACAGCCGCCCGTTCTGGGTCTGGGTGAACCTTCTGGAATCGGGACTTCGGGGCGACCACGCCGCCGACGTACTCGATCGCCTGTGGGCGCTCGCGGACGCCGAGTCCGACGAGGACGAGCGTGATCGCGAGTTCGGGACGCTGATGACGCTGTACCGGCGGTCGGGCCGGCTCGACGACGCGCGGGCCGCGTTCGGCCGGCTCGAGGTTCCGTTCCAGCGGGACTTCGCCCTTCGGCAATGGGCGCGGGAGCCGGGAGCCGCCGACGACCCGGCGTTGGAAGCCGTGATCGCGGAGCTCGACGACGAAGCGCAGGACCAAGCCCGCGGGTGGCTGGCGACGGCCGTGGCCGCCGAAGGCGACTACCGGCGGGCCGGTGAGCTGGCCGGTGAGCTCGCCCGCTCACACGATCCTGATCTGCCGGTAACGATCGTGAAAGCCGCGGCCGCGGCCGGCGATGTCGCGTTCGCGGAGCAGTTCGTGGAGCGGGCGCTGGAGAAGACGCGACTGGTCGACAGCAAGGTTCGGCTGTGGTGTGAACTCGCCGGGTCGGTGGGTTCGGACCACCGGCATCTCGTACCGGGATGGCTGCGCCGGGCCGAGCGGCTCGCGATGACCGCCCACAGTCCGCGCGGGCAGGCAGTGGCCTTGGAGCAGATCGCCGAGGTGGCCGAGCCGGAGTACGCCCGGCGGCTGGTGGCGAGAGCTCTTGTCGTCGGTCCTTGGCAGGCCCCGTTGAAGCAGATGGCGCGGGTGGACCCGGACGGCTTCGCAGCCCTGGCCGATGTCGTCATCGACTTGGTGGCGCCGCGGTCGTAGTCCGTCAGGCAGCTCGTGGTGACCAGGGGTCTGGCACACTCGGTGGGGAGGAGTGAGGTGAGGGATGGCGGAGCGTCGGCCGGTGAAACCGGGGGAGTTGATGGGGCTGGCGGCTGCCGCCGGGCAGGAGGCTCGGGCCGTGGCGGCGCGGCGGCGGGTGGCTCAGGTGCGGCTCACCGACGAAGAGCGGCGGATCGCGACCGACGAGCTTGCTGAGCAGTTCGCGGTCGGGCGGTTGGACGAGGGTGAGTTGCATCACCGCGTCGACCTGCTGAACGACGCGGTCACGCATGGCGATCTGCAACCGATCTTCGCAGGGCTTCCGACGCCGTCGCTGTACCGGCCGGCCGCGCGGAAGCCGGGGAAGTGGCGGTGGGCGGCGTTCGCCGGCGCGGTGTGGATGGCGGTGCCTTTCGTGCTGGTCGGGCTGCTTTTCCTGGTGTTCGGGCGGGAGATCGCGGCGGCGGTCTTCGGGTTGCCCGCGCTGGCCTGGGTGTTCTTCACGTACCGCTGGGCCTCGCGTCCGCGCCGCGACGAGCGCAGGCAGTCAGGCGCCTAGAGTCGATTCCCGCGTGATCAGCTGGGCGGGAAGCTCGAGTACGCCGTGGTGCGGGTTGCCGGCGATGGCTTCCAGCAGGAGCGTGGCGGCGCGGCGGCCGAGGTCGTCGAGGCGGAGGTCGACCGTGGTGAGTGGTGGCCGGCTGGCGAGCGCCATCACCGGCCAGTTGTCGTAGCCGGTGACCGCGATGTCGCCTGGGACCGGGCGGCCGAGCTCACGGAGGCGGTCGCAGACGCCGCGGGCGATCTGGTCGCTGCCGCAGGTGATCGCGTCCGGGTGCTCGCGCAGTGCGAGGTCGGTGGCTTGGCGGCCCCAGCGTTCGCTCCACTCGCCGAAGAGCGGGTCGGTGCAGAGCTCAGCCGCGATGGCTTGGGCGCGTTCGGCGGCAGAGCGGTGGTCAGCGGGGCCGGTGATGTGGGCAATCCGGGTGCGGCCGAGACTGCGCAGGTGGGTGATCGTCGCGGCGGCGCCGGCCGCGTCGTCGACGATCACCGAGGCGTCCGCCGGGTCGGTCGACGCGGCGAGTGCGTAGACCACCGGCAGCGGTACGTCGATCGGCGCGCGCGGCTCGGTGCGGCGACCGGTGACGACGATCCCGTCGACACCGCGGGCCACCAGTGATCGCAGATAACTCTGCTCGCGCAGCGGATCGTCGCGGGTGTCGCAGAGAACGGTCGCCAGCTCACCGGCGCTGAGTACATCCTCGACGCCGCGCATGATCGGGATGCTGAACCGGCCGGAGCTGTCGGTCGTCAACAGCGCGACGGTGTAGGTCCGGCCGGACGAGAGCGCGCGGCCGCGAGCGTCCGGGGTGAACCCCAGTTGCGCGGCGGCCCGGCGTACCCGGTCGCGGGTCTGCCGGCTGAGCTGACCGGTGTTGTTCAGGGCTTTCGAGGCGGTCCCGGCGGACACCCCGGCGAGCGCGGCGACGTCCGTGATCCGCACCGAGGGTCGTTTCATCCTGTTTCCTTCCGGGTTTCCGTCGGAGCGTAGCAGGTGGCCCCTCAGGATGCTGCTGACCTGCGCTTTGATCTTGACCGGGGCGGCTCGCAGTCCTACGTTGTCAACGACGGAAAACGTGTGCGGTATTTCCGTCAGGTGTGATGTCCGCCCCCGTCCACCGAAAGGCCCTGTCATGCCCGAACCCAGCCCACAAGGAATGCCTCGTCGTGACTTCCTCGGTGTCTCCCTCGCTGCGGCGGCTGCCGTGACCGCCCTCGATCCGGCCCACGCGGCGGCCGCGCAACCTGATGGGCCGCCTGCCGGTCGCGGCGGGCATTACGTGCCGCAACGCGCCCCACTCCGGCCCGTCCCGTTCCAGAAGCTCCCGCCCGGTGCGATCGAGGCCCGCGGTTGGCTCGCGCAACAACTCGACCTCCAGGTCCACGGCCTCTGCGGCCGGTACGACGAGATCTCGGACTTCCTGGTCTACGACACGAACGGCTGGGTCGATCCGGCACAGGGAGCGTGGGAGGAGCTGCCGTACTGGCTCCGCGGTCTCGCCGACCTCGGATACGTCACCGGTGACACCGGCGTCCTGACCCGGACGGAGCGGTGGCTGAACGGAATCCTCGCGACGCAGGCCGCCGATGGCTGGTTCGGGCCGGAGCGGCTCCGGACGTCGCTGGAGAACGGCCCGGACTTCTGGCCGGGGATGCCGCTGCTGGGCGCATTCCGGTCCTGGTACGAGTACTCCGGTGACGAGCGGATCCTCCCGTTCATGACGAAGTACCTGCAGTTCCAGAACACGCAGCCGCCGGAGGTGTTCAACCGGTCGTGGGGTGCGTTCCGCTGGGGCGACAACATCGACAGTGCGTATTGGCTCTACAACCGCACTGGTGACCAGTGGCTGCTCGACCTCGTGACGAAGATGCACAACGGGTCGGCGGACTACGTCAACGGCATTCCCACCTGGCACAACGTGAACATCGCACAGGGGTTCCGTGAACCGCTGCAGTACTGGCTGCTGTCCGGCGACGCGCAGCACCGCGAGGCGACGTACCGGAACTATGCGACGGTGCTGGGGATGTACGGCCAGGTCCCCGGTGGCGGGTGGGCCGGGGACGAGAACTCGCGCCCTGGACTCACCGATCCGCGGCAGGGATTCGAGACGTGCGGAATCGTCGAGCTGATGCACAGCTGCGAGCTGCTGACCCGCTTCACCGGCGACGTCGCCTGGACGGACCGGTGCGAGGAGCTGGCGTTCAACTCGCTGCCGGCGTCGTACGACGCGCAGCAGAAGGTCATGCACTACATCACCTGTCCGAACAGCCCGCAGCTCGACGACCAGCGCAAGCACGGGCAGTTCGAGAACCCGTTCGCCATGCAGGCCTACAAGTACGGCGTCCACCAGTACCGGTGCTGTCCGCACAACTACGGCATGGGCTGGCCGTACTACGTCCAGGAGCTCTTCCTGGCGACCACCGACAACGGCCTGGCCGCATCGATGTACGCCGCCAGCAAGGTGACCGCGACGGTCGGCCCAGGTGCTGGTGAGACGGTCACCGTGGTGCAGGACACGGAGTACCCGTTCTCCGACACGATCACGTTCACTGTGTCGACGCAGCGACCGGTCCGGTTCCCCTTCTATCTAAGGCGTCCCGGCTGGACTCGTGACGTCTCGGTGAAGGTCAACGGTGAGCCGGTGCGCGTCAGCGGCGACTGGCTCGAGCTGGACCGCACCTGGCACTCCGGCGACCGTGTCGAGCTGACGTTGCCGATGCGCACGACCACTCGGGTCTGGAGCGACAACCACGACTCGGTGTCGGTCGACCGCGGTCCGCTGACCTACTCGCTGAAGATCGACGAGCGGTACGAGCAGATCGGCGGCACGGAGGACTGGCCGGAGCTGTCCGTCTACCCGGAGTCCGCCTGGAACTACGGGCTCGTCGCAGGTGCCGGATTCGATCTCGTGGAGCGCGAAGCGGGCGAGAATCCCTTTACTACAACCGGTGTGCCGCTGGCGCTCACCACGCAGGCGCAGCGGATCCCGCAGTGGGAGCTGGACACCGAGGACGTGATCGGCATGCTGCAGGCCAGTCCTGCGCGTTCGGACGAGCAGGTAGAGACGGTGACGCTGATCCCGATGGGTGCTGCTCGGCTGCGGATCACGTCGTTCCCGCGGGTATCTGCCGACGGCAAGGAGTGGAGCTACCGCACCAGGTACACCGCCTCCCATGTGAACGACGGTGACTCACTGGAGGCTCCGGACTGGGGACGGGTGCCGAAGGCCTCCAACGACACGTCGATCCCACGCTTCACCTGGTGGGATCACAGGGGTACGACGGAGTGGATCGAGTACGACCTGCGCTCGGTCCACGAGTTGTCCGAGGCATCGGCGTACTGGTTCGACGACACGGGCTCCGGTCAGTGCCGGGTGCCGGAGTCGTGGCGGGTGCTGTGGCTCGACGGAGAGACGTGGCGGCCGGTCGAGAACACCACGCCGTACGACGTGGCGGTCGACCAACTGAACACCACTACGTTCACACCGGTGCGGACGCAGCGCGTCCGAGTAGAGGCTGCGCTGCGTCCGACGTACTCCGGGGGCCTGTTGCAGTTGAAGTTCAGCTAGCCGGCTTCGGGCCGACGGAGAGGGAGATCTCGCCCTCTCCGTACGCCGTGGCGTCGTGGACGTACCAGTTGTCCGGAGCGGAGTTCTTCGGCTTGTTGTCCGCGGCGCCGTCGGTGACGTAGTCCACCGTGCGGATGCCCCGGTCAGCGAGCAGCGGGCGGATCTGGGCGACGGTCAGGTTCTTCACCGTCACTCCGGCCAGCACCTCGCCCTTGTCGGTCGCTGACGAGGAGGTGTGCCAGTACATCTCGCCCTTCTTCGCCGCGCGACCGAACTGGATCTCCGTCGTGCCGCTGTAGTTCTTCGGCAGCTCGACGCCCTCCTGGCAGCCGGGGTCCGAGGCGTTCAGCGTCCCGTTGCACAGCTCACCCGGCTGCACCATGCGGAGCTGTCTCATGTCCTCGTCGTTGCGGCCGCTGTAGCTGATCATCTTGCCGACCCACGGCGGGCTGACCGCGACACTCTTGACTGTCACGTCCAATCCCATCTTCTTGAACTCGGCGTTGTACCGCTTCGGGTCCGCGTTCGGGTCGACCACGCGGACGATCAGGTTGTTGCCGTGCTGGGTGAAGGACAGCGCCTCCGGCTGGTCCTGGTTCGGACGGCTGACGAACGCCCCGGCGACCACTCCGCCGATCAGCAGCGTGCAGGCGGCGGCCAGCACCAGGCGGCGCGGCGACCGACGCGGGGCGAGCGCCACGACCTCGGCGTCGCTCTGCGCGGTGACGGCGTCGGACAGCTCGGCCCACGCGGCGTCGGTGACCTGGTCGGTACTGCGCAGCGGGTCGAGGCCGCGGACGGCCGCGTCGATGTCATGCGTCTTCATGGGAGACCTCTTCGTTCCGGGCGACCACGGCGCGGTTCGCGATCGGGGCAGTGAGCAACTTGGCGAACCGCTTGCGGGCGCGGTGCAGCCGGATCCGTACGGCGTTGCGGGAGATGCCGAGCACGGTGGCTATCTGGTCGGTGTCCAGCTCCTCCCACGCGACCAGCGACAACAGTTCGCGGTCCTGCTCGGGCAGGGTGCGAAAGGCGCGAGCTGCCGGGGAGTCGTCCAGCGACGGCTCGTCCGGAGCGTCGGTCAGCTCACTGCGCAGCTTCGTCGCCAGTGCGTGCCGTCGGCCCTCACCTCTGCGGTGATTGGCCAGCACCCGCCGCGCCACGCCGTACAGCCAGGGTCTGGTCTGCGGAGCGAGCGGTACGTCGTCCAGCCGGCGCCACGCCACCAGGAACGTGTCGGCGAGCAGGTCGGCGGCGTCGTGGCCGCTGTCGGTCCGGCGGCGCAGGTAGCCGAGTACGGCGTCCCGATGCGTCGCGAAGACCTCCTCGAACCGCTCCCGGCGCACATCTGGTGGTGAGTCGTGCACGACTCCCTCACTCACCGGCCCACTCCGAGCCTCGATCGGTATCAGCGTCATACCCGGTAGATGTCCAGCAGCCCGTTGGTCCATTTCACCGCGTCCAGGTTGCAGCTTCCTGCACCGTTGCGTGTGGGTTCGATGACCGCCCGTACCTGCGACAATCGGGCGGGGCAAAGTCGAGGGGGGAACCTGTGACTGACAACAACCCGGTGCTGGAGCAGATGCTCCTCCACCACCTGCAGTTCGCGCCGTTGACCCGGGCGGAGCTGGTGCGGCGTACCAAGTCGACCGACCACGAGGTCCAGGCGACGCTGGACGAGCTGGTGTGTGGGACCTTCGTCGTACGGCGTCCGCAGCAGGGGCTGCCGGCGGAGTACGAGCTGACGCCCGCCGGCGCGGGCCGGTTGAAGATCGTCAAGGAGCTGTTCGAGTCGCCGTTCGCGGCCCTCGGCAAGACGATCACCGGCGCCGTCATCGAGACCAAACGCAACAGACGTCCCGCGGGGGAGCGGCCCAGGCAGTCATCGCCGGCGGCGTTCAGGTCGGTGGTCCGGGACAGGTTGCTGCTGAGCGACGCCGATCGGTCGCTGTGCTCGACCGCCCTCGGCGAACAGTTCGGCCTCGGCCGGATCGACAAAGCGGAGCTGGACCGCCGCACGGACCTGCTGTACGCCGCGAAGACCCGCGGTGACCTGTCCGCGGTGTTCGACGGGCTGCCGCGCCCGGTCCTCGACAAGCCGCCCGCAGTCCTGCACGGCGTACCGAAATGGCGCAAGGTCGTCTTCCAGATCGCGTTCTGGCTCTCGGTGCCGTTCCTGTTCATGGGCTTCGCACTGGCTGTCACTCACCACGATCTGGGCGACTTCGTCGTCGGGGTGATCCTGCTGGCGGGCGGTGCCGCCTGGGACTACTTCGCCTGGTCCTGGGCTACCAGGGGACGCCGGTCCAGCTAGCCTGTGTTCGTGGAGGCTGTGTTGCGGTTGGCGGTGGCGGCGGATGGTCCTGCGGTGGCCGAGTTGGCTCGCGCGTCTGTGCTGCAGCAGTTCCCGGCGTACTACGACGGCGCGCAGACTGCCAGCGCGGCCGAGCACATCACCACGCTGGACATGGCGCTGATCGACGACGGCACCTACTACGTGCACGAGGCGGGTGGCGAGATCGTCGCCGCGGGCGGCTGGAGCCGTCGGAACAAGCTGTTCAACGCGAGTACGGCGGGAGCCGACGAACGGCTCCTGGACCCGGCGACCGAGCCGGCACGCATCCGTGCGATGTTCGTCCGCGCGGACTGGACCCGGCGTGGTCTCGGCCGGGCGATCCTGACCGCGTGTACGGAGGCCGCGAGGGCAGAGGGGTTCACGCGACTGGCGCTGATGTCGACCCTGCCCGGCGTACCGCTCTACAAGGCCTTCGGCTTCGCCGAGGTTGAGTCCGCCGACCTACCCATGCCGGACGGCGTCGTACTCGCCGGCGTGGCCATGGAACGACCGATCGAGCTGGAGGAGCACGCATGACCGCAGGTACCACCGCCACCGCCCCCGATGGCACCGAGGTCGTCCTGGGGGAGATCGGCACTCGCGTGCTGCTGAAGAACTCCCGCGTCCGGGTCTGGGAGGTCTCATTGCGGCCCGGCGAGGCCCAGGGCTGGCACCTGCACCACAACCCGTACGTCGTCCTGTGCCTGTCCACCTCGCCCTGCCACATGGACTGGCTGGACGGCAGCCCTGCGCGGCACTTGAGCGAGACCGTCGGCGGCTCGGTCTACCGCCCGGTGTCCCCGGTCCACATGCTCACGAACGACGGCGACGCGCTGTACCTGAACAGGCTGATCGAGGTGCTCGACCTGGGCGAGGAGGCCTCCGGCGACCCGTTCTTCAGGGTGACGGGTGTCCCGGCCGAGTCCGGCTTCGAGCAGGCCGGTGAGATCCCCACCAAGGTGGTTGTCGACGAGGACGACGTACGTGTGCAGCACGTCACCCCGGACGCCGGTGAGTCCTACACCTGGCACACCGGCACCTACCCCGCCCTGGTCGTCGACCTGGACCTAGACCACCCCGACGTGACGTATCTGGAGCCCGGCGAGACCTACGCGCTTCCCGCCAAGCCGGAGCGCACCTCTGGCTTCAACCTGGTCGAGCTGCGCTACTACACCAAGCCGCGCACCTGATCCGCGTCCCGAGCCGCCAGCACCGCGGCGACGTCGACCTGGCTGAGGTCGGCCTGCCGTAGACGGGCCTTGACCAGCGGCACCTGCGGACCGACAGCACTCAGCTCCGTCACACCAAGAGCAGCAAGCAGTACGGCGGACTGCGGGTCGCTGGCCAGGTCACCGCAGACAGCGACCCGCACACCCGCGGTACGAACGACGTGGTCGATCAGCTGCAGCACAGCGGGGTCCAGACCGTCCGCCAGTGCTGCGACCGCAGTGTTGGTGCGGTCCGCGGCGGTGGTGTACTGCGTCAGGTCGTTCGTGCCGATGCTGACGAAGTCGAGGTCCTTGGCGAGCGTGCCGACCCGCAACGCGGCGGCCGGGACCTCGACCATGATGCCGGCCTCGAGACCGTCGCGCGGGCCGAGCTCGTCCAGCGCCCAGGCGACTTCCGCGGCGTTCGTGACCATCGGGAACATCACGTGCACCGGCGTCTCGGCCGCTGTACGACGGATCGCTTCGAGCTGGTCGCGGAGCAGCTCCGGGCGGCGCCGGAACACGCGGAGGCCGCGCTCGCCGAGAAACGGGTTCGCTTCCTTCGCCTGGGGGAGGAACGGGAGCGGCTTGTCGCCGCCGATGTCCCAGGTGCGGATGGTGATCGGCTTGTTGCCCAGCGCCTGGGCGACCGCGAGGAACGCCTCGACCTGCTCGTCGACGGACGGAGCCGTCCTGCGGTCCCCGAACAGCACCTCGGTGCGCACGAGACCAGACCCGTCCGCGCCACGCGCGTCCACGGCGTCCTGGACCGCACCGACGTTCACCAGTACGTCGATCGTCCTGCCGTCCCGAGTCGTCGCCGGCTCCTCGGCGGCCTCGACTGCCAGCCGCCGCTCGTCCTTCCGCTCGGCGATCGTCGCGCGGACGGCCGCCTCGTCCGGCGCCACCTGGAAGGAGCCCGCCCGCGCGTCGAACGCGACCGTCACACCCGCCGGAACCTCGACGTCCCCGATCCCGGTGATCAACGGAATCCCCCGCGACCGCGCCACGATCACCCCATGCCCGGTCGTCCCCGCCGCCCGGACAGCGATCCCCGCGATCTCGGTCGCATCCAAGGTCGCCGCCGTCGCCGCATCCAACTCCGCGACCACGAGAATCCCGGGCGCGCCACCACCGGCCGCCCCGCCCGCCGCGCCGCCGCCCGCCGCTCCCGTCAGGCTCGCCTCGCCCGGCTCGGGTGCGTTGTCTTCGGTCGGTGCGACGAGGGCACGCAGTACCCGGTCGCGGACTGCTCGGACGTCCTGTGCGCGCTCACGCTGGTACGGGTCGTCGAGTTGTTCGAAGGTCTCGGCGAGCCGGTCGTAGGACTGCTTCCACGCGACCGGTGCCGCCGTCCCGCCGGAGATCGCCGCGCGGACCTCGTCGAGCAGCTGACGATCAGTCAACAGCGCAAGGTGCGCCTCGAAGATCCCGCCGTGCTCAGGGCTGCCGTCCCGCAGCTCCCGTAGCTCACCACTCGCGGTCTCGAGCGCCTCGTCGAGCCGCCCCGACTCGTTGTCCCCGGCAACATATCTACCGAGATCGACCTCCGCGCCAACAGGTACGGCGGGTCCGATCGCCACATCCAGCCCGGACCCACCAGGCGCCGGCGCGGCCTTCTGCGGCGGCTCGTCACCGAAGTTCTCACCAGCGAGCTTCTCGATCGCCGCCAGCACCTCATCAGCCTGCGCACCACTGGCCCCGACGCGAACGCGATGGCCCTGCTGAGCATTGAGCGTCGCGACCATGCTCAGACTGCCCGCGTCCACCGGCCCACGGCCGGTATCCAGATCGGTCAGCGTGACCGCGGCGTCGTACCCGTTGACCAGACCGACCAGGCGAGCCGCAGGCCGCGCATGCAGTCCGTGCTCGTTGCCCACCACCACGTCCACGGTGCGATCAGCCTCGGCCAGCGTGCCCACCGACTCCGGCGCCGAGTCGCCCAGGTGATCCTGCTTCCCGGCCAGACCACGTTCCGCCTCGGCGACCACGGCATCGAGCCCGGCCCCCGTGGACGCCGTGACGACGGCCGCAACCAGCCCCTCGACCAATGGCGCGCTGGTCAGCCGCACCCGTTCGGTCAGCTCCGGATCCACGAACTCCAGGGCCATCTCCGCGCTGAGGATCGCCGAGCCGAGGTCGAGCAGCACCAGTACGCCGTCCGGGCTGTCCGCGGCCGTGATCGCCTCGGACACCGCCATCGCGTCGGTCCCGAACGTGGTCGCGTCCAGCCCGGCGGCCACCGCGATCACCGGGCGCTTGTCCTCGGCAACCATCTCGGCGGCGAGCCCGACCGCCGCATCAGCCAGCGCGCGGCTGTGCGACACCACCACGATCCCGATCATGGCAGGGTACGGGCCGCGGACTCCAAGATCAGCGTGGTACTCGTCGCGCCGGGATCCTGGTGCCCGGCGCTGCGCTCACCGAGGTAACTCGCCCGGCCCTTCCGCGCCACCATCGGGATCGTCTCGTCCCGGCCGATCGCGGAAGCGTCCGCTGCCGCGGTCAGCGCCGCGGCGAGCCCCGCGCCGCCCGCGACCGCTGCGTCGTACGCGTCCAGCGCCGGCGCCCAGGCGTCGTACATGGTCTTGTCGCCGCGCTCGGGCTTGCCGCGGGCCAGGACGCCCTCGACACCGGCGTGCAGCGCCTTCCCGACCGCCTCGGCGGTGATCGGGGTGACGCCGGCCAGCGCGGTCCCGAAGCGCAGGAAGAACGTGCCGTACAACGGCCCGCTCGCCCCGCCGACCTTGCTGACCAGCGTCATACCGGACTTCCTCAGCAACTCGTCCGGGGAGTCGAACGGCGTCTCGTCCAGTACCGTGACGATCGCCTGGAACCCACGGTCCATGTTCGCGCCGTGGTCCGCGTCCCCGATCGCCGAGTCGAGCTCGGTCAGGTACGCCGCGTTCTCGTGCAGCACGCTCGCGCAGTCCCGCAGCCAGTTGCTGAAGTTGTCGATAGTGACTTCTTCGCCCATGCTCACGCGCCCCAGCGTAGGCCGGGGGTGTTGACCGGGGCGTCCCAGAGGCGTACCAGTTCGTCGTCGGCCTTCAGGAGGGTGACCGAGCAGCCGGCCATCTCCAGTGAGGTGATGTAGTTGCCGACCAGCGATCGGGCCACGGTGATGCCGGCCCGGTCGAGCAGCTGGGCGACCTCGTTGTACATCAGGTAGAGCTCGATCAGCGGCGTACCGCCCATGCCGTTCACGAAGGCGATCACCGAATCGCCTTGCCGGTAGGGCAGATCGGACACCACCGGGTCGACCAGCATGGCGGCGATCTCGCGCGCGGGCGCCAGAGGCAACCGCTGCCGGCCGGGCTCGCCGTGGATGCCGATGCCGACCTCCATCTCGTTCTCGGCCAGGTCGAACGTCGGCTTGCCCGCCGCCGGGACGGTGCACGACGTGAGTGCCATCCCCATGCTGCGGCCGTTGTCGTTGACCTTCTTCGCGAGGTCCGCGACCTCCTGCAGCGGGCGGCCCTCCTCGGCGGCCGCGCCGACCACCTTCTCCAGCAGGACCGTGACGCCGACACCGCGGCGGCCGGCCGTGTACAGGCTGTCCTGGACCGCGACGTCGTCGTTGGTCACCACCGACAGCACTTCGGTACCGGCGTCGGCGGCGGCCAGTTCGGCGGCCATCTCGAAGTTCATCACGTCGCCGGTGTAGTTCTTCACGATGTGCAGGACGCCGGCGCCCGAGTCGACCGCCTTGGTCGCGGCCATCATCTGGTCCGGCACCGGGGAGGTGAACACCTCACCCGCGCAGGCCGCGTCCAGCATGCCCATCCCGACGAACCCACCATGCATCGGCTCGTGTCCCGACCCCCCACCGGAGATCAGTCCTACCTTGCCCGGCCTCGGGGCGTCCTTGCGGTACACGATCCGGTTCTCCAGATCCACCCGCAACCGATCCGGATGCGCTGCTGCCATCCCCCGCAGCGCCTCACTCACGACATCACCAGGGTCGTTGATCAGCTTCTTCATACACCCCATCTGAGCACAGACCAGACCGGAACGGGAGTCCCTTCCTCAGGCGGTCGCGACCGCCTGGACCTCGGACAGCAGCGGAATCGCCCGGATCGATCGGCTGACGGTGAGCGCGACGGCGCAGAGGGCGAGCAGCGCACCGAAGAACAGCAACGTCGCCCGCGCTCCGGCAGCGGTGAGTAAGACACCGGCCAGCAACGGAGCCAGCGGGTTCGTGCTGGTCGCCAGGAAGCCGATGGCGCTCTGCGCCCGCCCCTGGAAGCTGTCCGGGGTGATCAGCATCTGGTAGCCGAACAGACCCGAGTTGAATGCGGGGAGCAACAGCAGCGCGGTGAACAGCAGCACGATCAGTACGGCGGGCTGCCGCGTGAACCCGGTCGCGGTGAAGGTGATCGCCGTGATCCAGCTGCTGGTGATCGCGAGCCGTCCGGTCCCGAAACGCTCGAGCAGCTTGGGGGCGATGATCGAGCCGACGATGCCGCCGACACCCATTCCGGTCTCGAGCAGACCGATGATCGAGGCCGGCGTGCCGGCCCGCTGGAGGTCCAGGACCAGGACCAGGAGCGTGCCGAGCGCGGCGAAGTTGATCCCGGTCGCGACCAGCGCAATGGTCAGCAGCGCCGGCTGCCGGACCAGCCAGGCCAAGCCGGACCGGATGGACCGGAGCATCGGTTCGTGGGTGTCCCCGTCCGGCTCCGCGGCCCGCAGCGGCTTCCGGATCGTTGCGAGCAGCACGGTCATGACGAAGTACGAGACCGCGTCGACGGCGACCGGGACGACGCGGCCGATCGAGAACAGCAGACCGCCGAGCGGCGCGCCGCCGAGGCCGGCGAGGAACTGCCGGCCCTGGTTCGCGGACAGTGCCGTGCCGAGGTCGTCGGGATCGACGATCTGCCGCAGCGCCCCGCTCTGGGCCGGTGCGAAGCAGGCGTAGCCGAGGCCGCCGCAGAAACTGACCAGGATCAGGTGCAGGACCGTCAAGTGGCCGGCCCATCCCGCGACCGCGACCGAGCCGTAGAGGATCGCCCCGCCGAGGCTGTAGCCGACCATGATCGTGCGGCGGCTGATCCGGTCCGCGAGCGCGCCGCCGGGCAGCGCCATCAGGGTCCCGCCGAGCGCGTACGCCGTACCGACGAGGCCCGCCTTGGCCGGGGATCCGGTGATGGACATCGCGATCAGGACGAAGACGAACGAGCTCATCGCCGAGCCGAAGCCGCTGACCGTCTGACCGATCAGCAGCTTGAGATAGTCACCGTTGTGCAGGAGCCCCCGAGCCGACATAGCCCGGAGGCTATGGCGTCATCAGGCCGATGAGCAGGCCTGATCCATTGCAGGTTGATGCAATTAGTCCTTGGGGCGGAGCAGCGGGCGGACGACCTCGCGGGCGTCGTGGATCCGGGATTTCACGGTTCCCAAGGGCGCGCCGACCTCGGCCGCGATCTCCTCGTACGACAGGCCGTAGACGTCCCGGAGGACCAGCGGGGTGACCATCTGGGGACGGTCGCGCTCCAGCGTCTCCAGAGCCTCGAGGAGGTCCAGGCGGGTACCGGCGATCACGCTGGTGGTGCGCGGGTCCGGCTTCTCCATCTGCTCCGGGTTGTGCGCGGCCTGAGCGGAGCGCTTGAGCTTGCGGTACGTCGACCGCGCGGAGTTCGCCGCGACCGAGTGCACCCAGGTGGAGAAGCTGCTGCGGCCGGAGTACGTGTTGATCTTGGTGGCGATGTTCAGGAGCGCCTCCTGGGCCGCGTCCTCCGCGTCGGCGGAGTACGGCAGGACGCTGCGGCAGATCCGCAGGACGCGCGGATACACCTGCCTCAGCAGGTCGTCCATCGCGTTCTTGTCACCCGCCTGCGCCTGCTCCGCGAGGGTGGCAAGATCGTCGGTCGGGCTGGTGCTCTCGCTCATCTGCGCCTTTGCTCTCGATCGGCCCCGGAGAGGGACACTCCAATGACCCATAATGCCCTGTATGGGGGTCCCAACCAGACTCGGTCGGTACGTCGTGCGCCGACGCCTGGGCTCAGGCGGTTTCGCTACGGTATGGCTCGCTCACGATGAGCAACTGGACGCCGAGGTGGCGATCAAGGTGCTCGCCGACAACTGGGGGCACGACGACTCGGTTCGGCGGCGGTTCCTCGAAGAGGGCCGGTTCCTGCGCCGCGTCGAGTCCGAGCATGTCGTCCAGGTGCACGACGTCGGTGAACTGGAGGACGGGCGTCCGTTCCTGGTCCTCACGTACGCCGACCGCGGCACCCTGGCCGACCGGCTGAAGCAGAAGCCGCTGCCGCTCGCCGAGGCGGTCGACGTGGTCGTCCAGGTCGGTCGCGGCCTGCAGGCGCTGCACCGGCGCGGGCTGCTGCACCGGGACGTCAAGCCGGCCAACGTGCTGTTCCGCAGCACCGACGACGGCGAGCGCGCGGTGCTGTCCGACCTGGGGCTCGGCAAGTCGCTCGACGAGATCTCCCGCATCACGATGCCCGGCGGCACCCCGTCGTACGTCGCTCCGGAGCAGGCGCTCGGTGAGCGGCTGGACCAGCGCGCCGACCAGTACTCGCTGGGCGCCGTCGCGTACGCCGCTCTGACCGGGCGCTCACCGCACCAGGTCGACGGTCTGGGCGCGGCGAGCCGGGTGAAGGTGGCACCGCCGCCGAGCTCGCTCGGGTTCGAGCTGCCGGAGCAGGTCGACGCGGCGATCGTCCGCGCGCTGGACCCGGACCGGGACAAGCGCTGGCCGGACGTGCAGACGTTCACCCGCCAGCTGGTCGGCGGGCTCGACGAGACCACGCACGACTTCCCGATCCAGATCCGTGAGGCGGCAGCCGTTGCCTCGGAGGCCGACGATCTGGACGAGCAGACCGCGCTCAGCGACGAGAACCAGCCGACGGTGGTGAAGACCGCTGCGCCGTCAGAGGCCGCTGCCGCCGAGGCGGAGACCGTTGCTGTCGAGGCTGACCCGAAGTCCGAAGTACCTGCTGCTCCAGTCACGCCGAAGAAGCGGCGGGGGCGGTGGGTGGTGGCTGCCTTGCTGGCGCTGGTGGTCGGCGGCGGGGCCGGGTATGCCGGGCACTGGTACCTGTCAGGTCGCGAGGCGATCGAGGTCTCGCAGGGGCGCTTCTCGGTGCGGATGCCGCGCGCGTGGGCGCAGTCGAAGGCGCAGACCAACTGGCAGGCACCGGGCGATACGGAACAGGCGCCGGCGTTCCGCGTCAGCAAGGATGTCAACTGGTCGGAGCGGTCGCCGGGGGTCTTCGTCGGGGTGGCGGGCTCGAAGCTGGCGTTGCCGGACAGCAAGCAGTTCGGCTGCAAAGAGGGAGATCCCTTCCCTGGCAGCGTCAACGGCCGAACGGCGACGAGCCGGTTGTCCACCAACTGTGCGGGGACGGATATGGTGCTGTTCGAACGGGTCGTCGATCACGGGGACGGCGGCTCGCTGCTCGTCCAGGTGATCGTGCCCGGGGCCGACGTCGATCGGGCCACGGAGATCGCCGATTCGGTGAATTACTCCGACTGAGGATGTCCCCAATGCGTTTTCCGACCGAACGGTTTCGGCCGTCGCCGGCGCTGATGCAGTCCGCACGACGCAGGTTCTACCGGCTGCGTTCGACGATCTTCCGCACCATCTGGCCCGTCGACTGACGGTTCAGTTATTCAACGGTCATCCACGTGATGGCCAGCGCCACTGTCCACAGGCCCGCGCCCAGCCACGCCAGCGTGTGCAGTCCGCTGACGAAATCGGGGGAGTGGCCCACGATCGCGCCGTACACGCCGATGCCCAGCGCACCGACGGCCTGGCGAGCGGTGTTGTTGACCCCGCTGGCGAAACCGGCCCGCTCCGACGGGAGCGCTGCGATCGCGGCGTGCACGACTGCAGCGGTCAGGAAGCCCATGCCGAGGCCTAGGCCGAGTTGCACCGGTACGACGGCTGCGTAGCCGCTGGAGTCGTTGATACCCAGCAGGAAGGCCGATCCGATGACGCCGAAGACCAGTCCGATCGACATGGGGAGACGCGGGCCGTAGCGGGCGGTGATGCGGCCGGATACCGGTCCTAATACAGCCAATGGCAGAAAGAGCGAGATGAGCTCCAGTCCGGCCCGGAACGGCTTCTGGGACAGGTGTTCCTGCAGATAGAGCGTCAGCACGAGGACAGTGCCGAGGCCGACGAAGTTCATCAGTCCGGCGACCAGGTTGGCGCCCACGAAGTCCGCACCGATCCGCAGCCTTGGGCTGGTGTGCTGGTGGCCTTTGCGCTTCGGCACGAGTCTCCAGGCCAGTGGAAGCGCGACGGCGATGATCGGGAGGTTGACGAGGAACACTGCGCGCCAGCCGAAGCCGCTGACCAGTGCGCCGCCCAACAGCGGGCCGGACGGCAGCGCCAGAGCTCCGGCGCCGGACCAGATGCCGACGGCACGAGCCCTTGCCGCGCTGTCGGCGTACAGGTCGGTGATGACGGCAAGAGTGCCTGGCAGTAGCAGCGCGGCGCCGATGCCCTGAACAGCACGTGCGGCAATGAGTAGCCCGACTGTGGGCGCGATGCCGCATGCCAGTGAGGCGCCGCCGAAGACTGCCAGCCCAGCGAGGACTACGCGTCGGTGGCCGATCCGGTCGCCCAATGCGCCGCACACCAGCAGCAGACCGGCCAGAGTGATTATGTACGCCGCCACAACCCACTGCTGCCCGCTCAGACTGGTCGCCAGATCGACGCGGATCGTTGGCAACGCCACGTTGACCACCGTCACGTCCAACTGGATCAGGAAGATGCCGACACACAGCAACGCGAGGAGCATGCTTACCAAGTTCCCACTTGGACAGTTCGGGCTACGTCGAACTAGATCGCCGAGTCGTCCCGCGTCGCCGACTCCGCGGCGTGGTCCAGGATGTCCTCCAAGGCCTCGCGGTCCTGAGGCAGCCCGGTGACGCCGATCTCGAAGGTGCACAAGCCGTCCGGATTCGCCACCCAGCGGACGATCACGTAGCGGCGCGACTCTTCCGGCACGTAGGTGTAGACGAGCGTGGCCTCCTTCGTGTCCGGATCCACGGTCGTCGACTTGATCGAGAGCATCTGGCCGGCCGGAACCGACCGCAGGGCGACAAGCCGCGCTTCCATCGAGGCGGCAGGTGCGCGCCGGATGGTGAAGCCGGCCTCCATCCGGATCCAGCGCTTCCCGGTGGGATCGGTGTAGCGGCCGGTCTTCGGCGGATCCGGCTGGGTGAAGCTCCACGTGCTCGGCACCCGGACGTGCACGGTCGAGTGCACGACGCTGGTCACCCCGAAAACCCGCGTCTTGTACTCGAGATCGTTGACATCCAGGGCTTTGCTCTTGTCCTCGACCACTGTCTTCGGCGGCGGTGTGGGAGCCGTCGGCGTGGTCGGCGTGCTGGGGGAGGAGGTGGTCGGCAGTGGGGCCGCGGTGCCGGCGACGCTGGGTTCACCGGTGAAGAACAGGCCGACGCCGTACCCACCGGCGCCACCGACCCCGGCCAGGGTCAGCAGCCCGGCGCCCAGAAACGCCCGCCGCGAAACGCTCCGCACGACACCCCCACCTCCACAGCTCTCGTACTGAAGACCCCTGAGCCCCCTCTCAGGTTGCACTACACAGGTAACGATTCTGTGAAACAGCCGCTCAGCTCACCTCGTGGACGGAGGTGGTGGCGTGCTGGAGGACTTCGGCGAGGCCGTCGGCGTCCTGGGGGAGACCGGTGATGCTCATTTCCACGGTGGCGAGGGGGTTGTCGTTCATCGCGATCCAGCGGACGATCACGTAGCGGACGGTCTCGCCGGGGATGAACGTGTAGATCAGGGTGGAGACGGTGCGGGGCTGGCCGTCGTCGCCGAGGATCTGTTCGTTGTCGGTTTCGCTGAGAATGCGGACGTCGTTCTCGGGCGCCTGGGACTTCTTCAGGTCGATGACGAGCTGGGCGCGGTGGTCGGCGGGGGTCATGCTCGCCGGCTGGTCGGACTCCACACGGACGCCGCGCTCGCGCAGTTTGTCGAGGAACTTGACCTCGCCGGGGGCCTTCGGGTCCCGGGTCAGGCGCCAGCCCTGCGGAATGTCCACGGCCAGCTGGACCGGCGAGAAGTCCTTCGGGTCGACCGTGAAGGTACGCCGGGCATACTCCAGCCCGGTCTCGAGCGGTTCCAGGTTGTTCGGCACCGGTGTCTTGACCGGGAGTGGTGACTCCGAAGGGGTCTCGGACGGCGACGGCGTGACCTCACCGAGCGGACCCGCGGTGCCCTCGGCGGTGGGCTCGGGCGTGTCCAGGCGGTCGCCGGTGTAGTAGCCGCCGCCGACGCCGAGCGCGAGGGCCAGCAGCAGGAGGCCGGCCAGGAGGACTCGTTTCACCGGTGCACCGGTCCACGTGCGGACGTGACGGCACCGCCGGGCAGCGGTACGAGGTACGGCGTACCGGCCGGACGAGGGCAGGCGGTCACGGGCACGGCGCCATCTTCTCAGGCGACCCAGGTCGGGGCCCAAAACCCCGGCGGACGGCTTTTCACACCGCCGGGGACTGAATCCTTTCAACGAGGTCTTGACACCCTCCCGGGCCGTACGTAGCGTCCCGCGTGACGAAAGTAACACGATCCTGCGATTACTTCACATCCTCGGCCGATATCTCGGCGTTCAGGGAGGCACCATGGCACTCGATCGGTCCGTCAGCCGCAGGCGGCTCCTGCAGCTGCTCGGCGGCGCCACCGTCACGGCCGCCGCGTCCGGCACGCTGGCCGCCTGCGGTGGAGGCGGCGGTTCGTCGTCCTCCGGCGGCACGCTGAAGGTGATCGGCGTCGGCGACCAGGAGGCCGGCCTGCGGAAGGTGCTCGACGCCTACAAGTCGTCGCACTCGGGTTTCGACTTCAACCTCTCGTTCGCACCGGCCGACCAGGTGCAGACCGCGCTCCGGACGCAGCTCGGTGGCGGCAATGCGCCCGATGTCCACGTGGTCTACCCCGGCAACGGCAGTGCGATGTCGATGGCTCAGCTGAGCAAGGCCGGCCTGCTCACCGACCTGAGCAGCCAGTCCTGGACGCAGAAGGTCCCGAGCGGGTTCAAGGGCGCCTTCCAGAACGAGGGCAAGACGTACATCTTCTCGCCGGGCTCCAGCATGCTCGGCGCGATCTACAACAAGAAAGCCTTCGCGACCGCCGGCGTCCAGCCGCCGGCCACCTGGTCGGAGTTGCTGACCGTCTGCGACAAGCTGAAGAAGAAGGGCATCGTCCCGATCGCGCTCGGCGCCCAGACCCCGTGGATCACCCAGCTGATCAACTACGCGCTGGTCCCCGGCACGGTCTACGCCAAGACCCCGGACTTCGACGACAAGATGGCCGCGGGTACGGCGTCCTTCGCGGACTCCGGGTGGGCCGACGCGATGACGAAGTACCTCGAACTGCAGAAGCGCGGGTTCTTCAACGACAACCCGAACGGGACGACGTACGAGCAGGCGACCTCGATGGTCGCGACCGGGAAGGCCGCGATGGCGGTCCAGGTGTCCGCGGTGCTGTCCGCGTTCCGGGCCGCGGCGAGCTCGCCGGACGACCTGTCGATGTTCCCGTTCCCGGCCACGGACGTCGTCGCGGACAACTGGATCCCGGCGGGCGTGGTGGTCGGCATAGCGGTCAGCGCGAAGAGCAAGAAGGCCGACCAGGCGAAGGCGTTCCTCGACTACTGCGGTCAGCAGGAGAACCTGAACACCTGGGCCGAGGCGGTGTCCTGCGTCCCGCTGTACGGCGACGCGAAGGTCGACCCCGCGCTGACGTCGTTCCTCCCGTCCCTGAAGGCGAACAAGGCGGTCCCGTTCATGGACCAGCGCTGGCCGAACGCCGAAGTACAGCCGACCCACTTCGCCGTCGTCCAGCAGTTGCTCGGCGGCAAGACCACGGTGCCGGACGCCCTGAAGAAGATGGACGAGGCGTATCGGAAGGGCGCATGACGGCTTCGGTGGTCGCGGTCCGGGCGGACAGCGCGAAACGGTCCCGGCGGCGCGGTGGGATCGTGCCGCCGTGGTGGTTCGCGGTGCCGGCGATTCTCGTCTACGCGGTGGTGGTGCTGTATCCGAGTATCGCCGGGGCGGGTTCGGCGTTCACCGACTGGTCGGGGATCGGGAACGCGAAGTCGTTCGTCGGGGTCGACAACTTCAAGCAGTTGGTGCACGACGACCAGGCACTCGGGGCGCTGCGGAACACATTGCTGCTGACTGTCGCGATCGTGGTCGTGCAGAACGCGCTCGGGTTGCTGCTCGCACTCGGCGTACACACGGGGATCAAGAGCCGGATGGCGTTGCGGCTGGTGTTCTTCGCGCCGGTCGTGGTGAGTCCGGTGATGGTGTCGTTCCTGTGGAAGTTCGTCTACAACCCGGCGCCGGACGCGGGACTGAACGCGGCGCTGGGCGCGGTCGGACTCGGCTCGTTGCGGCAGGACTGGCTGGGGAATCCGTCGATCGCGTTGTGGTCGGTCGCGTTCACGGTGATCTGGCAGTGCGCGGGGTACTCGATGGTGATCTTCCTGGCCGGTCTCGAAGGCGTGCCGGCGGAGCTGCACGAGTCCGCGATGGTCGACGGTGCCGGGGCGCTGGCGCGGTTCCGGCACATCACCTGGCCGTTGCTCGCGCCCGCGGTGACGATCAACGTGATGCTGTCGACGGTGGGCGGGCTGACGTTGTTCACCCAGATCATCGCGATGACGAACGGCGGACCGGGGTACGCGACCGACACGTTGTCGACGGTGCTCTACAAGCAGGCGTTCGTCTACGGGAAGTTCGGCTACAGTACGGCGGTCGCGCTCGTGCTCGCGCTGTTCGTCGCGGCGGTGTCGTTCCTGCAGATCGGGTACCTGAGGTCGAGGGAGACGACGGCATGAGATACCGCCCGCGGACGTTCGTGCTCGAATTGGTGATGATCGCGGTCGCGGTCGGGTTCCTGTTCCCGGTGTATGTCCTGGTGACGCTGGCGTTCAAGGACCCGCAGCAGGTCGCGAACCGGCCGCTGTCGTTGCCGTCGCCGCCGAGTGTGTCGAGCTTCGGCGAGGCGTGGCGCTCGGCCGGTCTCGGATCGGCGTTGCTGAACAGCACGCTGATCACCGTCGCGAGCGTGCTGCTGCTGATCGCGCTCGGGTCGCTGGCCGCGTACTTCCTGGCCCGGACGGTGACGCGGCTGAGCTACAGCCTGTACATCCTGTTCCTGGTCGGGATCATCCTGCCGTTCCAGTTGGGGATGATCCCGCTCTACCAGCTGGTCGACCATCTGGGACTGCTCGGGACGTACCAGGGCATGATCCTCTTCTACACCGGGATCCAGCTGCCGTTCACGGTCTTCCTGTACACCGGCTTCATCCGCTCGCTCCCCGCGGACTACACGAACGCGGCGCTGATCGACGGCGCGTCCCACCTGCAGGCCTTCGCCCACGTGATCTTCCCGCTGCTCCGGCCGATCACCGGGACGGTGCTGATCCTGAACGCCGTACAGATCTGGAACGACTTCTTCACGCCGTTGCTGTACCTCGGCGGCTCCGGCCACGAGACCGTCCCGGTCCGCGTGTTCGCCTTCGTCAACCAGTACACCTCCAACTACGGCCTCGTAGCAGCAGGCCTGATCCTCGCAGCCCTTCCCATCCTCCTCCTCTTCCTCATCCTCCAGCGCTACGTAATCCGAGGCTTCGCCTCCGGCCTCAAGGGCTGAGCCAAAGCCGTGACAAGACGTTGAGGTCTTCCCCAGCCAGGCACCCCGGCCAGGCATTCGAGCGGTTCACCTCTGAGGTTGTCCGTGAGCAGTTGGTATGCCGCGTGGGAACGGACCATTTCTGAGGTGAACCACTAAAACGGCGCCACGACGGCGCGTGCAGAGCCGGCTGGGGTCATGGCTGGCAGGGACGGCAAGGGGCCTGACAACCCGAAGGTTTTTTGGCGCGGCACTAGTAGACCTCGATGCGGTCCAGGCTGATGACCGTGCTGCTCGAGGCGGGGTTCTTGTCGCCGGTTACTCGCACTCGCAGGGTGTGGGGGCCGGCGGTGAGGGTCGGGGTGATGTACATCAGGTGTTCGCCGACGCGGATGGAGCTGTAGTAATCGATGCGTTGTTCGGGGCCGCCGTCGAGGGAGATGGCGGCGATGCCGTTGCCGGTGTCGGCGACGCTGAGGAGGGCGGCGCGGGTGCCGGTGAACTGGATCGTGGCGGTCGCGCCGGTCTCGCCGCTCCAGTGGTCGTTGCCCCAGAAGCACTGGTTGCCGCAGCCGGACCCGGAGCTCCAGTTGCCGGTGTAGGTGACCGTGCTGTCGGTGTCGTTGATCCAGTAGTTCGACGAACCGGGGTCACCCGACGGCAGGTTCTGGGTCGCGCCGGCGGCGAGCGGCCGGCCGAGGTTCGGCGTACCGTCGGCGTTCCAGGTGATCTTCTGGACGCGGGTGGTACGGAACGAGTACGTGTACGTGCTGGTGTTCTTCCCGTGGTACGCGATCCAGTCCTCGGTGCCGTCCGGCGACTTGAAGAACGAGTGGTGGCCGGGGCCCCACACGCCGGTGTCGTCGTTGCGGGAGAAGATCGGTCCGGCGTGCTGCACCCAGTTGGACGCGACCATCGGGTCCGCGCCGTTCGCGATGCTCTTCATCCACAGCTGGTAGTCCGGTTTCCCGGTGTCGCAGGTGGAGTAGGTGAGGAACGTACGCGTCGCGCCGTACAGCGGGGTCGGGCCCTCGCGGACCTCCGTGCAGCCGCCGTCCGCCGGGATGGCGACCCGGTCGCCGACCGACGTCCACGGGTTGCTCATCTTCACGATGTAGAGCTGCGCCGGTCCGCCCTGGCCGCGGCCCGGGCCGGTCCAGACGAAGTACTGCTGGCCGTTGACCGTGATCGGCTCACCGTCGATCGCGTACTCGCCGAAGTCCGCGATCTTCGCCTTGAAGCTGTACGGGCCGAGCGGGTCGTCACCGGCCGACTCGAGCACGTACATCCGGTGGTTGGCGTCCACGCCGTCGGAGGCCGTGTAGTAGATGTACCAACGGTTCCCGACGTGCCGGAACGCCGGCGCCCACATCTGGGTGTTGCGCGAGGTGTCCGAATCCCGCCAGACGACCTGCTCCGGCTGCACGAGCAACGTGGCAAGACTCGGCGACGACCAGATCCCGATCCGGTCGCCGCGCGTGGTCGCGACGTAGTACTTGCCGTTGTAGAACATCAGCGACGGATCCGCGGACGGGTTCACCGGGTTCCGGAACGTCTGGGAGGCCAAGGCGCTCTCCTGCTTCTCGACGGCTGGGGCGGTTGGCGCCAGTACGCCGATGAGCAGTACGGCGACCAGGGTGGCACGGATGAACCTCATGACACACCTCTCGAAACCTGGGGGGCGGACCGGTCTCGCCTTCGGTTGTACCGTCCGTTTGCCATCGTTGTAAACCCTTCGCCCGCACCGGATCGGACAGACCCTGGCTGCTTGATCCCCGGGACCGGGCATCATAGGGCGATGCTCGGGGAATCGGACGGCACCAAGGGCGACGCCACGATCGAGCAGATCGGCCGGCGCCGGACCTTCACCAACACACTCCAGCTCGCCGTCGTCCTCGCGATCGTCCAGGTGCCGATGCGCGCCGCGGTCCACCAGGCGGCCGGTTCGGCCTTCGGCTGTGAAGTGCCCGGCCGGCTCTCGATCCTCGTCGACGCGACGTTCGTGATGGCCTACGTGTACGCCGCGTTCCGCGCGTACAAGTACGTCAGGTTCCTCAACCGCCAGTCCTGGCAGCGGATCGCGGCCATCGGGTTCTGGGTCGTGCTCACAGCGGCCGTGCTCGACGTCGCCGAGAATCTCGTGCTGTGGAGCGACTTCGGCTCCGCCCCCTGCGCTGATCTCGAGGCGGGCTGGATCACCTGGCTGATGCGCGCGGTCTTCCTGGCCGGCGCGCTGATCCTCGCCGCCTGTCTGCTCGCGACGAGCCGCCTCGGCCAGCGCAGGTGGTACGGCGTGGCGCCCGTTCCGCCCGCGACGTTCCGCCGTGCGAAACGCGACCACCGGGATGCGGGCCGCCTCGTCATCACCTGCTCCGGCGGCGGCATCCGCTCGGCGTCGTTCTGCCTCGGCGCGTTGCAGCTCCTGCGCGAGCGCGGCCTGTACGACAAGGCGTCGACCGTGATCGGTGTCAGCGGCGGCGGCTACATGGCCGCGGCCTTCCACGTACTGCGTCGTACCTGCGCGGACCCGTTCTCGCCGGGATCGCCGGAGCTGGCGCGGTTGCGCCGCCAGACCCGCTACCTGTTGTCGGGTGGCCGGGCGATGTTCCGCGCGGCTCTGTCGGTGCTGTTCGGGCTGGTCGTGAATCTGCTGCTGATCGGCATCATGCTGCGTGCGATCGCGTGGGTGCTCGGCTGGTTCCTCGCCGACCAGCAGGTCGTCGTCTCGCGGAACTCCGAGATCCACGTCGACTGGCGGCCGAACGACTCCTGGTTCTTCGTCGGCCTGTCAGTGGCGCTGCTCGCGGTCAGCGCCCTGATGTTCGTGATCGAGAAGGTCTGGGACCGCTGGGCCCGGATGCCCGACATCGTTCGCTCGATCCTCACCACGATCGGCAACGTCACCCTCCGGTACGGCGTACCGGTCGTGGTCCTGCTGCTCGGTGTGCCGGGAGGTCTTTACCTGTTGGGGCAGATCCCCGGTGACTCCGCGGATCAGCCGAGTCTGCCGTCGGCGCTCTTGGCGTTGGTTGACCCAACGAAACAGGGTGTGGCCTCGTTCAGCGCTCTGGTCGTCGTCCTGATCGGGCTCGGCAAGTCGGTGTGGAACGGGTTGATGGTCGAGGGGAAGGCCGCGACCGGGATGCGCGCGAAACTGCTGGTGTTCGCCCGGACCAAGCTCGCGCCGTGGGCCGGCAGCGCGATCATCGTGGTCGCCGCGGTCATCGTGCTGCTGCGCTGGACGGGCGGGTACGCGACCGACACGACGTACCAGGAGGACTGGAACGTGGCGCTGGTGCTGGCCGCGATCGCCGTCGCGATCAAGGTGCTCACCGACGCGAACCGGACCTCGCTGCACTCCTTCTACCGGGAGCGGCTGTCGCGCGCGTTCCTGGTGACGCGGAAGGACAACGGCGCGGCGGTCGCGCTCGACTATCACCTGCGCCTGCGGTACTCGGACTGGGCGAACCCCGTCGACGGCGGTCCGCAGCTCGTCATCGCCGGCGTCGCGAACGTTGACGACCCGGACTTCGTGCCGACGCAGCGGGGCTGCGTGCCGTTCGTGTTCGACGCTCACCAGATCGGCATCGTCGGGGACCGGTCGCTGCCGGACGGCGGGCAGCGCGAGACGGCGGACTACGAGCGCGAGGCCGACGTACTGAAGCGTGAGGTGACGGTGCCGGCCGCGATGGCGATCAGCGGCGCCGCGCTCAGTCCGCTGACCGGGCGGGCGAACAGCCGGACCCGGCCGGTGCGGCTGCTGCTCGCCGTACTGAACGCGCGGCTGGGCGTCTGGCTGCCGAACCCCTACTGGAACAACCGCAGCGGCCCGGCGTTCCCGGAGCGCCACGGTTTCTTCCCGAAGGTACGGCGGTACGTCGGCAGCGTGATCGACAAGCCAGGCCCCTACCGCCTGCTGCACGAGGCGGTCGGGTCACCGTCGATGTACGAGCGCCGGATCTACGTGACCGACGGTGGTCACTACGACAACCTCGGTCTGGTCGAGGCACTCCGCCGCAAGCCGGCGCAGGTGATCGTCATCGACGCCTCGAACGACGTGGAGGACCGCTTCACCGCGCTCGCCGAGGCGACCGCGACGGCCCGGATGGACCACGGCATCGAGATCGACATCGACCCGTCGCCGATGGTCCGCGGCAGCAAGCCGCGTGCGGACCGGGCCTGGGCCTACGGCCTCGCCACCCACCCGCTGGAGGACGGCGAGGAGAAGCCGTACAAGACCGAGATCTTCTTCGTGAAGGCCGTGATGGCCGGCCATCTCGACTGGGACGTCGAGCAGTACTCCGTCGAGCACGCCGACTTCCCGCGGCGCACGACCGGCGACCAGTTCTACGACGAGTGGGACTTCGAGGCTTACCGCTCGCTCGGCTTCGCGCTCGCCGAGTCGCTCACCGATCACCATCGGGTCAGAGCGCGTCTCGACGACCTGTAACGCTGGGTATCCACAGAACTACCTGTGGATAAAGCGTAGGTTCCGTGGATATGCGGGTGATTGCTGTGGACAACTGCCCGAAATCTGTGGATAAGGCAACAAGTGCGGGTGCCGATGCACATGCAGTCCGGCAGGTGAGAGCACGGTTGCCGGGCGGTGGTTCCGGTGGTGGGATAGGTGGCCGTGTGCCGGCCGAAACTTTACGAAGATTTGTTCGTGACGTTCGGCGCGCCAGGTCGTTGATCTGTCAGGCAGTCGCGATCAGCGGATCGCTGGGGAATCCGAAGGGGCCCGCTCGTGCACAAGTTCAACCCGCCACCCGATTGGCCGGAGCCGCCCAGCGCGAGCTGGCGACCGCCGGTCGGCTGGACACCCGACCCGACCTGGCCCGCCGCACCGGCCGGCTGGGGTTTCTGGACCAAC
The DNA here is from genome assembly GCF_042873375.1 of Kribbella sp. NPDC004875. Lineage (NCBI taxonomy): Bacteria > Bacillati > Actinomycetota > Actinomycetes > Propionibacteriales > Kribbellaceae > Kribbella > Kribbella sp. NPDC004875. The sequence goes on from NZ_JBIALI010000001.1 coordinate 1,613,605, forward strand.
CGCAGCGGCCGTCGCAGTAGCGGCCCGATCGGGGCGTACGGCGCCGTCGACGCCGGCCGGCTCGAGCTGGCCACGATCGACCCGGCCGTGATCCTGATGCATTCCTGATCGACAGGCATTGCTGACCGACAGCGGTCTCCCGGCTCCCGCAGGTTCGTCCGCGCGGGAGCCGTTTTCTGTCCGGGTCCGGCCGGGGGCTGGCGCGTTCTTATCGTCTTCTGGTGTTATGTTATCAACGTCGATAACACTCACCTGGGAGGCGCCTCGTGGCCTGGATCGGTCTCGACCTCGGCACGCAAAGTGTGCGGGCCGTGCTGGCCGATGCCAAGGGGCGCGTTCTGGCCCGTGCAACGCGCCCGCTCGCGAGCCATCGGGACGGCGTACGGCATGAGCAGGATCCCCAGTCCTGGTTGACCGCCGTCGATGCGGTCCTGGCGGAGGTCGGCACGGCCGGGGTCGAGGGCATCGCGATCTGCTCCACCTCCGGCACCTTCCTGCTGACCGACCGCGCCGGACGTCCCGTCACCCCGGCGCTGATGTACGACGACGCGCGCGCGGCCGCCCGTCGCGGTCAGATCGTGGACGCGGATCCGGATCGCTGGGCGACGAGCATGCAACCCACCTGGGCGCTGCCGAAGATCCTCGATCTGGTCGCGGACGGTGACGACCTCGCGGATCGCCGGATCGCCCACAGCGCGGACTTCGTCGCCGCGCACCTGGCCGGCCGGCCGGTCGCGACCGACACGAGTCACGCGCTCAAGACCGGGTACGACCTGATCGCCGACGCCTGGCCGGCCGCGGCCTTCGACAAACTCGGCCTTCCGCTCACCCTGTTCCCCGACGTCGTCCGCCCCGGCACCGAGCTCGGCCGGACCCCCGAAGGCGTGCCCGTCTACGCCGGCATGACCGACGGCTGCGCCGCCCAGATCGCCGCCGGCGCCCTCGCGCCCGGCGCCTGGAACTCGGTTCTCGGCACGACCTTGGTCCTCAAGGGCGTCAGCGCCGACCTGATCACCGACCCGACCGGTGCCGTCTACAGCCACCGGCACCCCGACGGCGGCTGGCTTCCCGGCGGAGCGTCCAGCACCGGAGCCGGCGTACTGACCGAGCTTCTTCCCGGAGCCGACCTCGACGCCCTGGACCGGATCGCGCACCCGATCGACGCGGTCACGTACCCGATCGCCAAGACCGGCGAGCGGTTCCCCTTCGTCGCGCCGCAGGCCGAACGCTTCACCCTCGGCAGCACCCCCGACGACCTGCACACGTACGCCGCTGTTCTGCAGGGCGTCGCGTTCATCGAGCGACTCGCCTTCGAGCACCTCGAGACGCTCGGCGCCGACCCGGTGCGCTCGGTCTCGCTGACCGGCGGCGCCACCCGGAGCGGTTACTGGAACCAGTTGCGCGCCGACGTGCTCGGCGTACCCGTGGAACTTCCCGCGGTCCCGGACCCGGCGTACGGCATGGCTGTCCTGGCGGCCTCCGGTGGGCACGACCTGACCGGTACGGCGCGGCGGATGGTGCGCGTGGACCGGGTCCTCGAGCCGGGCGCACGGCCACTCGACGATCTGTACGGCGAATTCGTCGCCGAGCTCGACCGCAGGGGGTACCGCGCATGAGGACGACGATCGTCCTGGCCCGCCACGGCCGGACCGAATGGCACCACGGCAACCGGTACACCGGTTCGACGGACCTCCCGATCGACGAGGTCGGGGTCCGGCAGGCGCAGCAGCTCAAGGAGTGGGCGGCCGGCTACGCGCCGGACGTGCTCTGGGCGTCGCCGATGCTCCGGGCCCGCCAGACGATCACCCCGACGGCCGAAGCGCTCGGCCTGACACCGACGCTGGACGCGCGGCTCCGCGAGGTCGACTTCGGTTCGGCCGAGGGCAAGATGTTGTCCGAGTTGCCGCCGGCGGTCGGCAAGGCGTTCGAGCTCGACCCGGTGCGGAACCACTTCCCGGGTGGTGAGGACCCGGTCGCGGCGGCCGATCGGGTGCACGAGGTCTTCGGTGAGATCGGCAAGCAGTACCGGGGTCAGAAGGTGCTCGTCGTCGCTCACAACACACTGATCCGGCTGCTGGTGTGCAGGGTGCTCGGACTGCGGCTGAACGACTACCGCAGACTGCTACCTGCACTCGGTCCCGCGGCACTGGTGCGTTTCCGTTGGCAGGACGGCACAGTGGGTCTCGAGGCGTACAACGTTCCACCCCTGATTCCTGCACTGCGTTTGGAGACCCTGGCATGACATCGGATGTCGACGGCGACACCGCCGAACTGAGCCGCCCCGCGCGCCGGCAGGCCGAGATCGCGGCGTACGTCGTGAAGCACGGCTCGGTCTCGGCCAACGACCTGGTCGAGGCGTTCGGCGTGAGCGTGATGACCGTGCACCGCGACCTGGACGAGCTCGAGCGCCAAGGCGTGGTCCGCAAGTACCGCGGCGGCGTCAGCGCGCAGCCGACCAGCGTGTTCGAGAGCAACGTCGCGTACCGGCTGAACACCGCGCACGCGGAGAAGGCCGCGATCGCCCGGCACGCGCGGGCGATGATCGAGCCCGGGATGTCGGTGATGCTCGACGACTCGACCAGCGCGCTGGCCCTGGTCGACCTGTTCGAGGACATCACGCCGTTGACCGTGGCAACGAACTTCCTGCCGGCCGTCAACCGGCTGTCCCAGCTCCGGGACATCACGTTGCTGGCGCTCGGCGGGATCTACTCACCGACCCACGACTCGTTCGGCGGGATGCCGTGCGCGGAGGCCGTCGAGGCGCTGCACACCGACCTGCTGTTCTGCTCGGTGTCGGCGGTGTCGTCGACGCACGCGTTCCACCAGGAGGAGGAGATCGTCCTGGTGAAGCGGGCCATGCTGCGCTCGGCGAAGACCAAGGTGCTGCTCGTCGACCACGGCAAGCTGCAGCGCACCGCCCTGCACCGGCTGGCCCCGCTGACCGACTTCGACATCGTCGTCGTGGACGAGAAGACCCCCGAAGACCTGATCACCCCGCTGCGCGACCACGGCGCGACCGTGGAGGTCGCCAAAATCTAGGAGGGGCGTATGGATGTCGGCGTCGACGTCGGTACCACGGTGACCAAGGCGGTCGCTTTCGACGACGCAGGCCGTCCGGTGGCGGTGGCCTCCCGGCCGACCCGGCTGGTCCGGCCCGCGACCGGCCGGTTCGAGCACGAGACCGCGGAGATCGTTGCCTCGGTCAACGAGGTGGTGAAGGAGCTGGCCGGAACGGTGGGGGACCGTCCCGGCGTGCTGGCGATCACCGCCCAGGGCGACGGCCTGTGGCTCGTCGACGCCGACGGTACGCCGGCCCGCCCGGCGATCTCGTGGCTGGACGCGCGGAGCAGCGCGATCCTCGAGCGCTGGACCACGGACGGGACCGCGGAACACGTGTTCCGCCGTTCCGGGAACCGCATGTTCCCGGGCGCATCGGGACCGCTGCTGGCCGCCGTACTCGCGGAGGAACCCGACGTCATCGCCCGCGCCGGTACGGCGGCGTACTGCAAGGACGTCGTGATGCAGCAGCTCACCGGCGTCCGGGCGACCGATGTCTCGGACGCGTCGGCGCCGTTCCTCGACCCGCGCACGAACGCGTACGACGACGCAGCGCTGGCCGCGACGGGTCTCACCGAACTGCGGCATCTGCTCGCGCCGGTCGAGCCCGAAGGTCCCGTTGGCGAACTGCGAACCGATTCGACCGGCATGGCCCGCGGCACCAGGGTCTCCGCCGGTCCGTACGACCTGCCGGCCGCGGCGGCCGGTGCCGGTGTGACCGAGCCCGGCGATGCCCTACTGACCGTCGGTACGACGTTGGCCTGCCAGGTCGTCACCCGCGAGCTCCCGGTCGACGGCGAACCCGCCGGCCTCTTCCTCGGCACCTGGACTCCCGGCGTCTGGCTCCGCGCGATGCCGGCCATGGTCGGAACGGCGGCCCTCGACCGTGTGCTCGCCCTCGTCGGCGTCAGCACCGACCAGTTGCCCTCGCTCCTCGCGGACAGCCCGCCCGGCGCTTCGGGCGTCACCGTGCTGCCGTACCTGTCCGAAGCAGGCGAACGCGCACCGTTCGTCGACACCCGGGCCCGCGGCACGATCGACGGCATCTCGCTGTCCACCACAACCGCCGACCTGGTCCGCGCGACCTGCGAAGGCATCGCGTACGCCGCCCGGCACTGCCTGGACGCGGCGGGCTGGACCGGTCGCGTGACGGTGTGCGGCGGTGGCGCCCGGAGCAGCGAGTGGACCCAGATCCTCGCCGACGTACTGAACGCCCCGCTGCACACCGCCGAGGCCGAGCAGGTCGCGGCCCGCGGCGCGGTGATCTGCGCGCGCCGCGCGATCGACCCGGACAGCGCCGGCCCGGAGTGGCTCGCGGAGACCCGCCAGGTCGACCCGGATCCGGAGCGTGCCGCGTTCTACGACGAGGGCTATGCCCACTACCTGCGCCGCATCGACGCGGCCCGCCCGCGCTGGTCCGACCCAGCACCTACTTTCACGGGAGTTCGATGAGAACCGTCAAGACCCTGCTCGCCGGCGACCACTTCGTGCGCAACGATCTGCTGGCCGCGGCCCTGGGCACGATCCCGGACGTCGGGTTCGAGTTCCGCGAGGTGACGCTGCCCTGGCCGCTGACGCCGTACGGGCGGGTCGCCGAGGTGGACGAGGCCAGTGACGCCGAGGACCAGCTGATCGAGGCGCTGGCCGGGGTCGAGCTCGCGGTCACCCAGATGGGCCCGTTCACCGAGCGGGTCCTGGACGCGGCGCCCGATCTGCGCTTCCTGGTCGTCTGCCGCGGCGGTCCGGTGAACGTGAACGTCGCCGCGGCCGCCGAACGCGGGATCGCGGTCGCGTCGACCCCCGGCCGGAATGCGGTCGCCGCGGCGGAACACGCGGTCGCGCTGATGATGGGGGCCCTGCGCAACCTTCCGCGGCTGCAGAAGACCCTCGAGCAGGGCGAGTGGCGTTCCGATCTCTACGCGTACGACGAGTGCGGCGTCGAGCTGGACGGCTCGACGGTCGGCCTGATCGGGTACGGCGCGATCGGGCAGCGGGTCGCCCGCGTCCTGCTCGCCTTCGGTGCCCGCGTCCTGGTCGCCGACCCCTTCGTCGCGCAGGCCCCGGACGGGATCGAGCTGGTGGAGCTCGACGAACTGCTGCGGCGGTCGGACGTGGTGAGTCTGCACGCGCGGCTGACCGACCAGACCCGCGGAATGATCGGTGCCGAACAGATCGCGTCGATGCCGCGGGGCGCCGTACTGGTGAACACCGCGCGCGGTGGGTTGCTCGACTACGAGGCGACCGTGGATGCGCTGGAGTCCGGGCAGCTCGGGGCGGCGGCGTTCGACGTGTTCCCGGCCGAGCCGCTGCCGGCGGGTTCGCGGCTGCTGACCGCTCCGAACATCGTGATGACGCCGCACCTGGCCGGCGCCACCCGCCAGACCGCGCACCGGGCCGGCTCGATCGCCGCCGAGGCTGTCGCCGCGTTCCTCAACGGAAAGGACCCCGTGGGACTGGTGTCCGCGTAAAGCCGGGCACCGGATTCGAATCATGAAACTCCAAACGTCCAGTACCTGGACCGAACTCCTGCTCCTGCTGATCGCGTTCGTGCTCTCGATGCTGATCGGCATCGAGCGCCAGATGCGGCAGAAGAGCGCCGGCATGCGGACGCACACCCTGGTCGGCACCGGCGCGGCCCTGTTCACCTTGGTCTCCGGTTTCGGCTTCACCGCCGTGCTCGGGACCGAAGTCAACCTGGATCCGTCCCGGATCGCGGCCCAGATCGTCTCCGGCGTCGGTTTCCTCGGCGCCGGGGTGATCTTCATGCGTCGCGACGTCGTCCGCGGGCTCACCACGGCGGCGACGATCTGGATGACCGCCGCGATCGGGATGGCCTGCGGTGCCGGGATGCCGGTCCTCGCGGTCGCCGCGACCGTCCTGCACCTGGTCGCGGTCGGCCCGTTCGCCCGCCTGGCCCGCTTCCTGCCGTCCCCGGACCGCCGCCGCGTCGTGACGGTCCGGTACGACGACGGCGCCGGCGTACTCCGATCGATCCTGTCGACCGCGACGTCGATGGGCTTCGAGGCGTCGGTGCTCGGGACCGAGGTACACCGGGACGGGTCGCGGCCGCAGGTGCGGGCGTCGATGCGGTTCTCCGGCCGGCCGCCGCTGCAGAACCTGGTGCTCGCACTGGACGACCTGGACGGGGTCACCGGGGTGCGTCTGCGCAACGACGACGATGATTGAGATCATCAGCTAAGCTGATGGTATGCCTGCTTCGGATGCTGCCGCCCACGAGATCCGCACCAGCCTGTTCCGGCTGGTCCGCCGGCTGCGTCAGGAGCGTCCCGAGGGGGAGGTGAGCTACTCCCAGCTCAATGCGCTGGGCTGGCTGGAGCGCGAGGGTCCCAAGACGAACGCGGAACTGGCGGCCGCCGAGCGGGTCACGCCGCAGACCATGATGCGCGCTACGACCGAGCTCGTCACCTCTGGATTGATCAGCCGTGCTGACAATCCCACTGACCGGCGGCAGGTTCTACTCAAGATCACCGCCGCCGGCAGCACGCTAGTCCGCGAGGACCGCCGCCGCCGGGACACGTTCCTCGCCAAGGCGATGGACGCCACCCTCACCCCCACGGAGCAAGACCTCCTCCACCTGGCCAGCCGCCTCATGGACAAACTCTCCGAGGTGCCCCAATGACCAAGGTGGTCGAGGAGCAGGAGGTGCGGACCGGGACGCTCCCGGCCAGGTATGCGTCCTCGGTCGGCCTCGGCACGCTGCTGCAACCGCTGAACTCGTCGATGATCGCGGTCGCGCTGGTGGCGATCGGCGCGGACTTCCACGCCGGGACGGAGACGCAGTGGCTGGTCTCCGGGCTGTACCTCGCGACCGCGGTCTCGGCGCCGACCGCCGGGCGGCTGGCTGATCTTCTCGGGGCTCGGCGCGTGTTCCTGGCCGGGCTGGCGCTGGTCGCGGTGGTGTCCGCGCTCGCCCCACTGTCGCCGAGCCTCGGCTGGCTGATCGCCGCGCGCGTGCTGCTCGGCATCGGCACCGGCGCGCAGTTCCCGTCCGGCGTCGCGATGATCCGCCGCATCGCCGACCGCCGCAAGGCCTCCGCGGTCGGTGCCCTCGGCTTGCTGTCCGTCTTCGCGCAGACGTCGGCAGCGCTCGGCCCGAGCGTCGGTGGTTTCCTGGTCGGCGCGTTCGACTGGCAGGCGATCTTCCTCGTGAACCTCCCGGTCGCGGCCATCGCAGGCATCGCCGTACTGCGTCTCGTCCCCAAGGACCCGCCGCGGCCGGCGGACGACGACCGGAAGCTCTGGCGTGAGATCGACCTTCTCGGGCTGGTTCTCTTCACACTCGCGATGACCGCGTTGATGCTCGTGCTGCTCTCGCTCACCACCCGTCCGATGTGGTGGCTGCTCGCGGTGGCAGTCCCGTTGATCGCCGTCTTCATCGGCTGGGAGCGCCGCACTACCAGCCCGTTCGTAGATGTCCGGCTGCTCGCCCGCAGTGCACCGCTCTCCCTCGGCTACCTGCGCACAATGCTCACGTACGTCGCCTTCTACGCGATCTTCTACGGTCTCCCCGGCTGGCTCGAGCAGGCTCGCGGCCTCGACCCGACGCGGGTCGGCCTGATCGTGCTGCCGATCGCCACGCTGGGCGCGATCACCGTCGCGATCGCGACCCGGCTGGCCCGGCACCACGGTGACCGGCTGCTGCTGGTCATCGGTTCGGCCGGTCTGCTGGTCGGCGGCGCCGCCCTCGCGTTCGGAGTCCACTCCGGTACGCCGATCGTCGTGCTCGTGCTGATCAGTGCGATCCTTGGCGTACCCAACGGTTTCAACGGTCTCGGCAACCAGTTGGCCGTGTACCGCGCCGCGCCGCCCGAGGTCGCCGGCGCCGCGGCGGGCCTGTTCCGCACCTCGCAGTACGTCGGGGCGAACCTGGCGGCCGCGGCGATCGCGCTCGTGTTCGCCGGGCCCGCGACCGACGGCGGACTGCACCGGCTGGGGCTGCTCGTCGGCGGGATTGCAACGATTCTGCTTCTGGATGTGATCTTCGTGAGAAAATCACAGTGATTCTCTATACGTAACCATCGTTCGGTGATAATTTCACCGGCATGCCCGCAGCCTTGAACCCCGTTGACCTGCGTGAGCTGGCCGTTCGGCTGGCCACCGCGGCGGGTGCGGAGCTCCTGGCTCGTCAGCAGAGTCTGTCGATCGATGCCGCCGGTGTCGAAACCAAAAGTTCTGTCAGCGATCCGGTCAGCGCGGCCGATCGTGCCTCGGAGAAGCTGATCACCGACGGCATCAGCGCGGAACGCCCCGGCGACGGACTGCTCGGCGAGGAAGGTGCTTCCCGCCCCTCGACCACCGGCCTGACCTGGGTGATCGACCCTCTCGACGGGACGGTCAACTATCTGTACGGCCGCCTCGACTGGTGTGTCTCGATCGCCGTCGAGGACTCGAACGGGGCGTTTGCCGGTGTGGTCCACCAACCGCGCACCGGTACGACGTGGTCCGCCACCCGCGACGCCGGCGCCTACCGTGACGGTGAACGGTTGGGTCCGCGGTCACGGGATCGTGAGCTGGCGACGGCCCTCGTGAGCACGGGCTTCTCGTACCTTCCCGAGCGGCGGGCCGAGCAGGCGGAGTACCTCCGGCAACTTCTCCCGCTGGTCCGCGACATCCGCCGCGGTGGATCCGCCGCCCTCGACCTCTGCTCGGTCGCCGACGGTACGGCGGACGCGTACTACGAGCACGTCATCCAGCCGTGGGACGTCGCCGCCGGCGCCCTGATCGCCCGCGAATCCGGCGCGACCGTGGTCCGTGGACCCGGAACGGCTTTTCCACAAGGCATCCTGGCTGCCGCACCTTCGGTGGCAGCCCCGCTTCTCGAACTACTCAGGAGGTCGGTGTGACGGTAGTAGATCTGCCGGCCCGGACCCATCCGGACGCACGGCAAGTTGCTGAAGGCAACGACCAGCTGAAGCGCCGCAGACGCCGTGAGTACGGGCTCTTCGCGCTGCTGGTGGCGCCGAACCTGCTGGTGATCGCGGTCTTCGCGTACTGGCCGATCATCTACAACGCGTTCCTCAGTCTGACCGACTGGAACATGATCGCCGCGCGCCCGAAGTTCGTCGGGCTCGCGAACTACGGCCGTACCCTGACCGACCCGGCGTTCCACAAGACGCTGTGGATCACGGTCGTGTTCACCGGCCTGATCGTGATCGGCAGTCTGGTGATCGGGCTGGCGCTCGCGTTCCTGTTCAACCTGCCGCTGAAGGGCCGCGGCGCGGTCCGGACGATCGCGTTCGCGCCACACATCCTGTCCGGCGCGGCGGTCGCGACCATCTGGGCGTTCATCTTCGACCCCGGGTACGGCCTGATGCGGGCGCTGATCGAACCGTTCGGTGCCGAGCCACCGGACTGGATGAACAGCTCCGACTGGGCGCTGCCCGGCCTGGTCATCGTCTACCTGTGGAAGAACGTCGGCTTCGCCGCGCTGATCTACCTGGCCGGCCTGCAGGGCCTGCCGAAGGAGCTCGACGAGGCAGCGGCGATCGACGGCGCCTCGACCTGGACCCGGTTCCGGTCGATCAAGCTGCCGTTGCTCGCCCCGATCACCTTCTTCCTGCTGATCACCACCGTGATCGGCACGTTCCAGGCGTTCGACGTGATCGCGGTGATGACCGGTGGTGGCCCTGGTGATGCCACCACCACGCTGAGCTGGTCGATCTACAACGAAGGCTTCCAGGCGTTCAACGCGGGCCGCGCGGCGACGCTGTCGATCATCATGTTCGTCATCCTGCTGGTCGTCACCACGGTCCAGGCCCGGGTGATGGAGAGGCGGGTGCACTACCGATGAAGACACGCGCGATCCAGTACGTCGTACTGGTCGGTGTGGCGGCCGTGTTCCTCGGGCCGCTCTACTGGCTGCTGTCCACGGCGGTCAAGGAACCGAGCCAGATCTACCAGTGGCCGCCGGCGTGGTGGCCGCACCTGACCTGGGAGAACTTCAGCCTGGCCTGGAAGGCCGCGCCGTTCGACCGGTTCTTCCTGAACTCCACGATCATCACCGTGGCCGGGACCGCGCTGAAGGTGATCAACGCCGTGCTGACGGCGTACGCGTTCGCCTACCTGCGGTTCCCGTTCAAGAAGATCCTGTTCTTCCTGGTCCTCGGCGCGATGATGGTGCCCGGCCACGTGACGCTGCTGCCGAACTACCTGACGGTGGCGACGCTCGGCTGGATCAACACCTACGCCGGCCTGATCATCCCGGGCATCGGGTCCGCGTTCGCGACCTTCCTGATGCGGCAGCACTTCCTGACCCTGCCCACCGAGGTCACCGACGCGGCCGCGGTCGACGGCGCCGGACACCTGCGGACGTTGTGGCGGGTCGTGCTGCCGATGTCGCAGCCGATGCTGATCACCGTCGTCGTGATCACCGCGGTCGAGGAGTGGAACAACTTCGTCTGGCCGCTGATCGTCACCAACACCGCGTCGATGCGGACGCTGCCCGTCGGGCTGCTGATCCTCAAGGACGAGGAGGGCCTCGCGGCCTGGGGCACGATCATGGCCGGCACGCTGCTGGTGCTCGCGCCGATGCTGCTGATCTTCCTGATCGCCCAGCGCTACATCGTCGGTGGCATCACGGCCGGAGCTCTGAAGGGATGAGCATGCGACGTCGTACTTTCCTCGGAGTCACCGCAGGACTCTCGCTGGCCGGATGTGGCTACCGGTCCGTCGACGCGATCTATTCACAGCCGGCCGGATCCGTGCCGAAGCAGTACGCGAACCGCACCCGGGTGGTGCTGTGGTCGTCGTACGGCGGCGTGAACGGCAAGGCGGTCGGCAAACTCGTCGACAAGTTCAACGAATCGCAGGCCGACGTGTACGCCGAGGTGCAGTTCCAGGGCAGCTACGACGACGTGGCGCAGAAGGTCGCGGCCGCGCTGGTCGCGAAGCAGGCGCCGGATCTCGCCGTACTGTCCGATGTCACCTGGGAACGGTTCTTCCTGAACGACGCGCTCGAGCCGTTGAACGACCACTTCACCGACGGGTTCGGTCCTGGTGTCTACCAGGAGAAGCTGTTCGGCGAGTACGTCGTGAAGGGGAAGAGCTGGGCGGTCCCGTTCGCCCGCAGTACGCCGATCCTCTACTACAACCGCGACGCGTTCGCGAAGGCCGGGCTGCCGGACCGCGCGCCGCGGACCTGGAGCGAGCTGCGGTCGTGGGTGCCCGAACTGGCGAAGGTGCAGTCGGGCGGCCGGTCGATGCGGACGATCGCGTTCGCGAAGATCGACGGCGACTGGCAGTTCCAGGGGAACGTGTGGCAGTTCGGCGGCGCCTACTCCAAGGGGCTGGACGTCACGATCGACGAGGCCGGCGCGGTCGCGGCCGGCGAGTGGCAGCGGTCGATGGTGCACGACCTCGGGGCGGCGTACATGGCGAGCAGCCCGAGCACGGACTTCGCGAACGGGCTGGTCGGCGTGATCCAGGAGTCGACCGGTGGCATGAAGACCATCACCAGCAAGGCGAAGTTCAAGGTCGGCGCCGGGTTCATCCCGTCCGAGGTCGCGGCCGGGATCGCGACCGGCGGCGGTGGGATCGGAATGCTGCGGAACATCTCGGCCGAGCGCAAGCAGGCCGCGGCGAAGTTCCTGGCGTTCCTCGCGCTGCCGGAGAACTCGGCGTGGTGGACGACCCAGACCGGCTACCTTCCGGTGGTGAACAAGGCCCGCGAGGACGCCGAGCTGAAGAAGCTGATCGCCGAGCAGCCGAACTACGGTGTGGCGATCGCGCAACTTCAGAACGCGCGGCAACAAGACGCGATCCGGCTGTACGGGCGGAACGCGAACGTGCAGATCTACACCGGGCTGCAGCAGATCTACGCGGACAACGCCAAACCCCAGAAGGTGTTCGGCTCGGTCGCGAAGCGGCTCGAGGCGATCGGCGACGAGGTCAAACGGCTCTACGAGGAGAAGGTTCTGTGATCATCACCGGCCACCGGGGCGCACTCGGGACGGAACCGGAGAACACGCTGCGATCGTTCCGGCGGGCGGTCGCCGACGGCTGCGACGAGATCGAGCTCGACCTGCGGGTGACCGCGGACGGTGAGCTCGTGATCATGCACGACGCGGCCGTCGACCGGACGACGTCCGGGACCGGCGAGGTCGCGGCGCTGACGCTCGCCGAGATCCGGGCGCTCGACGCGGGCGACGGCGAGCAGGTGCCGACGTGGTCCGAGGTCGTCGCCGCGGTGGACATCCGGATCCAGGCGGAGGTGAAGGCGGAGGCCGCCGTACCGCTGCTCGCGCAGTCGCTGAAGTCCGACCCGGCCCTGGCCGCGCGGACCGTGGTGACCTCGTTCCACCCGGAGATCCTGGTCGCCGTCCGCGAGCTGTTCCCGGAGGTCGAGACCGGGCACATCTTCGGCCGTACGCCGGAGATCCCCGAGGTAATCGCCCGCACCCGCGCCGCCGGGGCGACCTGGTCGATGTGCGGTATCGCCGGCCTCACCGCCGCCGGCGTCGCGGAACTCCACGCCGCCGGCCTCAAGGTCACCGCCTGGCCAATCCCCGACGCCACCACCCTGGCCGAGGCCACCGCCCTAGGCGTTGACGGCATCACCACCGACAACCCCCACCTCCTCACCCCCCGACCCACCCCCTGACCCCTGCCCCGCACCCCCCGACTCGCCCCCCCGACTCGCCCCCGACCCGCCCCCTGATCCAGCGCACTTTGTGCACCAGTTCCGTGCCCGCGCCGCCCCGCCGTACGGAGCTGGTGCACGAAGTGACCTAGGGCACAGAAATCAACGTGCGAATATGTTCTTCCGTGGAACATAAATGTGTGATTGCCTATCTCGCATGGGAATCAGCATCGGTGTGGTCGGAGCCGGCCAGTTCGCCCCCTCCTTCCTGCGGCTGTGGTCCGCGCATCCTGACGTCTCCGAGGTCCGCCTGACCGACGTCATCCCGGAGCGGACCGCCGAGATGGCCGCCAAACAAGGCATCACGGTCACGCACGCGTCGTTCGAGGAGATGCTCGAGTCGGACGTCGACGCGGTCGCGATCTTCACCCAGCGCTGGCTGCACGGTGAGATGGCGATCAAGGCGCTCGAGGCCGGCAAGCACGTGTACTCGACGGTCCCGATGGCGATCGAGGCCGACCAGATCGCCCGGATCATCGAGCTGGTCAAGGAGACCGGGCTCACCTACATGATGGGCGAGACCAGCTTCTACTACCCGTCCTCGGTGTACTGCCGGCAGAAGCTCGCCGAGGGGTCCTTCGGCCGGGTGTTCTACTCCGAGGGCGACTACGTCCACGACATGGACCTCGGCTTCTACGCCGCGTACCAGTACTCCGGTGGCGAGGACTGGAAGAAGACCGCCTCGTTCCCGCCGCTGCTCTACCCGACGCATGCCGTCGGCAACGTTCTCTCGGTGACCGGCCAGCACGCCACCCACGTGTCGGCGATCGGCGTCAAGGACGACCGCGGCGACGGTGTCTTCGACAAGGACGTCAGTCAGTTCGACAACGACTTCTCGAACGCGACCGCGCTGTTCAAGCTGGCCGACGGCGGGATCATGCGGACCAACGAGATGCGCCGGGTCGGGTACCCGTCGCACATCCGGGAGTCCCGGCTGCGGGTCTTCGGTACCGAGGGCAGCTTCGAGCAGCTCGCGACGACGACCCTGTGGCAGAACAAGGAGGGCGTCGAGGACGTCAGCCACCTGATGGAGACCAAGCCGAGCGGCTCGCACGACGACGCCGACCTGGCGAACGTCGACCCGGCGCTGCGCGACGCGTTCCGGTCCGGTCTGTCGCCGGTCCACGACCGCTCGCGGCTCCCCAAGGAGTTCGCCGGTCTGCACAACGGCCACGAGGGCTCGCACCACTTCCTCGCCGACGACTTCGTCCGCGCGGTCGCCGACAAGACCCTCCCGCCGATCAACGCCTGGGTCTCGGCCCGCTACACGCTGCCCGGCATCTTCGCGCACCAGTCCGCGCTCCAGGGCGGCGTACAGCTGGAGATCCCGGACCACGGCGACGCCCCCGCCTGATCCCTCGCGAAGCGCGCGTAGGCCCAACGGCCGACGCGCGCTTCGCTACGATCTGGTATGGATCTGTTTGCTGGGGTTTCTGTCAGTGACTACGACGTCGCGGTCGAGTGGTACCAGAAGTTGTTGGGTGGGCCGCCGAGTTTTCTGCCGAACGACGTCGAGGCCGTCTGGGAGTTGGGGGAGCATCAGTTCCTGTACGTCGAGGTGGTGCCGGAGCATGCGGGACATGCGCAGCACACGTTGTTCGTGGAGGACTTCGACGGGGTCCTGAAAGGGATCGCCGAGCGCGGGCTCGAGCCGGTCGCGCGGGAGACGTACGAGAACGGCGTACGGCACGCGACGTTCTTCGACCCGGACGGGAACGAGGTCTCGTACGGCGGGGCGCCGTTGGAGTGATGTTCAGGTGCGCGACGCCCGCTCGGGTTGCGGCGTACCCGGCGGGACCGTAGGAACGTCCTATGACCCTGCGACGCCTGGGCCTGCCCGCCCTCTGTCTGTCCCTGACCCTTGGTGGCACCACCGCGATCGCCACCCCGCCGGCCGAACACCTCCCGCTCGGGCCGGCCGACCTCACCGAAACCCGCGACACCCGGATCCTGCAGCCCGGTGTCACGCTGACGACCATCGTCCGCGGCCGGAGCGACAGCTCCGCCGGCTGGACGGTCGAGATCTCGATCCCGTCGTCGTCGCCCGACCCGGATGCGCCGGCTGCCGCGCTGTCCGATCGGGTCGGTGCCGACAAGGCCGCCGCCAAGCTGAGCGCGGCCGGTCTGGAGCCGCGCGTCGAGGACGTGCCGACGCCGAAGCTCGCCGACGCCGGCGGGAACAGCCTCGGGTATCGCGTGCGCGTGGGGCTGTTCGCGACCAAGGCGGAGGCCGACGCGCTGCGGACCAAGGTGATCGCGGCCGGGCTGAACGGTTCGACCCTCTACACGGGCTGGGACGGCGAGCCCGACGACGTGACCGGTTCGACCGGACCGTGGCATGTGCAGGTGCTGACGATCGACCCGAAGACGTTCCGCGGCACGCTCGACGCGACGTACGGCTCCGACCTCGAGCAGCGCGAGACGACGAGCACGCTCGCGACCCTGACCGGTGCGACGGCCGCGATCAACGCCGGCTTCTTCGTGCTCGACCCGAAGGCCGGCGCGCCCGGTGATCCGGCAGGTGCCGGGGTGTACGACGGGCGTCTGGTCAGCGAGCCGACGAACGGCCGACCAGCGCTCGTCCTCGGTCCGCGCGGTACGTCGGTCGAGCGCTTCACCTGGCGCGGGACAGTCGGCAAGAACCTGCCACTCGACGGCCTGAACCGCGTACCCGGGCTGATCCGCAACTGCGGCGGTACGGCGGACGACCTGCCGACCGCGAAGCCGATGCACGACACCACCTGCACCGACCCCGACGAGCTGATCGCGTTCGACGCGTCGTACGGCGTCTCCACCCCGAGCGGCCCCGGCGCCGAGGTGATTGTCGACCGGCGTGGCGTTGTCACGGCGATCCGGACGACGCGCGGCGGCGCGATCCCCGAGGGCGGGCGGACCGTGCAGGCGACCGGGAACCTGGTCGCTCCGCTGCTCGCCGCGGCCAAGGTCGGCAAGCCGCTGCCGATCCGGTCGGCACTGCTCGACGACCACGGCCGCCCGGTCCCGCTGACCCGGCGTACGACGATCGTCAACGGCGGACCGGAGCTGGTCCGCGACGGCCGGATCTACGCGACCGCGGCGGCGGACGGGATGGTCCAGGCCACGCCCAGCTTCTACTACGGCTGGGTCCACAAGCGGAACCCGCGCACGATCGCCGGCGTCGACGACCACGGCCGCACCGTGCTGATCACCGCCGACGGCCGCACCGTGAACAGCCTGGGGCTGTCGATCTCCGAGGCCGCGGCGGTCGCCAAGTCCTTCCACCTCCGTGAAGCCATCAACCTGGACGGCGGCGGCTCCACCACGATGGTTGCCGACGGCAAGGTCCTCAACACGCCGTCCGACGCGGCCGGCGAACGCCCGGTCGGCGACGCCCTGGTGATCACGAAGTAGGGACCGCGATCTGGTCGAGGTCGCGCCACGGGAGCAGGCGCACCTCGACCACGGATCGGTCCTCCAGCTCGGCCCGCAGCAAGCGGTGGATGCCGTCGAGGATGGTGATGCGGTGGTCGGGGCGGGCGAGGGCGTCGAGCGGGAGGTTGAAGTCGGCGGCCAGGGTCCGCTCGTACTGCTCGCGATAGGTCACCGGGTCCGCCGCGACCTGGCGGGGCGTGACCTGGAACGGCTTCCCGGCGTACGCCCAGAACGGGAGCTCGAGGTGGTGCCTGAGGGCTTCGACAGGCATCGACACCACGGGCAGATCGAGCGCGTGGAGCAGGTCGAGGTCCCACTGGAAGTCGAGGATGTACGCCGACAGTTCCTCGGGCACCGCGAGTGGGAACGGGCGCCGGGTCATTCGTAGATTCGGCGCAGCCGTAGCGTCATCGAGTTCTCGATGTGGTGGGTCATGGCGGACTCGGCGGCGGCTGGGTTGCCTGACGTGATGGCGTCGACCAATGTGCGGTGCTCGGTGAGGACCTCGGGGCCGATGTCGCGGTCGTAGTGCAGGCGGAAGATATGCAGGTGGCAGTGCGTGCGTTCGAACGCGAGCCGGACCTGCTCGCTGCCGGACAGCGACGCGATCAGCGAGTGGAACCGGTTGTCGTGGGCGGTCAGTGACTTGTACCCGGCGTAGTCGATCGACGTCGGCTCGACGGCGTTCGCGAGCTCGGCGCGGAGCCGGGTCGCGCCCTCGGCGTCGATGTGTTCGGCGGCGCGCCGGGCGGCCCAGGGCTCGAGCAGCAGCCGGAAACGGTACAGGTCGTCGAACTCCGCCAATGTGAGCAGCGGCGTCGCGCGGTACCCCTTCAGCGGCTCCTTGACGGCGAGCCCCTCGGACTCCAGCCGCGCGAGCGCCTCCCGGACGGGCGTCGACGACACCTGGAACTCCCGCGCCAACCCGTCGATCGAGATCCGGGCGCCGGGGCGGATGACGTGGTCCATCAGCATCGTCTTGATGGCCTCGTACACGTCGTCGGCCAGCATCTGCCGGCGCAGCAACCGCCGGTCCACGGGCGCCATCGGCTCCTGCCCCGCCGTCTCAGCCATCACCTGTCTCCGGATCTGGTCGCGGTCTTGACCCCACCGCTCAGGTTTCGGCAGGGTAACACTGGTAATCATGCATCATGCACGATTCAACCCTGCGCTAGCTATGGGAAGGCACGAACGATGGTGAGGTTCGAACAGATCGGCGTCCTGCCCGAGCCGGGTGACAACATCGCGATCGCTTCCCGCCGGCTGGAAGCCGGGACCGAGGTCGAGCTCGGCGGTACGACGGTCACGCTGCCGCACACCGTGCTCGAGGGACACCGCTTCGTGGTCACGCCGGTCGCCACCGGTGCCGCCCTGACCTCGTGGAACACCGCGTTCGCCCGTGCCTCCCGCGACCTGGTCCCGGGCGACTACGTCTGTACGCCGACCAGCCTCGCCGCCGTCACCGCCCGCGGGGTGGAAGGCCTGCCCGCGGAGCCGAGTGCGACCAACGAACCACTCGATCCCTACGAGCTCGACGAGTCCGCGCTGACCTTCGGCGCCCAGGTGACGAGCGTCGAGCAGCCCGGGACGTTCCTCGGCTACCCCCGTGAGCAGGGTCCGGCGGGCACGCGGAATCACGTCGTACTGCTGGCGACCAGTTCGCGGAGCAGCGGGTTCGTCACCGAGCTGGCGCGGCGCTTCGACGGTGCGGCCGCGGGCGACGGCGTCGTGCCGGTGGCGCACACCGAGGGCGGCGAGGACGAAGTACCGAACAACCTGCACTTCCTGCTCGCGACGCTGGCCGGGTTCACCCTGAACCCGAACGTCGGCGCCGTGCTGATCGTCGACACCGAGGGCGACGTCGTCTCGGGTGCGGCGATCAAGGAGTTCATGGCCGAGCACGACTACCCGTCGCTCAAGGTGCCACACGCCTACTTCACCCGGAAACACGGTTTCGAGACCGACCTCACGACCGCCGGCGCGCTGATCGAGCCGTGGCTGCCGATCGTCGACGCACAGCAACGCGAAGAGGTCCCGCTCGCCGACCTGAAGATCGCCCTGCAGTGTGGCGGCTCGGACGCCTTCTCCGGGATCTCGGCGAACCCGCTCGCCGGTCAGGTCAGCGCCGAGATCATCCGCCACGGCGGTACGGCGGTGCTCGCGGAGACCGACGAACTGATCGGCGCCGAACCGTACGTCCTGAAGAACGTGCGCGACCTCGCGACCGCGAAACGCTTCCTCGCCACGATCAAGTCGTTCAAGGAACGCGTCGGCTGGCACGGCCACACCGCCGAGGGCAACCCGTCCGGCGGCAACGTGTACCGCGGCCTCTACAACATCGTGCTGAAGTCGATCGGCGCCGCTCGCAAGCTGCCCCGCGAGGTCCGCCTCGACCACGTGATCGACTACGGCGAACCGCTGCCCGGCGACGGCTACATCTTCATGGACAGCCCCGGCAACGACCTGGAGTCGGTGGCCGGCCAGATCGGCAGCGGCTGCAACCTGATCTTCTTCACCACCGGGAACGGCTCGATCACCAACTTCCCGTTCGTCCCGACGCTGAAGTTCGTCACGACGAGTGCGCGGTACGAGCGCCTGCAGGCCGAGATGGACGTCGACGCGGGCAAGTACCTGACCGGGATGTCGATGCCGGACCTGACCGCGGAGACCTTCGACCTCGTCGTCCGCGTCGCGTCCGGTGAGAAGAGCGCGGGGGAGCGGGCCGGCCACAGCCAGGTGTCGATCTGGCGGAACTGGAAGCAGACCGGCCCGGTCGAGGGCGTCTCGATCACCACCGACGGCCGGATGAGCCGCGAGCTCACCGACCTCCCGGCCGAGGACCGCGATGCACCGCTCGACGGTCGCCCGCACCGGGGCCTCACCTCCGACGGCCGCACGCTGACCGAACTCCTCCGGGCCGACGACCGGCTGGTCCCCGAGGCCGTCGGCCTGATCCTGCCGACCAGCCTCTGCTCGGGCCAGATCGCGCTGCGGATCGCGGCCCAGGCGGAGCTTGAGAAGTGGGCCGGCGACTCGGTCACCCGGATGGTCGCCCTCCCGCACACCGAGGGGTGCGGAAGCAGCGGCGGCGCCTCCGAGGAGACGTTCGCGCGGATCATGCTCGGCTACCTGCTGCACCCGAACACCCGAATGGCGCTCCTCCTCGAGCACGGTTGCGAGAAGACGCACAACGACTACTTCCGCTCGCGCCTGGTCGAGGCCGGCGCCGACCCGTCCCGCTTCGGCTGGGCGAGTATCCAGGCCGACGGTGGTCTGGACGCGGTCGGCGGCAAGGTCAAGGACTGGTTCAGCAGCTTCGACATCCCCGCCCCGGCCGACGAGAACGGCGACCTCGGCGCACTCACGATCGGTCTCGAA
Source organism: Kribbella sp. NPDC004875 (assembly GCF_042873375.1). Classification (NCBI taxonomy): domain Bacteria; kingdom Bacillati; phylum Actinomycetota; class Actinomycetes; order Propionibacteriales; family Kribbellaceae; genus Kribbella; species Kribbella sp. NPDC004875. The sequence continues at coordinate 1,633,109 of NZ_JBIALI010000001.1, forward strand.
GCGCGCGGTCCGTTCCCGGACGCGACCGCCGAAGCGCTCGCGCTGATCGGCCGCGAGATCGTCGGCTCCGGCGGTTCCGTCGTCCTCTCGTCCCGCGGCGCACTGCTCGCGCACGAAGGCTTCCGTACGGCGGCCTTCGGGTCGGCCGACCCGGTGGGTCCGACGGTCGCGCACGGGCAGCGGCTCGCCGCACCGGGCTGGCACGTGATGCGGATGCCGGGCACGGACTGGATGGAGACCGCGACCGGGTTCGGCGCGACCGGCGTCCAGCAGATCCTCGCGCATGTCGCCGGTGGCACCTTGTCGGCGCAGCGGTTCGTCCCGGTCGTCGAATTCAGCAACGATCCCGAGACGGTGGCGACGTACGGCGACGACCTGGACGCGATGGCCACCGGTGACGCGGCCGAACAGGCCCGGATCGGGCTGGACACGATCGCTGCTGTCGCCGGCCGCCGGCTGGTTCCCAAAGCTGTTGCCTCCGGCAATGTCGGTTTCCAGATCACCCGTGGTCTGCTCGGTACGTCGATGTGAAAGGTTCGTCCATGCACCTGGTCCGTTATCTGTCCCCGGTCGACGGTCGTCCGATTCCCGGTGTGCGCACCGGGGACACGGTGGCTCCGCTGGAGGGCTTGAACAGCTTCGCGGAACTGCTCCGGCTGCCGCTCGACGAACTGCAGGCCGCGATCGCCAAGGTCGGCGGTGAGCTGCCGGCCGAGGGGCTGAAGTTCCTGCCGCCGCTCGACGGCCGGGGCGAGGTGTGGTGCTCGGGCGTCACCTACGAGCGGTCCCGCGGCGCGCGGATGGAGGAGAGCACCGAGCAGTCGGTGTACGACAAGGTGTACACCGCCGAGCGGCCCGAGCTGTTCCAGAAGGCGCCGGCCTGGCGGGTCGTCGTCGACGGCGAGCCGGTCGGGATCCGCACCGACTCCGGGCACGACGTACCCGAGCCGGAGCTCGCCGTGGTGGCGAACAGCCACGGGGAGATCGTCGGGTTCACGGTCTGCAACGACATGAGCTCGCGGTCGATCGAGGGTGTGAACCCGCTGTACGTGCCGCAGGCGAAGCTGTTCGCCGGCGGCTGCGCGCTGGCGTCCGGGATCCGGCCGGCCTGGGAGGTCGCCGACCCGAAGAACCTCGGCATCAAGCTGGTGATCGAGCGCGGCGGCGAAGAGGTCTTCGCGGACACCACGTCCACCGCCAAGCTCGTCCGGGAGTTGCAGGATCTGATCGACGTACTGTTCCTGCCGAACGACTTCCCGGACGGCGTGATCCTGGCGACCGGTACGGGCATCGTTCCGGAGCTGGACTTCGCGCTGGCCGCGGGTGACGTGATCACGATCACCATCGACGAGGTCGGCACGCTGGCCAACACCGTCGCCACCGGCCGGGAGCCGTTCGCGTTCCTGGCCACCGACAACCTGGAAGGAACGCGATGACGCAGGACACCACCCCCGCCGAGCTGGAGCAGGCCCTCGCCGCGGCGGCCGCGGCGGCACCCGCCTTCGGCGCCGCCGAGCCCGCCGTCCGCGCCGGGTGGATCCGCGCCGTCGCGGACGCGCTGGACGCCGCCGCGGGTGAGTTGGTACCGATCGCGATGCGCGAGAGTTCGCTGCCCGAGGCGCGGCTGACCGGCGAGGTCGCCCGCAGTACCGGCCAGCTGCGGATGTTCGCGGACGCGCTCGAGGAGGGCTCGCTGCTCGAGGTCATCATCGACACCTCGGACCCGCAGGCCAAGCCGGTCCCGCGTCCCGACCTGCGTCGCGTCCTCGTGCCGCTCGGCCCGGTGCTGGTGTTTGCCGCCAGCAACTTCCCGTTCGCGTTCAGTGTCTGTGGGGGCGACACCGCCTCCGCGCTGGCCGCCGGCTGCCCGGTGATCGTCAAGGCGCACCCCGGCCACCCGGAGCTGTCCGTGCGGACCGCCGAGGTGATGGTCGAGGCGCTGAAGACGGCCGGAGCACCCGACGGCAGCTTCGGCCTGATCGCGGGCTTCGACGTCGGCGTCACGGCGCTGAAGGACCCGCGGATCACCGCGGCCGGGTTCACCGGTTCGGTCCCGGCCGGCAAGGCCCTGCACGAGATCGCGGTCACCCGTCCGGAGCCGATCCCGTTCTACGGCGAGCTCGGCAGCCTGAACCCGGTGTTCGTCTCGCAGGCCGCGATCGATGCCCGCGGCGACGAGATCGCGAGCGGGTACGTCGGTTCGTTCACGCTCGGCGTCGGTCAGTTCTGCACCAAGCCCGGACTGCTCTTCCTGCCCGCCGGTCACGGTCTGCGGGAGCAGTTGGTCGAGGCGACCGGCGGCGTCGCCGAGGCCCCGATGCTGAACGACCGGATCAAGGACGGCTTCAGCTCCGGCCTCGACCGGCTGGAGAAGGTGGAGGGCGTCCACGTCTGGTCCGCCGGCCCGGCCACGCTGCTGCAGACCACGGTCGGCGAACTGCTGGCGCGCCGCGACGAGATCCTCGAGGAGTGCTTCGGCCCGGTCTCGATCGTCGTCGAGTACTCCTCGCTCGATGAGCTGCGCGCGGGCATCGAGGCCTTCGACGGCAACCTGACCGCGACGCTGCACGCCGAGGACTCGGACGCCGAGCTGGCGCGTGAACTGCTCCCGCTGCTGACCGCCCGCGCCGGCCGCGTGCTCTGGAACGGCTGGCCGACCGGCGTCGCCGTGTCCTGGGCCCAGCACCACGGCGGCCCGTTCCCGGCGACTGTCGGCTCGATCCACACCAGCGTCGGAGTGACGGCGGCGCGGCGGTTCCAGCGCCCGGTCGCGTACCAGGACGCTCCCGATGCGGTGCTGCCCGACGTACTGAAGGACTCGAACCCGGCCGGGATCACCCGGCGGGTGAACGGAACCGTGACCACAGGTGAGGTGTCGCGATGACTGATCTTCCTCCGACCAACGACCCGGGCGAGGGCGAAGTCCTGGCCGGTGAGTCCGCTCCGGCGGCGACCGGACGGCGGAGCTTCGACCACTGGTTCGGCGAGAAGGGCCGCAACGGGTTCATCCACCGGTCCTGGATGAAGTCCCAGGGCTTCTCCGAGGAAGCGTTCGACGGCCGCCCGGTGATCGGGATCTGCAACACCTGGTCCGAGCTCACGCCGTGCAACGCGCACCTGCGCCGGCTCGCCGACTCGGTCAAGCGCGGCGTCTGGCAGGCCGGCGGGTTCCCGCTGGAGTTCCCGGTGATGTCGCTCGGCGAGACGCTGCTGCGGCCGACCGCGATGCTGTTCCGCAACCTGCTGAGCATGGACGTCGAGGAGTCGCTGCGCGGCAACCCGATCGACGGTGTGGTGCTGCTGACCGGCTGCGACAAGACGACGCCGGGCTCGATCATGGGCGCCGCGAGTGTCGACCTGCCGACGGTCGTCGTCACCGGCGGTCCTATGTTGAACGGTAAATTCCGCGGCTGCGACATCGGCTCCGGTACGGCGGTCTGGCGGTTCACGCAGGACCTCAACGCCGGCCGGATGTCGGCGGAGGACTTCGCGGCCGCCGAGGCGGGCCAGTCGCGCAGCAACGGGCACTGCATGACGATGGGTACGGCGTCCACGATGGCCTGCATGGCCGAGGCGCTCGGTCTGCAGCTGACCGGTGGCGCGGCGATCCCCGCGGTCGACTCGCGCCGGTACGTCGTGGCGCAGAAGTCCGGGCAGCGGATCGTCGAGATGGTCAAGGAAGACCTCAAGATCAGCGACATCCTCACCCGGGACGCGTTCGCGAACGCGGTCCGGTCGAACGCCGCGATTGGTGGTTCGACCAACTTCGTCATCCACCTGCTCGCGATCGCCGGCCGGGTCGGCGTCGACGTGACGCTGGACGACATCGACCAGTGGGCCCGCGGCGTGCCGTGGCTCGTCGACCTGCAGCCGTCGGGCAAGTACCTGATGGAGGACTTCTACTACGCCGGCGGCCTGCCCGCGGTGCTGAAGGAGATCCTGCCGCTGCTCAAGACCGACGCGATCACCGTCACCGGCAAGACGATCGGCGAGAACGTCGCGAACGCCGAGCGCATCGAGGCGACGTACCCGGGTGCGCCCGCGGGCAGCGAGACGTACGCCGCGATCCGGCCGGTCAGCGACCCGCTGGGCAGTGGCGCGGGAACCGCCGTCCTGAAGGGCAACCTCGCGCCGGACGGTGCGGTCATCAAGCAGTCGGCCGCATCCGAGCGGCTGTCGCGGCACCGTGGCAAGGCGCTGGTGTTCAGCAGCATCGAGGAGTACGACAAAGCGGTCGAGGACCCGGATCTCGACGTCGACGAGGACACCGTGCTGGTGCTGCAGAACGCGGGACCGCGCGGGTACCCGGGCATGCCGGAGGTCGGCAACATGACGATCCCGCGGAAGCTCGCGGAGATCGGCGTCGACGACATGGTGCGGATCTCGGACGCGCGGATGAGCGGCACGGCGTACGGCACCGTTGTCCTGCACGTCACGCCGGAGGCTGCCGTCGGTGGGCCGTTGGCGCTGGTGCGGACGGGTGACTGGATCGAGCTCGACGTGCCGGCTCGGCGGTTGCACCTGGATGTGTCGGACGAGGAACTCGAGAAGCGCCGCGCCGACTGGCAGCCACCGACCCCGCCGAGCGACCGCGGCTGGGCCCGCCTGTACGTCGACCACGTCACCCAGGCGAACAAGGGCTGCGACCTCGACTTCCTCGTCGGCCGCACCGGCTCCGCCGTCGCCCGCCAGAGTCACTGATGCCCGCCCCGACCGATCCCCCCACCCCCACCTCCAGCTCGCCGAGCGGAGCGAGGCGTTCTTCGTGGGGACCCTTCGAGGCGATCCGGGGGCTTCGGCCTGCCGGGCGCCTCCCGCAGGTCACGCCGATCCGGCGGATCCTCTCGGATCTGCCGGCCTCGGCCGACCCGTACGCCGAGGCGCGGGCGGCGCTCGAACCGTTGCGCTCCCGCATCGCGCCCGACGCGCGGATCGCCGTCACCGCCGGCAGCCGCGGCATCCACGACCTCGTCCCGGTGGTGAAAGCCGCCGTCGACTGGCTCGAGGAAGCCGGTGCCGCGCCGTTCGTGATCCCCGCGATGGGATCGCACGGCGGCGCCACCGCGGACGGTCAGCGGGAGATGCTCGAAGGACTCGGCATCACCCCGGAGTCGGTCGGCTGCCCGATCGAGGCGACCATGGAGACCGTGATCGTCGGCACGCTGCCCGACGGGACGGAGGTCCATCACGACGCGATCGCCGCGAAGGCGGACGGCGTACTCCTGGTGAACCGGGTCAAACCGCACACCGACTTCCGCGGCCCGATCGAGAGCGGCATCGCGAAGATCCTCGCGATCGGCCTCGGCAACCACGCCGGTGCCGCCTCGCTGCACGCCGGCGGCATCCCCGCCCTCGGCGGCAACATCGAGGCGGCCGCCCGGATGGTCGTTGCGCAGGGCAAGATCCTCGGCGGCCTGGCGATCCTGGAGAACGCCCACGAGCAGACCGCGTCGGTCGAGCTGCTCACCGCCGACGGCATCGCCGAGGCAGCCGAGAACGCCCTGCTGCAAAGGGCTTCCAGCCTCCTCGGGCGCCTGCCGTTCGACGAACTCGACGTCCTGGTGATCGACGAGCTCGGCAAGGACAAGTCCGGCGCCGGCATGGACACCAACGTGATCGGCCGCTGCTGGGTGCACGGGATCCCGGAGTTCGAGTCGCCCTCGATCGCCGCGATCAGCGTCCACTCGCTGTCGCCGGCGTCGCACGGGAACGCGTCCGGGCTGGGCCTCGCCGACGTCATTCCCGCGCGGCTGCTCGAACAGATCGACCTGCACGCGAGTTACGTGAACGCGCTGACCTCCGGCGCCGGCGGAGCCCGCCGCTCTCGGCTCCCGATGGTGATGGAGGACGACGAGGCCGCCGTACTCGCGGCCGTGACGATGTCCGGACGGCGGCACTGGTCCGAGCTCCGGCTGGCCCGGATCCGGGACACGCTGTCGCCGAACGAGTTGATGGTGACCCCCGCCCTGCTGACCGAGGCGGCCGAACGATTCGACCTGGAGATCACCGGTACGGCGCGGGACCTGGCGCCGGCCGGGACGCTCGGAGGATGGAGCGAGAGATGAACCTTCGCGAAGCACGTGCCCTGCTCGCCGACCGGGGTTTCCGTCCCGGGGAGGCGTCCGCGAAGACGTTCGGAGACGGATCGCCGTACAAGGTGGAGATCCCGTCCTGCGAGGGGCCGCGGGTGATGACCGCGGTGCTCGAGGAAGCCAAGGAGCGCGGCATCACCATCGACCGCGTCTCGCAGGGCAGCGGCGTGATGATGCTGACCGACGGCGAGATCGAGGAGATGCTGTCGCTCGGCGCCTCCGCGGGTGTCGAGGTGTGCCTGTTCCTCGGGCCGCGCGGCTCCTGGGACATCGGTGGTCAGGCCAAGGTCTCGGCCGCCGTCGGCGGTGTTGCCCGGGGCAACGACCAGGTGGCGGCGTCGTTGTGTGACGCGTTCCGCGCGGTCGAGCTCGGCGTCCGCAGCCTGCTGGTCGGGGACATCGGCGTACTGGAGATCCTCGGCCAGTTGAAGATCGAGGGTGAGCTGCCCGCGGACCTGGTGCTGAAGACGTCGGTGCTGATGCCGTTGCCGAACGCCCCGACCGCGCAGCTGTACGAGCGGCTCGGCGCGACCAGCCTGAACGTGTCGACGGACCTGCCGGTGCCGGTGCTCGCGGAGATCCGCTCGGTGACGACGGTCCCGATCGACATGTACATCGAGGTCCCCGACGACCAGGGCGGGCACGTCCGGTTCTACGACGTACCCGAGATCGTGCGGGTCGCGGCGCCGGTGTACCTGAAGATGGGGCTGCGGAACGCGCCGAACATCTACCCGGTCGGTGCCCACCTCGCCGGTACGGCGGAAGCTCTCGGGCGTGAGCGCGTTCGGCGGGCGGAGTTGGTCCTCCGGCTGCTCGCCGAACAGGACGAGGGATGACCGATTCCCTGATCGTCCGGCTCCGCTCCGACCTCGGGGACGCGGCGGTCGTCGACGATCCCGACGTACTGGACAGCCATCGGAACGACCACGCGACGTTCTGTACGGCTGGTCGGCCGCGCGTGCTGGTGCGGCCGTCGAGTACGGCCGAGGTCCAGGCGGTGATGCGGGCGGCGTCCGAGTTCCGGGTGCCGGTCGTCACGCAGGGCGCTCGGACCGGGCTGTCCGGGGCGGCGAACGCGGTCGACGGCTGTGTGTTGCTGTCGACCTCCCGTCTCTCGCGCATCCTCGAGATCTCGGTCGAGGACCAGGTCGCCGTCGTGCAACCGGGCGTGGTGAACGCGGATCTGTCCCGGGCCGTCCTGGACCAGGGGCTGTTCTACCCGCCCGACCCGTCGTCGTGGGAGATGTCGACGATCGGCGGGAACATCGCGACGAACGCGGGTGGGCTGTGCTGCGTGAAGTACGGCGTGACCTCGGACTTCGTGCGCGGGCTGGAAGTGGTGCTGGCCTCCGGTGAGGTCGTCCGGACCGGGCGGCGCGCAGCCAAGGGCGTTGCCGGCTACGACCTGACCCGGCTGATCGTCGGGTCCGAGGGAACGTTGGGCGTGGTCACCGAGGCGACGCTCGCGTTGCGGCCGGCGCCCGAGGCGGCCCTGACCGCGGCGGCGACGTTCCTGTCGATCGAGGACGGTATCGCGGCCGCCGCGGCGGTGATGGCCTCGGGACTGCGGCCGTCGTTGCTGGAGTTCCTGGACAAGCCGACGGTGCAGGCGATTCAGAACTACCGGGACATGGGGCTGCCGGCCGAGGCCGCCGCGATGCTGATCGCACAGTCCGACCGCGGCCCGCGGGCGGCAGCGGACGTCGCCCGCATCGCGGAGATCTGTACGGCGCATGGCGCGGTCGACGTCGCGGAGGCGTCGGACGCCGAGGAGTCCCGGATGCTGCTCGAGGCGCGGCGGCTGGTGAACCCCGCGTTGGAGCCGCTCGGTGTGACGTTGGTCGATGACGTCGCCGTACCGCGCTCGCAGTTGGTGGCCCTCGTTCGCGGGGTCGCCGAGATCGGGGCGAAGTACCAGGTCCTGATTTGTTGCCCAGGGCACGTAGGTGACGGCAACATGCACCCGACCGTGGTCTTCGACCGCAACGACGCGGCCGCCGAGGCGCGGGCGCTGGAGGCCTTCAGTGCCGTGATGGAACTGGGACTGCGGCTCGGTGGCACGATCACCGGCGAGCACGGGATCGGCACGCTGAAGGCCCGCTGGCTGGAGACCGAACTCGGCCCGGTCGGGCTCGAACTGCACCGGCGGATCAAGCAGGCGTTCGACCCGGACAACCTGCTCAACCCCGGAAAGGTTCTGCTGTGATCGATCCCTCCGAGGTGCGGCCCGCGCCGCGGCAGGTCGCATGGCAACGGCAGGAACTGACCGCGTTCGTGCACTTCGGGCCGAACACGTTCACGGACTTGGAGTGGGGGACCGGCGTCGACGACCCGGCCGTCTTCGATCCGTCGGCGCTGGACTGCTCGCAGTGGGTGTCTTCGTTGGTGTCCGCCGGGTTCAGGAGCGTGATCTTGACGGCCAAGCACCACGACGGGTTCTGTCTGTGGCCGAGCAAGTTCCTTCCGCATACTGTTGCCGCGTCGCCCTATAACGGAGATGTGGTGGCGGAGCTCTCGGCCGCTTGTGCGGCGGCAGGTCTGGGGTTTGGCGTGTACTTGTCGCCGGCGGATCTCTACCAGGAAAAGGCTCCTGGCGGGTATTACGGAAACGGCAGTCCTGCTGTTCCTTCTGTCGTTGGCGGTTTCGAGTACGTGGTGGACGACTACAACCGGTTCTACTTGAACCAGTTGCACGAACTGCTGACGTCGTACGGGCCGATCGCCGAAGTCTGGCTGGACGGGGCGAACCCGACCGGCGGCGGGCAGACGTACGCCTATGATGCGTGGTTCGACCTGATCCGGCGGTTGGCTCCCGACGCGACGATCGCGATCGGCGGGCCGGACGCGCGGTGGGTCGGCAACGAGGACGGGTTCGCTCGGGAGACCGAGTGGAGTGTGATTCCGTTCGCTCGTGGGCAGATGCTCGCCGAACAGACCGCCGTCGATGTCGCCGGTCCGGAGTTGCTGGCCAAGGCGGACGAGTTGCGGTGGTATCCGGCGGAGGTCGACGTGTCGATCCGGCCGGGGTGGTTCTACCACGCGACCGAAGACGCCGCGGTGAAGTCGTTGCCGGAGCTCCTGGACATTTATCGCCGGTCGGTCGGGCGGAACGCCGTACTGCTGCTGAACATCCCGCCGGACCGGCGCGGGTTGTTCGCCGATCCGGATGTGGAGGCGCTGGCTGCGTTCGGCGCGGCAGTCCGGTCGTACTACGACGCTGTTGTCGAGCTGCCCGGTGAGATCAACGTGCTCGATCTGCGGGAGGACATCGAGCAAGGTCAGCAGGTCGAGTCGTTCGCGGTCGACGCGTTGATCGACGGGGCATGGAGCGAGGTCGCCCGCGGTACGACGATCGGTCATCGGCGGCTGTTGCCTTTGGACGAGGCGATCACTGTGGCCGACGTCCGCGTACGGGTTCTGTCGGCCCGGACCGAGGCCGCTGTGTCGCTGGCGGTCCACTTCGACCCGACACTTTGACCGATTGCTGTCCCCCTGCCCGGAGTCGAACCAGGAACCGAGCCTTCGGAGGGCCCGGCGAGATTCCGTCACCAGAGGGTTTGTCGGCAGCTCGACAGGTAGTGCACTGGCGTGACACCGTACGCGCGCGGTGCGTCGCGCCCAGGTGCACTAGCCCACCGGCCGACACCACCTGTCGAGCTGCCGTTCTGCTCCTACTCCTGCACCGAGACCACGCGGATCCAGTCGGAGCAATCCGCCTCGCACCACACGTGATCCCCACGGTGAGCGATCCGGTCGCGCTGCACATGCCCGCAGGCGAGCAGCACGCGTCGCATCGAGTGACCTTGCTGGACCGGAGCACCGGTCCTGCCGCCAGGCACTCGCTTCCTGTTCCTGAGGTCGGCCATGGCCGGTCCTCCTCTCTTGTCCCATCTGTGAATGCTGTACGTCGGTGATTTCTGGGATTGCTGGGATTGCTGGGCGATTCCTTGGTGCAGAAGGCAGGATTCGAACCTGCTCAGCCCGAAGGCAACGGGTTTACAAGCCGTCCCGCCTCTCCCACGACGGTGCTTCTGCGCACCCCGTACCGGATTCGAACCGGTGATCTCCTGGCTGAGAACCAGACGTCCTGACCGCTAGACGAACGGGGCCTGGCAGGGCGGCCGGTCGATCCCGGCCGCCCAGCGGTGAGAGTGAGATTCGAACTCACGGGCCGACATGCCAGCCGACCGACGGTTTAGCAAACCGCTGCCTCTACCAACAGGCGGATCTCACCCCGCGCCGTCCGCCGTCTCCCCTGACGACGGCGGACGGCTGTGGATAACTCCCACGCCGACACCCCTCACACTTGTACGCTTAGTGCAAAGGAAGAAGGCGCACGACGGGCAGGCGCACACGCTCCACCCACCAACTCAACCCTTGACGCCGAGCACACCAGCTCCACGCCGACACAGAGCACACGAGCTCCACGCCGACACCGAGCACACCAGCTCCACGCCGACACCGAGCACACCAGCTCCACGCCGACACAGACGACTGGCGTGAGGCGCGCCCCGGACAGCTCGACCTGGGCCGCGACGCGCTCCACTCACCCCTTGACGCAGATGACCTGCTTGAGGTGGGCAACGACCTCGACCAGATCGGACTGTGCCGCGATGACCGAGTCGATGTCCTTGTACGCCGCCGGGATCTCGTCGACCACGCCCGCGTCCTTGCGCGACTCGACGCCCGCGGTCTGCGCGACCAGGTCGTCGACCGTGAACCGGCGCTTCGCCTCGTTGCGACTCATCCGCCGGCCTGCCCCGTGCGAGGCCGAGTAGAACGAACGCTCCGAGCCGAGACCGCGCACGACGTACGAGCTCGTCCCCATCGACCCCGGGATCAGCCCGAGGTCGCCGGCACCCGCCCGGATCGCGCCCTTGCGGGTGACGAGCAGGTCGAGACCGTCGATCTGCTCCTCGGCGACGTAGTTGTGGTGACACGAGATCGGCTGCTCGAACCGTACGTCGACCTCGAACGACTCCCGCACCGCCTGCATCACCAGCGCGAGCATCACCGCCCGGTTTCGGGCCGCGTACTCCTGCGCCCACGTGAGGTCCCGGCGGTAGGCGTTCATCTCCGGCGTACCGGCGAGGAACACCGCCAGGTCGCGGTCCGGGAGGTCCGCGTTGTGCGGCAGCTCCCGCGCGATCCGCATGTGTCGCTCCGCGAGCTCCTTGCCGATGTTCCGGCTGCCGGAGTGCAGCATCAGCCATACGCGGTCCTCGTCGTCGAGGCAGACCTCGATGAAGTGGTTGCCGCCACCGAGCGAACCCATCTGCTGCTTCGCCTTGCGCTCGCGGTCCTGCACGCCGTCGTGCAGGCTCGAGAACACGCCCCAGAGCCGGTCCCACGGACGCGGGTCGAGCCCGAGCCGACGTACCCCGACCGGGTCCTCGTGCGCCCGGAAACCGACCGGTACGGCGGCTTCGATCCGGGATCGGATCGCGGACAGGTCATCCGGGAGGTCCGCCGCCGTCAGCGAGGTCAGGACACCTTCCATCCCGCAGCCGATGTCGACCCCGACCGCGGCCGGCGACACCGCCTGGTACATCGCGATCACGGACCCGACGGTCGCGCCCTTGCCGAGGTGCACGTCCGGCATCACCCGGACTCCGTGCACCCACGGCAGCGCCGCGATGTTCCGCAGCTGCTGCAGCGCCTTCGCGTCCACGTCGTACTCCTGCGCCCACATGAGCGTGGAGCTCTTGGCCCCACTCAGCTCAACTGGAAGCTCCACGTTCATCTCCTCACTCTCCTTGATCGTGTGCATGCGGTGAGACTGGGATTCGAACCCAGACGTCCCGTGAAGGACCTGCCGTTTTCGAGACGGCTGCCGCTAGGCCTGACACTCGGCTTATCTCACCAGGGGTACCGCAGCTGCCAGGGCAGGGCTCGAACCTGCGGGGCCTCGGGTCAGAACCGAGGTTGGGTCACCGTCGCCCACCTGGCATCGCGCTCGTCGGCGACACCGGCGGGTGTCGCGTCAGAGCGCCAACTCGGCACGGGAAGGGATCCACGGCTGCCACAGCAGCGGCATGCCGGCCTCTTCCGGTGTTCGCGAGCCCTTCTTCTCGTTGCAGCGCGCGTGCGCGGCGACAGCGTTCAGCCACTCACCGCGACCACCGCGTGATCGTGGAACCACGTGGTCCATGGTGGTGGCGCCCGCCTGACCGCAGTACGCGCAGGTGTACTTGTCGCGCTTCAGTACGCCGGCCCGCGTGTACTGCAGCCGCCCACCGGCGTACCGCCACTTCATCACGACGTACCGGACCAGGCGCAGTACGCGGGGGAGGGGGAACGGTCCGATGCTGGCGCCGTCGTGGGCCTCCTCGACGACGGCGACCTCGCGGACGAGCATCCGGATGGCGTGCGGGATCGACACGACATGCAGCTGCTCGTACGAGGCATTCAGGACGATCACACCGCTCATGTGGTTCCTCCTCCCTTCCAGTGTGCCCGACCCGCGGCCGGCGGGGCGGAGATGTCGGTGTCGGGTCAACAGATGTTCACTCAGGGTGTCCGACGGGGCTCGAACCCGCTTCCTCCGGGGCCACATCCCGGTGCATCGGCCGCTTCTGCTTCGGACACAGCACGCCCGGCAGGACTCGAACCTGCAACCTCCTGCTTCGTAGGCAGGTGCCCTCTCCAGTTGGGCCACGGGCGTTCAGGTGCCCTGCGCCGGATGTACTGCGGATTTCCGTCACAGGGCACGCTTGCGGCGCCCGCTCGGCCGGTAGCAAGCATCCTGCGGGCGCCTGGTCCAGCTGGAGGGACTCGAACCCCCGATCTCCTCAACCCAAATGAGGTGGCCTCGCCGCTGGCCTACAGCTGGTCCTCCCCGGAGCGCGTCGCCCGGCCCCGGGGAATTGCGATAAATGTCCAGTTGTCAATTGTGCGTGCCGATATCCGTGAATACCGGAAAAAGCATCGGTGGAAGGAATCGAACCCTCGTGACGCGGGTTTGGAATCCGGTCCGCAACCTTTGCGCACCGACGTGGCCCGGAGTTCCGGGCAAAAGAAAAGAGCCGCCTGCCGCCGGGTACCCGGCTCAGACGGCTCCTGGAGATCTCCCCAGTTCAAGGGATCATCCAGGCGAACCGTCCAGGCGCGGGCTCCGCTCACTGCCCAGCTGGTGATAGGTCGGGTCGAGCACGGATCGCACGCATGCCGACAAAGCCACACGGCCGAGCCGCCAGGCTTCATTCCGGATGCGCATCCCGTACACGATGTCTCCTCAGTGGTCTTGGTTCTTGCGGGAATTAGTCTCACCCATCCCATAGAGCAAAGTCAACGCATTTCCCAAATCACTTATTCCACAACCTCTTTTACCTCCCCCATCCGACGCGCCCCACCCCACCCCAGTTCCCCCTTCCCACCACTTCCGCCCCACGCGCCGGCCCCGTTCCACGCGCCGGCCACGTCCCACGCTCGCCGCCCACCGCGTTTCCTGATCCAGCTCCGCCCCGCCTCTAACCGACCCGGTCGTCCCCCAGGTGACCCGGCCCCGCACCCCGCCGTACCCCTCTCCGCAAGACTCCACCAGGATCCGATTCGGAATCCTCCCCTCCCAGCCGCTACACTCTTCGACGGCACCCGCCGCCTTAGCTCAGTCGGCAGAGCGTCTCACTCGTAATGAGAAGGTCGTCGGTTCGATTCCGACAGGCGGCTCCACCAAACCCCCAGGTCAGAGACCACTCTCCGACGCTGGGGGTTCGTCGTTCCCGGCCTCAATCGCCTTCGGTGCCCCCGTGGTGCCCCCGAGCCGCTTGGCCGCATCCCAGAGGTTCTGGTCGATCAGGTGCCCGTAGAGGTCCATCGTCATGGCCGCCGACGCGTGCCCCAGGATGCGCTGAACCACCTTCGGGTCGGCACCGGACCCGAGCCAGACCGACGCCGCAGTGTGGCGCAGATCGTGAACCCGAAGCTTGGGAACACCGATCGCCTTGATCGCGGCAGACCACCGAACCGAGCGCTTCCAGTTGCCCTCGCTCAGCGGCCCGCCCTGCGGTGCGTGGAACAGCCATGCGCCACTGACCTTGTCGCCCGCCCATCGATCCACGATCGGGACCAGGTCCTCGACCAAGGGCACAGTGCGAGCACGCTTGTTCTTCAATGTGTCTACGAACAGCTCGCCTGAACCTCCGCTGGCGAGCACCGCCCGCTGCAGACGCAGACCACGACCAGGAACCCAGATCCGGTCACCGGCCTGCAGGCCAGCCAGCTCGCCCCAACGCAGACCAGCGAGGCCGAGCACGAGGACCAGCTCCGCGTATGGACCTTGGCAAGCGTCAGCCAAGTCATGGAGCTGCGCCACGGTGAGGTGAAGCCCGTCGCGACGCGCCTGCCCACCACTCGGAGCCTTGACCGACGCGGCCACGTTCTTGGTGATCCGGCCGTCGGCGATCGCGTAGTTGAGGATGGAACGCAGAGTCGCCAGATAGCGAGTGACGCTAGAAGGACTGCGACCCGCAGCGATCTGTGCACCAACCCAGCTCGACACTTCGGCGGACGTGATCGAGACCAGGGGAGCATTGCCGAACCGTGGGCTGATGTGAAGCCGCCAGTCTGCAGCGTCAGCCTCCCTGGTCCGCCGCTTCGCCGAACTGCGCGACTCCAGCCAGTCGGCCGCAACTGCCGAAAGAGGTACGCGACCCCGCTTCGGGTCTGTCCACTCGCCGAGTCGGAGTTTGCGAGTCTGTTCCTGCTCCCAGGCCACGGCATCCGCCTTGCGGTCGAACACGCGCGTAGCAACCTCGCGACCATGCGACTTGATACGGGCGCGGTACCTGACCTGACCGCCTCGGGTGTATCGCTGGACGCTCATCAGGCTGCCTCGGCTTCCCGCTGAGACTCAACCCACGCAGCAACGTCGCGGGCATCCCACACGAGTCGTCGGCCAACTTTGATCGCGGGCGCGAAACGACCCTCCTGCCGCAGCCAGCGGATGGTGAGAACTGGTACACGGAGGTGAGCGGCAACCTCGTCGATGTTCCACAGCGTTGTCTCGTTCATGCCGTCTCCCCAGGTCATGCCGCCGAGTCGGCGGTGTCGTCGGTATCAGTTGCCGAACAGATGTCGGCGGGTGGTGCGTTGGCCGCGCGGTATTTGGCTTGCTCGTACTCGGTGCGCCAGCGGATGCGCTCGTTGATGCCGCGTGTGAGTACGCCGTGCCAGGTGGGTAGGTCGTCGTCGTTGGCGCGGTCGACGGGTGACCAGATGAAGCGGGGTGTGCCGTCCTCGAGCTGGGCGGTGGCGGCGTAGCGGTCGGTGTCGTGCATGTCGATGCCAGCGGCGGCGAGGGTTTGGCGGACGACTTCGGCGCGGTCGGCGCGGTGGTCGGTGAGGGTCTTGCCGGTCCACTGACGCGAGACCAGGACGCGGCGGCCACCGAGCCCGAGGTGATGCCGGTCGTGCGCTTTGGAGGGGCACCAGCCGGGACGCATACCGGGTTCTGCTCCGAGAGGCTGGACGCCGAAGCGGAGCCAGTTCGAGCAGGACGGTGAGCAGGGCAGCCAGCGGACCTCGCGGTGCAGCCGGTCGAGGTGCATGGCCTGCCGGGTGGTGATGGTGTCGTCGTCGCCGTAGGTGTCGGCGATGGACTTGGCGAGGTACTTGGTCAGGTAGCCGATCGCCTTGCCGACCTTGTCCTCGGCGTCGGCGATGATGCCTTGGTAGTCGAGCTGGGTGCCGAGCTTCACCACGTGGGCCGGGGTCGCGGCCGGGTCGTCGTCGAGCGCGTCGAGCGCTTGGTCCCAGGTCGGCAGCGGAGCCCCGGTGTGCGGGTCGGTGAAAGCGCCGGCCATTTCGTCCCAGCGCGGCAGGTCGTCGCCGACGTAGACCGGTTCGGAGCACTGCGGCCACCAGAGCTGGTGGTAGGTCGCGGCGGCAACGTCCTTGACGACCTGGCGCGGGATGACGCCCCGGACGGCGGCGTGCAGGTGGGGTGCGAGGCGGTGCTGTGCTTCGACGGTGGCGAAGTACTGGACCTTGTACCCGGCGCAGCGGCGCAGGTTCTGCCAGAACCGATCGACCAGCTTGGGGAAGTGCAGCGCGTCCATCGCGGCCCGGTGGTAGTCGTAGGACTCGGGGTCGCGGGGTGTGCCGTCCGGGCCGACCTTGCCGTACGAGGGCAGCGTCAGGGTGAGGAACATCGACGGCCGGTAGGTGCGTCCGTTCGGAGCGGTGAACGTCGAGCCCACGGTGCGGTTGTCCATCGGGATCCGGGGCAGGTCCGGAGCGTCCTGGCGGCGACGGGTCGAGCGAACGCGACGCGTCGGTTCCTCGGTCGGCTCGTCCTCGACCTGGTCCTCATCATCGACCGCGTCGGCATCGCCCAAGTCGTCGGAGTGCTCCGCGGCTTCACCCTCAACAGTCGGGATCTCGTCGTCGCGGTGCCAGCCCTCGCGGCACTGCTGCATCCGGAGCTTGCGGGCACGCTCGGCGCACGGCGGGCATTGTCGCTCCTGAGTCGACCCGCACGGAATCGGCACGACCGACTGCTCACCCGTGGTCGTGTCAGTCATCCGGGACAGCACCGGGCGGACGCAGACGCCGTTGCGGACCGCCAGGTCGTGCAGCACGTCGGGCGCGACCTGGCCAAGCGTCGACATCATTGGGGACCATCTCCTCGGCGTGGCTGGTCTCGTCCACCGGCCCACGGGATCCGCGCCAGGAGGTAGACGCGGACACCCGCAGAGCCCTTGTTGGGGTACACGCGGCCTGTGCCGGACAGGTCGAACACCACGCCCAGGACCTTGAGCATGACCTCGATCTCCTCGGGGTCACCGGAGACGCGGAGTCGGACCGTCATGACGCCTGCCTCCAGAGGAATTCGGGGAGCAGGGTCGCGCCGTCGAGTGCATCGACCACGTCCGCGCCGTCGACCAGGTCCCGAACGAGTACGTCGCGTTGCAACTCAGTCGCGCCGCCCCAGACGCCGTACTCCTCGCCGGTCGACAGGGCGTAGGCGAGGCAGGAGCGGCGAACCGGGCAGAAGCCGCACCGATCGATCGCAGCCGCCTTGCGAGCGGGCTCGGTCTCCTCGGGGAACCAGGTGTCGTCGGCAACGGATCGGCATGCACCCATCGACTGCCAGCCGGGCAGGACATGAGCCGCCAGGTCGGCGCGCAGCTCGTTGGTCAGCTCGGGTACGTCGAAGACGAGCTCGATCTGTCCGGGGATCTGCGGGCGGGTCATGCCGCCACCTCCTCGACCGGCCGCAGGGACGACGGCTCGCGGTCCTTGCCGGTCGCGTCAGGTGCGTACAGCTCGACCAGCTCGGCCACGTCATCGTCGGAGTGGAACGGGAAGCGGACCCGGACCGGTTCGGCCTCACCATCGATCCCGACGTAGCCGACGCCCGGCAGAGCCTCCGGGATCTCGTCGCAGCGAGCACCACGAGCCCGAGCCCCCTCGGCGAGCACCAGGCCGACCTGTGCAGCCTCAGCGAGGCGGAGCGCGAGCCGAGTCGGGAACAGGTCGCGGAACGGCAGCACCTCCTTGCGCGGGTCCTGAAGCGCACCGACGACGGTGACACCGGCAGCGCGGCCCTGCGACAGCAGCAGCGACAACGCGGCGGCAATCCGGCGCTTGAGATCCCGATCGGTCACGTAGGCGGTTAGGGAGGCCAGCTCGTCGACGACCAGGACGATGAACGGCTCATCGGTCGTCGGCTTGTGGAGTCGCGAGAAGCCGCGCATCTTGGCCTGCCTCGCACGCATCCGTTCCACGGCCTCGTCCAGGACCTCAGCGAACGCCGACTCCCAACCGATCGTGTCGTCACCGCCGTAACAGAACTTCGCGAACAACCGCCGCCCAGCGGCCAACTCCATCCCGCCCTTGGGGTCAAGCGCCCACACCTGCACCAGCCCGGAGCGGATGCCGGGACCGAGCGCGGCGATGATCGACCACAACACCGAGCCCTTGCCCGCGCCGGTCGCACCCGCGATCAGCAGGTGCGTCCCGAGCAGCCGCAGCCGGTACATCAGCCCGTCCTCGCGCAGCGCCACAGTCAGCCCCTTGAAGTCGACCGAATCGGCCGGCGCAATTGGCGGGACCAGCTTGGTGAGCGGGTCGTCGACCAGGAACCAGAGCACGATCTGACGCCGGTTGCGCTTGTGCGACCGAACCCGGCAGTCCACCGCGCCGAAGGTCTTCGCCAGCCGCTCGGCCAGCTCGGCGTAATCGGTCAAGATCTGACCCGGCAGCAACCGCACCGTGACCAGGTCGACGCGGCCGGTCGAGCGGACCTTGACGATGCGCGGCACATACACCGCGTCATTCAGCTTGGACGTCAGCTTGAGGGTGGTCATGGTTGGTTGCCACAGGCCCCGATACACCGCCAGCCGTCGCCACCACCCACGCGCCCGCCAGACAATCCGCTGCGCGAACGACTCCGGCCAGCGCCACCACCACACGGCCCCGAGCAGGACCACAGCAGCCGCAGCAGTAGCGATCCGCCACGGTCCGTAGACGCTCCAGGCCTTCCACGCCAGCAGCCCAGCGAGAACGGTTCCGGTCGTGCGGGGGTGCCTGACCAGCACGGCCGGAAGCCGCACCAGCCAGGACAGGAACACCCACAGCAGCCACCACCGCAGGCGGATCGCGATGCCCGGAGTCTTGAAGCGGAGAGGTCCTTCCTTGACCTCGGTCCCCCGGATGCTGAACACGTCTCGTCACCCGCCCTACGCCGCAGGCTTGTTCTGGCCGGGCGCGTTCTTCGGAGCCCGGACCGCCATGGCCCGGAACGACCACGCCAGGCGCGGACGGCCGTTGGAGTCGGACACGTACGGCGTGGCGGTCATGCCTTCGAACTCGACCGGCGTGAACGGCAGACCGTTCGACGGCGGCAACACCGGCTGCTGCTTCGACAGGATCTTGATCGAGAGCTGCCGGTCGGCCTTCCGCGCCTCCGGGTCGCCGTCCATCACGTCGACCGACCACACGTTCAGGCCCGAGTCCTCATCGACCGAGTACACCGGCCGGTCCTTCGTCGAGCGATCGAAGTCACGAACCTGCGTGACCTCCGAAACGGGCGTACACGCCGTACGGGAAGACCTCACCGAACTGGATGTTGATCTTGCGGGGCATCGCCATGTCTCTGTCCTCCGAATGATCGCCCTAGGCTGACTAGCCAGGATGGAATATGGCTAAGGTACCCAGGCTGGCTAGCCAGGTCAAGGATTCGGACTAGAAATTCCTAGGCTGGCTAGCCAGGTACTACGCTGGAGGCATGGAGCTAGACCCGAACGACCCGCGACCGCCGTACAAGCAGGTGGCGAACTCCCTGCGCGCCGGGATCCTGACGCACCGGTTCAACGCCGGGGAGAAGCTGCCGTCCCAGCAGGAGCTGGCGACCCGGTACGGCGTCGCTCGGATGACCATCCAGCAGGCGCTGAAGCTCCTCCGCGATGAGGGTCTGATCGTGTCCAGGGTCGGCAGCGGCGTCTACGTCCGCGACCGGGCCGACCAGGCCGTGGGTCTCCGCCCGCACATCGAGCAGGCCTTCGAGAAGACCCGCGTCACGATCGACTTCGCGGGCCTGACCGGTGAGACGTTGCTCGGTGCACTAGAGGAACCCATCGAGCGCATCCGGCGCGGCCGACTGACGCCGGAGTCGGTGACGATTCGGCTCATGCTGTCGGACATGTCCCAGCCAGTCGCGGTCCCCTCGCGCGCCGGTTCCGAGCCGGGGGATGACCCCGCAGTGCGCGAGCGAGTGGCCAAGATCGCCAGCCGGTCGGCCGGGGAGATCTTGGAAGCGGTCCGCGAGCTCGGCGAGCTCGGCCTGGTCCAGAAGGTCGACGTGTCCGCGCGGGTCATCCCGCTGCCGATGATGTTCAAGCTGTACCTCCTGAACGACGAGGAGGTCTTCTTCGGCTTCTACCCGGTCGTCGAGCGAGAGGTCGAGATCAGCGGCAAGAGCGTGCCGATCTTCGACGCCGTCGGCAAGGACACCGTCTTGTTCCACCACTCTGTCAGTGACGACGACCGAGCCACCGGCTCGCAGTACGTCGACCAGGCGCGGAACTGGTTCGACAGCCTCTGGGGAACGATCGCTCGGACCTACGAGCCGTGACCGCCGACGCGCTGGCCGCCATCCTGCGCCGCAGCCCCGTCATCCTGCTCGACTTCGACGGACCGGTCTGTTCGGTCTTCGCCGGATACCCGGCACCGCAGATCACTGACGAGCTGCGCGCCCTGGCGCTCGACGAGGTGGGAGAACTTCCGCCGGCTATGTCCGCGATCACCAGCCCACACGAGTTCTTGAGCGCCTCGGCTGAGGTCTCACCCGAGCTGGCCCGGCACATCGAGGCAGCGCTCCAGACCGCCGAGATCAAGGCCGTTGAGAGCGCGACGCCTACTCCCGGTGTGGACGACTTCCTGACCGCTTGCCGGGAGGCTGGCCGACAGGTCGCGATCGTCAGCAACAACACCGGCGCATCGGTCCGCGCCTACCTCGACCGTGTCGGCCTGGCCGACCTGGTCCAGCACATCGAGGCTCGCGACCCATCCGACCCCGGCCTCATGAAGCCCAGCCCGCACCTGATCGAGCGAGCCGCCCTGGCCCTCGGGGTGGAGCCCGACGCCTGCACCCTGATCGGTGACCAGCCCACCGACGTACAGGCCGCCCACGCGATCGGAGCCGCGAGCATCGGCTACGCCAACAAGCCCGGCAAGGCCGACGACCTGGCGGCTGCTGGAGCCGATGCCGTCATCGTCCGGATCGACGAGCTGACCGAGGCGATCCGCGCCAACTAGGCCGGTCGGCATCCGTTCCGCGGAGCGCTCTGCCGATTTGGGCTCTTATGGATCAAGGGCGCGCCTTCGGCGCGCGGCCCCGGCTGCGGGCGGCGCTGGGGCGCCGTCCTCGCCGGAGCCCAGCAGCAGGACGCTTCTGGCCCATGCGATCCCAACCGCCACGAGCTGCCGTCACGGGTGTCTGATCGTGGGTTGCCCCGTCCCCCTGGCCGCTCGATCGTACGGCCACCACGGCACGCATCAAGAGCGCCTACGGCGTCCCTACGGGATCGGCAAGCCGACTCTTGACCCGCGCCGCGCTGACCTTGGTTGGCAGCTATCAGGGGGACGGGGCAGGTGTGGCGGCAGTGCTAGCAGACGCTTAAGGATGCACGCGACCTGTGTTCGTTGCGGCGTCACGCAGCTTAGTCGCAGCGCGCTTCTTCAGACCTGAGCCTGCCCCCCGAAAATCGACGTAGGCATGCCCTTTCGGACAGGGATCAGGGCGTTCGGGGGACTCACAGTCGTAGACCGCTCGGAGCCCAGTCCCCGCGACCTCGTCGACCGTCACGCACCACACGCCGGATGATTGCAGGCCAAGGTCCTCAGTAAACTCGCGAAAGTGCTCCTCGGCCGTGACCAGGGCAGCCATCGCGCTTGAGAGCTTGCCCTCATCTTTCTTTGTCGGGGTGAATGCCTGTGTCGTCATCTGGTCGCCGTCGAAGAAGGCAGGGTTCACGTTGCGCCAGAGCTTTTCGTCTCCAACGTCTAACAGAAGCTCACCTTCGAGCAATTCAGGTTGATCTACCTCAGGCATTCATTCCCCCACGAATGAAATCGAGCAGTGTGTCGACATCGTCTGGTGCGCATTCAATTTCTTCTTCCGCATCGCTTCCGCGAGCGAACCAAAAGCCACGGGCATTCGATCGTGGCGTTTCCGGAAATTCGATTTCGATTTCGACGTTGTCCAGAGCCCATTCAAGCTGAATGCCGCCATCTGGAGTCGGGAAGATTCCAGGACGCTTTATGTTGTCATCAACACAGGCTAGGAGGAGCTGCTCGGCCGCGTCTAGAGCGTCTGGGCTGGGAGGCGGCGTACCGTCATGCAGCCAGCTCGATCGGAGCTGAGAGAGCTCCTCGATCCGCTTTGCCCACTCAATCGGTAACGCTGCCTCGACGTTCAACACTTCGGAGATTGCGAGGATCTCGCCGTTCTGGGACTGATCGGCGACTACCGCAAGCGACGCCATTGGGGCCCGTTCGGCGTAGCCTTGGAAATCTCTGAGGTCATCCCATGTTGCAGGGTCGGAGAAGGTCCCGATAATCCTCCGACCCGTGCCAGCCTGTACGAAGTCGAATTGCTGCGGGGACGACCGCAAGCCGGTTATCTGTCCCTGCAATACCAGCTCGACTTCGAGGTGATCAAGGCTCGCGAGTGTTTGAATTTTCCTTCGAGCGGCAACGTTGAACCGTGCTGGCTGCTTGTTCTGCTCATCCCAAAATTCGATGACTTCGTCATCGCGGAGGCCCCTGCCAAATGCTGCGAAGTCTTTCAGGCAGTCGACAGGGAAATCAGGATCCAATCGACCGATCGGTGAGTCCAGTGTACGAAGCGCGCTGTTTATCAACTGGCGTGCGGATTCGTAGTAATCTGGAATTTCAGCGAAGTCGTCAGTCGAGGTATTGTCCCGTTCCAAAACCGGAATAACGCTGCCTGATTCGATCGCCGTCAGCCGCAGTACAACAGAGGTTGTGAAACCTCTGGGTGCGCGCTTGCGGTGACGGTGGTCGCGCATGAACAGCGACCGTGCCAAACGGCCAACCAGTCGTTCGTACCGTCGCAACTCCTCGGCACTAGCGAGGGGTAAGCCAGGTCGCTCGTATCGGCCACCACTCATGTGGATGACCCCGAAGCGGGCTTCATTTGACGACATGCACGAACTATAGCCAGTACAGCCCGCGGGGAGAGAGAGCACAAAGCCCTAGATCCGGACCGAGATAGCGGCAGGTTGGTACGGCTGTAGTGCGGGCGAGCGGTGCCCCCATGGTGCCCCCGACCTACCGAGGGTAGCCGTCAACTGCCCTCACCAGCTTGGTGCGCTCCCTACTCGGAGTAGAGCCATGTTGGGCGGTTGGGGCTCACAGCAACGGACTCGTAATGAGAAGGTCGTCGGTTCGATTCCGACAGGCGGCTCCACCAGAAGTACGCGCTGACCTGCGCAAACCCGGTTCGACACGGGACCGGGCAGCCAGCCCGGTTGCAGTTCCAGTTGCAGTTCGGTCATCCTCACGGCGTACCGCCCCAGAGAGCGCGGCCCATCTGCTGGGCGGCGTCGGCCGCCATCGGTGACGCAACGTGTGTGTATCGCTGCGTCAGTCGGATGTCCGAGTGATCGAGGATCTCCTGCACGATCCGAACGTGTACGCCGAGCTCAATCAGCACCGTTGCCGCTGTGTGTCGTCCATCATGCACGCGGGCGTCTCGGACGTCGGCCACTGCGAGAAGGTCTTTCCAGTCGTCCCAGTCCTTGCGCGGGTCAATCGGTCGTCCGTCCGGCCTCAATCCGCTACCGCCTGTGTGGTCGGAAGAGTACACATCGTGAACAGCTTCTGGCATAGTCAACCGATCGCACATGCAGGCGATGTACTGCCACGCACGTCTGAGGCCAGACGTCATGCATGGTCAGTCTGGACAGTCGCTGGCCTCATCTCGTGATGGCTGTGGGGCTGGCGAAGGTACACGTCAGGGAGAGCTGATGAGGCATCAAGTGTCGAAACCTAGATCGATCCTGGGGAATGTCCGGGAGATCAGATCGTCAGCAATAGAACTCGTCGTCCTGGCTATCCTTCTTGCACTCGGGATCAATCTGATCTCATCGACAATCTTCGAGGCCGCGGGCGCTACTTTAGGCGCAATCCTTGGTGGGGCGCTCGCTCTCGGGGCGGCAGCATTCGCTGCATACCGGAGGCTCAAATCCAGAACCGTCTGCCATGAAGTAATTGCAGTCTTCGCCACAACGCGTGGACTCAAGTATGGCGAATCATCCGAGGGGATGGAGACAAAACTTACTCCAATCCCCATACCTGACTATCGGTTCGGTCGAGAGTTCGCAGACGGAATGCTAGCCCTCTTCGCGGAGAATCCAGCGTTTGAGCGTCAATGGAACAGCGAGCCTGTCGATAAGCCACCCCACGACCATTCAAATCGGAACAGAACTGGCGGACCTCAGTTGGTCCGCGAGATGGCAGAATACGTTGTTCTGGACACGCTCAGCACGCATCTGACCGACTACTTTAATCATGAGTCCTTCGATCCCGATCTATTGGAGGAGTTCTCTCGTGATGATGTTCCACAAGTTGTCTTGCGAAACCGAGTTCTCGAGTTGTTTTCTCGGGATTTTAAAGATCGCCCGGGATTCCAGGCGCAGGAAGAGGAGAAGTCATCTGGCGGGGGTCAAATAGTTTCCATGTATGGCGATGGCGGACAGTACTTTAATATGTTCGAGCTAACATTGCCGAAGGGAAGTTCGATCGAGCGATCCCCTGATGGAGCCTTGGTCATACGGAATCAGAGCGTTACCCTCGCTATCCGGGTGGGATTTCGCGGATTCGCGACATTCATCGACCGCGAATTCTCCCATCTATACATCGGCATCCCTCGCGGTATCCGCGATAGTGGATGGAGAGTTGAGATCCAGTTTGAGGCCTCAGTCCGGCGAGGATTCGTGGCCTATGGGCGCAATCTTGCCTATCACGAGTGGCTGGATTCATTTCTTGAACATGCAAGTAATAGACTCGACTTTGAAAAGTTTCAGGAAGACATCGATTGGCGCGTCACGCGAGCCATGCTCCGGTGCCTCAATGTGACCCGACCGCGTAAGCCCTCGGAGGGTCGCAAAGGCTTCTCGATTATGAGAACCACCCTTTCGAGCGCGGGTGACCTGCCTGAGCGCAGTACGCCGCCCGCCTCACCACCAAAGGGCGACGCGGGCCAACCAGACGATTCCTGACAAGTTTCTCTACGTCTTCAAGACGGGCCCCTCCAGGGCCCGAAAGCGCGCCGCCACCACAGGGCGGGACGCCTGCCTCCCGCTCCGCTTCGCTGCGCTCCCGGCGCGTCCCTTGGCTTGGCGCGCACGTGCCAACAGAGTGCCGGGTCGAAGACAGCAGAACTCGCCACCAACGATCCGACACCCTGTCTGTGGCTGGCCTCCGAAACGGCCGGCTACCCGTCGTCGCCGGTTGCTCCCGTCTGCTGGGTGGGCTCCCGCATCGCCCCGACAGCAATCATGGAAAGGGATCGGCACGGCACGGCACGCGTCAAGGCAAGTCGCTTCGCTCCACTCGCAAGCTCGACCTCGACCCGTTCCGCACCGCACCTAAGGGCGGCAGCTATCGGGGCGATGCGGGAGGTCTGTCCGTTCGTTCCGGTTGACACGTAAGCGTCAGTCCGTTTCGTCGCCGGACCGACGCTCCGGGTCCTGCTCCGATCGCGTCCCCATCACGCTCGTTCGTCTGGCTCGCGCATCGTCCATTCGAGCGGCAGCGCCGCGAACCACATCACGTCGATGCGCTCGCCCTGCCACACGCCGTGTGCGCGCATCGTTCCCTCGTGCACGAAGCCCGCTCGGCGGGCCACAGCAGCTGACGCTTCATTGTCCGCCTCGACCGTCAAGAAGGCGCGAGCTGCGCCGAGCTCGAACAACCACCGTGTGAGCAGAACTACCGCCCGAGTCGCGTACCCGCGCCCTCGCGCGCTCGGCCCGATCCAGTAGCCGAACTGCGCTACATCTTCCTTCGACCAGTCATCGACGCCGCAGCAGCCGACCAGGCCACCAGAGGCTGCGTCGGTGATCGCGAATGCAACACCAGATGGCGGCTCCCCCGCGCCGAACGCCTGCCACCTCGACGCGAACTCGTCGATGATCGCTTCAGCGTCCACGCTCGAGAGCGGCGGAGCCGGCCGTCCGAGTCGATCGTGGGCCCCGTTGTAGCGTCGGATCGCTGGATCGGCGAATGCTTGGGCTATGAACCCGGCGTCATCTCTCGACCACGGCCGGAGAGTGACCACACCATCCGAGAGCGACACCACCGGAATGTCGGCATCCGCTCTGCGCACGTCTTTCGGCTCCTTTCGTTCCGGTTTGACCCTGCACATGTCGAACCCGGACATTACCCCGAGCCTTCTGTGGGGCTCATCGCCGCCAATCTCGGGTTCGCGTCGACGACATTGACTCGTACGTGTCAATCGTGCTTGTGGATAACCGGCGCCAGCCGTTTGCGATGAGGGCCAGAGTGGGGGACAGGTCCGGCGAGGCCAACGCTCCAGACCCTGGCCCGAGCCACAGAAAGCAGCGGGAGGCAAGGAGTCGGCAGGCCACCGGACCGCCCAAGACTCAGTTGCAGTCTGGGTTGCAGTACGCCGCCGTTCGGGAGCGTTCATCCAAGGCCAATCGCCTTGTAAATAAGGCAATGCGAACCATAGCGAACAGACGCGAACGATGGTCAGCAGCACTCGTAATGAGAAGGTCGTCGGTTCGATTCCGACAGGCGGCTCCACTCCGGTAGACGGAGAAAACCCCAGGTCAGGGCCTACATGACCTGGGGTTCTGCATGTCCTGACCGCATCGTGGTGCGAGTTTGCTAACGCCCTTGCCAACTGGGCACTAGCGCGGAGGCCTGGGGCCCTTCGGCCTCGTATGGCTCGGTCCTCAGCGAGCAATCATCTGAGCCTGGCAATCCAAGCAACTTCACGCAACATCGCTGACAGGCAACAATGGGTAACCCCAGACTCGACAGAGCAAGCTAACGCAACGACGGAAGCAGGGGACACACCATGAAGCTCACCTTGGTAGCAGGCGACCCAGAGTCACACCCGACCAACTCGCCGACGCTCTACAAGACCGACCGGGGGAGCTGGGTCGTGCAGGGTTGGGTCGTTGACGACCCGGATGCACTCGCGACGCTGAACCTCCCGGAGGGTGAGACCGCCGTCGAGATCCCGGACCGCATGATCCAGTTCTTCAAGTAGGACCCGTGGAAGAGATCACCAACGACGATTTCCAAGAGCTGCTGAAGACGTTCAAACGCAGCTCGATTCACCTGGAGACTCGCGACGCCTACGGCACCGAGGTTGAGTTGCCGTACATGGCGAAGTGGGCCGCAGGCGAACCGGACGACCTCGAATGGCTCCAGGACTGGTGTGCCACGGTGCGGAGACACGTCTCAGCCGGGCGGACGATCAAGCGCGCCCGCATCGTGTCCGAACCGATCAGTGACTACCAGCGTTGGACGCTGTCGATCGCGAAGCCGATCGTAGAGGCCGGCGAGGACGAGCGGTTCATCCCGCGGAGGCTCGTTTCCGAACTCTGCTTCCCCGGTAATGACTACTACGTGCTCGATGACGAACGGGTGGTCTTCCTGCACTACTCGGGTGCCGGACTGAACAACGCACTGACGACCACCACCAACCCGGCCACGGTCGAGATGTGCCGCAAGGCCTTCGACCAGGTGTGGCCGTTGGCGATCCCGTTCAGTGAGTACAAACCCGAATAGCGCAGCTCGGAAGGTACAAGAAGCTCTCGGGCTACGCCTTCGGAACCTGCGCAAAGATGCCGGACTGACTGGTCGCGAGCTAGCAGCCGCGACCGGTTGGCATTTCACGCGCATCAGCAAGCTGGAACACGGCACCCAGGCACCCACGGATCAGGACATCCGGATCTGGTGCCAGATGTGCGGCGCCGAGGACCAGGCGGCGGACCTGATCGCGCAGGCTCGGGCGATCGAGTCCATGTACGTCGAGTTCCGTCGACGTGCGCGGTCCGGCGTGAAGCAGCTCATGCTCGCCTTCCAGCAGACGTACGAGCGTGCCGAGCAATTCAGGATTTACGAGCACAGCGTGATTCCCGGTCTGTTCCAAACCGCCGACTACGTACGGGCCATGCTGTCGTTCTGGGCGCGCTTCCTCAACACCGACAGCGACATTGACGAGGCTGTCGCCGCACGGCTACAACGCCAATCCATCATCTACGAGAGCAAGCGGAGATTCGCCGTCATTCTGGAGGAGAACGCCCTCCGCACGTGGTTCGGAAACGCCGACACCATGGCCGGCCAACTCGACCGCCTGCTCACGGTCATGACGCTACCTAACGTTGCCCTCGGCATCGTGCCGGCGATGATCGAACGTGAGGCCGTCAGTACCACGGGCTTTTGGATCTTCGATGACAAGCTCGTCGCCTTGGAGACACCCTCGGCAAGCATCGAGGTAACTCAGCCGCAGGAGATCGCGCTCTACGAGAACATGTTCAATATGCTCCGACGCTCAGCCCTCTACGGCCCCGAGGCACGCGCCCTGGTCGTCCGCGTGCAACGTCAGCTTGCTCGAAGCAACTAGCAGCAACAACCTAGTTTGGGTACTCGCCGCCGCCATACGGTCACACCACGGTCAGGGCGGTGGGTGAGCCCGAGCTCGGCGTAAGGACGGTACGCAGTTCCCCTTCCCTGTCGCCCTGGCCGATCCAAGCGGCGGTCCCTGGCGAACGCGTCCAGGTGACCTCGGACGATTGGCACGGTGTTGATCGAGTCTGCACAGGCCAGCGAGCCGAACGACGTTGGCGACAAGGTCGCCGCGGTGAAGCGGATCGTGGACAACTGGCACATGTCCCCGGAGCAGCGGCTACGGGAGATCCGCGCGGTGCTGTATCCCCGTGTCGAGCGGCAGCCGGTACCGACCATCGACCGGGGTTGGCCCCTGCTTCGACCATCGAAGTACGTGCCGGAGACGCGGTCGTGACCGAGCACGACTCGGCGGTGGCACCGCTCCACGCCGGACAGCTTGGTCTCGGCAGCCTGCATGCCATCGAGTGGGCCAAGGGCTGGCAGTACGCCCACACGCATCGAGCCGCCGATGAGGAATGGGCCGAGCGAGATCTACCCCCGGACGGCCCCGGCTGGGTCCGCAACAAGTACGCCGGCACCGAGGGCTACGAGCGGCGCACACGTGTCCAGGTCTCGTACTGGATGCGGTCCCGACCGGGCATGGTTCCGTGGGATCAGCCGTGGTGCGGACCGCGTGGCCCGCTCCATGACATGACGCCGAGCCAGTGGCGCGAGCACATCCGGCAGCTGAGCCGAGCCTCCGAGGGACCGACCGATGCCAGTCCAACCATGCGTGTCTCGTGACGCCCTTGCCGGATTGACCTCTTATGAATCAACGCGCGCCTTCGGCGTGCGCGTGCGGCCTCCGGCCGTTCACCGCCGCGCCCGCTCTCGGTGTCTTTCTGGAGAGCCAAGACATCGCCTCCGGCGGGGCCTCACGACTCCGGGATGACGGGGCCGATTTTGGCCGGCTGTTCGGAGTGGGGCCGGGGTGCGTCTTCCCGCCTGCCGCTCAGCCCAGTCAGGACCGATCAGGAGCCACCGGAGGGGCCAAGATCGTTCGTCCGGTAGGGCGCTCCACCTTGGCCCCTCCGGCGACTCCTGATCGCGCTACGCGTGGGCTGAACGGCAGACGCGAAGACGCTAGGTGCGGGGATTTCGGGCGGCCTGCCCGGCAGGAGGAGTCAGTTGCAGGTCCAAGCGCGTACCGGCCGAGTAGCGCCGCCATCCGTCGAGTCCACGAATATGGACGTCTCCCGGGCCATGCACCACCCAGTTCGATCCATCGCCGACGAGTGCGGCGTCGACGTCGAGCGCGATGAGCAGATCGCTACCGGCCAGGTCGAGGAAGATCGTTCGCCAGGTCTCGTTCAGTTCGTTCCAGTGGGCAGCGATAACAGCGTTGGGAAACACAGCCAAACCCGAGTCAACCTGACCCGTGGGAGATGCCGGATAGCGGGCACCAAGGAGCATCGCGCCACCGCTACTACCAACGTAAGGCAGTGTGCCGTCGAGGAAGTTTCGCCAGAACCCAGATCCACGAAGCGCGGCGACCTGTCCCCTCGGCCCGCCGCCGAGCACGTATAGGAATGCAGCGTTGTCCAGGCATGCAGTCGCGGCCGGGTCATCGGCCTCGGATCTGCTCAACAGCGGGACGTCCACGTTGGGCACACCCACACGCGCCAGTCGCTCGGCGGCTCCCCGACGGTACTCATCAACGACCGTCGGCCCGTTCTCTGCCTGTCCTGCCGCGACGACGGCTGCGTGCCGCCCGGGAACGGTCAGCTCCTCGAAGAGCGGATCACACCAGGGTGCCCAGTCGCCCGTCCCGAACAACACGAATAGTCGACTCATGAAGCCAGCTAATCGGAGCATGGGGATGTTGGCCAGCACTTTGTATTGCGGATGTGATGAAGGCCCCTGAACAGCCTCGACGACCCCTGGCGACTGAGCACGAACACTGCTCAAGGACGGGGATCATCGCGGCGTTGGGGATTAGGGCAACGGACTCGTAATGAGAAGGTCGAACTTGCCCGCAAGGATGCCTAACTTCTTCCAACGAACCCGGCAATTCCGGAAGGACCTGAGTTGTGACCGGTCTGCGCCGAGGCGATCCTCAGGGGGTGGTGCAGATGATTGCTTTGTCCTTGATTCCCTTGGTTGGGTTGAAGGGGGTGACGGCGTCGGTGAGGGGCGACGGTGCTGATGTTGGGGCGCTCGGCCGTCGCGTACGCGTTCGTGCGATCTCGTTGAGTTGGGAGCGACGTCGGTGCCGGCGCCGATGCAGAACGGCGCCCCGGGTTTGGCGATGAGCAACGGCGGCGGCAATCGCAGACCCGTCAGCGCCACCGAAGACACTTTGCGGTGTGATCGCCTCCTGACCTGATCAATCAAGTGGACGAGGCCTCCGAGCGCGACGGTTCTGATCGGGCGTGAAACCGTTTTGAAAGCGTCGGATGTCACGATGACCCGGTGAGTGTCATCCAGTCGCTGCAGAGGAGATTCAAGTAATGCGGAAATGGTTCATTGGCTTTGTTGTGTCACTGATGGTTGCAGTAGGGCTCTTGGCGGGTCCCGGACTTGGGTCCGCGCAAGCCGGCGGGACGTACGCCGGCTGTCCTTACGGCGCTGTCTGCGTATACCCTGATGCCTCGTTCAACCACAATCCCTCGCTGGTCTTTTGGTCCTACGGGGCGCACAACCTCTCCAATCAGATTGGTATGCACCGAGTTTTCAACAATCAATATGGAGGTGCGCACGCCTGGCTTTGCAAGAACTACAACGGGGTCAACTGCACGCCTTTTCCAAACGGCTATCCGATCGAGCAGTACACCTATGTCGACTACGACCTGACACCCATCAACTCGATCCTCCTGACCAGAAACTAGTCGTGCGCCGCGGCGTTCGTCGTCCGCGTCGATCTGGCCTGGCCGTACCTCGAGTACGCGAGGTGCACGCGGCGCCTTGTTGACCGAAGCGCTCGGCGAACGTCGTGGTCCGGGCGTCGATCGCCCAGTTGTCGGCGTGGTCAGAGGGATGGCCATGGCCGATCGTGACGCCCTGGCGGAAAGAGACAATTGCGGGCGCTCCCACAGCGCAGGGCGACGCCGTGAGCCTACGCAACGGCTTCTGAAGCCGGGAGCGCCGATCGCCCGAGCCGCAGCAGACCGAGCGCTTCCAGTTCAACTCGCTCAGTGGTCCTCCGCGTGGGGCGCTGAACAGCCACTCGGCGTGATTGAGTTGGTTCTCCGGCGATGTTGGCTGCGATCTACTCGGCTGCCTGGTCACGAGGGTGGGAGACTGCCGCAATTCCCGATGCCGTGCAAGTCAGCCTGACCGCCGAGGAGCGAACGTTTGGACCTCGGTCGCGACGCGCATCAGCTCGAGCCACCCCAAGGTCTGAGACACGACAACAGCAGAAACTCAGACCGATACCTGATCTGGGCCTCTGCTGCAGGGTTCAGGCAGGTGTCGACGATGTCCCAGGAGCGGACGAGCGCCCAGAGGAGCCCGCCGTTCACCAGGCTGTAGAGGCGGTGGCCGGCGGTGACTTCCTGGGTGACGCGCCGCCCTGCGGTTGCGG
Organism: Kribbella sp. NPDC004875; assembly: GCF_042873375.1. Lineage (NCBI taxonomy): Bacteria > Bacillati > Actinomycetota > Actinomycetes > Propionibacteriales > Kribbellaceae > Kribbella > Kribbella sp. NPDC004875. The sequence continues at coordinate 1,664,900 of NZ_JBIALI010000001.1, forward strand.
ACAGAGTACGTCGGCAGCGGAGACAGCGCAGTACGCGTCGCGTCGGCTTTGGTTGGTGGCTGTTAGCGGGCCGAGGCGGGCGTGGTCTGAGTACGGCGGGGGCAGTGGGTGTGGAGGTGTGTCCAGATGGTGTGGGCTATCAGGATGTTGGTGAGTGCTGCGGCTGTCCATAGGGCGAGGACGAGTGGCACTAGCGACCAGCCATCGACCGGGTCGGCGAGGCCTAGCAGGATCGGTGGTATCGATACGAGGTAGCTGATCGCGGGCACGGCCAGACCGCAGGGCGCTGACGCGAGCCACAGGAATCTGATGAGGTCGAAGTCGACGAAGTAGACGTAGGTGGCGAACGCCAGCACCCCGAGTACGTATATCGCTCCGCCGATGCGCCACGGCTTGCTCATCCCCGCCATGTAAGCAACATCGACCGCGGGTCGTCGAGCGTTACCGACTGCGGTTCTAATGAAGCGCTGCGCGGGCGGTCAGCGCCGGCGTGGTTTGCTGGGGGCGTGACGACCCGGATTCGCTTGGCGACGGAAGCTGATGTCGAGGAGCTTGTGGGGCTCGAAGCTGCGTTGTTTGCGGCCGACGCCGGCGAGCATGACTCGCTTGTCGACACGACGTGGCCGCGGCGGCGTGGGGCTGCGGACTTCACGGCGTTGCTGGGGAACGAGAAGGCACTGGTGCTGGTTGCCGTGGACGAGTCTGGTGCGTGCGGGCATCTCGTCGGCTGGGTCAGCGAGGCGAGTGAGGTACGGCGGGGTGTGGTCACGGGATACCTGCGCAGCCTGTTCGTCGAGGAACGCGCCCGCAGGAACGGCGTGGCCAGCGAGCTCGTGGAGCGGTTCGTCGCATGGGCCGAGGGCGAGCAAGGTGCAGTCACGGTCTCGGTCACGGCGTACGCCGACAACCAGGACGCCCGCGCGTTCTACGCCGACCTCGGCTTCGAGACCCTCAGCGTCGTACTGACCCGCGGTCTCGGGTAGCGCCAGATAAAGCTGGCGACGTCAGTGAGCATGGCCGACATACTGGTCGCTCGTGGATGAGGTCAGCGTCGTTGTCGCTCACTCCGAGCGCGCGACTCTGCATGTCGGCGACGTGTTTCTGAAGGTGGATGCCGACCGGACGCGCCTCGAGCGCGAGATCGAGAACATGAACCTGGCGCCAGTTTCCACTCCGAGGATCCTGTGGCACAGATCGCCCGTACTCGCGATCACCGCGGCTCCTGGAACTGCGCTCGGGCGGGTCGGTGAGCCGTCGATCGCGTCCTCGGCTGCGTGGGCCGCGGCGGGCGCCGCCGTCCGTCAGCTCCATGACGCACCAGCGCCGGTTTGGGCCGGCCGGGCTGGGCGCGACCTCGACGAGCTGGCGGGTGATCTCGATGACGAGTGCGAGCGGTTGGTGGCGGACGGTGTCCTGCCTGCCGAGCTGGTCACTCGCAATCGAGGGATCGCCGAGGCCGCGCTGCGACCGTGGACTCCGGTGTTCACCCACGGCGACCTGCACATCGCGCACGTGTTCGTCGACGGCGACGAGCTCACCGGCATCCTCGACTGGTCCGAGGCGGGACAGGGCGATGCCATGTACGACCTCGCGAGCCTGACCGTCGTGCACCAGGAGCGCCTTGAGGAGGTGCTCGCTGGGTACGGCGCCGGCGCTGATCTTGACGCGATTCGGGGCTGGTGGTCGTTGCGGACGCTAATGGTGGTTCGCTGGCTGATCGGACACGGGTACGACCCGTTCACACCGGGCGGCGCGGTCGACGTACTGAAAGCTCAGGTGTGAGATCGGGGGGTATGCCGTGCTCGGCGGCATCGTGCGTGCCTGGGAGTTGTTGCTTGAACCGACTCCTTGGTTGTTCGAGCCGTGCGCGAACCTCTGGGCGGACTAGGGTCCAGGTGCCATGGGGATCGATGAAGTGGCCGCGTTTCTTGGGGATGTTCCGGAGCTCGCCGCCTGGCTGGGGGAGTTGGAGCGAGCTGGGGAGCCTGATGGCGATCTCTGCGTGCCCACGGCTGAGATGGCGTTGACGGTACTGCGGCAACTCGGCGTACCGGGGGAGGACGCGGCCGAGATCGTTGGTGGGCTTGCTGATCTGGAGCGCAGTCCCGCGCTGTCTTGGCTGGCACGGCGTTGTGCTCAGCGGACCGTCGCGGACATGGGCGGGTTCCGGCCGGGTGGGTCGTGGCCGGAGCTGCCCGGGAGGTGCGGGCGGTACTTCTACGTGTACGTCTTCCTGGCAGTTCTTCCCTCTGTTCGCGCGTACCACCTGCACCGCGGGATCTCGGACGACGTCTCCTGGGCGACGCTGGGGGCGCTCGGAAGCGCCGTACGATCCCATCGGGAGCGGGCCGGTGTTGGCGGGATGGACGCGCCGTTCTGGATCGACCTGCACTTTCGCGGAGGGATCTACCTGCTCGGCCGGTTGGGGTTCAACCGGGGGAGCTGGGGTTTCTTGCTCCTGCGGTGCAGGCCGCGGGGGTTCCGTGCCAGGAATCCGAACCGGCGCTGGGTGTGCACGCAGCGCCGACCGGGCCCTTGGATCCGGATGCCTGTGACGCGTCCTTCGCGCTGGCCCGTGAGTTCTTCGACCGGCATTTTCCTGAGGAGACGTACCGGTTCGCGCGGTGTGGATCGTGGATCCTCGACGAGCAGCTCGCGGAGTACCTGCCGGGGGACTCCAACATCATGCGCTTCCAGCGCCGCTTCCACCTGACACCAGAGACGCGGGACGGCGACGCCGACATCCTGTCCCGGATCTTCGGGGCGTCAGCCGATGCCGGCCTCGAGGCACTTCCCCGCCGGACGACACTCCAGCGGGCCGTGATCGACCACCTGCGGGCCGGCCGCCACTGGAAGATCGGCTTCGGCTGGCTCGAACTCTGAGCCCGGCCGGGAGCCCGAGCCGGGCAGTAGTCCGAACTGGCGAGGAGCCCGGGCCGGCCGAGCCCGAGTCCGGCAGGTCAGGAGTCCGGGGAGGTCAGTCGCGGCGGCCCTTCAGGCGGCGGCTCAGGGCGCGTTGGGCCTCGCGGGTTGCTTCGCGTTCGGCGAGGGTCTGGCGTTTGTCCCAGGTCTTCTTGCCGCGGGCCAGCGCGATCTCGACCTTCGCGTGACCGTCCTTGAAATAGAGCGCGACCGGGACGATCGTCAGCCCGCCCTCGGTGACCTTGCGCTCGATCTTGTCGATCTGCGCGCGATGCAGCAGCAGCTTCCGCTTGCGGCGTGAACCGCCCTCGAACCAGCGGGACTGCGAGTACTGCGGGATGTGTACGCCGTGCAGCCAGACCTCCCGCTCCTCGACCATCGCGAACCCGCCGACCAGCGACGCCCGCCCGGCACGCAGCGCCTTCACCTCGGGACCCTGCAGGACGATCCCCGCCTCCCAGGTCTCACCCAGGTGGTACTCGTGGGCCGCTTTGCGGTTGCGGGCGATCACCGGGTTCGCGTCGGGCTTCTTCACACGACAATTCTGCCCCGAGGTCGACCTCCAGCCCCAGAGCACCGCTAACGTGCGGTGGGTGGAGTTGCGGAGACTGGTGAGCCGGTTCGGTGCCGACGGGGGCGAGCCGGTTCACGGCGGGCTCTCCGGAGCGACCGTGGTTCGGCTCGTGCGCGGGCAGGAGGTCCTGTACTACAAGCAGGGCGCGATCGTCGACGACGAGGCGGACCGACTGGAGTGGCTGTCCGCCACCGGGTTCGGCTGTCCACGGGTCGTTGACCGAGGCAACGGTTGGATGCTGACTACGGAGCTTCGCGGGCGGGACGTCTCCGACGACTGGCCGGTCGCCGACCACCCCGCCGTACTGCGTGCCCTCGCGACCGGGCTCCGGGAGCTGCATGCCTTGCCGGCCGCCCCGTTCGACTCACCGTTCCCGGGCCCGCGGGAGGTTGTCACGCACGGGGACTATGCGGCGCCGAACGTGTTCATCGACCCCGAGACCCTGCGGTTCTGCGGTGTGCTCGACGTCGGACTGCTCGGGATGGGCGATCGGTACGTCGATCTCGCGCTGATGTACAAGAGTCTCGCGAAGGGGCGGAATCCGCAGTACGGCCTGGTGCCCGCGGCGCGTGCTTTCGTCGAGGGGTACGGCGGTGAGCCGGATGACCCGCGGATCCCGTATTACATCGGTCTCGACGACTCCGGCAGTTTCTGGGAGCGCGGCGCGGAGGGGTAGCGCGTGCCGAGCCACTGTTCGGCGCCCCAGGCTTCGTAGCGTTCGAGTTCGATGAAGCCGAGTTTGGTGGCCAGGCGCAGGGACGGTGTATTGGCGGTCTGAGTGGTGAGGGCGACGGGCTCGGCCGGGAGGCATTCGGTGTACCAGGCGAGAGCCGCGGCGCAGGCTTCGGCGGCGTACCCGTGGCCCCACGAGCTCGGGAGGAACAGGTAGCCGAGCTCGCGACGGCCGGCATCGGGGCGGCGGTGGTCGGAGCGCTCGGGGTCGCGCGGGTCGAGGGTGACGATGCCGATCATGGCGCCGTCGAGGCCGACGGCGAAGAGGCCGGGGCGCCGCGCCGGTTCCTCGGGCAGGGCCCGTTCGAGCTCGGCGCGGGGGCGGGCGCCGCCGACGTACGTGCCGACTTCCGGTGACGACATGAGCTCGATGATCGCCGGCCGGTCGCGGGCCTCGGGTTCGCGGAGCACGAGTCGCTCGGTCGTGATCGGCGTCGGCAGCCAGGCGTCTCCGAACTCGGTCACGCCCGCAACCTACCCCAGCCGCCAGCCCGCCCGGCGCCACAAACGAACCTGCCGGCCCGCTCGGCGACGCGAACAACCTGCTGGCCCGCGGGCGCCGCAAAGCACACGCCGGGCAGAGCCGCGAGAGCACGCGACGCCCTCACGCACGAGGCCGCCCGTCCGGCTCGGCCGCCCCGCGAGGGCACGCCTCGCGAGGGCACGCCCCGCGAAGCGCGGCGACCCGCGAAGGCGCGGCGACTCGCGAGCGCGCGGCCCGTGAGGGTGCTGCGGTCTGTCGGCTGGGGCGGGCCGCTCGTGGGTCAGCGTTCGGGGTCGTCCATGAACTTGCGGACGTCCTGCGCGCAGCGGCAGGAGGCGGCGATCTTCGCGGCCCACCGCAGGGCTTCCGCACGGGTCGGTACGTCGACGATCGTCGCGCCGCCGAGGAGTTCCTTGCTCTCCGGGTACGGGCCGTCGGTGACGATGCCGTCCGTGGAAACGACCGCCGGGTCCGCGTCGCCGTCGTCGTAGCTCAGCCCACCGCCGAACACGTACACCCCGGCGTCCTTCGCCTCCCGCATCACCGCATGCGCAGCCTTGCCGACGTCCGGGAAGTCCTCCTGGGGAATGTGATCCATCGAGCCCTTCTCGAACGAGATCAGGTACATCGCCATTCCAACGCTCCTTGTCCGGGCGCCCAGCTCGGGCCGCCGCTCACCTCTACGACGAACGCCGGACCCGCGATCCGACACCCACCGACACGCGAGACCGCCTTCACCTAATCAAACAGGGTGGTTGACTACGCGGATGGACGTGCACCCCGTCGATCAGGAGCGGTGGAGCGACGTGCTCGAGCTGTTCGGGCCCAGCGGCGGGACGCGCGGCTGCTGGTGCATGGCGCGCCGCCTGCCGTCCCGCGAGGTCGCCAGGAACGGGAGCGAAGAGAACCGCACGGCCCTCGAGGGATTCGTGCACGCCGGCGTCCCGGTCGGGATGATCGGGTACGTCGACACGCGCCCGGTCGCGTGGTGTGCGGTCGCGCCAAGGACGGAGTACGCGGCAATCGTGAACTCGCGGACCCTGCCGATCGACGAGCCCGAGGACGAGACGATCTGGGCGATCAACTGCCTGTTCGTGCGGGCCGGTTATCGCGGGCGCGGGCTGACGCTGCCGATGGTGCGGGCGGCCGTCGAGTATGCGCGCGGCTCGGGTGCCCGTCTGGTGGAGGCCTATCCGGTGAAGACGATGCCCGGTGACCCGGGACGCGGCGTACTCAGCACGTTCCTCGACGCGGGCTTCACGCCGTACGCCGAAGAACGAACCAAGGCGAAGCGCAACGTGGTGGTCCGGCTCCATCTGTGATCGGATGAGGCGGGTGAGGGGACTGCAGATCCTGCTGGGGGTGAGCGCGGGCGCCTGCCTGATCGCGGCGATCGGATTGGTGATCATCGGTGATGTTCAGGGTGCTGTTTCGCCGGCGATGGCGGCGGTGCTCGGCGGCGTCGTCCTCTACCGGCAGGCGAGGAACCCGCCGGAGCTGAAGCCGTGGAGTCGCGTACGGATCGTCGTGTCCGCGGTCGTCGGCGGTGCGGGGACGCTGGCGGTGCTGGGGATGTTGGGCTGGGTCGCGCTCTTCGTTCCGGACTGGCCGGCGCGGGCAGTCGCGGTGGGCGGGATGGTGCTCGTCGTGGCGCTGGGTACCTGGATGGTGCGGACCGTGCGGAAGCTCAATCAGCAGGCGGCCGGACCTGCGGACTGACGCGGACTGACATGGACTGACATGGCGCAGTGACACTGGGGATGGGGAAGGATCGCTGTATGGATGGGGTGGATGGGGTGGATGGGGCATTGCTGCGGTTGGCCGATGTGCTGACCGGAGTTGAGGCGGATCTCGGCGACTACTGCACGTACTGCTACAGCGAAGAGGAGGCCGCGCTGCTGGCGGGGCCGGTCGGAGCGATTCCTCCGGAGTTGCTCGCGGGTGTGGCGCGCGAGGTGCCGGACCATTGGGGTGACTTCGCGAACCTCTATCGCAAGCTGACGCCGCGCATCCTCGCGTTGCTCGTCCACGACGACTTGCACGTCGACGAGGAGCTCGTCGCGCTGCGGTTGGCCGACGCCGGCTGCTGGAGCACGTGGTCCGAGCCCGAGCGGGACGCCGTACTCGGGGTCTGCCGCGAGTGGTGGTCCGCGACGCTGGCGTCGTACCCGGCGAAGCCCGAGGCGCGAGTCGTCCTCAGCTTCCTCGCGACGACGCCGATCCCGCTGACCGAATGGCTGGGGATCTGGAACACCCGCCCCGACGGCCCGGCCGATCGCCACGCCCAGGACCTCTTCAGCTGGTGGTGGTCCGACCTCGCCGGCAACCAGGTAACCGTCGGCTTCTGGGACACCATCGACATCACCCCCACCCTCAAACCCTGGATCCTCGAAGACGCCCGCCCCCGCATCACCAAGAACCCAGACCTGGCCCACCTCCTCAAAACCCTCTGACTCAAGCCCTCCCACCTTCAGCTCGGAGGAGTATGGGGGATTGGTTCCGGAAGGGGAGTGTCCGGAATGGGGGTTAGCGTGGCGGCATGAGTGAGAGTGAGTGGGTTTCTCCCTGGTGGGAGCCGCCACTGGCGGGGGACGAGGCCGGCCATCTGGTCGGTGCGCTGGACCGGTTGCGTACGACGTTCCGCTACAAGGTGGACGACCTCGACGCGGACGGTCTGAATACCCGGATCGGGGCCTCGTCGATCACCTTGGGCGGACTGATGAAGCACCTCGCGGCCAACGAGGACTACATGTTCACCGTGAAGTTCCGCGGGCTACCGATGGACGGACCGTGGCTGGAGAACGGCTGGCGGGACGACAACGACTGGGAGTTCAACTCGGCGGTCGAGAACACTCCGGAGGAGCTCTACGCCCTCTGGGACGGCGCGGTCGAGCGATCCCGCAAGACGCTGGCCGCGGCGATCGCGGAAGGCGGGCTCGAACAGCCCGCCGACATCACCTGGCCGGACGGGCGGCACGCGAGCCTGCGTCGTCTCGTGTGCGACCTGATCGAGGAGTACGGCCGCCACACCGGCCACGCCGACCTGATCCGCGAGTCCGTCGACGGGCGGGTCGGCGAAGACCCGCCGCGCGACTGGAAGCCCGTCGGCGCGAAGCAGCACTGAACCGCGAAGCGCTGAACGGCGAAGCGCTGAACGGCGCGATGAAGCGCTGACCCCGGACCGCCAGCACTACACAACCCTCCCATCCGACCGTGCCTCACGCTCAGCGCCGGCCGTTCGAGGCGGTTGTTGAGTGCTGGCGGTCCGCCGCACCTACTTGATCCGCTGCATCGTCCCGTCCTGGGAGATCGCGACGACCGTAGTGACCCCGTCGACCTTCAGGTTCAGCAGCGTGCGGGAGCCCTGCTGGCTGGTGGTGTAGCTGACGGCCGCGTTGCTGCGGGTCGGGGCGATCACGGACAGGATCGTCGCGCTCTTGCCCGACCGGTTGAACTGCACCACCGGCGACGGCACCTTCTTGTCGATGGTCAGGTAGTGCCACCCCTGGATCGGGTCCTCCTGACCGGTCGCGGTCTCGATCGGCGTGGTGTCCTGCCCGAACGGGATCTGCAACAACGTCGTCTTGACCCGGTCGCCAGGCTTCCGCGCCACCACCCGGTCGTTGCCGGTAACAACGACTTGCTGGTCGTTCGGCAGGTGCCAGAGCGTCGAGTAGTTCTGCTCCGTCGTCGACTCACCGCGGTCGAGCACCACCATCAGGTCGGGGTCCTTCAGCACGAGCACGTCCCGGGTCCGGTCGATGCCGGCGCCGAGCTTGTCCTTGAGTTCGTAGTACTCCGACGTGTCGCGGATCGCCGACCGCACCAGCTTCGTGTCCGGGTGCTCGGCCGCGGTCGACTCCACGGTCATCACGTTGTGCGAGAACTGACTCTTCGCCCAGCTCCGCCAGTCGTCCCACTTGTAGCCGGAGTGCCCGCCGTCGATCAGGATGTCCCGCCCGTGCGACGTGTACGTGATCGACGTGTGGTCCTCGTGCCCGTGCAGCTTCCGCGACGGCCCGAACCTGATGCTGTACGTCGACTCCTGCGTGAACGCCCGCGTCTCACCCCATCCGGTGCGCCCGAAGATGTACCCGGCGTCGAAGATCCCGACCCGCTGCGTCGGGCGGATGCCTTGCTTCCCGAGCGTCCCGGCGTACTCGAGGACGGTGCCCTGGACCGGGACGGTGCGGACCACCTCGGAGTCGCCGATCTGTGGCAGGTTCCCGAGTGAGTTGGTGGCGAGGGCGAGCCACTTCGCGAGTTCGCGCCGGCGCGCGAGGATCGTCGTACCGGGGTCGACGCCGCACTTCTGCAGTACGTCGGCCGCGCGTCCCCAGAGCGCGTAGTTGAACTGCGCGTACGCCGTCGACTGTTCGTTGGTCGACCCTTGCGTGTCGATCGACGTCTTGATCGCACCCGTCAACCGGTCGACCGCGACCTTCTTCAGGTCGTTGCGCATCAGCGTGCACCCGATGCCGAACAGTGCGAGGCTCTCGTCGGTGCCGTGGTTCCAGTCACCGCTCCAGTTCTTCTGCAGGAACCACGCGTGGTCCAGCAGCGCCTTGTCGAGCCAGGCGTACGTCAGCGGCAGTTGCCCGGTGTGCAGTCCCGACAGCACCGCCTGCCGCAGGCAGATCAGCACGTTGGTCCGGTGCATCGTCGACTCGTAGGCGCCGACGTCGGACTTCCACGAGTACGGGTTGTCGTTCACCCAGTCGTGCGCGATCGCACTGACCCGTTGCAGAGCCCGCTTGTCGCCCTTCGCCGCGGCGTTGATTCCTTGGCCGAGCCAGCGCAGCGAGTGCAGCCACATGTACCAACTCGGGTTCTTGTCCGGGTTCACCCGCCAGTTGATGTTGCCCGTGCCGTCCCCGATCTTGGTCGGCGGCGTCGTACCCCAGGTGTAGGTGTCGCGGTACAGGTTCGCGACCGGGTTCGCCCGGTCGATCCCGCTGTACGCCGGGCAGGTGTAGCTGTTCTTGCGGGGCGGCGTCGGCGGCGCGGTCGGCGGCTCGGGCGTGTGGCTGAGTGTCGGGTCCGGAGCCGCCTCGGGCTCGGACCCGCCCCACGGGACCACGAGTGCGACGGCCAGGCCGGCGATACTCACGAGCAGGGCGATCGTGAGGCGTAGCGTCGTCGTGGTCGTGCGCAGATGTCTCGCGGGCATCGTGGGTCCTCCCCGCATGCTCCCGGGCATGCCTTATATGGCCTAGACCTGAATTCGGGTCGGGCGATCCCCGGGATTTGGGTCAGGTGAGTTGTGCTGAAAGTCGCTGTCGTGCGCCGGGTGGCGCGCTGCGGACCGGCGGAGGTTGCCGTCGGCATCGATCGCCGCCGGTCAGGCCCCCGTCCGGTACTCCGCCGTCGGTCCCCCCGAGGTCGGAATGGTTCCTCTGCCCTATAGATGTCCCGAACCACCCAAAAGGTTGCGCGGATCCCCGACTTCGGGTCCGTTGCCCTAAAGGGCAGCCTCAGCCGTGCCGGATCGCCTGCAGGATCAACCCGTTCCGGGCTCCCTGCCCAGCCGGCACCGTCGTGTGCCGGCCGTCCCGGAGATCGGTGTGCAACCGCTCGGGATGCGCCGCGAGGAACTCGGCCCACGGGACGATCCGCAGGTTCGGATGCGCCGCTCGGGCCTGCTCCAGCTGGAGATTGATCCACTCGCTGTTGCGCTGATCGGCAAGCTGAACGGCGGCAGGCTCGTCCGTGCGCGACACCTGCACGTCGACCCAGAACACCGTCCGCCGGGGGCCGGCGATCCGGAGCGCGCGCTCGACCTGGGCCGCGAACCCGGGTGGGTCGAAGATGTCGTTGGACCCCACCGCCATCACGATCCGGCGCGGAAGTCCGTACGTACGGGCCCAGGCGGCCAGTTCGCCGACGGCGGAGGCGGTTGGCTGACCGGCCCAGGTGTACTCCGCGAACGACGTACCGAGTTGCCGGCCGAGGAGCCGCCCGAGCGCACCACCGTCCTGTACGGCGATGCTGTCGCCGAAGAGCACGACTCCGTCGGTCGCGACGGCGCGGCGAACCTCGGCGGCGCTGGAGATCGCGCGGTTGTTCGTCGTCCAGGAACCGAGGGTGCCGGAACCGTAGCTTCCTGTGCTGATATTCGACGTGCCGGTATTCGACGTACCGGTATTCGATGTCGTCGCCTTCGCGTGAGACTTCGGGGCTTCGAAGTGCAGCAGTGCGAGCAGGACGACGGTCAGGACGACGATGACGGCGGCCGACGTCGACCAGCCCCGGATGATCGTGCGCGACATGGCTCGCCCTCCCGCGGAAACGGAGTACCCGATCTGTTCACGCGGAAGGCGGCGTGCAGGTTGCCATCAGCGGTGGGTGCTGAGGGCCTCGGCGATCAGTTCGTTGCGGGCGCTGCGGCCGAGCGGCTCGCTGGTGTGGACGCCGTCGCGGAGGTACTCCGCCGGGCGGTTCGGCTGGGCTTGCAGGAATCCGGCCCAGTCGATGATCTTCAGGTTCGGGTGCCGGGCGGCAGCCTCGGCGAGTTGCTGGTTGATCCACGCGCTGTTGGCGAGATCGGCGTCCCGTACGGCGGGCGGTTGCTTGGTGCGGCTCGCGTACACGTTCACCCAGTACACCGTCCGGTTCGGCCCGGCGATCCGTAGCGCGCGCTCGACCTGTGCCGCGAACGCCGGCGGGTCGAAGATGTCGTTCGTACCAACAGCCATCACGATGCGCCGCGGCAGACCGTAGTCATGCGACCACTCTTCGAGCGCATCGACCGCTGCGGACGCGGGCTGACCGGACCAGTCGTGGAAGGCGATCGAGTCACCGGTGCGGTCCGCGAGCAGGCGCTCGAGCGCGGCACTGTCCTGGACGGCGATACTGTCGCCGAACATGAAGACCCCGTCGAACGCCAGGACGTCGCGGATCTGGTCCTCGGGGGAGATGCGGCGGAGCAGGTTCTGCCACGGGCCGAGCGTGCCGGACCCGTACAGCCCGGAGCCCTGCGTCGGCATGCTGTACGCGCCGGTGCCGTCGGCGGTCGTGTCGGCGTTCTTCGTCCGCGGCTCCAGGACGACGAACAGGCCGCCGAGAATCGCCAGTACCACCAGCGTGACGAGGATCGCGACCAGCGACCCGAAGAACGCACGCGGTCCCCGCGCACTGCTGCCCGAAGGTCTCCGAACTTGTTGCAACATCCCGACGCCCCCCGGCCTCAGTCGTCGTCTGCCCACATACACATGACGCGGTGACCCCCGAATCCGCTGCATGCCGCCATCGGCCCCCGTGGTCCAGACGCCGACCTCAGGCGTTTGGTTGTCAGTGCTTCAGCGTGTACCCCGTACTCGTCAGGTGTGCGCGGAGATCCTTGACCTCGTCCCGGCGCACACCCCGGCGCCGCCGCGGTTCCCCCTCCGCGGCAGCCTGCTTCTTCCTCCGCCACCACCACTGCATTGGTCCAGCATCTCCGAAGACGCAAGTAATCGGTAGGTTTTTGGCCTGGCCGGAATCCGGAACCGATGGGTCCGCCGGCACCGGCCCGGCCGGATGACTCCGGCCGAGCTCACTCAGGGGTGGGCTCAGGCCGGGCTCAGGTTGGGCTCAGCCGGCTCGCTCCGCTTCGCTGCGCTCGACGCAGAACTCGTTGCCTTCCAGGTCCTTCATCGTGACCCAGCCGCGCCCGTCCGGCACCCGGTGGTCCTCGTGCACGGTGCCGCCGAGGGACAGGATCCGCTCGACCTCGGCGTCCCGGGTGCGCTCGGTCGGGCCCCAGTCCAGGTGCACGCGGTTCTTCACCGACTTGCCCTCGGGGACCTTGATGAACAGCAGCCCGGGAACCGGCGCGGGCGCCACCACGAGCACCTCGTCGTCGCCCGGGACGTCGCCGTCGGCGACCGGCCAGCCGGTCACGGTACTCCAGAACTTCGCCAGCGTGTAGGGGTCCGAGGCGTCGATGGTGATGTGTCGCAGATTCATGGCGAGACCTTAACCGGGCGGCCGGATCCAGGGGGTCGCGGACTGTCGGCGGGCGGGTCTACTGTGCGCCATGAGGGCTGGTTCAACCGGGCCGGCCAGGTTTGGGGGAAGGAAGAATCGATGGCATCGCGGCTCAATCCGTACATTCAGTTCGACGGCGACGCGCGTGCGGCGATGGAGTTCTACCAGGGGGTCTTCGGAGGTGAGCTGTCGTCCAACACCTTCAAGGAGTTCGGTGCCGGACACGGCCCGGACGACGACGACAAGCTGATGCACAGCCAGCTGGAGACGCCGAGCGGCTTCACGCTGATGGCCGCCGACACACCGCAGGGCATGCCGTACAACCCGGGTGAGAACATCGCGATCAGCCTCAGCGGTGACGACGACGAACTGCGCGGGTACTACGAGAAGCTGTCCGCGGACGGCGGCAAGGTGACGGTCCCGCTGGAGAAGCAGATGTGGGGCGACGAGTTCGGCATGGTGACCGACAAGTTCGGCATCGGCTGGATGGTCAACATCGCCGGAAGCTGACGCGCAACGGGCCTCCCCCGGGAAAATCGGTACCCCGGGGCAGGCCCCGCGGGGCTGTCGTGGGACCTGAAGACAGGAAATGGTGGCGCGGGACCTGAAATAGCCGGTGCCCACCCACCACAACCTGTCTCAGGTACCCGCTACTGGCCGACCGCGGCCGTCATCAGGCCCACCTCGTAGGAGCCGCCGAGCTGGTTGAGGGTGACGGCGAGGCGGTTGGTGGCGTTGATCATCGCGATCAGCGTCACCAGGGCGATCAGCTGGTCCTCGTCGTAGTACTTCGCCGCACGCGCCCACGTCTCGTCCGAGACGCCCTCGGACGCGTCGGCGAGCCGGGTCGCTTCCTCGGTCAGCGCGAGCGCCGCCTGCTCCTCCTCGGTGAAGACGGTCGAGTGCCGCCAGCCCGCGACCAGGTACAGCCGCGTCGCGCTCTCGCCCGCGGCCGCCGCCTCCTTGGAATGGATGTCGATGCAGTTGCCGCAGCCGTTGATCTGGCTGGCGCGCAGCATCACGAGGTTCTGCGTGGTGTGCGAGAGGCCGGTCTGCTGCAGCAATCCGTGCACCGCGAACAGCCGCTTCGCCAGCTTGGTGCCGAGCTCGTTCTGCATGATGTCGATACGGGGTTCCATCGTCGTCCTCACTCGTGGGATCTACTGGATGAACACGAGATGCCGCCGCCCCGGCCGCCGTGACGGTCCCGGGACGTGACGAGCGCCATACCGGCCGAACTGTCACAGCAGCAGGATGAGCGGCATCTGGTGGGTGACACCCGCGCGCACAAGGAGTCAGCCATGACCGGTACGGACCGAGCGACCGAAGAGTTCGTTGCCCATCGCAACCTCCTGTTCACCGTCGCCTACGAGCTGCTCGGCTCGGCCGCCGACGCCGAGGACGTCCTCCAGGAGACCTGGCTGCGCTGGGTGAAGGTCGATCTCGACACGATCCAGGACCACCGCGCGTACCTGGTCCGCATCGCCAGCCGCCAGGCCCTCCAGCGCCTGCGCACCCTCGGCCGCCGCAAGGAGTCGTACGTCGGTCCGTGGCTCCCCGAACCGCTGCTCACCGCACCCGACGTCGCCGAGGACGTCGAGCTGGCCGACAGCGTCTCGATGGCGATGCTCCTCGTTCTCGAAACCCTCAAGCCGACCGAGCGCGCGGTCTTCGTCCTCCGCGAGGTGTTCGGCCTCGACTACGACGAGATCGCCGAGGCAGTCGACAAGAAACCCGACGCCGTCCGGCAGATCGCCCACCGGGCCCGCTCGCACGTAGCAGCCCGCCGCCCGCGCGGCGTCGTCTCCGCCGATGAGACCCGCGACGCCCTGGAAGCCTTCCGGCGAGCCGTCACCACCGGCGACCTCCAGGGACTGGTCGACATCCTCGCCCCGGACGTCGTCTTCCTGGGCGACGGCGGCGGCGTGGTCCAGGCCCTCCCGCGCCCGGTGGTCGGCGCCGAGAAGGTGGCCCGCATCCTCGCCCTGGCCGTGGAGCGCCTGGCCGAGGGCAACCTCGAGATCACCCAGATCAACGGTCAGCCGGCGATGCTCCTCCGCTTCACCGACGAGGTCGACACCGTCACTGTCCTGCACGTGAACAACGGCCTCATCGCCGGCCTGTACGCCGTCCGCAACCCCGCGAAGCTGTCCCGCCTGTCCGAGGAAATCACCCTCAGCCGCTGACCGAACCCACTCGGGGCCGACCCCGACCCCGGCGCCGCCGGCACCCCCTGCCATCGTCCTCAGAACCCGCGCGCCGGATACAGGCGCCGTACGCCTGACCCGGCGGTCGAGGGCGCTGAGTGCTTCCAGGGGTGCGGATGGTGCGCGTATGTTCGGAGCGTGGCGTCGAAGGCCTTGTCGCAGCGGGTGGTTCGTGCGGTCGGTGAAAGCTCGGCCTCCGAGCGGGTGGCCCGTGCTCAGGAGCTGATGTACGGGCCGTTGATCGATTGGGCGCGGAGGAGTCCGCTGCATACGGACGCGCTCGGTCATTCGGTGCATCCGTCGTTGACCGATGTGACCGCAGGGTGCTGGCTCGGTACGTCGGTACTCGACGTGGCCGGCGGCTCGGAGTCGCGTCGCGGGGCGACGATCCTCACCGGGTTCGGATTGCTGGCAGCGGTGCCGACCGCTCTCGCGGGAGCCGGCGACTGGGCCGAACTCTCAGGCGCTGAACGCAGGATCGGCGCGGTCCACGCGCTCGGGATGGACACCGCGACGTTCCTGTTCGCCGGCTCCCTCGTCGCGCGTCTTCGAGGCAGGCACCAGCTCGCCACAAAGCTCGCGCTCGCCGGCAACGGGGTCGTGGCGACCGCAGGCTTCCTCGGCGGCCACCTCGCCCTCAACCGCGCAACCGCCCGACGAGCCCCCTTGAGCGATTAGCCGCCCGCCAAGGGACTGGCCGCGTAGCACGCGAGGGCTCGCCGTACTACGCGGGGCCGGTCGTCGTCCGTGAGCTATTTGAGGAGCGGTGCGGACTCTGGGACGGGGGTTACTGGGGTGCCGGTTTTCAGCCAGTGGCGGATGTTTTCGGCGACGAGGTTGGCCATGGCGGTGCGGGTGGGTTGGGTGGCGGAGCCTACGTGGGGGAGGAGGACGGCGTTGGGCAGGGTGAGGAGGTCGGGGTGGACCTTGGGCTCGTGTTCGAAGACGTCGAGGCCGGCGGACAGGATCGTGTTGTTGCGGAGGGCGTCGACGAGGGCCTGTTCGTCGACGACGGTGCCGCGGGCGACGTTGATCAGGATGCCGTCGGGGCCGAGGGCCTTGAGGACTTCGGCGTCGACGAGGTGGCGGGTGCTGTCGCCGCCGGGGATGACGATCATCAGCGTGTCGACGGCGGCGGCCATCTCGAGCAGGGACGGGTAGTACTCGTACTCGACGTCCTTCGGGTTTCTGTTGTGGTAGGCAACGGTGATGCCGAACGGCCGGACCCGGTCGGCGATCGCCTGGCCGATCCGGCCGAGGCCGAGGATGCCCATCCGGCGGCCGTTCATGGTTGCGCGGGTCAACGGGTACGGCGTTCCGTCGGCCCACCGGCCGTCGCGCAGGTACCGCTCCGCGCGGGAGAGTTCGCGCACCGTCATCAGCAGCAGCCCGAGCGCGGTGTCCGCGACCTCGTCGTCCAGGACGCCCGGGGTGTTCGTGACGACGACGCCGCGCTCGGCGGCTGCGGTCGCGTCGATGCGGTCGTAGCCGACGCCGAAGCTCGCCACCAGCCGGACGGCGGGCAGCCGGTCCAGGAACGGGCCGTCGATCGCGGTGCCACCGGTGGCGACGGCAACGATCTCGTCGCGACGGGCCGCGAGCACGGCGTCCGGGTCACTCTCCTCCCAGAGCCGGATCAGCTCGCAGTGACCGTCCAACCCGGCGGCGACGGCTTCGTTCATCGGTCCTGGCATCAGCACGACTGGTAGTCCCATGCCTTCATCCTCATCGACCGTCGCGGACCGGACCAGGAACTCGACCAGCATTTCTCAGGCCCTGGACAGGAACTCTGCCGGCCCGGCGAAGTTCACCCGCTTTCCCCGCGGAACCTGTTGCCTCGGCGGCCGGAACGGCGACGATCAGTTCAGGAGGTCATCATGATCATCGACTGCGCTTACTACCGGGACGGACGCCGCCAGCACGTCGAGGCGATGTCCGTGGCCGATGCCGCCGCGAGCTGCCGGGCCGGCGGGTTCGTCTGGCTGGGCATGTACGAGCCGAGTGCCGCGGAACTCACCGAGGTCCGAGAGAGTTTCGGTCTGCACGAGCTGGCCGTCGAGGATGCGCAAACGTTCCACCTCCGCCCGAAGGTCGAGCCGTACGAGGGCGACGTCCGGCTGGTCATCCTGCGTACGGCGCGGTACGACGACGAGCGCGAGGAAGTGGACTTCGGGGAAGTCAGCGTGTTCGTCGGGCCGGCGTTCGTGATCACCGTCCGTCAGGGCGTGGCCAGTGATCTGCACGGCGCCCGGATCCGGCTCGAGCAGCGCCCCGAGTTGCTCGAGTGCGGGACGAGTTCGGTGCTGTGGGCGATCCTCGACCAGGTGGTGGACGGGTACACGCCGGTGGTCGCCGAGTTGGAGCGCGATATCGAGGAGGTCGAGCGGACGGTGTTCGCCGGGACGGTCGCGCCGACCGAGCGGATCTACTTCCTGCGCCGCGAGGTGACCGATTTCTATCGCGCCGTACACCCGCTGATCGCCGTACTCGCGACGCTGGAGCGGGATGCCCGGGACACCGCGCTGCTGCCGTATTTCCGGGACGTGCACGACCACCTGGTCCTGGTGAACGAGGAGGTTGCCGCCCAGCGTGACCTGCTGGCCACGGTTCTGGAGGCGAACATGGCGGTGATCGGTGTCGAGCAGACCAAGGTCAGCGTGCAGCAGAACGCGACGATCGAGCAGCTGACCATCCTTGCGACGGTGTTCCTGCCGTTGACCTTCGTCACCGGCTTCTTCGGGCAGAACTTCGCCTGGCTGGTCGATCGCCTGGGTTCCGCGTGGGACTTCTTCGTCCTCGGCATCGGCGGCCTCGTGGTACCGGCGGTCGCCCTGCTCCTCTGGGTCCGCCGCCAGCGAGCCGCCAAACGCCAGGTCGCCTGAGGAAGCGGCCGAGTGGGCCTTCGGAAGTCGCCGCCCGGGCCTGCCGGCCGCCTGGTAGTACAGTCCGAGCCGTGGCTCGTGGACCTATCGATCCGGCGGACGGCCGGGAGATCGAGAACCTGATACTCCGGTACGCCGAACTCGTCGACGACGGTGATTTCGCCGGCGTGGGCGAGCTCCTGGCGGATGCGACGTACTGTGGCAGCGGTGCCCCGCTCGTCGGCCGCGCGGAGATCGAGCAGTGGTTCCGGGACACGCTGATCGTCTACCCGGACGGCACGCCGCGGACGCAGCACGTGACGACGAACATCGCGATCGAGTGGGACGACTCCAGCGCCGAGGAGGCGTTCGCGCGGTCGTACGTGACGGTCCTGCAGGCGGTGCCGGACGACGTACCGGAGCTGATCGCGGCCGGTCGCTACCGGGACCGGTTCGTCCGACGGGGCGGTGCCTGGCACTGGGCGGAACGGGTCGTCAACATCCGGCTGGTCGGCGACGTCAGCAAGCACCTGCGCTCCGCGACCAGCTAGACGTCACGGATGGAACCCAGACTGATCGTCGTCCGCGGAAACTCCGGCTCCGGCAAGAGCTCGATCGTGGAACGGATCCGCGCGGCGCACGGGCGCGGCATCGCCTACATCGAGCAGGACTACGTGCGCCGGATCATCTTCCAGGAGCTGGACGACCCGAACGGCGCCAACATCGAAGCGATCGGGCAACTCGCCAGGCATGCGCTCGACCGCGGCTTCCACACCGTGGTCGAGGGCATCCTGCCGACGGTCCGGTACGGCGCGATGCTGGCCGAACTCGCCCGTGACCACGCGGACCACTTCTTCTACTACCTGGACATCCCGTTCGAGGAGACTGTCCGCCGGCACGCGACGCGGGACAAGGCGAACGCGTTCACCGCGGCCGACATGGCGGACTGGTACCGGCCGAGGGACCTGCTGGAACAGCCGCGCGAGACGATCATCGACGAGTCGAGTGCACTCGGCGCCACCGTCCAGCAGATCCTTCAGGAGACCGGGCTAGGACTTCCAGCCGCCGAGCTCGAGGTCGGCGACGACGATCGGCCGGCCGGTCGCGAGTGACTCGTTCGCGGCGATGCCGACCGCGACCGCGCGGACGCCGTCGTTGACGTCGGCGGCCCGGTGCAGCGGGTCGTCGCCCGGCCCGATGAACAGGTCCTGGTAGATCAGCCGGTCGCCGCCTCCGTGACCGCCCTCGCCGCGCGGGATCTCGACCTCGACCGCGGTCGCCCAGTGCTTCTGCAGCACCAGCCGCTCGCCGTTCGTCCGCACGTCACCGGCGATCACCTTGCCGGACGGGTAGCTCGGGTCGATCTGGTCGTCGACGACCGCCGCCCGCTCGATCACCTCGAGTTCCGCCCGGCCGAGGGTGCCGTTGACCGAGACCTTGTAGCCCTCCCACGGCGAGTGCGCGTTCAGCGAGTAGCTCAGCCGCGCCCCGTTCGCGTACTCCGCGATCACGGACATGTTGTCCTCGATCGTGATCCCCGGCGCGAACACGTCCTGGTCGCGCAGGTACCCGTCGTACTTCTCGCTCTCGTAGTACAGCTCGCGGTTCGTGTCGTCGGTGCGCAGGTCGAGCAGCCACGGGTCGTTGGCGGCACCATCGATCGAGCCGCGTGCCGGGCGCTCGCCCAGGCCGCGGGCGGCCGCGTTCTCGTCGCCGTAGAAGGCCAGTCCGCCGGACGCGAACACGCGGGTCGGCGAGGACGCGATCCACCAGTTCACCAGGTCGAAGTGGTGGGACGCCTTGTGGATCAGCAGGCCGCCGGAGTTCTTCTTCTCGCGGTGCCAGCGGCGGAAGTAGTCCGCGCCGTGCCGGGTGTCCAGCACCCACTGGAACTCGACGCTGGTGACCTGCCCGATCTCGCCGTCCTGGATCAGCTGCCGGAGCGCGCTGTTCCGCGGCGAGTAGCGGTAGTTGAACGTCACGACGACGGATTTGCCGGACTCGTTCATCGCGTCGACGATCTGCCGGGTTCCCTCGGCGTTGATGGTCAGCGGCTTCTCGACGATCACGTCGGCGCCGGCGCGCAGCAGCCGCGACACCACCGTGGCGTGCGTGTAGTCCGGGCTGGTCACCACCACGCGGTCGACCGACTGCTCCTTGACCATCCGCTCCAGGTCGTCGGCGCCGTACTGCGGGAGCTCGGGGGCGCCGAGGTCCGCGAGCTTGCGCTGGTGGAAGGCGAGACGGCCCGGGTTCGGGTCGAGGAGGGCGACGAGCTGGGCGTCGTCGGGGCGCTCGAGAATCGCGCGGACGTAGGACTGCGCCCGCGATCCGGTTCCGGCGACTGCATAGCGTCTGGGCACGGCGGACTCCTTCTACTCGTGTAGATCCAGAACGCTAGCAACCGCTTTCCGCGGGGTCAACCGTCGTACCATCGCTTCCATGCCCAAGGAGCCGGTGACCCGCAACGACGTGGCGGAGTACGCCGGGGTCAGTACCGCGGTGGTCAGCTACGTCGTGAACGAGGGGCCGCGGAAGGTCGCGCCGGACACCCGCGAGCGGGTGCTGGAGGCGATCCGCGTGCTCGGGTACCGGCCGAACGCGACCGCCCGGGCGCTGCGGATGGGGACCACGCGGACCTTCGGCGTGATCACGCCGGACGGCGGGAACCCGCTGTTCGCGGAGCTCGCGAAGGCGATCGACAAGGAGGCGGCGACGCGCGGGTACGTCGTACTGCAGACCAGCGCGGACGGGGATCCGGAGATCGAGCGCGCCAAGATCGGCGAACTGCTCGCGCGGCAGGTCAGCGGACTGGTCCTGGTCGCGCCGAGCGCGGACCCGTCGGTGGAGGGCGTTCCGGTGATCGCGATCAACCGGTCGCTGGAGGCGGTGAGCTCGGTACGTCCGGCGTACCGCGAGGGCGCCCGGCGCGGCGTGGAGCATCTCGTGTCGCACGGGCATCGAGTCATTGGCCTGGTGATCGGAGGGGCCGGCCATCCCGAACGCGAGCTCGGGTGGCGCGACGCACTGGAAGCGGCGGGCCTGCCGGAGGGTCCGATCGTTCGTACGTCCTTCTCCCGCGAGGGCGGGTACGACGCTGCGCGGACGCTGCTGGCCGCCAGTCCCACCGCGATCTTCGCCAGCTCCGACCTGCAGGCGATCGGAGTCCTGCGAGCACTCCACGAGGCCGGCGTACGGATCCCCGAGGACATCGCGCTGGCATCCTTCGACGGCACCCCCGAAACCGAGTACACCTGGCCCCCACTCACCGTCGTCCGCCAGCCCGTGGAAGCCCTCGCCCGAGAAGCAGTCCAACGCCTGATCGACGGCGAACAGTCAGTCGAGGCCCTGACAGTCCCCACCGAACTGGTCCTCCGCAAGTCCTGCGGCTGTTAGAGCGTCCCCACGTCTTCGAAGATGAGGGCGGTGCGGGTCGCCAGGACTTCGGGGATCGCCTGGAGTTTTTCGAGGACGAGGCGGCGGAGGCCTTCGTTGTCGGCGGCCCGGACCAGCAGGATGGCGTCGAAGTCACCGCCGACCAGAGCCATGTGTTTGATCTCGGGGATCGCCTGGAGCTGTTTGCGCAGGGTTCGCCAGGAGCTCTGGCGGAGACTGAGCGTGACGTACGCCGAGGTCGCCAACCCGAGCTTGAGCGGGTCGACCGTGACGGTGAAACCGGTGATCACGCCCGTCTGCGTGAGCCGTTCGACGCGGGCGTAAGCGTTCGCCCGGGAGATGTGCACCTCGTCGGCGAGAGCCCGGATGGAGAGCCGTCCGTCGCGCCCGAGTGCCTCGATGATCTTCCGGTCGATCTCGTCCAGCGCCGGGGCGACGACAATCTGTCCAGGGCCGGCCCGATGGACCATCACCTCGTCGGACATCCGTGCGACCTCCTCGCCTCAGGCTGCAGCCAAACGTCTCTCAATTCTTCCAGCTATGGAACAACTTGGCCAGGAGGGACGACGATGTGGCTACCGTCCGTCTCCTGCGCTGGAGGGCTCATGACTACGCTCGAGGAGCGTTTGCTCCCCTCCGCGGAACCCGTCTGTCTGATCGATCAGTACGGCGTCCCGCGCGACCACCCGTCCTACCGGCTGCCCACCAAGGAAGCCCTGCTCGACGGCTACACACAGTTGATCAAGGGCCGCCGCTTCAACGACCAGGCGAGCGCTCTGGTGCGCCAGGGCCGGCTCGCCGTCTACCCGTCGTCGTTCGGGCAGGAGGCCTGCCAGATCGCCGCCTCGATGGTGTTGCGGGAGGGCGACTGGCTGTTCCCGACGTACCGCGACTCGGTGTCGATCGTGAGCCGCGGCGTGGACCCGATCGACACGCTGACGCTGCTCCGCGGCGACTGGCACTCGGGCTACGACCCGTACGAGCACAAGGTCGCCCCGCAGTCGACCCCGCTCGCGACCCAGCTGCCGCACGCGGTCGGTGTCGCGCACGCGGCGCGGCTCAAGGGTGAAGACACGGTCGTGATGGCCCTGGTCGGCGACGGCGGGACCAGCGAGGGCGACTTCCACGAGGCGCTGAACTTCGCGGCCGTCTTCCACGCGCCGGTGGTGTTCTTCGTCCAGAACAACGAGTACGCGATCTCCGTCCCCCTCGCCAAACAGACCGCCGCCCCGTCGCTCGCGCACAAGGGCATCGGGTACGGCGTCCCCGGTGAACGCACCGACGGCAACGACCTCGCCGGTCTGCTCGCCGTCCTCGGGCAAGCGGTCGAGAAGGCCCGCGCGGGTGAGGGACCGCAGCTGATCGAGGCGCACACG
Source organism: Kribbella sp. NPDC004875 (assembly GCF_042873375.1). Lineage (NCBI taxonomy): Bacteria > Bacillati > Actinomycetota > Actinomycetes > Propionibacteriales > Kribbellaceae > Kribbella > Kribbella sp. NPDC004875. The sequence continues at coordinate 1,687,420 of NZ_JBIALI010000001.1, forward strand.
TATCGCGTCCAGGCCCACACCAACGCCGACGACGCGACCCGCTATCGCGAGGACACCGAGGTCACTCCGTGGCTCGACCGCGATCCGATCCAGCGACTCACGACGTACCTCGAGCAGCAGGGCTGGCTGGACGACGACGTACGGGAGCGCGCGGAGGCCGGGGCCGTGGCGGTCGCCGGCCGGCTGCGCGAGGGGCTGATGCCGGAGCCCGAGGTGAACCCGGCGGATCTGTTCGCGTACCTGTACGCCGAGGAGACGCAGCAGCTACGTGAGCAGGCCGCGTTCCTTCGCGACGAGCTCGCCCGAGAGGAGGCCTGATCACCGTGACGCACGTGAAGATCTCGATGGCCCAGGCGCTCAACCAGGCGCTCCGGGACGCGATGCGGGCCGACGATTCCGTGGTGATGTTCGGTGAGGACGTCGGCGCGCTCGGCGGTGTCTTCCGGATCACCGACGGGCTGACCGCCGAGTTCGGCGAGAAGCGCTGTTTCGACACCCCGCTGGCCGAGGCCGGCATCGTCGGGATGGCGGTCGGGATGGCGATGAACGGGATGCGCCCGGTGGTCGAGATGCAGTTCGACGCGTTCGGGTACCCGGCGTTCGAGCAGGTCGTCTCGCATGTCGCCAAGATGCGCAACCGGACTCGCGGCCGCGTGCAGCTGCCGATGGTGATCCGGATCCCCTACGGCGGCGGCATCGGCGGCGTCGAGCACCACAGCGACTCGTCGGAGAGCTACTACGCGCACACCCCGGGGCTGACCGTGGTGACACCGGCGACCGTCGCGGACGCGTACACCTTGTTGCGCAAGGCAATCGAGTACCCGGACCCGGTCGTGTTCATGGAGCCGAAGAAGCTCTACTGGGCGAAGGAAGAGGTCGATCTGACCGAGTCGCAGCCGGGCATCGGGACGGCCGTCGTACGGCGGGACGGCGCGGACGCGACGCTGATCGCGTACGGGCCCGCGGTGCCGGTCGCACTCGAGGCCGCCGAGGTCGCCGCCGCCGAGGGGCGCCGGCTGACCGTGGTGGACCTGCGGTCGGTGGTGCCGTTCGACGACGAGACGGTGTGCGCGGCGGTACGGCGTACCGGGCGGGCTGTCGTGGTCGCGGAGGCGAGCGGGTTCGCGAGTGTGTCGTCGGAGATCGTTGCCCGGGTCACCGAGAAGTGCTTCCACTCGCTGGCCGCGCCGGTGCGGCGGGTGACCGCGTTCGACATCCCCTTCCCGCCGCCGAAGCTGGAGAAGTACCAGTTGCCGAGTGTCGACCGGATCCTCGACGCGGTCGACGACCTGCAGTGGGAGGACTCGTGAACACCTTTCTGCTGCCGGACCTCGGGGAAGGGCTGACCGAGGCCGAGATCGTCCGCTGGCTGGTGAAGGTCGGTGACGTGGTCGCCGTCGACACCCCGGTCGCCGAGGTCGAGACCGCGAAGTCGATCGTCGAGCTGCCGTCGCCGTACGCAGGGGTGATCGAGGAACTGCACGGTGAGCCCGGTACGACGGTCCCGGTCGGCAAGCCGCTGATCACGGTCGCCGATCCCGAAGGCGCGGCGTACCGCGAGGAGGAGCAGGCCGGCTCGGGGAACGTGCTGGTCGGCTACGGCACCACCGAGTCCGGGTCCTCGGGCCGGCGCCGCAAACCGCGCGCGGTTTCCGGAAACAATCTGCCGCTCAGCGACCAGAAAGCTCCGGAAACCCGCAAGGTGCCGCTGGTGATCTCACCGTTGGTACGCCGGCTCGCACGCGACGCCGGCGTGGACCTGAAGACACTCGCCGGCTCCGGTGAGAACGGACTGATCGTCCGGCGCGACGTCGAGCAGGCGATCGCGGCCCGCTTCGAGACGCCAACCCCGGTAGAGATTCCCGCGGCCGTCGAGAAGCCCGCGGCGGTCGGGGTGACCGATCGCTCCGGGTTGCCCGAGTTGCGGCGGACGCCGATGAGTGGGTTCCGGAAGGCCGTGGTGGCGACGCTGACGCGGAGCCGCGCGGAGATCCCCGAGGCGACCACCTGGGTCGACGTCGATGCCACCGCCCTGGTCGAACTCCGCGAATCGCTGCGATCGGCAACTGACCCGGGCCCGGGCCTGCTCGCCCTGATGGCCCGGTTCGTGGTCGCCGGCCTGCTGAAGTTCCCCGAGCTCAACGGGTACGTCGACACCGAGCGCGAGGAACTCGTCCAGTACGACGGGATCAACCTCGGCCTCGCGGCACAGACGGACCGCGGTCTCGTGGTTCCCGCTGTCGCGGGAGCGCACGCGCTGACCACGCGCGGTCTGGACGCCGAGATCCGCCGGCTGACCGCGTCCGCCCGCGACGGGAAGCTGACGCAGCACGAGCTGACGTCGGGGACGTTCACGCTGAACAACTACGGCAGCTTCGGGGTCGACGGCAGCGCGGCGATCATCAACCACCCACAGGTCGCGATCCTCGGCGTCGGCCGGATCATCGACCGCCCGTGGGTCGTCGACGGTGAGCTCGCGGTCCGCAAACTCACCCAGCTGTCACTGGTGTTCGACCACCGCGTCTGCGACGGCGGAACCGCGGCCGCGTTCCTCCGCTTCGTCGCCGACGCCTTCGAGAACCCGGCCTCAGCCTTCGCCGATCTCTAGTGTCCCGTAAGCCAGACACTAGGACAGCTGCCGAGGGCGGAGCCCGATCAGGATCACCCGGAGCCCGGAGGTGAAGCGTGCCTCCGGGCCGGCGAGGGTGTCGCGGTTGAGATAGGCCGCCAGGTGCGTCGCGTCGACGCCCATCCGGTCCGCCGAGGCGCTCGCCCACCGACGGTCGGTCATCCCACTGCGCCGTATGACCGACAGCCAGGCGGCATCGGTCACCGCCGAGCCGATCAGGTAGCGGAAGACCGCGGACCCGGCCGCGTCGAGGTGGTTCCCCTTGAAGCCGGCCGATCGCAGGATCGACTGCACGCGATCGATCAGCGACTGGTAGTTCGGGCCGAGGCCCGCATGGGACGCGAGCAACTGCGCGGCCCACGGGTGCTCCCACAGCGCCAGGTACGTCGCCGAGGCGACCGCGGTGACCTGATCGCGCCAATCGCCCTCGTCCTCGGATGGCGCCGGGGCGAGGATCTCGTCGACCGCGAGCTCGAGCAGATCGTTCTTGTTCGCGATCCGCCAGTACAGCGCGGACGTCGCCGAGACGCCCAGCTCGGTCGCCATCACTCGCATCGAGAACGTGTCGAGGCCGTCCCGGTCCAGCACCCGGATCGCCGCCGTGACCACGTCCTGCCTGGTCAGGCGGCTCTTCGTCGGCTCCGCGTCGTCCCGCAGCCACACCGATCCGAGCACCGTCCGCCGATCCGCTTCTCGCACTGAAACAGTGTGTCAGATCCGGAGACGGTGTTTTACCAACGAAAGTCGTCCGGCTGGAACCTTCCGTACGACGACGTGGCGCCCGCGGCGCGGAAGCCTGGGGAGCATGACGACTCCCCGTGTGAACCGTGCGACCTTCCTAGGACTCTTCGCCGTCGCGGCGGCAGGTGTCACCAGCACCCAGACGGCGTCTGCGGGAGAGCGCCGCAACCTCGAGCTGAAAGGCGTCGCCTACGACACCGGCGGCGGCCCGGCCGAGGAGGACAGCCGGGCGCGCTGGCGGCACGGCACCATGCGCGCGGAGATCCACGCCATCCGGCATCGGCTGCACGCCAACTGGGTGAGCATCTACGGCAGCGACGCGCGGCGGCTGATCGAGACGGCGACGGCCGCGCTCGAGGCAGGGTTGACGGTGTCGATCCAGCCGCGGTCGTTCGATGAGCCGCAGGCGGCGGAGCTGGAGAAGCTGCGCAAGGTCGCCGTCGAGGCGGAGCGGTTGCGGCGGCGGTACGACCGGGAGGTGATCCTGGTGGTCGGGTGTGAGTTCATGCTGTTCACGCCGGGAATCGTGCCGGGGGCGACGTTCTTCGAGCGGGTCGAGTACTTGACCAAGGGCGAGTACGACATGGCCGAGCTGCAGCGGAAGTTCCGCGCGTTCACCGCCACGATGGTGAAGGTTGCCCGGGGCAATTTCCATGGGCGGGTCACGTACGGCGCGGCGTCGGATCTCGAGCGGGTGGACTGGTCGCTGTTCGACATCGTCGGGCTCGACTACTACTCGTACCACGCGCGCCGGGCCGACCATGCGTTGGAGCTGGCGCCGTTCCGCCGGTGGAACAAGCCGATCCTGATCCTGGAGTTCGGCTGCTGCACGTTCACCGGCGCGGCCGAGCTGGGCGGGATGGGGTGGGACATCGTCGACTACAGCGGCGATGTCCCGGTCATCCCGCCGCAGTACGTCCGCGACGAGCAGGAGCAGGCGGACCACCTGGAGAACATGCTGGAGGTCTTCGCCGCGGAGGGTTTCCTCGGCGCGTCGCCGTACACGTTCATCTCACCCGACGCGCCACACCGGCCGCACGACCGGCCACACGACGAGGACATGGCAGCCTTCAGCCTCTGCAAGGTCCTCCGGTACGACGACGCCGACCCCGCCTCCCCCTATTACTGGCTCCCGAAGAAGTCGTTCCACGCCGTCTCGCGGACGTATCTGAGGTCCTTCAGGCGGCGTTGAAGGTGTCGGGGTCGGGGCCGGTGCGTTCGGCGCGCTCGAGGGTGTTGATCGCGGTGATGGCGTCGTCGGTGAGGGTGAAGCCGAAGACGTCGAGGTTCTCGCGGATGCGGGACGGAGTGACGGACTTCGGGATGACGATGTTGCCGAGCTGGAGGTGCCAGCGAAGGACGATCTGGGCCGGAGTGCGGTCGTACTCCTTGGCGAGGGTCTCGATGACCGGCTCGGACAGCAGCGCGCCGCCCTTCGCCAACGGGCTCCACGCCTCGGTGCGGATGCCGAAGTCACGCCCGTAGGTGCGTACGGCGTTCTGCTGCAGGTACGGGTGCAGTTCGACCTGGTTCACCGCCGGAGTGATTCCGGAGAGCCGGTCGAGGTGGTCGGGCTGGAAGTTGGACACGCCGATCGCACGGACGCGACCGTCGGCGTACAGCTTCTCCAGTGCGCGCCAGCTGTCGGCGTACAGATCGCGGGCCGGCGTCGGCCAGTGGATGAGGTACAGGTCGACGTACTCGAGCCCGAGCGAGGACAGACTGGTGTCGAAAGCCTTCAGCGTGGAGTCGTAGCCCTGGTCCGCGTTCCACAGCTTGGTGGTGATGAACAGGTCGCCCCGGTCGATCCCGGACGCCGCGAGCGCCTGACCGACACCCGCCTCGTTCTGGTACGCCGCCGCGGTGTCGATGCTGCGATACCCGGCGTCGAGTGCCTGCGTCACGGCGGCCGCCGTTTCGTCGTTCGGGACCTGGAACACGCCGTACCCGAGCTGGGGCATCTCGACGCCGTTGTTGAGTTTCACGGTGGGGATCATCAGTGGCTGCCTTCGAGTACGAGTGCGGGAGCGGACTGGCGGGTGTGGCGACGGTCCAGCAGGCCGGAGACGAGAGCGACGACCAGACCGGAGACCGCCAGCGCGGCGCCGACCCAGTTGGGTGCGGTGTAGCCGAGACCGCGCTCGATGGTGAGTCCACCGAGGTACGCGCCGACTGCGTTGCCGAGGTTGAAGGCGGCGATGTTGGCCGCCGACGCCAGCGCTGGAGCGCCCGTGGCCTTGTCCATCACGCGCTTCTGCAGCGGAGCGACCGTGGCGAACCCAGCGGCGCCGAAGAGCGCGATCGTCACGGCGGACGGAATCTTGGCGTGCGCGGTGAACACGAACACGACCAGCACGGCGGCTAGTAGTGCCAGGATCAGGTAGAGACTCGGCATCAGGGACCGGTCCGCCGCCTTGCCGCCGAGCAGGTTGCCGACGACCAGTCCGCCGCCGAACAGCACCAGCAGCCAGGTCACCGCACCGGCAGAGAAACCGGCGACCTCGGTCATCATCGGTGCGATGTAGGTGAACGACGCGAACACGCCGGCGAACCCGAGCGCGGTCATAGCCAGCGCCAGCCACACCTGCACGCTCTTGAACACCGCCAGCTCGCCACGCAGCCCCGGCCCTTCCGCAGTGCTCTGCTTGGGCACCAGGAACACGATGCCGAGCAGTCCGATCACACCGAGCGCCGTCACTGCCCAGAACGTCGACCGCCACCCGAACTGCTGTCCCAGCGCAGTCCCACCCGGTACGCCGAGGACGTTGGCGACCGTGAGTCCGGTGAACATGAGCGCGATCGCACTCGCCTGCTTCGCCTTCGGAACTAGTGACGCTGCCACTACTGATCCGACCCCGAAGAACGCTCCGTGTGACAGCGCCGCCACGATCCGCCCGGTCATCAGGACGCCGTACGACGGGGCGAGCGCGGAGACCAGGTTGCCGGCGATGAAGACGCCCATCAGCACGATCAGCACGGTCTTGCGGGAGACTTTCGAGCCGATCGCGGTCAGCAGTGGGGCACCGACCACGACGCCCAGCGCGTAGCCGGAGATGAGCAGACCGGCGGACGGGATGCTGACACCGAAGTCGGTCGCGACCTCGGGCAGCAGCCCCATGATGACGAACTCGGTGGTCCCGATCCCGAAAGCACCAATAGCAAGCGCGAGCAAAGCCGCGGGCATGGGCTGTTCTCTCCTTCGACTGTAGTCTTGTGACTATTACCGGCGTGCGCGATAGTTGCACACGCGGGCTATTGCATAAGCCTCATGATGGCTCATGCAATCGCAATGTTCAAGTGGAGGTGTCGTGGGACTACCGGATGACGCCGCGGAGGCGCGGGCGCAGGGGTGGCGAACCCTGGCGGCCCTGCATGCCCGGATCGAGGACGAGCTGGAGCGTGCGCTGCAGAAAAAGCACGGGCTCTCGGTGAGTGAGTACAGCGTGCTGGACGTGCTGGCGCGGCAGGACGACTACCACCTGCGGATGAACCAGCTGTCGAACGCCGTGGTGCTCAGTCAGTCGGCTACTACCCGCCTGGTCAACCGGCTGGAGGACCGCGAGCTGCTGCAGCGGTACCTGTGCCCTACCGACCGGCGCGGGATCTACACCGAGGTCACCAAGGCCGGCCGGGACCTGCTGGACCAGGCCCAGCCGACACATGACGCCGTACTGACGTCTGCACTCGAGAAGGCCGCCGAGCTACCTGAACTCTCCCCGCTGGTCACCGCACTGGGGAAGCTCCCGCTGGCGGTCTGACATGGCTCGCCGGTACGACAACCGGAAGCTCTACTTCTGGCTGATGGGCAGCTGCCTGACCCTGATCGGCTTGGCGTGGTTCGTCGTCCGCCTGTTCTCGATCCCGGTCGCCATCGGGATGAGCGCGGTCGCGGCCGTGCTGCCGCCGATCGCGGTCATCGTCGCGAACTGGGGTCACGACCAGCGCTGACTCGGGTCACCCGGTGTCGGGTCCAGGTAGAGGTGCCGGATGCTCGGGTGGTCGCGGCGTACCTCGACGTCGATCTTCTCGGCGAGCTGCTCGATCGCCGCGCCGGTCGTGTGCGAGTCGACCAGGTCGACGGTCGCGACGACCAGCACCTGGTCCGGTGCGAGTCGCAGACTGAGCAGCTCCAGGACGTCCTCGATCCCCGGCTGACCGGCGATGATCTTCCGGATCTGCCGCTGCTGATCGGCCGGCAGGGCCCGCCCGATCAGCATCGCCTTGTTGTCCCGGCCGAGCGTGAACGCGACGACGATCAGCAACACCCCGATCGCGATCGACGCGGCGCCGTCCCACACGTGCTCGCCGGTGACGACGGCCAGGGTCACGCCGGTCGCCGCGATCAGCAGACCGATCAACGCGGCCGAGTCCTCGAACGCGACGGTCTTCACCGCGGGCTCCGCGTCCCGCAACTGTTTCAGGATCGGTACGCCGGCCTCGCGGGCCTCCCGCCGCAACTGGAGCACCGCTCGCAACCACGACGTGCCCTCGAAGACGAACGAGATCGCGAGCACCGGATAGATGACCGCCAGCGCCGCGATCGGTTCCGGCGCGAGGATCGAGCGCAGTCCTTCGGTGATCGAGAAGCCCGCGCCGAGTACGAGGATTCCGACCGCGGCGAGCAACGACCAGAAGTACCGCTCCATCCCGTACCCGAACGGGTGGCGGGCGTCGGCCGGCTTGCGGCTGCGGTGCAGCGCGGTCAGCAGGAAGACCTGGTTGAGGGTGTCGGCGACCGAGTGCGCCGCCTCCGCGAGCAGCGCCGTCGATCCGGACAACAGGCCGGCGACGATCTTCGCGATCGCGATCGCGAGATTCGCCGTACCTGCCAGCAGGACGGTGCCGTCCGATTCTTCCTCAGCCATCCCCTCCGCGTGCCCGCAGGCTGCCCGACTGAAACAGGACCTCGATGAAGGCGGCGGCGAGCGGGTCCGGCGTACCCCGGGTGTACGCCGCGAGCGTCCTCCGCACCGGAGGGTCCGGACGCAGCACATGGCCCGCGCCCGTCAGGATGTTGTCCGGCACCAGCGCCGGTCCGAGACCAGCGGCGGCGAGTGCCGGCGCGGCGGCGGTCTGCTCGGTGCGTACGGCGATCCGCGGCTCGAAACCCGCCTGCGCACAGGCACGATCGAGCACGTCGGCCAGGCCATGATCCGGCGCGTAGTGCACCCACGCACGATCGGCGAGATCGCCGAGCTTGACGGTGTCGCCTACTGCCGCCGGGTCGTCCGGCGCGACCACCACGACGAGTTCCTCGGTGCCGATGGCCGTGCTGACACCGGACCAGCCGGCCGGCTCCGGACCGACCGCGAGGTCCGCCTCCCCGGCGTACATCGCCTCCACCAGTTCGTCGGTATGGCGGTGTTCGAAGAGGCGGATGCCGACGTCGGGATGGGTCTGCCGCCAGCGGCGCAAGGCCCGCGGGAGGACGCCGAGGGTGATCGAGTAGAGCGTCGCGATCTGCAGTTCGCCGACCTCGAGCCCCGCGGCTTGCCGCGCCGCACAGCGGGCGCGTTCCGCATCCGCCAGTGCGGCGCGGGCGTGCGGGAGCATCGCGCGGCCGGTCGGAGTCAGGCGGACGGAGCGGGGAAGCCGTTCGAGGAGTGGGCCGCCGGCCGAGCGTTCGAGCGTGCGGATCTGGTGCGAGAGGGCCGGCTGGGTGACGTGCAGGAGCTCGGCGGCCCTCGTGAACGAGCCTTCGTCGACGACCGTGACGAGGTATTCGAGCTGCCGCAGCGTTGTCATGAACTCAGCTTATGGTTTCGGTGAAAACTATGTCTTGGTTTTATCTCCGCAGGTCAGCAAGGCTGTCGGTATGACGAACGTAGCGTTGGTGGTCGGAGCCCGCGGGGTGATCGGGACGAACCTGGTCGAGCATCTGGCGTCGTTGCCGGACTGGTCCGTGATCGGGTTGTCGCGGCGCGGCGGCACCGACGTACCCGGGCGGGTGCGGCACGTCGCGGTGGATCTGCTCGATCCGGACGACACGCGGCTGCGGTTGTCCGGGCTGTCCGAGGTGACGCATGTCTTCTACGTGGCGTACCAGGACCGGCCGACCTGGGCCGAGTTGGTCCCGCCGAACCTGGCGATGCTGGTCAACGTCGTCGACGCGATCGAGCCGGTCGCGCGCGGGTTGCGGCACGTCAGCCTGATGCAGGGGTACAAGGTGTACGGCGCGCATCTCGGGCCGTTCAAGACGCCGGCCCGTGAGGACGACCCACCGCACCTGCCGCCGGAGTTCAATGTCGACCAGCAGCGCTTCCTGGAGGAGCGCGGGCACGGCAAGGCATGGACGTGGTCGGCGCTGCGGCCGTCGGTGGTGGGTGGCGCCGCGTTGGGCAATCCGATGAACCTCGCGGTCGCGATCGCTGTGTACGCGTCGTTGTCGAAGGAACTCGGCGTACCGCTGAGGTTTCCGGGCAAGCCCGGTGCGTATCACTCGTTGCTGGAGCTGACCGACGCCGGATTGTTGGCTAAGGCAACGGTTTGGGCTGCGACCGCGCCGGCGGCGGCGAACCAGGCGTTCAACATCACCAACGGGGACCTGTTCCGGTGGAGTGAGTTGTGGCCCAAGCTCGGTGCCTGGTTCGGGATGGAGGTCGCGCCGCCGCTGCGGATGTCGTTGCAGGACGTGATGGCGGACAAGGAGCCCGCGTGGAAGCAGTTGCAGGCGACCCACGACCTGGCCGCGACGTCCTTCGCCGAGGTGTCGTCGTGGCCGTTCGCCGACTTCGTCTTCGGCTGGGACTACGACTTCTTCGCCAACTCCTTGAAGGCCCGGCGCGCAGGCTTCCACGAGTACGTCGACACCGAGCAGATGTTCTACGACATCTTCACCGAGCTCCGGAGCAAGCGCATCATCCCCTGATCGCCGACGGATTCGCGCTGGTGCTGCGTGTGCGCGAAGGTCACGGGGCCTCCCGTCCTGGACTGAGGAGCGGAGGGAGCGAAGCGACTGGAGCGACGAGGGAAGGACGGGAGTCAAGGCCCCGTGACCACGCCGTGCCGGAGGCGCGGCCAAAGATATGGCATGCTCCGGGCTGTGACGATGGGTGCTGGGAAGTTGCTCGGGACTAATCTGCGAGCGCGGCGGGATGAGCAGGGGATCTCGCTGTCCGAGCTTGCCCGGCGGTCCGGGATCGCGAAGGGCACGTTGTCGCAACTGGAGTCGGGTGCGGGGAACCCGACGATCGAGACAGTGTTCAGTCTGTCGAACGCTCTCGGCGTACCGGTGTCCCTGTTGCTGACCGATTCGCCGCCGTCGGACGTGGTGCTGGTGCGGTCCGCCGACATCGACGTGCTGTCCGGTGAGGCGATCGACCTGCGGCTGCTCCGCCGGCTCGAACACCCGGGCGGCCTGTTCGAGATCTACAACCAGGAGATCCGGCCGGACGCGGTGCAGCACTCCGACGGGCACCCGGGCACCGAGCATCACGTCGTACTGACGGGAAAAATGCGGGTGACAACCGGCGGGCGGACCGAGGAGCTGGGCGCCGGCGACTACCTCGCCTTCCGTGCCTCGGGGCCGCACCACTACGAAGCGGTGGACGGACCGGTGCGCTCGGTGCTGCTGCTCGAGTACCCGCCGGACGTCTACCCGGCGCCACCCGGACCGCACCCGGTGAGCTGATCCTCCGACTCGGGACACCAGGGTCCATTGACCATCGCCCGGAGAGACGCGTACGCTCGAATCGTTCATTTTAGTGAACGGTCTGCCGAAGGAGCGCTGCGATGACCCGGTCCGTGACACCCGACGTGGTGGTCGTCGGCGCGGGTGTCGTCGGAGCTGCCTGCGCCGAGGCGCTGTCGGCCGCCGGGGTTCGCGTGCTGGTGATCGACCGCGACGGCCCGGCCGCCGGTACGACGGCTTCGGGCGAGGGCAACGTGCTCGTCTCCGACAAGGAGCCCGGCCCGGAGCTCGAACTGGCGATCGCGTCCCGCGCCGAGTGGGACGTCGTGCGCCAACGCCTGCCGCGGCGAGTCGCCGACGTCGAGTGGGAGCCGAAGGGCGGCGTCGTCGTCGCGACGGCGGATCCCGAACCACTGAAGGCGTTCGCGGCCAAGCAGCGTGCCGCCGGAGTCGACGCGCGGGTGATCACACCGGCCGAGGTGTTCGAGCTCGAGCCGCTGCTCACACCGCGCGTGACGGTCGGCGTGCACTATCCGGACGACGCGCAGGTCCAGCCTGTGCTGGCGGCGACCGCGTTGCTGGCGACCGTCCGTGAGCGTGGCGGTGACGTGCTGTCCGGAGTGACGGCGCTCGGCGTGCGGCAGTCGCGTGGGCGCGTGGTCGGCGTCGAGACGTCGGACGGTGACATCGCGTGTGGCGCCGTACTCAATGCTTGTGGGCCGTGGGCGGGTGCCTTCGCTGCCGCCGCGGGAGCGCCGATCGAGGTGCTTCCGCGGCGCGGGATGATCCTGGTGACCGCCCCACTGCCGGAGTGCGTGCGCCACAAGGTGTACGACGCCGATTACGTGGGTGTTGTCGGTAGCGGCGACGCGGATCTGCAGACGTCCACGGTCGTCGAGTCGACGCGCGGCGGGACCGTCCTGATCGGGTCGAGCCGCGAGCGGATCGGGTTCGACGACTCGGTCAAGGTGCGGGTGTTGCAGGAGCTGGCACGCAAGGCGGTGAACCTGTTCCCGTTCCTCGGCGACGTCCCGGTGATGCGGACGTACGGCGGCTTTCGCCCGTACGCCCCGGACCACCTGCCGGTGATCGGACAGGACCCGCGCCTGCTCGGACTGTGGCACGCCGCCGGTCACGAAGGCGCCGGCATCGGACTCGCGCCGGCGACCGGGCGGCTCATCACCGAACTGTTCCTCGACCTCGCGCCACATCTCGATCCGTCGCCGTTCCGTGTCGACCGTCCGGCGGTGATCGCCGCATGACGGCGTACCAGCGCCCGCGTCCGGGCGACCCCGCCGACGTCGGACGGCCGGCGACCGTGCCGGTCACCGTCGACGGCCATCCGGTCACCGCGCACGCTGGTCAGACCGTGGCCGCCGTACTGCTGGCGAACGGCCGGGACACCTGGCGTACGACGCGCGTGAACGACCGCCCGCGCGGCACCTTCTGCGGTATCGGGGCCTGCTACGACTGCCTGGTCACGGTGAACGGGCTGCCCGACACCCGGGCCTGTCAGCGCACTGTGGAGCCCAACGACGCGATCACCACGCAGCAGGGTGCGGTCCTTCCCAAGACGACCGAGGCGACGTCCACCGAGGAGTCGGCGAGAAGCGCGGACGTTGTCGTCGTCGGTGCCGGACCGGCCGGGATCGCGGCTGCGTTGACGGCTGCGGACCGCGGAGCCGACGTACTGCTGGTGGACAACGCGCGCGACGTCGGCGGGCAGTTCAATCGGCAGTTGCCGACCGAGTTCGCGGCCCGGCGGCCCGATCGGTTGCACCACGGATGGAGGAGCTTCGCCGCGCAGCGCGAGCGCCTCGCGGCTCATCCGCGGATCACGCATCTGACCGAGACATCGGTGTGGGCGGTCGAGGGGCATCGGCTCTGGGCCCAGCGTGGTCCTGCTGACGCGGCCGGGCGTACGCCGTTTCCGATCGACGCGAAGGCAGTCGTTCTCGCGACCGGTGCGTACGACCGGGTGCTTCCGTTCCCCGGCTGGGATCTGCCGGGCGTCTACACCGCGGGCGCGGCGCAAGCCCTCGCCAAGGGTCAGCGGATCTCGGTCGGCCGCCGGGTGCTGGTTGCCGGGACCGGACCGTTCCTGCTCCCGGTCGCCGACTCGCTGACCGGCGTCGGTGCCGAGGTCGTCGCGCTCCTCGAGGCGAACTCGCTCGCGACTGTCCGCAAGGGCTGGTCCGTCGACCCGATGATTGCCACCAGCAAGCTTCGGGAGGCGGCCGGGTACGGCGCTCTGCTGGCCCGGCACCGGATTCCGCTCCGGCACGGCTGGACCGTCGTCGCAGCCCACGGCACCGACCGCGTCGAGGCCGTCACGATCGCCCGCCTGGACGGGAGTTGGCGTCCGATCGCCGGCACCGGCCGCCGGATCGAGGTCGACGCCGTGTGTCTCGGCTTCGGCTTCACGGCCAATCTGGAACTGGCCGTCGGCGCCCGCTGCGAACTCGGCACGGCGCCGGACGGTGGCCCCGCGGTGACGGTCGACGCCAACCAGCAGACCAGCACCCCGGGCGTCTTCGCGGCGGGCGAGCTCACCGGCGTCGCCGGGGCCGTTCCGTCCACCGCGGAAGGCGGAGTGGCGGGCGCTGCCGCCGCGCAGTACGCGCTCGGGGAGACGCCGGACGCCGGCGCTCGCGCGCGGGCCGCCGTACGCAAAGGGCAGCGGTTGGCGTCGGCGCTGGCCCGGGCGTATCCCGTGCGGGACGGGTGGAAGACCTGGAGTACGCCGGAGACGCTCGTCTGCCGGTGTGAAGAAGTCACCCGCGGTGAGCTCGAGAGCGCCGCCGCGGATCGTGGTCTGGACGACGGCCGGGCAATGAAGCTCAGCAGTCGCGCGGGGCTCGGGATGTGTCAGGGGCGGGTGTGTTCGCGCACCGTCGCGGCACTGCTCGCCGAGCCCGGCGCCGTACCGAAACCAAGCCTGAAACGACCGATCGCCGTACCAGTGCGATTACGGGATCTGGCCAAGATGCAGGAGGAATCATGAGCGAGAAGCTGGACGGCGTGATCGTCGCGACCGCGTTGCCGTACGCCGAGGACGCGTCGGCGCCGGCGGGGCTGCGGCCGGACCTGGACAAGTACGCCGAGCACTGCCGCTGGCTGGTGGACAACGGCTGCCGCGGTGTGGGGCCGAACGGATCGCTGGGGGAGTACTCGTCACTCACCGACGACGAGCGCCGGGCGGTCGCGAAGACCGCGATCGAGGCGGTCGGTGACGACGGCGTCGTGGTCGTCGGCGTGCACGGTGTCGGCTCCCACCAGGCCCGCGCCTGGGCCGAGAAGGCCGCCGAGGACGGCGCGGACGGCGTCCTCTGCCTGCCGCCGACGATGTACCGCGCGAACCGTGGCGAGGTGATCGCGCACTTCACCGAGGTCGCCAAGGCGGGTCTGCCGGTGATGGTCTACAACAACCCGCTCGACACCAAGGTCGATCTGACGCCGGACCTGCTCGCCGAGATCGCGCAGATCGAGAACATCGTCGCGGTGAAGGAGTTCTCCGGTGACGTCCGGCGGATCCTGGAGATCCGCGAGCTGGCGCCGGACCTCGCGGTGATCGCCGGCGCGGACGACCTGACCCTCGAGGCGTTGCTGATGGGCGCGACCGGCTGGTTCGCCGGCTTCCCGAACGTGTTCCCGAAGGAATCGGTCCAGTTGTACAACCTGGCGCTCGAAGGCAAGCTGGAACAGGCCCGGGCGCTGTACGAGCCGCTGGTCGCCGCGTTCCGGTGGGACTCCCGGACCGAGTTCGTGCAGGCCATCAAGTACGGCATGGACTACGTCGGGCGGTTCGGTGGACCGTGCCGGCCGCCGCGCGGGCCGCTCGTCCCGGAGCACGTCGCACAGCTGGAGCTCGACATGAAGAAGGCCGTGGAGTCCCTCACATGAGGTCCGTCCGGACGATCACCGCGATTGACTCGCACACCGAGGGGATGCCGACCCGCGTCGTCACCGGTGGGGTCGGCGTCGTCCCGGGTACGACGATGGCCGAGCGGCGCGAGTACTTCGTCAAGCACCTGGACGACCTGCGCTTGTTCCTGATGAACGAGCCGCGCGGTCATGCCGCGATGAGTGGCGCGATCCTGCAGCCGCCGACCCGTTCCGACGCGGACTGGGGTGTGCTGTACATCGAGGTCTCCGGCCTGCTGCCGATGTGCGGGCACGGGACGATCGGTGTCGCGACGGTGCTGGTCGAGTCCGGGATGGTCGAGGTGACCGAGCCGGTGACCAAGGTCCGGCTGGACACGCCGGCCGGGCTCGTCGTCGTTGACGTTGCCGTGAGCAACGGTCGCGCCGAGCACGTCACGTTGCGGAACGTTCCGTCGTACTCACATGCGCTGGATGCCGAGGTGGCCGTGCCGGGGCTCGGGACGATCACCTACGACCTGGCGTACGGCGGGAACTTCTACGCGATCCTGCCGTTGGAGCAGCTCGGGATCCCGTTCGACCGGGCCGAGAAGGACCGGATCCTGCGGGCCGGGCTGGACATCATGGACGCGATCAACGCCACCGGCCGTCCCGTGCATCCGCTCGACCCGGGGATCAACGGCTGCAAGCACGTGCAGTTCACCGCGCCGGGTCTGGACGGCGCCGACTCCCGCAACGCGATGGCGATCCACCCGGGCTGGTTCGACCGTTCGCCCTGCGGCACGGGTACGTCGGCCCGGATGGCGCAACTGCACGCGCGCGGTGAGTTGGCACTCGGCACCGACTTCGTCAACGAGTCCTTCATCGGCACCCGCTTCACCGGCCGCCTCGTCGAGGAGACGACGGTCGGCCCGTACGTCGGCGTCGTACCCACCGTCACCGGTCGGGCCTGGATCACCGGGACCGCCAACTACCTGCTCGACCCCGACGACCCGTTCCCGACCGGCTTCGTCCTCTAGGACGTGTCTAGTTCACCGGTGCAGCTTCGACTGCCAGTCGGCGGGGACGTGGCCGCCGGGGACCGGTTGGGATTCGGGGCGGGAGACCGGCGGGGCGAGGGCGGGGCCGTCGTAGTACTGGGACTCGCCGTAGTGCCAGAACCAGTCCTCGCCCGGCTCGAAGCTGCGGACGATCGGGTGGCCGCTCTCGGCCGCGTGGGCGGACGCGTGCTGGGCGGGAGAGGAGTCGCAGCAGCCGATGTGACCGCACTGGGCGCAGCGCCGGAGGTGGAACCACCACCCGCCGGCTTCCAGGCACTCGACGCATCCGGTGCCGCTCGGAGGAACACTGCTGTCGATACCTGGCGTTCCAGAAGTCATACCGCACATCCTGTCCCGTCCCACCGCGCCGGACAAGCAACCGGCAAGCAACCGACCTAGGCGTCATTCGGGCCAGGCGGAGTTCTTGATGACGTCGACGAAGTCGGTGTGGTGGAACCCGGGAACGAAGTGCTCCAGGACGTCCGCCTTGACGTTGCCGAACGTGGTCGCGGGCCGGTCCCGGATCCCTTCGGTGAACGCCTCGAGGATGCCCGCCTTGAAGCCGGGACGCGGGTGCGCGGCGGTGATCGCGGCGCGCTGCGGTTCGGTGATCGCGTCGTACCCGATGCCGAGGACGTCGAGCTCGACGCCGCGGGTGACGAGCGCGACCTCGGCGGACAGATGCAGCGGGATCTCCGGTGTGGTGTGCAGCGCGATCGCGGTCCAGACCCGGTCGGCCGGTTCGCCGGCGATGCCGTGCGCACCGAGGAACCGGCGGGCCTCGTCGGCGCCGTCGATCTCGAAACGCTGATCGGTACGGCGGTAGCGCGCGGTGAGACCGAGGTCGTGGAACAGCGCGCCGACGTACAGCAGTTCGGGGTCGTACGCGAGCCCCTCGGCGCGCAGCGAGCCGAACAGGAAGACACGCCGCGAGTGGTCGTACAGCAGCGGCGATGCCGCGTCGCGGACGAGCTCGGTCGCTTCCCGGGCGAGCTTGCTGTCGGGGATCCGGACGCCGGCGATCTCCTCGGTCATCAGGTGCTTCCTTTCGTGACGGAGGTTCCAGGTTCGCCGTCGGAGCTAGGCTGTCGCCATGTCCTTTTCGCCAGATAAACCACAGATTCGGACACGCCGGGTCGCGTTCGTCGTGTCCGACGGCGTGACGCTGCTCGATGTCACCGGCCCGCTCGAAGTCCTGCACCAGGCGAATCAGGTCGCGAACACGTACGAGACGGTGCTGGTCTCGGCGGCGGGTGGTGAGGTGCGGACCGCGTCGGGCGTGGCGCTGGCGGGCACGATCACACCTGCCGAGGCCGGGCCGATCGACACGGTCGTGGTGCCTGGAGCGGACGGTCTCGTCGACCGTGTGCCGGAGGACGTGCTGGCGGTGACGGCGGCGCTGTCGGAGCGTGCCGATCGCGTTGCGTCGGTCTGCAGCGGAGCGTTTGTGCTGGCCGCGTCGGGGATGCTCGACGGGCGACGGTGTACGACGCACTGGCGCCACGCGGGCGCATTGGCCCGGCAGTACCCGAAGGTCACGGTCGAGCCGGACGCGTTGCACATCACGGACGGGCGCTACGTGACGTCGGCCGGGATCAGCGCGGGAATCGACCTGACACTCGCACTGGTCGAGGCCGATCTGGGGTCCGATGTGGCGCGGGAGGTCGCCCGCGAACTGGTGGTGTTCATGCAGCGCTCGGGCGGTCAGTCGCAGTTCTCCACCGCGATGGCGACTCCGCCGGCGCGCAGCGACTCGCTGCGGGCGATCGCCGAGACCGTCGTCGCGGATCCGGCCGGTGACCACAGCCTGCCGAACCTGGCCGCGGCGGCCGCCGTCAGCCCGCGGCATCTGACCCGCCTGTTCCAGAACGAATTCCGTACGACGCCGGCGCGCTGGGTCGAACGTGTCCGTCTGGATCGCGCCCGGCAACTGCTGCTCGACGGGCACAGCATCACCACGGCGGCGCGTCTCAGTGGGCTCGGCAGTGACGAGACTTTGCGCCGCGCGTTCGCCCGCCATCTCGGCACGACGCCGACGGAGTACCGCCGGCATTTCCAAATGACCTGAGGAAGAGGACAGAACCTGTCCGCTACCTTCGGGAGACTCGAGGCATGACGATGCAGAAGATCCCCGGTGGTAAGTCGACCGTTACACCCTACGTGGCCGCGAAGGGCGCCGATCGGTTCCTGGAGTTCGTGGAGCGGACGTTCGAGGTGCGGACGACGGGCCGGGTCCTGAACGCCGACGGGACGATCGGCCACGCGGAGATCACCGTCGGGGACTCCGTCCTGATGGTCTTCGACGCCGCCCCGGACTGGCCCGAGCTGCCGAGCCTGCTGAGTGTGTATGTCGACGACGTCGAGCAGACCTATGCGCGCGCACTCGAAGCCGGCGCGACGGCGGTCACGGAGGTGTTCTACTCGCGGATCATCGGTGACCGCGGCGGCCGGGTGCGCGATCCGCTCGGGAACATCTGGTGGCTGCAGACCCACGTCGAGGACGTGGATCCCGCCGACTTCGCCGAGTTGTTCGCCGACCCGGCCGAAGCCGCCCTGATGCGCGAGTCCGGAGAGTCCTTCGCCGCCGAGATGCGCCGCCGCGTCAGCTGATCAGTCGCACCGCCTGACCTGGGCGTACCTGTGCGCAGGCGTCCAGGTCGCGCGCGGCGACGTACGCGATCACCGGGTAGCCGCCGGTGACAGGATGGTCGGCCAGGAAGATGACGGGCGTGCCGGAGGGCGGGATCTGGATCGCACCCGCGGTCATGCCTTCGCTGGCGAGTTCGCCGGTACGGGCGCGTTCGAGGGGTTCTCCGTCGAGTCGTAGGCCGACGCGGTTGCTGTTGCTGCTCACCTGATAGGTCTGCGTCACCAGCGATGCCCACCCGTCGTCGGTGAACCAGTCCCGCCGAGGTCCCGGCGTGACCCGCAGTACGACGGTCCCGCCGGCGGGATGCGCGACGGGCGCCAGGTCCACGCCGGGCATCGGCTCGATCAGCTCGCCGATCGGCAGGGTCTGGTTGGCGGTGAGCGGTGCCGGTCCGAGCCCGGACAGCAGATCGGTGGAACGTGACCCGAGGACCGCAGGTACGTCGATCCCGCCGCGGACCGCCAGATACGTCCGCAATCCGCTCGGTGGCGTGCCGAGGCGCAGCACCGAACCGGCCCGCAGCAACGTCGGCGCGTTCAGCGGTACGCCGGTACACGGGGCGCCGGTGATCGCGACGACGAGATCGCCATCGGCATGAACCGTCAGGCCGCCGTACGTCACCTCGATCGCGGCCGCGCCCGCGCGATTGCCGGCCAACCGGTTCGCCAGCTCGTACGCGGACCGGTCGCAGGCCCCCGACGCCGGGACGCCGAGCGCGGCCTGGCCGGGCCGCCCGCGGTCCTGGATCGTTGCCAACGGCCCCGTTGCGAGAATGGTCAGGCTGCTCATCCACGACCCGCGTCGACGAACCGGACCCGGCGGCCGGGGTGGAACAGCGCGGCCGGATCACGTTCCTGGTCGAAGATCCGCACGGACGTCCGGCCGATCAGCTGCCAGCCGCCCGGCGACTCCCGCGGATACACCCCACTGAATTCTCCGGCCAGCCCGACGGCGCCGGTCGGGACCTTCGTCCGCGGCGACTCGCGCCGCGGGATGTCCCAGTCACCCGGAGCCGTCAGGTACCCGAATCCGGGCGCGAACCCGCAGAACGCCACGGTCCACTCCTCGCCGGTATGCCTCTGGACGACCTCGGCCGGCGAGCAGTCGAGCATTCGCGCCACCTCCTCGAGATCCTCGCCGTCGTACACGACCGGGATCTCGATCAGGTCGCCTGTGGACCGCGCGCCCTCGGTAGGAGTCACGGACCGCAGGACGCGGGTCAGCCCGTCGAGGGAGCCGGCGGTCGTGACCAGAACCGTCCGGGCGGCCGGGACGATGTCGATGACGTCCGCCGGTGGATCCGCCTGCAGCGCGGCGTAGTACCCGAGGACCTCGTCGAGATCGTCGAGCTCGACGAGTAACGCCCGGTCGCCGGCCGGGAGGATGCGCATCAGCCGGTGAACGGGCGCAACTGGACGCCCGCTCCCTCCAACGCACCGCGCACCCGGCGGGCGATGCCGACGGCGCCAGGGGTGTCGCCGTGCACGCAGATCGACGCCGGCTCGACGACGAGCGCTCCACCCTCGGCGTTCTCGATCGGCTGACCGGTCGCCATCGCCGTACAGCGGGCCGCGATCTGGTCCGCGTCGTGCAGCACCGAGCCGGGCTCGCGCCGCGACACCAACGTCCCCTCCGCCGTGTACGCACGGTCCGCGAAGGCCTCATGTACCGCGGTCAGACCGGCGTCCTCGGCGAGCCGAAGCCACACCGAACCCGGCAGACCGAGCACCGGAAGCGCCTTGTCGTACTCCGCGACCGCCGCAACCACCGCGGCAGCCTGCTCCTGGTGGTGGCCGATCGTGTTGTAGAGCGCGCCGTGCGGTTTCACGTACCGCACCCGGTCACCGGCGATCCGCGCGAACGCGTCCAGTGCACCGATCTGGTACACCACCTCGTCGCGCAGCGCGGCCGGCTCGATGTCGACGAACCGGCGCCCGAAGCCCGCCTTGTCGGCGTACCCGACGTGGGCCCCGATCGCGACGCCGCGTTCGACCGCCTCCGCGGTCACCCGGCGCATGATCGACGGGTCGCCGGCGTGGAAGCCGCAGGCCACGTTCGCACTCGTCACGACCTCGAGCAGCGCCGAGTCGTCGCCCATCGACCAGGAGCCGAATCCTTCACCCATGTCCGCGTTGAGGTCCATCTGCCACCTCCTCCGACGAGCGTAGAAGATTGTTCAACAATCCTGCAAGAGGCTTGTTCCACTTTCCTGATCACCCCCGGTGCGCGATGATGCGGAGATGACTACGGGCGGGGCCGAGGACACCGGACGGCAGGCGTGGCTGCGGACGGTCGCGGCCGATGTCGCACGACTGGACCGGAGCAGCTCGGCCGAGCGGGCCGCGGACATCCTGCGCCGCAGTATTACCGAGGGTGCGCTGCCGCCCGGTGCCCAGCTGTCCGAGGTCGAGCTGACCGAGGTGCTGGAGGTCAGCCGGAACACGCTGCGCGAGGCCTTCCGGCTGCTGACCCACGAGGGCCTGCTGGTCTACAAGCTGCACCGCGGCGTGTTCGTGCCGGAGCTGGACGAGCGCGACGTGATCGACCTGTACCGGTTGCGTCGCGTGCTCGAGGTGGACGTCGTCCGCGGGCTGGCCGTGCGGGACCCGGAGCTCCCGGCGAGCCGGCTCGAGCCGCTGCAGGACGACGTGGAAGCCGCCGAGGCCGCCGCGCGGGCGGACCGCTGGGCGGCAGTCGGTACGGCGAACATGCGGTTCCACATGCACCTGATCGGGCTCGCGGACAGCTCCCGGATGGACGCGATGACCGGCCGGCTGCTCGCGGAACTGCGGCTGCTCTTCCACGTCATCGCGACTCCGCGGGAGCTGCACGAGCCGTACATCCAGCGCAACCGTGGGCTGTTCGAGCTGCTCGAGGCCCGCAAGTACGACGAGGCCGCCGCGGACCTGCACCAGTACCTCCTCGACTCCGAACAGGGCCTGCTCGCCGCCTTCCGTTCCCGATGAGAGATAAGGGCTTGCAAACCCCCGCGAGAACCTGAGTTGATGAGCTACAACCGTCAGCTGCAAAGGGGAGCTCAGCTCATGACCGAAGACGACCGGACCGACCAGACGCCGAAGTCCTACCGGCCGATCGACGCCAAGGGATTCCGCGACTTCGTCTCGCAGGGCTGGGGGCCGGTGGACCGGTCGGTGACGGTGCCGGAGGGGCTTGCCGAGGCGGCGGCCGAGCACCGGCGGAAGCTGGCCGCGGCGTTGCCGGGCCGGCGGATCGCCTTGGCGGCCGGACGGGCGCCGGTCCGGTCGAACGACACCGACTACGCGTTCCGCGCCGACAGCGACTTCGTCTGGCTGACCGGTTGCCAGGCCGAGGGCGCCGTACTGGTGATCTCGGGCGACGGTGACGCGACGCTGTACCTGCGGGAGACGGCCGGGCCGGACGAGGCGGACTTCTTCGCGAACGCGCGCGACGGTGAGCTGTGGATCGGCCCGGTGCCGGGCCTGAAGGACTGGTCGGACGCGCTGCAGATCGCCTGCCGCCCGATCGAGGAACTGCCCGCGGCCGTGCGCGGCGCGGTCCCGTTCATGCTCTCGGTGCCCGGCGTCGAGCCGATGCTGGACGCCCTGGTCCGTACTTCGCCCACGGACGGCAACGCCCTGCGGCAGACGCTCGCCGAGCTGCGCCGGATCAAGGACGACTGGGAGCTCGACCAGCTGCGGGAGGCGGTCGCGGCCAGCGTGCTCGCGTTCGAGGATGTCGCCCGCGAGCTCCCGGAGGCGATCCGCGGCGGCGGCGAGCGCTGGCTGCAGGGCACCTTCGACCGGCGCGCGCGGACCGCCGGCAACGGGGTCGGGTACGCCTCGATCGTTGCTGCTGGCAACCACGCGCCGGTGCTGCACTGGGTGCGCAACGACGGCCCGGTGAACGAGGGCGACGTGATCCTGCTGGACGCCGGCGTCGAGACCCGCACGCTCTACACCGCCGACGTGACCCGGACCTTCCCGGCGACCGGCGAGTACACCGCGGCGCAGCGGCAGGTGCACGACCTGGTGCACAAGGCGCAGTTGGCCTCCCTCGAGGCGGTCAAGGTCGGAGCGCCGTACCGCGCCTTCCAGCACGAGGCGCTGCGGGTGCTGGCCGAGGGCTTGCGGGACTGGGGTCTGCTCGACGTCTCGATGGACGAGCTGCTCGGCCCGGACGGGCAACAGCACCGGCGGTACATCGTCTGCGGGACCGGTCACTACATCGGCCTCGACGTGCACGACTGCGACGCGTCCCGGCCGGAGGCGTACTTCGCCGGCACCATCGAGGCCGGGATGGCGCTCGCGGTCGAGCCGGGCCTGTACTTCCACCCGAACGACGAGACCGTGCCGCCGGAGCTGCGCGGCATCGGCATCCGGATCGAGGACAACGTCGTCGTGCACTCCGACCGGCTGGAGATCCTCACCGAGGACCTGCCGATCACCACCGACGGCCTGGAGCGGTGGACCCGCTCGCACCTCGGTAAGTGACCGCTCAACTACCCAAAATTATCTGGTCACCAGCAGTAACATCCTCCGCCCGCCTGACGATGTAACGGGCGGGGGGAGGGTCGTACTCGGCCCGGCGCGTGGCATGTGGGGGGCCGCGGATCACGCGCCCGGCCGAGTCGGCCCCGGACTGGGGACATGGGGTACCCAGGAGCCCCGGGTACGGGGAGTAGTCAGCATGAACCTTCGAGTGCGAGTGGTGCACTGCGGAAACCGGCACTGGTACGCCGACATCGACGACGCCGACGATCCGCAACCGGACGATCCGTTCTGGTACGTCGACAACTGCCGGACCCAGGCGCAGGCGCTGGAGACCGCCTGCGCCGAGCTCCGGCTGCTGGCCGGGCGACTGGTCCGTGGAGACCACCTCGACCGGGTGCTCGACGTGACCGGCGTTCCGGTCTGACGCCGGGCTACGTCACGTGGCCGGTGGTACGGCGGCGCAGCTGCTACCGCGCTCCGGCACCTCTCGCGAGATCAGGTAGTCGTCGATCGTGCTCTGCATGCACGGGCTCTTCCCGTAGCTCCCGTGTCCCCAGCCCTCGTAGGTCAGCAGGACGCCGTACCGGCCGAGCTGCCGCGTGACACTCTGTGCCCAGGAGTATCCGGTCGCCGGGTCGTGGATCGCGTTGGCTACCAGCACTGGCGTCTCGAGGCCATGGACCTTCAGTTGGTGCTGCGGGTTGTTCGCCGGCGGTGAGCCGAGGCAGATGGAGACGGCCATCAGCGGTCCCGGGTAGCGCATGTCCTGGTTGTTCCGCGCGGTCCGCTGCAGATGAGCGGCGTACTCGCGGTAGTCGCGCACCGGCAGGTTCCAGTCCTGGCAGAACACCGCGAGCGGGTACGACGTGAGCCCGGTCGCGGCGGCCTTCTTCTCGGGTGTCGCCGAGGCCAGCATGTCGGCGAGCGCGGACCACTGCGGCTCGTACAGCAACCTGAACACCGAGTAGCTGAGCTTGAACGGATCGGCCGACTTCGCGAGCTGGCCGGCCCAGAGCGCGTGGATGTCGCGACCGTGCACTGCGCAGGCCGTCGCCGCGTCGCACCACTTCACGAACTCGTCGAACGAGTCCTGTGCCGCGGTGGCCTGGTCGTCGATGAACGCCCGGGTCGTGGCCGTGGAGTGGTCGATGACGCTCTCCAGCACCATCGCGCGCACGTGGCTCGGGTACGTCTCGGCGTACTGCGCTCCGAGCAGCGTGCCGTACGAGCTGCCGTGGAACGAGATCGTCGACTCGCCGAGGGCCCGGCGGATGGCGTCGACGTCGCGGACCGTCTGCCAGGTGTCGATGTGGTCGTAGAGCGGGCCGGTGTTCCGGCGGCAGTCCGAGGCGAGCTGCCGGTTGTAGGCGAGCGTCGTACGGAAGTCGGCCGCGCTCTTCATGATCGGCGACGGCTGCTTCGCGAGCAGGTCGGTCGAGCACTTCACCGGGTTGCTGCGGGCCACTCCGCGCGGGTCGAGGCTGACGATGTCGAAGCGGTCCTGCAGGTCGGTGCTGAACCGGCTGATCCCGGTCTTGATCCGGTCGACGCCGGAGTCGCCGGGGCCGCCCGGCCCGAACACCAGGACGCCGACGCGCTCGCTCGGTGTCTTCGCCGTCCGGCGGGCGATCGCCAGGTCGAACGTCGGTCCGCCGGGGTCGCGCCAGTCGACGGGCAGGCGGAGCGTCGCGCACTGCGAGCCCAGCACCTCGGCGGGATCGTCCTTGCCTTCGGGTTTGCAGTCGGTCCACTGGATCGTGCTGGTCGTCGTGGCGGCGGCCGGCAGTGTTGCCAGGCCCGCGGTCGCGACGCCGAGAAGTACCGCGCCGGTGACGGCGCGTCGGGTGAGCATCATGCCGACGATCCTTCGGCAATCGCTTGCTGGCGGCATCGGGGAGCGGCCCCCGATGACCCCGGACGTGGCTTGGGGGGCTTGTTAGGGTCGGTCGTTGATGAGTACCAAACATGCGCAGTGGTTCCGGGCCGTGGCGATCGCCGAGGCAGTCTCGTGGACCGGCCTGCTGATCGGGATGCTGTTCAAGTACGTGCTGTCGGACAACGAGATCGGCGTGCAGATCTTCGGCCCGATCCACGGCGGCATCTTCGTCGCCTACGTGATCACCGTGCTCGCGGTCCGCGGCCCGTTGCGCTGGTCCTGGCCGGTCACACTGGCCGCCCTGGCAGCCAGTGTTCCGCCGCTGTTCACCTGGTTCTTCGAGATCTGGGTTCAAGGTCGTGAGCGGCGAACGGGCCGGATTGACGCCGGGCGTGGGACCGCCGTACCGTCCACAGCGGAAGCTAACTCAACAGCCGCATGAACCCGTGCGGGAGAGACCCGGACCTGATCCGGGCGCCGTAGGAGCAACTCTCCCCAAGAATCTCTCAGGCACCTTCACCGTACGGGCGAGGCACCTCTGGAGGGCATCAGCCTGACAGAGCGGGGAGGACACCACTCGGTCAACGACGACCGGAAGGGACCTCCACACGATGGCGATCAGCGTCTTCGACCTGTTCAGTATCGGGATCGGCCCGTCGAGTTCCCACACCGTGGGACCGATGCGAGCGGCCCGCACGTTCGCGCTCGGCCTCGTCGACGACGGTCTGCTGACCGCGACGGCGACCGTCGAGGCGCAGCTGTTCGGCTCGCTCGGCGCGACCGGGCACGGGCACGGCAGCGACAAGGCCGTCCTGCTCGGGCTCGAGGGCGCCGACCCGGAGACCGTCGTCACGCACTCCGTCGACGCCCGCGTCGAGACCATCCGCGAGCGCGGCCGGATCCTGCTCGCCGGCACCCACGAGATCGCGTTCGACGAGAACACCGACCTGGTGATGCACCGCCGCAAGGCCCTCCCGTACCACCCGAACGGGATGATCTTCGTCGCCCGGGACACCACCGGCGCCGTACTGCGGGAGCGCACCTACTACTCGGTCGGTGGTGGCTTCGTGGTCGACGAGACCGCCGCGGCCGGGGACCGGATCGTGCCGGACACCACCCCGCTGAAGTACCCGTTCACGACCGGCGCGGAGCTGCTCGACCGGTGCCGCGAGTCGCAGCTGACGATCAGCGAGGTGATGCTCGCGAACGAGCTCGCCTGGCGCACCGAGGACGAGATCCGCGACGGCCTGTTGCACATCTGGCAGGTCATGCAGGACTGCGTCCGGGAGGGCTGCGAGACCGAGGGCATCCTGCCCGGCGGGCTGAAGGTGCCGCGCCGGGCGCACGCCCTGCACCGCCGGCTGAGCGGCGACCCGTGGTCGGTCGATCCGCTGAAGGTGATGGACTGGGTGAACCTGTTTGCGCTCGCCGTCAACGAGCAGAACGCGTCCGGCGGCCGGATCGTCACCGCCCCGACGAACGGTGCCGCCGGCATCATTCCCGCCGTACTGCACTACTACCGGCGGTTCGTGCCGGGCGCGACCGACGACGGCGCGGTCCGGTTCCTGCTGGCCGCCGGGGCGATCGGCGTGCTGTACAAGGAGAACGCGTCGATCTCCGGCGCCGAGGTCGGCTGTCAGGGCGAGGTCGGGTCGGCCTGCTCGATGGCGGCGGCCGGCCTCTGCGAGGTGCTCGGCGGGACGCCGCAGCAGGTCGAGAACGCCGCCGAGATCGCGATGGAGCACAACCTCGGCCTGACCTGCGACCCGGTCGGCGGCCTGGTCCAGATCCCGTGTATCGAGCGGAACGCGATGGCGTCGGTGAAGGCGATCAACGCGGCCCGGATGGCGATGCACGGCGACGGCGTCCACGTGGTCACGCTGGACAAGGTGATCAAGACGATGCGCGAGACCGGCGCCGACATGAAGATCAAGTACAAGGAGACCTCGCGCGGCGGGCTCGCCGTCAACGTCATCGAGTGCTAGTCACCCTTCTGGTCACTCTTCTGGTTACCAGGGCACCGTGCCGTGGATGCTCAGGTACTCCGCGGTCGGGCCGTCCTGGTCGATCGTCGCCAGCCGCACGATGATCTCGGCGCCCTCCTCGACGGTCTGGTAACCGCTGCGCCCGTTGAAGTCGGTCGCGGTGTACCCGGGGTCGACGGTGTTGATCCGCAGATTCGGCAGCTGCTTCGCGTACTGGACCGTCAGCATGTTCAGCGCCGCCTTCGACGCGCCGTACGCCGGAGCCGGGACCCACACCGGTACGGCGCCGGTGTGCGCCGCCGGGTCGACGGCGGTGGCGATCGAGCCGAGTCCGCTCGACACGTTCACGACGACCGGGTTCGCACTGCGCTCCAGCAACGGCAGGAACGCGCGCAGCATCCGCACCGGTCCGTACACGTTCAGGTCGAACACCTGGTGGATGTCCTCGGCGGTCAGGTCCCGCGCCTCCTTGCGCGGCCCCGGGATGCCGGCGTTGTTGATCAGTACGTCGAGGGCGTCGAGCTGCGCTGCGGCCGCGGCGACCGATTCGTCGCTGGTCACGTCGAGCGGCAGGTACTCCGCACCCAGGTCGCTCGCCGCCTGCTTGCCGCGCTGCGGGTCCCGGGCGCCGATGTACACGGTGTGCCCGGCCTCGACCAGCTGCCGAGCCGTTTCGTAGCCGAGGCCTCGGTTCGCCCCGGTGATGAGTGTCGTTGTCATGCCTTCACCCTCTCGCCGCCGGCCCCCACCAGGTAGTACCCACAATGTCCTAGGGAACGGCAGTACCAGGCTGACGCCGTGCGGGCGCGGAATACTGGACGGCATGGGTGAGCTCGGGAGAACGCTGCACGCCTGGCGCGATCGGGTGACGCCGGAGCAGGTCGGACTGCCCGTTGGCGGGAAGCGGCGCGCTCCGGGTCTCCGGCGCGAGGAGCTGGCGCAACTGGCCGGGCTGTCGGTGGACTACATCGTCCGGCTCGAGCAGGGCCGGTCGGACTCGCCGTCCCCGCAGGTGCTGACCGCGCTGGCCCGGGCGCTGCGGCTGTCCGATGCCGAGCGCAACCATCTGTTCGTGCTCGCGGGCGAGGTCGAGCCGACGCCCGGGCGGATCTCGACGTACATCCCGCCGGGGGTGCAGCGGATCGTCGACCAGCTCGAGGGGGCGCCGCTGTGCGTGTGTGACGCCGCCTGGACGATGATCAGCTGGAACCCGCTGTTCGCGGCGCTGATCGGCGACCCGTCGCAGTGGCGCGGGCGCGACCGGAACATCATCTACCGGCATTTCGTGGCGCCGGGCGACCGAATTGTCCAGACTCCGGAACAGCAACGAGAATTCCGGCACGCAATGGTAACGGATTTGCGTGCCGCGCTCGCCCGCTATCCGCACGACCCGGATCTGAAGGCGCTGATCGACGAACTGCGGGCGCGCGACGACGAGTTCGCGGCGCTGTGGGAGCGGCCGGTCGTCGGGTTCCACCGGTCCGAACGGAAGACGGTCCGGCATCCCGAGATCGGTGACTTCGGCATCGATTGCGACGTTCTCGCCGTACCGGGCAGTGATCTGCGGATCGTGGTGTACACGGCGGCGCCGGGCACCGAGGCCGCGGAGAAGCTCCGGCTGCTGTCGGTGATCGGTCTGCAGGCGTTGACCTGAGCAATCAGCTAACGCAGTGCATTCCTACGCTCGCGTAATGCTGTATGCACCTGACTAATGATTTCGCTTCGGCGTGGAATTTGTTCCAAGGACTGTTTGAAGTGGTCCTTCAACCGATACCCTTCCGGACTTGTGAAAGCGATGTCTGCCACGGCTTCCCGCCGCCCGCCCTGGCAGCACCCGCGGCGACTCCGTCAGGCCGCCGCCGGCGCCGGCGTCCTGCTGCTCGGCTACCTCGTCCTGGTCTTCGTCGCACTGCTCGGCGGACCCCGGATCGGTGCTTCCTTCCTGCCGCTGCCCGGTGGTGGCCCGAAGCCGGCCGTGCCGATCGCCGGGCCGCAACCCGGTCAGCCGAGTCAGAACCTCCCGGTCGGCGCGCGCGGGACCGCGACGGCCGCCGCCACCACTCCGGTTCCGACGCCGGGCGCGACCGCGCTGCCGACGACGTTGCCGACCGCAACCAAGCCGGGGGAGATCCGGTGGCCGGCCGGTCCCCCGAGTACGCCGTACCCGACCGGGACGCCGTACCCGACCGAGGCGCCGACGACGCAGATCGCCGAGACCACCCGGCCGACCATCCCGGTGGTGACCGAGCGCCCGCCCGCGACGCCGACCGTCACGCCCACCGGACGGCCGACGACCACGGCCACGCCGACCGCGCCGCCGACCAGCACCACGCCGAGCACCCCGCCGACCACCCCGGACGACCCGGGCAAGCCGCATGGCCTGGGCGGCCTCCTGGGCTCCCTCCTGGACAAGCTAGGCCTCTAGCGTCCTCAGGACACCAGTGCCATGACGAGAAACGTCGAGGTCATCCATCAGCCCAGCCCGTCCCCAGCCAGGCACCCCGGCCAGGCACCCCGGCCAGGCACCCCGGCCAGGCACCTCGGTCAGGCACCTCGGTCAGGCACCTCGGTCAGGCACCTCGGTCAGGCACCTCGGTCAGGCACCCCGGCCAGGCACCCCGGCCAGGCACCCCGGCCAGGCACCCCGGCCAGGCACCCCGGCCAGGCACCCCGGCCAGGCACCCCGGCCAGGCATTCGAGCGGTTCACCTCTGATGTTGTCCGTGAGCAGTTGGCATGCGGCGTGGGAACGGACCATTTCTGGGGTGAACCGCCCAAACGGCGCCCAAACGGCGCCACGACGGCGCCACGACGGCGCCACGACGGCGCTGCGACGGCGCTGCGGCGGCGCGTGCGGAGTAGCTAGTACGCCTCCACCTGGGTCGTGTCGGCGTTGCCGCCGGTTGTCGGCTGGAGGTTGACCTTCCAGCCCTGGTTCCGGCCGAACGTCTGGTCGAACTTTGTGAACGAGCAGTCCGACTGGAACTTCCGGTGGTTCGGATCCCAGTCCGCGCCGCTCTTGTAGTACAGGTGGTACGCGCCGCCGATCCCGTTCACGGTCGTGCTCTGCTTCGCCCGGACGTAGACCATCACCTGGGGACGGCCCGGTGGTTGGTTGTCGCCGACGATCGAGACCGCGACATCCTTCGGCGTACCGTTCGTGATCTTCAGCCGGCCCATCCCGTCGGGACCCCGGCGGACCAGGACCTCGCCGCTGTCAGGGCGCACCTGCGCGGGCGCGGGACCCGGGTCGGGCAACGCCGCACCGAACCTCAGTTCGAGGCGTTCCAGCCCGCTGAGCGCCGCGGCGAGATCGGTCCGCAGTTGCCGCTGAACCTTCTGCGAGGTGAACGCGACGCCACCACACCGCGCGTCCTCCTCGGACGCCGCCTCCGTGCTGGTCAACCGCATCGCCGCCACACCCACCCGGTCCTGCAGCAGTTCGTGTACGGCGCTCAGCCGCGAGGTCACCGACAGCGCGGCCAACCGGACGCCGATCGTGTTCAGCGACCCGGCCAGCGTGCTCATGGCGTCGGCCAACCCCTCGGCGGTCCGCACGCGGGTCAGTTTCCGCGCCGCGCCCGACAACACCTCGTCGATCCGCGTCAGCTCGGCCTGGTACGCGGCCAAGCCCAAGGGCGCCGCCGCCGAGACCGATTGCGCCGGCGCCGACGCAGCACTACCGGACGCCGACGCCGAGGCCGCAGGGATCGACGGCTGTTCCGGCCCTCCGCCGCAACCCGTCAGCAGTCCCAGCCCCGCGCACAGCACAACCCAGCACTTCATCCCCACCCCCTGGGTTCCCCAACCCGTGAGCTGCCAAGGGTATGTCATACCGGCGGCTCAGTCGCGGGGGGCGGGCCTCACGAACGGGAATGCCAGCGTGCTGCGGATGTTCTGCCCGGTGAGCATCATCATCACCCGGTCCACGCCGATCCCCAGACCTCCGGTCGGCGGCATCGCGTACTCGAGCGCGGACAGGAAATCCTCGTCGAGCGACATCGCCTCGGGGTCGCCGGCCGCGGCCTTCAGCGACTGCTCGGTGAGCCGCCGGCGCTGCTCGATCGGGTCGACCAGTTCGGAGTACGCCGTGCCGATCTCGGCGCCGAACGCGACCAGGTCCCAGCGTTCGGCGAGTCGTGGCTCGGAGCGATGCGAGCGGGTCAGCGGCGACGTCTCGAGCGGGAAGTCGGTGTAGAACGTCGGGAGGGAGGTGTTCGGCTCGACGAGTTCGTCGTACAACTCCAGCACCAGTTCACCGGCGGACATCTCGAAGGTCGTGTGCAGGCCGTGTTCGGCGCAGAGCTCCCGGAGCCGCTCGACGGGCGTGTCCGGGTCGATCGCCGTACCGGCGGCCCGGCCGACCGCATCGTGGACGGTGACCACCGGCCACTCGCCCGAGATGTCGATCTCCTCGCCGTCGCGGCGTACCACCGGCTTGCCGTGCACCGCGGTCGCGGCCTCGATCAGCAGCTCGCGGGTGAGTTCGCGCATCACGTGGTAGTCGGCGTACGGCTGGTAGGCCTCGACCGAGGTGAACTCCGGGTTGTGGGTCGCGTCGGCGCCCTCGTTGCGGAAGTTCCGGTTCAGCTCGTAGATCTTGCCCATCCCGCCGACGCTGAGCCGCTTCAGGAACAGCTCCGGCGCGATCCGCAGGAACAGGTCGGTGTCGTAGGCGTTGATGTGCGTGACGAACGGCCGCGCGTTCGCGCCACCGTGCACCGCCTGCAGCATCGGCGTCTCCACCTCGATGAACCCGCGGGTGTCGAAGCCGTTGCGCAGAGCCCGGACGGCGGCGCTGCGCTGTTGCATCATCCGCAGCGAGTCCGGGTTCGTCACCAGGTCGATGTGCCGCTGCCGGACCCGCGCCTCGGGATCGGTGAAGCCCTTCCGCTTGTCCGGCAACGGGTGCAGGCACTTCGCCGCCATCGTCCACGACGCGGTCGCGATCGACAGCTCGCCGCGACGGCTCGTCACGACCTCACCCGTCACACTCACGTGGTCGCCGATGTCGACCAGCCGTCGCCACTGCTCCAGCGGTACGTCGCCACACGTGTCGGCCGTCAGCATCACCTGGAGCTGGGTGACGCCGTCCTGCAGTTGCGCGAACGCCAGCTTGCCGTGGTTGCGCATCCGCATCACCCGGCCGGTCACGGACACCGTGTGGCCGGTGTGGTGATCCGGCGGCAGGTTCGGGTACAGCTCCCGCACTCGCTCCAGCGTCTCCGTCCGCGGCACGCTCACCGGGTACGGATCGATGCCTGCGGCAACGAGCTCGGCGAGCTTGGTACGCCGGATCTCCTCCTGCTCGGTGAGCTTCCGCGTCGGCAACGCGGGCCGCAGCAGCTCCTCCTCCTGCTCGCGTACGGCGGCGGCGAACGCGCGCCCGTCCGCCGCCATGATCGCGTGCCGCTCGGCCGTCACCGCGACGTCGACGCGGGTCCACGGCCGCGGCGCCGGCAGGAAGCCTTCCGCCGTGCCGGCTGCCAGCGCCACGTGGGCCAGGGACGTGCCACGCGAGTAGCACATCAGCCGTGGCGACCAGCGTGGCAGGTACTTCTCGTTGGACTGGTAGAGACTCTCCAGCTGCCAGAAGCGCGAGGCCGCGGTCAGCAAGGCGTTCGTCATCCGCAGCACCGGTCCGGCGCCGACCCGCTCGGCGTCGCTGAAGATCTCCCGGAACATCGCGAAGTTCAGCGAGATCCGGTGGATGCCGAGATCGCCGCCGGCGTCGATCAGCGACGTCACCATGAACTCCATCAGCCCGTTCACGGACTCGGGATCGCGTCGCATCAGGTCCAGCGAGACGCCGCGCACACCCCACGGCACGAACGACAGCAGGCCGCGGACGGCGCCGTCGGCGTCCCGCGCGATCACCATCACGCAGCGGGCGTCGGCCGGATCGCCGAGCCGCCCGAGCGCCATCGAGAAGCCACGCTCGGTCCGCGCGCCCCGCCACTTCTCCGCGAGCTGCACGTACTGCGCGAGTGCCTCGGGGGACAAGTCGCCGTGCCGCACGACCTCCGCGTGGTAGCCGGCTCGCTGGGCCCGGGTGACCGCCTGGCGCACCGGTCGCATCGTGCGGCCCTCGAGGGTGAAGTCGGCGACGTCGATGATTGCCTCGTCACCCATCGACAGCGCGCGCAGACCCGCTTCGACGTACGCCTCGGCGGCCTCTTCGCCGGCCGAGATGACGGCCGGCGACCAGCCGTAGGTCCGGGCCTCGGCGAGCCACTGCTGGATCGCGCCGGGCCAGGCCACCGGGTCGCCGAGCGGATCGCCGCTGGCCAGGCTGACGCCGTTCACCACCCGGTAGGCGATTGCGGCGTTGTTGTCCGGAGCGAACACCACCGCCTTGTCCCGGCGAGTGGCGAAGTACCCGAGGGAGTCGCGCTCGCCGTGCAGCAGGAGCAATCGGCGAACCTGGAGCTCCTCGGGCTGGGTCAGGTAGCGAACACGCTGGACCGAGCGGAGGAAGATCCAGAACGCGATCACCAGCGACGCGGCCGAGATCGCGCCGACGGTGAGACCGATCCACCCGTGGCCGTCGTGGCCGGCCATCTTGCTCCGGGACTGGCCGAGTGCGGCGATCACGGCCCAGCCGATCTTCTGCCGCTGACCGGTCAGCGTCTTCGGGAAGATCTGCGTCAGCGTGATGCTGACCGCGATCGAGATCACCATGCCGGCCACCAGCGCGCCGATGGCGAGGCGGCGGGAACCGGGCGCGAGCCGCGCGGGAAAGGCGCCACGGATCTTCCACAGGAGCACGATCAGCCCGGCGACCACGACCCACTGGACGATCGCCCACTCGAGGTCGGCCACGGTGGTGCGGTCCAGGTCGGACAACCACTCGGTGCTCCTCGGGCTGCTCAGCCGCACGGAACTGAACGCGATGTAGCCGGTCAGGCCGAACAACCAGAGCCCTTCGAACACCCACAGCACCCAGAGCAGGGCGGCCCGCTTGCCCCGCAGCAGTGCGCTACCGACCACCGCGAGGTAGACGGCGGAGAAAATCGTGTGCCCGGCCGGGATGCCGATGAAGTCGAACGCCATGTCGACGCGTTTGACGAACGCCGGCGCCGGAATGTGCAGCGGGATGGCAAGGAACGACCACACCGACGCGAGCACGACGACGCGGCCGACCCACACCGCGGCGCGCTGCTGCCAGACGGGGGTCACTGCTGCTTGTTCCGACCGCACCAGCCGATCATCCCATTAGTTCGCTGAGAGGTCGGTCGACCTAGCACTACCCTGACACTACAGCTGACGCCACAGTCAACGTGTGGGTTGTCATGCCACGCTGCCGACATGGCCGCCCTCCCGTACCGCCTGCTCCGCAATCTCATGCTTGCCGCCGGCGTGCTCTACTGCAGTCTGCTGCTGGAGGCGGCGGCCGGTTTCCCGCTCAGCGTCCAGGACTCGTTCCTCAGCGAGCTGGGCGCGCGAGACCAGTCGACCAGCCTGTACGCGCGGGCGATGGACCTGGCGACCGGCGTACTTCTGCTGGTCTCGGTCGTGCTGGCCTGGCCGGCTCGACGAGCACAGTGGGAGCTGAGCGGCCTCCTGGTCAGTACGGCGGTATTCGGGCTCGGCACGTTGTTCGACTCGTTCTCGCCGATGGACTGCGCGCCATCGGTCAGCGCGGCGTGCCGGGCGGCTGAGGCGAACGGGCAGACCGGTGTGGCGCTGGTCCTCCACGAAGTGACGTCGACGCTCGCTGGTCTCGGGAGCATCGCCATGGGCGTCTTCGCGGTCCTGGTGGTGCGACGGTGCGGCTGGGGTGGTGCGTGGAGCAAAGTGGTCGCCGTACTCGCTGGTGCGGTTGCGGTGACGCAGACGTGGCTGGGGCTGCGGACCGGGCGGGATGTTCTCCTGGGTGACGAACTGGATGCGCCGGGCATCCTGCAGCGGGTGTCGGTTTTGCTTGTCTGCCTAATGTTGGGGACAGTGCTACCGGGTCTGAGGCAGGCTTTCTCTCGATGACCGTGACGTGGATCGTGGTGCCCGGCCTGGCCGAGACTCCTGAGGAGTTCGCCCGGGTCGTCGAGCTGTTGCCGGATCTCGACGTCCGCGTCATCGATCCCTGGAGTACGCCGGTCACCTCGGACGTGGACGCGCTACGGGCGGCTGCCGACGTACCTCCGGGTGCGGAGATCGGACTGGTCGGCCATTCGATCGGTGGACTGGCAGTACTGCGCTGGGCGCTGACTCGGCCGCTCGAAGTGACCGGGCTGGTCCTTGTCGACAGCAGTCTGACGTCGGAGACGGGCTGGTGGGCGTTGTACCCCGGAACGCGGGCTGACCGGGCGATCCGCAAAGTGACGCGTTTCCTCGGGCGGGTCGGCGTACCGCAGCTGATCGGTCCGGCGATCCGGCGAGTGAGCGTGCGAGTCGGGAGCCGGTCCAATCTCGACCTGCTCCCGAAGGCGACCGCACGAGCCCGATACGGCGCCAAGACGTCGTGGCTGTTGTTCTGGGACGAGCTGGCCGGCAGTTGGCAGCTGGCTTCCGAGGTGGCGAAGCTGATCACGGATCCGGTCGCTCAGGCCGTCCCCGCCACGCTCCTGGTCGCGACCGGCGGCAGCTCCCGCTTCACCGCGAGCCGCTGGCTCGCCGGCCAGCAACGTCTCGCCGACGCACTCGGCGGAACGGTCGAGGTCCTCCGCGACTCCGCGCACCTCGTGCACCTGGACCGCCCCGACGCGATCGCCACCGCGGTCCGCGGCTAACCCCTTCCGCCGACGGACCGTACTGCCGTACGCTCACTCTACTGAAACAGTCGTGGCAGTATCTTTCTGTAGTGGATGTGAACAATGAGTGATCGCATGGTGATAAGCCGCAGCCTGCGGTGGCGATGGTTCCTCGACGACGCCCGGACCCACTGGCGACTGATCTGGCGCCTGTACGTCGACCGCGCGTACGGCTGGCACCGGCGATGATCGTGATCACCTGCTCGGTGTGTGATCGGCGCACGCTGCTGCCGATGAGCATGGTCACCGGCCTGGATCGCCGGGTCGACCTGGCGGGTCAGGTCGTG
Source organism: Kribbella sp. NPDC004875 (assembly GCF_042873375.1). Taxonomy (NCBI): domain Bacteria; kingdom Bacillati; phylum Actinomycetota; class Actinomycetes; order Propionibacteriales; family Kribbellaceae; genus Kribbella; species Kribbella sp. NPDC004875. Next base: position 1,723,361 of record NZ_JBIALI010000001.1, read on the forward strand.
TACGAGCTCACCTACACCTGTTGGTGCGGTGCGGCCGGTGTGAAAGTGGTGAAGGGTCCCGCTCTGGCCAGGTAGTGCCGGCCAGACAGCTGGTCAGGACGTGGTGCTGGTCATCGCCGGCGTCGGGAGTTTGCGCTGCCAGACCTCGTCGAGAGCCATCCGCATCGCACCGGTGACGACCGCGTCCTCGGCCAGCGCGGACAGCTCCAGCTTCGGGTGGTTGAGCGTCAGCAGCCGGAGCTGGTCCGAAATGGCGTCCAGCAGTACGGCGCCCGCGCGCGCGACACCACCGCCGATCACGACGGCCGTCGGGTCCAGCACCAGGATCGACGGCGCCAGCGCCCGCGCGAACGACCCAGCGACCTGCTGTACGACGGCCTGCGCGACCGGGTCACGCTCCGCGGCAGCCGCGAAGACGTCCGCGGTGTCCAGCTGATCGCCACCCAACTCGGCCAGCCGCGAGTCGGGGTTGTCCAAGGCGGCCTGACGCCCCAGCGCGGCGATCGCCTCGGAGCCGACGGCACGCTCCAGCGGACCGCGGCTGTCCTCGGGATTGATCACGTCGTCGGGGCCGGTGGCAATGAAGCCGATCTCACCAGCCGCGCCCGTACCGCGGTGCAGGCGGCCGTCGATGACGATGCCGGCGCCGAGTCGCTCACCCCACTGGACAGCGAGCAGCGTGCCGGTGCCGCCGCGCGCGGCGGCGATCGCCAGCGCGGCCAGGTTGGCGTCGTTGTCCAGCATCACCGGGCAGTCGAGCAGGCCGCGGACGTGCTTGATCAGGTCGATCGCCGACCAGCCGGGCACACTCGGGACCAGCTGGACCCGGCCGGTGTGCTCGTCGACGATGCCCGGGCTCGCGGCGACCGCGGCGGCGACGTCCTCGGCCGGCACCTCGGCCTCCGCCAGCGCCTCGTTGATCACCTCACCGATGACCCCGAGTAGCTCCTGTGCGGTCCAGCCGGGTCCGGAGCGGCGTACCAGCGACAGCTTGCGGCCGGCCAGGTCGGAGACGCCGACGGTGACCCGGTGCGGGCCGACGTCCAGCCCGAGCACCGGCGCCGCACGGCCGCGCAGCGAGACCCGGATGGCGGGGCGGCCGAGCGAGCGGTCCGCGGAGTCCGGTCCGTGCTGCTGCAGCCAGCCGGCGTCGAGCAGCTCGTCAACGGCCTGGGCGACCGTCGGCCTGGCCAGACCGGTCCGCTCCACCAGTTCGGCGACGCGCAACGGTGCGGGTGCGGATCGACGGACCGCATCCAGGACCGAGGCGACATTGATCCGCCGCAGCATCGTCGTACCGCCGCCGCCGACCGTTCCCTTGCTCATGTCCGACCCCTTGCCTGCCACTCACCCAGTATAGATAGCGAGCGTTCGTAAATACCGTCCATGGTCGCACCGACTGGCGGTCACCGGTGCGTGAGTCGACAACTATCACCCATCAGGCACCGGATGTTCCAGCACACGCATCCCTGCCCGGAATCGGGCCGGCGCCTGGGATCAGTGTCGCAGGGCGGTCCGGGCGAATCTGCTGAGTGCCTCCCGGTCCGGTTGCCGGGTCTTCGCCATCAGGCTCGCCACGTGCTTCTCGACGGTCCGCGGCGAGATGTGCAGGCGGGCCGCGATCGACTTGTTGCCGATCCGATCCGCCAGCAACCGGCAGACCTCGTACTCCCGCGTGGTGATCCCGAGCTGCCGCAGCTCGGCCGGCACCCGGTCCGAACCACTCCGGCGCTGTGGCACGGTCGCACCGAACTGCCGCATCAGACTGCGGCACGCACTTGCCACTGCCTGGATGCCGGCGTTGTGGAAGTACTCCTCGGCCTGCCGCAACCACGCGACCGGTTCACCCCACCCGTCCGCATGGGCCGGCTCGGCCACCAGTCGCAGCCCGAGGTGACGCGCCATCGGATACAGCGACGCGGTTTCCGCCGCCTCCAGCATCTTGGCGTCGGCAGCGTCGGCCTCACCGTCCCGACCCAGCAGTACGGCGTGGGCGAGCTGCACGAACTGCTTGTTCCACCGCATCCCACTGGCTGCGGTCGCCGTGACCTCCTCGAAGTGCGCCCAGCCGCTCCGGCCGGCCAGTACGTCGAGCAACAGCCTCAGGCCATTCTTGCCGGAGGTGTGGAACGTCGTCGGGTTCTGCGCGTCGTACGCGAGCGCCTGCGCGAGATCAGCTTCAGCCAGCTCGCGGTTCTCCTCCAGCAGCGCGCAGAACGTCCGGGCCAGCCCGTAGGCGTACGGCAGCTCGTACTTCGCGCGCTCGCCGCCCCAGCTCTCGACCTCGGCCAGCGTCGCCTCCATCGCGGACCGGCGCCCCTGGTGCGCCTCCAGGATCGCTTTGGTGGACAGGAAGAACGTCGCCGAGCGGCCCATCCGCAGTCGCCGGGTGACCTCGAGACAGTTGTCGATCAGCTCGGCGGCCCGGGCGTACTCGGACCGCAGGATCGCTTGCTGGCTGAGCATGCTCTCGACGTCGTACGCCAGCCCGATGGCCCCGATCCGCAGCGCCTGCTGCCGCGCCTGCTCGAATTCGACGATGCTGCCGGTCGCCAGGTTGACGTTGCCGGCCCGGAAGATCTGCGACACCAGGCGCGCGATGCCCATCCCGTGGTCGTCGGCGATCTGCCGGGCCCGGTCGAAGTAGCCGGTCGACTGGTCGAGATCCTGCCCGCGGGCCAGGACACCCAGCAGTTGTAAGCCTTCGCAGGCCACCTCGGGCAGCTTGGCGCGTTCGGCCGCCGCAGCGGCACGCCGGGCCAGCTCCCTGGCGGCCTCGATCCGGTCGGGGTTGGTGCGGGACATCTCGAGGTTCGCGGCGACGATGTCGACCGGGGCGAGGTCGGCGTCCCCGGCGTCGCTGCCGAGCCAGGAGCGGGCGGTGGCGACGTGGTCCAGGGCCTCGGCCCAGCGACCGGCCACCATCTCGAGGTCGGCGAGCTTGACGTGCAGCGCGGCGACCTTGCGACTCTCGAGGTTGCGGTCCGCCAGCTCGCCGACCGTCGCTGCGTGGTCCGGGAGGTCCTCGAACCGGCCGATCGCGGTGAGCACGACCAGGAGCGAGCCGAGGACATCGGCCCGGTGGCCGATGTCGGGATCGACGGCCAGCAGGGCGTTCGCACGGTCGAGTAGGTTCATCGCCGAGCCGACCGAGCCGTCGTCGAAGGACCGGCGTCCGGCCAGTGCGAACAGCCGGCCGGCCCGTACCGCGTCGCCGCCGGTCTCGGCGAGCTCCGCGGCCATCGTGCACCACTCGCCCGGCAGACCGGGATGTAGTTCCTCGACCGCGTCCGCGCAGCGCAGCGCCACCGTGGCGCGTTCGGTCGGCGTCAGACCGGCCAGCAGTGCGTCCGCGGTGAGCGGATGCCGGAACGCGTACCAGTCCGGTGCCGGTTCGTCCGGTCCGACCAGCTGCGCGGCGAAACCCGCCCGGAGCGTTGCCAGCAGCAACTGTTCGTCCGTCCGCGTGGCGGTGCGTACGACGCTCAGCGGGAAACGGTGCCCGATCACAGCGGCCAGGACGAGGATGTCACGCGATGCCTCACCGAGTTGCGCAGTACGGTTGCTGACGCTGCGTACCACGGCATCCGGTACCGAGATGTGCACGTCCTCGACCACCTGCACAGTGCCGTCCGGGTTGACCGCCAGTTGGCCGACCCGGTTCGCCTCGTGCAGCAGTTCCTCAACAATGAAAGGGACTCCGGCGCTGTCCTTCCACAGCCGATCAACCAGCTGCCCGGGCACACCGTCGACCGGAACCTCCAGACAAGCTGCGGCGAGCTGCGTCACCTCGTCCCGGTCCAGCGGTTGCAGCTCGAGCAGAGCTGCCGCACCGCGCTGCGCCGACAGCTGTGCGAGTTCGTACGCCGCGCACGTCTCCGACCGCATCGTCGCGAGCAGCGCGATCGGCTGGTCCTCCAGGTTGTCGAGGAGGTATTCGATCACTGCCAGCGTCTCCGGGTCGGCGCCATGCAGGTCCTCCAGGACGAGCAGACACCCACGGTCACGCCCGACCAGGGCCAAGAGCCGGAGGACCGCCTCACCGAGGATGACAGGTGACGCCGCGGTGTCGTGCGAGGTGCCGTCGTCCCAGTCCGGGACCAGCCGGCCGAGCGCCTGCCGGTACAGTCCGAGGCTGTCCGTCGTCGGCATCTCTCCGCGCCGGATCAGCGACAGCAGCGCCTCCGTGAACGGACGGAACGGGACCATTGTGCCGATCGCGCCGACCCGCCCGCGCAGAGTCGCCATACCGTCGTCGAGAGCCTGTGACGTGGCTGCCGCGGCCAGTCGGCTCTTGCCGATGCCGGGCTCGCCGACAACGAAGACGGCGCCGCCCTGCCCGCCGCGGGCAGCCGCCAGCAGTTGGTGCACAGAACCGATCTCCCGGTCTCTGCCGACCACTACAGGCGAACGGGTCTGCATGGTCGCCAACTGTAACGATGCGCGGCCCTGGACGCAGGACAGAAGGCGCCTTCGCCTGGCACCCGCATCTGCCGCCGGTCCGTGCCGGACCCACCCGCTGGCCCCTGTGCCTCACGTGGCGTGTGGATGCTGGTGACAGCGGTCCCTGCAGGGTCTCGACCGGCGGCAGATGCAGACCTCCAGTATCCCGCTCACGAGCCTTGCGAGGGATTGCGGCGATGGCTGCAATAGCTGCAATGGCTGCAAGTGGCCTGCGCTCGGTCACGTCAGCCGAAACGGCGGATCAGCAGGCAGCCGGCCTGGAACCGGGACTTCGCCCCGAGCCCGGCGATCAGCGCACCGATCTCGGCGCGGACGGTGCGCAGCGAGAGGCCCAGTTCGCGCGCGATCGCCGCGTCCTTGGCGCCGGTCGACATCATCCGGCCGATCGTGATCTGACGGGCGGTCAGCTCCTTGGTCCCGGCCGGCGTCCGGCGCCGCGAGCCGAGCTCGTACACCTCACAGACGACCTCCGGTGCTACATCCTCTCGTCGAACCGCGGCAACGGCCGGATAGACCGCCATACATCACTCCTCTGCAGCGTCCCCAGTCGACGCACAGGATGACATCGACGGTCAGGCCCGCACATGGGTAGCCGGCCCCCATATTCCTGCTCGCCTAGTCTTGGAGCTGCCGACTACTTGAGAGGCAGTGCCATGTCACGAGAGCGGGACGTCGTCGAGGCTTGTCCGGCCGCGCTGTTCATCGGCGGTCAGTGGGTCGCCGCCGAGGGTGGCAGGACGCTGCCCGTCGAGGACCCGGCCACCGGTACGACGCTCTGCGACGTGGCCGACGCCAGTCCGGCGGACGGCAAGTCGGCGCTGGACGCGGCGGTCGCCGCGCAGGCCGACTGGGCCGCGACCGCGCCACGGGAGCGTGGCGAGATCCTGCGCCGCACCTATGAGCTGATGACCGAGCGGGCCGACGACCTCGCGCTGCTGATGACGCTGGAGATGGGCAAGCCGGTCGCCGAGTCCAAGGGTGAGATCGCCTACGCGGCCGAGTTCTTCCGCTGGTTCGCCGAGGAGGCGGTCCGGATCGACGGTGGGTACCAGATCGCCCCGAACGGCTCCGGCCGGTTCCTGGTGATGCGGCAGCCCGTCGGTCCGTGCCTGCTGGTCACGCCGTGGAACTTCCCGGCGGCGATGGGCGCCCGGAAGATCGGTCCGGCGGTCGCGGCCGGCTGCACGATGGTGATCAAGCCTGCCGCGCAGACCCCGCTGTCGATGCTGAAGCTGGCCGAGCTGATGACCGAGGCCGGTCTCCCGGCCGGCGTACTCAACGTGGTCACCACGCAGGACGCCGGCGGCGTGATGGAGCCGCTGATCCGCGACGGGCGGGCCCGCAAGCTCTCCTTCACCGGGTCCACCCCGGTCGGCCGGCGACTGATCGAGCAGGCCGCTGAGCAGGTGCTGCGGACCAGCATGGAGCTCGGCGGCAACGCGCCGCTGCTGGTGTTCGCCGACGCCGATCTGGACAAGGCGGTCGACGGCGCGATGCTGGCCAAGATGCGCAACGGCGGCGAGGCCTGTACGTCGGCCAACCGGATCTACGTGCAGGCGTCGGTGATGGACGAGTTCGCGTCCCGGCTGACCGCGCGGATGGCGGCGCTGAAGGTCGGCCGCGGCACCGAGGACGGCGTCGATGTCGGGCCGCTGATCGACGCCAAGCAGCGGGACAAGGTGGCGGACCTGGTCGCGGATGCGATCGCGCGTGGTGCGCGGACGCTGACCGGTGGGGCGATTGCCGAGGGCAACGGGTACTTCTACCAGCCGACGGTGCTGGCCGACGTACCGGCGACCGCGCGGTTGCAGAAGGAGGAGATCTTCGGGCCGGTGGCGCCACTGACCGCGTTCGAGACCGAGGACGAAGCCGTGGCGATGGCGAACGACACCGAGTTCGGCCTGGTGTCCTACCTCTTCACCAAGGACCTGAGCCGCGCGCTGCGGGTCTCCGAGCGCCTCGAGGCCGGCATGATCGGCCTCAACCAGGGCATCGTCTCCAACCCGGCCGCCCCGTTCGGCGGCGTCAAACAGTCCGGCCTCGGCCGCGAGGGCGGCAGCGTCGGCATCGACGAGTACCTGGAGATCAAGTATGTCGCCGTCAACGTCGACTGACCAGCTGGGTCACCGTGACCAGCTGGTAGCCGCGTGCCCGGAGTTCCCGCACGATCGGGCCGACGGCCTGGGCAGTGTACGGCGCGTTGTCGCCGCCGTGCATGTGGAGTACGACGATCGACCCGTTCTGCACGTGGTCGAGTACCTGCTTGATGATCGGCTGCGGTGACTTGGCGAACCCGTCCGCTCCCGGCACGTCCAGGCCGACCGCGGTCACGCCGGCCGGTGCCAGCTCGCGCAGGGCGGTGGCGTCGTAGCACCCGCCGGGGAACCGGAACCACCTGGTGGCGTGTGGATCCAACCGGTCCAGGTCGGCCACAGCCCGTCGTACGTCGGCCAGCATCTGCTCACGTGGCACAGTCCCCAGCGTGTAGCAGTGCTTGGTGAAACCGCGATGGTCGTAGGTGTGCGTCCCCAGCTCGAACAGCGGGTCGTTCGCCAGTTCCTTGGTGATCTGCGGGTACTGCTCCATCCACATGCCGGTCAGGAACATCGTGGCCGGCACATGCAGTGCGCGCAGCTCGTCGATCAACGCCTTGTTGTAGTACGACTTGACCGTCCCGGACACCAGCCGCCGGCGCATCAACGCGGTCAGGTCCGCATCGAAGGTCAACGCGATCTGCTTCTTGTCCCGCGGCCCGTGATCCAGCACCGGCATCACCGTGGCGTTGCTGGAGGCACCTGGTTTCGCCTGCACCGGAGCCATCGTCGGTCGCACCGGTTTCGCCGTACGCACCGGAGCAGCGGGAGCGTGTGTCTGCGGGGTCTCCGCGACCGATCCGGCCGTTGGATCGGTGTCACTGCACGCCGCAAGCGTCAGCACCAGAGCGCCGAGCGCAACACACTTCCCCCAGGTCACGGGACCCACTCTACGACCACCGCCGGCGCCTGCCCGGTGCGCCGTCGCACCGGGCCCTCCTGGCCGAACTTCAGTTCACCAGGTCGTTGGCCGACCGCAGGACCGGTACGTCGACCCGCTCGGGGGCTGCCGCGCCGGTGACGTGGAAGGTGTGGGTCTCGCCCGCGGACAGGGTCACCAGCCCCGAGTCGACCCGCGCCGCAGCGTCGAGGCGATCGGGGAAGAGCGCCAGGTCCTTGGCCAGTGCGGTTGCCGTCACCTTGACGTCGTACCCGCCGTCGGTCGGTGTCACAGTGGCCGAGTACGCGTCACCGGAGAGCTCCAGCGCGGTGTCCTCGACGAAGTACCAGTACGCCGTCGTACCGTCGGCCGCCCGTACCTCGAGGTACTCGGACGACTCCTTCGCGGGAACGGCAACCGACTCGGGCAGCCCGTTGACGACAGCCGAGCGGGCCGCGATCTCCACCGCGAACGTCTCGCGGGCGAGCACCTCACCACCCGCGCCGGTCGAGCGCCGGGTCACGGTGAGCTCGGTCGACCACGCTTCGTCCGTGTCGTTGTGGGCAGCAACGACCAGCTCGTCTTCCCGGGGCTGAACGGTCAGCAGCCGGTCGGCGTACACCTGCTTCAGTGCGAACCACAGCGGCTTGCGGATCCCGTGCCCGTCGACGGCCGCCCAGGAAACCACCGGCCAGTTGTCGTTCAGCTGCCACACGACCGCACCTGTGTTCAGCGGGAACAGGCTGCGGAAATGCTCGATGCCGTAGGCAACGGCGCGCGCCTGGTTCAGCTGCGTCGTCCAGTGCCAGTCATCGATGTTCTTCCAGAGTGGGAGGTGCTCACCGAGTCCGCGTTCCAGCTTGAGGTTGCCCTCGAACGCCTTCTGGTGCACGAGCATCTGCTGACCGTAGGGATCGAGTGGCTCGTCGTGCACGACCGACGTCAGCGTCGACCAGGCCGGCGGCCCCTGGAACCCGAACTCCGACACGAAGCGCGGCTTGTACTTGCGGTACGTCGTGTAGTCCACCTGGTTCCAGATGTCCCAGATGTGCATCGTCCCGTGCCGCTCGTCGTTCGGGTGGATGAACTGGTCGAACGAGTACGGGCTACCGGCGGAGTACGGCGTCCGCGGGTCGAGCTCACCGACGATCTTCGGGAGCAGGTCGAGGTAGTACCCCGCACCCCACGGCCGTCCGGCCAGCGGGACCCGCCAGCTCCACTCGACGTACCCCCAGATGTTCTCGTTGTTGCCGTTCCAGACCGCGAGGCTGGCGTGCTTGCTCAGCCGCGTGACGGCCTCGCGTGCCTCGGCCTCGACCTCGCTCCACAGCGACTCGTCCTCGGAGTACGCCGCGCACGCGAACAGGAAGTCCTGCCAGACCAGGATGCCGAGCTCGTCGCAGACGTCGTAGAACTGCTCGCTCTCGTAGATCCCGCCGCCCCAGACGCGCAGCAGGTTCATGCCGGCGTCCACGGCGTCCTGGATACTGGTCCGGTACGTGCCGGCGTTCAGCCGGGTCACGAACGCGTCGTCGGGGATCCAGTTCGCGCCGCGCACGTAGATCGGCTTGCCGTTCACGGACAGCACGAACGGCGTACCGTCGTTGTCCGGGGCAACGTTCAGCGTGACGGTCCGGAAGCCGACGCGGCCGTGCCAGGCGTCCTCGTTCACCGTGACGGTCACGTCGTACAGCGGCTGCTCGCCGTGGCCGCGCGGCCACCAGAGGTCCACTGCGGGGACAGTATTGGCGAGTACGACGGTGTCGGTGCCCGGCTTGACGCTCGTTGACTGTGTGGTCCCGCCGACCTCGGCCGTGACGGTGGCGTACTCGGACGCGGTGTCGGTCCAGACCAGCGAGACGTACGTGTTCAGTACGCCGTCGGCGCCCGCGAGCGGACGGACCGAGTCGATGCGGACGCCGGACCAGGACTCGATCCGGATCGGCCGCCAGATGCCCGCGGTCGCGACGTCGGGTCCCCAGTCCCAGCCGAAGTTCGACGCCATCTTCCGCAGCTCGTTGTACGGGTGCAGGTTGGTGTGCGGCCAGCTGCCGGCCTTCGCCCGTTCCGCCTCGGCCGCGGTCACCGGACCTTCGAACTCGATCACCAGCTCGTTGTCACCGGCAACGAGCACGCCGGTGACGTCGAACCGGTGCGAGCGGTGCTGGTTGATCGTCCGGCCGAGCTCCTGACCGTTCAGCGTCACCGTCGCGACCGTGTCCAGACCCTCGGCGACCAGTTCCTGCCGGTCGTTTCCGTCCGCCGTCCACGAAAACGTGGTCCGGAAACTCCAGCGGGTCCGGCCGATCCAGTGCAGCGCCGACTCGTTGTCGCCGTCGAACGGGTCCGGGATCTCGCCGGCCGCGAGCAGGTCGGTGTGTACCTCACCGGGCACGGTCGCGGCGATCGCGCGGCCGGCCAGGCCGTCCGGCACCGGGCCCTCGACCGCGTGCACGGTCCAGGCCGCGCCACCCGCGGTGGTCAGGTCGAAGGTCTTGAGTGATGTCACATCTGGCTCCAGGGAGATGAACCGGTTTAGTGGAACGGCATCGCTCCCCACAGCGTGTGGGGAGCGATGCCGTCAGTTGTCCACGTTGTCGAGGACGTACCGTCGCCACAGATCAGCGAGGGCACGGTGTCCGGCCGCGGACGGGTGCACGCCGTCGCCGGCGAGCGCCGCCGGACCGATGGTGGCGGCCTGCTTGCCGAGCTCGACATCGGTGGGGACCAGGATCGCGCCGTACTCGACGGCCAGCTTCCGGACCACCTCGAGCTTCGGGTCGAGATCCTCGCGCCACTCCTGCTGCCCGGCCTTCACCGGCAGCAGGAACGGCTCCATCAGCACCACCGCGCAGGACAGCGCGTCGAGCAGGATCCGGTACGACGCCTCGAAGGACTCCGGGGTCGTCGGGTCGTTCTCGTCGTACCGTCGCCAGACGTCGTTGATCCCGATCAGGATCGACACCAGCGACGGTTCGTGGGCCAGCACATCCTCGGTCCACCGCGCGACCAGGTCGGTCGCGCGGTTGCCGCTGATGCCGGCGTTGACGATCCGCGGCCGGCGTTCGCCGAGGTCGTCGTACAGAGCGCGGACGTAGCCGTCGCCCAGCCCGTCGGGGTCGGTACGGCGGCCGCAGTCGGTGACCGAATCCCCGGCGAACACGACGGTTCGCCGGGGATCCAGCTGGATGCTCGTCACAGTGCTCGCTTCACAGGGTCGCCGCGGTGACGTCCCAGTCGTCCGGCAGGATCGCCGCGACTTCCACCGTGCTCTTCACGTCCACGAACTGGCCGGTGTCGATCGAGTCGGTGATCGAGGCCATCACGTCGACGATGTGGAACGCCAGCGCCCCGGTCGCCCGGTGCGGCCGGTCGGCCCGGATCGCCCGCGCCATCTCCAGCACACCGGTCCCGCGCTGGGCGACCGCCTTCGTCTCGGCGATCGTCTCCCAGTCCTCGGCGCCCCGGCGACGGATCTTGATCGCACCGTCGAACCCGTTCGGGTCCGGTACGGCGAGCGTCGCGTCGGAGCCGGTGATCTCGACGAACCCGGCCCGGCCGAGCGGCGAGTCGAAGCTGAAGATGCTCTGCGACGACTGCCCCGACTCGAACTTCGCGATCGTGCTGACGTGCGTCGGCACGGTCACGTCGAAGTCGGTCCCCGCCAGCGGACCGGAGCCGATCGTGCGCTTCTCCTTGGACTTCGACCCGATACCGGCGACCGCGGCGACCGGGCCGAACAGCTGCACCAGGGTGGTCAGGTAGTACGGGCCGATGTCCCACAGCGGGCCCGCTCCCTCCTGGAACAGGAACGCCGGGTTCGGGTGCCAGGACTCCGGGCCGGGGGACTGCATCAGGGTGAGCGCGGTCAGCGGCGTACCGATGTCACCGCGCTCGATGATCCGGCGGGACTCCTGCAGGCCCGGGCCGAGGATGGTGTCGGGTGCGCAGCCGAGCCGCACGCCCGCGTCCTGGGCCGTGGCGAGCAGCTTGAGGCCGCTCTCCTGATCCAGCGAGAACGGCTTCTCGCTCCAGACGTGCTTGCCGGCGGCAACCGCCGCGAGGGCCACCTCGACGTGCGCGATCGGGATGGTCAGGTTGACCACGATCTCGACGTCCGGGTTGTTCAGCACGACCTCGGGCCCGCCGTGGGCGTCGATGCCGTACTGCTCGGCCTTCTCCTTGGCGGCCTCCGGCCGGAGGTCGCCGATCGCGACGACCTTCAGGTCCGGGAAGCTCTGCATGCTCTTGATGTAGGCGTCGGAAATCACCCCGGCGCCGATCACCCCTACGCCAACGGCTGTCATTCAGGCGCACCCTCTCCGGTGAGGAACGCGTAGCTGCCCTCGACCGCGTCGAAGATCTCGCCGGTGAAGTCGTCCAGCTCGACGACCCGGAGCGCCTGCGGCGCCGCGGCCAGGATGTCCGCGACCGCGATGGTGCCGTCGCCGACCGCGACCTGGGCCTTGTTGTTCAGCGTCCCGTCGCCGTCCTTGACGTGGATCGCCGTCACCCGCTCGCCGAACTTCTTCAGCAGCGCCGGTACGTCGGCCCCGCCGACCGCCGCCCAGTACGTGTCGACCTCGACGATCACCTCGTCGGACAGGTTGTCGACGAGGATCTCCAGGCCGTGCGCGCCGCCGATCTTCGACTCGAGCTCGAACTGGTGGTTGTGGTAGCCGACCGTGATGCCGTGCTCGGCGGCTTCCTTGGCGGCCTGGTTGAGGCCGGCGGCGATCTCCTTGATGCCGTCGGCGGACTGCCAGCGCGCCGGGTCGGTGTGCGGGTCGATCACCGTGGCGATGCCGAGCCGCTGCGCGGCGGCGTAGATCGCGGCCGTGTCGTCCTTGAGCAGGCCGGCGTGCGTGGTCGGGGCCGAGAGTCCGTGCTTGGGCAGCGCGTCGGCCAGACGGTCCGCGAAGGCGGTCACACCGAAGGGTTCGACCTTGGTGTAGCCGATCTGCGCGATCCGGGCCAGGGTGCCGTCGAAGTCTTCTTCGAGCTTGCCCCGGACCGTGTAGAGCTGGAGGGACAGGTGGTCCTTTGCGACCATGGTTTCTCCTTGTCGGCGGCGCGTTCACCCGCTGCCCTGGGGTTGGCGCCGTCTGATAAGCCGAACCGGTTAAGTAACGAAGGAAACCGTATCCCACCGGGCCCCGGCGGCACCACCCTCCGCCCAACGACTGGGCGGTCACCTGAGAGATCGCCAAGACTTTGTGACAATGCCGCGCACCGCGCCCGGGCCGGCTGTTCCGGTGGGTCGCCGGCGCGCCGGTGGCCACGGCGTTTGATCAAACGGTCACTTTGGGTTGGGCGTTGATGACACACGGTTGAAAGCGGCGCACACTGAAAGTGACCGGACCGTCCGTCAGCGGTTCGGCCACTCGTGAGGAGGGGTGTAGTCGTGTCTCGAGTGACCATCAAGGAGATCGCCCGGCGCTGTGGGGTCTCCCAAGGAGCCGTGTCCTACGCGCTCAACAACCGCCCTGGAGTGTCGGAAGCCACCCGGGCCCGCGTACTGCGAGTCGCCGCCGAACTGGAGTGGATGCCGAACCGTGCCGCCCGGCAGTTGTCCGCGGCCCGCAGCGAGACGTTCGGGCTGGTGCTCGCCCGGAGCGCGCAGACGCTGATCGAGGAGCCGTACTTCATGGGCTTCGTCGGCGGGGTGGAGTCCGTGCTCGCGGAGAAGTCCTACGCGCTCGCACTGCAGGTCGTCGCGGACCTGGACGAGGAGGTGGCGACGTACCGGAAGTGGTCGGCCGAGCGGCGGGTGGACGGCGTGATCGTCGTCGATCTCCGGGTCGCCGATCCCCGCATCCCGGTACTGCGGAAGCTCGGGCTGCCGGCCGTTCTCGTCGGCGACCCGGCGCTGGCCGACGGGCTGCCGTGCGTGTGGACCGACGGCACCGCCGCGATGAACACCGCGCTGGACCATGTCGCGTCGCTCGGGCACGGGTCGATCGCGCGGATCGCCGGACCACCGGACTTCGGCGACGTCTTCATCCGCGACCAGGCCTTCGACCTCGCCGCCTCCCGCCTGGCGCTGTCCACCATCACCTGTCACACCGACTACTCGGCCGCACAGGGCGCCGCCGCGACCCATGAAGCCCTGGCCGCCACGCCGCGGCCGACGGCGATCATCTACGACAACGACATCATGGCAGTGGCGGGTCTGGCCGTTATCCAGGCCCTGGACCTCCGCATTCCTGATGACATCACGCTGGTCGCCTGGGACGACTCGACGCTCTGCCGGATCACGCACCCGACGCTGACCGCACTCAGCCACAACGTCGTCGGCTACGGCGCCGAAGTGACCCATCACCTGCTCGCCCTCCTCGCGGGAGCCGAGCCTCAGCCGCATCTGTACTCGACTCCGCTCCTGATCATCCGCGAGAGCTCGGCCCGCGCCGCCTTCCCTTAGGCAGTGGGCAGATTGTCCGTCCACGCCCGATCCGCTCGGGCGTGGACGGCTCACGCCGCGGTGACTTTGACGGGAACTCCGTTCACTGCCGCGGTGCCGGAGACCGGGTCGGTGAGTTCGGTATCGGTGATGTCGTTGGCGCTCGGACCTGGGACCTGGTTGGCGACAGTGAGTCTCGAACCGGGGCGGTTGTGGCCGAATCCGTGCGGCAGGCTGACCACGCCGGGCATGATGTCGTTGCTGGAAGCAACTTCCACGGCGATGGAGCCGGCGGCCGAGGTGACGGTGACGAGCTGGCCGTCGGTGAGCTCGCGGTCGGCGAGGTCGTGCGGATGCATCAGCAGGTGATGGCGCGGCTTGCCCTTCACGAGCCGGGCGGAGTTGTGCATCCACGAGTTGTTGTTGCGCAGGTGGCGCCGCCCGATCAACAGCAGTTCGCCGGCGGACAGCGCAGCCAGCGAGTCGAGCCGCGGCAGGTCGTCCAGGATCATCCGCTGCGCCAGATCGATCCGCTTCGACTTGTGGTGCAACGCTCCCGGCAGCGCGGGCTGCAACGGCCCGAGATCCACTCCGCCCGGTGAGCGTCGTACCTTCCCCAGCGACAGCCGGTACGGCCCGATCCGCAACCCCAGGTCCACGATCCGCCGCGGCGGCAATCGCAGTCGTGCCATCACCTCGACGCGACGCCGGCTCCAGGGAGTACGTCGTACCAGGGCGAGTCCGAGATCGCGGAAGATCTCCCAGTCGTGCCGGGCGGAATCCGGCTTCGGCAGTACTGCGTCGTTCCAGCGCGCCGTGTTCCGGACGGCCAGCTGATGGAAGATCACGTCGTAGTGATCGCGCTCGAGCGGTGGCGCCGGCGGCAGGATCACGTCGGCGTGCCGGGTGGTCTCGTTGATGTACGGGTCGATCGCGACCATGAACTCGAGCGTGCCGAGCGCGGCGTCCAGTTTCCGTCCGTTCGGCGTCGACAGCACCGGGTTTCCGGCGACCGTCACCATCGCCCGGATCTGGCCCTCGCCCGGCGTCAGGATCTCCTCGGCCATCGTCGAGACCGGCAGTTCACCGCCGAACTCCGGCAGTCCGCGGACCCGGCTCGTCCAGACCCCGAGATGCCCGCGGCCGAGCCCGAGCAGCGCGTTCACGGCCGGTCGCGGAAACATCGTTCCGCCAGGCCGGTCGAGGTTTCCGGTCACGATGTTGAGGACCTGGATCGCCCACTGGCAGATCGCGCCGAACTGCTGCGTCGACACCCCGACGCGTCCGTAACAGGCCGCCCGGTCGGCCGCGGCGAAGTCGCGCGCCACCTGCCGGATCTCGGCGGCGGAAATTCCGGTGATTTCCGCGGCCCGTTCCGGCGTCCACGCCTCGACCGCGGCCTCCACCGCCGCGAACCCGTCGACGTACGCCGCCGGCCGGGCCGCCCCGTCCTCGATCACCTGGTGAATCACGGCCAGCAGGAACGCCGCGTCCGTTCCGGGCCGGATGAAGTGATGGGTATCGGAAACCGCCGCGGTTTCGGTCCGCCGTGGATCGATCACCACCAGTTTTCCGCCGCGTTTCCGCAACTCCTTCAAGCGGCGTCCGAAGCCGGGGGCCGTCATCATGCTCCCGTTCGACGCCAGCGGGTTCGCGCCGAGCATCAGCAGGTACGACGTCCGGTCGATGTCCGGCACCGCCACCATCAACTGGTGCCCGTACAGCAGGTACGACGCCAGCATGTGCGGCAACTGGTCGATCGACGTCGCGCTGAACCGGTTCCGGGTCCGCAGTTGTCTCACCATCGCCGGCATGTGCGTGAGCGCCCCGAGACTGTGCACGTTCGGGTTCCCGAGATACACCCCGATCGAGTTCTGCCCGTGCTCGCGCTGGATCCCGGTGAGCTTGCCGACGACGAGTTCGTACGCCTCGTCCCACCCGAGTGCTTGCCAGCCGTCCGAGGTACGGCGTACCGGCGTCGTCAGCCGGTCCGGATCCTCCTGCAGGTCGCGGAGCGCGACCGCCTTCGGGCAGATGTGGCCGCGCGAGAGCGGGTCCGACTCGTCGCCACGGATGTCGGTGACCCGGCCGTCCTCGACGGTCACGAGCACTCCGCAGATCGCTTCACACAGATTGCAGGACGTGCGCCGCACTGTCATTCCGTCAAACTACCCTCGGGTAGCCAACCGCGTCATCAGTCGAAGCGCGCCTCGTCGAGGCGGCCGAGGATCGCGTCCACCGTCTCGCCGACGCTCAGGTCGGAGTTGTCCAGCCACAACCCGCGCCGCGGGCTGAACGCGTGCAGTTCGTAGTCGAGCTCGTCGACCAGATGCCGCGCGCCGCCGATCCGGCTGGAGATCACCTCCGGCCGTGGCGTCAGCACGACCAGATAGCGCGGCCGTGTCTGGATGCCGTCCAGGAACTCACG
The DNA here is from genome assembly GCF_042873375.1 of Kribbella sp. NPDC004875. Taxonomy (NCBI): domain Bacteria; kingdom Bacillati; phylum Actinomycetota; class Actinomycetes; order Propionibacteriales; family Kribbellaceae; genus Kribbella; species Kribbella sp. NPDC004875. The sequence goes on from NZ_JBIALI010000001.1 coordinate 1,739,626, forward strand.
CAGCAACTCACCGATCACCACGTCCTGCAGTACGACGGTGAACCCCTCGCTCGCGTACTCGTCCGCGGCCATGCAGGCGAGCCGATAGCGCAGCTGCAACTGGCGTTGTGCCTCGAGTACGTCATCGGCCATCGAGGCCTGGCCGCTGACGATCATCCGCCGGAAAACGTCCCCCCGAAGATGCACGCCGTACTGGAACCTCTCGGCGAGCATCTGGGACACCGACGACTTCCCCGCCGCCATGATTCCGCTGACGACGATCACCCCCTCGGATTCCATGCGGTGATCGTGCCACGCGGTGCGGGGTTTTGGTCCGGTCCCGGCGATTCTTGTCCGAAAACCCCGATTTCTCAGGGGTTTCCGGCCGTCAGCGTCTCCAGATGATGGCGCAGCAGCTGCCGGATCCGCGGCGCCGTACTGCGGTCCGGCTGGATCGCCGCGTGCAGCGCGAGGCCGTCGATCAGGGCGTGCAGGTGTTCGGTCTCGCGCCGCAGATCGAGGCCGTCCCGCAGTGCGCCGGCCTCGGCGAGTGAGTGCAGCAACGATTCGCACAGCCGGCGCAGCCCGTTGTGCACGGTGTCGACGTGTTCCTGCAGAGTGCCGGCGCCGGTCTCGGCCCGCGCCTGCGCCATGAAGGCCAGCCAGACATCGAACTCCGCACGGCGCTCGGCGTCCAGCGGGAGCGCCTCCTCGAGGTAGCGCAGCGCGATCGTGGTCGCGCTGCCCTTCGGCTCGATCGCGCCGACCCGGTCACTGACGCGGCGCGAGACCAGGTCCATCGCGAAGCTGAGCAGACCCTCCTGGTCGGGGAAGTAGTAGCGGACCGCGCCCGCGGACCAGCCGGCCTCGGCGGCGATCGTGCGCACGGAGGCGGCCCGGATCCCGTCCCGGCGGACCACCCGCCAGAGCGCTTCGGCGATCTCCTCGCGGCGGGCGGCGTGGTCGACGATCTTCGGCATGGAGTCCTTTTTAGCACAGCTGTGTTAGTCTCGTTTCACAACACAGTCGTGTTTAAAAACTCGGGAGGGGAACACCGTGCTGCTCGCTGTGATCGCCGGGTGTGAGATCGGCTTCTGGGTCCTGCTCGCCGCCGGCCTGGTGACGCGCTACCTGCTGCGCTTGCCGAAGGTGGGTCTGGTGCTGTTGGCCGCCGTGCCGCTGGTCGACGTCGTGATGCTGGTCGCGAGCGTCCTGGACATCCATCGAGGGGCCGAGCCCGCGTTCAAGCACTCACTGGCCGCGATCTTCATCGGCGTCAGCGTCGGGTTCGGGCACCAGACGCTGAAGTGGGCCGACGGGTGGGCCGCGCACTTCCTGGCTGGTGCGCCCCGGCCGCCGAGGCCGCCGAAGAAGGGCCCGGAGCGGGCCCGCCGCGAGCGCGCCGGCTGGTTCCGCCACCTGTTCGCGTACGTCGTCGGTGTCGGCATCATGCTCGGTCTCGGCCTGCTGTCCGGCCGTGGGTACGACGCCGTCCTGGCGCCCGCGTGGACCTGGACGATCGTGCTGGTGATCGATGCGATCGTGTCGTTCAGCTACTCGTTCGACCGTGCGGGGTCCGAGGGCGAACCCGAGGAGAAGGCGCCGCGCGCGAAGCAGTCGGTGTGACGTCCGCGGTTCGCGCGGTGACTCGTCGTACATTTCCAGCATGACGAGGACGGGGCGGATCTGGGCGGCGGTCACGGTAGCGGTCGTCGCGGCCGGTCTCCTGCTGCAGGTGGTGGTGACGGCCAGAGGCCACGAGGGGTTCTACCCGGACAACCCCGAACGTGTGCTCAACATGTTCGCCTACTTCACCATTCAGTCGAACCTGCTGCTCGGCATCACTCTGCTCATGCTGGTGCTGCAGCCCGACCGCCCGCGCGGCGCTGTGTTCAACACGCTGCGACTGAACGGCGTGCTGTGCATCGCGGTCACCGGCATCGTCTACAACACGGTTCTGGCGGGTCTGTACGATCTCAAGGGCCTGGCCGTGGTCACGGACTTCCTGTTGCACACGGCGTCGCCGATTCTCGGCGTCCTGGGGTGGCTGCTGTTCGGCCCGCGCGGTGCGATCGACTGGCGGATCGCGGGCTGGTCGATCGCGTATCCGCTGCTCTGGGTCGTCTTCACCTTGGTGCGCGGCGAGTTCGTCGGGTTCTACCCGTACCCGTTCATGGACGTCGGCGAGCACGGCTACCCGCGGGTGTTGCTGAACTGTCTGCTGATCGCGGTACTGTTCCTGGCTCTGGCGGCCGGTGCGACGACTCTGGACCGCCGCCTGCGCCGGAAGACAACCGTCGAAAGGTAGGACCAGTGCTGGTGACCTCGCGCTCGTACGAGGAGTACGAAGCGATGTTCGACCTGAAGGAACTCCCGGACTCGGTGCTCGACTGCTGTGCCGGGGGTGCCGGCTTCACGGCCGAGGCCGCGGCGCGCGGCGTCGACGCGATCGCCGCCGACCCGGCGTACGAGCTGGAGACCGCCGAGCTCGTGGATACCGTTCGGCGCAGCCTGCCGGCGACGTCCGGGATCATCGACGAGCACCAGGGGAGCTTCGTCTGGCACTGGTACGGCTCACCGGAACGCAAGGACCAGTACCGGATCGAAGCGGCTGACCGGTTCCTGCAGGACGTGATGGACGCACCGGAGCGATACGTCGCCGCGGAGCTGCCCGAGCTGCCCTTCGGCGACCGTCGCTTCGAGCTGGTGCTCTGTTCGCACCTGCTCTTCACCTGGTCCGACAAGTACGACCGGGCCTGGCACGAGGCCGCGTTGCGAGAGCTGATCCGGGTCAGCAACGCCGAGGTGCGGATCTTCCCGTTGGTGCAGCAGGGTGCGGGCCAGTCGATCCCGTGGTTGCACGAGTTGCTGGACTCGCTCGAGGGCGTCACTTACGAGATCCGCAAGGTGCCCTACGAGTTCCAGGTCGGGGCCGACGAGATGCTGGTCCTCACCCGCCGCTGACCGCTTGGTGCTTCCCGCTCAGCGCGCTCACGGATGAGTTGCGCACTAACCCGCCACGCTGAGCGGGAAGCGGTCCGGGAGAGCCGGGGGGGGTGGTGGGAGGACGGAACACCACCACCCGCCCAGCAGGCTCGGGTCAGCGGACGGCGCTGCGTCAGCGCAGGTACTTGCCGCAGACCGGCCACGGGGAGGCGCCGCGCTGCGAGTAGAGCTTCTTCGCGCGCATCAGCTGCTCGCCCGCCGACGCCTTGGCCGGGTTGCCGGAGCCACCGACGCTGCGCCAGGTCTGCAGGTCGAACTGGAACAGTCCGTAGTAGCCGGCGCCGTTGACCGCGCGCGGGTTCCCGCTGGACTCGCAGTTCGCGACCTTGGCCCACGCGCCGCTCAGGTTGGCCTTGCCGCTGCTCGACTTCGGGCGGCTCTCGTCGCGGCTGGTCCGGGCGTCGCGGTTGACCTTGAAGTTCTTCTTCGCCTCGCTCTTGCGCGGCTGGACCTTCTCGGACACCTTCGGGGCGGAGGCGGCCTTCGGCGCGCCGTCCAGCGTCAGGGACTGCCCGATCAGGATGAGGTTCGGGTCCTTCAGGTGGTTGATCCGGGCCAGTTCGTGCCAGTCGGTCCCGTTGGCGGCCGCGATCTCCGAGAGGGTGTCGCCGGACTTGACCGTGTAGCCGTCGGATGCGAACGCCGCACCGGCGCCGGCGGCGGTGATGCCGGCTCCCAGACCGGCGATCGAGAGGGTTCGGGCCACCCGGCGAGTGCTTCGCCGGGCGCGCGCATGTCGAGCCTTGGACATCAGAAAGCGCTCCTTGTGAGCTAGGGCATGGCAAAACGCACCAGGCCCCCCGTGCAGGGGAGGGGCAATCGGACAGGTCACAGGACGGCGTCCGAACGGTCACGCCCCGGTAACGGCGCGACCTGAGTCATCCTCTGTGAGGTTCGCCGGAAACGCAAGCCCAGATCGTGATCTGCCCCGAACTTTTTTCGTCCACCGACCTTCCGAAACCCCAACAACAGAACGGTTTCCGGGTCGATCAGGAGGTGGGAACCGATCGGTTCAGCGGGTCCGGAAACAGCGTTCCGGAACCAGCTTCACGGTCAGTTCCCGGATCGTCCGGCGATCGTTGTCCGGCCAGGCGTCCCAGACCTGGCGGGCCCACCTGAGCAGGGTCGACTCAACCTCGTCGACGCCGCCGGCCACGAGCACGTCGTACGCCGTGAGTTCGCCGGCCCGGGCGGGTGGGACGAGCCGCGGCCAGTCGTCGTACGAGTTGGCCATGATGCTGTGCGCGGTCCGGACATCGACGTTCCCGGAGCCGCGTTCGAGGAACATGTAGAGGCCGTTCAATGCGAACACCGGGCCGATCCGTGGGCCCTCGGGGTTCACGTGCTGAGCGCCGTAGGCATCGATGCGGAGTTGATGCAGGTAGCCGAGCCGGGCGGCGTTCTGCACCTCGAACCCGAGCAGCTCGCCGGCGACCTCCGCGCACTCCGGTGATGCGTTGTACTTCGGTGTCTCCGGCCACTGTGAACCCGGCAGTACGGCGCCGCACCCGGGGCAAGTTGTCGAGTCAGGCGTGTCATCCGGTGAGTTCACTCGTTGATCGAAACACGGGCACCGTCGTCCGGCAGCTGCTTTTCCGCCGGGGGCGTGGGTGAACGGCGGATGAGGCGACGGATGTGATGGGGGCAGGAGCGGTGATCCGAGTGGCTCTCGGCCATCGCGGCACGTTGGTGCGTGGTGCACTGGCCGCGGTGCTGGCAAGGGAGAACGACCTGGACGTGGTGGCCGAGGTGGACCGCGCGGAGGAGGTGCTCCAGGTGGCCGGACGGCGCCCCGACGTCTTCCTGCTCGACCCGCAGCTGCCCGGCCGGATCCGGTTCGAGGAGCTCTGCCGCAAACTCGCCGGTCGCGGTGTGCTGGTGCTGATCGACCACGAGGCGATCGCGGCGACCAGCTTGGCGCTGGTGAAACAGGCGCCGCGGATCGGCCTGATCGCGAGCGATGCGACCACTGACCAACTGGTGCAGGCGGTGCGCGACGTGGCGAAGGGCCTGCCGGTGGTCGACGTACGGCTGGCAGTGGCCGCGTTGAAGGCCGGCGACAATCCGCTGACCGACCGGGAGTGCGAGGTACTGCGTCAGGTCACCACCGGCGCGACGGCGCAGGAGATCGCGCGGACCCTCAGCCTGAGCGCGGGGACCGTCCGCAACTACCTGTCGCGCATTCTCGCGAAGACCGGTTCCCGGAGCCGGATCGAAGCCATCCGCAAGGCTCAGGACGCGGGCTGGATCTGATCGGGTGTCCAGCTGCCGTGCAGGTCGCGGTACATCCGGGAGGTGCGCATCAGGGCGGTGTGGGTGCCGAGAGTGGCTTTGTTGCCGTCGAGCACGAGGATGCGGCGCGCCCGCAGCGCCGAGCTGATCCGGTGCGCGATCACGATCAGGGTCCCGTGGCGTTGGGCGAACGCTTCTTCGGCCCGGCGTTCGGCTTCCGGGTCGAGGAAACAGGTCGCTTCGTCGAGGACGGCGAGCGGAGCGGGTGACAGATAGGCGCGGACCAGCGCGAGCAACTGCTTCTCGCCGGCGGACAGCCGGCCCGGCTTCACCTCGGCGTGCAGTCCGCCCATCCGGTCGACCAGTTCACCGGCTCCGATCATGTGTACGGCCTGTGCGATCTGATCCTCTGTTGCGTCGGGCAACAAGTAGCTGAGATTGTCGCGCACGGTGCCGCTGAAGACGTACGCCTCCTGCGGGATCAGCACCCGGGTCCGGGCGAGCCGGTCGGTGACCACCTCGGTCGGCGGCGCTCCGCCGAGCAGCAGCCGGCCGCCGGTCGGGGCGAGCATCCCGCAGACCAATCCGGCCAGTGTCGACTTGCCGATACCGCTCGGTCCGACAACGGCGAGGTGTTCGCCTTCGGGGATCGTCAGCTCGAGCCCGTCGAGAACCGGTTCGGCCTTGGGGCCGTAGGCAAACGTCAAGTCGCGAATCCGCACCTGGTAGCCGTTCACCTCGTCGACCTGCCGGGGTCGTGCTGCCGCGGCAGACGTGTCGAGGATCCGGCCGAGAGTGATGACGTACCGGAGGCCGCTGTCGCCGAGCGCGTTCATGACGGTGTTCAGTGCCGGCTGCAAACCGATCAGCACGTAGGTGAGTCCACCGAGCAGCGTGCCGGTGCTCACCCCGCGCTCGACGAGCCACGGTCCGGTCGCGAGCAGGATCAGCAACGGCAGCCAGCCGCCGACCGCGAAGCACAACGTCCGCAACGCCGACACCTTCGCGAGTGCGCGCTCCGCCGTGGCCTGCGCCTCGATCGGTTCGCCGACGAGCCATTCGGCGTACTCCTCGGTCCCGGTCGCGGTGATGTCGCGTACTCCGCCGAACACCATGCCCGCCGACGCCGCGAGCGCCTCGTCCGCTGTGAGTGACGCCCGTACCCGATCCGCCGCCATCCCGAGCACCGCCAGCGACAACGCGAACCCCAGCAGGAACGGCGGTACGACGAACGCGGCGACGAGCGGAGCGAGCGACAGCAACCCGGCCAGTACGCCGAACAGCGTGACCGCGAAACTCCGCAGTACGAGGACCAGCCCTGCGAAGGTGTCGCGGACGATCTCCACCTGCCGGTTCAGCCGCGCGACGGCGCTGTCGTCACCGGACCGGAGCGCGCCGCCGACGACCCGGCGTACCAGATCGTCGCGCAACGGCTCGACCAGATCTCCGAGCCGGCCGTAGACCTGCCGCGCTCCCGTGGCCCCCAAGCACGCCGTCGCGACCAGACCACCGAGCCAGGCGACCCCTTGCCACGCGTGCCCATCGAGAAAGCTGTCCGTCGCCCGTGCCACCGCGATCCCGTAGACGGCCGTCGGCAGAATCTCCGGAACCGACCACGCGATCAGCCTGACCGTGGCCCGCTTCCGCAGCGCCCCAGCCCCGAACACCAACTCTCGCTTCATCCGAAGACGGCTCGGTAGGACGGGTTGTGCCAGAGGTCGGCGTGCGGGGCGATCGCGCGGACCTGGCCCTGGTCGAGCCAGATGACCAGGTCGGCGCGGGCGGCGGTGCCGGGGCGGTGGGTGACGATCAGGCGGGTGCGGTGGTGACGGTCCTCGGTGAGGGTGCGGCTGATCTGGCGTTCGGTGGCCGTGTCGAGGCTCGACGTGGCGTCGTCGAGCACCAGCAGGCGACGGGCCGACCACGCGCGGGCGAGGCCGAGGCGCTGCCGTTCACCGCCGGACATCGGTGCCTTGCGCAACGAAGTGAAGTAGCCGTCGGGGAGGCGGCTGACGAAGTCGTGCGCATGCGTTGCACGAGCCGCCGCCAACGTACGGATCGGGCTGACCGCGTGCGGATCGAGGGACTCACCAACAGTCCGGCCGACCAGCTGTGGACGCTCGAAGGCGCAGCCGACTGCGCTCCTCAGCGCCCGCCGGCTGACAGCCTGCAGCGGTACGCCGTCCAGCGAGACCTGCCCCGTCGACGGGTCCCGCAACCGCGCCGCGACCGCCGCGAACACGGACTTGCCGGCGCCACTCGGCCCGACGACCGCGATCGTACGGCCGCCCGGAAGATCGAGATTCACGTTGTCCAGCAGGACATTCCCGTCCGCGACGACGCTCACGTTGTCGAACGTCAACTGCCCGGGCCCGGCCGGCAGCGGCAGTGTGCCGTGCGCGATCGTGTCGATCGCGAGCACCTCGGCGGACCGCTTGACGCCGGCCTTGGCGCGGGCGATCTCGCCCAGGACACCGGTCAGGTTCCCGAGACCGGCCCCGAGTACGGCGTACTGCGACGCGGCGAACAGCTCGCCCGCGGTGATGTGGCCGGCCACGAGTTGCAGTCCACCGACCGCGAGTACGGCGACCAGGACGAGCGGGCCGACGACCGCGGCCTGTGCGCCGGACCGGGCGAGGATGCGCCAGGTGACGACACCGTGCCGGTGCAGTTCGGGGAGCAGGGCGAGGATGCGGCTCTCTTCACGGTCCGTCGTGCCGGCGGAGGTGATGGTGCGGATCCCGGTGAGGGACTCGGAGAGCAGGGCGGCGATGCGGCCTTGGGTCTCCTGGTAGGCCAGGCTGACGTCGGCGGTTCGTCTCGCGAACGTCCACAGCACGAGGATCACGAGGACGACGCCGCCGAGGAACGCGGCGGCGAGCCACACGTCGATGACCGCGAGCAGCACGAGACTGCCGAGCGGCGGCGCGATCGCGGCGATCGCCGTCACCGCGGCCGGACCGGCCTGAGCGGCGTCGGTCGCGTTGGCCGACACGCGCGTGACCAGGTCGCCGGTCTCGAAGTCGCGAGTTCCCTCGGGGCCGCCGCGAACGACGTGCCGGACCAGGCGATGCCGAAGCCAGGCCGTCGTCTCGGCGACGCACGCCGCGCCCGCGAACGCGTCGACGATGCTCGCCGCGATGCCGAGACCGATCAACGCGGCTGCCGTGATCAACCAGCGGGTGTAGCCGTCACCGGCAACGATCGCGTCGACCGAGCGGCCGAGAACGGTCGGCAGCGCGAGCGTCACCCCGCTCCCGATCAGCGCGTTCACCCCGATCAACGGCAGCCAGCCCCGGCCGCGTTTGGCCACCTCTCCGAAGGTGATCATCGGTCCAGACCTGTCTGGTCAGCGAGGAACGCCAGCATGTCGGCCGCCAGCGCGATGCCGCCGGTCGCGTGGCCGGCGTCCGGCTCGTACCTCAGCAGCACCGGTCGCGTGCTCGCCGTCGCGTGCTGGAGCGCCGCGCACATCTTCCGCGCGTGCAACGGATCCACCCGGGTGTCGTTCCCGAACGCGGTCAGCAGCACGGCCGGGTACTTCACGCCGTCGACGACCCGGTGGTACGGCGAGTACGCGAGCAACGCCCGGAAGTCGTCAGCGTCCTGCACCGTCCCGTACTCCGCGATCCAGCGCTCGCCGAGGCCCGAGAGCTCGTAACGGATCATGTCGGTCAGCGGCGCGGAGCAGACCGCAGCGGCGAACAACTCGGGCCGCTGGGTGAGCGCGGCGGCCGTCAGGAGGCCGCCGTTCGACTCACCACAGATCGCGAGCTGGTCCGGCGTGGTCCAGCCTTCGGAGATCAGGTACTCCGCGGCCGCGATGAAGTCGTCGAACGTGTTCTGCTTGTCGTGGCGGATGCCGGCCTGGTGCGAGGTCGCGCCGCGTTCACCGCCACCGCGGACGGCCGCCGTGACGAACGAGCCGCCCGCTTCGACCCAGGCGAGCGCGAAGGCGGAGTACGTCGGAGTCAGCGACTGCCCGAATCCGCCGTACCCGTAGAGGATCGTGGGGCGTGGGCCTGGTTTGCCGATCACGCGGAGCTCGACGCCGGAACTGGTGCTCACCGTGTGTGTCTCGAGGTCCGGGGCGGTCTGCGGCGAGTCGTCGTAGCGGTAGACCGTTGGTGGCGTGATCGCGTCGGTGTAGGTGTACCAGGCCTGATTGCCGTGGGCAGTGAGCGAGCCGACGGATCCGCCGGCGAGGTCGAGGGTGTCGAGGTGGCGGCCGGTTTCGCGGTCGTGCGCGCTGATCTTGTCGGCCGTACTCACGAGGACGACGTCGTCCAGGATCGCAAGCCCGGTGGGCGGCCCGTCCGGCTGGATGTAGTCGTGCCAGACGGTCGGCTCGGTCGGGTCGCCGACGCAGATCCGGCCGGTGGGAGCGTCCTGCGTCGTGACGACGTACAGGCGGCCGTCGGGGCCGACGGACATGATCGTGGTCGCGTCCTGCGGCAGGTGCGTGGGCGCGGCATCCGTCGACAGGTCCGCGAGCCAGACGTCGGTCGGCGTACAGATCGTCAGCCAGTTGCCGCTGATCTCCAGCCCGTACGACGCTTCGTCGGCGAGGACCGTGGCGTCGTCAGGGTCGCCCAGTGTGTGCCGGCGTACCTGCCGGAAGCGGACGTAATAGAAGGCGGTGCCGTCCGGGAGCCAGGCGACGGGCGAGTAGCGGCAGCCGTCAATGGGGCCGTCGACGAGCTGTCCACTCGCGATGTCGAGGACCGAGAGCGTGGACTGCTCGTCGCCGCCGCGGGAGAGCTGGAACGCGACCTTCGTGCCGTCCGGTGACGGTTGCCAGGCGTCGAGCGTGGTCAGGCCGGTCGGATCGAGCTGCTTCGGGTCGATCAGCGGCGTCTCGTCGAGGAACAGTACGGCGTGCTGCCGGCCGGACTCGCGGCGCAGCGTGAAGCAGCGGTCGCCGCGCCGGACGGGCGTGGACACACTGCCGACCTCGGACAACTGGCGGACGCGGTTCTTCCAGCGGAAGCGGGTGGTCAGTGAGCCGGCGTACGTCAGCCACAGGTCGTCCTGGGTGCGCAGCCAGCGCTGCGTGACCGGCGTTTCGGCGTCCTCGAGCCCGCGGTACGGGTCGGCGACGGTACAACCGTGCACCTGCTCCACGAGCGTCAGACGCTCGGCGCATGGATAAGACTGCACGGAAAAGTTCACCTCACTCTCCTTCTGTCCCACCCACACAACGAGCGCGGCGCCGCCGGGCTACCCGCCGGCGACCGAGGCGAGTCGGTCACCGGCGTGGACCAGGTCGGCCCCGGGCGGGTATGCCGCCCGCCCAGGGCCCGCTACCTGGCATAACAGGTGCTGTAACAGATCCTGGAACCGCTGCCGGATCAGTGGCAGAGCAGCAGGCTCAGGTTGCTCGGGGTCTGCGAAGCGCAGCCCAGCACGGTCAGCGTGGAGCCGCCGTGGTGGTGGCCGCCGTGGCCGTAACCCGGGGTCTCGAGACCCTGAAGGTCGAGAAGTGCCATGTGTTTACACCTCCTTCGATGTCGCTCGTCGGGACAGGGGCTCGGACCACTGGGGAGGTCCGAGGAACGGGAGGGTCGCCGGCGCGTCGTGCAACCCCGAATCCAGCGCCGTACCCAGAGCCAGCAGGACGCCGGCCGATCCGGTCGCCAGGTCCATCGAGAGCCGGAGGAGCTGGTTTCCCGGGAACGCGAGGCCGCTTTCGAACGGCATCGCGTGCCAGCCGAGGCCGTGGATCAGGTCGTCGACCTGATCGCCGAGCGCGGCTGCGGTGAGGAGCAGACCGGCGCGGCCCATGAACAGCCCGGGCTGGACGTAGTAGGAGCAGTGGGTGACGCGCTTGAGCTCTTGGAGCGTGACGGCGAGCTCCTCGGACGGGCGGTGGCGCAGGTACCGCTCCAGGACCAGCGCGATGCCGGCCGAGCCCTCTTCGAGGTACGGCAGCGTTCGCCAGCCCTGGTTGACCTGACGCATCCCGTCCTCGGTCAGCACGGTCCGCTTGAGGTCCTGCCGGATCGCGATCTCCGCGAGGTCGAGCAGACCGGTGTCACCGAGCTGCTCGAACGCGTTGAGGAACAGGAGGGCGGGCCCGGACGATCCGTACATCAGACCGGCCCGCGCATGCTGACCACCACTGATCTCCGGTACGTCGGCGTCCAGGCGATCCGCTACGAGATCGAGGACCCGGACCGCGCGCGCTCGCAGCGCCGGCTCGGTATCGAAGTGCAGGAGGTTCAGGCCGATGCCCGCGAGACCGGAGTACAGGCCGAGCTCGCGGGAACTCCAGTCATCGGCCAGCGTGCGATCGATCAGGTCGAGTGCGTCCTGGCGGTAGCCGAGCTCGTCGAGAACGTGCGCGACGCCGTGCAGACCGTCGTACAGTCCTGGTCCGGCGGGCGTGTTGACGGCCTGCTCGCGCAGCCAGTCGTCGTACTCCGGGAAGCGTCCGGCGCCCGTCCTGGCCAGCGCGTAGAGGACACCGGCCGCGCCGGTCGCGAGATCGATACCGCCACCGTCGCGGAACTGCGCGATGTCGCCGGGGAACAGGCGATCGGTGCGTTCCGGAGTGGCGCTGGCGACGATCGCCCTGGCGAGCGCGGCGCGGACCTCGGTCCAGCCGGCTTTACCGGGGAGCGGCAGGTCGCGGAGGTCGTTCGTGGTGTTGTCGCCGACGATCGTGGTGACAGCCTCGGCGAGCTCTTCGCGTGCGACCGGGAAGGTCTCGGCGATCATGTCGGCGAGCTGGAACGCCTTGCCGGGATGAAGATTCAGCAAGATCGTTGCCTGCGGCGCATAAACGCTCAGTGCGATACAGGCGAGCGCGTAACGGTCGACATCGACGCCTTGGCGGTCCTGCGGAGCGGCGTACCCCGGGTGCGCGAGCGTCGAACGGGCCTGGTCCTCGGCCTTCGTCGCGACCTCGAAGTCGATCAGGGTCAGCTTGCCGTTCACATCGAGCAGCAGGTTGTCCGGGTGCAGGTCGCAGAACACCACTCCGCGTTCGTGCAGCTGCCCGACCGCCTCGCCGACCTTGGCGACCATCGCGGTCGCCCAGTCGGCGTACGCCGCCTTGTCGGCCGCGGTCGCGTCCGGGTGGGTCAGCGGGTAACGCCGTACCAGCTCGCGTTGCAGCGACACCGAATCGATGTGCTCCTGGACGAGGAAGTGATGGTCGCCCAGCTGCAGGTAGTCGTGCGTCTTCGGTACGGCGTCCAGGCCCTCGAGTTGCTCGAGGATGTCGCGCTCGTGGGCGATCCGCGCCACCGCATCCCGGCCCGCCATGTCGAGACCGGCGTACGGGCGTCCCTCCTTGAGGACCACGCGGTCGCCGGAGTCGTTGTGGTGGCCGAGGTACACGCCGCCGCCGTTCGAGAACTGGATGACGCCGTCGATCGTGTACGCGAGGTCGTTGGTGGTGACCGCGTTGCGGGCGTCGAGGTGCGGCTGGAGGAACTCCGGGAGCTGGACCCACGGCGGTGTCACGAATGTCGGGCCGCGGTGGTCCGGGACCAGGTTGCCGTGCGGTCCTTCGAGGGCGAGGACGCGCTCACCGGCCTGGTTCAGGCAGTACCTGCTGACGAAGGCGCCGTACCTGGTGAAGAGCGGACCGTCGGCGTACCTCAGGTCGCTCAGGATGTACGGGCCCTCGACGCCGTGCAGGATCTCGTTGAGTTCCTTGAGGACGAGCTCCAGCTGGGCGTCGTCCGTCGGGTAGATCGTCACCAGCTTGCCGCTCGACCCGCGGGGAGCGGCCTTCGAGTTCACCATCACGAGGACGGCTTCGTTGCGCAGGAACTTGAACGCGATGCCGCGCGGGACGCAGTACTCCCACACCGCCTCGAGAGTGCGCTCGACATCCTGCAGACGGGCCGACACGTGGACCTTCCAGCCCTGGCTCGGGAGCTCGAGGTCCGCGGGTGCGTAGTGCATCCACTGCTCACCCGGCACGTGCTGCCAGTGCTCCGGCACCGCGCGCCGCGTGATCGCGAAGTCCGGGTGCCCGGCACCGCGATTGGCCGGCGTCTCGTAGAACCGCCGATCCGCAAGGCAGTAGAACTCGTAACTCTCGTGCATGACTGTCCGACCCCCCTTTCGTGGTGCCCCGCCACATCTTGGGCGGCACCCGAGGGGTCGGCGTAGTGCACGATGTCATCACTCTGATGTGAAGAACACATGCACTACGAGTGAGTAACTAAACACTCTTCGTTACGCCATCGCGCGTCCTGAGCGTGATTCACCCCGTAACAACATGTCAATCCGTCCCGAACCCATCACAACCCGTAACCCCACCCGAAGTACGTCGTACCCGACCGTCGGTCAGGTGTGCCGCGGAAGGCCGTGCTCTCGGCGGGGGCCACTCCCGGTTACACCGGGTAGGTGTGGACCTCGGTGGCTTTGAGGGTGGCGTGGAGGTGCTGGGCGGGGGAGAGGTGCAGGTCGGCGACCGCGGCGGGGGTGATGTCGGCGAGGAGGTCGGCCGGGCCGGTGGGGGATGCGTCGAGGCGGACTCGAACGGTGTGGGCGTGCTGTTCGATGCCGGTGACAACAGCCGGCCAGGTGTTGCGCGGGCTGCCGGATGGGAGCTCGGGATACAAGCTGACCGCGGTCGGCGGGAACGCGACGTGAACGCCGCCAGTAGCCGGTTCGGCCAAGGTGATCTTGCTGCCGTCGTTCAGCACGACCGTGGTGCCGGAGGCCGTGCCGCGGTAGAGGTTCAGACCGACCAGTTGGGCTACGTAGTCGGTGCGCGGCCGGTGGGCCACCTCAGTGGGTTTGCCTTCCTGGACGACCTGGCCGTTCTCGATGATGACCAGACGGTCGGCGAGAACCATCGCGTCCAGTGGGTCGTGGGTGACCAGGAGAGTGTGGCCCTCGAAGCGGTCCAAGTGCTGGCCGAGCTCCGCGCGGACGTGCAGCGTGGTTCCGGCGTCCAATGCGGCCAACGGCTCGTCCAGCAACAGGAGATCGGGCTCGGTGGCCAGCGCCCGCGCCAGCGCCACGCGTTGAGCCTGCCCGCCGGAGAGGGCTTGAGGTCGCGAACGCGCGTACTCCGACAGACCAACGATCTCCAACCACCGTGCGGCCTGCCGACGGGCGGTGGGCTTGTCGACACCCCGAGCGCGGAGGCCGAAAGCCACGTTCTCCAAGCAGCTCAGGTGGTTGAACAGCAGGTAGTCCTGGAAGACCACACCGATAGGCCGCTGATCAGGAGTGCTGAAGGTACGTGGTGGTTCGTCCCAGACCGTGGAGTCGAGTGCGATCCGTCCACCGTTCAACGCGAGCAGTCCGGCGATCGCACGGAGCGCAGTGGTCTTGCCGGCGCCGTTAGGGCCGAGAAGGGCTACAACCTCACCTGGCTCGACGGTCAGGTCCAGAGACAGGTCGAAGGAGCCCCGACTCACGCGAAGGTCGGCGTACAGGGTCATCGGAGTCCACTGATCCAGCGCTCGCGGAGAGACGCCAGTACGACGACGGACACGAACAGCAGCACCAGACTCAGTATGACGGCCACATCGGGATCAGTCTCCAACGCCAGATAGACAGCCAGCGGCATGGTCGTCGTACGGCCCGGGAAGTTGCCGGCAAATGTGATGGTGGCGCCGAACTCGCCCAATGCGCGTGCCCAGCACAGCACCGTCCCGGCCACGATGCCCGGTGCGATCGACGGGAGCGTCACGCGCCGGAACGTCATCCAGCGACCCGCACCGAGCGTTGCGGCCGCCTCTTCGTACCGCGGGTCGGCGGCGCGCAATGCACCCTCCACGGAGATCACCAGGAACGGCATGGCCACAAAGGCTTCCGCCACGATCACTCCGGCCGTTGTGAACGGCAGGGAGATACCGAACCACGCCTCCAGGTGCTGACCAATCAGACCGCGTCGCCCGAGCACCAGGAGCAGCGCAACGCCACCAACCACGGGCGGCAGCACCAGCGGCACTGTGACGAACGCGCGGATGACATTCCGTCCCGGCAACCCACCACGAGCGAGCAGCCAGGCCAGCGGGACGCCTAGCACCAGGCAGACCGCAGTTGCAGCGGTCGCGCACACCAGCGACAGCCTCAGCGCCTGCCCAACGTCTGCGCTGAACAGCCGGCCCGGCAGCGTCGACCACGGGGCCTTGGCGAGCAGGCCGACCACTGGGACGAGCAGGAACGCCAGGCCGAGCAGTGCGGGCAGCAGCAGTACGAGAGGCAGCCGCCCGCTCGTACTCCTGCCACGACGACTCACGGTGCGGTGAAGCCGGCCGCGGCCAGGACTGCGGTGCCCTTGTCGGACAGCACGTAGTCGACGAACGCCTTGGCGCCATCCGGGTTCGGAGCCTTGGTCAGCGTGGCGATCGGGTACTCGTTGACCGCCTCAGTCGCCTCGGGGAACTCGATCCCCTCGACCTTGCCCTTCGCGGACAGCACATCGGTCTTGTACACCAACGCCGCGTCGACCTCACCCAGGCTGACCTTGGTGAGCGCCGCCTTCACGTCCTGCTCGAGGCTGTCCGGCTTCGCGGTGACTCCGGCCGCCTTGAAGACCTTCTCGGCCGCCGCGCCGCACGGCACCTGCGGTGCACAGATCGCGATCTTCTTGCTCTCGTCGGCGAAGTCCTGAACGCCGGTGATCTTGCCCGGGTTCCCCGTCGGTACGGCGATCTCCAGCGTGTTGGTCACGAACGTCGTCGGCGCGTTCTTGTCCTGCACGTCGGCCATGTTCTTCGGCGCCGCGGAAGCGAACACGTCGGCCGGCGCACCCTCGTTGATCTGCTTCGCGAGCGCCGAACTGCCGGCGAAGTTGAAGTTCACCTTCACCCCCGGGTGTGCGGCTTCGAAGTCCTTGCCCAGCTGGGTGAACGTCCCGGTCAGCGACGCGGCGGCGAACACCTCGACCTTGCCCGACAGGATCGGCGTACCCGAGCTGCTCGGGGAGGACGACGATCCGGCCGAGGCGTCGTCGCCACACCCGGCCAGGGCGAGCGCGGCGACGGCGGCGAGGGCGGCGAACGCGGTACGGCGGAACATCAGGCCTCCGGGATCTCGACGACGACATGGGTGGACTTGATCGACGCGACGGCCACCACGCCGGGCTCCAGCCCGAGCTCGTCGGCGGCCTCACGACTCATCAGCGACACGACGCGGAACGGCCCGGCCTGCATCTCGACCTGGGCCATCACGCCGTCCTTGACCACCCGGGTGACGATCCCGCGCATCCGGTTGCGCGCCGACGCGGCCGTGGTGGTGCCCGGCTCCGGCGACTCCGCCAGCTCCTGGGCGAACGCGGCGAGCGCTTGCCCGTCGACGGCCATCCGGCCGCCCTCCTGTTTCGACGGCAGCCGGCCCTGGTCGATCCAGCGACGCACCGTGTCGTCGCTGACCCCGAGGAGCGCGGCCGCCTCACTGACCCGCAAGTTCGGCACGGAAGACAGCATACTTCCGCAGATACGGATTCATGCCAGCTTTTCCACAGTGACGAAGTAGTGACGGAAAGTGTCCGCGAATCCTCGTAAGTTAAAGGTATGAGCACATCGGGGATGCGGGACTACCTGGACGGGCCGCACAAGGCGGCCCGGGACATCGTGCGGGCCGAGCTGGCCGCGCACGCCGAGATGGCCGACCTGGCGGTGCGGCTGCCTCGGGACGAGTATCGGGACAAGGTCCTCGAGCTGCTGCTGGAGTCGGCGGCCGACGGGCTGCCCGCCCGTGGGTATCCGAAGGAGTACGGCGGCGCGGCAGACCTCGGTGGGTTCATCGCGGGGTTCGAGACACTCGCCTTCGGTGACCTGTCGCTGATGGTCAAGGCGGGCGTGCAGTTCGGTCTGTTCGCCGGCGCGATCCTGCATCTCGGGACCGAGCAGCACCACGAGCGGTATCTCGCGGACGCGATCAGTGGGCGGCTGCTCGGGTGTTTCGCGATGACCGAGACCGGCCACGGGTCGAACGTGCAGGCCCTCGGTACCACGGCGACGTACGACGAGGAGACGGAGGAGTTCGTCGTCCACACGCCGACGCCGGCGGCGCGGAAGGACTACATCGGCAACGCGGCGCGCCACGGGCGGATGGCGGCCGTGTTCGCGCAACTGGTCGTCCGTGGGGAGACCCATGGCGTGCACTGTCTGCTGGTGCCGATCCGCGACGACGACGGTGCGGCGCTGCCCGGTGTGACGCTGTCCGACTGTGGTCCGAAGCTCGGGCTCAACGGTGTCGACAACGGGCGCATCGTGTTCGACCAGGTCCGGGTGCCGCGGGCGGCGCTGCTCGACCGCTACGCGCAGGTCGATGCTGAAGGCAACTACATCAGCCCGATCGAGAACCCGGACCGCCGCTTCTTCACCATGCTCGGGACCCTGGTCCAGGGTCGCGTCTCGGTCGGCGGGGCGGCGATCAACGCCAGCAAGGTCGCCCTGACGATCGCGATCAGGTACGCCGCTCAGCGACGCCAGTTCGGCGCTCCGGGGAGTGCCGACGAGGCACTGCTGCTCGACTACCGGATGCATCAGCGACGACTGCTGCCGTTGCTCGCCCGGACCTACGCACTGCATTTCGCGCAGGCCGAGTTGGTCGACGAGTTCGCCCGCGTGTTCACCGACGACCGTGACGAACACGACCGCCGCGCCCTGGAGGCGCAGGCCGCCGGGACGAAGGCGCTCGGCACGTGGCACGCGACCGAGACGATCCAGACCTGCCGCGAGGCGTGCGGCGGCGCCGGTTACCTGGCGGAGAACCGGCTGGCGACCCTGAAGGCCGACACCGACGTCTTCACCACCTTCGAGGGCGACAACACGGTCCTCCTGCAACTCGTCGCGAAGGGTCTGTTGACGGACTACCGGGAGTCCTTCGGCAAGCTGGACCCTCTCGGAACGGCGCGGTTCGTCACGGCGCAGGCAGTGGAGATCGCGGTCGAGAAGGCGGCCCTGCGGCCGTTGATCGAGCGGCTGCGCGACGCCGTACCGAATCGGAGTGAGGCGGCGGATCCGGATGCGGGGCTGCGGGACGACGACTACGACTCGGGGCTGCTGCGGTTCCGGGAGGAGCACATGCTGTCCGGGGTGGCGCGGCGGTTGAAGGCCGGCATCGATGCGGGCGACGAGCCGTTCGAGGTGTTCAACCGGTGCCAGGATCACGTGATCGCGGCCGGGCGGGCGCATGTCGACCGGGTCGTCCTGGAGGCGTTCCAGTCCGCTGTGCGGAACGCCCCGGCCGAAATCCGGCCGTTGTTGCAGGACGTGTACGACCTGCACGCGCTGGTGACGATCGAGTCCGAACGCGCGTGGTACCTCGAACACGGGCGGCTGTCGCCGGGTCGCTCGAAGGCGATCACGGCGCTGGTCAACGAGCTGTGCGCGACCGTCCGGCCGGCGGCGCTGGACCTCGTCGACGCGTTCGGCGTACCGGGCGCGGCAGTGGAGGTGCCGATGGTTGTACCGTCGCAGCATGAGTGAGCCGATCGAACCCGCGTCGGCCGCCGAGGCCGCCCGTGAACTTGCCCGGGTGTTGCTGGAGCAGGCCGACGCTCTGGACCTGCACGACTTGCGGGCCACCGGCGCGATCGAGAACGTCCGGGTCCAGGCCCGGGCGCTCGCGGACGCCGTCCACGAACGGGGGTGGGGTGACATCTTCCTCGGGATCGACTCCTACGACCCCGACGAACTGGACGACCTGCCCCTCGGGCCGGACGACTTCGACGATCCCGCGGACTACCGGGAGATCGTCGAGGGCAGTGGCCTGGACGACCTCGAGGAGCTCGAGGAGCAGCCGCTGCCGGAGAACGGGGTCCGGCTCAGCTACCAGGCGCGGTACGACTACGTGGTGACCGACCCGGAGGCCTTCGTGCGGTACGTGCGGAGCCGGGCGGACGAGGCCCAGAACGACGAAGTGGTCGACGACATCGAGGACGCGCGGTCCGCGTTCGAGCTGCTGTGCTACCTCGACGGGCTGGGCTCGAAGGATTACGAGTCGTTCGGGCTGATCCCGGGCGGCGGCGAGGAGTCCCACAAGGTCGTCCAGTTCTCCCTCTGGGACCTGGACCCGACCCGCCGCGACGACACCTACCCGTACTAGCCCGTTACGAGCGGCGAGAGCCCCGCCACAAACGGAGCTTCCTCGCTGTACTGGTCCCCAGCAGCACCAGTACAGCGAGGAAGCCTCCAAGAGAAACGCCGACCGTGCCGGGCGTTGGTCGCCACCTCACTGGCGACCAACACCCCACCGACACGGCCGGCGTCCTGCTGTTGCCCCGAGAGGGCATGGCCCGAAGGAGGGTGGCCCGAGTCTCTTTCCGCGGCCGGCAGGGGAGGTACAGTCCGGTCGCGGACGGGAATCCCTGGAACCACCTGGACCCAGTGCCGGCGACCCGTCCGCCGCCGACAACTGAACGTTGTCACGCAGGCCTACTGGCCGGGAACTCCCGGGATCAAACATTTGCATTGCCTTTGAAGTAGGCAACGCTGAGTAAAAGTTCCTTCACTTTCCGTAGAGACGTTGCCTGCTGCAACAAGTACCCGACGGCGGAAATAGTCCGATCCTCAACAACCTTTGGTCGGTGCCGCTCAGGCCAGCTCGAGGGACGGACGGCTGGGGACCTCGCCGTACGTCGTGGTGCGCTGGCGGGCCGGGCGGCCCGCGGCGTCCGCCATCGCGGTGAGCTCGGCGATCGACTTGCGGCTGCCGTGCTTGGAGCCGGCCATCCGGCTGATCGTCTCCTCCATCAGCGTGCCGCCGATGTCGTTCACGCCACCGTTCAGGACCGCGACGCAGCCGTCGACACCGAGCTTCACCCACGAGCACTGGATGTTGTCGATCCGCCCGTGCAACATGATCCGCGCCATCGCGTGCACCGCACGGTTCTCGTCGTACGTCGGACCTGGTCGCGCGACGCCGGCGAGATAGATCGGCGAGTTCTGGTGGATGAACGGGAGCAGCACGAACTCGGTGAACCCACCGGTCCGGTCCTGGACCGCGGCGATCGTGCGCAGGTGCTGGACCCAGTGGTGCGGTGCGTCCACGTGGCCGTACATCATCGTCGAACTGGAGGGCAGACCGACCTTGTGTGCGGTGCTGATCACCTCGATCCAGCTTGCCGTAGGCAACTTTCCCTTGGTGAGGATCCAGCGCACGTCGTCGTCGAGGATCTCCGCCGCGGTGCCCGGGATGCTGTCCAGGCCGGCCTCCTTGACCGAGATCAGGAACTCCTCGATCGACAGGCCGGTGCGGACCGAGCCGTTCACGATCTCCATCGGCGAGTACGCGTGGACGTGCATCTGGGGAACCCGGTCCTTCACCGCGCGGACCAGGTCTGCGTACGCCGTCCCTGGGAGGTCGGGGTGGATCCCGCCCTGCATGCAGACCTCGGTCGCGCCGATCACCCAGGCCTCCTCGGCGCGCTGACCGACCTCGTCCATCGACAGCGAGTAGGCGTCGGCGTCGGTCCGGCGCTGCGCGAACGCGCAGAACCGGCAGCCGGTGTAACAGACGTTGGTGAAGTTGATGTTCCGGTTCACGACGTACGTGACGTCGTCGCCGACCGTTGCCTTACGCAAGTTGTCGGCGATCAGCGCCAGCTCGTCGAGGGCCGGCCCGGTCACGGTCATCAGCGTGAGCGCCTGGGCGTCCGACAGGCCGGCCGGATCCCGCTCCGCAGCGGCCAGCGCGGCCTTGACCTCGGCGGAGATCCGCTCCGGCGCCCCCGCGCCGGAACCGCCCGGAACCGTGCCCGCCTCTGCGTCCGCGTTCCCGCCAGCCTTTGCGTCCGCCGCCTCGGCGGCGCGCCGCGCGGCGACGTCCTCGCGCAGCACGTCCCAGTCGCCGTACGCCGCGTCGAAGTCCGAGCGAGTCTCGGTCCGACGGCCCTCGGCGTCGATCGCCGTGTGCAGGTCGGTCCGCCCCACGCTGTCCCAGCCGCCGTCCGGCTCCTGCCACGGCAGTCCGACCGGCTTGGCGTCCTCGTCGGCCAGGCCGGTCTCCGGGTCGACCAGCGCCTCCACGTGGGAGATCAGCCGCGGGTCGAGCCACGGCTCCCGCAAGTACTCCGGGTGCGTGGTCAGACGCTCGCGCAGGACGAATCCGGCATCGGCGGTGACCTTCGCGAGGTCGTCGATCTGGGGCCACGGGCGTTCCGGGTTCACGTGGTCGGGAGTCAGTGGCGAGACGCCGCCGAAGTCGTCGATCCCCGCCTCGAGGAGGGCGCGGCACTCGGCGAGGTCGACCAGGTTCGGCGGCGCCTGGACGCGCACCCGCGGCCCGAGCACGATCCGGGTGACGGCGATCGCGGCCAGCCACTCCTCCAGCGGAACGTCGGCGTCGTTGCGCATCGCCGTGTCCGGCTTCACGCGGAAACCCTGGATGATCACTTCCTGGATGCCGTTGTACTGGCGGGCGATTTTCCGCAACGCGAAGATCGAGTCGGAACGTTCCGTCAGCGTTTCCCCGATGCCGATCAGCAGTCCGGTCGTGAACGGAACGTTCGACCGGCCGGCGTCCTCCAGCACCCGCAGGCGCACCGCCGGGTCCTTGTCCGGCGACCCGAAGTGCGGCTGGCCCTTCTCCTCGAACAGCCGCCGCGACGTGGTCTCGAGCATCATCCCCATGCTCGGCGCGACCGGCTTCAGCCGCTGCAGGTCCTGCCAGGACATGACGCCGGGGTTCAGGTGCGGCAGCAGGCCGGTCTCCTCGAGGACCCGGATCGCCATCGCCCGGACGTAGTCGAGCGTGCTGTCGTACCCGGCCTCCTCCAACCAGGTCCGCGCCGCGTCCCACCGCTCCTCGGGCGCGTCGCCCAGCGTGAACAGCGCTTCCTTGCAGCCGAGTGCCGCCCCTTGGCGGGCGATCTCCAGCACCTCGTCCGGCGAGAGGTACGGCGCGTGCACCCGGCCAGGCGTGGTCGCGAACGTGCAGTAGTGGCAGCGGTCGCGGCACAACCGGGTGAGCGGGATGAAGACCTTCTTCGAGTACGTGATCACGCCCGGCCGGCCGGCGTCGGCCAGGCCCTGGTCGCGGACGCGGGCCGCGGTCGCCATCAGGGCGGTCAGCGCGTCACCGCGCGCACCGAGCAGCACCTCCGCTTCCGCCACGTCGAGGGTCTTGCCGTCGGCTGCGCGCTTCAGTGCGCGACGCATCGCCGTACTCGGGGTGCTGGTTCCTGCTGCGTTTTCCGAAGGGGCCACGGAATCCGAGCCTAAGCCGCCGAAACCGGTCGATCTCGCGATTCCGGGGACCAAAATCAATCCGTACAGACGTCCTGATAGTTTGCTGTTCGTGCAGGTCAGCCGGGGTGTCGACGGCCGCCGGGTGCGCGGTGAGCAGCGCCGGAGCGAGTTGCTCGCGGCGACGCTGGCCGTGATCGAACGCGACGGAGTCGCAGGTGTCAGCCATCGTGCGGTGGCCGCGCAGGCCGACGTTTCCGTGGCGTCGATCACCTATCACTTTCCGACACTGGACGATCTGCTGGTTTCCGCGTTGCGGTCCGCCGCGGAGGATCTCGCCGTCGAGCTGCACGGCCGGGGGAGTGAGCTCGGCGCGCGTCCTGCCGACGAGCTGGCCCGGCTGATCGAGCACAGCGTCGTACGGCGGCGTGGGCGGACGCTGGCGCTGTACGAGCTGTACCTGTACGCGGCACGGCGGCCGGAACTGCGGGGAACAGCCAGGGCGTGGCTGGAGCCGTTGACGGAAATCGCGCGGACCGTCGCCGGCGATCCGGTGAAGGCACGGCTGCTCGTTGCAGCGCTGGACGGGTTGCTGGTGCAGGCGCTGATCGGTGCGCGCGAGGTGGATCGTGGAGACGTCGCCGCGTTGCTCGAGGTGCTCAGGTAGCGCGCGAGCTACCTACGGCCGGGTGCCGGGGCCAGAGTCAGCCGCGCCCGCAGCCGGTTGGCTGAGCACATGCTGAGGTTGTCTGTCGGGGCGCTGCGGACCAGGTGGCAGTTGTTCGCCGGCGCCGTGGTCGCTGTCGCGCTCGGAGTTGGGCTGGTGCAGTCCGGTCTGCAGATGCTGGCCGCCACCGACCGACCGGTGCTGCCTGCCGGGCTGTCGGCGTACGACCGCGCCAGGGTCCGGGAGGGGTACGTCGGCGCGGCGACGCTGCTCGGGATGTCGGTCATGCTCGCCATGTTTCTGAGCGTGTTCATCGTCAGCACGACGTTCGGGTTCATGACCGTGCAGCGACGCCAGGAGTTCGGACTGTTGCGACTGGTGGGCGCGCAGCGCGGCTATCTCTGCCTCATGGTCGTGACCGAGGCAGGTCTCCTCGGCGTGGTCGGCAGCGTGATCGGCCTGCCGCTCGGTGCGCTCGCGACCTGGGCGCAGTCGTGGTTGTTCATCCAGTTGGGACTGTTGCCGAGCTGGTTCGACGCGCCGTGGGACCGGGGCGCGGTCTGGGCGGCGATGCTGATCGGCGTAGGTACGGCGTTGGCCGGCGTCCTCGCAGCGGCCTGGCGGGCGTCGCGGGTGAACGCGCTGGAGGCAGTCGTCGAGGGGCGCGCGACGCGGCGGGTGATGACGCGATGGCGCTGGTTCTGGGGGCTGTCGGCCGCGTTCTGCACGGTCGTACTGGTGATCGCGGCACAGGCGGCACGGGATCTCGTGGCGGGGTTGATGATCGGTCTCGTCGTGATGATCAGTGGTTCGATGGCGTTGAGCCAGTTGAGTCCGGTCGTCGTACCGCTGGCCGGCCGTCTTCCCGCACTCGTTGTCCGAGGCAACTTGATCGCGGACCTCGCGCGGGCGGGCGTCCTGCACGCGGTACGGCGGAGCGCGGCGACCGCGGCGCCGCTGATCGTGCTCGTCGGACTCGTCATCGGGTTGTGGGGAACGTTCGGTTCGCTGGCGAAAGCGGTCGGGGTCGAGCAGGAACGCTTGATCACGGCGGACGTGGTGGTCGGCCACGCGGTCGCGCCGGGTCCGGACATCGCTGCCGCTTCGGTGCAGACCGCCGTTCCGATCGCCGTCACGAGCGGCAGGAAAACGGTGTACTCCGAGGCGATCGGGATCGATCCGGCGGCGTACCTTCGAACGCACAAGGTGCGGCCGCGGAAAGGGTCGCTGGATCGTCTGACCGGCCGGACGATCGCTGTCGGGCCGGGGATGGCGGCCGAGGGGTACAAGCTCGGGTCGACGCTCGAGGTGGCGCTCGGAAACAGAAAGATCGCCGTGCGCGTCGTGGCGATCATGCCGGAAACACTTGACGTCAGCGAGAACTTCTTCATTCCGCGGCGCCTGCTGCCGGCCGGCGGGCGGACCGAGACACTGGTGAAGCTGGCGCCGGGCGCGACGATGGACGGGCAGCCGGTCGCGGAGTGGGCGGCGGCGCGCGGCGAGGTACAGCAGCGCAGCAACTCGGGGCTGTTCGCCGCGCTGATGGGCCTGGCCGGAATCTTCACCGCGGTCGCGGTCGTCAACGCGGTGGTGATGTCGACGGCTGATCGGCGGCGCGAGTTCACCGTGGCGCGGATGGCCGGGTTGACCCGCGGTCAGGTGGTGGCGGTCGCGTTGGTGGAGTCCGGGACGGTCGTGGTGGTCGGCGTACTGCTCGGCGCGTGTGTCGCCGGCGCGGCGCTGGCCGGGATCGCCGCAGGCCCGTACGGCCTGGCGGCGTTGGCGATTCCGTGGCGGCTGCTCGGGTCGGTCTTCGGTGCGGCCCTGGTGATCGTGGGGCTCGCGGCCGGGCTCACCGCCTATCGCGCCACGTCTCGCCGGCTCGGCACATACTGAGCAGGATCACGTGGTGGAAGGGCCTGATCAGGTTGTAGTAGAACCGTCCGGCGGGGCGCAGGAACTGGATCAGGGTCACGACTTTGAAGGTCGCGGGGCGTTCGTTGTCGGTGAAGAACGCCAGGTACCCGTCGAGGTGGTTGTCGGAAATCTTCAGCACCAGGTAGTGATCCTCCTCGCCGCGCAGGACGGTGAAGAACGCGTTCTTCTCGCCCGGAACGAAGCTCACCGTCTCCGGCCGCAGTTTCCGCGTTTCCGGGATGCCGGTGGTCTCGAGCCGCAGTACCGCCGCCACAGCCATCCGGACGGCGAACAAGGCCTTGACCCACAGCGGACTGTGGCCCAGCGCGCCCGCGATGAACTCCCGCAGCGTCACTTCGCCGTGCGCTGTCTTGACGTCGATCTCGTCCATGATCGGTACCAGATCGTCGAGCTCGTGCAGGGTGGTCGGCATTGCCGCTCCTCTAGTCGATGAGGCGGAGCGTCAGGTCGTAGATCTCCCGCAGCCCCTCGTGGTCGATCGGCGGCAGCACCTGCTCGGCGCCGATCAGAATCAGGTACAGCAACTGCGCGAACCGGTCCGGATCCAGACCCGCGTCCAGCCCACGGCACAACTTCTTCAGGTACTCCGTCCGCGCCACATCCACCCGCTGCTGCGCCGCCCGTACGACGGGATCCTGCAGAGCCCACGCCCGTACGGCGATCTCCAGTGCGGCGTTGTCGGGATCGGCCAGCACCAGCCGCAGCAGGTGCCGGAGCTTGTCACCCGGCCGCCCGCCGTCGGCGTCGACGACATCGATCAGGCGAGTCGTGTACTGCGCCTCGAAGTGCTCGAGCAGCGCGGTCTTGAACCCGCTCGCGCTCTTGAAGTGGTGGTAGTACGAGCCCTTCGTGACCCCGAGCTCAGCCGTCAACCGCTCGATGGTCACCCCCGGCGCCCCCTCGGCCGCCAGCAACCCGAGCCCAGCCTCCAACCACTCCGTCCGTGTCACCACCCTGGGACCATACCATACCGTTTGGTATGGTCTTGAGCCGCCGACGACTGCCGGCCGCCGCGCCGGCCGGTGGCGGGATGTGTGGGTCAGGTGAAGTGTGGGCTGATGAGTTGGCCGTTGAGTTCGACGGCGTGGATGCGGGCTCGGCCTTCGCGGATGGCTAGTTCGTGGGTGGTGGTGTTGAAGGTGCCGAAGGCGTCGCCGGTGGACCAGAAGAGGTTTTGGGCGCCGGCTTGGCGCGGCGCGAAGCGGAGGGTGCCGGTGCGGGCGTCGTAGTCGAAGCCGGTGAGGGCGATGACGGCGCCCCAGCTGGCCATCGCGCGGGCGTAGTGGTGGCCGCATTCGGCTTCGTCGTAAGGGTTTCGGCGTTCGCCGTCGTAGCGGTTGCGGATGTTGGTGATGACCTCCAGGCCTTCGTCGACGAGGCCCTCGGTGATCAGGCCGACCGCGAGGATGTGCTCGAAGCCGGTCATCACCTCGGTGAAGTACGGGAACGGGCGTTCGGGGCGGTTGCCGCGCGGATAGCTGCACATGAGTACGGCGGACTCGTCGTCGCCGAGCACGTAACTGCGCATGTGGTTGAAGTGCCCCGTGAAACCGGCCAGGCCGTTGTGCTTCAGGATGCTGCGCAGCGTCGTACGCACACGGTCTTCGTCGAGCAGGGTGCCGAGTTGGGTCAGTCGCGCGAGGTGTTGCCCGACCAGTTGGTCGACCAGGCAGCCGTCGCCGAGTTGCAGGACGGGATGGGTCGGATCGGCGGCGCCCATCGTCTCGCGCAGACCGGCGGCCACGTCGTCGGCCGCGGCCGGCGGCCGGATCTCGTGCCGGTAGTACTCCCCGTTGAACAACTGCTCGTCCATCCACGCACTGCCGTGCTCGAACAACTTCCGGCACTCGGCGGCGAGATCGTCGCCGAGGTACGTCGCCATCTCCTCGCAGGCCCGTAGCGCGGCCAGGTACCACGACTGCATCTGCGGGTTCGGTCCGTAGTACTCGACGTCCATGGTGTTGTGCTGGCAGCCCTCCATGACGCCGTCACGGTCCGCGTCCCAGCCGCCGGGGATCCAGCAGAACTCGAGCGCGCGGCGGGCCGCGGGCCAGAGTGCGCGCAGCAGGCCGTCGTCGCCGCTGAGTCGCCAGTCGCGGTACAGCTTCACGAGACAGCCGAGCTGCCCGTCCGCGGCCGCGACCTTCCAGTCGCTGGCGTTCGTCTCCAGCGGGAGACCGACGCGGAAACTCATCAATCCGTTCTCGTCGGTCGCGTGACCGAACTCGATCTCACGGAGCGAGCGCGCGATCTCACCGAAGAGGAACGGCGTGGCCTGCTCGTAGTTCCACACGTGCGTGCAGTTTCCGAAACAGCTGCCCTCGTGGTCGGAACACCCTTCCCAGCCGAAGAACCGTCCGTCCGGGGTGCGGAAAACGGTTTGCGTGCGCAGCGTGCTGAGGTTGAAGAGCGCGGCTTCCTTGACCTGCTCCGGCAGATCGCCGGCCAGGAAGTCGTTGACGAAGGCAACGGTACGTCGTTCCAGGTCGGCGAGCTGTGGCGCGAACCCGGACAGTGCGTCCCAAGCGTCGGCGAACAGTGTCGTGTAGTGGTTTCCGACCGTTTCCGGCTTCTCCCAGGCACGGCGGTTCGGAAAATGCCAGGAAAGCAGGAACGTGAAGTGCTCGGTCGCGCCCGGTGCGACGGTACGGCGGTCTGCGACGGAGGCAACCGGGGTGGGCGAGTCGCTGGTGCGTTCGTCGAGCCGGCCGTCGGCGGTGAAGTCGTCCCAGAAATCCAGCAGGCTGTCGCCCCAGGTGCGATCGGCCCAGCCGGTCCGGCGGGAGACATCCTGTCCGTCCAGGACCGCGAGTGCCACGGAACCGAACTGCTCGGCGGTGGGATCGACACCACGACTTCGCAGCAGCACACCCAGTGCGGCTGTCTGATCCCCGCCGGAGAGCGTGTTGTAGTTTCCGGCGGCGACGTCGGTCGTGCCATCGCGGCCGATGAAGTTCTGGAGGGCGCCGGCGACGGAAACCGTCAGCTCCTCCGAGCCGCGGTTCGTGACCGCGAAGCGCAGTACGGCGACCGGCCAGGAACTTGCCGCCACGTCCGTGGGAACGAACGGGTTGAACGCCTCGAGGTCGACGGAAACCGGAACATCGGCGTCCCGCAACTCGAGCCGCCCGAACGGGTACGCCGTGGCGAACGTCGCGTCCCGGAAACGCGGCAGACCGTGATTCTGCGCGCCACTCCCGTGGGCGCCTTCGTATTCGCTGAGGTCCAGTGGGCCTTCCACCGCCCGGGCGGTCACGGCGCCGGAAGGCGACACCGTGCGGACCGCGAAGAACGCCGTACCCGGGCGGAAACCTTTCGCCGGGCGGTTCACGATCTCCCAGTCGCGGAGGTTGCCGCGGCCGCCGAGGCTGACGGTTCCGGTGCCGATGCCGCCGAGCGGCAGGGCGATCCGGCGGAGGTGGCGGCCGGTGTACGTGCGCAGCGTGGGCCAGGTCGTCATACTCATCGACCCTAAACGCGAAGACCCGCCGGAGAAATCGATCTCCGGCGGGTCGGCTAGACCAATCAGGCCAAGCAGGCCGGTCAGGCGTCGGCGACGGTGAGCGCCTCGGCCTCGACCTCCGAGTGGTTGGCGGGGACCCGCAGGTGAGCCAGCGGCTTCCAGCCGGTGGCCAGCGCGCCGACCGCGAGCAGCACCGCGAAGGCGCCGACGTAGAACGGCAGCTGGATGTTGACCTCCTCGCCGAGCTTTCCCGCCAGCCAGGGCGCGACCGCGCCCCCGGAGAACCGGACGAAGGAGTACGCCGCGGACGCCGTACCGCGCTCGACCGGGGCGGCGCCCATCACGGCCTCGGTGATCAGCGTGTTGTTGATTCCCAGGAACAGACCGGCGACGACCACACCGATCGCGAGCACCGGCTTGTGGTGCGCGTAGACACCCATCACCGCGAGGTCGATGGCGAACAGCAGCAGCACCGTCATCGCCACCGGCAGCGTGCCGAACCGGCGCTGCAACCGCGGAGCCACGAACACCGACGTGAACGCGAGGCACAGACCCCAGCCGAAGAAGATCAGCCCGATCTCCCGAGCCGACATCGCCAGCGGGAACGGGGTGAACGCGAGCAGCGTGAAGAACCCGAAGTTGTACAGCAGTGCGGTGACCGCGACCGTCGCGAGCGACCGGTGCTTGAGTGCCTTCAGCGGCTCGAGGATCGACGTACGACGGGCCCCGGGAGGCGACGCGGGGAGCAGGAAGGCGGTTGCGGCGAGCGCGATCGTCATCAGGACGGCGACGCCGAAGAACGGGCCACGCCACGAGATCGTGCCGAGCTCACCGCCGACCAGCGGGCCGGCCGCGATGCCCACCCCGAGGGCGGCCTCGTAGAGGATGATCGCCTCGGCGACCGATCCGGCGGCCGAGTTCACGATCGTCGCGAGGGCGGTCGCGATGAACAGCGCGTTGCCGAGGCCCCAGCCGGCCCGAAAGGCGACGATCATGCCGATGCTGTTCGAGAGACCGGCCAGTGCGCTGAAGACCACGATGATGGCCAGGCCGATGAGCAGGGTGCGCTTGGCGCCGATCCGGCTGGAGACCGCGCCGGTGATCAGCATCGCGACCCCGATGACCGCCATGTAGCTGGTGAACAGCAGCGAGACCTGGGACGGGCTCGCGTGCAGTTGTTCGGCGATCGGCTTGAGGATCGGGTCCACCAGGCCGATGCCCATGAAAGCGATCACGCAGGCGAACGCGACCGCCCACACGGATTTGGGCTGCTTCAGGAAGGACGAGTTGCTCACCGGGGCGTTTCCTCCAATGGCTCGAGGGTGAGGAGTTTGTGGATGACGGTGGCGGCGGCCTCCAGGGTGGCGAGGTCGTGCGCGGGAAGTTGGCCCAAGTGGGCCGCGAGCGCGGTGCCGGCCTGGCTGCGCGCGCTGCGCAGCTCCGCGAGACCCGCGTCGGTGAGGCTGATCAGGCTGGCGCGGGAGTCGGCGGGGTCGGCGCTGCGCCGTACCCAGCCCTGCTCCTCGAGCCGTTGCACGAGGTTGGACATGGTCGGCTGGGAGCACCGGTCGGCCTTGGCCAGCTCACTGATCCGGGCCTGACCGAGCTCGTCGAGCCGCCCCAGCACCCGCATCGCGGCGTGCGGCAGCGTGTTCACGTTCCGGGTGGCGAGCCGCGACAACCGGGTCGAGGCGACCACCAGCTGCTCACCGAGCTTGGTCAGATCCGTAGCAATCACACCTCCGAATATACATAGCTTTGCTATGTATCTCCACAGAAGTGAACCAGCTCACGCGCCGAACGGCCTCAGGCTGGGGAGATGCGGTGGACCTGGGCGAAGCCCTTCTGGCTGACGACCAGCCAGTCGCGGGAGACGTCCGCGAGCTCGTAGCCTCCGCGCAGAGCCGGCGCGCACTCGGCCCCGGTCCGGTCCAGGACGACCAGGCCCTCGAAGGCCGAGTCCTCCGGCTTGCTTCCCAGGGTCGTCTTGGTCCTGCCCCACAGGTACGGCCCGACGCCGTACGCCCCGCTGAACCAGACGCCGTGATGCCGGTGCTTGCCCTTCGTCGGTGAGCCATTGGGCAAGGTCTGGGTGACGAATCCGTTCGGCCCTTTGGCCACCCATGAGCCCCCGCTGTCCCACACCAGCAGCGGCGGATCGGACGCCATGACCATCGGAATCTCGTCCGTCTTGAGCTTGAGCTGCTTCCCGGTCGACAGCCGTACGACCTGTACCACGCCCTTGTCTGTTGGATTCAGTACGACGTGGTCCGCGGCCGTCCCCTCGTGGTCGATCGCCCCGACCAGCCGAACGTCCCCGGTCCAGCGCACCTCGCCGGTCCGCGCGTCGCGTACCTCGGGGAACCACTCGGTCGTCGTCCGCTTGGCGACGACGACCGAGTTGCCATCGCCCGAAAGCCCGACGACGTCCTTCGCCCGCCACAACTCCTGCCCCGACTCGGCGTCGACCGCGACCGTGGTCGGCTGGTGCGCGCGATCCGGAAAGAACGGCCCGAACGGCGCGCTGACCGTCGCCAGTACGACGGACTCCGCGACCGCGGTCACCATCGTGCGATCGGTGGACGCCACCGGCATCGCGGTGAAGCCCCAGACCGGATCCCCGGTCCGCACATCAACCCCGACCACCCCGCTGGTCGTCGCCCCCTTGACGGCACCCGCGTACGAAACCGGAAGCACATCTCGCGCCACCCGCACCGTCGGTCGCTGCACCGGCTTCGACACGTACCCGAGGAACGCCGGCCCGACAACACAGAGCCATCCCTCGCCAACTCCCGGGACGCTCATCGCCCGGCTGCCGTCGATCGCCCACTTCTTGCTGCCGTCGGCAGCCCCGAAACACATCACCCGCCCTGTCTCGGTGCCGGTCCCATCGACCACCACCACCGAGTCCCCGACAATCCGGGCCCGCCCCACCAACGCCTCGTACGGCACGGTCAGCGGCACCTGCCAAACCTTCTCCACCTTCAACCGCGGAGCGGCCCGATCAGCGGTCTCCGCACACCCCGCCACCATTGGCGCCATCGGCACCGAAACCAAAGCCCCCAGCAAGACCCGCCGCCGCACCATCACCACCCGACCGTAACAACCCACGAGTCCAGCGTTGCTCAGGTGAAGACGTTGACGGCTCGGGCTACCACGAGGCCGACGACGGCCAGGGCGATCATCGACTGGGCGCCCATGGCGAGCTTGGCCCACTTGGCCAGCGGCATCACATCGGTGGGGCTGAAGGCGGTGGAGGTGGTCAGCCCCAGGTAGAGGTAGTCGCCGAAGCCCGGGCGCCAGTTCGGCCGGGCGATCTCCGGACTGAGTTGCTGCGTGAAGGCGAGGTCGAGGTACTGCGGCATTCGGTGGGCCCGGTTGGCGGCGCCGCCGGCGTCGAGTTCCCAGTACAGCAGCGCGAACGCGAGCAGGTTCGACAACCACACGACGGCGCCGGCGGCGAGCAGCTTGGTCGGTGAGTTCGTCATCGACCCGCCGTGGATCAGCGCCACGATCAGCCGGACGGTCGCTGCGAGCGCGTCCAGCACGAGCAACGCCGTGACCGTGATCGACACCCCACGCAAGAACGACGACCGCTTGTCGATCCGCCCCGGATCTCGCACGATCAGGACCGCCAGCAGCACGGTCTCGACCACGGGCAGCACCCACAGCGGAAACAGCCGGACGTCCTTGGGCCGGATCAGCGTCAGCAACATCGCCACCACCACGGCAGTCACACTCGGCCACCGCGGCTCCCCCCGAACAGGCCCGGAATCCGCACCCCCCACGCCAACCACGGTACGCCCACGGGCGCGCCGCTCGGCAGATCTCAGACGGGTACGGCGGGTGGCTCGGTGAGTGCGAAGAGGCGGTCGAACACCGCGACCCGATCGAACCGCAACGCGTACGCCCGCGCGCGTACCTCGGCCGCCGCTCGCTGCTCGGGCGTCCAGTCGCACACGACCTCGTCGAGCACGGTCCGCAGCGTGTCCGGATCGCGCTGTGGCACCAGCAGGGCCGTGTCACCGACCGCCTCGGGTACGCCGCCGGTCGCGCAGGTGATGACCGGCCCACCGCCGGCGAGCGCCTTCTCGACCAGCGCGATCCCGAACGTCTCCACGAACTCCGGCTGTTCGCGAGTCGGCAGCACGAACGCCGCGCTCCCGGCCATCAGCGCCGGCTTCTCCGCGTCGTCCACGTCGGTCAGCACCCGCACCCGCTCGCCCAGACCCGTTGCCGCCACCCGTGCCATCACCTCGGCTTCGTGCGGTCCGCGCCCGGCCAGCACGAGCTGGACCCGTTCGGCCGACCGCGACCCGGCGTACGCGTCGATCAGGTCGTCGACCCCTTTCGCCGAGGCGATCCGGGACAGGAACAGCACGTACCCGTCCCGCGAAAGGCCTCGCCGGGCAAGCGTTCCGGTGATCCGGTTCTCGGTGAGCGACAGGTACGGCCAGGAGTCGACTGCCGGGTACGAGATGGCGATCCGCTCCCGGCACCGCTGCGCGAACGTCGTACCGTGCATGCCGTCGAGGGTCGCCGCCGAGGCCACGATCAGGTCCCTGGTGTACTCCGATACCGCCACGCAGTGGTCGGCCGCCAGGTAGACCGACAGGATGTGCGCGGCCGCCCCGAACCGCCCGGTGTTCACGCACTCGCGGACCACGTTGGTGATGTCGGAGCCCACTGCCTCGGCGACCGTGACGACCCGCGCGGGCCCGATGCGGCGCGCGACCTGCACGGCCTCCTGTACGGCGATCGCGTGCGGACTCAGGTACAGCGACATCGCCACCGTCGGTACGCCGTCACTGAACAGCTCGACCAGTCGCCCGATGAGACCGGACAGGTGACGTCCGTCCGGAACCCGGTAGTCGCCCACGGGATCGGGCCGTTCCACGGTGATGCCGGGGCTGTACGGCAGCACGCGATCGAGTGGTTTCATCGGCAACCCGGCCGCCGCCAGCGCATCCAGCGGCCAGGTCACGATGCGGACGTCGTCGAACCCGCGCGTGAGCGCCACCTCGGCGAGGCACCGTGCCTCGCCGGAATGCCCGCAGATCACCGGATCGGCACGGACGACAATGACCAGGCGACGGGTGGGTGCGAGCGTGTCGTCGGCACTGCTCATGCTTCACCTCCGGTGGGATCGGATGTGGATGGTGGTCTGATCCGCGTGCCCCAGCTGGAGGGCCGCGGGCCGAGCTCGATGTGCAGGTTGCGGATGTGCCGGAGCTCCCGCCCGGAGATCCACGGGCGCTCGGCGGTTTTGCCGTCCACTGCGACGGACTGGACGTACGACACCGGTCCGCCTGCCTCGACCGGCTCGAATCCGCTGGTGGTGATGGACAACGAGCTCTCCGGCAGCTGGATCGTGGACTCCGCCACGGCCGGCGCGCTCAGCAGGAACAGGCTCTGCCCCGCCACCGGGAAGATCCCGAGCGTCGCCCACACGTACCACGCGGACAGCCCGCCGGAGTCGTCGTTGCCAGGCAGCCCGCCGCGGCCGGTGCCGAACTGATTGGCGATCGCGGCATGCACCACCTCGGCGGTTCGATCCGGTCGTCCGGCGTAGTGGTAGGACCACGGCGCCTCGTAGTCCGGTTCGTTGTTGAGTCCCTCGAACCGGCATAGGTCGTACCCGGCGTTCATCTCGGCCACGCTGGGCGCCACTCCCGGCTGGGTGACCGGTACGGCGTCGTACCCGAAGAACTGGTCGAGGAGACCCACGAACGCCGCGTCGCCACCGGCGAGCGCGATGCGGGTGCGCATGTCGTGCAGCAGCCGGAAGGAGTAGTTCCAGCGGCCGCCTTCGTAGAACGTCGAGTCGCGCAGCAGGCCGGTGTCCGGGTCGTACGCCGCCTGCCAGCCTCGCGCGAGGTCGCGCATCTGCTGGACCAGCTGTCCGTCGCGCACCTTGTGGGCGATCGCCGCGGTGCAGTGGTACGCGTACGCCAGGTCGAGGGTGTGGCTGATCGGATGCGCCACACCGTGCACCAGGTAGTCCTCGCCGTACGTGCGGCGCAGGTCCATCTCGAGGTGCACCATGGCCCAGTCCCAGTCGATTCCCGGGAGATCCAGTTGGCACAGGTCGGCCAGGAAGGTGTGCGCGAGCGCGCTGCCCTGCCGGGAGAACCGGTCGGCGCCCTTGGCCATCCGGTAGCCGATCGGCAGGTTGCCCTCCTGCTCGCAGATCGACAGCAGCGCGCCGGCCAGGGCGACCGAACGCTGCGGGAACAGCGTGTTCATCAGCGGCAGCTGAGTGCGGTAGATGTCCCACATCGTGCAGATGTCGAACGCGTACGGGCCCTCGGTCGTCCACGACGGGCTCTCGTCCGGCGCGAAGCACGGTTTGACCAGCGAGTGGTAGAGCGCAGTGCCGAAAATCGTTGCCTGGTCGTCGGATTCGGCCTTGATCTCGACCTTGCCGAGGTGGTCGCGCCAGGTGGCCGCCGTACGGTCGCGCCGTCCGGCGAAGGTGGCCTGGGTGCGTCCGACGTCCTGGTGCAGGTTGTCGCGGGCCGTGCCGCACCCACGCAGGGAGAACCCCAGCCGTACTTCGACAGTCTGCTCGGCGCGCGACGGACCCATGAACATCAGCCCGAACGGCCGCAACGTGGTCGGCCGGATGTAGTCGAAGTCGAGGCGAGTTCCGCCGGGCATCAGGCGCCGGTCGTACCACAGCAGTTGCCGCCAGCCGGGAGCGTCGACTTCCAGGTGTACGGCGAGCGGCACGCCCTCGACGTGGATCTCCCCCTGGGCAACGCCCGGCTCGAGCATCGCCAGATGCGCCTTCAGCGGCACGGTCCGGCTGTGCGGGATGGCCAGACCGCCGGTCGAGGCGTCGATGACGATCCGGGCGGCGTCATGCGCCGGAAAGGTGTACCGGTGGACGGCCGACTTGGGGCCGACCGTCAGTTCGCAACGCACCCCCGAGCTCAGCGTGGCCGAGTAGTAGCCGGGCTCGGCCACTTCGTCCAGCAGGTCCCAGGTGGTGCCGAGATCGTCGAGTGGCCCGAGCATCGGAGTCACCCGGAAGTAGTTGTAGTACTTGCGGATCGCTCCGGTGCCGGACTGCTGGAAGTGGGTGAAGCCGGAGGCGACCGGGCGGTCGTACAACAGGTCCGGCACGCCCTCGGTGTTGAAGTCGTACAACCCGTAGCCGGTCGGGTAGGCACCGGAGTACGGGCAGGCCGACACCATTCCGAAGGGGTACGTCGCGCCGGGGTGGGTGTTGCCGACCTGCGGCTTCGGCCACCACCACGTCCCGGCCAGGCCCTTGGGCGTGGGCAGCTCGGTCGCACCGGTCCCGATGAACGGGTCGACGTGTTCGTACATCGGCTCACCGCCTCGCCCGGCCTGACGTGGGCTCTCAACGTAGGAAGCGTGTGTTTCAGCCGCATGACCGCACGAGACGCGCAGGTTACGGCCGCGCCGGGTCCGCCCGGGAACGGATCGCGGAAGCGATTATTGTGAAACTGCTTTCACGGTGATTTGTACTGCGTTGTGGAAATACCCGAAGGGTGATTTCAGGAGCGGCTTGAGGGGCCGACGGCGAGGGTCGGCGTGCTGAAGTGCTCGCCGGCGGTGTGCTCGCCGGTGGTCAGGCTGGCCGCACCGAGCCGGCCCAGTTCCATCAGCTCGAGGTCGACCGAGGTCAGCTGGCGGGAGCCGTCCTGGTCGACGACCGTGCCCTCCCAGTTGTCGACGCCGATCAGCGCGATGTCGTCGGGGATGCGGAGGCCGGCCGCGGCGCAGGTCTCCAGCGCGCCGAGGGCGATGTGGTCGTTGGCGCAGAACACAGCGTCGAACTCCGCGCCGGACGCGAGCAGCTCGGCCATCGCCACCGCGCCGCGCACCCGTGTCCAGTCGCTGTTGACGACCGGGCCGGCGGGTTGCAGGCCGGCGCCGGCGAGGGCATCCCGCATGCCCGCCCGCCGGCGCTGCGCCGCGATGCTGGTCTCGGGGCCGCCGAGGTGCGCGATCCGGGTGTTCCCGGTGTCGATCAGGTGCTGCGTCGCCATCCGCCCTGCCTCGCGATTGTCCGGCAGGTACATCACGTCGCCGGGGTCGCTGGACGCGGTGAAGATGTAGGTCACCGGTACGTCGAAGTTGTGCGTGAGCGATGGCGACGCGTGCTCGTGGCCGTCGCCGATGACCAGCAGACCGTCGATCCGCCGGGCCTGCAGCTCGCGGATGCTGTCGGCCATCGCCCGGGTCTCCTGGACGTCGCCGTCGTACACGAGGGCGGCCTGGTTCTGGGCGCCGAGTTGCAGGATGGCGCCCATCGCGACCGGCCGCGCGAACGTGTTCTTCGCGCGGTGGGTGAGGACGCCGATGGTGCCGCTGCGCCCGGAGGCGAACGACCGGGCCAGCGCGTTCGGCCGGAAGTCGAGGCGGTCGGCCGCGGCGCGGACGCGTTCGCGGGTCGCGGCCGAGATGCGCGGGTTCCCGTTCAGCGCCTTGGAGGCGGTCGCCAGCGAGACGCCCGCGACGGCGGCGACGTCGCTCAGCCGGACACTTTTCGCTTTCGGCACCCGAAAAGCATATCGCCGGTCGCGAGGTCTTGACGGGACCTGCGAACACATCGGATGCTCGGCAAAGTGTGAAACCGCTTTACCACGGTTTCCCGAGCGCCCGCGGCCACCGTGCCGCGGGCGGTTCCGCCGCGTGTCGTCGTGCGCCCCGCCGCTCACCGGGGCGCCTCGAGCGGGCCGTCGTGCCCTAGGGAGGAAGCACGTCATGATCGAACGCCGCACTTTCCTCAAACTCACCGCGGGAGCCGCCGCCGCTTCCGCCGTACCGCTGTCCACCGCGTTGGCAACTGCGCTGCCTGCTGCCGCCGCGACCACGTTGTCGGCCTGGGGTGTCTGCGGGCACCCGCCGTCGATCGACGACACCTCGTACCCGGCCGCCGGGGTCTGGGACCAGCTCGCGCTCGCCGCGTCCCTCGGGGTCGGGTACTACCGCGTCGACTTCATGATCCCGACGACCGACAGCGCGTCGACCGACTGGAGCTGGTACGACGCGGTGCTGTCGGCCGCCCGTCAGAACGGCGTCCAGCTGATGGCGATCCTCACCGTTCCGGACGCGATCGCCGACGCCGACAACGGCTGGATCCAGAGCCAGGTGTCGATGCTCGTCGCGCGGTACGCCGGACAGATCCCGCTGTACCAGATCCAGAACGAGATGGACGGCGTCTGCATCAACGGCCCCGGTGTCGACGGGTCGTCGATCAACGACTACAACCCCGACCGGTACGCCGCTGTCCGCGACCGGATGTGGGCGATCTGCGACGGAGTGCGGGCGTCGGACTCACAGGCCGGACGCGTCGTGAACATGACCTGGAAGCACACCGGGTTCCTGCAGCTGCTGAACAACGACGGTCTCCCGTACGAGGTGAACGGCCTCGACTGGTACTGGGGGATGGACGACCTGATCAACACACTCGTCGTGATCAACCGGTTCCAGCAGCGCGAGATCCTGATCACCGAGCTGAACATCGCGGACGGAACGCGGTCCGCCTCCGAGGCGGACCAGGCGAACTACATCGCGGGCGCGGTTCAGCAACTGCGGTCCCTGGCGCCCGACAAGGTGCACGGCGTGTACATCTACGAACTCTTCGACCAGCCGGCCTGGGACGACTCCCAGGCGCACTACGGCCTCGTGCGCGTGAACTCCGACGGCAGCTGGGGTCCGCACAAGCAGGCCTTCGACACGTACCACCAGATCATCACGGGCTGACTCATCCCCTGGAGAATGCATGAAACGCAGAACCTTTCTCGGCGTCGGTGCCGCGACGGCCGGCGCCGCGCTCGTCCACGGAAGTCCACTCAGTGCCGCGGCTGGTACGTCGGGCTCGACGGCCTTGACGGGTCTGTCGGGGCCGCAGGCGTTGGCGGCGTCCAACGTCTTCGTCGCGCCGGCGGTGCCGCGGCTCGTCGTACCGAATGCTCAGCCGGGCGAGAAGATCACCGTCACGGTGACCGCGCCGGGAGGTGACCGCATCTGGTCGGGAACGGCGCGTGGTGCGTCATCCGGTGCGACCACCGTCGTCGTACCGGTCGGTCCCGGGTACTACGACGTCGACTACAGCACGCAGTCCGGGACATCGACCGACTCGTTCTGCGTGCTCAGCAAGCTGGCGGGCGTCGTTCCCGGTCTCGGTGTGAACACGCACTTCGGTTTCGGGCCCGACCCGTGGGATCCGAACGTGCTCGCCCCGATGGTCGCGGCGGCCGGTATCGCGATCGTGCGCGACACCCAGGAATGGTGGGGCGCGGAGTCGGCCAAGGGCACGTACGACTTCACGCTCTACACCACGTACCACGACGTACTCGTCGGCAACGGCCTCACCGACCTGCCGGTGCTCAGTTTCAACAACGCCAACTACGACGGCGGTGCGACACCGTACACCGACGCGGGCCGCTCAGGGTTCGCGCAGTACGCGGTGGAGCTCGTCCGGCAGAACCCGAAGGTCGCCGCGGTCGAGGTCTTCAACGAGTTCAACATCCCGACGTTCGGTGCCCGGGGCAACAGTCCGGCGAACTGT
Organism: Kribbella sp. NPDC004875; assembly: GCF_042873375.1. Lineage (NCBI taxonomy): Bacteria > Bacillati > Actinomycetota > Actinomycetes > Propionibacteriales > Kribbellaceae > Kribbella > Kribbella sp. NPDC004875. The sequence continues at coordinate 1,778,574 of NZ_JBIALI010000001.1, forward strand.
CAGCCGGACTACTACTTCCTGCTGCTGAAGGCGACCGTCACCGAGCTGCGGAAGCACTACCCGCACCTGAGGTACGTCGCACCCGCGACCGCCGGCGTACCACTGGACTGGATGAAGGTCGTCTTCGACAGCGGCGGCCTCGACTACATCGACGGGGTCTCGATCCATCCCTACAACTATCCGGCGTCACCCGACTCGCTCGCGCAGCAGATCCGCAGTGTGGCCACCCTCATCGAGTCGTACGGCGTTCAGCGGGACATCTGGATCTCCGAACTCGGCTGGCCCGCGGGTACGGCGCACCTCGCGGTCGACACCCGATCGCAGGCCGCGTACGCGGTCCAGGGCGCCGCGGCCGCGTACGCCGCCGGCGTGACGAACTTCTTCTGGTACGACTTCATGAACGACGGCACGAATCCAGCGGAGACCGAGCAGAACTTCGGCATGGTGAAGATGGTGTCGGGCGGCGCCAGCCGGCCCAAGCCTGCCTATGTCTCGTACGCGAACCTGGCCCGGCAGATCTCCGGTGCCGCCCGTGGGACGACGCCGACCGGTCTGAAGCAGGACTCCCCGGTTGACGCGGTGAGCCGGGTGGTGATCCCGAACGGCGCCGCGACGACCTGGATGCTCTGGGCCGATTCCCCGACACCGTTCGCCGTCGAGGCCGCCCGATCGGCGACCTTCACCGACACGTACGGCGACGCATCCCGAGTCGAAGGCGCTGACGGGCTCGTCTCGCTGACGCTCGGCAAGGAGCCGGTCTATCTGTCGGCGACGGGTGCGCTCGCCGTGGCGTCGACCGTGCGGCATCAGTTGACGGCGAAGGACACCAAGCGGGGCGAGAACCTCACGGCGACGTGGGTCTTCGACAACAGCACCGGGAAGCGACGGGCCTCGGCGACGTTGGTGAGTGGGCGGCAGGTGGTGGCGTCGGTCTCGGTTCCGGCCGGCGGAAAACAGAGCACCGAGGTCTCGTTCGGCCCGGCGACGACGGTCGGCCGGCGCACGGTGCATGCCTCGGTGACCGAGTCGAGTGCGGTGGTCGGCAAGCTCGTCGCCGACTACGAGGTCGCCGAACCACTCTCCCTCGCGGTGCAGCACGTGTTGAAGGACGGCACGGATCAGTTGCGGATCCGGGTCTCGAACGACAGCAGCGCCGCGCAAACGGCGTCCACGATCGCCTGGACGGTGGGTTCGGCGAAGGACTCCGCGTCGAACGTCTCCATCGCCGCCGGAGCGGTCGACGAACGGTTCATCAGTCTCACGGGCGTCTCCGGCGGCACGTCGTACGACGTGACCACGAGGTTGAGCGACGGTACGCCGCTGAACGCGACCGGCAAGGTGGTGATCGTGGCGGCGGCCGACCTGCACCACGCCGCGCGCAAGACGATCGAAATCAACGGCGTCAACCAGTTGGCGGGTACGACGCCGACCGGTTCGTCGAACGAGGGCAACGTTGTCGTCACCGGCTACAACGGTCCGCAGGATCTGTCGTTCGACCTGTGGGTCACCCATGACGCCGACAAGCTGTACCTCACGGTCGCGGTGACCGACGACGTACTGCACGCGACGGCCGGTGGCGACCAGGTCTGGCAGAACGACTCACTGCAGTTCTCGGTGAGCTCCGGTACGCCGGGTGAGGCGCAGAGCTGGAACGAGATCGGAGCGTCACTGGTCGGATCGGACGTCGACACCTGGCGCTGGTCAGGTCCCGCGACCGGGCCGCTGCCGGCCGGCGACGCCGCGATCGTCCGCAGCGGTACGACGACGACGTACACGACCGGCGTCGCCTGGACCGATCTGGGGATCGACCCGACGGGCACGCTGATCAGCGTCTCGATGCTCGTCAACGACAACGACGGGCAGGGCCGCAAGGGCTACATCGAGTGGGGCTCTGGGATCGGCAACGGGAAGGACTCCGCGCTGTTCAAGGCGTTCGTGCTCGACGCCTGAGCCGGCCTGCCGGGGTGGGCGTTCGCGCCCACCCCGGCCACGCGCTCAAACCCTTACGCGCTCAGCCCGCGGTACATCGCCGTGGCCGGGGAGCGGCTCGGGTACGGGCCGCCGGCGTACCGGTTGAACTCGACGACGTTGCCCGCGGTGTCGCGGATGATGTGGCACTGACCGTTCCACCGGGCGACTTCCACGCCGACCGCGATCATCCGCGCCCGGCTCGGGCCGGACGCGAACGGTTCCGGGGCGTCGCAGCGGCGCGTGTGCCAGGCGCCGTCGCGGTAGAAGGTCTCCACGTCGGCGTGCAGTGTCACGCCGTCCAGGAGGATGGTGTCGTCGGTCGTTGTCATGCAGGCTGCCCTTTGCTCGCCGGTGCGTGGGCTCGGCCCCAGATCTGGCCCCCCTCGAAACTCCCGTCCGACTGTGCCGCAGGACCTGGTGGCGGGGCATGGGCCAAAGGTCCCGGACTTGCGGGCCCTACGCGGGTCGTAGGCACAATGGCGGTCTGGCGAGAGGAGCCGCTCGGTGAGCTTCACGATGCTGGCGGTGGTCGTCGCGGTCGGCCTGATCGGGCCGTTGCTCGCGCTGCGACGTGGCTGGCACATCCCCGTCGTGCTCGGCGAACTGGTCGCAGGCGTGCTCCTCGGCAAGACCGGGATCGGGTACCTGGTCGCGTCCGACGTGGAGTTCAGCTTCCTCGCCGAGATCGGGTTCGGTCTGGTGATGTTCGTGGCCGGCACCCACGTCCCGGTCCGGGACGAGAGTCTGCGGCGGGCGATCCGCCCCGGTCTGCTCCGCGCGGTGGTGACCGGCGTCGTCGCGACCGGGCTCGCGTTCGTCCTGAACGTGGTGTTCGAGACCGGTCACGTTGCGCTGTACGCCGTACTCATGGCCTCCTCGTCCGCGGCGCTGGTGCTGCCGATCGTCGACTCGCTCGGGCTCGGTGGGCGGCCGGTGGTCGAGTTGCTGCCGCAGGTCGCGATCGCCGACGCCGCCTGCATCGTCGCGCTGCCGCTGGCGATCGACCCGCGTCACGCCGGCCGGGCGGCGCTCGGCGCGCTCGCGGTGATCGCGGCAGGTGCGGTGGTCTACGTCCTGCTGGACCGGGCCGAGCGGTCCGGCGTACGGCGCCGGGCGCACCGGGTCTCGGAGGACCGGCGGTTCGCGGTCGAGTTGCGATTCAGCCTGGTGGTGCTGTTCGCGCTCGCCGGTCTCGCGACCGCGATGCACGTGTCGATCATGCTGGCCGGGTTCGTGCTCGGGCTGGCCGTGGCGGCGGTGGGTGAGCCGCGGCGGCTGGCGCGCCAGTTGTTCGCGCTGACCGAGGGCTTCCTCGGGCCGGTGTTCTTCGTCTGGCTCGGGGCGTCCCTGGACCTGCGCGAGCTCGTCGAGAAACCGGAGTACATCGGTGTCGGTGTGGCGCTCGGCGTGGGTGCCGTGGTGAGTCACCTTTCCGGGATGCTGACCGGGCAGCCGGTGAGCATCGGTGCGCTGGCGGCGGCCCAGCTCGGGGTCCCGGTGGCCGCGGCCACGGTCGGCGAGTCACTCGGTGTTCTCCAGCCGGGCGAGCCGTCCGCGCTGATCCTCGGCGCGCTGGTGACGATCGGGGTCAGCGCGGTCGCGGGCGGTGCCGCCGTACGGCGTGGTTTGGTCAAGGAGAAGTCGGCATCGGGTTCAGCCGACTGAGAAGAGCGTCGCGTGGTAGCTCGGCGGATGCGGTTCCCCGATCGGGTGGCCTTCGGCTTCGACCCAGGCATGGGCTCCGAAAGGCGGATAGCGGCGTACGCCGACGTACCAGGTGGGCCAGCGCCCGCGGAGTCTGCAGTACAACGCGGTGGCGATCGATCGGGGCAGGCAGCCTTGCGGGCCTGCGCAGGTCAGGCTGACGGCGACGACCGCGGCGCGAGCGCGGGTGGTGAGTTGGGCGTCGGCCGGGCGCGTGCCTTTCGCGAGCACGCCCATCAGGCGGCGGAGCTGGGCGGGCGGCCGCGCGGCCAGGAGCTTCGCGAGCGGTACGACGAGCCGGACGGCGATCCGCTGCCGCCGCGGCGCTGCGCGTGGGTCGTAGGTGACGACGCCCGTGATGCTCACGTCGTCACCAGCTGCGCCTGCTCGAGTTGTTGCAGGAGGTCTTCCACGTCGGCGCGGGCGGTCGCGGCGTCGACGGCGTACCGGGTGGTGATCTGGCGCACCGCGTCGTCGAGGCCGGCGCCGTCGAGGAGTGCCTGGACAGCGAGCACGCCCGTCGGGTTCAGGCTGAAGAACTCGCCCGCGCGTTCGTCGAGGAGCACCCAGCCGTACTCGGTCTCGACCATGGTGACTGCCGCGTTCAGCTTCATCCGGATCCTTTCGTTGCCGTCCGCAACCATGACGCGAGGTCGAGGAACTGCCGGACGGGACCACACCTCGCCGCGTCGTACGGGCCGGTGCAGATCCGGCGTACGGCGGCCGCGTCGATCAGGCCGAGCCGCGCGAGCCGGGAGTCGTCGACGAGGTCCACGAGCTCGGACCGATGGGTGGCCCAACCGCGGCCGACGGTCATGGAGATCTCCGACTTACTGGCCCGGTTCAGCGTCCGCGGCGGGAGGACGCCGGTCATCGCGGACACGAGCTGTGGTTTGTAGCGCGCCGGATCGATCGAGTCCTCGGGCCGAATCGCCAAGCAGGCCTCGAGAACGCGATCGTCGAAGTACGGGAGCGCGACCCGCATCCCGTCCGCGGCGCCGAGCTGCGCGATGTGCCGTGCCGCGAGCGCACCGGTGTGCACGGCCTCAAGCGTCGCGTGCATTCCCCGATCGGCAGCCAGCGCGCTGGCCGTCGCGTCGGCGACGGCACTCTGCGCCAGCTCGACGGCATCGGCCGTCAACCAGCTGGGCACAGCAGGCGGGATGCCCCAACTCATCGTCTGCCACTCGCCAGGCTGACGACCGTCCAGACACCCGGCGAACCACTCAGGGTACGTCGAACGCGCCGCGACCAGGCCCGCGAGATCACCAGCCGAGAGCCGGTACTTCGCTTGCACGCGACGCGCCAACCGAGCCGCGCGCAACGGGTGCCGACGGGCGATGTCGGCGAGCCACACCGGCGGCGGCATCAGCACCTCGTCACCACCGTGCCCCGCGAAACGCAGGCTCGCCCCGTGGGCCGCGGCCCGCGTGCTCGTCGTACCGATCCTGGCTCGGTACGACGAGACCCAGGTCGGCTCGTCGAACGGGCCGGCGTCGTCGCGCAACCCCTGGAACGGCAGCGGAGCGTCGGCGGCCGCGAGGACGTCGTGGGCGGCTCCGAAGGACTCGGCCAGCTGCCGTGCGTAGGCGACGTCCTCGTCGCCGGGATCGTCGGCTTCGTAGGTGAGGCCAACGACCGGACCGTGCTGGGCGGTGAGACCGAAGAGCGAGCTCGAATCCAGACCACTGAGATCGCACGCGACCAGGTCGTGGTCGCGCCGGTCGATCGCGTTCTCGAGGGCCGTGCGGAGCAGCAGGCCCGCGTCGGACAGCGGGAGTTCCGGTGCGGGCGGGGTCCACCAGCGTTCGTGCGCGGCGGTGCCGAGATCGAGCCAGTGACCTGGTGGAACGGACGTGACGTCGCTCCAGACCGAGTGCCAGGTGAGCGGCCACGGGGCATGGGGCGAGAGCAGGCGCAGTACGAGGCCGGAAGGATCTGGTGTGGATCCGATCAGCCGGGCGAGCGTGTCGGCGCGGTCGGCCGCGACAGTGACGCCGTACGTCGTGGTGTGGAACAGGCGGTGCAGGCCGGACGCCGTACCGCGGGCGCGCGCCCTGCCGTTCTCGGAGCTCAGGTGATGCTCGCCGAGCGTGACCGTGATCTTGTCGCGGGCCTGAACAACTGTGGCGTTGTCCCAGCAGCCGAGGACGAACGGCCGGCCGGACGGATGGTTGATGACCTGCGCAGCCTGCAGACAGTCGACCATCTGGCCGGTCGCGGGCGTGTCCGGCAGTACGACGAACCACGGGTGCGCGCCGGCAGCCCGCCCGCCATCGCGGACGGGCTGCACGCGGCTGTCGCTGGTCAGCTCACAACCCCAGGCGGCCGCCGGAACCGTCTTCCCACTTGCCGGTCCGGCCCGCGGTCACCTGCTGGAAATCGCCCTGTCGCGTCAGGGTCGGGCGTTCGTAGTCCTGCTTGTCCATCTCTTCGTGCATGGGGGTGTCTCCCATCTCCGACGATCTGGTCCTTACCGGTTCTCCCCAGTTCTACGCGGCCGGGCGGCCGCGCGCACGACCTTTCAGCCGCGCTCGAAACCCTTGTTCTCAGCGCGGTTCGGTGCCGTCCGGGGTCCGGAACAGGCGCACCGGGATCGGCCCGCGGTGCAGGACGTGCGGGATGTCCGCCCAGGGATAGAGGGGTTCGGTGGCGTTCAGGTTGCGGAGCCGGTGCAGCGCCCGCTCCGACGGTACGGCGAGCTCCGCGACCGCGGCCGGCGAGTACGGGATGAAGTCCTCGGGCGGCTGTGGCCGCATCTCGGGGTCGTGCCGTTTGAGCAGGATGCAGGTGACGGCCGGGTCGAGCAGGTCGGCGTCGAGGGTCCAGTAGTCGATGACGGCCGGACCGATCCGGCCGGACTGTTGCAGGGCCTCGAAGATCGGGGCCGGGTGGACGGGGGACAGGAAGACCACGTCGCCCCAGGTGCAGTCGAGGGGATAGACCGGTGTGTTCACCCGGTGCGGGCGTGCGGCGTACTTGCGGAAGTGGCGTTCGTACAGGTCCGGGTAGCGGTCGCGGAGCTGGTTGAGCGGGAGGATCTCGTCGCCGAGTACCTCGCCGGCGGCCTTGTAGAGAAGGGTCATGAAAAAAGCCTCCGACCGCGGGTATCCGCGTCAGAGGCTCTCTTGGATTATACGCCAGGGCAGGGTCGTGCCAGCAGGTCCTGCAGGCGCTGCAAAGTTGCAGGATTAATAGTTTGCATTGAGTGCAAGTTTGTTCTTAGCCTGGATCCGTGCGGCAGGTCGAGGGTGGGTTGCGGGAGCGCAAGAAGCTGCAGACGCGGGAGGCACTGGCCGGCGCGGCGCTGCGGCTCGCGCTGGAGAGGGGGCCGGACCACGTCACGGTGGAGGAGATCGCCGAGGCGGCCGACGTGTCGGTGCGGACCTTCTTCAACTACTTCCCGCACAAGGAGCACGCGATCCTCGGGCGCAATCCCGAGGACCTCGAGCGGGCGCTGGAGCGGATCCGGACGGCACCGGAGGACCAGTCGCCGCTGACCACGATGCACCTGATCATCAGCGACGTACTGCACGGCCTGCTGAGTGACGGTGAGCTGTCGCGCCGGGGCGAGCTGATCATGGGCTCGCCGTCGCTGCTGTACCACCTGATGCTGCTGAGCCTCGACGACGAGCGGCAGCTGTCCGCCGCACTCGCGGAGCGGATCGGCGACCGGCTCCGGGCGAGCCTGATCGTCAGCGCCGCCGGGACCGCCTGCCGGGTCTGCGTCGAGCTGCACAAGGACACCCCGGACAGTTCGCCGGCCGACCTCGTCGACGCCGCGTTCGAACTACTTGCCCAGGGCATGGACCCTGACTACCAGAAAGGCCGCTCATGACGACGACCTCGTCACCCACACCGGAACCGGTGGGTGAGGTCACCGCCTCCGAACCGACGACTCCCGAAGCCGACGCGGCGGCCACGACTGCCACGACGGCCACTGTGGCACTCACTCCACGACAGACCGTGCAGGCCATCTCCGGTCTGATGCTGGGCATGTTCGTGGCGATCCTGGCCGGCACCGTGGTGTCGACCGCGCTGCCGCGGATCATCAGCGACCTGCAGGCGAGTCAGTCGTCGTACACCTGGGTCGTGACGCTCGAGCTGCTCACGATGACGGCCACCGTGCCGCTGTGGGGCAAGCTCGCCGACCTCTACAACAACAAGCTGCTGGTCCAGATGTCGCTGGGCTTCTTCGTGATCGGCTCGCTGGTCGCCGGCTTCGCGCCGAACATCGAAGTACTGCTCGGCAGCCGGGTCCTGCAGGGGCTCGGCGCGGGCGGTCTGACCGCACTCGTGCAGATCGTGATGGCGGCGATCATCCCGCCGCGCGAACTCGGCCGGTACTCCGGAATCTTCGGCGCGATCTTCGCGTCGGCGACCGTCGGTGGACCGCTGCTCGGTGGCTTCCTGGTCGACTCGCCGCTCGGCTGGCGGGCCTGCTTCCTGGTCGGCGTGCCGTTCGTGCTCGCCGCGATCATCCTGCTGCAGCGCACGCTGAAGCTGCCGACCGTGCGCCGCGACGTGAAGATCGACTGGTGGGGCGCGGTCCTGATCATGGGCGGCGTGAGCACGCTGCTGGTCTGGTCCTCGTTCGCCGGCAACAAGTTCGACTGGGTCTCGGGCTGGAGCTTCGCCCTGGTCGGGGTGGCCCTGGTCGCACTGCTGGCCGCGGTACTGGTCGAGCGCAGGCACCCGGAGCCGATCATCCCGATGGACCTGTTCCGGAACCGCACCGTGACGCTGGCGATCATCGCGAGCGCGCTGGTCGGTGTCGCGATGTTCGGTGGCTCGGTGTTCCTGGCGCAGTACTTCCAGATCGCGCAGGGGTACTCGCCGACCAAGGCCGGGCTGATGAGCCTGCCGATGATCCTCGGCATGATGATCGCGTCCACGATCGCCGGTGGACTGATCACGAAGTACGGCCGGTGGAAGATCTACCTGGTGGTCGGGAGCGTCCTGCTGCCGATCGGGCTGGCGCTGTTCGGCACGATCGACGCGCACACCTCGAAGTACATGCTGTGGGGCTTCATGATCGTGCTCGGTGTCGGCATCGGTCTGGTGATGCAGAACCTGGTGCTCGCCGCGCAGAACGACGTACCGGCGCGGGAGCTCGGGGCGGCCACCTCGGCGGTGAGCTTCTTCCGGAGCATGGGCGGCACCATCGGCGTCAGCGTGCTCGGGGCGATCCTGGCGAACAACGTCGCCGAGGCGCTGAACCCGGGCGGTTCCTCGTCCGGCGGCGGGAACGCCGTACCGAACATCGCGAAGCTGCCGCCCGAGGTGCGGTCGGTCGTCGAGAACGCGTACGGCGCGGCGACCGCGGACCTGTTCATGATGTCGGTCCCGTTCGCGGTGCTCGCACTGATCGCCGTCCTCTTCATCAAGGAGAAGGCCCTCCTCACCACGTCCGGCGCCGAACGCCGCGCCGCCGAGGAGCCTGACATCCCTGCCTCCCACTGACAACGTCCTTCACACGCTGGCGGCGCCCAGGCACGCACCTCGCTGCGTTGGAGGAGCGTCCACGATGAAACCCGCATCGAGGACGCTCCTCCGCCTTGCGATGCACGCACCTGGACACCGCCAGCGTGCAAACGACGTCGTCAGTGGGAGGCTGGACGCATGATCGTCGCATTCAGCATCAGTCCTTCCGCCGGTGATGAGACCGGAGGGGTGAGCGAGGCGGTGGCCGAGGCCGTCCGCGTCGTCCGTGCCTCCGGTCTTCCCAACGAGACCAACGCGATGTTCACCAACATCGAGGGCGAGTGGGACGAGGTGATGGCGGTGGTGAAGCAGGCCGTGGACGCCGTTGCCGCCGTCTCGCCGCGGGTCAGCCTGGTCCTCAAGGCCGACATCCGCCCCGGGTACACCGGCCAGCTCACCGCCAAGGTCGAGCGCATCGAGCAGGCGCTCACCGACCAGTGACCTGAGTCGGGACAACTAGCGGCCGTCCGCTAGTGGGGGAGGTTGAGGGCCGCGACGACGTCGTCGTAGCGGCCCTCGCGCTCGGCGTGCCGGAGGAAGCGGACGCGGTCGACCAGGATCTCCTCGGCCGCGGGCTGGTCCTGGAGAAGGCGCATCGTCTCGTCGAGGTACTCGTCCAGCGGCATCGCCCGCTCGTCGTTCTTCTGGTTCAGCAGCGTGGTCCGGACCGCGGGCGGGACCACCTCGATGACCTGCAGCCCGGTGCCGGCGAGCTGGATCCGCAGACTCTGGGTGTAGCTGTGGATCGCGGCCTTCGTCGCGCTGTACGTCGGCGTGATCGTCAGCGGCACCGAGGCGAGACCCGAGGAGACCGTCAGGATCGCCGGGTCGCGCTGCTTCAGCAGGTACGGCACGAACGCGGCGATGGTCCGGATCGTGCCGAGCAGGTTGATGTCGATCGTCTGCTCGGCGGTGGCGACGTGCTTCGGGTCGCGCAGGTCCTCGGGCAGCATGATGCCGGCCATCGTGATCAGCACGTTGACGTCGTACCTGCTCGTCACCTGGTCGAAGGCGGCCGCGATCGACGCCGGGTCGGCGACGTCGAGCGTGACGCCCTCGATCCCGTCCTCGGCGGCGATCGTGTCGAGCAGCTCCTGGCGCCGGCCGCTGATGATCACGGTGTTGCCGAGGTCCCGGAACCGCCGCGCCAGCTCGAGGCCGATACCCGACGTACCGCCGGTCATGAAGATCGTGTTGCCTGTGGTTTTCATGTCTCCAGCGTGTGGCCGGATGCCGACGGCAACCAGGCTGCGCTCAGCCACTGCTCGGCAAGCAGTGGTTAACGGCGCGCCGCCGTGGACACTGGAGACATGGAGTATGCCGATCTGTCCGACTTCCTGCGCAAACGCCGGGAGGCACTGCAACCCGAGGACGTCGGCATGCCACGCGGGCGCCGCCGCCGTACGCCGGGTCTGCGGCGCGAGGAGGTCGCCGCGCTGGCGTCGATGTCGGCCGACTACTACAGCCGGCTCGAGGGCGGCCGCGGACCGCAACCGTCGGTGGAGATGCTCACCGCGATCGCCCGCGCGCTCCGGATGACGCTGGCCGAGCGCGACCACCTGTTTCTGCTGGCCGGTCACGGTACGCCGCCGCGCACCACGCGCGCCGACCACGTCGACCCGGGCATGTTGCGGATCCTCGACCGTTTGCAGGACACCCCGGCCTTGCTGCTGAACCGGCATGGCGAGACCCTCGCGCAGACGCCGGCCCATGTCGCGTTCGCCGGCGAGCAGACCAACTTCGACGGCTTCGAGCGCAGCGAGGTCTACCGCTGGTTCGCCCATCCGCAGACGCGGGCGCTGTACTTCGATCCGGAGCTCGGCACGCACAGCCGCCTCCTGGTCTCGAAGCTGCGCACGGTCGCCACCGTCGACGGACCGAAGTCGTACGCCGCCTCGATCGTCGACGAGCTGCGGAGAATCAGCCCGGAGTTCGCCGAGATCTGGGACGCCCATGAGGTCGTGGACGGGCACAGCAGGACCAAGCGGTTCCGGCATCCGGTGGTCGGCGAGCTCGAGCTGTACTGCGAGCTGATCGACAACCGTGATCAGCAGCAGACGCTGATCGTGTTCACCGCGGAACCGGGCAGTGAGAGTGCGGAGAGGCTGCGGCTGCTGGGCGTTCTGGGCAGTCAGGCGATGAACTCTGGACAGGGCTTTGATCGAGAGTTAATTTAAGTCCTGAAATTTCAGAAGGTTCTGACGGAAAGGTCCGCCCCCATGCTTTCCGATCGATTTCGCCTGCCCACTTTCCTGCTCGCCGTCCTGCTGCTGGTCGGCGGGCTCACCTCGACAGCGGTCGCCAAGGCCGATGCGACCTTCAAGGTCCTCGCGTTCTACAGCGGGACCTGGGACGCCGCGCACATCGACTTCGAGAAGGAAGCGAACCAGCGCTTCCCGCAGTTCGGCGCCGACAACGGTTTCTCCTACACGGCCACGGACAACTGGGATCAGCTCAACAATCTGACTGCCTCGCAGTACCAGGTGGTGATGTTTCTCGACGACTCGCCGCACACCGACGCGCAACGCAACGGGTTCAAGCACTACATGGACAACGGCGGGGCGTTCTTCGGCTTCCACGTCTCGGCGTACAACGACGCCGGTGGTGGGTGGCCGTGGTTCAACAACACGTTCCTCGGCACCGGCCGGTTCCAGTCCAACACCTGGGGACCGACCGCGGTGACGTTGCGGACCGAGAACCGGTCGCACCCGGCGCTGGCGAACACCGGCGCGACGTTCCGCTCGTCGGTCAGCGAGTGGTACAGCTGGCAGAACGACCTGCGGAACAATCCGGACATCCAGATCCTGGCGTCCATCGACCAGTCGAGTTTCCCGGTCGGAACGGATCCGAACCAGACCTGGTACAGCGGCTACTACCCGATCATCTGGACCAACAAGAACTACAAGATGATCTACGCGAACTTCGGCCACAACGCGATGAACTACGAGACCAACACCCGGCTCTCGTCCACGTTCGACAGCCCGGCGCAGAACCAGTTCATGATGGACGCCCTGAAGTGGCTCGGTGGCGGCGGTACGACGACTCCGCCGGTCGGCCAGCCCGAGCCGGCGGCGTGGTACCAGATCGCCAGCAAGGGCAACGGAAAGTGCGTCGACGCCCGTGCGGCCGGAACCGCCAACGGGACAGTGATCCAGCAGTACAGCTGCAACGGGACGCAGGCGCAGCAGTTCCAGTTCCAGCCGACGTCCGGCGGCTTCACCCGGGTGAACAACCGCAACGACGCGACCAAGGTGATCGACGTGACCGGCGTTTCGCTCGCGGACAACGCCGGGCTGCAGCTGTGGACGTACAGCAACGGAAACAACCAGCAGTGGCAGGCCGTTTCCGAAACCGGCGGCTATTTCCACTTCGTCAGCCGGAACAGCGGCAAATGCCTGTCCGTCCCGAACGGCTCCGTCGCCGACAGCACCCAACTCGTCCAACTCACCTGCGACTCAGACACGGCACAGTCGTTCAAGCTGACGGCGAGCTGAGCTGCGGTTAGATTGCCGCGCATGAGAATCCTGCGTGTGGCCGCTCTCGCGGCAGGAGGTCTGTTGTTGATGGCTCAGGTCGTTCCCGCCCAGGCGCACGGCGGATCGTCGTACCGTTGGGAACTGACGCCGACCGGAAGTACGGCGCAGTTCCGCGGGCTCTCGGCGGTCAGCAAGGACGTCGCCTGGGTGGGTGGGACCGAGGGGACGGTGCTGCGGACGACCGACGGTGGCAAGCACTGGCAGAACGTCAGTCCGGCGGGTGCGGAGAAACTGCAGTTCCGCGACGTCGAGGCGTTCGACGCGCAGCGCGCCGTCGCGCTGACGATCGGGACCGGCGAGGACTCCCGCGTCTACCGCACCGCCGACGGCGGGAAAACGTGGTCGGAAACGTTCCGGAACACCGATCCGAACGCGTTCTACGACTGCTTCGCGTTCCACGACGGAAAGCACGGTCTGGCGCTCAGCGATCCGGTCGGCGGCAAGTTCCGGATCGCCGCGACCGCGGACGGCGGAAAGTCCTGGAAAGTGCAGCCGAGCGACGGAATGCCGGCCGCGCTGACCGGCGAGTTCGCCTTCGCCGCGAGCGGCACCTGCCTGGTCGCCGGACCCGGCGGTACGGCGTGGTTCGCGACCGGAGGCGGCGATCGGCCGCGGGTCTTCCGCACCATCGACGGTGGCCGGCACTGGAAGGCCGGTGACTCGCCGATGGCCAGTGGTGAGGCAGCCGGAATCTTCAGCCTGGCGTTCCGGAACCCGTTGTTCGGCGTCGCAGTCGGTGGCGACTTCACCAAGCCGACCGAAGCTGTGAACGCGGCGTCGGTCACCTCCGACGGTGGCCGGACCTGGCAGTTGGTCGCAGCGGACAAGGCGCCGAAGGGATATCGCAGCGGTTCGCACTTCGTGCCGTGGTCGCCGTTGACCGTCGTTGCGGTCGGCCCGTCCGGAAGCGACGTCAGCCTGGACGGCGGCCGGAGCTGGCAGCAGTTCTACGACGGAAGTTTCGACAGCGTCGAGTGCGCCGGCCACGGCGTCCAGGCCGGCTGCTGGGCCTCCGGCGCGAAGGGCGCCGTCGGGCGGTTGGTCCACTAGGGCGCCCGCTCGCGTTCAGACCGGCGACACTCGCTCGTCGAGCGGGTGTCGCCGGTTTTCCGGAAGGATGGTCACATGCGTAAATTGCTGACGGTCCTCGTGGGGTTCCTGATGGTGGTGCCAACGGTCGCGGCGGCCCAGCCGGACACCCGGTCAGCCGGCCGCCCGGGCCGGCCGCTGACGGTGATGACGTACAACATCCACCACGGCGCCGGCATCGACGGCGTCCTCGACCTCGAGCGGATCGCGGTGCTGATCCAGAAGTCCGGCGCCGACGTGATCGGGCTGCAGGAGGTCGACCGGCACTGGGACGTCCGGAGCAACTGGGTCGACCAGCCGGCCTGGTTCGCCCAGCGGCTCAAGATGCACTACGCGTACGCCGCCAACCTCGACCTCCCGCCGGTGAACCCGGGTGAGCCGCGTCGCCAGTACGGGACCGCGATCCTGTCGAAGTACCCGATCCAGGGCTTCGAGAACACCTTGCTGCCGAAGTACCCGGCCGGTGAGCAGCGTGGCCTGGCGGTGGCGGACCTCACCGTGCGCGGCGCCAAGCTGCGGTTCGCGAACACGCACCTGACCAGCAACAACAACGCCGAGCGGCTGGAGCAGGCGCAGCAGGTGGTCGAGCTCCTCGGCGGTTCGACGACCCCGACCTTGCTCGTCGGCGACCTGAACGCGACGCCGGCCGCGCCGGAGATCAAGACCCTGACCGCGGTGTACGACGACACCTGGGCCGAGGTCGGCGACGGCCCCGGTTACACGATCGAGGCGGACAATCCGACCAAGCGGATCGACTTCCAGTTGCACAGTGCGGGCCTGCGCCCGACGCAGGCCGCCGTACCCGTGACGCCGGCCTCGGACCACCTCCCGGTGGTCGCCTCGTTCGTCCTCAGCTGAACTCCTGAGTCCGCAACAACGCCCCTCCGGCGCCGGTCGGAGGGGCGTTTTCGTGGGCCCACCTGCGGATTCGCGGAATTACAAGCTTGTAGTTTGTCAAGCCGACACACGGGTGAAATAAAGATACTTGTGTGAAAGCTGTTCCCAATGGGGCTGTAGGCAACTAGTGTCACCTATGTGGTCCAGGAGGACCAAAAGTTCACGAACCCTGGGGAAGGGGTTCGTGACCGGCGGAAGGAACGACCCGATGCGGACGCCCTCGAGGGCCACGTCCGGTGAGCGGGTCGCGAGCACTGGGAAGACCGGCCGGGCAGGCAAGGTGCTGCTCTCCGGTGTGCTCGCGATCTGTCTGGCCGGCTCCATGGCCGTCCCCACCCTCCCGGCGGAGGCCGCGAAGCCGAAGCCGCCGGTGATCCCGTCCAAGGCCGCCGTCGAGCGCGCCAAGCAGGCCGCGGCCTCGAAGGCCGGCCAGGTCGCCGCGATCGAGCGCCAGTTGGCCGCGGCGAACGCCCGGCTCGAGCAGCTCGGCATCCAGTCCGGGATCGCCGACGAGGCGTACAACGGCGCCGTCTACCGGCTGCAGCAGGCGAAGGCGGAGGCCGCGGCCGCCGCCGCCCGCGCCGCCGAGGCGCAGAAGACTCTCACCACGCAACGGCAGCAGATCGGCCGCTTCGCCGCCGCGTCGTACCAAGGTGGTGGGGACGTGGCGAAGATCGCGCCGCTGTTCACCGCCGACGGTCCGCAGCAGCTGCTCGACTCGGCCGGCGCCGCGCACTCGGTCTCGGCCGCGATGCAGGGCTCCTACCTGCGGTACTCCGCGACGCAGGTCATGACGAACCTGTTCAAGGTGCAGGCCGACCAGGCGGTCGTGAAGGTGAAGAAGGCGACCGACGAGGCCGCCAAGGCGAAGAAGGCGGCCGAGGACGCGGAGGCCGCGCAGGCCTCCGCGGTCACCGCGATGGGGGTGCAGCGGACGCAGTCGATCGCGCAGCTCGCCACCCTGCAGAACATCTCGGTGCGGGTCGCCGCCCAGCGGCAGGCGGGGCTCGAGGAGCTTGCGCGCCAGCGAGCCGCCGCCCTCGCCGCGAAGAAGGCCCGCGAGCTGAAGGCGCGGATCGCCGCCCGGGAGGCCGCCGAGCGGCGCGCCGAGGCGGCCGAGCGGGCCCGGGAAGCGGCCGAGCAGGCGCGCGAGGAGCGCGAGGAGAAGGCCGCGGCGAAGAAGAACCACGGCAAGAAGCCGAAGCACCACAAGCCGTCCGCGCCGACCCGGGACAACGACAACGGCGGCGGCAGCCACGGCTCGAAGAAGGGTTCCCGGGCGGCGATCGACTTCGCGCTGAAGCAGCTCGGCGACATGTACCTGTGGGGTGCGACCGGCCCGAACCGCTGGGACTGCTCCGGTCTGACCCAGGGTGCCTGGGAGCAGGCCGGTGTGCAGCTCCCGCACTACAGCGTCGCGCAGTACGAGCAGATCCAGCACATCCAGGAAGACGACCTGCGGCCGGGCGACCTGATCTTCTGGGCGCTGAACCCGAACGATCCCGGCACCATCCACCACGTCGCGCTGTACCTCGGCAACGGGCAGATGATCCACGCGCCGCGGACCGGCAAGCCGGTGCAGATCGACAGCGTGTACTACTGGGTCCCGCCGAACTTCTTCGGCCGTCCCTGATAGTTGCCCCCGGCGCCAATGCCCTGGTGCCGGGGGAACATACTCCTAGACCAGCCGGTGTCCGCCGTCGGCGTGCAGAACGGTGCCGGTGATGAAACCATTGCGGAGCAGGGCGATGATCGCCGCGGCGATGTCCTGGGTCCGGCCGATCCGGCCGACCGGGAGGCGGGCCGCCATCGCGGCCAACGTCTGCGGAGCGGCGTCGCCCGCGACGTCTTTCCAGATCGGGGTGTCGACCCAGCCGGGTGACACCACGTTGACCCGCAGCGGGGCGAGCTCGACCGCGAGTGCCGCGGCCAACGAGGCGAGTGCTCCGTTGAGTGCCGCGAGCAACGAGGCCCGGGGGCCTGGCCGGTACGCCGCGATGCCCGACGTGAACACGAACGAGCCGCCGGGTTCGAGCAGCGGCGCGCCGTGCTTGGCGAGCAGCAGTGGGCCGAGCAACTTGGAGTCGACCGCGGACCGGGCCGCGGGGACGTCGTACTCGCTGATCGGCTGGTAGGCGCCTCCGACGTCGGCGGCCGTGCTGACGATGTGACTGACCTTGCCGGTGGTCGCGAACAGCCGCTCGATGTCCTGCTCGACGGCGAGGTCCATCGCGACGGTGCGGACGCCGAGTTCCCGGCGTACCGCGTCGAGCTTGCCGGCGGACCGGCCGGCGACGGTCACCTCGCTGCCTTGGGCAACGAGCTCGGCGGCGAGGGCGTGGCCCATACCGGAGCTGCCGCCGACGACGACTACATGTTCCTGCATTGAATCTCCAGCACTGAATCTCCTTCGGTGGTTGACGTTTCGAGCCAACCACCGGAAGCGTCAGTCCACCACGACTTGCTGGCTAACGATCGTTAGACCGGGGCTAACGGTCATGGCCCGGAGCACCGGGTTGTGCGAGTCGGTGCGCCAGACGGCGGCGTACCGGGCGACCAGCGGGCGGCCCTCGATCGGTCGCCAGACGACCTCCGGTGTCGCGGCGCGCCGGGAGCCGAGGCTGATCGCGGTCCGCCGGACGAGCAGGGCCGAGCGCAGCTGCGAGTGGCTCATGCTGATGTCACTGAGTCGTACGCCGGGCCCGATCCGGCGGAGTGCGTCGTCGTGGAACTCGGGCGCTGCCGCGCGCGGGATCCAGATCAGTTCGAGACCGTTCAGATCGGTCAGCGTGAGCTGAGGTCTGGCCGCGAGCGGATGAGTCGCGGTGAGCAGAACTCCGAGCTCCTCGGTGGCGAGGTGCTCGGAGGTGATTGCCGGGGGCAAGGTCAGCGGCGTACGGACCAGGCCGAGATCGATCTCGCCGGAGACCAGCATCCGGAGCTGGTCGGCGGTGGTGCCGGCCTCCAGGGTGACGGTGCTGTTCGGGAAGCGTTCGGTGGCGAGCTGTTCGAGGGCGGCCGGGAGTGAGCCCGGGATGCCGTTCAGCAGGCCGAGGCGGAGTACCGGCTCGTCCAGGCCGGCGGCCCGGCGCGTGTCCTTCAGCGCCAGGCCCGCCGCCTGGATGGTCTCCCGGGCGCGGGCGAGCAGGACCTGCCCGGCCGGGGTGAGGTCGACGCCGCGGCTGTGCCGGATCAGCAGCGTGGTACCGATCTCGCGTTCGAGCTGCTTGATCTGCTGGCTGAGCGTCGGGGTGGAGATGTAGAGGCGTTCCGCGGCACGGCCGAAATGCAGTTCCTCGGCGACGCCGACGAAGTACCGCAACTGCCGAAGCTCCACGCGGCAATTATCCGCGACCGCCGCCCGAGCGGTGACTACGGTACGGCGATCAGCCGGCCGAGGTTGGCGCGGGCGTCGAGCGTCTCGTGGATCCGCGCGACGTCGGCGAGCGGATGGGTGGCGTGCACGACCGGACGCAGCTCGCCGGACTGCCAGCGGCGGATGACCTCGGCGATGTCGGCGCGGGCCTCGTCGGGCCGGGCCTGCTGCCAGCCGTAGAACGAGACGCCGGTGAGCGAGCGCAGGCCGAGGCCGAGCACCGGGACCGACGGGACCTCGGTGGTGATGGCGCCGTACGAGACGATCGTGCCGAGTGGTTTGACCAGGTCGAGGCCTTGGGTGAACACGGTGCCGCCGACCGCGTCCAGGACGGTGTCGACGCCGTCGGGCGCCAGTTCGCGGACCTTGGCCGGCCAGTCGGGATCGGTGAGGTCGACGGGCTCGGCGCCGAGTTCGCGGATGAAGTCGAGGCGCTGCGCGGAGGACGCCGTACCGATGATCGTCTTGGGGTCGTGGGAGCGGGCGAGCTGGACCGCGAGGTGGCCGATCGTGCCGGCGGCCGACTGGATCAGGACGGTGCCGCCGGCCGGGACGTGACCGGCCTCGAGGATGCGGAGGGCGAGCGGCGCGGTCAGCGACATCATCGTGGCCTCGCCCGCGTCGGCGTCCTCGGAGATCGTCGCCAGGAATCCGGCGTCGGCGACGGCGTACTCCGCGAAGGCGTCCACCGTGAGCGCGGAGACGCGCTGCCCGACGGCGACGCCTGGTGGTGTGTCGGGGCCGAGCGCGACGATTCGGCCGGCGACGTCGCCGGTCAGGGTGCCCGGGAGCGGGCGGTCCCACGGCGAGCCGCCGCGGCGGAGGACGGCGTCGATCGCGTTCGCGCCGATCGCCTCGGCCTGGATCAGGACGTGGCCGGGCCCGGGTTCGGGGACGTCGACCTCGTCGAGCTGCAGGACCTCGGGGCCGCCGTGGCGGTGGAAGCGCACTGCGCGCATGATGGGTGCTCCATATCGTGGGTGCTAAAAATAATGGGAGATTCCCACGATATAACCGAGAGTCGGCGTTGCCAATAGAGTTACGGGGTGAAGAAGGGCTCGACGCATCGGCTGTCCGACCGGGTGCTCTGGGCGCTGGGCCGGGCCAGCCAGCAGTCCCAGCGGCTGATCCGGCAGCACATGGCGCAGGCCGGTGTCCGGACGCAGCACTATCACGTGCTCGCCAGCCTGGCCGACGACGGCGAGGCGGCGCAGGCCACGGTCGCGGACCGGATCGGGCTCGACCGCAGTGATCTCGTCACCTTGCTGGACGAGCTGGAGCAGCTGGAGTTCCTGGCCCGCCGGGTCGATCCGGCGGACCGGCGGCGGAAGATCATCGCCATCACGCCGGCAGGCGAGAAGCAGCTGGAATCGATGGACCAGCTGATCTACGCCGCCGAGGCGGACCTGCTGGAGCCGCTGACGGCGGCGGAGCGAAAGACCCTGTTGTCCCTGCTCCGCCGGCTGTCGGGCGACTGAGCGGTCAGGGGATCAGTGCCCCTCGGCCTTCAGGCGGTTGAAGGAGGCCGTGATCTCGGCCTCGGCTTCGGCGCGGCCGACCCAGGTCGCGCCCTCGACGGACTTGCCGGGCTCGAGGTCCTTGTAGACCTCGAAGAAGTGCTGGATCTCGAGCCGGTCGAACTCCGGCACGTGGTGGATGTCGCGCAGGTGCTCCTGGCGCGGGTCACCGGCCGGGACGCAGAGGACCTTGTCGTCGGGGCCCTTCTCGTCGGTCATCCGGAACATGCCGATCGCGCGGGAGCGGATCAGGCAGCCGGGGAAGGTCGGCTCCGGCAGCAGGACCAGCGCGTCCAGCGGGTCGCCGTCCTGGCCCAGGGTGTCCTCGATGAACCCGTAGTCGGACGGATACTGGGTCGCGGTGAACAGGGTCCGATCCAGCCGCAGACGGTTCGTCTTGTGGTCCAGCTCGTACTTGTTGCGGGTGCCCTTGGGGATCTCGATGAAGACGTCGAACTCCATACGGCAGATACTGTCACGGTTCCGACCGACCGAATGACAGGAGCAGCCCGGTGGCCCGACCTGCCCGTGCGGCATTCGTCACGCTGCTGACCACGGCGCTGTGCTGCGGCGGCCTGGTGAGCAGTGCGCGCGCCGTACCCGCATCTGTGCAGACCACCCAGCAGGCGCCCGCCGTCCTCGCACCCGCCACGACGGAGGGGGCAGCGCCGACGGCCGCAGGCGTCGCCAAGGTGCTCGCGGGCGTTCTCAAGGATCCGTCGCTCGGCACGCACCACGGTGTCTACGTGTGGGACGCGTCGCGGAACAAGCCCGTGTTCTCGGTCGGGGCGGCCACGCCGTACACGCCGGCCTCGACGCTGAAACTCCTCACCACGGTGTCGGCGCTGTCGACGCTCGGACCGGACCACACCTTCGCCACCAAGGTCGTGAGCGCGGGCAAGGGCTCGATCGTGCTCGTCGGCGGCGGTGACCCGCTGCTCGCCGTCAAACCGTCCGCAGGCGACGGCTTCCCGGCCCGCGCGACACTCCAGACCCTGGCCGCGAGTACGGCGAAGGCCCTCAAGGCGCAGGGCGTCGCCTCGGTCACCCTGGGGTACGACGCTTCGCTGTTCACCGGACCGGCTGTCAACACGCGCTGGGAAGCCAACTACGTGCCCGAAGGCATCGCGGCTCCTACGTCCGCGTTGTGGGTCAACGAGGGCCGCATCGCGCCCGGTATGGCCAAGCGGTCGACTGCGCCGGCTCAGGCCGCGGCGGTGGCGTTCCAGAAGCTGCTGGTGCAGTACGGGATCAAGGTGGCCGCAACAAAGCCCGCGGTGGCAGCGGCCGCTGCCACGCCGCTCGCGCAGGTGAAGTCGCCGACGCTCGGGCAGATCGTCGAGTACATCAACTTGCACAGCGACAACGACGGCGCCGAGGTGCTGCTCCGGCACGTCGGCATCGCGACCAGCAACGGCGGCTCGTACGTCGGTGGCGTCAAGGGTGTCCGCGCCACGCTCACCAAACTCGGTCTGGACGTCTCCAAGGCCACTATCTACGACGGCAGCGGTCTGACACGGGCCAACAAGGTCCCGCTCGATTTGCTGGCCGGTGCGGTCCGGGTGGCCGTTTCGAAGAGCCATCCGGAGCTGCGGCACCTGTTGACCGGCCTGCCGATCGCCGGGTTCGACGGCAGTCTCAGGGAGCGTTTCACGACTGCAGGAACCAGCACGGGGCTCGGACTGGTCCATGCGAAGACAGGGACGCTCACCGGCGTCCACAGCCTCGCTGGGTACGCCCGGGACCGCACCGGCACGCTGCTGGTGTTCGCCGTCGCCAGCGACAGCGTTCCGGTTCCGAAGACCCTCGACGCCCGCGCCGCCCTCGACCGCACCACCGCGGCCCTGGCCACTTGCGGCTGCTGACAGGCAGCACTTGTTGGTCCATGCCACTAGGGTCGTTGTATGAGTACGGCGGAGGGCGGGACCACGACCGAGATGGTCGACTGGCAGCTGGCGACCGGCGTGGCGCGGAAGCTGCTGCGCCCGGGCCCGGCGGTCAGCCGCGCGGAGGCGGACCAGGTGGTCGCCGAGCTGCGCCGGTTCGCGGCCGAGTCCGAGGGGCATGTGCGCGAGTTCACCGGGCTGCAGGCCACGTCGGCCACAGCGCCGGTGGTGATCGTGGACCGGCCGGGCTGGGTGCAGGCGAACGCGGACGGCTTCCGGACCGTGCTGCAGCCGCTGGCAGACAAGCTCCGCGAGAAGGCGAACGGCGCTGCCGGACTGTCTTCCGCGGTCGGCTCCCGGGTGACGGGGATCGAGGCGGGTGCGCTGCTGGCGTTCCTGTCCTCCCGGGTGCTCGGGCAGTTCGACCCCTTCTACCCGGCGCAGCCCGACCCGGACCGTCCCGGTCTGACCGGCCGCCTGCTGCTGGTGGCGCCCAACGTGGTGCATGTCGAGTCCGAGCTGGGCGTCGTACCGCGGGACTTCCGGTTGTGGGTGTGTCTGCACGAGGAGACGCACCGGGTGCAGTTCACAGCGGTGCCGTGGCTCCGGGACCACCTGCGGTCGGAGATCGCGCTGTTCCTCGACCAGGCCGAGCTGGACGCTTCGGCGTACGCCGCGATGTTCCGGGAGGCAGTGCAGCGGCTGGGACGGTCGGTGCGCGGTGAGGCCGAGCTGAGTCTGGTGGACCTGATGCAGTCCCCGGAGCAGCGTGCCGTGCTGGACCGGCTGACCGCGGTGATGTCGCTGCTGGAGGGCCACGCGGACTTCGTGATGGACGGCGTCGGGCCGTCGGTGATTCCGACGGTGGACACGATCCGGTCGAAGTTCACGTCCCGCCGGCAGAGCGGCAACCCGGTGGACCAGTTGCTGAAGCGGCTGCTCGGGCTGGACGCGAAACTGCGGCAGTACAAGGACGGAGCGGCGTTCGTACGCCGAGTGGTGGACCGCGTCGGCATGGAGGGCTTCAACCGCGTCTGGACCGGACCGAACACGCTGCCGACCAAGAACGAGATCGCGAACCCGGATGCCTGGGTCACCCGACTCCACGGCTGAGCCGCCTGCCGAGTCCGCGGTGGAAGAGCTGGTCGAACGGCGGCGTGGCAAGCTGCACCCCGCTGTCGCCCGGACGCGCGAGGCGGTCCGCGCGACGCTGGCCGAGCTGCCGCAGGGCACGACCGTCCTGGTCGCCTGCTCCGGCGGCACCGATTCACTCGCCCTGGCAGCGGCGACGGCCTTTGAAGCCCCGAAGCTCGGTTTGCGGGCCGGTGCGGTCATCGTGGACCACGGTCTGCAGCCCGACTCGGCCCACGTCGCCGAGACGGCCGCGGACCAGTGCAGGACGCTCGGATTGGACCCGGTCCACGTGCGGCAGGTGACAGTCGGCGCCGAGGGCGGTCCGGAAGCCGCTGCGCGGACAGCGCGGTACGACGCCCTTCGCGACGCCGCCGATGAGCTGGGCGCAGACGTCGTACTGCTGGCCCACACGCGGGACGACCAGGCAGAGACCGTGTTGCTCGGGCTGGGACGTGGGTCCGGGGCGCGATCGCTGGCCGGGATGGCTCCAGTGGCCGGTCTGCTGCGCCGGCCGTTCCTGGAGGTGCCGCGGGCCACTACGGCCGCTGCGTGCATCGCGGGCGGGCTCCGGCCGTGGCATGACCCACACAACGACGATCCGCAGTACACGCGGGTCCGCGTGCGGCACGAAGTACTGCCGGTGCTGGAAGAGGCGCTCGGGCCTGGCGTGGTCGAGGCACTGGCGCGTACGGCGGGACTGCTGCGCGCGGACGCGGATGCTCTCGATCAGCTCGCCGCGGACGTTGCCGAGACCGCGCTGAGCCGTGGAGAAGGCGAAGTGCGCAGCGAGGTCGCAGTGCTCACGGACGAGCCGGCGGCGATCAGGACGCGCGTACTGCGGCAGGCCGCGCTGGAGGCGGGATGCCGGGCCACCGACCTCACCGCGGGGCACGTGGCGTCCGTCGACGCGCTGGTGACCGGGTGGCGTGGGCAGCGCTGGATCGATCTGCCCCAAGGGATCCGCGCGATCCGCAAGGGCGGATTCATCATCCTCGGGCGAGGCACTGGCCGGATTACCGGCCAGGGCCTGGATGTGACAGGCTGAGCGCCGTGGATGCGGCGGACATCGAGAAGGACCTGACCAAGATCCATTACACCGAGGAGCAGATCCTCGCGAAGCTGCGGGAGCTCGCGGCGCGGATCGAGGCCGACTACGAAGGCAAGGACCTGCTGCTGGTCGGAGTCCTGCGCGGCGCGGTGATGGTGATGGCCGACCTGGCCCGGTCGTTCAGCCGGCACATCGAGATGGACTGGATGGCCATCTCGTCGTACGGCTCCGGGACCAAGTCGTCCGGTGTGGTGCGGATCCAGAAGGACCTGGACACCGACATCACCAACCGGCACGTGCTGATCGTCGAGGACATCATCGACACCGGCCTCACGCTCAGCTGGCTGGTCAGTAACCTGGAGTCACGCAAGCCCGCCTCGCTGGAGCTGTGCACGGCGTTCGTGAAGCCGGACGCGGCCAAGATGCAGGTCCCGGTGAAGTACGTCGGCCTGGAACTGCCGGACGAGTTCGTCGTCGGGTACGGCCTGGACTACGCCGAGAAGTACCGGAATCTGCGCTGCGTCGCGACGCTGGCGCCGCACGTCTACTCCTGACCCGGCCTCTCAAGGCAGACTTGGTGACAGCCTGTACAACAGGTCGTACCGTCGTTCGGTGACCCTCGTGGTCGGCAGGCTTGCCCGGCACGAGACACTTGGACTGGTGTTACCGTCACAAGCCCGTATACCCGGGCCTGCCGAGCTAGGAGGGACGGGGCCTCGGCCTCGATCATGGACGTGAAGCGCATCTTCCGCGGACCCCTGTTCTGGATCGTCGTCGCCTTCCTTGGCGTGCTGGTGATCGGGCAGCTCCTGACCGGCTCGACCGGGTACAAGTCCGAACCGACCGGCCAGGTCGTGCAGCTGATCCAGCAGGCCAAGTCGTCGAGCGACAAGACGATCAAGTCGGTGACGCTGATCGACCCCGACCAGGAGATCCGGGTCGAGAAGTCCGACGGGACCAAGATCAAGGCCAACTGGGTGGACGGTCAGGCCGACTCGCTCGGCAAGGACCTGCAGGGGCTCTTCCAGGACGGCAAGATCCAGACCTACAACGTCGAGAACCCGAAGCCGAGCTTCATCGGCCAGGTGTTCTCCACGCTGATCCCGTTCCTGCTGATCGCGGTCGTGTTCATCTTCTTGATGAACTCGATGCAGGGCGGCGGCTCGCGGGTGATGAGCTTCGCCAAGTCCAAGGCCAAGCTGATCACCAAGGACACCCCGAAGACGACGTTCGCGGACGTCGCCGGGTGTGACGAGGCGGTCGAGGAGCTCGGCGAGATCAAGGAGTTCCTGCAGGAGCCGGGCAAGTTCCAGGCGGTCGGGGCGAAGATCCCGAAGGGCGTGCTGCTCTACGGCCAGCCCGGTACCGGTAAGACCCTGCTGGCCCGCGCGGTCGCCGGTGAGGCCGGCGTGCCGTTCTACTCGATCTCCGGTTCGGACTTCGTCGAGATGTTCGTCGGTGTCGGCGCCTCCCGGGTCCGCGACCTGTTCGAGCAGGCCAAGACGAACGCGCCGGCGATCGTGTTCATCGACGAGATCGACGCCGTCGGCCGGCACCGGGGCGCGGGCCTCGGCGGTGGTCACGACGAGCGTGAGCAGACGCTGAACCAGCTGCTGGTCGAGATGGACGGCTTCGACGTCCGCGGCGGTGTGATCCTGATCGCGGCCACCAACCGGCCGGACGTGCTCGACCCGGCGCTGCTGCGCCCGGGCCGCTTCGACCGGCAGATCGCCGTCGACGCCCCGGACCTGCCGGGCCGGACGCAGATCCTCAAGGTGCACTCGCGGGGCAAGCCGATGGCGCAGGACGTCGACCTGGCCGCCGTCGCCCGCCGCACTCCCGGGATGACCGGTGCCGACCTGGCCAACGTGCTGAACGAGGCGGCCCTGCTGACCGCCCGCTCGAACGCACAGCTGATCGACAACCGCGCGCTGGACGAGGCCATCGACCGCGTGATCGCCGGCCCGCAGCGGCGTACCCGCCTGATGTCGGACAAGGAGAAGGTGCTCACCGCGTACCACGAGGGTGGGCACGCGCTGGTCGCCGCGGCCCTGCCGCACTCCGACCCGGTGCAGAAGGTGACGATCCTGCCGCGTGGCCGAGCGCTCGGCTACACGATGGTGATGCCGGACGAGGACAAGTACTCGACCACCCGGTCGGAGATGCTGGACAAGCTGGCCTACATGCTCGGCGGCCGCGCGGCCGAGGAGATGGTCTTCCACGACCCGACCACGGGCGCCAGCAACGACATCGAGAAGGCCAGCGCGCTGGCCCGGGCGATGGTCACGCAGTACGGCATGACCGAGCGGCTGGGTGCGATCAAGTTCGGGCAGGACAGCAGCGAGCCGTTCCTGGGACGGGACTTCGGCAGCCAGCGGAACTACTCCGAAGAGATCGCGGCCGCGGTCGACGAGGAGGTCGGCAAGCTGATCCTGAACGCGCATCAGGAGGCCTTCGACATCCTGGTCGAGAACCGGTCGGTCCTGGACCACCTGGTCGAGGAGCTGCTGGAGAAGGAGACCCTGGACAAGCACCAGATCGCCCGGATCTTCGAGCCGGTCATCATGCGTGAGCGGCGGCCGGCCTGGACCGGCTCGTCCACCCGGGTCCCGTCCGACCAGCCGCCGGTGATGCCGATCCCGACCCGCGCCGAGCAGAACGGCTCGCTGTCCGACGTCCTGCCGGGAGGTTCGGTCGGCCCGGACGAGGCGATCCGCCCGCCGGACTACGGCAGCGGCCCGACCCCGCCGAACAAGCAGTGAGCTGAGGCTCGCAGGAATCGCCGTCACCCGGCCGGGTGGCGGCGATTTCGTTTTCCGGCCGGGTAGCGTGCCAGTGCCGCTGTCGGGAGGAGATCCGGGAATGACGTCACCGAAGTTCGATCACGCACGGGCCGAGAACGCGGTCCGCGAGCTGTTACTGGCGATCGGCGAGGACCCGGACCGCGAGGGCCTGCTGGACACGCCCGCCCGGGTGGCCCGGATGTACGCCGAGATCACCGCCGGACTGGGGCAGCGGGCGGAGGACGTGCTGACGACCACGTTCGCGCTCGAGCACGACGAGATGGTGCTGGTGAAGGACATCGAGGTCTGGAGCGTCTGCGAGCACCACCTGGTCCCGTTCACCGGGGTCGCGCACGTCGGCTACATTCCGAGCCGGGACGGCCGGATCACCGGGCTGTCGAAGCTCGCCCGGCTGGTCGACGTGTACGCGAAACGGCCGCAGGTCCAGGAGCGGCTGACCACGCAGATCGCCGAGTCCCTGGTCGAGATCCTCCAGCCGCGCGGCGTGATCGTGGTGATCGAGTGCGAGCACCTGTGCATGACCATGCGCGGCGTCCGGAAACCGGGCGCCAAGACGATCACGTCGGCGGTCCGCGGCCAGCTCCGGAACCCGGTCACCCGCGCGGAGGCGATGAGCCTGATCGTCGGGTGAGCCGTAGCCCGTGGGTGCCTGCGGTCGTTGAGTTTAAAAGACCAGCCCTATGGACATTCTGTCGCTGAGCGTTTACTTTCCGTAGTGGTGCTTGGCCAACGGGGACCAAGGGCCGGTGTGAGGAGGACAGATGTCAGGGCGTTTCCGGGTCGGCGCCGCACTCGCCGGGGTCGTCGTCCTGACGACCGCCGGGCTGGTCGCGGCGAACTGGGCCACCGCCGACACGCGAGCCAGGAACGGCCCCCAGACGACCACCAAGGCGGACGGAAAACCGCTGGTCCCGGACACCCTCGAAGCGCAGCTCGGGTCCGATTCGGGTGTCGTCGGCAGCTACTACGACGATGCCGGTGAACTGGTGGTCGCGGTGTCCGACCTGTCCACGGCCGCGCTGGTCCGGCAGATCGGTGCGGTCCCGCGGCTGGTCAAGTTCACCGCGAAACAGCTGAACGCCGTCCAGAACCAGCTGAACAAGCTGGCGATGACGTCCAGCGCCGGCAAGGTCCGGTCCTGGTACGTCGACCCGATCTCCGGGACCGTGGTGGTCACCGTGCCGAAGAACGCGCGCGACTCGATCACCGAGCGGTTCCTGTCCCGCGCGCTGGCCAACGGCGGCCGCGTCACGGTGCGCCCGGCGGCCGGCACGATCCGCCCGACCGCGGACGACTTCGGCCTCCGCGGCGGCGTGCAGGTCGACAAGAACACCGGCTACGTCTGCTCGCTCGGGTTCAACGCCCGGACCCGCAAGGGCAACCGGATCTTCCTGACCGCCGGCCATTGCACCTCGGGCAAGCCGTCGTTCTCGCGGAACGGGTACGTCCTCGGCAACACCTACACGTCGAGCTTCCCGGGCCACGACTTCGGTTCCGTCGGCGTCATCGAGGGCTGGGACCAGCAGGGGTATGTCGAGGGCTGGGGCTCCGGCAACGTCGCGGTCAAGGGGATCGCGGACGCCACCATCGGGTCGACCCTGTGCAAGTCCGGGAAGAGCACCGGCTGGACCTGCGGCCGGATCGTCGCCCGGAACGTGACCGTGAACTACGGCAACAACCGCGTGGTCCGCGGCCTGTTCCAGCACACCGCGTGCGTCGAGGCGGGTGACTCCGGCGGCGCGAACATGACCGGGAACTACGCCCAGGGCATCACCAGCGGCGCGGCGCTGATCGACGGTCAGTGCCTGGAGAAGTCCGGCCGCACCAACGAGTCGTACTCGCAGCCGATCGCCGAGGTACTGCGCTCCACCGAGTCCCGGCTGATCCTCGCGAACTGACGCCCCAGTCCCTCGACCGGCCGCCCAATCGGCGGCTGGTTGCCCGGCTGGGGGCGGGGGCTACTACGGTGTGTGGGTGAGAACTCAGTCGTGGAGTCACGTGGACGGGCTGCCGGTGCTGGACCGGTGCCTCGTCATGGGTGTCGTGAACGTGACGCCGGACTCGTTCTCGGACGGCGGCGAATGGTTCGAGCCGAACGCCGCGATCAAGCACGGCCGGGAACTGCTGGCCGAAGGCGCCGACCTGCTCGACGTGGGTGGTGAGTCGACCCGCCCGGGGGCCGAGCGGCCGTCGCCGGAGGAAGAGCTCCGCCGGGTGATCCCGGTGGTCGAAGCGCTGGCCGCCGAAGGCGCGATCATCTCCGTCGACACGATGCGGTCGCAGGTCGCCGCGCTGGCCCTCGACGCCGGCGCCACGATGATCAACGACGTGTCCGGCGGGCAGGCCGATCCGGACATGCTCCCGTTGGTCGCCGAGCGCAGGACGCCGTACCTGTGTATGCACTGGCGGGGTCACTCGATCGACATGCAGAACCGCGCGGAGTACACCGACGTGGTCGCCGAGGTGATCGCCGAACTGGCCGAGCGCCTCGAGGTGATCAGCCAGGCGGGTATCGATCTGAACCGGGTGGCCGTCGACCCCGGGCTCGGTTTCGCGAAGAACGCGGACCACAACTGGGAGATTCTGCGCCGGTTGCGGGAATTCGCCGTACTGGACAGACCGTTGCTGATCGGTGCGTCCCGGAAGACGTTCCTCGGTAGGCTGCTCGCCGACGAGCAGACCGGAGAACTTCGGCCGGCCGTACGACGAGACGACGCGAGTGTGGCTGTTTCCGCCCTGGCCGCCGCAGCGGGTGCCTGGTGTGTCCGGGCGCACGTGGTGGCGCCGAACGCGGACGCGGTCCGGGTGGCGAAGAGATGGGGAACCGTATGACGGACGGACCGCGGCAGGGCGCGGGGGCCGGGTCGGCCGGCGACGGCACGCCCAAGGGCCGCGCCGGTGCCACGGTGGAGGACGTCGTACTGAACGCGAACACCACGTTCTACAACGCCTTCGAGGCCGGCGACCTGGACCTGATGGCGGCGGTCTGGCTGCCGGAGCCCGATCCGGTCTGCATCCACCCCGGCAACGCCGCGATCTCCGGGTACGCCGAGATGATGCGGGCCTGGGCGATGATCTTCGCGAACACGCCGTACATCCAGTTCTTCCTGACCGACGTGCAGGTACGGGTGGACGACGACGTGGCCTACGTCACGTGTACGGAGAATGTCCTGTCGTCCGGCGAGGGTGCACCCGAAGAGGGATTCGCGGGGGGCAAGGCGCTGGCGACGAACGTTTTCCGCCGAACTTCTACCGGCTGGCGGTTGTGGATCCACCATGCCTCACCGGTACTGTCGTCTGGGGGCCGACAGGAGGAGGCGGAATGAGCGGTCCCAGCACGATTCCTCCTGATGTGATCGAGATCCGGGGCATCCGCGGGTTCGGGCGCCACGGGGTGTTCGATCACGAGCGGGCCGACGGGCAGGAGTTCGTCGTGGACGTCCGGCTGGAGCTGGACACCCGGCCCGCGGCGGCGTCCGACGACCTGGCCGACACCGTGAACTACGGGGTGGTGGCCGAGCAGGTGCACAAGGCGATCGAGACCGATCCCGTGGACCTGATCGAGACCCTCGCCCAGCGCATCGCCGATCTCTGTCTCGCCGACGAGCGGGTGACAGCGACGGCCGTGACCATCCACAAACCCTCGGCGCCGATCTCGGTGCCGTTCGACGACGTTGTCCTGACCGTGCAGCGCAGATCCGGAGATTCCCGTGACTGAGACCCCTAGTCCCCACGTCATCGACGCGGACACCCTGAGCGGTGGCCTGAAGCCGATCCGCCAGGTGATCCTGTCGATCGGCAGTAATCTCGGCGACCGTGAGGCGAACCTGCAGGGCGCGGTCGACGCGCTGCGGGACACCCCGGACGTCGTCGTGGTCGAGGTCTCGCCGGTGTACGAGACCCAGCCGGTCGGCGGCCCGGAGGAGTCCGGCCCCTACCTGAACATCGTGCTGCTCGCCGACACCACGCTGGCGGTCGACCTGCTGCTCGAGCGCGCGCACGCGGTCGAGGAGGCGTTCGGCCGGGAGCGCAGCGTGCCGGGCGCGCCGCGGACCCTGGACATCGACCTGATCACCTACGGGCAGAAGACGATCGAGTCCGAGGAGCTGACCATTCCGCACCCGCGGGCACACGAGCGCGCGTTCGTGCTGGCGCCGTGGCTGGACATCGAGCGGGACGCCGTACTGGTGGGCCACGGCCCGGTCGCGGAGCTGCTCGCGAAGGTCGGCACCGACGGCGTGACCAAGCTCGACGTCGAGCTGCAGTAGTGGTGTCCGGCGGTACCGAGCCCGGCCGGGCGCCCGGGGACAAGCAGGAGCCGCCCCGCCCGGGCTCGGTGCGGCCGACGTCGCGCCGGCTGCTGGTCGCGATCGCCGTTCTCGGCGTCGCGGTCGGCGTGACGATCGTCAAGGTGATCGAGTCCGGTGGCGGCGTCGCGCCGACGGTGTCCTGGCTGTCGCTGGTGGCCTGGGCGTTCCTGGCCGCGCTGCTGTTCGCCGCGGCCCGCAACACCCACCAGCGGATCCAGGTACGCCGGGAACGCGTCGAGGCGTCCCGCGCGGTGTTCTTGTTGATGATCGGAAAAGCCAGCGCTTTCGTCGGCGCGTTGTGCACCGGTGTTTACGCAGGGTTCGCGTTAAGCTTCCTGCGAGCGATGGGGTCCAGCGGGCCTCGTAACCGTGTGATCATGGCCGGTGCCGCGGCGGTGGTCTCGGTGTTGGTCGTCACGGCCGGATTGTTGCTCGAACGTGCGTGTCGGATTCCCGAGGACCCCGACGAGACCCCTTAACATGACGACCCATGGGGTCAAGGGGTAGCCGCCGTCGAACCAGGACCACAGTTCTCACCGTTGCCAACGCATCGCTGATCGTTGTCTGCCTGGGCGTGAGTATCGCGCTCTTCTCGCAGAATGCCTGGATTCTCCGGGCGGCAGCAGTGGGCGCCGCACTCGTCGCGATCGCCGGCGCCGTGCTCTTCCGGCACCAGCTCCTGGTCGAGCGGCTGGCGCACTCCGACGAGCGCGCCCAGGTCGCGCAGGAGTACTCGCGGATCACCAGCGCGCGCGTCGTCGAGAACGCCGAGTTCGTCGACCTGATGCAGCGCCGGCTGGACAAGATCGACCAGCGCCTCGACAAGATCGACCAGGAGGTCGCGACCGTGGTCGCGGCCGGCGACAAACACTCCCAGGCCGACGCGCCGACCGTCGTGGACCTCAAGCTCCGCGGCCTGGCTGCCTCCTGACACAACGCCGTACACAACACAGAGCGCCGACGATCCGGGACAGGATCGTCGGCGCTCTGCGCGTTCCCGGACAGCTACTGGCCGTAGGCCTTCGCGGTCCAGCCCAGCGAGCCGAGCGACGCGCCCTTCATGTCGGTCGCGA
This sequence comes from Kribbella sp. NPDC004875, assembly GCF_042873375.1. Classification (NCBI taxonomy): domain Bacteria; kingdom Bacillati; phylum Actinomycetota; class Actinomycetes; order Propionibacteriales; family Kribbellaceae; genus Kribbella; species Kribbella sp. NPDC004875. Next base: position 1,810,403 of record NZ_JBIALI010000001.1, read on the forward strand.
CACCGTCGGACTTGTCGGCGTCGAAGTGCGCCGACGCCCGGCCGTCCGCCGTGATCGCGAGCAGCGGCCGTCCGTTCGGGTGGTCCTCACAGAAGCCGGTGCTGAGGCTGGTGAACGACGCCCACCCGCTCGATCGCAGCGTCTTCCCGGTGATCTTCCCGGTGGCACGGTTGATCGTCCATTCCCTGAGCTCGCCGTTCGTCTTGGTACCGATCAGGACGTCGGCGGTGTTGCTGCCGGTGCCACGGGTGCCCTCATGGACCAGCGTGTTGACGGAACTCCACCCGACGGTGGCGAGCTTCGTCGGCGCCGAGTACGTGAACACACCGTCGACGTACTTCTCCTTGTACCGGTAGAGCGTGGTGCCGGTCACGCGGAACAGGTACGGCGAGCCCGTGGCGAGAATTCGGGTACCGGCGAAGCCGTCGATGAGCTGACTGGCGCTCATCGTCCGAATCATCCAGACGCCGTCCTCGGCCTTGTACAGTTCACGGCTCACCTTGAACAACCATCCATTGGTCGGGTGCGCCGCGATCTCGGTGGTGCGGATAGTCGTGTCGTCGCCGGACGCGCCGAGTTGCTGGTATGCCGAGGGCACCCAGGGGAGCGTGTCGCCGAAGTACTCCGTGGTGCTCGTCTCGCCACCGTCGTACCCGTAGCTGAGCCGTTGTCCGTCAGTGCGGTACGCCGTGGTGTACACGCTGCAGTCCGCCGGGACGTCACCGACCGCCGCGGTGGCGGGGCGGGCGGTTCCGGTGATCGCTGCCGCGGCGAGGCCGGTCGCGGCGACGGCCAGCGCGGTGGCGCCGGCCAGGATGGGTCTACGCATCGAGTGATTCCTCCAGAAGGGTGGGGGCCGGCGGCCGGTTTGGCTTTTGCAACAGGCGCCCCGACCGCGAGCCGAGCGTAGGAACGGCGACCGCCGCGGCTCTGCCCGTACGCGACCCGTACCCGCGGGCCGCGCGAGCCAGGGAGCGCGAGCCGAGGAGAAGGCGAGCTCTGGCCGCGTCCTGGCTCCCGCCCCATACTGCGAGGTGGGAGGGACGAGGTGGGGAGGGATCACGCATGGGGCTGAGCGCGAACTATCCGGCCGTGACGATGAACAACCCGAGCGGGCACGTCACGGTCTACAACGAGGACCATCTACCGATCGGGCAGCTCGGGCCGGCGCCGTTCGAATCGCCGTCGGTGAACGTCACCTGCAAGCGCCGGGCCTGGGACGACCTGTACTGGTACCGGCTGCTGAACCCCGAGGGCTTCCCGTTCCCGGCCGACGAGGCGTACGTGTCCGCCGACGAGACCCACGAGCTCAACCCGGAGCAGCCGTACCCGATCCCGGAGTGCGCGAGCGGCTGTCCGATCAAGATCGGGCAGGCGGTGGGGGCGGGTGTGCTGGCGATCGGCTCCGTCGCCGCGGCGGCCGCCTGGCGGCGCAGGCGCCGTACCTTGGGCACCGCCTGATCAGCCTGCGGGAGGTCGCGTAGGTTCGGGGGTGTGGATCTCGCGAAGCTGCTGAAGGTTGCCGGTGCCGCTGTCGAGCGTGGGCGGGAGGTGACGCGGACGCGTGCCCCGGGGGAGCTGACGTCCAAGGGTGATCGGGACATGGCCTCCGAGGTGGATTTCGCCGTGGAGCGCGAGGTACGGGCGTTCCTCGAGCGCGAGACCCCCGAGATCGGGGTGCTCGGCGAGGAGGAGGGCGGCGCGACCGACGGCACGCGCTGGGTGCTCGACCCGGTCGACGGGACGGTGAACTTCATCCACGGCGTACCGCTGTGGGGCATCTCGCTCGGGCTGATCCACGAGGGTCGCGCGGTCGCGGGCGTGATCGACCACCCGGCGCTGGGTACGACGTACGCCGCCGCCGAGGGCCTCGGCGCGACCTGCAACGGGAAGGCGATCCGGGGCAGCGAGTGCACCGACCTGACCGAGGCATTGGTGGCCGTCGGCGACTATGCGGTCGGTCCCGACGCCGAGCGCGTCAACACCGAGCGACTGGCGTTGACCCAGCGCCTCTACCCGCGTGTTCAACGGCTCCGCATGATCGGGACCGCCGCCACCGCACTGACCTGGACCGCGAACGGCTACTTCGACGCGATGATCATGTTCTCGAACAAGCCCTGGGACACCATGGCCGGCGTAGCCATCTGCCGCGCCGCGGGCGTCACCGTCCTGGACCTCGACGGCACCACCCACACCCCCGACTCCCGAGGCGTCTTCGCAGTCGCCACCGCCATCCGCGAACCCCTACAGGAACTCCTCGACTGAGCTACTTGCCGGCTACTTGTCGATGTCGCCGACGACGAAGAACATGCTGCCGAGGATGGCGATCATGTCGGGGATCATGGTGCCGGGGAGCAGGGCCGGGAGGGCGGAGATGTTGTTGAAGCTGGCCGAGCGGAGTTTCAGGCGCCACGGGGTCTTGTCGCCGCGGGACACCAGGTAGTAGCCGTTGATGCCGAGCGGGCTCTCGGTCCAGGCGTAGGTCTGGCCCTCGGGGACCTTGAGGATCTTCGGCAGCCGCACGTTGACCGGGCCGGCCGGCAGCGTGGCGAGCTTGTCGAGGCAGGCGTCGACCAGGTCGAGCGAGACCTTCACCTGCTCGAGCAGTACGGCGAAGCGCGCGAAGCAGTCGCCCTCGGGGCGGGTCACGACGCGGAGCGCGTCCTGCAGGTCGCCGTACGCGAGGTAGGGCTCGTCGCGGCGGAGGTCGGCGTCCACACCCGAGGCGCGGGCGATCGGGCCGGAGACACCGTACTGGGCGATCAGTTCGGGAGACAGCCGGCCGACGCCGACCGTGCGGGCCCGGAAGATCTCGTTGCCGAGGACGATCTCCTCGATGTCGGGCAGCCGGTTGCGGACCGCGCCGGAGGCGGCGGCCGCACGGCCGAGCCAGCCGTACGGCAGGTCCTCCTTCAGCCCGCCGACCCGGTTGAACATGTAGTGCATCCGGCCGCCGGACAGCTCCTCCATCACCGCCTGGATCGTCTCGCGCTCGCGGAACGCGTAGAAGACCGGCGTGATCGCGCCGAGCTCGAGCGGGTACGAGCCGAGGAACATCAGGTGGTTCAGCACCCGGTTCAGCTCGGCGAGCAGGGTGCGCAGCCAGACGGCGCGCTCCGGGACCTCCAGGTTCATCATCCGCTCGACCGCGAGGACGACGCCGAGCTCGTTCGCGAACGCGGACAGCCAGTCGTGCCGGTTCGCCAGCACGATGATCTGCCGGTAGTCGCGGACCTCGAAGAGCTTCTCGGCGCCGCGGTGCATGTAGCCGATGATCGGCTCGCAGCTGACGATCCGCTCACCGTCCAGCGTCAGCCGCAACCGCAGTACGCCGTGCGTCGCCGGGTGCTGTGGTCCGATATTGAGCACCATGTCGGTCGTCGGCAGGTCCGATCCGGCCCCACCCCGCTCGTAAGCAGGATCGAATCCGGCAGCTCCCGCCCCGACTCCCACCACTTTTTCGGTACTCATGACTCCTATCGTGACAGGCTGGGGGCGTGGACGACCTCTTCGCACCCTCGGATGTCAGCTGGACGCCGGTTTCGCCGAAGCTGGCCACGTTGCGGCGGCTGAACGCGGCGATCGTGGCCGGGATCGCCGGGATCGTGGCGCTGATCGTGCTCGGGCTGACGGTGGGCTGGCTGTACGGCGTCCTCGCGCTGGTCGTCGCGGCGCTCTGTCTCGGCTGGTCGTGGGTCCTGATCGGCCGGAACCAGCGGTCCTGGAAGTACGCCGAGCGCGAGGACGAGCTCCTGGTCACGCACGGGATCATGTTCCGCGAGCTGGTCGTCGTACCGTACGGCCGGATGCAGTTCGTGGACGTGACCGCCGGGCCGCTGGAGCGGGCGTACGGGATGGCCACCGTCGAGCTGCACACCGCGACACCGGCGACCGACGCGAAGATCCCGGGGCTGCATCCGGACGAGGCCGGCCGGCTGCGGGACCGGTTGTCCGCCCTCGGTCAGGCGCAGGCGTGGGGCCTGTGACCGACCAGGCCGTGGAGACCGGCGGTCAGCGGCTCCACCCGCTCACGCCCTTCGTCAAGGGCTGGGGGTACTTCGTCGTCGCGGCCGTCGCCCTGGTCAACAACGAGGGCCTGCGGAGCAACCTGACGTTCGCCGGGATCGGACTGGCGGCGGTACTCGTCGGCGGCATCCTGCTCGGGGCTCTGTCCTGGTGGTTCACGAAGTGGCAGCTGACTGCCGAGGCGATCCGGGTGGACAGCGGGTTCCTGTTCCGCCGGACCCGGATCATCCGGTTCGACCGGATCCAGGCGATCGACGTCGCTCAGCCCTTCGTCGCGCGGATCTTCGGCATGGCCGAGCTGCGGATGGACGTGGCCGGCGGCGGCAAGAGCGACGGCAAGCTGAGCTACTTCAAGTACGACGAGGCGGTCGGCCTCCGCACCACCCTGCTGGTCCGCGCCAAGGGCGAGAAGGCCGCTGAGCAGCAGGAACACGAGCAACAGGTGGAGTCCGAGGCGCCGCCGCTGCTGACCGTCCCGACCGATCGGTTGCTCGGCGCGACGCTGCTGTCGTCCACCGTCGTCGCCAGCGCGGGCGCACTGGTCTGGGTGATCGTCGCGACCATGGTCCTGAACTTCCACATCGGGCTGTTCGCGGCGGTGCCGCTGCTGCTCGGTGTGGTGCAGCCGATCTGGAAGCAGGTCGTCGGCAACCACGGATTCACGCTGTCGGAGTCCAACCACGGTCTGCGGACCAAGCGCGGGCTGTTCGACGTCCAGCGGCAGACCATCCCGCCCGGCCGGGTGCAGGGCCTGCTGATCACCGAGCCGTTGATCTGGCGGCTGATCGGCTGGGCCCGGGTCGAGCTGGACATCGCCGGTGTGGCGGGCCAGAAGGAGGACGGTGACGACCTGCTGGAGGGCGCACAGTTGCTCCCGGTGGGCGACCGGACCGAGATGGCCTACGTCCTCGGCAGAGTCCTGCCGGGACTCGATCTGGCCCGCATCCAGATGCATGTGGCACCGCAGCGCGCGAAGTGGCTGCGTCCGATCGGCTGGCGCTACCTGGCGTACGGCGTCGATGACCAGGTCATGGTCACCACGCGCGGCTGGGTGAGCCGCCGTACGTCGATCGTGCTGCACCACAAGACGCAGTCGGTCCGGTTGGTGCAGGGGCCGCTCCAGCGTCGGCTGGGACTCGCCAACGTGCACGTGGACACCCCAGTGGGGCCGACCAACGCCGTCGCGTTGCATCGCGACCAGGCGGAAGCCGCGGCGCTGCTGGAGGGTCAGGCCGAGAGGGCGCGCGAGGCACGCCGTACCGTGGCGGCGTCGTTCGCTGTCCAGACCCAGCCGAACCCGCCGAGCCCGGACGGGTCCAGCAGCTCGCCTGCCTCGCCCGCTGACGACAACTCCGACAGATAGCGCCGTGCGTCCGTCTGAGCGAGCTCTAGGCTCGGACGGGCGCCAGTAACGCCCAGCGCGCGCAGTGCGTCGCGTTGGCTCACGATGGTGCCGCCGAGCGAGTCGAGCGCCACGTGCGCGGTCACGTCGCACGAACCGTCCAGGACCGGCTCACACTCCCGCCCGTCGCGGAAACCCGTCACCGTCCCGTACGGCGGTCTGTTGTCACGGACATGTCCGTAGTCGATGGCGATCGCCACCGCGCCGCCGGTCAACCGCCGTACGACGTCCTGCCAGGCCTCGTCGCGGGCCAACCCGACCTCGGCGCGATCACCCGGTTCACCAGGCCACCACTCCCGCAGCCAGGCGAGATCGTTGCCTTCGGCAACCGCACCTGGTGTCAGGCCGGCGGTCAGATAACGCGGTACGCCGTCCGCGTCCCACTCGACGAGCTCACAGGGCACGTTGTCGAGCCACTCGTTGGCGATCACCAGTCCGGTCAGGCGATCGGGGAGCTGGTCGTCCAGTTCGATGTCGAGGACCGAGAGGCCGGCGGACCGCAGTACCTGCCCCAGCTCGCCGGAGCCGGCGCCGATGTCGACGACCTGGTCCAGACCGAGCTCATCGGCCAGTCGGGCGATCGCCTGTCCGAACAGCGGAGACACATGCACCGACGTCCGGAAATGCGCTGCCGGGCGCTCGCGGCGGTAGAACCCGTCGGGACCGTAGAGAGCGTGCTGCCAGGCCTGCCGGAAGGTCTCGGTCATCGCCCTACCCATGCGGTTGCTGTGGACCGGACTAATTCTAGGATCAGGCAGCGTGGCGTATCTTCCGGAGCAGCTCGCGGTCCTGTTCGAGGGCGACCCGGCGTTCGACGTGGTCGGAGCGGAACCGCCGTATGTCGTCACTCCCGCGTGGCTCGCGGCGCGGAAGGCCGACATCGCGGAGCTGGTCGACCGGCCGATCCTGGGCCGGGTGTCGGCGAGCAACAAGTTCTTCGTCGAGGGATCGCCGCTGCTGGTCGACACCTTCTACTACATCTTCCGGAGTCTGTGGCCGCCGATCGGCATTCTGGCCGGTGGCGCGCGGAACCTGCACTTCCTGCTGCTGAACGAGTGGCGCGCGGAGAAGCAGGAGGTCGACACCGAGATCGCGAACTGGCGGGAGACCCCGGGGAAGTTCGACATCCCGTTCCCGCTGCGCCAGGACCACGCGTCGCAGGTGGAGGTGATCCAGGGCTCCCGCCGGCTGTTGGACCTGCTGGCCGGGATCCCGGGGCTGGAGGTCCGCCGGAAGGCGATGGCCACCATGCTGGACCGCATCCTGGGTGACCCGGCGCTGCTCGACTTCCACGTCGCCGAGGACCGGCCGGCGGTGACGAAGCGCTGGATCGAGGAGTTCGGCGACGACGACATCCGGCAGGCGTTCCCACACCTGTCCGGCAACCCGCTGGACCTGCTGGTGTACGGGCTGAACCGGCTGCAGGCGGCGTACGACGGAATCGCGGCGGTGACGCCGGAGGCGGAGCGGCCGTTCACCGACGAGGTGGCGTCGCTGCTGCAGCAGATCGGGCGGACCGATCTTCCGGCCGGGCTGTCGTTCTCGGTGCTCGGCCCGTCCGGGACGGCCGAGGTGCAGAAGGCTCTGGATGCGTCCAAGGCCCGGATGGAGCCGGCCGAGTGGCGGCGCCGGCGGCAGGCCTGGATGATCCGGGCGGTCGAGGCAGGGGCGCACGCCGAGGCACGTGAGTACCTGGCCGCGACGTACCAGGTCGGCGCCAGCCTGAACGGGATGCCGGACAAGGCGAAGCCCTCCGACCAGCTGTACCTGGTCTCCGGCTTCTACAAGGGCCTGCGGGACCTGTACGCGTTCCGGCCGCCGAAGCCGGTGGTGGAGGCTGAGGCCGCCGCACCGGACAAGCAGCGCGCGGATGCGCCCGCCTCCGGCGACCCGATCGCCGAGCTGAACGAGATGACCGGCCTGGGGCCGGTGAAGACCCGGGTGCACGAGCTGGTGGCGGAGGCGAAGCTGGCCAAGCTGCGGACCGAGGCCGGGCTGCGGCTGCCGAAGCCGATGGGTCACCTGGTCTTCAGCGGCAACCCGGGCACCGGCAAGACCACGGTGGCCCGGATCCTCGCCGAGGTCTACCGGGACCTCGGCATGCTGTCGTCCGGTCATCTGGTCGAGGTGGGACGGGCCGACCTGGTCGCGTCGTTCACCGGTCAGACCGCGTCGCGCGTCACCGAGGTGGTCGAGCGAGCGCTGGGTGGCGTGCTGTTCATCGACGAGGCGTACTCGCTGTTCACCGGCTCGGACCGGGACTTCGGCCGGGAGGCCGTCGCCACGCTGATCCAGCTGATGGAGACGCATCGCGACAACCTGGTCGTGGTGATGGCCGGCTACCCCAAGGAGATGTACTCGCTGGTCGACAGCAACCCGGGGATCAGGTCGCGGGTCCGGACGTTCGTGAACTTCCCGGACTACACCGACGCCGAGCTGCACCAGATCTTCCTGCAGGCTGCCGAGCAGGCCGGATTCGTCCTCGGTGAGGGCGTGTCCGAGCTGGTGCTCGCCGACCTGCGCAAGGTGCCGCGGGCGCCGGGGTTCGGCAACGCGCGGACGGTCCGGACCATGCTGGAGCGGATCGCGACGCTACAGGCCGTTCGGCTGGCCGCGCTCGAGTCACCGACCATGGAACAGGTCCGGACCATCGAGCGGGACGATGTCGCCGACCTGGCCGAGGAGAGCATCGGCGACCTGCCGAGGCACGAGGACCCGCGCTCCGAGCTGCAGGCAATGACCGGGCTGGCCGGGGTCAAGGAGACCGTCGAGCGGCTGGCCGCGGAGGCACAGGCCGACATGCTGCGGGCCAAGGCCGGGATGCCGCCGGCCGAGCGGTCCCGGCACATGGTGTTCACCGGCAACCCGGGCACCGGGAAGACGACGGTGGCCCGGCTGCTCGCGGAGATCTACCGGGACCTCGGGCTGCTCGGCGTCGGTCAGCTGGTCGAGACCAGTGGCAACGAGTTGATGGGCAAGTACATCGGCCAGACCGCGCCCAAGGTGCAGCGGGCGGTGGACCAGGCGCTCGGTGGCGTGCTGTTCATCGACGAGGCGTACACGCTGGCGGACCGGCACTCGTACGGCGCCGACGCGCTCGCCACGCTGATCCAGTTGATGGAGGAGCACCGCGACGACCTGGTCGTCGTACTCGCCGGATACACCGAGCAGATGGAGGGGCTGTTCCTGCAGAACCCGGGTCTGCGCTCGCGGCTGCCGACGACGGTGGAGTTCCCGGACTACTCGCTGCCGGAGCTGCAGGAGATCTTCGAGTTCCAGAGCCAGAAGGCGGGCTACCTGCTCGGCGACGGTGTGGTGGAGCGGGTCGGCTCGTTGCTGGAGCGGGTCCGGAGGGCTCCCGAGTTCGGCAACGGGCGGGACGTCCGCAACCTGTTCGAGGCCACGGTGTCGCAGCAGTCCGTGCGGATCAACGCGTTGACGGACCCCAGCATCGACCAGCTACGTGAACTGACCGCGGCCGACGTACCGGGGGAGTGGCAGGGCAAGAAGGCGTCGAAGGCCGTGGGTTTCCAGGCCAGGAGCTGACCGAGCTAGCCGAGCGGTACGGCGCCGAACTGGCGCCAGACGCCCTCGGCGTTCTCGCGCCACAAACCCAGCTCGGACAGCTTGACGGTCGGGGCCGGTGCGGCGGCCAGCGCGGCGTTCGCCTCGGCGACGACGTCCGGACCTCCCTGCGCGGACGACGAGATCGTCAGGTGCGGATGCGGGTCGGGAAACTCACCGCCGTACGGCGGACACTCGGGGAAGGCCGCGAACACGGCCTGTAGCAGCGAGCGCACCGTGCCGAACGGCTCCGGCCGCAGCCAGGCGGTGCCGTTCGGGAACTGACCGGCGGTCGGAAAGCTGAGATCGAACGGCTCGACGGACGAGACGGCGGACCGCAACCGGGCGATGTCGGCGTCGGTCGGTTCGGCAACCCAGGGAACCAGCACAGTGACGTGCGGTGGGATGAGCTCCGTCAACGGGACCTGTGGTCTCGCCGTCGACCGGGACACCGAGCGCCAGCGGTCCGTGTACGCCGCCAGCTCGGGCACTGTGATCAGAATCGCCGTCAATTCGCTCCCGGCCGCCCACGCATCACTCACCGCACCATGCTCTCATCACTGAGGGCATGGCTGATGGTTCCGCGCCTACTGCGCGGCACTCGGCACGGCACCTCGCTGCACGTGAGCAAAGGCCACGATGCTCCGCATCGAGACCTTCGCTCCCGCGCACCGAGCTACCGCACCGAGCACCTGCTCGCTACGGCGCGGAACCATCAGCCATGCCCTACGCTGACAAGGAGATCGTCTGGTACCCGGTAGCGGGACTGGAACGAGAAGAGAGTGAGTGATGGAACGGATCGGCTTGATCGGAGCCGGCCGGGCCGGGACCGCCGTGGGAGCAGCCTTGGCGGTAGCCGGACATCCCCTGGTCGGAGTGACCGCGCGGTCGGAGGCGTCCAAGGAACGCGCCGCCCGGCTTCTGCCTGCTGTACCGGTGCTGACCGCTGACGAGGTCACCACCCGCGCCGACGTCGTCCTGGTCGCCGTACCGGACGACCGCATCGGTGAGGTCGCGCGGACGCTGCCGCTGACCAGTGCGCAGTACGTCGTCCACCTGTCCGGAGCACACGGTCTGGCGCCCTTTGCCGGGCTGGCCGCGACGCCGATCGCACTGCATCCCCCGATGACCTTCACAGGCGGACCGGTCAGCCTCGACGGCGTGCTGTTCACCGCCACCGCCCCGGACTCCGCCAGGTACGTCGTCGAGCGCCTGGTGAAGGCGATGAACGCACGGGTCCAGTGGGTCGCCGACGACCAGCGGGCGCGGTACCACGCGGGTATCGTGCACGGCGCGAACCATCTGACCACGCTGGTCGCCCAAGCGATCGACGTACTGCGGGAAGCGGGCGTGGCGGACCCGGCGGCGACACTCCGGCCGCTGCTCACCGCAACCCTCGACAACACGCTGCGATCCGGTCATCATGCGCTCACCGGGCCGATCGCCCGGGGCGATGTCGACACGGTGGCAGCACATCTGACAGCACTGCGAGTACTGCGGGACCGGACGGCGACGACGTACGCCGAACTGGCCCGCGCGACGGTGGAGATGGCAGCGGAGGACGGCCGGCTGGACGCGGAGACAGCCGCTCGGTTCGCCGACGTACTGGCCGAAGCCCGCGACGGGCAGCGGCCGGACCGGACAGGGGAGGCACCGCGATGAGACTCACCCAGACCAAGGCCGAGCTGCGCGCCGCGACCGCGATCCGGCCCCGGGCGGTCGTGATGACGATGGGCGCCCTGCACGAGGGCCATGCCGCGCTCCTCGGCGAGGCCCGCGAACGGGTCGGGCCGGACGGCAGCGTCGTCCTGACGATCTTCGTGAACCCACTGCAGTTCGGGCCGTCCGAGGACTTCGACCGGTACCCGCGGACGCTGGCCAGCGACCTGGCGATCGCGAAGAACGAGGGGGTCGACCTGGTCTTCAACCCGTCGCGGGACGAGCTGTACCCGAACGAGCCGTCGATCACCGTGCACCCGGGGCCGCTCGCCGACGAGCTCGAGGGCGTTTTCCGGCCGGGGCACTTCTCCGGCGTGCTGACCGTGGTGTCGAAATTGCTGCATCTGACCGCGCCGGATCTGGCGCTGTTCGGCGAGAAGGACTACCAGCAGCTGACGCTGATCCGCGAGATGGTGTGCGACCTCGACATGGACGTCGACATCGTGCCGGTGCCGACCGTGCGGGAGCCGGACGGGCTGGCGATGTCCTCACGCAACCGGTACCTGAGCGAGACCGAGCGTGACGAGGCCCTGGTGCTGTACCGCGCGCTGAGCGCCGGCGCGAAGGCCGGGATGAACGGACCGGACGCCGTACTGGCGGCTGCGCAGGCCGAACTCGAGGCGGTGCCGTCGGTGAAGATCGACTATCTGGCGCTCCGGGCACCCGATCTCGGCCCGGTGATCGGCCCCGGCGAGGCCCGGATGCTGATCGCCGCCCGGGTCGGTCAGACCCGTCTCATTGACAACATTTCCATCACCCTTCGATGAAATCGGTTGATACGGTCCCTGAATGACTGTGCTCATGCCACGCCTCCGGCGCGGCGGGTCACGGGGCCTTGGCTCCCGCCCTTCCCTCGTCGCTCCAGTCGCAGTGCTCGATGCCGCGCTGGCGCGCGGCAGGTCGCGGGGTCTGATTCCCGGTCTTCCCTCGTCGCTCCAGTCGCTGCGCTCCCTGCGCTCCTCAGTCCAGACCGGGGACCCCGCGACCAGGCTCCCTCCGCTCCTCAGTCCAGGGCGGGAGGCCCCGTGACCGCACCTGCTGTCCCGGAGCGGCTGGCCGCTTCGGAGCCTGGTTGGACCGACTCTGCCGATGTGGTGGTGATCGGGTCCGGCGTTGCCGGGCTGACTGCCGCGCTCAGGGCCCGCGAGCTGGGCTCCGTGCTGGTGGTGACGAAGGATGTCGTCGCGTCCGGCTCCACGCAGTGGGCGCAGGGTGGCGTCGCCGCCGCCCTCGACCCGGAGGACTCGCCCGAGGAGCACCTGCAGGACACGCTCGTCGCCGGCGCCGGCCTGAGCGACCCGGACGCCGTCCGGGTGCTCGTCACCGAAGGCCCCGACGCGGTGCGCGACCTGATCGACCTGGGTGCCCGCTTCGACACGATGGCCGACGGCGAGATCTCGCTCGGCCGCGAAGGCGGGCACCACCGGAACCGGATCGCCCACGCCGGCGGTGACGCGACCGGCGCCGAGATCGAGCGCGCCCTGGTCGCCGCGGTCAAGCGCGCCAAGGACATCCGGCTGATCGAGCACGCACTGGTCCTCGACCTGCTGACCGCCGAGGACGGCGCGATCGCCGGCGTCACCCTGCACGTGATGGGCGAAGGCCAGCTCGACGGCGTCGGCGCGATCCGTGCGCGGGTGGTGATCCTGGCCTCCGGCGGTCTCGGACAGTTGTACGCGGCAACGACCAATCCGAGTGTGTCGACCGGCGACGGGATGGCGCTCGCGTTGCGGGCCGGCGCGCAGGTCCGCGACCTGGAGTTCGTGCAGTTCCACCCGACCGTGCTGTGGCTCGGCAAGGGCGCGAAAGGCCAGCAGCCGTTGGTGTCCGAGGCCGTCCGCGGCGAGGGTGCGTTCCTGGTCGACCACACCGGCAAGCGGTTCATGCAGGGCCAGCACGAGCTCGCCGACCTCGCACCGCGGGACATCGTCGCGAAGGCGATCACCCGTCAGATGATTGCCACCGGCAAGGACCATGTGTACCTGGACGCCCGGCACTTCGGCGACGAGAAGTGGCGCGTGCGGTTCCCGACCATCCTGGCGTCCTGCCGCTCGCACGGTATCGACCCGGTGCGCGAGCTGATCCCGGTCGCGCCGGCCTGCCACTACTCGTCCGGCGGCGTCCGGACCGACCTGAACGGTCAGACCTCGGTGCCGGGCCTGTACGCGTGCGGTGAGGTCGCCTGTACCGGCGTGCACGGTGCCAACCGCCTGGCCTCGAACTCGTTGCTCGAGGGCCTGGTCTTCGCCCGCCGGATCGCCGCGCACCTCGCCGAGGGGCTGCCCGAGCAGCGGGAGCCGGCCGCGGACCGCCGTACCCCGGGACTGGTCGACGCGGACGTCGTACCGGAGCTGCAGCGGGCGATGACCATCGGCGCCGGCGTGATCCGGAGCGCGTCGGGGCTCGCGGAGGCGGGGGCGACGATCGGCAAGCTGATCGAGCTGCCGTACGACGAGCCCGGGACGCCCGGCTGGGAGGCGACGAATCTGGTGACCGTGGCCTCCGCGCTGATCGCGGCCGCGACCGCGCGCGAGGAAAGTCGCGGCGCGCACTGGCGGGAGGACCACCCGGACCGCGATGATCTGCACTGGTCCGGCAGCCTGGACCTGACACTCGACCGGAACGCTGTGCCGCAGGCCACGTTTGTTCCGCACGAATCCGAGGAGAATGACCGGCATGGATGAGACAGTCGACCGGCAGTGGGTCGGTGACCTCGTGCGGGCGACCATCGAGGAGGACCTGGCCGGTGGCGTCGACGTGACCACCACGGCCACGGTCGACCCGGACCAGGTGTCGGTCGCCGAGCTGGTCGCCCGCGCCGACGGCGTGGTGGCCGGTCTGGAGATCGCCGAGCTGGTACTGCGCCAGGTCGCCGCACCGGACGAGATCGAGATCGAGTACGGCGTCCGCGACGGCGCGTCCGTCCGTCAGGGCGACGTGCTGATGACGGTCCGCGGCAAGACCCGGCAGCTGCTGACCGCTGAGCGCACCACACTGAACCTGCTCTGCCACCTCTCCGGCGTGGCCACGCTCACCCGGCGCTGGGTGGACGCGGTCGAGGGCACCGGCGCGGTCATCCGGGACACCCGCAAGACGATGCCGCTGCTCCGCTCGCTGGAGAAGTACGCCGTCCGCTGCGGCGGTGGGAAGAACCACCGGATGGGACTGTCCGACGCCGCGCTGATCAAGGACAACCACGTGGTCGCGGCCGGTGGCGTCGCCGAGACGTACCGCCTGGTGCGCAAGGCGTACCCGGAGATCGGGATCGAGGTCGAGGTCGACTCGGTCGAGGACGCGCTGATCGCGGTCGAGTCCGGCGCCGAGCTGATCCTGCTCGACAACATGGACGTCCCGCTGCTGCGCGAGGCGGTCGAGAAGGTGGCCGGCCGCGCGAAGCTCGAGGCGTCCGGCGGCCTGACGCTGGACGTGGCACATGCAGTCGCCGAGACCGGTGTCGACTACCTCGCCGTCGGTGCACTGACGCACTCCGCGCCGGTGCTCGACATAGCGCTGGATCTCCAGGAGTCCTGATGTTACTGGCCGTTGCCGTCGAGAACACCAGGTCGTTGGTCGGCCTGGTGTTCGAGGGCACGGTCAAACGGCACTGGTGGGTCGGCACCGATCCACGCCGGACGGCGGACGAGTGGGCCGTGTTGCTGCAGGGGCTGCTCGTCGGTGAGTCGCCGGTGTCCGGGATCGCGGTGTGTTCCGCCGTACCGCATGTGTTGCACGAGTTGCGGGACGTGGTCTCGCGGTACTACCGGGACGTGCCGAGCGTGGTGGTGGAGCCCGGTGTGAAGACGGGCCTGCCGGTGCTGGTGGACAACCCGCGCGAGGTCGGCACCGACCGGATCGCGAACGCGCTCGCGGCGGTGCACACCTACGGCGCGCCCTGTCTGGTCGTCGACGTCGGGACGGCGATCACCATCGACGTGGTCAACCCGGCCGGCGCGTTCGTCGGCGGAGTGATTGCCCCAGGCATCGAAACCGCGACCGACGCGCTCGGGTCCGCGGCCGCGCAGCTGCGCCGGGTCGAGCTGGTCAGGCCGCGCTCGGTGGTCGCGAAGAACACGGTGGAAGCCCTGCAGTCCGGGGCGATCCACGGCTTCGCCGCACTCGTCGACGGACTGGTCGCGCGGATCCGGACCGAACAGTCTCTCGACCCGGACACCCCGGTCGTCGTCACCGGTGCCCTCGCGCCGCTGCTCGCCGGCCAGCTGGGTACGCCGGTGCGCGACGAGCCGTTGCTGACCTTGCACGGTCTGTATCAGGCGTTCGCGCGCAACCACAGCTGAGGGTGATATTCCCCTTGTGCGCCTGAGGGATCAGGCTCACGATGAAGGCAGCTACTTTGGGGGGAAGCCATGAGAGCTGCTTATCGGATCCTCGCCGGCCTGATCGCGGTCGGCGTGCTGGTCCAGGCGATGGCCATCGCGGTCGGCTGGTTCATCGCGCTGAAGGACGTCGACGGCGGCCTGGTGATCGACAAGAACTACGACGGCAACTGGGGCCACAGCGTGCACAGTATCGTCGGGTCGACCATCATTCCGCTGCTCGCGTTGCTGTTGCTGATCGTGTCGTTCTTCGCGCACGTCCAGGGTGGCGTGAGGTGGGCGCTGTACGTCTTCGGCCTGGTGGTGCTGCAGATCGCGTTCGCATTCCTGGCCTTCGCGGTACCGGTGATCGGTGCCTTGCACGGTGCGAACGCCTTGGCCCTGCTGGCGGTCGCCGGAATGGCCTCCAGACGCGCCGCCGGTACGCCGGAGACGGCGGGTCAGCAGTCCAGCCAAGCGCCCGCATAGATGCCTTGGGCCCCTGAACGGCGGCGGCCGTGACGATACGGCCGCCGTCGCGACGTGTCCTGATCGCGGTGCTGGCGACGCTCGTCGTGCTGGCTCCGATCGGGTTCTTCTGGCAACGCAGCCTGGTCCCCGACAACCTGTCGCCGATGACGATGGGGTACGCCGACTTCGGCGGCGGCACCGTCCCCGATCACCTCCACCACGGTGCCGACGTGAGCGAACTGACCGGACCGCCCGTCCAGAAGCCCGATGTCGTCATGGATCTCGTCGCGCGCGAGGAACGCTTCGACGTCCCCGGTCGCGGTTCGATGGACGGCATCACCTTGAACCACACCTCACCCGGTCCCCGGATCGTCGCGAAACAAGGCGATCTGGTGCAGGTCACGCTGCACAACGACAACGTGAGCGACGGCATCACGCTGCATTGGCACGGTGTCGACGTACCGAACGCGGAGGACGGTGTCGCGGGCGTGACCCAGGACGCCGTACTCCCTGGTGCCTCGCACGTGTACCGCTTCGTCGCGAAGGACGCCGGCACGTACTGGTACCACTCGCACCAGATCTCCCACGAGCAGGTGCGGAAGGGCCTGTACGGCGTACTGATCGTGCAGCCCACGTCGACGGACGTGATCGCCGCGATCCACACGTACGACAAGGTCCGCACGGTGAACGGCGAGTACGGCGAACGCCGTGTGGCGGCGCCGGGTCCGGTGACGCGGGTGCGGTTGATCAACACCGACAACGGACCGATGGCGGTCTGGATCGACGGGGCGTCGTACACGGTGGTCGCGGTCGACGGGCAGGACGTGAACGCTCCGACGGTGGTGAGCGGGAGGAAGGTGATCGTCACCGCGGGCGGCCGGATCGATCTCGTCGTACCGACGGTGCGGGCGGTGCGGATCGGGCTCGGGGGTGGGCCGACGACGCTGGTGATCGGGGACGGCGACGCGCCGGCCGGGACCGAGCCGGCGGACCGCGTCGACCTGCTGACCTACGGGTCGCCGAAGCCGCTCGGGTTCGATCCCGCGACGGCGGACCGGTCGTTCCGGTACGACATCGGCCGGCGGTTCGGGTTCTTCGACGGGAAGCCCGGGCTCTGGTGGACCATCAACGGCCACCAGTTTCCCGACGTGCCGATGTTCGTGGTCAGCGCGGGTGACATCGTCCGGATGACGATCAAGAACACCTCGGGTCAGGTGCACCCGATGCACCTGCACGGTCACCACGTCGTCGTGCTGAGCCGGAACGGGGTCAAGGCGACGGGGAGTCCGTGGTGGACGGACTCCTTGAACGTCGAGGACGGCGAGACCTACGAGGTCGCGTTCGTGGCCGACAACCCAGGCATCTGGATGGACCACTGCCACAACCTGCCGCATGCCGCGCAGGGGCTGGTCACCCACCTGATGTACGCGGGTGTCAGTACGAAGTTCCGTCTCGGGGGCGGTCCAGGCATTCAGCCCGAATGAATCGGGCGGCCGACCGTGAGCGCCGTACGCAGGGACTCCGGCAACCCGTTGAACGCCGAGTCGGGCTGTGTGCCGGTGGCGTCGAGGGTCTTGGAGAAGAACGACCGCGCCGCGGCGGCCAGCGCGACATCGAGTACGTCGTCGTCGGTGAGCCCGAGCGACTTCAACTCGTCGACATCGGTCTGGGTGACGCTGTCGGCACCGAGGGCAACCTTGCGCGCGAAGGCCATCACCGCGCGGTCGACCGGGTCGTTCGGCGGCTCGGCGACAAGTGCCTCGACCTCCTCCGCGGTGTAGAACTTGTCGGCCAGCACCTGCCCGTGGGCGAGACAGCAATAGCTCGACCTGAGCGCGCTCGCGGCCGCCAGCGTGGCGAGCTCGTAGCGGCGCAGGTCCATCGACTCCTTGATCGCGCCGTTCAGCTGCTTCCACGCCTCGTACACGGCCGGTCGGGCAGCGAACGTGGTGACGAAGTTCGGCACATGGCCGGCGGCGGCCCGGTTCGCCGCGAAGAACTCCGGGTTGCTGGGCGTACTGATGAAAGCCATCTGGCCCCCCTTTGTGGCTTCTCTCACGGTAGGGGCGCGATACCGATCCGGCAACGGCTGTGAGGAGGCGGCACCTCGTACTGGGTAAGGTTCACCCCGATCGGTTCGAGACAGCATCGTGAGGCGGCTGAGACGAGGTGGTGGGGGTGCGGCGGTTGCTCGCCGTGGCGCTGGCGGTGGTGGCGGGGGCGACCTCGCTGACCGCGTGTGCCTCCGACCCGGCGCCCACCGACGTCGCGGTCGCCTGGGCACCCAAGGGGCGGGCCGCGGTCCTGGTGACCTGGAAGGACACCAACCAGCCGAACCGGATCACGATCGAGGGCGTGCTGAGCGAGAGCCCGTCGTACGTGAAGTACATCCCGGCCGGTGACCCGAACCGCTGGGAGATCCCGACGTCGGCGTTCCCGCCGGACGGCAACTACAAGGTCGCGGTGGCGACTGGGACGTCCCAGGGCGGCGTGACCAGCAAGCCCGCGAAGTCGCCGGTGTTCGACACCGACGGACCGGTGCGGCCGAGCGGGGCGACGGTGGCGGCGCAGGGGCGTGGTGTGCTGGTGAAGTGGTCGGTGCCGATGGCCCCGCAGGACTTCACGCCGAACGACCCGCTGGACGTGAAGGGCAAGAAGACCCAGCGGTACGTGCCGCTGGTCGGGCGGACCGGCCAGCTGCTGAAGCCGATCGGTCCCGCGACCACGGCGAACCGGCAGTTGATCAAGAGCATCAAACCGCCGTACGTGTTCCAGCTCCGCACCCAGAACGAGTGGAGCACCCGGACCGGCGGGCAGGTGCTCGGGCTGACCAGCTCGATCAACGCGGCGGTGCCGGCCCTGGCGCAGTTCAGCGTGCCGATCCGGATCCGTGGCCGGGTGATCCTGCACCAGGTCGGTTGCGACCTCGACGTGCCCTGCACCAGCCAGCGCGCGACTCCCGCCGGCGTACCGGTCGTGGTGCTGACCCAGGTCAGCCCGGGCGCTCGATGGACGCCGGCAGCACGCGGTACGACGACACCCGGTGGGTACTACGACATCGCGGTGCCGACCGGTGGGAGCCGGCCGTACAAGATCACCGTGCCGGTCTACAGCAAGGGCGGGATGATCACGGGCCCGTCGACCAGCAAGCCGGCGTACACGAAGAGCGTCGTGCGGGTCGCGTCGGCCGGATTCGCCGGCGGTACGACGGCGAAGGCGCGCGGGACGACTGTCGTGGTGTCGACGACCGTGAAGCCGGCGATGAACACCACCGTGATGCTGCAGGCCTGGAACCGGCAGACCCGGACCTGGGCGAACCTGAAGGCGGTGGCGATGCGGAACGGGGCCGCCGCGCTGGCCTTCAAGGCCGGGCAGCCGGGGGACTTCGTCTACCGGTTCGTGATCCCGGGCGCGATGATGTTCGGCCGTCCGATGGACGGGACCACCACGGCTCAGCTGGCGCTACACATCCGCTGATTCCGCGGTCGGCGCCTGCTCGGGCGCCGGGGCGCTGTCGCGGCGGCCCTTGCGGACCTTGTGGACGACGTACAGCGCGACCACGACCACCGCGACCGCGATCGCGGCGCCGACCGAGACCCGGCCGAAGATCTTGTCCGCGTTGTCGCCGATCTTGTACGCGACGACGCCGATCGTGGTGGCCCAGGCGATGCCGCCGGCCGCGTTCGCGGCCAGGAACCGCGGGTAGTGCATCCGCAGCATGCCGGCCATCGGGCCCGCGAAGATCCGCAGCAGCGCGACGAACCGGCCGAAGAAGACCGTCCAGACGCCGTACTTGTGGAAGTACTTCTCGGCGCGGACGATCCGGTCCTCGGAGAAGTGGTGGAAGCGGCGGCCGAGCCGTTCGAACAGCCGGCGGCCGGCCTTGCGGCCGATGAAGTACCCGATCGAGTCGCCGATGATCGCGCCGGCCGCGGCAGCGAGGATGACGTACTCGATCTTCAGGTGGTGCTGCTGCGAGGCGAGCAGCGCGGCCGCGATCAGCGTCGTCTCACCGGGCAGCGGCACCCCCATGCTCTCCACGCCGATGACGAGCCCGACCACCAGATACGCGAGGATCGCCACCCCGGACGGGATGGCGATCGCTTGAGCGAGCAGCAGAGGTTCCCCCATGCACCCATAGTGACATCGTGGGACAACCGATTTGGTGAGGGGGCAACTATCTCCGGGGAATCTCAGGGTTGTGACCGTTCCCCGACGGGATCTTCGGGGTCTCGGCCGGTGCCGGGTTCTGTGTCTCCCCGGTGAACGCCTTGGTGACGTTCTGCAACGCGGCGGTGACCTCGGACGGGATCACCCAGAACGTGTTGCCGGGGCTCTTGGCGAGTTCGGGCAGCATCTGCAGGTACTGGTACGCGAGCAGCTTCGGGTCCGGGTCGTTGCGGTGGATCGCGTCGAACACGGTGTCGATCGCCTTCGCCTGGCCCTCGGCACGCAGGATCGCGGCCTGCCGCTCGCCCTCCGCGGTGAGGATCCGGGACTGCCGCTGACCCTCCGCGGCCAGGATCGCGGCCCGCTTCTCCCGCTCGGCCCGCATCTGCTTCTCCATCGACTCCTTGATCGAGGCCGGTGGCTCGATGCCCTTCAGCTCGACCCGGTTCACCCGGATGCCCCACTTGCCGGAGGCTTCGTCGAGTACGCCGCGCAGCGTCGAGTTGATGTGCTCACGCGAGGTCAGCACCTTCTCGAGGTCCAGCGACCCGATGACGTTCCGCAGCGTGGTCACGGTGAGCTGCTCGATCGCCTGGATGTAGTCGAAGATCTCGTACGCCGCCGCGCGCGGATCGGTGACCTGGAAGTACAGCACCGTGTCGATGTGGACGACCAGGTTGTCCTCGGTGATCACGGACCGCGGCTCGAACGAGACCACCTGCTCGCGCAGGTCGATCAGATGCCGGGGCCGGTCGACGAACGGGATCACCACGTTCAGTCCGGGCTCCAGCGTGCGCAGGTACCGGCCGAGGCGCTCGACGTTGCTCGCCCGCGCCTGCGGCACGATCCGGACGGTCCGCAGTACCAGGACGATTGCGAGGATTGCGACGACCAGTCCGACGATCAGTTCGGCCATGGTTCCTCCTGGGGGTGTACGAGGGCGGTGGCCCCTTCGATCGCGAAGACGTCGACCCGGGTGCCCGCGGGGATCTGCAGGTCGGGGTCGTAGGAGCGGGCGCTCCACTCCTCGCCGCCGATCCGGACCCGGCCGGCGTCCCGGTCGCAGGCGGCCAGCACCACGGCCTCCCGCCCGATCAGGGCGGCGACCCCGGTGCGCAGCTTCGGGTGCCCGGTCAGGTGCCGGCGCGCGACCGGCCGGACCAGCGTCACCATCGCGGCAGCGGTGATCGCGAACGCGAGCACCTGGAAGCCGATGCCGAGCCCGAGCGCGGCGGTCCCGGCCGCGGCGAGCGCGGCGATGGCGAGCAGCAGCAGGTCGAAGGTCGCTGTCAGCAACTCGGCCGAGCCGAGGACAGCGGCGACGATCAACCACAGGACCCAGGACTGCATGGCAACCACCCGGCGGCGGAAAGTACCTCTCACTTCGAAGGTACTCCTGGATACGCCCTCCGGTAGCTAACGGTTCAGCCGCCTTGTGGCGGCGCCCCCGTCGGTACGAAGGCCGCCAGGGTCGTGACCGCCCGGGTACCGTCCGGATGCGACGTCGCCGTCCGGCCCTTGCGGTACTCGTCGATGAGGTCTGCCATCCGGCGGGTCAGCTCGGTCGCCTCGTCGTGGGTCAGCCACAGCCGGGTGCGGTTGAAGCTGCTGATCGCGTCCCACGGGTCGTCCGCCGGGAGCTCCTCGAACTGCTCCATCAACCGGTCGACGTTCGCCCGCATCATCGCCTGACTGGCCAGCCGGCCGGAGCCCTCGGACTGCGAGGAGATCGTCAGACCGGTCCCGAGCGCCCGCCACGGACGCTCGCGCCCGTCGCCGGAGGCCTCGGCGCGTTCGATGATGCCCCAGCGCTCGAGCGCGCGCAGGTGATAGCTGGTCGCCGACGGAGTCAGGCCGGCCAGCTCCGCGCACTCGGTCGCCGTCAGCACACGACCGCTGTAGAGCTCGTCGATGATCCGCTGCCGGGCCGGATGTGCCAGCGCCCGGATCGCCCGCGGGTCCGAGATCTCCACTCTCTTCTGCTTCACCACGCCGTCACCTTACTGCTTGACGGCCCGGAATCTGAAGTGTTTACTTCACAACTATGAAGCAAACCCTTCAGACTTCGATCTGGTCGCACCGGGACGTCCGGCTGGTGCTGCCCGCCCGGGCGTTGTCGTACGCGGGGGACTCCATCGCGCTGATCGCGCTGATGCTGCGGGTCTCCGAAGGCCACGGTCCGGCCGCGGTCACGGCGCTGCTGCTCGCGTTCGCCGTACCGACGGTCGCGATGATCCCGTTCGCCGGGCGGATCGTGGACGGGTACGACTCGCGGACGGTCCTGGTCTGGTCCGGGCTGCTGCAGGTCGCGGCCGGTGCCGGGCTGGCGTTCGTGAGCGACCTGGTGCACACGCTGGTGCTGGTGTGTGTGCTTCAGGTCGGTCAGGCCGTGGCCGGTCCCGCGTGGGGTGCGCTGATCCCGCGGATCGTCGGGGAGGAGTCGATCGGCCGCGCCACCGGGACCAGTCAGGCGCTGATCGGCGTCGCCACGCTGGCGGGCTCCGCGGCCGGCGGCGTGCTGGTCGGCTGGTCCGGTAGCCGCGGGGCGTTGCTGGTGGACGCGTCCACGTTCCTGGTCCTGGTGATCGTCGCGCGGCTGGTGCGAACCCGCCGTACGCCGGAGAAGGGGACCGGAGCGGAGCAGGGCGGGGTGATGGCCGGTCTGCGGGCGATCTTCGGTGACGACGTCCTGCGGATCCTGGTGCCGGCGCTCTGGCTGTTCGTCGTGGTCGGTGAGGCGGTCAACGTGGTCGAGGTGTTCCTGATCACCGGTGAACTCGGTCTCGGCCCGGGCCTGTACGGCGCTGCGGGAGCGGCGACCGGAGCGGGAGCGATCGCCGGTGCCTGGTACAGCGGACGGCTGCACAGCGATCGGGCGCGGTCCGGGGGAGTCGTCGCCGGGATGGCGGCGATCGGGGGCTCGTGCGTGCTGATGGGGCTGGCCGGCAACTTCGTCACGCTGATGGTCGGCGCGACCACGATCGGGTTGGGCAGCGGGATGCTGAACGCCGCGACCAGCTCACTGGTGGTCACCAGGTCCGCCGAGAGTGTCCGCGGACGGGTCATTGCAGCTCTCAATGGGACCGTCCGGTCGTTCAGCATTCTGGCTCTGCTGCTGGGTGGTGTGGCGGGTGCGCTTCTCGGTCCGCGAGGGACCTTCGTGGTCTGCGGAGTGGCGTGCGCGGTGGCGGCCGCGGTCGCCGGAGTCCTCGTCGTACGAACAAAGGATTCGGAGCTCGAGGCAGTCAGTCACTAGCCTTTGGGTCATGACTGATGCACACGTGGACCCGGTGAACCCCGACAGCGGGCAGGACGACCTGCCCGAGCAGATGCGGGTCCGCCGGGAGAAGCGTGACCGCCTGCTGGCGGAAGGAGTGCAGCCGTACCCGATCTCGGTGCCGCGGACCCACTTGCTGAAGGACCTGCGGGACAAGTACGACGCGCAGGACCTGGAGCCCGACACGCGGACCGGTGAGCAGGTCTCGGTGGTCGGCCGGGTGATCTTCCTGCGCAACACCGGGAAGCTGTGCTTCGTCCGGCTGCGTGAGGGCGACGGCACCGAACTGCAGGTGATGCTGTCGCTGGCCGACCTGGGCGAGGAGGAGCTGGCCCGGTTCAAGCAACTCGTCGACATCGGCGACCTGCTCGCCGTGCAGGGCGAGGTGATCACCAGCCGTCGCGGTGAGCTGTCGGTGCAGGTGACGGCGTGGCAGATGGCCGCCAAGACGCTCCGCCCGCTGCCGAACGAGCACAAGCCGCTGAGCGAAGAGGCGCGCGTCCGGATGCGGTACGTCGACCTGATCGTGCGCCCCGAGGCGCGCGAGATGGTCCGCGCCAAGGCGGCCGTCCTCAAGGCGCTGCGCGCGACGTACGACGAGCACGGCTTCGTCGAGGTGGAGACGCCGGTGCTGCAGCTCACCAACGGTGGCGCCGCGGCGCGCCCGTTCTCGACGCACCTGAACGCGTTCGACCAGGAGATGAAGCTGCGGATCGCGCTCGAGCTCGACCTCAAGCGGGCGATGATCGGCGGCGTCGACCGGGTCTACGAGATCGGCCGGACGTTCCGTAACGAGGGACTGGACTCCACCCACTCGGCGGAATTCTCGATGATCGAGGCCTATCAGGCGTACGGCGATTACGACACGATGGCCGAGCTCATCCAGGAGCTGATCCGGAACGCCGGTCGCGCGATCGGCCGGACCACGGTCACCGGGCGCGACGGATCGACCATCGACGTGACGCGGCCGTTCCAGCACGCGACGCTTTTCGGGCTGCTCTCCGAAGCGGTCGGCGAGCACGTCGACGTGACCACCGACCTGCCGACGCTGCTGAAGTTGGCCGACCAGCACGAGGTCGAGCTGCAGCCCGGCCGGAATGCCGGCGAGATCGCCGTGGACTTGTTCGAGAAGCTCTGCGAGCACAACCTGATCCAGCCCACCTTTGTCCGCGACTATCCGGAGTCGGCGCGGCCGCTGGCGAAGCCGCACCGGGAAATTCCCGGACTGGTCGAGGCCTGGGACCTGTTCTTCAACGGGGTCGAACTCGGGACCGCGTACTCCGAGCTGAACGACCCGGTCATCCAGCGCGATCGCCTGGAGGCGCAGTCGGTGCAGGCCGCGGCCGGTGACCCGGAGGCGATGGAACTCGACGAGGACTTCCTGCGTGCGATGGAATTCGGGATGCCGCCGGCCGGCGGCATGGGGATGGGCCTGGACCGGTTGGTGATGTTGCTCACCGGGACCGGTATCCGGGAGACGATTCTCTTCCCGTTGCTCCGGCCGGAGTGATTTCCTTGCGCCGGTAGTTGCATAGCACAACGGACCGGTCCGGAAAATCCGGGGTCGAATTCATTCCGGTCCGGCCGGATGTGGATCGGATGAATACTCAAAGTCACGACGACTTCGCGGTGTTGATGAATGACACGAAGCCGGTTTGTGCGGTACAAATCAGGTGCTAACAATTCGGCAGGGGGATTGTGCCCGATGGCGGGCGCGGAAAGGTTGTCATCGATGGCGCAAAGGGTGCAGGTGGTTCTCGAGGACGATCTCGACGGCGGAAAGGCCGACGAGACCGTCACCTTCGGACTGGACGGAACGACGTACGAGATCGACCTGTCCAAGAAGAATGCCGCCAAACTGCGCGACGCCCTGGCTGCCTACGTCGGCTCCGCCCGCCGGGTCTCCGGTCGCCGGGGTGCCGCGGGCCGGGCCCGCGGCCGTGGCCGGTCCGCGTCGGACTCCGCCGACATCCGGGCCTGGGCCAAGGAGAACGGGTACGAGGTCAGCGAGCGCGGCCGGATCTCCGCCGAGGTGCGGGCGGCGTACAACGACGCCAAGTAATTTCCAGCTGTCGACGGTCCCGGCGCCCATATCGGCGCCGGGACCGTCCGCATTCCGGTTGTTTCACAGAGTGGGACCGGGCGTGTCGGGCCTGATGACTGACCTGACAGGTAGTTCGGCGAATTCGCTGGTGGCGAACATGCTGTCGCATCCCGGTCACGCGGGAACACGCTGGTGATCTGTGCGGTTGTTCCCTTGTGATGCCGCCCGGGTGGACGGTGGGAGCGTGATCGGGTGTTCGCCGAGAGCGAGCCTGTCGGCCCCGGGGACTAGCATGCATGTACGGGGGTCGGCCTACACGGCACGTCCGACTCCTCTGAGGCAAGGAGCGCTTTGGCGATGTTTGAACGATTTACGGACCGCGCCCGTCGGGTAGTCGTCCTGGCTCAGGAAGAGGCCAGGATGCTCAGCCACAACTACATCGGGACCGAGCACATTCTGCTCGGCCTGATCCACGAGGGTGAAGGGGTCGCCGCCAAGGCTCTCGAGAGCCTGGGTATCTCGCTCGAGGCCGTACGTTCCCAGGTCGAGGAGATCATCGGCCAGGGGCAGCAGGCTCCGAGCGGGCACATCCCGTTCACCCCCCGCGCCAAGAAGGTGCTGGAGCTCTCCCTGCGCGAGGCCCTGCAGCTGGGCCACAACTACATCGGCACCGAGCACATCCTGCTCGGCCTCATCCGTGAGGGTGAGGGTGTCGCCGCGCAGGTCCTGGTCAAGCTCGGTGCGGACCTGAACAAGGTCCGGCAGCAGGTGATCCAGCTGCTGAGCGGGTACCAGGGCAAGGAGACGACCACCGCCGGTGCGCCCACCGAGGGTGCGCCGAGCAGCTCTCTGGTGCTCGACCAGTTCGGCCGGAACTACACCCAGTCCGCTCGTGAGGCGAAGCTCGACCCGGTGATCGGGCGCGAGACCGAGATCGAGCGGGTCATGCAGGTGCTGTCCCGCCGTACCAAGAACAACCCTGTCCTGATCGGTGAGCCGGGCGTCGGCAAGACCGCCATCGTGGAAGGTCTGGCCCAGCAGATCGTCCGTGGTGACGTCCCGGAGACGCTGAAGGACAAGCAGATCTACTCCCTCGACCTGGGCGCCCTGGTGGCCGGTTCGCGCTACCGCGGTGACTTCGAGGAACGCCTGAAGAAGGTGCTCAAGGAGATCCGCACCCGCGGCGACATCGTGCTGTTCATCGACGAGATCCACACCCTCGTCGGGGCCGGCGCCGCCGAGGGCGCGATCGACGCCGCGAGCATCCTGAAGCCGATGCTGGCCCGCGGCGAGCTGCAGACCATCGGCGCCACCACCCTCGACGAGTACCGCAAGTACGTCGAGAAGGACGCCGCCCTGGAGCGCCGGTTCCAGCCGATCCAGGTGGCCGAGCCCTCGATCGCGCACACGATCGAGATCCTCAAGGGCCTCCGCGACCGGTACGAGGCACACCACCGGGTGACGATCACCGACGCCGCGCTGGTGAACGCCGCCCAGATGGCCGACCGGTACATCTCCGACCGGTTCCTGCCGGACAAGGCGATCGACCTGATCGACGAGGCCGGGGCCCGGCTGCGGATCCGCCGGATGACGGCTCCGCCGGACCTGCGGGAGTTCGACGAGAAGATCGCGACCGTCCGCCGGGAGAAGGAGTCGGCGATCGACGCGCAGGACTTCGAGCGCGCCGCGCGGCTGCGGGACGACGAGAAGAAGCTGATCAACGCGAAGTCCGAGCGTGAGAAGCAGTGGAAGGCCGGCGACATGGACGTCGTCGCCGAGGTCGACGAGGAGCTGATCGCCGAGGTGCTCAGCACCGCGACCGGCATCCCGGTGTTCAAGCTGACCGAGGAGGAGTCCTCGCGGCTGCTGGACATGGAGAAGGAGCTGCACAAGCGCTACATCGGTCAGGAGGACGCCGTGAAGGCGCTGTCCCGGTCGATCCGGCGTACGCGTGCGGGCCTGAAGGACCCGCGGCGCCCGAGCGGCTCGTTCATCTTCGCCGGCCCGTCCGGTGTCGGTAAGACCGAGCTGTCCAAGGCGCTGACCGAGTTCCTGTTCGGCGACGAGAACGCGCTGATCAGCCTCGACATGTCGGAGTACTCGGAGAAGCACACGGCCTCCCGGCTGTTCGGCTCGCCTCCTGGGTACGTCGGCTACGAAGAGGGTGGCCAGCTGACCGAGAAGGTCCGCCGCAAGCCGTTCAGCGTGGTGCTGTTCGACGAGGTGGAGAAGGCCCACCCGGACATCTTCAACTCGCTGCTGCAGATCCTGGACGAAGGTCGCCTGACCGACGCCCAGGGCCGCGTGGTCGACTTCAAGAACACCGTCATCATCATGACCACGAACCTCGGTACCAAGGACATCGCCAGGGCGGTGAGCCTCGGGTTCGCGCAGGCGAACGACACCGGCGGCTCGTACGAGAAGATGAAGGGCAAGGTCACGGAGGAGCTCAAGCAGCACTTCCGTCCCGAGTTCCTGAACCGCGTCGACGAGATCGTGGTCTTCCACCAGCACACGATGGACGACATCGTCCGGATCGTGGACCTGATGGTCGCCCAGATCGAGCAGCGCCTGAAGGACAAGGACATGGGCATCGAGCTCACCCCGGCGGCCAAGAAGCTGGTGGCCGAGCGTGGCTTCGACCCGGTCCTGGGTGCCCGCCCGCTGCGCCGCGCCCTGCAGCGCGACGTCGAGGACGTGCTCGCCGAGAAGATCCTGTTCGGGGAACTGCGCCCCGGCCAGATCGTCCTGGTGGACGCGGCCCCCGAGGGCACGGTGAACGACGACGGCCTGGCCGAGTACTTCACCTTCACCGGCAACCAGAAGTCGACGACCTCCGACCTGGAGCTCACCGACCTCGCCGCCGGCGGCACCCCCGGCAGCGGCCTGCAGGACTCCTAACCCTGCAGGCAGGCCCGGAGACGAACACCCAGTAACCCAGTGGTGGGGGGCCCCCCCCCCCCCCGGGGGGGGGGCCCCCCCCGGGGGGGGGGGGGGCCCCCCCGGGGGGGCCCCCGGGCCCCCCCCCGGGGGGGGGGGGGCCCCCCCCCGCCGGGG
>NZ_JBIALI010000001.1:1838455-2297799 GCF_042873375.1 Kribbella sp. NPDC004875
TAACCCAGTGGTCGCCGCAACTCCCCAAGGAGTTGCGGCGACCACGCCGTTTCCGGCGGGCGACCACGCCGTTTCCGGCGGGCGACCACGCCGTTTCCGGCGGGCGACCACGCCGTTTCCGGCGGGCGACCACGCCGTTCCCACGGGCGACCACGCCGTTCCCACGGCGGCTGGCCGCGCGTTGCCGGATCGTCTCCAAACCCCACCCTTCCGCGGAGTCCCACCGCCACGGCGCCCGCTGCGCCGGCCCTGCGCACCCCCTCCTGCACAACCCCGCGCAGTGCCGCCCAATCCCGTGCCGTCCCGCGCCCGCCCCGCGCCGCTCAATCCCGCGCCGCTCAATCCCGCGCCGCTCAATCCCGCGCCGTCCCGCGCCGCGCCCGGTGTTCCGTCCGCGCGGCTGCCCGCTCGGGGGTGCCGTCGGTCGTTCGGGGTGGCGCGTTGAAGGGGTTATCCCTTCGTGTTGGGGGTTCTGGGCTGGTGTACGGACGGAGAACCCCCAAGACGAGCGGATAACCCCTCGTATACGCCACGCCACGCCAGCGCCACCGCACGCTGCGCCAGCGCCACGCTGGGCCAGCGCGCGCTGCGTCAGTGCCACGCTGCGCTATCGCGCGCTGCGTCAGTGCCACGCTGCGCTATCGCGCGCTGCGTCAGCGCCACGCTGCGCCACCGCGCGCTGCGTCAGCGCCACGCTGCGCCACCGCGCGCTGGGCCGCGCCGGGTGTTCCGGCCGCGGCTGCCCGCTCGGGGTGCTGTCGGTCGTTCGGGGTGGTGCGTTGGAGGGGTTATCCCTTCGTGTTGGGGGTTCTGGGCTGGTGTACGGACGGAGAACCCCCAAGACGAGCGGATAACCCCTCGTATACGCCACGCCACGCCAGCGCCACCGCACGCTGCGCCACCGCCACGCCGCGCCACCGCCACGCCGCGCCACCGCCACGCCGCGCCAGCGCCTGCCGCGCCATCGCACGCTGCGCCAGCGCCACGCCGCGCCACCGCACGCTGCGCCATCGCACGCTGCGCCAGCGCCACGCCGCGCCACCGCACGCTGCGCCATCGCACGCTGCGCCACCGCCACGCCGCGCCACCGCCACGCTGGGCCAGCGCCTGCCGCGCCATCGCACGCTGCGTCAGCGCCACGCTGCGCCATCGCACGCTGCGCCGCGCCGGTTGTTCCGGCCGCGGCTGCCCGCTCGGGGGTGCTGTCGGTCGTTCGGGGTGGCGCGTTGGAGGGGTTATCCCTTCGTGTTGGGGGTTCTGCGCTGGTGTACCGGCAGAGAACCCCCAAAACGAGCGGATAACCGCTCGTATCGCGACCGTGCCGGAGCCGTCGCACGTGTCTTGCGTGCCTGCGGCAGGCCGGTGCCGCGCGTACGGCGTGCCGTCACGTCGGTGGCGTCCTACGGGGCTAGCTCAGCTAGCCGTGGCTGGTTCCGCCGCGAGGGTGCAGGCTGCCTCGTCGGCCGCTACGCAACGGCCTCGAATCACGCAGGAGCGCTCAACCCCTGGCGTTGGGGGTTGTCCGTCCGTAGACCAGTAGAGAACCCCCAATCCGAGGGGATAACCGCTCGCCTTGGGGTGGGGAGGGGTAATGGTCCAGGCCGGATGGAAGGGCTGGACGGGTGGTCAGTACTGCGGTGGGGGCTGGCGTATCGGGGGACACGCGGGAATTGCGCGGAGGCTACTGATTGGTCGTATCGTCCTGCGGAGCGTGATCAAGTCGGTACGGAGTCGGCTCGCGTCGGCCTTCGGATCGGTGGGAAGATCGCCCGATTGCTGAGGAAGCAGTTACCTACCGCCTGTCTACCGCGTTGTAACCCTGTGAGCACGCTGTTCGGACCCGGACTGTCGGAAAGGGGGCCGGTAATGGAATCATCTCGTCGCATGGACGCGCCGCGTCTGCCCCTGACCCAGGAACCGGTCGCCGACGCCGGTTCCTTTGGCGTGCGGCAGGCCGGCGGGGTGCTCGAGCGGGCCCAGCGGATCGCCGACACCCTGCGCGAACAGGCCGAGCACGAGAACGATGTGGCCCGCGTCGAGGCCGGCCGGATCCGCGCCGCGAACGAGCGCCTGAAGGCCGAGGCGGATGCTGCGGCCAGGAAGCTCCGGTCGGACGCGATGGCGGCCGCCCAGCGGGTGCTGAGCGACGCGGAGCGGTCGGCTGAGCAGCTCCGGAACGAGTCCGAGGCCGAGGCGGAGCGGGTCCGCTCCGAGGCCCAGGAGGCTGCCGACCGGCTGCGCGCCGAGTCCACCGCGGAAGCCGAGCGGGTACGCCGTGACGCGGCCGCCGCTGCCGACGCGCTGACGGCCGAATCGACCGCCGAGGCCGAGCGCGTGCGCAGCGAGGCGGCTGCCATCGCCGAGCGGCTGAAGGCCGAGTCGGAGTCCGCTGCCGAGCAGCTCCGGGCGACGGTCGCCGAGGAGGTGGCCAGGCGCCGGTCGGAGTCGGAAGCGGCCGCTGAGAAGCTCCGGACCGAGAGCGAAGCGGCCGCCGAGAAGCTCCGGACCGAGAGCGAGGCCGCGGCCGAGAAGCTGCGGGCCGAGTCGCAGGCGGCGGCTGACCGCCGGATCGCGGCCGCCGAGGTCGAAGCGGGCCGCGTGAAGGACGAGGCCGACGAGCTGCTCGAGGAGGCGCGGCTGGCGCGCC
Source organism: Kribbella sp. NPDC004875 (assembly GCF_042873375.1). Classification (NCBI taxonomy): domain Bacteria; kingdom Bacillati; phylum Actinomycetota; class Actinomycetes; order Propionibacteriales; family Kribbellaceae; genus Kribbella; species Kribbella sp. NPDC004875. The sequence continues at coordinate 1,841,103 of NZ_JBIALI010000001.1, forward strand.
AGTCGGCGCAGTCGACCGTCGAGCGGGCCGGCAAGGAAGCGCAGCAACTGGTCGCCGACGCCGGCGAGCAGGCCGCGCTGGTGTCGCAGGCCGCGGTCCGCAACGAGGCCGATCTGATCGCCCGGGCCGAGTCCGAGGCGAGTGAGCTGCGGGCCGCCGTCGAGCGCGAGGTCGAGACCGCGCGGGAGAAGTGCCGGATCGAGATCGCCGAAGCGCACGCGGAGATCGAGCGGCTGCGTGGCGAGAACCGTGCCGAGCTGGAGCGCCGTACGGCGGAGCTCGAGGAGACCGAGCGGGCCAAGCTGGCCGCGATCTCGCTGGAGATCGACAAGCTGCGCAACGAGGCGGTCGCCGAGATCGCCGAGCGCAAGGCCGAGGCGGAGGCCGGTAACGAGCGGCTGATGGCCGACGCGCGGGCCCAGGCCAAGCTGGTCGTCGACTCGATCGAGGCGGACCGCCGGGCGGCCTCCGGCGAGGCGCAGCGGATCGTCGAGGAGGCGAACCAGGCGGCCGAGGCGGCGCTGGCCGAGGCCGAGAAGCAGACGCTGTGGAGCAAGAAGACCGTCGACGACCTGATCGCCGCCGCCGAGTCGGAGGCGCAGTCGATCCGTGAGCAGGCCGCCGCCGACGCGGCCGAACTGCTCCGGAAGAAGCGCGCGCACCTGCGCCGCGTGGTCGGCCGCTCGACCAGCCGGCTGAAGCAGACCCAGGATGCGATCGCCAGGGAGAACGCCGAGCTCACCCAGCTCGCCGAGACCACGCTGTACTCGGCCGGCGAGCAGGCGGAGGCGACGCTGACGTCGGCCAGGCAGGAGGCCGAGCGGGTCACCGCCCAGGCGCAGGCCCGGGCCGACCGGCTGAAGAACTCGGCCGCCCAGGACGCGCAGGAGATCATCGAGCGGGCGAACCGCCGCGAGGCCGAGGCCGAGGCCAGCACCCAGGTACTGCGCGAACGCGCCGCCAACGATCTGTCCGAGGCGCAGCGCCAGTCGCACGAACTGATCCGCAAGTCCCGCGCGGAAGCGCAGCAGATCGAGGCGCAGGCCCGTGAGCACTCCGACACCCTGCGCGCCCAGGCCCGAAAACTTCTCGCCGACGCCGAGGCGAGGGTCGCGGCGTTGAACCAGCGCCGTGATGAGATCACCAAGGAGCTCACCCAGCTTTCGGGTGTGATCGAGGCACTCGCTGTACCGGGGTTCCGCCCAGGTGGTGGAATGTCCTCCAGTGAGGGTTCCACGGGGGAATCAGGATGAGGACGTGACAGTCAGATCCTTGTCAGTGACAATGTGTGATCCACCCACCCATCGAAGTGAGCATCGGAAAACATGAGCAGTGAAAGCCCAACCCCGTTCCGTACCGTTCTGCGTGGCTACGAGCCTGCCCAGGTGGATCAGCACATCCGTGAGCTGACCACCTCCCTGACCGCCCTGCAGCAGCAGTCGGAGCAGCTGCAGCGGCACGTCCAGGAGCTGCAGTCCCGCACGGACGCGGCGGAGGCGGCCGTCATCTCCGCCCAGGAGGACTCCAAGGACCGTGCCCCGACGTTCACCGAGTTCGGTGAGCGGGTCGCGAAGATCCTGTCGCTGGCCGACGACGAGGCCCGTGACCTGGTGACCCGCGCGCGCACCGATGCCGAGGCGATCGTCGCGGACGGTGAGGCGCACGCCAAGAAGGTCCGCAAGGAGGCCGAGCAGTACTCGCTGGACTGGAAGAGCGAGGTCGACGCCGAGGCCGCCCGGATCCTCGAAGAGGCCCGGACCCAGGCCGACGACATGCGTGACGAGGCCGAGCGCGACGCCACCGCGCGCCGCAGCGAGGCCCAGGCGCTGTACGAGCAGGAGCGGGCCAAGTCCGCTCAGGCCGCGGCCGCCTTCGAGACCACCCTGGCCGAGCGCCGGGGCAAGGTCGAGCAGGAGTTCGCCGCCCGGACCGCGCTGGCCGAGCAGCAGCTGGCCGCCGTCACCGACCGCGCCGCGCAGGTGCAGCGCGAGGCCGACCGGTCCCGTTCCGAGGCCGAGCGGTTGTCCCAGCAGCAGCTGGCCGACGCCAACCGGCAGGCCCAGGAGATCGTCGCCGCCGCGAAGGACAAGGCCGAGCGCATCCGTGCCGAGTCCGAGCGTGAGCTCGCGGCCGCGACGCAGCGCCGGGACAGCATCAACGCGCAGCTGACCAACGTCCGCCAGATGCTGGCGACGCTGTCCGGCAGCCCGGCGATGCCGCTCGACCTGCTGGCCGACGACGAGGAAGACGCCACCTCCGGCAGCAAGAAGAACTGAAGAACCCATCACCTGAGAGGCCGGCTCGCGCGACGAGCCGGCCTCTTGGTTCGGCAGGGTGGTTTTATCCGGGTAGCCGGTACTGCTGATCGGCCAGCGGTTCGACGAGGCCGTCGGCGACCAGGCCGTCCAGCGCACGTTCACGTTGTACGGCGTCCGGCCAGCAGGCATCCAGCTCGGATTTCGGCACCGGCGCTGCCGCGGAACGCAGTACGGCGAGCAGGCGGCCGCGGGCCTGGCGGTCCGTGCCTTCGTACGTCTGCCCACGGCGCGGAGGGCCGTCGTACGGCGGACTTCCGGCGAGCACCCAGGCACACTGGGACCGGATCGGGCAGTCGGCGCAGCGCGGCGTACGGGCGGTGCAGATGAGGGCACCGAGCTCCATCGAGGCGACGGCCCAGCGGGCGGCGGTGTGTTCGTCGGCCGGGAGAGCCGCGACGGCGAGGCGCTGGTCCGCGGCGGTGGGGGAGATGCTCGGCTGGGCGACACCGGTCAGCGCGCGGGCGAGGACACGGCGGACGTTGGTGTCGACGACGGCGTGCCGCTGGCCATAGGCGAAGGATGCGATCGCGGCAGCCGTGTACGTACCGACGCCGGGCAGCGCGAGAAGGTCTGCGTGGTCGTCCGGCACCTCGCCGCCGTGACGCTCCACAATCGCCTGAGCGGCGGCGTGGAGCCGGAGCGCACGTCTGGGGTACCCGAGCCGGTCCCAGGCCCGCACAGCCTCACCAGGAGCCTCTGCGGCCAGATCTACCGGCTTCGGCCACCGCTCCATCCACCGCTGGTACGCCGGCAGCACCCGATTGACCGGTGTCTGCTGCAACATGCACTCGCTGACCATGACGGCCCACGCCCCGGCGTCCGGCTCCCGCCACGGGAGGGTCCGCTTGTTGGCGTCGTACCAGGTCAGCACGGGGTCATGGAGCGCGCCGGCTAACGGCGAGCCTGAGTGGTCCAGCACACGGCCGATATTAGAGTGCGCTCCATGAGCAGCCTGCTCCGTCCGGTCGGGCACCTGCCCGCCAGCGTGTACTGGTTCCGCCGGGGACTGGTGCTCGCGGTCGTAGTTGTGCTGATCTTCCTGATCTCGCGGCTGTTCGCCGGCGGCGGTGACGACACCAAGGACGCCGCCTCGACCGACCCGCAGCCGAACCCGTCGGGCGCCCCGCCGGCCAGTGCGCCGAGCACCTCGCTCAGTAGCACTCCGGCGACGACTGAGACGCCGACTGAGACGCCGACGCCCACCCCGAAGCCGACCAAGACGACGCCGCCCGGCGACCAGCCCTGCAAGGGCTCCGATGTCCGGGTCGCCGCGCTGCCGGCGAACCGGAAGATCGCCTCTGGCTCCGCGCTGAACTTCGTCGTCCAGCTGACCCCGTCCGGCGACGGCTGCAAGGCGACCGTCGGCCCCGACCGGCTGACGGTCACGGTGACCTCGGGCAAGGACCTGATCTGGAGCTCGACCCAGTGCGAGAAGGCGATCCAGACCGCCACCCTCATAGTTGCCAAGGGCAAGCAAGCTGCGGTCACCGTGCCCTGGAACGGACAGCGGTCCAGGCCTGGCTGTCTGCCGGGTCAACCGGTCGCCAAGCCTGGCACCTATGTCGTCAAGGCCGAGTACGACGGGCAGCTGTCCGGAGCCCAGGCCTTCCTGGTCGTCTGATCAGCTCGCTTCGGTGGCAGGCTGCGTCGCGCCGGCCGGCTGCTTGCCGAGGTAGGTCGGGGCAGCGAACATCAAGGCCGCGGCGAGCCCGATCAGCAGCACCAGCGCCGGCAGGATCAGCGACTGCGCCATCGAGTCACTGAAGCCCTGGCGGACGATCTCCGGCAGCTTCCCGCCCGAGAACCCCTCGCCGGTCGATGCCGCACCGCCCGCCATCCGCGGCAGGTTGTGCGCCAGCCGCGACTCCATCAGTACGGCGATACTCGCGCTGCCGAGGACCGCGCCGACCTGCCGCGTCGTGTTGTAGACCCCGGCGCCCGCGCCCGCCTGGTGCAGCGGGAGGTTCCGCGTGGCCGTCGTACCGATCGGGGCCCACATGAAGCCGTTCGCGACCCCGAGCAGCGCGATCGGCAGCAAGAGCTCCCAGATCGGTACGTCGGGCTCGATCACCTGGCTCATCCAGAACAGGGACACCGAGCAGCACAGCAGTCCGAACCCGGCGATGAACCGCGGCGGCGTCCGGTCGACGAGCCGGCCCACGAACGGGGCGAGCGCGCCGGAGATGACGGCCATCGGCACCAGCAGCAGCGCCGCCCGGGTCGGGGTCAGGCCGCGGACGGCCTGCGCCCACAGCATCAGCGGGAACGCCATCGCGGTGATCGCGAACCCGACCGTGGTGATCGCGACGTTCGCCAGCGAGAAGTTGCGGTCCTTGAAGAGGCCGAGCGGCAGCAGCGGTTCGCCGCGGGTCCGGGACTGCCAGAAGACGAAGATCGCGAGCACGACGAGGCCGGAGATGATCAGCGACCAGACCGAGATCGGTCCCTTGATCTGACCCCAGTCGTACTTCTGCCCCTCCTGGATCCCGAACACCAGCAGGAACAGCCCGACCGCGCTCAGCACCACGCCGACCAGGTCGAACTTGTGCCGGTGCGTCGGCAGGTCCGGCACCAGGCGCATCGCCAGGACGAACCCGACCAGGCCCACCGGTGCGTTGACGAAGAAGATCCACTGCCAGCCGAGCCCGTCGACCAGGACCCCGCCGAGGATCGGGCCGACCAGCGTCGCCACGCCCGCGGTCGCGCCCCACAGGCTCATCGCCCGGCCGCGCTGGTTCGGCGGGAAGATCCGGGTGATCACCGCCATCGTCTGCGGCGTCATCATCGACGCGCCGAGACCCTGGAACACCCGCGCCACGATCAGCATCTCGATGGTGTTGGTGAGCCCGCACCACACCGACGCCAGCGTGAACAGCGCCAGCCCGGTCAGGTAGAGCTTCTTCGGGCCGACCCGGTCACCGAGCCGCCCGGTGATCAGCAGCGGGACGGCGTACGCCAGCAGGTAGGCGCTGGTCACCCAGACCACCGTGCCGACATCGGACCCGAAGTCCTCGAGGATCGCCGGGGTGGCGACCGAGACGATGGTCGAGTCGACCAGGATCATGAAGAAGCCGAGGACCAGCGCCCACAACGCCGGCCAGGGCCGGACCTCCGGCCTCACACGGTCGTGCTGGGAGTCTTGCGGGGTTGCCATTCCAGGTCCTTGCTCTCGATACGTTCGATGGTGGTGGTGAGCCAGTCGCGCTCCGCCGCGAGCTGACCGCGGACGTAGCCGCCGGCCATCCAGTACGGCTCGGGCACGCCCCGGGCCGCGGCGCCGGCGAGCGCGTCGTCGATCTCGGTGAGCTGCAGTTCGAGGTCCGCGACGCGGCGGCGGAACCGCAGTACCGCGTCGTCGGCGTCGAGGTTGTGCGCTTCACTCAGTACCACCGGGAAGAGCGGGTATTCGTAGACGTACTCCTCGATCGCGGTCTCGACCCGCGACTTCAGCGCCTCGGTGCCGTCCGGGGTGATCTCGTACGTCGTGCGCTCGGGGCGGTTCCCGGCCCGCTCGGTGCCGATCGCGCGCACGTACTTCTGACCGGCCAGCCGCTCGACGGTGTGGTACAGCGAGCCAGGGTGGACCTTGAGCAGCCGGTCGTTGTGCCGCGTGATCAGCAGTTGGTACATCTCGTAGGCATGCATCGACCGCTCCTCGAGCAACGCCAGCACCGAGATCGCCAGCGGTGTGAGCTCGGCCATGATCCTCCACCCGGATTGTTCCGTACGAAATGTTCCACCTGGAGTATTACGCCGAAGAGGCTACCGCGCAAGAGTGGTTAACCCCTCGTGGTGGGGGTTGTCTGCTCGTATACCAACGAAGAACCCCCACTACGAGGGGATAACCACTCCTCGTGGTGGGGGTGTGTTCGGTCCGGCCGGAGGGTTCGCGTGCTTCGGCACAGGTCTCGGGCCGGGGCGGTGGTGGGTATTGCGGGATGCGCGCCGGCGGAGCCAGCAGAAAAGACAGCCCGCCGTACGCGCGTCCTCTCGGTTGCTAGACGTAGCGTTCGAGGATGCTGGATTCGGCGAGGCGGGAGAGGCCCTCGCGGACGGTGCGGGCGCGGTTCTCCCCGACGCCCTCGACCGTCTGCAGGTCGTCGATGCTTGCCGCGAGCAACTTTTGGAGGTGGCCGAAGTGGTCGATCAGGCGGTCGATCACGGCGCCGGGGAGGCGCGGCACCTTGGCGAGCAGACGGTAGCCGCGCGGCGTGACCGCGGCGTCGAGCTGCTCGGCACCACCTAGTTGCAGCGCCCGCGCCACCTGGCCGATGTCGAGCAGGTCGCCGGGGCTGACCGCATCGAGCTCGCCGAGTACGTCGTCGGCGGTCTTCGGGCGGCGGCCGGTCGCGGGCGGGAGGTAGTCGCGGACGACGAGCTCGCGTTCGCCGGCGACACCCGCGACGAGTTCGTTCAGCTGCAGGGTGAGGAGCCGGCCGTCGGTGCCGAGCTCGACGACGTACCCGTCGATCTCGGTGGCGATCCGGCGGACCATCTCCAGCCGCTGCGCGACCGCGGCGACGTCGCGGACCGTGACCAGGTCCTCGATCTCCAGCGCGGACAGCGTGCCGGACACCTCGTCGAGGCGCAGCTTGTAGCGCTCGAGGGTGGCCAGTGCCTGGTTCGCGCGGGACAGGATCGCTCCGGAGTCCTCGAGCACGTAGCGCTGGTCGTCGACGTACAGCGCGATGATGTGCATCGACTGCGACACCGAGATCACCGGGAACCCGGTCTGCCGCGCGACCCGGTCGGCGGTCCGGTGCCGGGTGCCGGTCTCCTGGGTGACGATCGCCGGGTCCGGCATCAGGTGCACGGCGGCCTGGATCAGCCGGGTGGCGTCGCGGTCGAGGACGATCGCGCCGTCCATCTTGCTGAGTTCGCGGAGTCCGGTCGCGGTGAACTCGACGTCGATCTCGAAGCCGCCGGTGGAGATCGCGTCGACCGCCTTGTCATGACCGAGCACGATCAGTGCGCCGGTCCGCCCGCGCAGGATCCGTTCCAGGCCTTCACGCAGCTCGGTGCCGGGTGCCACCGCCGCGAGCGTCGCGCGCAGCCGGGCGCCGGTGCTGTTCTTGTCCGTGTTCGGTGCCACGGAACCTGAGTCTATGCGGTCCTGCGCACGGTGTTGCGCGGATATCCGCAGCCCGCGCGCGAGCATCGCCCGTACCGCGGCCCGCGGCGGCCGATGCGCGTGCACCAGCCCGTGCATCCGGACCGTGCACTCCGGCTTTCCCGTGTGGACGAAGGCCGCGGCGGTACGACGCCTGCCGCGTCAGGGGCAGCGGATGACCTGACCGGCGTACGACAGGCCGCCACCGAATCCGAACAGCAGTACCGGCGCGCCGCTCGGGATCTCGCGCTTCTCGACCAGTTTCGACAGCGCGATCGGGATACTCGCGGCCGAGGTGTTCCCGGACTCCACGACGTCCTTGGCGACCACCGCGTTGACCGCGCCGAGACGCTTCGCGAGCGGCTCGATGATCCGCAGGTTCGCCTGGTGCAGGACGACGCCGCCGAGCTCCTCGGGCTTCAGGCCGGCCTTCGCGCAGACCTGCTGGGCGATCTCCGGCAGCTGCGTCGTGGCCCAGCGGAAGACGCTCAGACCCTCCTGCTGGAACGGGCCTTCGCGGCCCTCGATCCGGACCGCGTCCGACATCTCCGGCACCGAGCCCCAGACCACCGGACCGATCTCCGGCTCCTCGCTGGCCACCAGCACCGCGGCGCCGGCGCCGTCGCCGATCAGCACGCAGGTGGTGCGGTCCGTCCAGTCCGTCCAGTCGCTGAGCTTCTCGACACCGATCACCAGCGCCTTGCTCGCGGCGCCGGCGCGGATCGCCTGGTCGGCGGTCGCCATCGCGTAGGCGAAACCCGAGCAGGCGGTGTTCACGTCGATGGCGGCCGGGTTGCCGAGGCCGAGCCGGGCAGCGACCCGGGCGGCGATGTTCGGCGACCGGTCGATCGCGGTGCAGGTCGCGACGACCACGTAGTCGATCTCGGTGACGTCGATGCCGGCGTTCGCCACGGCCTTGTCGGCGGCGCGCCAGGCCATTTCGTCGACGGACTCGTCGGGCGCCGCGATCCGGCGCTCCCGGATGCCGACCCGGCTCTGGATCCACTCGTCGTTGGTCTCGACCATGGTGGCGAGCTCGTCGTTGGTGAGCACCCGTTCCGGCTGGTAGTGGCCGAGCGCGACAACTCTTGATCCGGTCATCAGGTGCTCCTGCAGTCATCCGGGGGACACCCAGGTTCGACGCTGAACCCGGCGGGGGCGGTCCCCAGGGTACGTTCCCGGCCCGGTGGCTGGTGATCCCCCGTCTCACCTGTGGCGGGGAACACAGCCCGTCAGGCGAGACCGGCGGCCATCAGCGCGGACGGCAGGTCCGGCGCCGCGAACGTGCGCAGCCCGTACTTCTTCTGGATGTCCATCGGCTTCATGTCCTTGCTCCGGTTCGGGACGTCGGCCGGCACGATCGCCTTGGTGAAGCCGAGCCGGGCCGCCTCCGCGAGGCGTTTCTCCAGGCCGCCGACCCGTCGTACCTCGCCGGCCAGGCCGACCTCGCCGATCGCGATCAGCCCGGGGTGGATCGGCCGGTCCATCACCGAGGACGCGACCGCGATCGCCACCGACAGGTCCGCGACCGGCTCGGTGATCTTCACACCGCCGACGGTCGCGACGTACACCTCCTGGTCGGTCAGCTTCAGGCCGACGCGGTTCCCCAGGACGGCGAGCACCATCGCGACCCGCGACGACTCCAGGCCGGACGTCGTACGCCGGGGTTGGGGTGCCGCCGACGGGCCGACCAGGGCCTGCACCTCGGCGAGCAGCGGGCGGCGGCCCTCCATCATCACCGTCACGCACGTCCCGGCGACCGGCTCGGCGTGCTCGGAGACGAACAGGCCGGTCGGGTCGGTGACCTCGACGATCCCGGTGTCGACCATGTCGAAGCAGCCCACCTCGTCGGACGGGCCGAAGCGGTTCTTGGTGGCGCGCACCATCCGGAACCCCGAGTGCCGGTCGCCGTCGAAGGCGAGCACCACGTCGACCAGGTGCTCGAGCATCCGCGGACCGGCGATCGCGCCGTCCTTCGTCACGTGGCCGACCAGGACCACCGCGATGTGCCGCTCCTTGGCGAGCCGGACCAGCGCACCGGTCACCTCGCGGACCTGCGTGACACCACCCGGCGCACCGTCGACCTCCGGGTGCGCCATGGTCTGCACCGAGTCGATCACCAGGAACGACGGCTCGACCGCGTCGACCTGGCCGACGACCGCGGACAGGTCGGTCTCGGCCGCGAGGTACAGCTCGTCGACCAGCGCGTCGGTCCGGCCGGCGCGGAGGCGGACCTGGGCGGCCGACTCCTCGCCGGACACGTAGAGGGTCCGCTGGCCGCCGCGGGCCGACTGGGCCGCGACCTCGAGCAGCAGCGTGGACTTTCCGACGCCGGGTTCGCCCGCCAGCAGGATCACCGCGCCCGGCACGACGCCGCCGCCGAGCACTCGGTCGAGCTCGCCGATCCCGGTCGGGCGGGACTCGGCCTCGATCGCGGACACCTTGGCGATCGGCATCGCGGGTGACGACACCGGGCCGGCGGTGATCCGCGCGGCCTTCGGCGCGCCGACCTCGGCGACCGTCCCCCAGGCCTGGCACTCGCCGCACCGCCCGATCCAGCGCGCGGAGGTCCAGCCACACTCCGAGCACGCGTACGCCGGCTTACCCTTCGACTGAGTCGCCGCCTTCGCCATGAGGACCAACCTAGGCGACGCCCCCGACAAATCCGTTCACCGCCTGTAGAAGCCGCGCCAGAGGGCTTGTACGAGATGGTGTGGGTGGTCGGTGAAATCCGTTCAGTGTGTGAAGAAGCCGCGGAGGCGTTTGAGCCAGGTGGCGGCTGTCAGGTGTGGGGGGTCGTCCTCGACGTGCGGTGGTTCGGAGGCTTGGCGGGCGGCCGCGAGGTACTTCGTCAGGATCTCGCTGTCCGACGTCCGCAGCATCGCGCTCTGTTCGAGGTGGTCGAGCGCGGCGTCGAGCCGGCCGGTGACGACCTCCGCGGAACCGAGGTGCTGCAGGCAGCGGGCATGGCCTTCGCGCTCGTCGACCTCGCCGTAGAGGTGCGCGGCGTGCGCCCAGCGGCTGGCGGCCTCGTGCTTGTTGCGCTGGACCCACGCGGCCACGCCCATCAGTTCCAGCGCATGTGCCTGTCCGCTCAGGTCTCCCGCCGCGGCCGCGCGGGCGAGGGCCGGTCGCAGCTGGTCGAGGGCAGCTTCGGCGTCCTGCCGGTACAGGTGGACGACCGCGAGGTTGATGCCGATCGCGATCTCGGCGGCGAGATCCGGCCCGGGGCGGTTGAGACGGGCGTCGTCCAGCCGGTCGCGGGCGTTGAGGACGGCCTCGTCGCGGTCGTTGCCGGCCGGTGCGCGGTCGGCGCGGGCCAGGTGCAGCAGCGCCCGTTCGACCTGGCGCCGGGTCGTCAGAGCGGCCGCCGTCCGGTTGTGGGTCGCGACGTTGTCGGAGATGCCGAGTCGGGTGCTCGCCGTGTCCAGGTCACCCATCATCCGGTACGCCGTCGCCGCGCGCGCCGCAGCGAGCTCGGTCAGGTCCCGGCGCGCGCACGCCTCGGCCGCAGCGCTCAGCAGGTCACTCAGTTGCAGCAGCGCGTCCGGATCCGCCCGTCGTACGTACCAGGCCTCCAACGCGTCGCAGATCCGCGCGTAGTCGTCGATCGTGTCGGCACGCGCCTTCTCCGCCACCAATAGCTCGACGAGCTGGTCCTGGTTGTTGCCGTACCACTCGGCCGCAGACATCCCGCCGGCCTCGGAGCCGAGCGCGATCATCCACTGCTCAGCCTCATCGGCAGCCGTACGCAGCTCGGGCGTCCCCGGTACGTCGTGTCCGGTGCGCCGCAACGTCGGCCCGTACTGGACGATCGTGATCACGCCGAGCAGCACTGTGATGCCGAGGCCGACCCACTGCACCACACCGCCACTGTCGAGGCTCTGGTTCAGCAGCTCCGACGCAAGGCCGGTCAGCAGCGCCGATGCGACGGTACCGATGACGAGCTGAAAGCGGCGCGTCCTGGACGGCTCTTCCGGTTGTTCTGGCCGTTCAGGTGGCTTCGGCTCTTCGCTCATGGCCTGCTCCCCGTCGTCAGCCCGCGCACCACAGTCCGCCAGAACGACAGCATGAGAACCACCGGCGCGATCGACGCGACCACAGCCGCGGCAGCAACCGGTCCGCTCGACGCGGAGAACTGTCGCGCCTCACCCCACAACACCAGCGACAACGGCGTCGTACCCGGGCCGCTGATCAGGAAGCCGACGATGAAGTCGTTCCAGACCAGTGCGAACTCCAGCACCGCGACGGCGATCAGCGCAGGCCGATACGTTCGCTGAACAGTCGCCAGTACGGCGCTCTGCCGCACAGGCCCCTGCAGTGCCTCGGAAACCAGCGCCGGCGGGGCTGACGCGAACGCGGACCGCAGCAGCAGTACGGCGAACGGCAGACCCGCAGCCGCATGTACCAGCGCCAATGCGACCCGGGACCCGGCCAGTCCAGCCGCATCGATCGCGTCTCGCAGCGGGGCGGCGTACATCTGGACTGGCGTGACTGCGAGTACTACGAAGACCGCCATCACCACGCGGCCGAGTCGGGTCGGCAGACCGCCCCACGCGACCAGGTACGCCGTCGGTACCGCGATCACCAGCAGGACTGCTGTGGCTGCGCCCGCAATGATCACCGTGGACAGCAACGCCCGGAACAGCCCGACGTTGGCGGCCGCTGCGAACGACGAGAACCCGAGCCCAGACAACGACCACCAACCGCGGATACCTGCCTCGCGTGGTGAGTGCAGCGCGGTCGCGACCAGGATGACGGCCGGGAAGATCCACACCAGCGCCACAGCGAAGCCGATGAGCCCGCCGTACCGGCGTACCGCTCGGCCTGGCTTCGGCCGCTCCAGTGAGGGATCCGGCCGTACGACGGTCACCGGCATCGCCCACCGACGTCGACGGAGACCACGTACTCCGATCAGTCCGACCGCCGCGACGATCGCGAACAGTACGACACCCAGTGCTGCCGTCCGTCCGGTGTCACCGCCGGTTGTGGTGGCACGCCACCAGTTCAGTCCGAGTACGTCGGCAGACCGCTGCATAGACCCCGGTACGACGATCAGCACCAAGTCGAAGACCCGCACTGCCGCGATGACGACTGTCAGCGTGACCACGCCGGTGATGGGCCGCAGCAGTGGGATCTCCAGTGCGCGCACTCGCCGCCACCCGCGCACACCTTCGGCTGTCATCGTCCGGGTCACGTCGTCCGGTATGGCGTCCAGACCGGCGCGGAACAGCGAGACGACGTACCCGAGCCAGGTCCAACCGAACGCGGACACCAGCACCAGCCAGAACAGCCCAGGGCCCAGCCAGACCGGACTCGAGCCGAAGAGTCGCGTGAAGACCGCCGTGACCGTCCCGCGCTCCGGCGTCGGGTCGAACAGCAGCCGGAACGTCGCACCGGACACCAGCACCGACACCGCGAACGGGATCACCAACGCGGGCTGCAGGAACGTGGTGACCGCAGGAAGCCGATAGCTCAACAGCGCAAGGGAGAACCCGACTGCGACGGTCGCGAACGCCACCAGGACCCACAGCAGACTGTTGCCCACAGCATGCAGTGCGGCGGGGTCGCCCATCACCGCGAAGTTGCCGAGCCCGAAACCCTTGGCTGTCCGGAAGGCCGCAGCCACGGTGAACCCGATCGGTACGAGCAGCAGGCAGCTGAGCAGCAACGCCGGCAGCCCGAGCAGGTACGGCCCGGCCGGTCGGCGTGGTCTGCCGGCCACCGGGCGGCCGGTGATCTCGCGGCCGACGACCTCGAGGGACAGGCCGTTGGTGTGCAGTCCCATCAGCCCTCCTCCACCTTCCGCAGCGCTTCGATCGCGTCGTCCACGGCAGCAGGTACGACGGTGGGCCCGCGCCCGCCGACCGCGATCAGGAAGTCGGTCAGCACCCGCCACAGCCCGTTGATGTCGCCGATCCGGCCGAGCCGGTCGGACAGGTCGAACTGGAGCTGTTCACCGGGTGTGGCGAGCTGTTCGGCGAGCAGTGTGAGCTCGGAGGAGTAGCCGGAGGTGCGGCCGTCGACGAGGAAGCCACCTTCCTTGATCCACGGGTCCGGGGCAGTTCGTTCGGACAGCCGCCGTACCAGGTCGCGGGCGTCGTCCGTGGTGGGCTTCGGCAGCACCATCACGTCACCGCCGACGACCACCGGCGCTGCAGCTCCCTTGTTCATCGGCGGGAACGTGAACAGGTCGATGTCCTCGGGATCTGCCGCGAAAGTGCGGACCACGGGCTCGGCGAAGTCGGACGCGAGCACCATGGCGGCCCTGCGATGGCCGAACACCTCCACCAGTGCGTCCGGGAACTGCTGGACGAGTGACCCCTTCACTCCGCCTGCCAGCACGTCCGGTGCGGACCACATGGTCCCCAGAAATCGCAGTGCGGCGCCGAACTGCGGCTGCTGCGACGGGCGTGGGTCTGCAGCCGTCGCGAGACCGGCATACACCGACGGCGCGATCCCCAGCAGGATGTTCTCCAGGAAGTCGGTGAGCACCCAGCCGTCACCCGCGGCCAGCGACAGCGGTGTGATCCCGGCCTGCGTCAGCGCCTCGTTCAGCGTCAGCCACTCGTCCCACAGGCGAGGTGGTTGTACGCCGGCCTTCGCGAACACCGAGGGCCGGTACCAGACCGCCGACTTGTGCGCGGTCTTGAACGGCACGCCGTACGTCGTGCCCTCGTGGACCAGGAGCTCCTTCCACAGGCGGGTCCGACCGAGTGGGGCGATGTCGTCCGGGATCGGGTCGAGGGCGTTGAGATGGCGCGGCACCAGACCCGGCTGCGGCAGCATGACGATGTCCGGACGCCGCGTGGTCCGTGCGCCGAACGCGGTCGAGATGTCGTCGCCCAGCGGTACGACCTCGACCGGGTAGCTCAGAGAGCCGAGACCGTCGAGGACCTTGTGGAACGCACGCAGCTCCTGCCCGCTCCAGCTGACGGCCACGCGGACCGCACGCCGCAGTCCCAGCACGTCACTCGAGCAGCCCGCGAGTAGGAGCGTGGCTCCGCCGGCCAGAAACGCCCGACGACTACTCGGCATCGACAAATCCCGTCGTACGGGTCGTGCTGGTCGTGATGAGCAGCAGAGCGACGGACGGGAGGTCGGGGTTCGGGCGGATCGACAGGAGCGATCCCCAGGTCGGTAGGCCGGTCGCGTCCTCCAGCACGATCACCCTCGGGTAGGCGCCGAGTGCCCGGGCCACTCCGGCCAGTCGACGGCGGCCAGGAGTGATCTCGTGCGGGTAGCGGTCCAGGACGTCCTCGAGACCGCAGTTCGTCGCCATCACGAGGCTCTGTTCCCGGGCTGCTTGTTTGGTGACCGGATAGGCCGTGCGGTGGCCGTGGATCACGTTGTCGAGCACAGTGAGGTGCGGAAGCAGTCCACCCTCCGCGGGGACCAGCCGGATCGGTCCGCCGGCCAGGACGATCGCACCGGTCGGTGGCTCGTCCAGTCCGGTCACGATGTCGGCGAGGCGGCGTCGATCGCTGACGCTGGGCACGACGACCGCACGCTGCTCACCGACGTCGATCCGGAGCCGCGCCGGCAGCCCCGGCACGTTTTCGAGCAGCAGTCCGTCCATCCGTGGCTGGCGCCTCCCCAGAAAGCCCCGTCGAGTGGTTCGTCAACCCTATGAGGCCCAGAGGTCCGTTCGCAGACACACAGAGTGTCGTTCAGAAGGTCTTGCTCCACAGATTGATCGCGTAGTCGACCTCGGAGCCCTGGTGCGAGGCGAGGATCCGGCGGGCGTCCTTCGGCGTGAACTCGATCTTCACCACGGCCTCGAGATCGGCCCGGGACTCGAACCGCCAGCCCATGTCCAGTGGCGTCCGGTGCCAGCCCCGGTCGGTCCAGAACCGCTCCACCTCGGGCGCCTTGATCATCGGGTACGACGTCCGGAACCACTCCCCGAACGTCGACCGGCTGCCGTCGTTGTCGATCACGAACGCGGTCCCGCCGTGCCGCATCACCCGGTCCAGCTCGGCCAGACCGGGCTCACAACCCGGGCCGAAGAAGTACGCCCAGCGGGCATGCATCACGTCGATCGACGCGTCCGGCACCGGCAGGCGTTGCGCCGTACCCTGGCGTACTTCGACGTTCGGCAACGCGCGGGTACGGCGTCGTGCGGCCTCGGCCAATGCGCCGTGCGGTTCGACGCCGATCACCCGTCCGGCGGTCGCGGCGAACGTCGGCAGGTGGAAGCCGGTCCCGCAGCCGATGTCGAGGACCGTCGCTCCGGCCCAGTCCCGGATCGCCCGCATGGCCGGCTCGATCACGCCGTCCGGGTCGACCGCCCGGTTCTCGATCTCGTACACCTTCGGGTGGTGCCAGATGTTCGGGCTCGGAATCCCACCCTCGGCGATACTCACCCGCTAAACCCTAGTGTCCACCTGTTTGGTGGTAGCGGCGAGCAGGGCGGCCGGGACGAGCAGGATGCCGCAGAAGACCGCCAGCCAGTGGAAGCCGAGGGTGGCGAGCACCGGGCCGGCAGCAGTGCCCGAAAGGGAAGCCAGGACGCCCATGGTGAGGTCGGACAGGCCCTGGGCGGACGTGCGGATGCCGTCCGGGACGGAGCGCGACAGCAGCGTCGAGCCGGCGACCAGACAGGCCGACCACCCGAGGCCGAGCGTGAACAGAGCGAGGCCGGTGAGCGCGTGGGCGTCGTCGGGAGCGAGCGCGGCCAGAGTCATCGCGACGGCGAGGACGCCGAGACCGATGCCGATCGTGGGGATGCGGCCGACCCGGTCGGCCAGCCAGCCGGTCACCGGGGACAGCGCGTACATCCCGGCGACGTGCCCGCTGATGACGAACCCGACGATGGTCAGTGAGGCGCCGTGGTGCCGCAGGTGCACCGAGGTCATCGACATCACGCCGACCATCACGGCGTGCGCGGTCGCGATGGCCAGCAGACCGAGGCGGGCGTGCGGGATGCTCATCACCAGCCGGAACGTCTGGGCGAGCGGCTGGCGCTCCACCCGCTCCGGCCGGACCTGGCTGCGCATTCCCACCCACACGGTCGCGGAGCTCAGCCCGAAGGCGATCACCGAGAACACGTACGGCCCCGCCAGCGCCAGGATGCCGAGCGATGCCCCGACCGAGCCGCCGACGCCGGTCAGGTTCGGGCCGACGATGACGCCGATGGTGGTCGCCCAGACGACCACGGCCAGGGAACGGGCGACCCGGCTCGGTTCGGCGCCGTCGGTCGCGGCGTACCGCGACTGCAGGTTGGAGGCCGAGCCACTGCCGAACAGGCAACCGGCCAGCAGGAGCAGGGGCAGCGAGCCGACCTGCGCGGCGACGATCGTCAGCACTGCACCGACACAGGCGATCAGATAGCCGGTCGCCAGCGAGATCCGTCGGCCACGCGACCGCGCCAGACCCGCCAGCGGTACGGCGAGTGCGGCCGCACCCAGCGTGGTCGAGGTAGCCACCAGCCCGGCCAGCGACGTGGACCCGGACACGTTCTCCGCGAGCAGCGCGGCGACCGCGAAACCACTCGCTGTCGCGACGCCGCCGAGTGCGTTGCTCGCCACCAGCACCCGCAGGGTCGACCGCTGCCGCTCGCTTGTCACGGGCAAACCCTCTCATGAACCTGACAGCGAAGGTAGATCGATTGTTTGTGCTCGGCATCATGGGTTCTGCGCAGTTCCGGGCGGATATAGGATCGTCCTGACATAATTCGACCCGCGCTTCCCTGGAGTCCGGATGTCCGACATCGCGATCGTCCCTGCCCCGCGAGAACTCACCGTCGCCGAGGGGCGGTGGATCACCGCCGACCCGGTCGGGGAGGCCGTCCGGGACGTGGTCGAGAACCTCGACGCGACCGAGTACCGCATCGACATCACCGCCGACGGTGCCCGGCTGACGGCCGGTTCCGAGGATGCGCTGCGGCATGCGGAGTCGACGTACGCGCAGCTGGTCGAGGCCGCCGAGCCGGCTGGTGACGAGGGGGGCGGGGAGGTCGCCGTACCGCTGGCGCGGATCGCGGACGCGCCGCGGTTCGCCTGGCGCGGGATGATGCTGGACGTCGCGCGCCACTTCATGCCGAAGGACTTCGTCCTCAAGATCATCGACGTGCTCGCGCTGCACCGGCTGAACGTGCTGCACTTCCACCTCACCGACGACCAGGGCTGGCGGGTCGAGATCGAGGCCTACCCGAAGCTCACCGAGATCGGTGCGTGGCGGGCCGAGACCATGGTCGGCAAGATGTCGCACGGCCAGACCGAGTTCACGTACGACGGCACACGGCACGGCGGGTTCTACACCAAGGCCGACCTGCGCGAGATCGTCGCGTACGCCGCTGAGCGCGGGATCACCGTCGTACCGGAGATCGATCTGCCCGGCCACATGCAGGCCGCGATCGCGGCGTACCCGGAGCTGGGGAACCACCCGGATCAGCAGCTGACCGTCCGGCAGTACTGGGGCATCAGCGACGACGTGCTGAACGTGAACGACGCGACGGTCGAGTTCGTGAAGACCGTGCTGCGTGAGGTGCTGGAGATCTTCCCGAGCGAGTACATCCACCTCGGCGGCGACGAGTGCCCGTCGGTGCAGTGGGCCGAGTCGGAGGTGGCGCAGAAGCGGCAGGCCGAGCTCGGACTGGACGAGCCGGGACAGCTGCAGGGCTGGTTCACCGCGCAGGTCGCGGAGGTGCTCGCCGAGGAAGGCCGCCGGCTGGTCGGCTGGGACGAGATGGTCGAGACCGACTGCCCGAAGGACGCGGTCATCATGGCCTGGCGGAGCGCCGAGCGTGGCGAGGTCGCGGCGAAGGCCGGTCACCAGGTCGTGATGGCGCCGTGCGAGTCGGTGTACTTCGACTACTACCAGGGCGACCCGAAGACCGAGCCACTGGCGATCGGCGGCGACATCCCGCTGGAGAAGGTCTACGACTTCGAGGTGATCCCCGCGGCGCTGACCGACGAGGAGCAGGCACTCATCATCGGAACGCAGTGCCAGATCTGGACCGAGTACATGGAAGGCCCCGAGCAGGTCGGCTACATGCTGCTCCCGCGCCTGTCCGCCTTCGCCGAACGCGCCTGGGGCTCCCCGAAGATCTCGTACGACGAGTTCGTCACCCGCCTCCGCCCCCACCTCACCCGCATCGAGAACCTCGGCGTCACCTACCGCCCCCTCGACTAAACCACCGCCCCCACCGCCCCCACCAACGCCCCCGCACGCCTGGGGACAGCCCGACCTTGTGCACCGAGTCCGCGCCGTGGGTGCGTGCGGATGCGGATTCGGTGCACAAGGTCGATCGGGCCGCCCGGGGGTTGGTGCGGCTGTCGCCGAGCGGGGTGGACGAGGGGGGCCGCGGGGGCGACGATGGGCCGAGTCTGTGGGACCGTTCGGGAGCGGAGGCGCGGATGACCGCCGTAGGGCCGCTGGATGCGATGTTTCTCGGCGGGGAGAGCCGGGAGCAGCCGATGCATGTCGGTGGGCTGATGTTGTTCGAGCTTCCCGAAGGGGCCGGGCGGGATCACGTGTTCCCGGATCGCTCGCGGGACTTCGTGTCCCGGCTGTTCGAGGACCTGGTCGCGGGGCCCGAGGTGAACCCGCTGTTCGCGCGCCGGGTCCGCAACCGGCCGGTCGACCTCGGGTACTGGTCCTGGGAACAGGACGACGACATCGACCTCGAGTACCACGTCCGGCTGTCCGCACTGCCGCGCCCCGGCCGGTACCGCGAACTGTTCGAGCTCACCAGCCGGCTGCACGGCACCCTCCTGGACCGGCACCGCCCGCTCTGGGAGATGCACCTGATCGAGGGTGTCGAGGGCCGCCGGTTCGCGATCTACAGCAAGATCCACCACTCGATGATCGACGGCGTGACCGCGCTCCGCTGGATGCAGGACACGCTCACCACCGACCCGGACCGCACCGGAATGCCGGCCACCTACGCGTTACCACCGAAGGCCACCGAGCCGCGTCCGGGCGCCGGGTGGCTGCCGTCGATGACGCGGATCCCCGGCGGCGCGATCCAGACCCTCGCGGATCTCGCCGGGCTGCCGCTCGCCGGTCTGCAGAGCCTGCTGCATTCGACCCTCCCGTTCCAGGCCCCGAAGACGATTTTCAATCAGGGGGTCACCGGGGCCCGGCGGTTCGCGGCGCAGTCCTGGCCGATCGAGCGGCTCGAGAAGGTTCGCGCGATCACCGGCGCGACGCTGAACGACGTCCTGCTGGCGATGTGCTCAGGGGCCCTGCGCAACTATCTGATCGAGCTGGATGCCCTTCCGGGCAAGGCGTTGACGGCGATGGTTCCGGTGTCGTTGCGCGGGCGCGACGACGCGCCGGGCGGCGGCAACTCACTGTCCACCCTGATCGCCGACCTCGCCACCGACCAGGCCGATCCCGAGCGCCGGATCCGCCGCATCATGGCGTCGACCGCACAGGCCAAGAGCGTGCTGTCCGGGCTCAGCCCGCTGCAGAACCTGATCGTCGGTGCGCTCGGTTTCGGCGTGGCGGGACCGGCCGCGGTGCTGCCCGGAGTGGCGGGCCGGACGACACCGCCGTACAACGTGGTGATCTCGAACGTGCCGGGTCCGGCCGAGAGTCCGCTGTACTGGAACCGGTCGCGGCTGCTCGGGATGTACCCGGCGAGCATCGTGCTCAACGGGCAGGCGCTGAACATCAGCGTGACCAGCTACGACCAGCAGCTGCACTTCGGGCTGATCGGCTGCCGCCGGACCGTCCCGCACCTGCAACGCATGCTCGGCCACCTCGAGGCGTCACTCACCGACCTCGAGAACATCCACTAGAGCCGAACAATCCCGTTCGGCGTGGAGAACACCGCGGCGACCAGGCCGGGCTGGCCGTTCGGGCCGACCCAGGCGACGTCGAGGTCGTCGAGAAGGTGATCGGCGGGGTGGCCGATCCAGTCGGTGACCCGGACCGGGTCGCCGGCGATCTCCAGTGCGGTCAGCTTGACGTCCTTGCCGCCGATCGACGGGTGCTCGGCGAGGTCGTCCCAGTGCACGAAGAACGGCAGCTGCGGATCCGCGATCAGACCCTTCACGCCGATCTGCCGCCAGGTCAGATTCACGCCGTCCGGCCGGTGCCGGTTGCCCGGGACCGACTGCCGGCCGAGGCGCTTCTCCATCGCGGGCATGTCGCCGATGGCCACCACCCAGCCGAGCCAGCCGCCGCCGAGCTCCTTCCGGGCGCGGACGGCCTGGCCGAACGGGGCCTTGTCCGAGGCCGGGTGGTCCAGGACGTCGACGACCTCGATGTACCGGTCGTTGTCCAGCGGCAGGATGTGGTTCACGGTGCCGAACCGCGGGTGCACCCCACCGTCCACGAACTCCGCACCGAGCAGCGCGGACAACCGCTCGACCGTGGCCCGGTAACCGTCCGGCCCGGCGGCGTACGACAGATGATCCAGACGCATGTCAGTCATTCTTGCCCCCCGCGCCGGCAGCCGGCACACAAGGGGTGTGTCGCGGCTACTTCGACGCCGGGTGCGGCAGCAGCGGACGAGGCGCCGCGAGGTGCTGACGGCACAGGTCCGCGAGCACGTCGTACGCCTTCAGGCCCATCAGGGTCTGCAGTTCCACCTTGCTGGACTCGAAGACCGGCTCGACGGCGATGTGCGCCTCGGTGTTCCCGGTGCAGTACCAGTCCAGGTCGTGCCCACCCGGGCCCCAGCCACGCCGGTCGTACTCACCGATCCCGACCTCGGTGTACGACGTCCCGTCCGGCCGCTCGACCTCGCGGAACGTCCGGCGGATCGGGAGCTGCCAGCACACGTCCGGCTTGGTCTCGACGAAGTGCACGCCGCGCTTGAGGGCCAGGCCGTGCAGCGCGCAGCCGGCGCCGCCGCTGAACCCCGGGCGGTTCAGGAAGATGCAGGCACCTTCCCAGACCCGGGTCTTGCGCTCGCCCTCGTCGTCGGTCTCCACCCAGCCGTTGGCCCGGCCTTCCTTGCGGAACTGCCAGTCCTCCTTGCCGAGCTCCTTGGCGTACTTCTTCACCCGCTTCTCGTCGTCGGCGTCGGAGAAGTGCGCGCCGAGCGTGCAGCAGCCGTCGTTCGGACGGCCCTTGTAGATCCCCTGGCAGCCGCCGCCGAAGATGCAGCTCCAGTTGGAGGTCAGCCAGGTCAGGTCGCAGCGGAAGACCTGGTCGGGGTCTTCCGGATCGATGAACTCGACCCAGGCGCGGGGAAAATCGAGAGAAACCTCAGGCACCTGGAAAGCGTACGCGCCCGAGCCGTACATCCGTGAACGAAGACTCCGGAGCGCGCCGCTACTCCTGCCGTCCAGTAGCGTGAGGGTATGCGGCTCGGCGTACTCGACGTGGGATCCAACACCGTCCACCTGCTCGTGGTGGACGCGCATCGCGGTGCCGCGCCCTACCCGGCGTACTCGCACAAGACCGAGCTGCGGCTCGCCGAGCACCTCGACAAGGACGGCAAGATCCAGCAGTCCGGCTCCGACGGGCTGGTGGCCTTCATCAAGGAAGCGACCGTGCTGGCCGAGGACAAGGGCTGCCAGTCGGTGCTGGCGTTCGCGACCTCCGCGCTGCGCGAGGCGCCGAACGGCGACAAGGTGCTGGACCGGGTCCGGACCGAGACCGAGATCGATCTGCAGGTGCTGAGCGGCGAGGACGAGGCCCGGCTGACGTTCCTCGCGGTCCGCCGGTGGTTCGGCTGGTCCTCCGGCCGGCTGGCGGTCTTCGACATAGGAGGCGGCTCGCTGGAGATCGCGGCCGGGTCCGACGAGGAGCCGACGGTCGCGGTCTCGGTGCCGCTCGGGGCCGGTCGGTTGACCCGGGAGGGCCTGACCGCGGATCCGCCGGACAAGGACGAGGTACGGGCGCTGCGCAAGCGGGTCCGGATGGAGATGGCGGCCGTCGCGGGTGGCGTACTGCGCGCGGGCCGGCCGCAGCGCGCTGTCGCGACCAGCAAGACGTTCCGCTCGCTGGCCCGGATCACCGGTGCGGCCCCGTCCGACCAGGGCCCGTACGTACCCCGTGCGCTGGATCGCGAAGACCTGGACGAGTGGATGCCGAAGCTGACCAAGATGTCGGCCGCCGAGCGGGCCGAGCTGCCCGGGGTGTCGGCCGGGCGGGCGTCCCAGCTGCTCGCGGGCGCGATCGTCGCGGACGCCGTACTCGACCTGTTCAACCTGCCGGCGCTCGAGGTCTGCCCGTGGGCGCTGCGCGAAGGTGTCATCCTGTCCCGGCTCGACCAGCTACAACCCCGGTGACCGAATGAATCCCCGCACGACCGCGAAGATCGGCCTGTCCACAGCCTCCGTCTATCCCGAGTCCACCGCCAGCGGCTTCGAGCTCGCTGCCCGGCTCGGGTACGACGGTGTCGAGGTGATGATCGGGATCGATCCGCTGAGTACCCAGATCGACGCGATCCAGCGGCTGATCGACTACCACCAGCTGCCGGTGCTCGCGATCCACGCGCCCACCCTGCTGATCATGCAGCGGGTCTGGGGGACGGACCCGTGGAGCAAGCTCGAACGTAGCGCCGAAGCCGCGAAGGAGCTCGGCGCCGACGTGGTCGTCGTCCACCCGCCGTTCCGCTGGCAGCGCGACTATGCGCGCGGGTTCGTCGAGGGGATCGCCCGGCTGGAGGAAGAGACCGGTGTGACGCTGGCGGTCGAGAACATGTACCCGTGGCGCGCCCCCGGCCGGGACCTGCAGGCGTACGCGCCGAGCTGGGACCCGACCGAGCAGACCTACGCGCACACCACGCTCGACCTGTCGCACGCCTCCACCGCCGAGCAGGACTGTGTCGAGCTGGCCGCGACGATGGGCAAGAGCCTCACCCATGTGCACCTGACCGACGGCACCGGCTCGGCGAAGGACGAGCACCTGGTCCCGGGCCGCGGTACGCAGCGCGCCGCCGACCTGCTGACCGGCCTGGCGAACCAGAACTTCCGCGGCCACATCATCATCGAGATCAACACCCGCCGGGCGGCCAGCCGGTCCGAGCGCGAGGTCGACCTGGTCGAGTCGCTGGAGTTCACCCGCAAACACTTCGTCAAGACCAGCTCCCGCCGGACACCGTTCGCGGTCACCCCGGAGGGCGAGATCTCGGAGCTGACTCCGTGACAGCCCCCCGGGCGTCCCGCCGTACGCCGGGACGTCGCCCCGGCGGACCGGACACCCGGGGAGAGATCCTCACGGCCGCCCGGGAATCCTTTGCGGACAAGGGATTCGCGGCCACCTCGCTGCGGGCGGTCGCGCGCCAGGCCGGCGTCGACGCGGCGCTGGTGCACCACTACTTCGGCGGCAAGGACGAGCTGTTCATCGAGGCGATGGCGATCCCGGTCGACCCGCGGCAGATCGCCGCACAGATCGTCGGCGGGCCACGCGAGGAGATCGGCCGGCGGATCGCGACCGCGTTCCTCGGGGTCTGGGAGACGCCGGACGGGCAGCAGCGGATGAAGGCGCTGTTCCGCAGCGTGGTGAGCAGCGAGGAGGTGGCCCGGATGATGCGTGAGGGCATCACCCAGATGATCATCCAGCCGGTCTCCCAGATGCTCGACGGACCCGATGCGCAGTTGCGGGTCGGTCTGGTCGCTACCCAGTTGGTCGGGGCCGCGGTCGTCCGGTACCTGGTCGAGCTCGAGCCGGTCGCGTCGCTCGACGTCGAGACGCTGATCGACCGGTTGGCGCCTGTCCTCCAACAGCACCTGACCGGCTGATGCAGATCCCGACCGACGGCGAGATCCGCGTCCTGCACAAGGACCATGCGCCGAGCCGGTCCGCGTTCGAACTCGTCTACGAGCACTGTCGGTTGGTGTGCTCGGTGGCCGAGCAGTTCTTCGCCGGTCTGGACATCGACACCGACCTGGTCCGCGTGGGTGCGTTGCTGCACGACATCGGCGTCTACCGGCTGGAGTCGACGGCGTACGTCCGGCACGGTGTGCTCGGGCACGAGTTGCTGGCGTCGCTCGGGTTCCCCGTCGAGCTCTGCCGGTTCGCGTCCTGTCACACGGGCGTCGGGATCACGCGCGACGACGTCGTACGGCAGTCGCTGCCGATCCCGGTCGGCGACTACGTACCGCGGACGCCGGAGGAGGAGCTGGTCATGTACGCCGACAAGTTCCACAGCAAGCGCACTCCGCCGGTCTTCCTCTCCGGGGACACTTACGCGACAGAGGTCGCCCGGTTCGGCGCGGACAAGGTACGGCGGTTCGGTGCCTTGCGGGCGCGGTACGGCGATCCCGCGCTCGGCGATCTGAGTGCCGCGACCGGGTACGCCGTGATCTGACGGGCTGTTGCCAGGGGACGAGGTCCGCGCTAAATTCATCATATGATGAAAAATGCGGTGAGCTGCCGTGCCGTCGTCGTGGTGCGCGGCGACCGGGAGGTCCTGCACGGCGTCGACTTCGATCTCCACGCCGGGACGGTGACCGGCCTGCTCGGTCCGTCCGGCTGCGGCAAGACCACCTTGATCCGTGCGATCGCCGGGTTGCAGGCCCGGGTGACCGGCGACATCTCGGTCCTCGGGTCGCCGGCCGGCGCGCCGGCGCTGCGCGGGCGGATCGGGTACGTGACCCAGGAGCCCAGCGTGTACGGCGACCTGACCGTGATCGAGAACCTGCGCTTCTTCGCCTCGGTGCTCGGCGTCGCGGCCTCCGATGTGGGGCGGGTGATCGAAGCTGTCGATCTGGCGAGTCACGCCGACGCGCGCGTCGACCATCTGTCCGGCGGGCAGCGTTCCCGCGCTTCGCTGGCGGCCGCGCTGCTCGGCGACCCCGAGCTGTTGGTGTTGGATGAGCCAACGGTTGGTCTCGATCCGGTGCTGCGCCGCGACCTCTGGAACCTGTTCCACCAGCTCGCCGACGCCGGCGCGACGCTGCTCGTCTCGAGTCACGTGATGGACGAGGCCTCGCGATGCGACCGTCTGCTGTTGATGCGGGACGGCGAGTTGCTGGCCGACGACACACCGGACGCGCTGCTCGCGTCGGCCGGGACGACCGACATCGAGCAGGCGTTCCTCACTCTGATCGAACGGAAGGCTGGTGCGCGATGACACCACGCGTGACGTTGGCTGTTGCGGCCCGGGTGCTCAACCAGTTGCGGCGGGACCACCGGACGGTCGCGATGCTCATCATCCTGCCGGCCGCACTGATCAGCCTGATGTGGTGGATGTTCCACGACTCACCGGCGACGTTCGACCGCATCGGCGGGCCGCTGCTGGCAGTGTTCCCGGCGATCATCATGTTCATCGTCACCTCGGTCGCGACGCTGCGCGAGCGGTCCAGCGGCACGCTGTCCCGGCTGTTCACGATGCCGATGGCGAAGCTCGACTTCCTGCTCGGCTACGCGCTGGCCTTCGCGGTGATCGCGATCGTCCAGGCGCTGGTCGTGGTGTCGATCTCGCTGTACGCCCTCGACCTGGACATCCGCGGCGCCGCCTGGCAGCTGGGCGTGGTCGCGGTTCTCGACGGCGTCCTCGGCTCGACGCTCGGCCTGTTCGCGAGCGCCTTCGCGTCGACCGAGTTCCAGGCCGTGCAGATGATGCCGGCGGTGATGATCCCGCAACTCCTGCTCTGCGGTCTGCTCGTTCCGCGCGACCGGCTTCCCACGGTGCTGCACGCGATCAGCGACGTACTGCCGTTGTCCTACGCGGTCGACGCCGTCACCGGGGTTGCCAAGGGCAACGGTTTCACGAGCGGCACGGGCGGCGACGCGCTGGTCGTCGCCGGGTTCATCGTCGCGGCGCTCGGGCTGGGCGCGGCGACCCTCAAGCGGCGTACCGCCTGAGGGTCGCCCGCGGTCACTCGAAGACCTTGACGACCTTTCCGTTCTTGTCGTACGCCGCGACCTTCGGGAACTCCTTCAGCTTGTACTTCGACTGGGTGTACCAGGTGTAGGCGAACCAGCCGCCCTGTCCGACCGGGACCTGATAGACCGGTCCCTTCCCGATCCGCAGCCGGACCGTGTGGCCTGCCTTGGACTCCACACGGCCCCAGCCGGTCGACGACCACGTCGTACAGATCCCGCCCGTGCAGCCGCCGCCACCACCGCCGCCGGTGTACATGTCTGCCCGAGCCGACTTGTCGGCGGGGTCGAGCACCGGGTCGTCTCCGCCGAGGTTGGTCAGCGTCGCGAACGTCGTGGTCGGCTGGAGCGTGCCCCGGTCGCTCCTCGGCGCGAACAGCAGGCACGAGACGACCTTGTGCCCGGACGGGGAGATCGCGACCACGACCGCCTGCGCGATGGCCTTCGACTCGTCGGAGGCCACCACCTGCCAGCCGGTGAGGTCGATCCAGGCCGCCACCGAGCAGTTCCGCAGCTTGTCCGGCATGCTCTTCGGCAGCGGATCCTTCGCCGCGGCCGCGACCAGCGCCGCCGACGGCTTGTCGCCACCGGGCACGATGCACTGGGCGAACTTCTCGCCGTTCTTGATCTCGTACATCACCAGGTGACCCGACCGCATCGTGCTGCCTCCCTGCAGCGCCCGTTTCTCGTTCGGGTACTTCAGGGCGCAGCGGCGTGCCGCCTCGTCCTTCGAGATCCGCTGGTCGGCGGACGCCTCACCGCGGGGGACACCCGGCACCGGGCCGAAGTCCGGGTTCGCCGCCGGGTTGCCGGCGACGCCCACCTGCTCGTTCGCGGACGTCAGGTTCGGCAGCAGGCTCGCGGTGATCGCGATCGCGGCGACACCGGCAACCGCTCCACCCGCGCCGAAGAGCTTGCGGCGGCGCCGGCCACGGCGGCCGCGTTCGAGGAGCTGGGCGGTGTCGAAGTGCTCCTCCGTCCCGGAGTCGGCCAGCCGGCGGAGCTCGGCGCTGACCTCACGTACGTCTTCCATCTCGTTCTCCTTCACAGCACCTGGCTCGCACGCCGTCGGTCGATGGCTCGTCGGAGAGTGTCGAGACCCCGCGCCGCCTGACTCTTCACGGTGCCTTCCGAGCAGCCGAGGATCTCCGCGGTCTGCTCGACGGACAGGTCCTCGTAGTACCGCAGCACCACGCAGGCCCGCTGCCGCGGACCGAGCGACCGGAGCGCCTCCAGTACTTCGTCCCGCTCGGCGTGACCGTTGGCGAAGTCGTCGAGATCGACCTGATCCGGTACGTCGGCGATCGCCACCTCCCGCCGCCACGGCCGCCGCCGCCCGTCGTACGCCGCGTTCACGACGATCCGCCGCGCGTAGGCGAACGGGTTCCCGACCCGGCGTACCTTCGGCCACGCCAGGTACAGCTTGTACAGCGCGTCCTGGACGACGTCGTCAGCCCGATGCCGGTCGCCCACCACCAGAAACGCCGTCCGCCGCAAAGCCTCCCCGGCCTCCTCGACGAACTCGACGAACTCCCGGTCCCGCTCCGCCATCGGCCCCTCCACTCTCCATCTCCCCCTCAAGACGAAAAGCCCAGCACCCCAGGTTGCACCCACCCCAGGTCCACCCCCGCTCCAGCCCGCCCGGCCCCTCGGCGCACGGTGGTCCAGCCCGCGCGGTCCTACGCCCGGCTCCTGCGTCCGAGCTACGCGCCGTACTCCGCTCCAGCACGTTTGAGGGGGTACCCCCGCAAGTGGCCGGTTGCCCCCTGGGATTCAGAGGGGGCAACCGGCCAGCTGAGGGGTTGCCCCCTGAGATGGAGGGTTGCGTCTGCTGTGGTGAGCGAGGCCGGCGGTTCAGATCCGACGGCCGAAGGCGTCGAGCACGCGGGTCAGAACGGGAGCCGATCCCCGGCCCGCCCGAGCAACGCGATCCCCAAGTCGTTTCCCACCACTGCCGCCCCCAGCACGTTTGAGGGGGCGCCCCCGCGAGTGGTGGGTTGCCCCCTGGGATTTCGAGGGGGCAACCCACCGGGTGCGGGGGCGGCCCCTCAGATGAGCTCGGAGCCGTGTGGGCTACAAACCGCTACCCCGCGAGGTGGGCGACGTTGTGCCAGGCGGGGTCTGGTTCGACGGTGAGGGTTACTTTGCCGTGGGGCCAGCCGGTGGTGGCGGCTTGGAGTTGGGCGTCGGCGGGGGTGGTGCCGTCGGTGTAGTAGTGCAGGATGCGGGTGCCGGCCGAGGTCTCGTGGGCGAGGAGGTTGCCGGAGCCGCCGAGGCGGTCCGTGAGGTGGTCCTCGAAGGCGCGGAGTTCGTCGAGCATCTCGGATTCGGGGAGGCCGTCCTCGCGCACCATCGGGTAGCGGATGGACACCGCGACGTGGGTGTCGAGGTGCGGGCGCCGGATCGAGCGCAGCGGGTACTCCGCGGTCGCGATCACCCGTTGACCGTCGCGCGTGCCCTCGAGCATCTTCCACGCGGGGCTGCCGTCCTCGAGCGTGTGCTCGGCCGCGAACCCCGCCACCACCGGCAGCAGCTCACCAATGGGTACGGCGTCCGCGGGCACCGCCGCCAGCGGGTCGATGGCTCCGACCCACGTCTCCACCATCTCCTCGCCCAGCACCAGGTCGAGGATCAGGAACGTCACCCGCCGCCGCGTGTCCACCGACAGCGACTCGAAGACCGGGTGGTGTATGCCGACGTGAACCGAGGCCGAGTCGGGTTCGATGGACACGACGGACTCGT
This sequence comes from Kribbella sp. NPDC004875, assembly GCF_042873375.1. Taxonomy (NCBI): domain Bacteria; kingdom Bacillati; phylum Actinomycetota; class Actinomycetes; order Propionibacteriales; family Kribbellaceae; genus Kribbella; species Kribbella sp. NPDC004875. The sequence continues at coordinate 1,870,008 of NZ_JBIALI010000001.1, forward strand.
CGATCGCGACCGGCGGCAGCCCGTCGAACTGGATCGTCACCGCGGGACCCGGGCGGCGCAGGTCGGCGTACTCCCAGATCTGGTCCGAGGGTGGGGCGGCGCGTAGCCAGCGGCGGGCGACGGCGCGTTGTGCGGGGTTGCCGGCGGCGGTGACGATCAGCACGTGTTCGGCGTGCAGACCGGGGCCGAGTTCCCACTCCAGGTCCGGGTGGATCCGGGCGATCCGCTCGTTCAGCTCCACATTGGCGTCGGCGGGCTGCCGCTGGGCGACGGCGTCCGCGAGCGTCGCGGCGCCGGTGGTGGACCACCAGGACCAGAACGCGCCGATCGGGTCGGCGTCCACCACGATCCGCTTGCGACGCTTGAAGATGGGCATGACCGCATCCTCTAACAACCAGGGGTGCGACCATCGCACCCCGTGAGCGAACCAGTGACCGGGCTGGTGTGGTCCCGGCCACAGGATTAGGAGCGCCTGGTTCAGGCGCGTAACCTGCTGACACCACTGGCAAATGGGTGGGTTGATGAGGAGGAACACGTAGTGCTTCGGCGAGTCCTGCTGGGCATGTCCCGCAGCCCCCAGATCAAGAAGGCCGTGTCGTCGCTGCCGGTGTCCAGCGGCATCGTGGCGCGGTTCGTGGCCGGTGAGACCGCTCCGGAGGCCGTTCTGGCCACCGAGAAGCTGGTCAGCAACGGGCTGAACGTGACGCTCGACCACCTCGGTGAGGACGTCACCGACCTGGCCGCGGCGACCGCGACCGCCGACGCGTACCTCGACCTGCTGAAGAAGCTCGCCGCGGCCGGCCTGACGAAGAACGCCGAGGTCTCCGTGAAGCTCTCGGCCGTCGGGCAGGCGCTCCCGGGTGACGGCGAGAAGATCGCGCTGGAGAACGCGCGGACCATCTGCCTGGCGGCCCGCAACGCCGGTACGACGGTGACCCTCGACATGGAGGACCACACCACCACCGACTCGACGCTCGGGATCCTGCGCGAGCTGCGCCAGGACTTCCCGGAGACCGGTGCGGTGCTGCAGGCGTACCTTCGCCGTACCGAGGCCGACTGCCGCGACCTCGCGCACGCCGGTTCCCGGGTGCGGCTCTGCAAAGGCGCGTACAAGGAGCCGGAGTCGGTCGCGTTCCAGGACAAGCGCCAGGTCGACAAGGCGTACGTCCGGGCGATGAAGATCCTGATGAACGGCGCCGGCTACCCGATGATCGCGTCGCACGACCCGCGGCTGATCTCGATCGCGGGCGCGCTCGCGGACCGCGCGAACCGGCAGCCGGGCAGCTACGAGTACCAGATGCTGTACGGCATCCGCCCCGAGGAGCAGCTCCGGCTGTCCGGCCTCGGTCACACGATGCGCGTCTACATCCCGTACGGCGAGGACTGGTACGGCTATCTCGTACGCCGCCTCGCCGAGCGTCCCGCCAACCTGCAGTTCTTCGCGCGCTCGCTGATCAGCAAGAAGTAGTCACTCGCACGGCCAGCCGTAGTCGGTGCCGTACCACTTGCTCCAGGCTCCCCAGCTCCGGGTCACGCCGTCCTTCAGTTCGTACATCCGGAACCGGACGCACTTGCCTTCCACGTGGTCGTAGTTGCAGTAACCCCAGCCCTCGGCCGACGGGAGCGCCTGGCAGTACCGGTTCTTGCCGTAGTTCGTCTGCACCTGTGTCACCGCGGCCCAGCCGTTGGTCAACCCGTCGAAGACCCATTGGTTGTCGCCGACCCACTTGAAGCAGGTCGATCCGATCGAGTACCCGGCGAACCGGCAGGTGTCGTAGTCCGGTGCACCGGAGGCCTTCGTCGCCTTCAGCGGACTGGTCTCGGTCGCGTCGGCGGCGACGTCGTCGGTGTCGGTATCGGCGTCCGACTCGTCCGCGGCGACGATGCCGCTGGTCGCGGGCGGCTGGGCAGCGGTGGCTTCGGTCAGTCCGGCGGCGAGCGGGAGCAGACCGACGGCGAGAGCGAGGGCTTGGCGAAGGCGCATGGGCGGATCCTTCTCGGTCCGAAGGGGCGGGGAGGAGAGCCTATGTCCCGGTTGGTGGGCAGCGGGACCAGGATCTGAGCAGTTCGTCAGTAGTCTGTGGGCATGAGTGCAAAGGTGGCCGTCCTCGGGGCCGGAGTGATGGGGGAGACGTTGTTGTCCGGGCTGATTCGGGCCGGGTGGCGACCGGAGGACCTCCTGATCACGGAGCGCCGGGAGGAGCGGGCCGTCGAGCTGCGCGAGCGGTACGGCGTCGACGTGGTGTCCAACCTGGACGCGGCGAAGCGGGCGGACACCCTCGTCCTGGTGGTGAAACCGCAGGACATGCCGGACCTGCTGGCGGAGATCGCGCCGGCCGTGCAGCCGACCCAGACCGTGGTCTCGCTGGCCGCCGGGATCACCACCGGCTTCGTCGAGTCGCGGCTGCCCGAGGGCGTCGCCGTCGTCCGGGTGATGCCGAACACGCCTGCCCTGGTGGACGAGGGGATGGCCGCGATCTCGCGTGGCGCGCACTGCGACGAGAGCCACCTCGAGCTCGCCGAGAGTCTGCTGGCAGCCACCGGTCGGGTCATCCGCGTGCCGGAGAAGCAGCAGGACGCGGTGACCGCGATCTCCGGCTCCGGACCGGCGTACCTGTTCTTCGTCGTGGAGGCGATGATCGAGGCCGGCGTGCACATGGGCCTGCCGCGCGCTACGGCGAGCGATCTCGTCGTCCAGACCGTCGTCGGTTCGGCGAAGCTGCTGCGCGAGACCGGCGAACACCCGACGGTACTGCGGGAGCGCGTCACGTCCCCCGGCGGTACGACGGCCGCCGCCGTCCGCGAACTCGAGGACCACAAGGTCCGCGCCGCCTTCCTCTCCGCGATCGAAGCCGCTCGCAACCGGTCACGAGACCTGGCCGCCGAGTAACACCTCTCTCACAGCTGGCGTTAAGGTAAAGCCCCAGGTTTCCCGCCATCTTCGAGGGATGATTCCGCCGATGGGTAAAGGTTCGGTCGGGCCGGACACCGCGCCTGCGCAGCAGCAGGAGATGCCGCAGCAGGAGCCGCCCCAGCACGAGGTGCCGCAGCTGCCGTGGCGGGTGCCGCTGGATCCCGCGCCGTGGTGGGCGTGGACGCTGTTCGTGCTGCCGTTCGTCGCCGTGCCCGCGTTGAACTCGTGGCTGTGGATGGGCGCCCGCGACATGCTCGCGGTCGGTCTGCTGACGATCATCGGCGCGTCGGTCGTGCGTGTCGCCGGCGGCGTCGTGCTGTACCGGGTCGACCTGTTCCCGAGCGGCCTGAAGGCGCGCACCAGCATGCTGGTCCGCAGCCTCGCCTGGCAGGACGTCGGCAAGCTGGAGATCGGCGACGACAACGTCGTGCTCACCCGCGGCCCGGACGAGCACGAGATCAACGGCATCCCGCGCGGCCGCGCCGCCGAGGTCGCCGCGGTGATGGAGGTACTGCGCGAGCGGTCCCTGTCCGCCCCGGTCCAGCGGCACCGCCCGCGCCCCGGCATCGGCACCCTGTTCGTGCTGCTGTACGTCGTCCTGTCGATCGGTGCCTTCCTGCTCCGCTGGCACATCGTCATCTGAGCCCACCGAGCCCTCACTGGGCCGCACTGGGCTGATCGGCGGCATCTCGAAGAAGGCGCTCACCCAAACCCTCCGCCGCTTGCAGACCAACGGTCTGGTCGCCCGCACCGACCACGGCGGCGTCCCGTCCCGCGTCGAGTACGAGTTGACCGCCCGCGGCCGCGCCCTGATGGGGCCGATCCGGTTGCGCACGGAGTGGGCGGAGGAGGACGGGGACGCGGTGCTCGCGGCGCAGGAGGGAGGATGACCGTATGGACTTCTCTTTGTGGCCCGCGGCATCCAGGAGCTGGACGGACGTGCTCGAAGGAGCGGAGTACGCCGAACGCACCGGATGGCACGGTGTCTGGATCGCTGATCACTTCATGCAGAACGGGGACGACCTGTCCGTTCCCGTCAACGAATGCCTCGCGCTGATCGCCGGCATCGTCGCGCGCACCGAGCGCGTCCGGGTCGGGTCGATGGTGCTCGGCAACACCTACCGGCATCCGGCCGTGGTCGCGAACCAGGCCGCGACGATCGACCAGATGGCGAACGGACGGTTCGTGCTCGGGATCGGCGCCGGCTGGCAGGTCAACGAGCACGAGGTGTACGGCATCGAGCTCCCGCCGGTGCGGGAGCGCCTGGCGCGGTTCGAGGAAGCCTGCCAGGTGATCACCGGCCTGCTCACCCAGGACCGGACCACCTTCGACGGCAAGTACTACCAGCTCACCGGCGCGCCCTGTGAGCCCAAGCCGGCCAAGCTCCCGATCCTGATCGGCGCCGCCGGCGAGAAGGTTGCCCTCGGCATCGTCGCGCGGTACGCCGACGAGTGGAACCACTGGGGCCGGCCGGACCTCGCCGCCCAGAAGGGTGCCGTGTTCGCCGGGCACTGCGAGAAGATCGGCCGCGACCCGGAGACGGTACGCCGGTCCGCGCAGGCGATGATCGAGGTCGTCGCACCGGGGGACACCGAGGCGATCGCCCGCAAGGAGCGGCTGGAGGCGCGCGGCGGGCACGTGATCATGGGGTCGGCGCAAGAGGTGCTCGACGTGATCGCGCGGTACCCGGCGGCCGGGATCGACGAACTGCTCGTACCGGACGCCTTCCTCGGCACCGGTCAGCGGCGCTTCGAGGCGCTCGAACGCCTCCGCGAAGAGGTTCTCGCAAAGATCTGACCGGCTACTGTCGGATCCGCCTGCCGCCGTTCGTGGGGTAGGCGAGGGCGGATCATCGGGTCCGCCAGAGGAGAAGGAGCAGGCATGACCGAGTACCTCCTGTACTTCAACCAGCAGTGGGTGGGCGACCACACGGAGGAGTGGTTCCGTGGGCGCGGACCGCTCGCACGGGCGGTGACGGAAGAGATGAAGGCTGCCGGCGTCTACGTGTTCGCCGGCGGGCTGGAGGAGGAGGACGGCCCGGTCTACAGCGCCGATCCCACCGGCGGTACGCCGATGATCACCGACGGGCCGTACATCGAGACCAAGGAGTTCCTGGGCGGGTTCGCCATCGTGGACGTGCCCGACGACGAGACCGCGAAGATGTGGGCGGGCAAGGTCGCGGAGGCCTGCGGCTGGCCCCATGAGGTCCGCCGCTTCAAGCCGCGGCCCGAGGCCAAGAGCTAGGCCTGATTCAACGACAGTGTCGCGACCACGGGCCAGTGGTCGCTCGGGACTCGCCCGTCAGGACGGAAGTGTGAGACGGCCGCGTCGGTCACGGTCCACGTCGAGGTGACGAGGATGTGGTCGATGCGGTCGTCGTCGACGGCGCCGGTGAAATCGTGCCAGCTGCCGCCGGCCTCGCTCGGTACGGCGATCCGCAGGCCCGCGTCGACGAGGGTCTTGAGCGGTGGGGAGCCGGGTGTCGCGTTCAGGTCGCCCATCACGATCCACGGCAGCGATCCGCCGGTCCAGCGCGCGATCAGCCGCGAGGACTGCAGCTGCGCGACCTCGCCGGCGTGGTCGTAGTGCGTGTTCACGACGCCGACCGTCGTACCGTCGCGGTGCCGTAGCCAGACCAGGGTCGCGACCCGGGTCAGGTCCGCGTCCCAGCCGATCGACCCCGGCGTGCCCGGGTCGTCGGACAGCCAGCGGGTCTCGAAACGGTCGATCCGCCACTCGCCCGGCCGGACCATGACGGCGGCGTGCTCGCCGGCGCTCATGCCGTCCTCCCGGCCGGCGCCGACGATCTCGTGCTTCGGGAACCGCCAGCGCAGGTACTCGAGCTGGTCGGGCAGCACTTCCTGCAGCCCGACCACGTCCGCGTCCAGGTGCTCGATCGCCGCCACCGCCGCCTTCTTCCGGACCGGCCAGGCGTTGTCGCCGTCGGGTGCGGACGAGTTGCGGATGTTGAACGTGGCGGCGCGAATCTTCATGGTGCTGATCCTGCCAAACCCATCGCCCGGGCCGCCGCCTGGAGTCGCGGTGCGCTCGCGTCGAGCGCCCGGTCGCGTCCCTGGGCGAGCAGCTTGTCGATCGCCCCGGGGTCGGTCGCCAACCGTGCGTACTCCTTCTGCAGCGGCTCGATGACGGCCAGCACCGCGTCCGCGACGTCCTGCTTCAGGGCGCCGTACGACGAGTACGCGGGCGCGAGCTGTACCGGGTCGCCGTCGGTGCACGCGGCGAGGATCTCCAGCAGGTTGGTGACGCCGGGCTTGTTCGCCTCGTCGTGCCGGACCTCGGTCCCGGAGTCGGTGACGGCCCGCATGATCTGCCGGCGGATCACGTCCGGCGGGTCCAGCAGCCGGATCGTGCCGACCGCGTCGTCGGCGTCGGACTTGCTCATCTTCGCGAGCGGGTTCGCCAGGTCCTTGACCCGGGTGGCCAGCGCCGCCTTCGCGAGCCGCGGTACGACGAACGTCTCGCCGTACTCGCGGTTGAACCGGATCGCGATGTCCCGCGCCAGCTCGACGTGCTGGTCCTGGTCACCGCCGACGGGGACCTGTTCCGCGCCGTACAGCAGGATGTCCGCGGCCATCAGGCACGGGTACGTGAACAGCGAGGCCCGCGTCATCGGCCGGCCGTTGCCCTTCTCCTTGTACTGGATCATCCGCGACAGCTCACCGACGTACGACGTGCACTCGAGCAGGTACGCGAGCTGCGCGTGCGTGGGGACGTCGGACTGGACGAAGACCGTGCCCTCGGGAACGCCGGCCGCGAGCATCAGCGTCGCGAACTCGCGGGTCAGTGCGGCGAGTCTTCGGGGATCGTGCTTGGTCGTCATCGCGTGCAGGTTCGCGACGAAGTAGAACCCGTCGGGGTCGGTGAACCGGCGCAGGGCGCCGAGATGGTTGCCGAGGGTCAGGCGACCGGACGGGGTGATGCCGGACAGCGAGGTCATGATCAGTGCCTTTCGGTGGTGTACGGAGCCCCACCGAGGCAAAGAAAAAGGCCGCCTCGGCGAGGCGGCCTCAGTGGCTGCGTGCGAACACGCGAGGGGGACCGCCCTAGGCGGCCCACCACTGCTGCAGGTTCGTGTTCACGGATTCAGCGTATCACCGGGTCAGCGACTGGACGATGAGCTCGTTGCGGGCGTCCTGCCCCAGCGGCACCGACGGGTGGACGCCGTCCCGCAGGTAGTTGGCCAGACGGTACGGCTTGACCCAGAGCCATTCGGCCCAGCGGATCACCTTGAGGTTCGGGTGCCGTTCCTGGGCGTCGTACAGCTGCATGTTGAGCCACGAGCTGTTGCGCTGGTCGGCGAGTTGCACGGTCGCCGGTACGGCCTTGCGCACGACCTGGAGGTTCACCCAGTAGACCGTCCGGTTGTTGCCGGCGATGCTCATCGCGCGGTCGACCTGGGCCGCGAACTTCGGCGGGTCGAAGATGTCGTTCGACCCGCTCGCCATCAGGATCCGCCGCGGCAGCCCGTACGCCGACGCCCACTGCTGGAGCGCGTCGACGGCGCCGGAGGTGGGCCGGCTGGACCAGTTGTTGACGGCCATCTGGCTGCCGTCCCGGCCGAGCAGCCGGGTCGCCAGCGACTTCCCGTCCTGGACGGAGATGCTGTCACCGAACATGTAGACACCGTTGGTCGCGACCACCCGGTGGATCTGTGTGGTGGTCGAGATCGCGCGGGTGCTGTTCGCCCAGGAGCCGAGGACGCCGGAGCCGTACGGCCCGGTGGACGTGGCCGTCGTCGCGGCGAACGCCGGGGCCGCGGACGCGGTCTGGGAGACGGCCAGGCCGGCGGCGGCTGCCGCTCCGGCTGTGACGAGCTGCCGTCGGTTCGGTTTGAAGAGCCTCACCGGGAGAACTGTAAGGCCCGGCGCCGGACGCGCAAGTCCGGATTGCCCTGATCTCACTGTCTGCAGTCGGCGGCCCGCGTATTCGGCGGTTTTCTCCGCATAATTCCGCAAATCTTGTAACGCTTTGCAGTCCGCTGCCGATTAATCGACTGTTGGACCAGTCACGGGCCGGCGCGACCATGGAGGGGTGTCGCGCCGCCCTTCCACTGGGTCACCAGGTCCTCGATCACCGGCCCGGCGACGGCCATCAGCTCCTCGGGCGTGGCGTCGAGCCCGTCCAGCTTGACCAGATGGCGCGAGATCACCAGCCCCAGGGTCAGCGCGCCGATCACGCCGGAGCGCACCACCGCGTCCTCGCCGGGCAGTTGCGCCGCGATCTGACGCTGCTGCGCGGTCATCGCCGTACGGACCTCCTCGGCTGCTTCCGGGTGGCTGAACATCGCGCGCAGGGCGGCCAGTGCGGCGGCCGGCTCGTCGGTCAGCTTCTCGGTCAGGGCAGCGGTGAGCTGGCGGGCGATCTGGTCCGGCGAGCCTTCGATCGGTCCGTCCGCCGGGACCGCGGCTGCCTGCGCGAACAGCTTCTCCTTGGAGCCGAAGTACCGCATCACCAGTCCGGGGTCGCTGCCGGCCGCGGCCGCGATCGCGCGGATCGTGGTCCGGTCGAACCCGTGCTCGCCGAACAGTCGCCGCGCGGCGGTCAGGATCCGCGCCTCGGTCCGTTGCCGCTGCTCCAGCCGTGTCGTCACGGCATTCAGTCTACGCATGTTGACTCAAGGTTCCGCCGGGGTTACGGTTTCAGTCAACACATGTAGACCGAAATGAGGAGCTCCGATGATCCAGGCGATCCTGCTGACCTTCCTGGCCGGACTGATGGGCACCAACGGCATCCCGCACTTCGTCCTGGGGATCACCGGGCGCGAGTTCCCGAACGTGACCGGCAACTCCGCCGTCAACAACGCGCTCGGTGGTCTGGCGGCGTTCCTGATCGCGGGAGTGCTGCTCGCCGTCGCCCGCCTCGGCGACCATCCGTGGCCGGCACTGATCGCCGGCGCCGTGGGGGTCGTCGCGATGACGATCTTCCATGCGCGCCGCGGGGCCTACTGGCTGAGCGCCAGGTTGGGGAAGGCTGTTCCGCAGGTCTGACGGCTCCCTACGACTATGGTCGGGGCATGAGTGGTGAGGCGTTGCTGGTCTTCGACGACGGACTGACCGCGTACGACTTCGGCCGCGGACACCCGATGAGTCCGATCCGGGTGGAGTTGACGATCAAGCTGGCCCGGGCGCTCGGGGTGCTCGACGAGCTCAAGGTGGTCCCGGCGCGGGTCGCCGACGACGCGTTGCTCGAGACCGTGCACACTCCCGAGTACGTCGCCGCCGTCAAGCGCGCCGGCGAACGGCCGGACGACGCCGACCCGATCCACGGTCTCGGGACCACGGACACATACTGCTTCCCGCGGATGCACGAGATCACGGCGCGCATCGTCGGCGCCAGCGTCGAGGCGGCACGTGCGGTCTGGGAGGGCGACGTACTCCATGCCGCGAACGTCTCCGGCGGGCTGCACCACGCGATGCCCAACCAGGCCAGCGGTTTCTGCGTCTACAACGATCCGGCGATCGCGATCCGGTGGCTGCTCGACCACGGCGCCGAGCGGGTCGCGTACGTCGACGTCGACGTGCACCACGGGGACGGCGTACAGACCGTGTTCTACGACGACCCGCGCGTCCTGACGGTGAGCCTGCACGAGTCGCCGACCACGCTCTTTCCCGGCACTGGTGGCGCCGGCGAGACCGGTGGGCCGAACGCCGAGGGTACGGCGGTCAACGTCGCGCTGCCGCCCGGGACCGGCGACGCGGGGTGGCTGCGCGCGTTCCATGCGGTCGTTCCGGACGTGGTGAAGGCCTTTCGGCCGCAGGTGCTGGTCACGCAGCACGGGTGCGACTCGCACGTCGAGGATCCGCTGGCCCATCTGACCAAGACGATCGACGGGCAGCGGGCGGCGTACCTCGCGTTGCACGATCTCGCGCATCAGTTGACCGAGGGGAAGTGGATCGCGACCGGCGGTGGCGGGTACGCGATCGTCGACGTCGTACCGCGAGCCTGGACCCATCTGCTGGCGATCGTCGCGGGGAACCCGATCGACCCGCTGACGCCGGTGCCGGACGCGTGGCGCGAGGAGGTCCAGATGCGCTTCGGCCGGGTCGCGCCGATGCGGATGACCGACGGCCGGGACGCGGCGTACGTCGACTGGTCCTCCGGCTACAACCCCGGCACCTGGCTCGACCGCGCGATCAAGGCGACACGCGACGCCAGCTTCCCTCTTTTGGGTATCGATCCAAGTTACTGAGTCACAGAAGTCCCCCTCTTTCCCATTCGTACCAACAGCCACTACGCTCGTTGCATGCGCGGACGGAGGTGCCGGAGGGGAAGCCGGCGCACGATCCGTGCTGGAAGTGCGGTGCGCAATGGCATCAAAGAAGTCCGGTGGTGAGCAGCCGCTCGCCGAGGTGAAGTTCCTGACCGTGGCGGAAGTCGCCACGGCCATGCGCGTGTCCAAGATGACGGTGTACCGACTGGTGCACTCCGGTGAGCTGCCCGCGGTGCGGGTGGGTCGTTCGTTCCGGGTCTCGGAGGAAGCCGTGCACGACTACCTCAAGGGCGCTTACTTTCAGGCCGGATAACAACGAGAGGCGAAGGGGCCGGACCCGTCAGGGACCCGGCCCCTTCGTCATGTCCTGGCCCCGCGCTGCCCGGTGTCAGGTCCGCGGGCGGCTGAGGGCCCGGAGGGCTTTGGCCGCCTGCTCGACGGTCTCGTCCGGCAGCCCGGCCCACAGCTCGTGGTGAGCGGCCGAGCTCGCCTTCACTGCCTGCTCAGCCAGGCTGATCCCCTCCGGCGTCAACCGGATCTGCGTACCGCGCCCGTCGTCCGGATCCGGCTCGCGGACCACGAGCCCTCGCCGTACCAGCCCGTTGGTCACGTTGCTGGTTCCGCCCGACGACAGCAGCAGGCTCCGGCTCAGATCCGACGGCTTCTGCCGGTACGGCGCTCCGCCGCGCCGCAACGCGACGATCACGTCGAACTCCGCCGTGGTCAGTCCGAGATCGCGTAGCACCCGCCGCGTCGCCTCGTTCAGCTCGCCGGCCAGCACCATGACCCGCTTCGTCAGCTCGCTGCTCGGATAGAGCACCTCGGGCAGCTCTTGCCACCAGGCAGCGATCAGCCGGTCCACCGCGTCGTCTTTCACGGTTGACATCCTAGAATCCTTTGATGATAGCTTTCATAAAAGCTTTCTAGTGAGGGAGATTGATCGGATGCTGCTTCTCCAGGGAGGGACCGTGATCGATACGGCCCCGGAGGTCGTCGTACGCCGGAACACCGACGTACTGATCGACGCCGGGCGGATCGCGGCGATCGGGAACGGACTGCGAGTCGACGCCGAGGTGATCGACGCGCGAGACCGGATCGTGGTCCCCGGTTTCGTCGACACGCATCGGCATCTCTGGCAGACCGCGCTCCGCGGCATCGCGGTCGACGCGAATCTCGGTGGGTACTTCGAGCGCGTCCTCGGAACCTACGGAGCGCGATTCCGCGCGGAAGACGTGGCCGCGGGCAACCTCGTCGGCGCGTTGGAATGTCTGGACGCCGGGATCACGACGGTGCAGGACTACTCCCACGTCCAGCGCACGCCCGACCATGCCGACGCGGCTCTGGATGCCTTGCGGCGCAGCGGAATCCGGGCCGTTTTCGGGTACGGTCCTTCACCGCTGAGCGGTGGCGCCGTGGACGCGCGGCAGATGCGGCGGATCATGGACCGGCGGTCGGAGCGTCTCGGGCTGGCGGTGGCTGCGATCGGGCCGTCGTTCGCGCCGTTCGAGACGGTGCAGGCGGACTGGGAGCTGGCGGATGCGCTCGACGTCCCGGTGGTCGTACACATCAGCAGCAGCTCGGACACGCCGGATCCGGTCACCCGCTTGCGGGATGCCGGGCTGGCGCGGCGGAACACGCTGTACGTGCACGGGAACAACCTTCCGGACTCCGAGCTGAAGGTGATCGCCGAGACCGGGGCGGCGGTCTCGATCACGCCGACGGTCGAGGCCCGGATGGAAATGGGGGAGCCGCTCGCCGGCCGGCTCCGAGCGGCCGGGGTCCACTTCAGCCTCGGGATCGATGTCGTGACGACGGCCGCTGGCGACATGTTCCGGGCGATGCATGAGGTGCTTTCGCTCGGCTACACGACGTTCTCCGCCGCCGATGTGTTGCAGTTGGCGACGGTCGGCGGCGCCAAGGCGCTCGGGCTGGCCGATGTCGGGTCGCTGGCGGTCGGCAACCAGGCTGACGTCGTCCTGTTGCGTGGCACGGACGTCAACCTGGCCGGGGGTATGCACGATCCGGTCGCGACCGTGGTGACCGCGGCGCACCCGGGCAACGTCGAGACGGTCCTGGTCGGAGGTACGCCGGTCAAGCGGGACGGTCGGCTGGTCAGCACGTCGCTGCCCGCCGCCCTCGCGGCGCTGGCCGAGTCGACGACGTACCTCACCGCTTGAGGAGGGCCCGGATCGCAGTGGTGATCTCGGTGGGGGCTTCCTCGGCCATGAAGTGGCCGGCGGTGGTGGTCTGGTGCTGGAGGTCGGTGGCCCACGCCTTCCAGCGGGCGGCGGCGTCGAACCCGAGAGCGGCGCCCCAGTCCTGCTGGATCACCGTCAACGGCATCCGCAGCTGGTTGCCCCGGGCAAGATCCTCCTGGTCGTGCGTGACGTCGACGCCCGCCGACGCGCGGTAGTCCGCGACGATCGACGGTACGGCGCGCCGGCAGGCGTCGAGGTAGACCGCCCGTACGTCGGCCGGGATCGCCTCCGGATCGTTGGCCCACAGGTCGAGGAAGTAGCCGAAGAACTCGTCCGAGCTCGCCGCGATCATCCGCTCCGGCAACCCGGCCGGCTGCGCCATCAGATAGAGATGGAATCCGACGGCCGCGCTGGTCCCGTGCATCACCTCCCACATGTCGAGTGTCGGCAGTACGTCGAGGCACATCAGGTGGGTGATCACGTCCGGATGGTCGAGACCGGCCCGGAACGCGACCAGTGCGCCCCGATCGTGACCGGCCAGTGCGAATGTGGAGTGCCCGAGCTCGCGCGCGACCGCGACGGCGTCGGCCGCCATGGTCCGCTTCGAGTAGTCGTCGACCGGCTTGTCGCTGTCGCCGTACCCACGCAGGTCCGGGCAGATGACGGTGTGGTCGGCGGCCAGGTCCGTGGCGACGTGGCGCCACATCAGGTGCGTCTGCGGGAAGCCGTGCAGCAGGACGACCGGCGTGCCGGAGCCGCCGACGGCGACGTTCGACGTCACCCCGTTCGCTCGCACCTGGTGGTAATCGAATCCGTTGATCTTCACGGAGATCATCCTGGTGCGGGGCGATGAGCATTCGATGAGCACGCTACGGTGACCAGGTGGAGTTCGGTGTGCTCGGGCCGGTGATGGCCTGGGACGGTCAGCCGGTCGACCTGAAGGGCCCGCGACACCGCGCGGTCCTGGCCCGGTTGATCGTGGCGCGCGGCCGCGTCGTACCGGCCAGGGTGCTGGTGGACGACCTGTGGGCGGATCCGCCGGACGGCGCGCTGAGCGCGTTGCGGACCTTTGTGGCCGCGCTGCGGAGAGCGATCGAGCCGGATCGGGCGCCGCGGGCACCGGCGCAGTTGCTGATCACGGCGGGTCCCGGCTACGCGCTCCGGACGGAGGAGGTCGACGCGTGGCGGTTCGAGCAGACGGTGGCGTCGTCGTCGTTGCCGGAGTTGCTGCGTGGGTTGGCGTTGTGGCGCGGGCCGGCGTACGCGGAGTTCGCCGACGAAGGATGGGCGCTGGCCGAGCGTTCGCGGCTCACCGAGCTGCGGTTGCGGGCGGTGGAGCAGGTCGCGGAGGCGCGGCTCGCGGCCGGGCTCGCGGCGGAGGCCGTGCCGGACCTCGACGCGCACGTGACCGAGCACCCCTGGCGTGAGGACGCGTGGCGGTTGCTCGCGCTGGCGCTGTACCGGAGCGATCGGCAGGGCGATGCGCTCGCCGTACTGCGTCGTGCGCGGGAGACCCTGGTGGGTCAGCTCGGCGTCGACCCCGGTCCCGGGCTCAGCCGCCTGGAGAGCGACATCCTCAACCAGGCCACGCATCTCACCTCGTTGGGCACGGGGTTCGACTCGGGGTTCGACTCGGTGTGGTCCGAGACAGCCGCGGCGTACGACCGGGCCGTCGGCGGCACCCGGGCACGGATCGAGTCCACGGTCGGCCTCCTCCGCAGCCTCGCGGTCACCGGTGGCGGTGGGCTCGAGGAGGCCCGTCGGCACCGGCTCGCCGCGGTGCGGGCGGCGGAAGAGCTGGGTGACCCCGACCTCACGGCGCGAGTCATCGGCGCGTACGACGTACCGGCGATCTGGACGCGGTCCGACGACGAGACGCAAGCGGCTGCGATCGTGGCGGCGGCGGAGCGGGTGCTGCCGACGCAGGATCACCCGAGTATCCGCGCCCGTCTGCTCGCGACGATCGCGCTCGAGTCGCGCGGGTCTCGCGCACCGCGCGCCCGCGAGGCGGCGCTCGGGGCCGAGCGGCTCGCCCGTGGTCTCGACGATCCGGCGCTGCTGGCGTTCGCGCTGAACGGCGTGTTCCTGCAGACCTGTCACCGCGCCGGTCTCGCGCCCGAACGCGACGCTGTCGGCGCGGAGCTTGTCACTGTCTCGCAGCGCCACAACCTGTTTACTTACGAGGTTCTGGGGCATCTGATCCGGCTGCAGTCGGCGTGTGCGCGCGCCGATCACGCGACCGCTGACGAGCACGCCGCGGCCGCCGACGCCCTTGCGGCCCGGCATGAACTACCACTCGTCGCGGTCTTCACCCGCTGGTACGCCGCTCTGCGTGAGGACACACCGGATGGCTACCGCGTCGCGGCTGCCACACTCGACGGTGCGGGGATGCCTGGGCTGAGCGCCGGTCTCCTCCCGCTGGCGCTGGCCGCGCACGCCGTACGGCACGACCAGCCGATCCCCGACGCTGACTACGGCCCGCATGCCCCGTGGGTGGCCGGCGCGCCGGATCCGCCGCCCGGGCTGCTGCTGGAGGCGCACTGGGCGCTGACCGCACACGCAGCCCGCCGATCGGGTGACGGTGAGCTCTTGCAGAAGGCGCAGGCAGCGCTGGCGCCGGCGAAAGACGAACACGCGGCCGGCAGCGGTCTCCTCACCCTGGGCCCGATCGCCAACTACCTGAACTAACGCTCTCCCGGGGGCTTAGTGGTCGTCGGGTGAGCCTGTTTCGGATTTGCGGTCGGCCTGTTGCCGCAGCTCGTGATGCGACTGGTGTGCGGTCGTCCGGTACGCCTCTTCGTACGCCGCGAGCGCCCCGGCCACCCCAGATCCGCGCCCACGCCGCTTCGCCCACGTCGCGAACCAGGTCAGCCCCGCGAGCACCACCGCGAGTCCGCCGAGAAACACCAGAGTGGCCACGTCTTCACGGTACCTGCCACGTTCGCAGCCGGCTCCCAGGTTCCTTCCAGGCCCGTCGCAGTCCGCGCGACCAGGATGGAACCATCAACCCCCGAAGGAGGCTCCCGATGCCTGTCCGAATCGTCAAGGCCGTTGCCGTAGGCACCATCGCGACCCTGGGCCTGGCCGCCGTCGCCTTCACTCCCGCGGCCTACGCGAGCACCAGCAGGCAGACCGCGACCCCACACCTCGCCGTCCTCTCCAGGCCGGTCACCCCGGTCGCCGTCCGCAAGGCCGCCTAGCTAGAGCTCCAGACTCCAGTCGTTGCAGCGCATCCAGTGCCCCTTGGGATACTCGAAATCGCGCTCGCCGAGCAAGCTGAACCCGGCCCTCCGGCACAACGCATTGGACGCCGCATTGGCCACGCCCGGGTAGGCGTGCAGCGTCCGATGCGATCCGGCCGCCCCCGCGACCTTCGCAACCGCCTGCACGGCACCGGACGCGAGCCCGCGCCCCTGGAACTCCGGCAGAATCGCCCAGCCCGTCTCCCAGACGGTCTCGTCGCTCTCCTCGTGCTCCCAGTAACCGATCGACCCGGCCCGCTCACCCTCCTCGGTGACGACCACGAACATCTGCCCGGTGAACGGGTTCTCGACGTACCTCCGGTGCCGGTCCCGCAGCTTCTCAGGGGTCTCCGGACCGCCGAGGTACGCCGTCATCTCCGGCGTGTTGCACCGCTCGAGCAGCCAGAAGTCCTGCTCTCTCCAAGGATCCAGCGTCACCATGCAGCCAGTAGAGCAGCCGCCACCGACAGTTTCAGGCGATCCGGCGGGCGCGCAGGGCCAGGGCGTGCGGGATGTCCGGTCCGGTGGGCTCCTCGAAATGCTCCACCGCCAGGCCGGACGTGACGACGGCGTTCAGGAAGCCGGCCAGGGTCATGTGGGACATCCCGATACGCCGGCGGATCCCGTCCTCGCCCCACCACGGCATCTCGGTGTGCCACCCCGTCTGCCGGTAGGTCGGATGCACGGTCCGGCGCCCGTCCTCCTCGTAGACGACGTGCGGTCCGTTGAAGCAGGGATGGACGCCGTACGTGACGAACACTCCGCCGGGACGGAGCACCCGTGCCGCCTCGCGGAGGACCGAGCCGAAGTCGTCCACGTCCGTGGAGATCCACAGGGAGACGGCGGTGTCGAAAGATGCGTCGGCAAACGGAAGCGCTGCCGCGTCACCGTGCAGCAGCGGACCGGTGGTGCGCGTCCGGGCGCGGCGGAGCTGGTCGATCGAGAAGTCCAGTCCGACCACGGAGCGGCCGCTGGCGCGGATGGTTTCGAAGTTCCGCCCGGTACCGCAGCCGATGTCCAGACAGGGGCCGGAGCCCGGACCGAGCAGTTCCAGAAGACCAGGCTGATGGGGCGGTGCATCGGCGACGAACCGCTCGTCGTACCACTCCGCCAGACCGTCGTACCGAGCCCTCATGGCGCCTCCCCAGGTCGGCTCCTAGTCTATCTGTGGAGCCTGCTTTAGGTCGGGGAAGCGACCTACGGGTAAGCTTTGCCGACGTTCTCTTTGAGTTTGGATGGTCAGACGTGGGTTCCGTAATCAAGAAGCGCCGTAAGCGTATGGCGAAGAAGAAGCACCGCAAGCTGCTGAAGAAGACGCGGGTCCAGCGCCGCAAGCTCGGCAAGTAAGCAGTTTTTCGCCGCGCCCGGTCCGGCTGGGGGGTTTCTCGTGGCACAGGTAGTGATGGTGACCGGCGTCTCGCGGGACGCCGGTGCTCGCTGTGCCCGGGCCTTGGCCGAGGACCCGTCGATCGGAACCGTGATCGGTGTCGACGTGGTTCCGCCGCGCGCGGAGCTCGGCCGGGTCCGATTCGTCCGTGCGGACATCCGCAACCCGGTGATCGCCAAGGTGATCGCCGCGGAGGACGTGGACACGGTCGTGCACACCGGCGTGGTGGCGACTCCCGGCAGCGCCGGTGGCCGGTCGTCGATGAAGGAGATCAACGTCATCGGCACCATGCAGCTGCTCGCCGCCTGCCAGAAGGCGCCCGGCGTGGCCAAGCTGGTGGTGAAGTCGTCGACCACGGTGTACGGCGCCGGTCCGCGCGATCCGGCGATGTTCACCGAGGAGATGGCGCCGCGGGCGACCCATCAGCACGGGCTGAGCAAGGACGCGGTCGAGGTCGAGGGGTACGTGCGCGGTTTCGCGCGCCGCCGTCCCGACGTCTGCGTCAGCACGCTCCGGATGGCGAACTGGATCGGCCCCAAGACCGACTCCCCGATGACGCGGTACTTCGGGCTTCCCGTCGTACCGACCGTCTTCGGGTTCGACGCGCGCCTGCAGTTCCTGCACGAGGACGACGGAGTCGAGGCGATCCGGCACGCGACCGTGAACGACCTCGCCGGGACCTTCAACCTGGCCGGTGACGGCGTGCTCACGCTGTCCCAGGCGATCCGCCGGCTCGGCCGGCCGACGCTGCGGCTGCCCTCGTTCACCGCCTCCAGCACCGCGGCCGCCGTCCGGCGCGCCCGGCTGGCGGACTTCTCGCCGGACCAGATCACCTTCCTGACCTTCGGCCGCGGCGTCGACACCACGCGGATGCGGACCGAGTTCGGGTTCGAGCCGAAGTACACGACGGCTGAGGCGTTCGACGACTTCCGCGCCTCGCTCGGGACCGGCGCGGTGACCCGGCTGTCCGGGCTGCTGTCCGCTGGTCTGGGGGCGTTCCGTGGCTGACGCGGACGTGATCCCGATCGGCTCCGGCGGTCGCCCGGGCCGCGGTAGCGGCCGCCGTACGACGCCTTCCGCTGCGGCGCGAGCGCTCGCCGGCGATGCGGCGCGTTCGAAGAAGAAGCGCCGGCAGACCGAGACCCCGGTGGAGGCGACGGCCGACCCGGTGACCGCGGTGCCCGAGGCCGGCGTTCCGCCGACGGAGCTGCCGAAGCTGGACTTCGCCGGGCTCGAGCGGATCGTGCGGGAGCTGTTCGGGGAGGACGGCGAGCGGCGGGTCGCGCAGTGGCTGGCGTTCCTGCGCCGGCGGGTGACCGGGGACTACGCGATCGACGAGTTCGGGTACGACGCCGACCTGACCGACCAGGTGCTGCTGCCGATGCTGCGGCCGCTGGCGGAGAAATGGTTCCGGGTCGAGGTGCGCGGCGTGGAGAACATCCCGGGCGACGGCGGCGCGCTGATCGTCGCCAACCACTCGGGCACGATGCCGCTCGACGGTCTCGTCACCCAGCTGATCGTCGCCGACCACGCGCACCGGCCGCTGCGCACGCTCGCGGCCGACCTGGTGTTCCAGACGCCGTTCGTCGGTGAGCTGTCCCGCAAGGGCGGGGCGACGCTCGCCAACAACGACGACGCCGAGCGGTTGCTCGGCCGGGGCGATCTGGTCGGCGTCTGGCCGGAGGGGTTCAAGGGAATCGGGAAGCCGTTCGCGGAGCGGTACAAGCTGCAGCGGTTCGGGCGTGGCGGGTTCGTCAGCGCGGCGATGCGGACCGGCGTACCGATCGTCCCGTGTTCGATCGTCGGCGCCGAGGAGATCTACCCGCTGGTCGGCAACATCGCGTCGCTGGCCCGGCTGCTCGGCGTCCCGTACATCCCGATCACGCCGTTCTTCCCGCTGCTCGGCCCGCTCGGCCTGATCCCGCTGCCGTCCAAGTGGCTGATCGAGTTCGGCGAACCGATCCGCACCGACGAGTTCCCGGACGGCGCCGCTGACGACCCGATGCTGGTCTTCAACGTCACCGACCAAGTCCGCGAAACCATCCAGCAGACCTTGTACACCCTGCTGATGCAACGCCGCAGCGTCTTCTTCTGAGCACCCCACACCAGGGGTTATCCGCTCCTCGTGGGGGTTCTCCGCCCGTACACCAGCGCAGAACCCCACCACGAGCGGATAACCCGTCAACGCGCCAACCCGAACGGCCCGGCGGCACCCCAACGACCGACAGCACCCCGAGCCGGCGGCGCCCCGAGCTGACGGCGGCGCCCCGAGTTGGCGGCGGCGCCCCGAGTTGGCGGCGGCGCCCCGAGCTGGCCGCGGCGCCCCGAGTTGGCCGCCGCGTAGACGAGCACCGACCCACGGGCGCGGCGCGGGGTGGCGCGGGAGTGGCGCGGCGGGGTGGCGCGGGCGCGGGGCGGGGTGGTGCGGGTGTGGTGCGGGCGGTGCGGGTGCGGGGCGGTGCGGGGCGGTGCGGGTGTGGTGCGGGTGTGGTGCGGGTGTGGTGCGGGGTGGCGCGTGCCGTGTGGTCCTGCGCGCAACACGAGGGGTTATCCCCTCGTGTTGGGGGTTCTCTGCTGCCACACCAGCGCAGAACCCCCAATGCCAGGGGATAACCCCTCCAACTTCTCAGGCCGGACGCGGGAGCCGCGCGGGGCGGGCTGGAGCGTGCGCACCCAAGCCGGGGTGCCGGGGGAAGGCGTTGGGAGGGGACGGGCGCAGAAGGGCGCGGGTGCGGGAAGGGGAGCGGGGTGGAAGGGCGCGGGTGCGGGAAGGTGAGCGGGGCGGAGGGTGAGCGGGGTGGAAGGGCGCGGGTGCGGGAAGGTGAGCGGGGTGGAAGGGCGCGGGTGCGGGAAGGTGAGCGGGGCGGAAGGTGAGCGGGGCGGAAGGGCGCGGGTGCGGGAAGGTGAGCGGGGTGGAAGGGCGCGGGTGCGGAAGGGCGCGGGTGCGGGAAGGTGAGCGGGGTGGAAGGTGAGCGGGGTGGAAGGGCGCGGGTGCGGGAAGGTGCGCGGGGCGGAGGGTGAGCGGGGTGGAAGGGCGCGGGTGCGGGAAGGTGCGCGGGGCGGAGGGTGAGCGGGGTGGAAGGGCGCGGGCGCGGGAAGGTGAACGCGGCGGAAGGCGAATGGGGCGGAAGGGGAGCGGGGGGAGGGGACGCAACAGCCCCCGGCACCTGGTGCGGGTGCCGGGGGCTGTTGTGTGGGGCTCTGCGGTCTGGGTGCCGAAGCGCTCGTACGGCGGGCCCTTGGTTGCCTGGTGCTACTTCCAGGGTGGGAGCAGCGTTTCGATGATGCCAGGCAGGTTGATCAGTGGGGTGGTCGGGAACGGCCACGGCCACGACGGTGTGGTCGGGGTCAGCGAAGGCAGCACGGTGGGCGTCGCAATCGGCGAGTTTGACGACGACGGCCGGGGTGGTGTCTTCAGGATCGTCGGCGGGGGAGTGTTCGACTCCTGGACGATCGTGGTGTTCGGCAACTTGGTCGGCGACGTGCTCGGCTCGACCGCGGTGGTCGAGGCGCCGGGCGTCGGGATCGTCGTCGAGGCCTTCTGGCTGGTCGACGCCTTGACCGGATCGCTCGGCTCCGTGCCGGTGCCGGGGGTCGTACGGTTCGGCTGGGTGCCGGTGCTCGGAGTGGACGCGGCCGGCTTCGGCGCGGCGCACTTCGGGCAGGCTGCCGAGGTGTGCTGCGCCAGCTGCTCGATCGTCGCCAGCGCCTCCACTCCGGACTTCAGTGATTCCGGCGGCAGTTTCGGCGCGAGCCCCACAAGAGCCTGGCGGGCGCTGGTGATGAAGGCCGTGATCGCGGTGATCGACGTCTCGTCGCCGTCCTGCTGGTACGACGCGACCAATCGGGACACACCCTTGCGGGCCTGCGCCGAGAAGTCGTCCAGCGTCGCGTTGATCGTGCCCACCGAGCCGCCGTTGCCGGCCAGCTCCTGGACTTCGGACAGTCGGGTCATGGCGTGCTCGAGATCGCGCCGGCCGCGAGAGTCGTCACCGACGCTCACGTTGGTCGAGACGTTCTCGATGCTGCGCTTCATTCCGTACAAGGTGTCACCGGGCATCGCCTGCTGAGCAGCGGCAGCGGAACCGATGCCACCTCCGAGCAGGACCAACGCGGCAGTTGAGGCCACGAGCCGGATCCTCCGGCCCTGGCGACGGCGAATAGCTGTCACGGACGCGCCAACGTCCTCGCTACCCGGCGGGTCGTCCGAGTCGTCTGGTGCGCTGCGCACCATCAGCGGAGTCGCAGTGGTCGCCGAACGCGCCGCCGCCTGCTCCATCAGGCGGTGCCGCAGCTCGGCACTGAACTCCGGTCGCGGTGCCACTGCGCCGGCGGTCCTCAGCCGTCCGACCAGTTCCACAGCTTCCAGTAACTCGGGGTCATCGCCAAGTCGCGTGGAGTGACGGGGCCCGTGATCGACGGCGTGCGCGAATGCCTCCGCGCGCGCTCGAGCCCTGTGTAGGTCACTCATGAGTTCTCGTTCTCCTCAATGGCCAGTCGGGGTCACCGACAGGTCCTCACCAGGCAAACGAGGTAACTCCCTGACGGGTTACGAAAGACGTTCGTTGTCATCCGCCTCATCTCAAGTCCTTGGGGATAACCTTCGCCAAGTGCCGTACGGCTCTCAGTTGGAGTTGCTTGACGGCGCCTTCGGACTTCTCCAGCGCCTTGGCCGTCTCGGCGATCGACAGGCCGGCGAAGAACCGCATCGTCAGACAGTCGCGTTGCTCGTCCGGCAGGCCGGCCACCGCATCCCGCAGGACCTCCGCCGTGGCCGCGGCCAGGACGTCGATCTCCGGGCCCTCGGTCTGCCGGTCGTGGGTCTCGATCTCGTCGGTGACCACCTCGAGCCGGACCCGGCCGGACTTGTAGTGGTCGGTGATCAGGTTCCGGGCGATCGTCACCAGCCAGGCTCCGAAGTCCCGGCCCTGCCAGCGGAACGAGTCGAGTGCCCGGAGTGCCCGGACGAACGTCTCGCTGGTCAGGTCCTCGGCGAGTGCCGACGAGGACACTCGGGCGTAGATGTAGCGATAGACGGTGAGCGAGTACTCGTCGTACAGCTCACCGAAGGCACCGACGTCCCCGGCCTGGGCGCGATCGACGAGCTCCGCACGTCTCATCCCGTCCGGGCTTGGCTCCGGCGTGGTCAAGATTTCTCCCCGTTCAACTGACACGTCGTTTGACACATCCGCGAATGGCCACAGTGGCTGGGACAGCACAGAGCGTTACTGGTCGAACGCATGCTGTCAACAGCCTGAGGCGTGCCGCCTTCCGTTCGGTCGAATGGTCACGAATGCGCCAGCGGACTGCTTCCGAAGTTCGGAGCAGCCTGCTGTCGGGGGTGGTGCATCGCGCATGAGGTCCCCGCGCGGACGGGTTTCTGCAGTGTGAGGTTCAACAGAAGCGCGCCCACGAGTTCACCTGTATATCGGCCGTCACGCTCTGCTGCAACCGTTCTGAGCGCGCCGGTTTCTCCCGGAGCGAATCCGGGGCGTGACAGACTCGCCTGGTGAACGTGAATTTCGCGGACATCCTTCGTGACACAGCGCAACGTCACCCCGCCCGTCCCGCGCTGATCGACGGGGACCGGCGGCTGACCTGGGGTGAGCTCGACCAGGCCGTCGACCGGGCCGCGCAGGGGTTCGCCGCGGCCGGCCTGGTGCCCGGGTACCGGGTCCTGCTGCTGGTTGCCAACAGCATCGAGTTCGTCACGTCCTACCTGGGCATACTCCGCGCCGGATTGGTTGCCGTGCCGCTGAACACCGGGCTCACGAAACCCGAGGTGGCGGCCGTCGTGGAGCATTCCGGAGCCCGTCTCGCGGTCGCCGGACCGGGTCTCGCGGACCGTGTCGACGGCATCCGGACGGTGGCGCCGGGCGAGCTCGAAGGTGACACACCGTTACTTCCGCTGATCGATCCCGAGACCCTCGCGGTGCTCCTGTACACCTCCGGAACGAGTGGGGATCCGCGGGCCGCGATGCTCACCCATCGGGCACTCGCGGCGAACGTCCGCAACCTCGGCGAGCTCGGCGAGGACCGGATGGGCCCCGAGGACGTGGTTCTGGGGGTGCTCCCGATGTTCCACGCGTTCGGCCTGAACGCGGTCCTCGGCTGGGCTGTCGCGACCGGCGCGGCCCTGATCGTCGAGCAGCGCTTCGACCCCGAGCAGACCCTCGGTCTGATCGGCAGGTACGGCGTGACGCGGCTCCCGCTCGCTCCGCCGGCACTGCACGCGTTGCTCACCCGCCCGGACCTGCGGGCCGCCCTGAAGACGGTGAAGGTGGTCCTGACCGGCGCGTCCACGCTGGATCGCGCGCTCGCGGACCGCTTCGAGCGGGCGACCGGACTGCATGTTCACCAGGGTTACGGCCTGACCGAGGCGTCCCCGGGGGTCACCACCACCCTCGGCGAGGCCGAGCCGAAGCCCGGCTCGGTCGGCCGCCCGTTGCCGAACGTCGAGATCCGGATCGCCGACGAGCAGGGTGAGGACGTCGAGGGCGACGACCCCGGCGAGATCCTGATCCGCGGCGGCAACCTGTTCTCCGGCTACTGGCCGGACGGTGTGGACGGCCCCGACGCCGAGGGCTGGTACCGGACCGGCGACGTCGGGTTCCTGGACGCGGACGGCGACCTGTTCCTGGTCGACCGGTTGCGGGAGCTGATCATCGTGTCCGGGTTCAACGTGTTCCCCAGTGAGGTCGAAGACGTGCTGGTCGGAGCTCCCGGCGTACGGGAGGCGGCCGTGATCGGCGTACCGTCCGAGGAGACCGGCGAGGCGGTCAAGGCGTTCGTCGTACCGTTGCCGGACGCATCGGTCGACGTCGCAACGGTCCAGGAGTACGCCGCGACCCGCCTGGCGCGGTTCAAGTGTCCGGTGGAGATCGACGTGGTGGAGTACCTGCCGCACTCGGTGACCGGGAAGGTCGCGAAGGGGCGGCTGCGGGAGGGGGACCGGTGAGCCCGGTGAGCCCGGTGAGCAGAGTCACGATGTACGGCAAGCCGGGGTGTCATCTGTGCGACGACGCCCGCGCGGTGATCGAGGCGGTCTGCGCCGAGGTGGGGGCGGATTGGACCGAGGTCGACATCACGCAGGACGACCGGTTGTTCACGCAGTACGGCGAGCAGATCCCGGTCACGTTCGTGGACGGGAAGCAGCACGACTTCTGGCGAGTGGACCCCGCCCGCCTCCGAAAAGCACTGATGAGGTAGTGGGTGAGGGAGGCCTGTCTCCTAGGTCACTCCCGCCGATTTTGTTCTCACGTTCACAAGCTCCTAGAGTAAGAGAGCCGCCGGCCGTCAGACCGCGGTGAACCAACCGCTCCCAGGAGAATTGTGACGCGTGCCAGCAGCCGTCGCCCCGGCCCGCCGACGAGAACCGAACGCGGCATCCCCGAGGCGACTGTCGCGCGCTTGCCGGTCTATCTGCGGGCCCTGACCGCGCTGTCGGACAGCGGCATCGCGACCGCGTCGAGCGAGGACCTGGCGACCGCGGCCGGCGTGAACTCCGCCAAGCTCCGCAAGGACCTGTCCTACCTGGGGTCGTACGGCACCCGCGGCGTCGGGTACGACGTCGAGTACCTGCGCTACCAGATCGCGCGTGAGATCGGCGTCACCCAGGACTGGGCCGTGGTCATCGTCGGGATCGGAAACCTGGGTCACGCGCTGGCGAACTACTCCGGGTTCGGCACCCGCGGCTTCCGGATCGTCGCCCTGCTGGACGCCGACCCGAACCTGATCGGCGAGCGGATCGGCGACATGGAGGTCCGGGACTTCGCCGAGCTCGAGGACATCGTCGAGGCCGACCGGGTCTCGATCGGCGTGATCACCACCCCGGCCGGGCCGGCGCAGCAGGTCTGCGACCGGCTGGTCGCGGCCGGCGTGACCAGCATCCTGAACTTCGCGCCCGTCGTGCTGTCCGTGCCCGACGGCGTGGACATCCGCAAGGTGGACCTCTCGATCGAGTTGCAGATCCTGGCGTACCACGAACAACGAAAGTCCGGAGAGGCGGCGCTCCCCCAGGTGCCCGAGCTACCAGCGATGAACGGTCTGACGGATCTCCCGAGTGTCGGGGGAGGTGTCGGGCTGTGAGCTACCTGGTCGTCGGCATCAGTCATCGTTCGGCTGCCATCGACGTGCTCGAGCGGGTCGCGCTCGACGCGGACGCGGCGACCAAGCTGGCCCTGGCCGTGCGGAACTCGGCGGCCGTCGCGGAGTCCGCAGTACTGGCCACCTGCAACCGGACCGAGGTGTACGCGACCGTCGACCGGTTCCACGCGGGTATGGACGAGGTCACCGCGATCCTGTCCGACGTCACCGGCGTACCGCTGCTGGACCTGGCCGAGCACCTGTACGTGCACTTCGAGGAAGGTGCCGTCGCGCACCTGTTCCAGGTCGCTGTCGGGCTGGACTCGATGGTCGTCGGCGAGAGCCAGATCCTCGGCCAGGTGAAGGAGACGCTGCGCGTCGGCCAGGACCTGGAGACCATCGGCACCGACCTGAACGCCCTGTTCCAGCACGCCTTGCGGGTCGGCAAGCGGGCGCACGCCGAGACCGGGATCGACGCGGCCGGACGCTCGGTCGTCTCGGCCGGGCTCGACGCCCTCGGCGGGTACGACGGCCGCCGCGCGCTGATCGTCGGCGCCGGCTCGATGGCGTCGCTGGCCGCACAGACCCTGGCGAACGGCGGCGCTCGCAGCGTGACCGTTGCCAACCGCAACTACGACCGCGCGGCCGCGCTGGCGGAGCGGATCGGCGGTACGGCGATCAAGCTCGCGGACGTGCCCGCCGCGCTGCACGAGGCGGATCTGCTGGTGTCGTGCACCGGCGCCCGCGGTGTGGTGATCACCGAGGAGATGATCCGCGACGCGGCCGACGGACGCCCGATCGGCGTCCTGGATGTCGCACTGCCCCGCGACGTCGCCCCCGAAGCCGCGCGGATCGCCGGCGTCACGCTGGTGACGCTCGCGGATCTGGCCGGGACGGCCGGCGGCAGCGAGACCGACATCGACGACGTACGGCGGATCGTCGGTGAAGAGACCGGCGCGTTCGAGGCCACTCGCCGAGCCGCGTCGGTCGCGCCGACCGTGGTCGCGCTGCGGGCGATGGCCAGCGAGCTGGTGAACACCGAGCTGGCCCGGCTGGAGCGCCGGCTGCCGGATCTCGGCGACCACGAGCGCCACGAGGTCGAGCGGACCATTCGCCGCGTCGTCGACAAGGTGCTGCACAACCCGACCGTGCGGGTGAAGGAGCTCGGCGGTGATCCCGGCGGACCGACGTACGCCGACGCGCTGCGGCAGCTGTTCGCTCTCGACCAGGCGACCGTGGACGCGGTCACCACGCCGAAGGGGAGTGAGCAGGCATGATCCGGCTCGGAACCCGCCGCTCGAAGCTGGCGATCGCACAGTCCACTCTGGTCGCGGACGCGCTCCGGAACCTCGGTCACGAGGTGGAGCTGGTCCCGATCTCCACCACCGGCGACGTGGACAAGGTGTCTCCGGTCGAGCAGATCGGCGGCACGGGCGTCTACGTCAGCGCGCTCCGCGACGCGCTGCTGGCCGGCGAGATCGAAATCGCGGTGCACTCGCTCAAGGACCTCCCGACCGCGCCGGTCGCCGGTCTCGTGATCGGCGCGATCCCGGTCCGTGAAGACCCGCGCGACGTCCTCGTCGCGCGCGACGGGCTGACGCTCGGCGAGCTGCCGCGCGGTGCCGTGATCGGGACCGGTGCGCCGCGCCGGTCGGCGCAGATCGACGCGCTCGGCCTGGGCATCGAGTGCACCGGGATCCGGGGCAACATCGACACCCGGATCGGCCTGGTCACCGACGGCAAGGTCGACGCGGTGGTGCTGGCCCGGGCGGGACTGGCCCGGTTGGGACGCCTCGACGAGGTGACCGAGACGCTGGACCCGATCCAGATGCTGCCGTCGCCGGGACAGGCCGCGCTGGCCGTCGAGTGCCGCGCGGACGACACCGACGTACTGGCCGCGCTGGCTCCGCTGGAGGATCCGGCCACTCGCGCGGCGGTGACGGCCGAGCGGCAGTTGCTGGCCACGCTCGAGGCGGGGTGCACGGCTCCGGTCGGTGCCCTCGCCGAGGTGGTCGAGGGCGAGGACGGCCCGGAGCTGTGGCTGCGCGGCGCGCTCGGCCAGGAGGACGGCGTCCGGCGGCTGTCGGCGAACGGGCCCGTGGAGGATCCGGTGTCTCTCGGCAAGGCGCTGGCGAACGAGTTGCTGGAGCGAACATGACACCGGCACAGAGCACGACGACGGCCAAGAAGACGGCCCACAAGACGAGCAGTAAAACGACGAGGGCGAAGGCAGACGTGAGCGCGAAGACAGCCGCTACCGCGGCACCGCAGAAGGCCGCCACCAGTACCGTCAAGCAGACCAAACCGCTCGGGCATGTCACGTTCGTCGGCGTCGGTCCTGGTGACCCGGCGCTGCTGACGCTGGCCGGCCGCGACGTGCTCGCGGGCGCCGACGCGGTCGTTGTCGAGGGCCCCGAACACGACGCGTTCCTGACCTACTGCAAGCCGGACGTCGAGGTCGTGGACGGCTCCGGCGCCGAGGGCAGCCGGGCGCTGCGGGTCGCCGCCCGCGCGCGGCTGGTGGTGAAGACCGCCAAGTCCGCGGCGAACGTCGTGCGGCTGCTGACCGGCGACCCGTTCACCTTCTCCAGCGGCGCCGAGGAGGCGGCCGCGTGCAAGAAGGCGGGCATCGGGTTCAACGTCGTCCCGGGTGTCAGCGAGGTGAGCGCGGTCCCGACGTACGCCGGGATCCCGCTGACGATCAAGGGTGACCGCGAGGTCACCGTCGTCGACCTGGCCGAGAACAAGCTCGACCTGACCCGCCTGCAGCCGAAGCAGACGCTGGTGCTGCTGAACGCTGTCGAGACCCTGAAGGAGACCGCGGCGGCCCTGGTCGAGGGCGGTTTCGACGCCGGTACGCCGGTCGCGGTGACCGTCGGCGGTACGACCACCGCGCAGACGAGCGTGGTCGGCACACTGGAGACGATCGTCGCGGACCTGCGCGCGTCCAAGGTGACCGGCGAGGCCGTGATCGTGGTCGGTGCGGTCGTCGAACAGCGCGAGGCGCTGTCCTGGTTCGAGACCAAGCCGCTGTTCGGCTGGCGGATCCTGGTGCCGCGCACCAAGGACCAGGCCGGGCCGTTGATGGACCGGTTGCGGCGCTACGGCGCGATGCCGGAGGAAGTGCCCACGATCTCGGTCGAGCCGCCGCGCAACCCGCAGCAGATGGACAAGGCGATCCGTGGTCTGGTCGAGGGTCGCTACGAGTGGGTCGCGTTCACCTCGGTCAACGCGGTGAAGGCGGTCCGGGAGAAGTTCGACGAGTACGGGCTGGACGCGCGGGCGTTCTCCGGGCTGAAGATCGCGGCGGTCGGCGACAAGACCGCCGAGGCGATCGGTGCCTGGGGCATCCGTCCGGACCTGGTGCCGTCCGGCGAGCAGTCGGCGGCCGGGCTGGTCGAGGACTGGCCGCCGTACGACGAGCTGCTGGACCCGATCAACCGGGTGTTCCTGCCGCGCGCCGACATCGCCACCGAGACGTTGGTCGCCGGACTCACCGATCTCGGGTGGGAGGTCGACGACGTCACGGCGTACCGGACCGTGCGGGCCGCTCCGCCGCCCGCACCGACCCGCGAGGCGATCAAGTCGGGCAAGTTCGACGCGGTCGTGTTCACCTCGTCCTCGACGGTGCGGAACCTGGTCGGCATCGCCGGCAAGCCGCACGCGTCGACCGTGATCGCGGTGATCGGGCCGGCCACGCTGAAGACCGCCGAGGAGCACGGCCTGCGGGTCGACGCGATGGCCGAGACGCCGTCCGTCGAGGAGCTGGCCGACGCCCTCGCCCGGTTCGGTGCGGACCGGCGTGACACCATGGTCGAGGCCGGGGAGCCGGTCACCCGTCCGTCCGAGCGCCGCTCGGGCTCGCGTCGAAAGAGCTGATTTCTGTGCCCGGATTCCCGGAGGTCAGGCCGCGGCGGCTTCGGTCGTCGGCGGCGGTACGCAGGCTGGTCGCGGAGACCACGCTCGAACCGCGGCAGCTGATCCTGCCGATGTTCGTCCGGGAAGGCGCGCGCGAACCGATCGCGATCAGGTCGATGCCGGGCGTCGTACAGCACACCCGCGACACCGCCCGGAAGGCGATCGCCGAGGCGGCGCAGCTCGGGCTCGGCGGCGTCATGCTCTTCGGCGTCCCCGCCGAGAAGGACGAGGTCGGCTCCGGCGCGCTCGATCCCGACGGGATCCTGAACGTCGCGATCCGGGACGCGGTCGCGGAGGTCGGCGACTCGCTGCTCGTGATGTCGGACCTCTGCCTGGACGAGTTCACCTCGCACGGGCACTGCGGCGTCCTGGACTCGGAGGGCCGGGTCGACAACGACGCGACCCTGAAGATCTACGCCGAGATGGGCGTCGCGCAGGCGACCGCCGGTGCGCACGTCGTCGGTCCGTCCGGGATGATGGACGGCCAGGTCGGGGTCGTTCGGTCGGCGCTGGACGCGGCGGGCTTCCTCGACACGGTGATCCTGGCGTACGCCGTGAAGTACGCGTCGGCGTTCTTCGGCCCGTTCCGCGAGGCGGTCGACTCGTCGCTGACCGGCGACCGGAAGACGTACCAGCAGGACAACGCGAACTCCCGCGACGCGATCCGCGAGGTCGACCTGGACATCGCCGAGGGCGCGGACATCGTGATGGTGAAGCCGGCGCTGGCGTATCTCGACATCATCCGGCAGGTTCGCGACCACGTGAACGTGCCCGTCGCGGCGTACAACATCTCCGGTGAGTACGCGATGGTCGAGGCCGCCGCGGCGAACGGCTGGATCGAGCGTGACCGCGCGATCCTCGAGACACTCACCGCGATCCGCCGGGCCGGGGCCGACACGATCCTCACCTACTGGGCCGCCGAGGCAGTCCACCTCCTCACCCAGCGCTGACCCTCAGGAACTCAGCTCCCCGCTCGGCCGTCAGAGGTCTACTGTGGTTCGGGTCAATCGTTTGAGAAGGAGTCCTGAGGTGGCGTCGAGCGAGGAGACCGCCGTGCAACCGGCGGAGCTGATGGCGCAGTTGGGGGCCGTACGCAACGAGCTCCAGGCGGCTCAGGCCGCCCTGCGCGACGCGCTGGCCGCCGACGACGCCCTGACCGCCGCGCAGCGCACCGAGGGCGGTGCAGCGCGATGAACGAGCAAGACCTCCGCTGGCACACCGACCTGATCTCGAACGCGACGCAGGACGCCCGGGTCAAGATGCAGCTGGCCGACGACAGGATGGGTGCGGCGCTCGACGCCCTCGCCGTCGCGCAGAACGACATCCCGGCCATGGTCACGCAGGCACGCCTCGTGGAGATGAGCGACACCCCGAGCCAGTACATGTCGCACGCCCAGTCCTACGGCCAGGACATCGACCGCCAGATGCGGAAGGCGCGGGACCTGACCGGGGAGGCCGGCGACCGCCTGCGCGAAGGCATCGAGGCGATCACGGCGGCCAAGGAATCGCTCGAAGCCCTCGAGACCGCGACTCCGGAACCGAGCGTCACGTCGCGGGAGCAGCAGGCGTGGCCGGAGGGTGTGCCGACGCTCAGCGACTTGCGGCAGCGGATCGAGCTCTTCGAGGAGAGCCTCACCGCCGCCACCGAGTCGGCCGAAGACATCGGCCATCAGATCGAGCAGAGCCGCGAAGGTCTGACGAAGCTGGGCAACGCCAGCTACCGGGTCACGGACCGGGCGGAGTCGGCGCAACTGATCCAGGACGCCGGCCACGAGCCATGGCGCGCGGCTCATCAGATGAGTGACCGGATCACGGCCGGCATCGCCACCTATGAAGCCGGCCACCGGGAGTCCGAGTCAGCCGCTCGAGCAGCGTCCGAACTCGACCAGGCGGTCCGAGCCGGTCTCAACCCCACTGAGAAGCCGGCTCAGGTCAAGCCCGCCGAGACCTTGGACCAAGGCGCCCAGAACCGTCTCCACGAACGCCTCGGCGGTAAGGACCGCGCCTCAACCCTCCGCGACTACTGACCCACCGCGCCGGGGAGCACGTCGGGTGGTCAGCGCTTGATGGTGTAGTCGGATTGGGTGAAGCCGGCTTTCAGGGTGCGGGTGGCGTTGTGGGTGAGGGGGACGTCGGCGGGGAGGTCACCGAAGAGGGGGATGCCGGCGCCGAGGAGGACCGGGGCCGTGGTGATGGTGAGCTCGTTGAGCAGGCCGGCTCGCAGGAAGGTCTGAATGGTGGCGGCTCCGTCGGCGTAGATGCGGTGCGCGCCGCGATCGTTCAGGGTTTCCACCAGCGCGTTCAGCGTGCGGTGCACGAGGATCCGGTCGTCGGCATCCGGGTCGAGGGTGGTGCTGAGGACCTCCACCTGCTTCGACTCGTACGGCCACTCGTCGAACGTGCGTGCCAGCTCGTACGTGTTCCGCCCCAGGACGACGGTGTCGACCGAGGCGAGAAACTCGTCGTACCCCGTGCTGCCGGCCTGCTCGGCGCGGGTGGTCAGCCAGTCGATGGATCCGTCCGGACGCGCGATGTACCCGTCCAGACTGGTGGCGATGAAAGCAGCCGCATGAAAGCTCACATCCCACAGTTTCCCACGCGCGCCCGGTCGTCCGGCGACTCCCCGGAGGGTGACCTTCCGCGAGGAGAGGATGGTCGTTCGAGCGGAGCGGAAAGGGACCGATGGCGAACCAGCAGCAGCTTGGCGACCTGTTCGGGGCGGACAGCATCACCTGCCTCGACGCCGAGGACCGGGAGATGTTCGCGTCGGCCGGAATCGTCGCCGACGAACTGTTCGACGTCGGCCTGCCGGACCGGTTGGCCGGCGTGTTCGTGCTGGAGCCGCTCGCCGAACCGGGGGCCTTCGACGGCGTCCCGGTGAACCTCAACGGCGAAGACGTCACCCTCGTCACGCTCGGCGCCCCGCATCCCGAGTCGGCACTCCGGTACTTCCTCGACCCCCGCGAGGGACACGTCCTGCTGGCCGATCTGAACGGTGACCGCGCAAGGCTCGAGACCGTGAACTCTTCGCTCGGCTCGTTCATCGACTACCTGTATCGGATCGGTCGCTACCAGGCCTTCCGGCGCGACGCCGACGAGAACCTGCAGGCCGACTACAAGGACCTCCTGGTCGCGTACCTCGCTGTTCGGGACCCGAACGCCTACGCCGCCGAGGACAACTGGTGGCCGCTCGCTGTCGGCCGGCTCAGCCTTTGAGGCCTGTTTGGGCCAGGCCTTCGACGAATTGGCGTTGGGCCAGGACGAAGATGACGAGGACGGGGAGGGCGGAGAGGGTGGCGGCGGCGAGTTGGGTGTTCCACATGGGGCCGCCGTAGGCGTCGACGTACTGGGTGAGGGCTTGCGGGATGGTGAACTTCTGTTTGGAGGAGAGGAAGACGATCGGCTCCAGGTAGAGGTTCCAGCTGTGCAGGAAGGTGAAGATGGAGACCGCGCCGATTGCTGGCCGTGCCAACGGTAGGCAGACGCGCCAGAAGAGCCCGAAGCGGCCGAGGCCGTCGACTCGGCCGGCTTCTTCGAGTTCGGCCGGGAGCGTGATGAAGAACTGGCGCATGATGAAGGTGGCCAGCACGCTCGGGGCGCCGAGCATCGGGATCAGGATCAGCGGCCAGTGCGTGTTCACCAGGCCGAAGGAGTCGAACATCTTGTAGAGCGGGATGATCGTCACCTCGTTCGGGACCAGCAGTCCGCTCAGCA
The DNA here is from genome assembly GCF_042873375.1 of Kribbella sp. NPDC004875. Lineage (NCBI taxonomy): Bacteria > Bacillati > Actinomycetota > Actinomycetes > Propionibacteriales > Kribbellaceae > Kribbella > Kribbella sp. NPDC004875. The sequence continues at coordinate 1,902,697 of NZ_JBIALI010000001.1, forward strand.
CGATCAGGAAAACGACCCCTGCACCGCGGAACCGGACCCGCGCGAACGCGTACCCGGCGAGTGACGACACCGCGAGCGTGCCGATCGTCACTACTAAAGCGATGTAGAGGCTGTTCAGGTACTGCTGCCCGAACGGCTGCAGCGCGAACACCTGCCGGTACGCGTCCAGCGTCGGCGACGCCGGTAGCAACGACGGCGGGAACGAGAAGATCTCCGACACCGGCTTGAGCGACGTCGTCGCCATCCACCAGATCGGGAACACGAACGGCACACAGCAGACCAGCAGTACGCCGTAGATCAGCAGCTTAAGCTTCATGGAACACCCACCTCCGCCGCATCCGCCATTGGATCACCGTCAGCACCAGCACGATCAGGAACAGCACCAGCGACAGCGTCGCGCCGTACCCGAAGTGATGGAACTGGAACGCCTGCTGGTACAGGTAGTAGACGAGCACGGTCGTCGACGTGCCCGGGCCGCCCTGTGTCAGTACGGCGATCTGCGCGAACACCTGCAGTGATCCGACGATCGTCAGGATCATCGTCAGCAGGATCGTTGGACTGATCAACGGTACGGTCACCCGCCGGAACCGCGCCCAGGCCGACGCCCCGTCGATCCGGGCCGCCTCGTACAGCTCCGCCGGTACGCCCTGCAACGCCGCGAGGAACAGCACCATGTTCAGCCCGACGTTCTTGAACAGCTGGACGACGATCACCGACACCATCGCCGTACCGCTGGAGCGCAGCCAGTTCGGGCCGTCGATGCCGAAGACGTGCAGGAACGCGTTGACACCACCGTTGTCCTGCAGCAGGAAGCCCCACACGATCGTCCAGGCGACCAGCGTCACCACGACCGGCGAGAAGAACAACGTCCGGAAGACCACGGTGCCGCGAAGTTTCTGGTTCAGCAGTACGGCGAGGAACAGCGCGAGACTGAGGTTCAGCACCACCAGCCCGACCGAGAACAGACCCGTTGCCCGCAGTACCGGACCGAGCCGCTGGTCGTCGGCCAGCGCCTGGTAGTTGTCCGCGCCGGCGAACTCGAACGTGCCGGCCAGCACGTTCCATTCGTGCACGCTGTACCAGACCACGAGCCCGAGCGGCACCAGCACGAACGTGACGATGCCGGCCAGTTGCGGCGCGACCATCAGCCAGCCGGCCAACGTGTCGCGCCGCCGCATCGTCCAGTACGGCGCCCGCGCGGCCGGGGTCCCTGACCGCCCAGGCCGTGCGGGCTTCTCCAGCGTCAGGGTCATTTCGCCAGCAGGGGGTTGATCTTGGAGCAGACCCCGGACAGGACGGTCTTGACGTCCGCGCCCGGCTTCCACAACGGGTCGAGCGCGGCGCGCACCGTCTGCTGCAGCTCGGCGTACCCGGTGTGGCTGGGCTTGATCTTGCCGTTTTCGATGCCCTTGACAACGACGCTGTCGAGCTGAGCGGGCTTGAGCAGCGGGTTGGCCTTCGCCAGGGTGGCGGCGTTCAGCTCGGACTTGCGCGGCGGCGGGAAGTACTCCGCCAGCTTCGCCGAGTTCTGCGCGTTGCTGAAGTACGCCAGGAACTGCTTCGCCGCGTCCGCGTGCTTGCCGCGCTTGAACACGCCGATCCCCGCCTGCCCGACGACCGAGTAGTCACCGGCCGGACCCTTCGGTAGCGGCACCAGATCCCAGTGGAACTTGGCCTTCTCGAGCAGCGCCGCCCGGCTGATCTGGGTCAGCACCATCGACGAGTCGCCGGCGAAGAAGTCCTTCGTGACGCCCGGTCCCGGCATGGCTTTGTCGGTGAAGATCATCTTCTGGACGAACGTCATCGCGTCCACCATCTGCGGCTGGTCGAACTGACAGCTCTTGCCGTCCTCGCTCCAGGGCCGCGCACCCCACCCGGACCAGATCGCATTCAGCGTGTCCCAGCCCTTGTAGTCGAAGTCGCCGACCACCAGACCACCCTTACCGGTCTTGGCCTGTACGGCGGCAGCGGTCTTCGCGGCCTCGTCCCAGGTCCAGGTCCCGGACGCGATCTGCTGCGCGGGCGCCGGCCGCCCCGCCGCCTTCACCAGGTCGGTGTTGACGAAGACACCCAGCGGCGAGGTGGACAGTGGGTAGGCGTACAGCTTGCCGTCCTGCTCCCAGTTGGCCGTCGTACCCGGCACCAGGTCCGGGTCCTTGTCGATCGGCTCCAGCGCGCCGGAGCTGACGAAGTCCGGTGCGCTGGTCTCGAAGATCCAGGCCAGGTCCGGGACGTTGCCGCCACCGATCTGGGTGGTCAGCGTGGTCGTGTAGCTGTCGAACGGGATGGACTCGAAGGTGATCTTGCCGATCTCCGGGTGGTCCTTCTTGTAGCCGGCGGCGATCTGGTCGAACAACGCCAGGTGCTTGGCGTTCGCGCTCCAGATCGTCATCCGCAGGTCGATCGGCGCGCCGGCGCCCGCTCCGGAGCCGGAGCCGCCGCCACATCCGGCAGCAGCCAGCAGTGCCGCGGCGGACAACGCCGCTGTCAGTCTCTTCATCTCAGGGGACCTCCATCAGTAGCCGGAATCAATAACCCTTGACGTCCGGCCAGGCGAGTTCGATGCCCTGGGCAACCAGGCGGTCCTGGAACTCGCCGAGCAGGGCAGGTGTGGCGTGGACCGCGCGCGGACTGACACCGCGGTCCAGGCAGAAGCCGGCAAGCAGGCCTGCGGCCTCGCCGACGTTCCACTCGACCGGATGCAACCGGTAACAGCCGTTGGTGATGTGCGTGCTGCCGAGGTTCTTGCCGGCGGGCAGCAGGTTCTCCACCCGCTGCGGGACCAGCGCCCCGAGCGGGATCCGGAACGGGCTGCTCGCCACGTCGATGTAGTTGTCCCCGCCGGTGGACGGGTGCAGGTCGATCCGGTACATCCCGATCCCGACGCTGTCGGCGTACTCCACCGCTCCGCGGGTCCCGCGGACCGCGACCGACAGGTCCTGCTCGACGATCGTGTACGCCGCCTTGATCCGCCGCGACTCGCGGATGTACGGCGCCTGCGCGAGTCCGTCGGCCGATCCGACCAGGTCGCCGCGCAACCGCAGCCCGGGGAAGCCGGTGCCACCGTCCGGACGGGGCGCCTCGGTCTGCAGCCAGTAGAACACCGCCTGGGACAGCTCCTTGGCCGCGGCCAGATGCTTGGCCGCGTCCGGTACGTCGATCACCGGGCCCTCGAAGTAGTCGATCATCGGCCAGTTCACGAGGCAGATGTCGCTCTCGTAGGCCCCCGGGACGAAGTGCCGGCGGGCCGCGATCCGGCGGAAGGTCCACAGGTTCGTGTCGCCGCCGCTGCGCCGCTGGTCCGCGACCACGGCGAGCGGGTCGTCGTCCGGGTTCGGGGTGAACGTCCGGACCGAGCTCTCCAGGGTGCGCGGGTTCGGCGCCGTCCAGGACAGCAGCCGGTCGCCCCAGAACGAGGGCTGGTAGTTCCGCCAGAAGGCGTAGTTCGCCGGTTTGTCACCGACGTGGTCGCCGTCGACGTGGTCGACCGCGAAGCAGTACGACACCGCCTGCATGTTCAGCGGCTGCGCCTGAGCCGGCGCGCTCGGCTCCCCGGTCTCGCTCTGCGCCTCGAACCCGGTGACGTACTCCGTCCCGGTCAGCGGCAGCAGCTCGCCGGTCTCGGTCGCGTCGAGGATGTACGGCGCCGTGAGCGTCAACTGCTCCTCGGTGTCCCGGTGCTCCACGGTCACCGCGGTGACCCGGTCGCCGTCGGTGTCCGCGGCCACCGGCCGGTACGGCTGCAAGACCTGGAGCCGGCGACTGGCGCGGTACGGCGCGAGCATCTCGTCCAGTACGGCGACCGCGACGCGCGGCTCGTGGCAGAGCTTCGAAACGTACCCGGCTCCCGGGTTGAGGTGCGCGTCCGCCCGGGACGCGACGGTCAGCGGGTAGTGCCGGCGGTAGTACTCGCGGATCCCGTCGCGCAGCGCGCGGTACGACGCCGTGACGCCGAACTGCTCGACCCACGAGTGCTCGTCCGGCGGGACGGCCTGGCTGGTCAGCTGACCGCCGAGCCAGTCGAACTCCTCGGTCAGGATCACCGAGCGACCGGTCCGGAGCGCGGCCAAGGCCGCGGCGACCCCACCGAGCCCACCGCCGACCACAAGAACATCTGTATGCATCTAGAAACCTTTGCTAGGCGGAGTGAGAGTGATTCCGTCGGTCAGGTCGCACGGCAGGAGGACGTGCCGCTCGCCGGCGGTGCCGCTGAGGATCGACTCGAGCAGTTCCACTGCGCGCAGCCCCATCGCCCGCCGCGGGACGTGGAAACCGGAGAAGTTCAGGTCACTCGCCGCGGGCCGGGTGGCATCACCGAGCGCGATCACGGACAGCTCCCCGGGTACGTCCACACCGCGCTCGGCGGCCGCGGCGTACAGCGCGATCGCGTCCGCACGCTCCTCGACGAAGGCCGCGGTGATGTTGCGCTCGAGCAGGTCGTCGAGCACGTCACCGGGCGCGCGGTCGGTCGTCGGTACGTGCGGTGCGCGCGCGCCGGCCGCGTCACGGAAGCCGCGCATGCGGTCGGCCGACGACTCCGCTCCGCTGCCGAGTCCGGCGTACGCGATCCGCCGGTGACCGAGCGCCTGGGCCTGCTCGACGACGGTGCGCGTGGCGCTCGTGTAGTCGGCGCCGACGTACGGCACCGGGCCGTCGGCGTCGTCGCGGCGGCCGACCGAGACGAACGGGTACCCCTCGGCGATCAGCCGGGCCAATTCCTCATTCGGGATATCCCGGCCGAGCAGCAGGCAACCGTCCGCGATCCGGAGCCGGTTGTTCTCGTGGAAGATCCGCCGCCGTCCCTCGGTGACGGGCGCGCTGGTGAACAGCAGCAGGTCCCAGCCGAGCCGCTCGGCGCAGTCCTCGATCCCGGCCATGAACGGGTGGTAGAAGTCGCCGCTCGCGCTCGGGAACACGGACTCGTAGGTGAACACGCCGAGGATCTGATTGCGCTGCTGCGTCATCCGCCGCGCCAGCGGATCGGCTTGGTAGCCGGTCTCGCGGATCACCTTGAGTACCCGGTCCCGGGTCTCGGCCGGGATCCGCGCGGTGGCGTCGCTGCGGTTGTTCAGCACCAGCGACACCGTCGTCTGACTGACCTTGGCCAGCCGCGCGATGTCGCGCTGGGTGAGCCGGGTCGCCTTGTCTGCCATCGTCGATCCTTCGCGGTAATACGGATTGCCGGGAACCGTAGAACAGCCCGCCGAGGTGCGTCAAGAGGTCAGTTCCGCTGGTAATTCGAATTATCAAAGCCCACGGTCTTGACCCGCCACGGTCACGCGCTGAAAACTCGCCGCAGTCCGATCGCAGCGAGGAGATCCGCTATGTCTCTGAAACGTCGTACCGTCCTGCTCGGCGCCGCCGGCGCCGGGCTCGCGTCCACGATGACGTCGATGTCCATGTCAGCCGGCGCCGCGGGGTTGCCGTTGCTGGCCACGTTGCCGGCCGGGGCGCCGGAGCGACGGTTGTTCGCGCCGGGGGAGCAGCGGTTCGCGCCGTACCTGGCGACGCTGGCGCCGATGGCGAACGACATCGTCGACACCGATCCGTACGGGTTCATGGGTGGCGGCTGGTGGCGGACGCCGGCTCAGCCGTACAACTCGCGGGTCCAGGAACACGTTTTCACCCTGAGTTGGTTCTTCGCGAACAAGCGTGCCTGGAACCCGTACTACCGTGACAACGCGCTGCTCGGCCGGCTCGACGCCGCGTTGCAGCACTACATCGGGTTGCAGAACCCGGACGGCTCCTGGCCGGAGTACCACCCCGGCGAACAAGGAAAGGCGTCAAGCGGTTTCGGCATCGGGTACTTGGCGAAGACGCTCGCCAATCTGCGGCAGGCGAACGCGCTGACGAGCCGGCAGCCGCAGCTGGAAGTTGCCCTGCGCAAGGGAGTCGACTGGTACCTGGACCCGGGAAACTCGGTCGTCTGGGACAACCCGTTCGAGTACACGAACCAGGCGACGGCGGGTGTCGCCGGCTCGGCGCTCACGCTGACGTTGCTCCCCGACCACGACCGGTCGCTCGAGCTGCAGGACCGGATCCGGTTCATCGCGAAGTGGGCGCAGAGCCCAGCCGGGTTCTTCTACGACCCGCGCGGGATGGACATCAACTACAACTTCGAGGTCATGCTCCCGGAGCTGGCCGAGCTGTACCTGCTCACCAGGAACCCGCAGCTCGCGACCATGGCGCGCCGGTTCGCCGACTGGTTCGGGTACAACCTGCTCCGGGAGCCCGACGACTCCGGCTGGCTGACGTACTACGCCGTCTCGGACCGGACCGCGGCGGCGTTCTACGACGACGTGATCCCGGACCCGGACCGCACCATCCTCGGCTCGCACTTCGTCCCGGTCGCACCGGACCTCGGTGCGTTCTTCACCTCCCGTGAGGACCAGACGGCATCCCGGCAGGTCTGGGCCGCGGACCCGGCGCCGGTGCTCGCGCTCGCCAAGCAGGACACCTCGCCGCGGATCATCGCGCATGCGCCGTACGGCGAGACGATGCCGGCCCGCGCCGCGAAGCAGGCCGCGATCGCGCGACTCCCGTACCTGCGCAGCGACAACTTCACCGAGCGGCGCCACGACGACTACGGCAATCAGGACTACCTCTACGTACGCCGTCCCGGCCTGTACCTCGGCGCGTTCTTCGGGAACCGGCAGGGCAGCGGCGTGAAGGCCGGGACCGGATTCCTCTGGCACCCGGTGGCGGGCACGGTGATCCACGCCCAGCAGACGGCGACCGGATCCTGGGGCACCGTCCTCGGTGGCAAAGCCGATGCCGAGAGCAACCTTGTCGCCTCGTACCCGTCCAAGGACCTGGTCCGCTACCACACCCCCGACGGTTCGGTCGCGACCGAGCTGCTGGTCGGCCCGCAGTCCGTCAGCCGCCGGGTCACCGCGACCGGCGCGGCGACCGAGCAGATCCCGCTGGTACTGCAGCCCGACGACGAGGTCGTCTTCTCCGACGGAACCGCGGTCCCCTACAACCAGAGCCGGACCGCGACGGCGGACAGCCTGGTGATCCGCCGTGGCAAGGCCACGATCACGATCACCTGGTCGAGCCGTCGTACGGCGACCGTCAGCACGACGTCCCGCACGTACCTCCGCGACGCCCGCCGCCGCATCCACGTCCTTCGTATCCCGCACGACGGCTCACTGGAAACCGTCGTACGAACCGCCGGCTGACCACCTCCGACCCAACAGCTCTCCAGGTGGATGGGCAAGGTCAAGGGGTACGCAGACGCAGCAGTTGGTGGCCGGGGGTGCGGCCGGTGAGGTATACGCGCAGGCCGTCCGGGGTGAGGCTGCCGCCGAGGTAGGTGTAGCGCTCGCCCGGGTCCATCGCGACCCGGGCGGCGCCGTTTCCGGGCCCGAACTCGATCCGGTCGGTGCCGACCGTGTAGGTTCCGGTCCCGGACGCGAGCTGGTAGTTGCCTGAGGCATCCAGTGCGTCGACCCCGGAAAGTGTTCCGCCGTTGCGGAAACACAGCTCGATCGCGTACGCCGTCGCGTCGCCGGCGAACTCGAACGCCAGGTCGAAGCCGGACGGTACCTCGGTCACGGTGATCTCGGTCCGCAGTGTCCGGTACTGCTTCGGCCGATGCCCGAAATCCATCGACGCGTAGAACCGGCCCTCGGGAGTGAGGGCGTACTGCCCGTCCGCCCGCCGGAAACGCTTGGGCAACGGCAGGTGGTACGGGACCTTGACCTCCTGCGCGAGCCGGAAACCGTTCGGGCCGAGCCGGCGCAGTCCGTCGCTACGGAAATGACCGGTGCTGAAGAACTGCGGCGACAACCGGACCGAGTCGAGGATCGCGGCACCGTTCCGGAGCTTGAAGAACGTCGGGTTGGTCGACAGCCCCGACGAGATCACCGGGAGGTCGGCGAAGTCCGTGCCACCGAAAACGGTTGCCGTCCGCGCGTCACGGCGTACCCGGACGGATGCCTGGGACGGGTAGTGCTGCACGAAATCGGTGGGGGCCGGCTGGGCGGCCGGAAGGGTCGCGGACAGTTCCGGGCGTTCCAGGACGTCGGCCAGGAAATCGCCGAGCTCGCCCGTTCCGCGGGCCTCGATGCTCTTGGCCACGGTCGTGAATCGTCCGTCCCCGGTGTGCAGCGCCAGCTCGCGGAACTGCGTCAGGTACCACCAGATCTCGCGCAGACCCTTCTGGTCCTGCCGGCGGGACGCGGTCGTGTCCACCTCGCCGTTCGGCTCGAGCAGGTACAGCGTCACGTCGAGGTTGCGCCGGACGTACTCCAGCAGGTCCGGCCTGGCGCGCAACCAGGCGATCGTCAGCAGGCACGGGTTCGTCACCTCGGCCGCGTACGTCGAACTCCGCTCGCTGTAGATGCCGTCCGGCGTCGCGTCGATGCCCTCGTCCAGCCAGTCCTCGATCCGGGCCGCGTACCGCCGGTCCGGAAACAGTTCGTTGGCCCGCGCCAACGCGGCCGACACTTCCCACCGATGGTTCGGCGTGTGTACGCCGCCGCTCGCCAGTGCCGGCCCGGCCTTCCGCACCACCGTCGCGAGTGTCGCGCGCAGTGCAGCGGTTTCCGCCTGGCCGTCCGCGTCGAGCAGCGCGTAGAGCAGGCAGACGTCCTGGATCGCGAAAGCGGTGTCCGGCGGCGAGTGCAGGTTCCCGACGTCGTACAGGCCGTCCTCGTGCTGCCGCGCGGCGAGCTGGTCGACCAGCCATCCCAGCGGCCCGAGTAACGCGGGGTCGTGGTGGTACGACGACCGGCCCCAGACGTAGCCGGAAACCAGCCGGCGGGCTTTCCGGGCCACCGTCCGGACACTGTCGGAAAGGTTCTGGTAGTTGCCGAGAACCAGCGGAATCTGTTGCTGGTTCGCATCGGTCAGCAGGGTCAGGAAGTCCTCGTCCACAGCTGCCACCTCAGCACGAGCAACGGCCGGATGCAGGGCGCCGAGCGCGACCGTGGTCAGCGAACCGGTCAGAAAGGTGCGTCGCAGCATCGGGTTCTCCCGTCGGTAAGCGGTTGCCAAATGCCTGGAACTGTCGCCTCCGGACTTTGTCCTGTCAAGAGCGCGCAGCCCGACCGCATCCGGACATCCGGCACCCCGGCGAGCCCTTGCATAAACCGGTTTCCCGTACTAGTTTGACCGGCCAAGGCAAGCGCTTTCCGGGCTGCCCTTAGCGTTCCGGAGGTACGCAGAACATGAGTGCGCTGGGTGAGCTCGGCAGCCTCCGGGGGAAGAAAACCGCAGGTCAGAAGAAGGACAATCTGGCCGGCTACCTCTTCCTCTCCCCGTGGCTGCTCGGGCTGTTCCTGATCACGATCGGGCCGATGCTGGCCTCGCTCTACCTGTCCTTCACGGACTACAACCTGATCCAGGCCCCGAAGTGGATCGGCCTGGAGAACTTCACCCGGATGCTGTCCGACCAGCGGCTGCACAACTCGCTGCGGGTGACGTTCACCTACGTGTTCGTCTCGGTGCCGCTGCAGCTGGCGATCGCCCTGCTGCTGGCGGTCGTCCTGGACCGCGGTGTCCGTGGGATGGCGTTCTACCGGTCGGTGTTCTACCTGCCGTCGCTGCTCGGCTCGAGTGTCGCGATCGCGATCCTCTGGCGGCAGGTGTTCGGCACCACCGGCCTGCTGAACCAGGTGCTGGACGTGGTCGGAATCCACGGCAAGGGCTGGATCTCCGACCCGAGTACGGCGCTCGGCACCCTGGTGGTGCTGAACGTCTGGACCTTCGGGTCGCCGATGGTGATCTTCCTGGCCGGGCTGCGGCAGATCCCCACGATGTACTACGAGGCGGCATCGGTCGACGGCGCCGGCGCGCTGCGGCGGTTCTTCAGCATCACGATGCCGCTGCTGACACCGATCATCTTCTTCAACCTGGTGCTGCAGATCATCCACGCGTTCCAGTCGTTCACCCAGGCGTTCGTCGTTTCCGGGGGCAGCGGCGGACCGTCGGACTCGACGATGTTCTTCACGCTGTACCTCTACGACCGGGGCTTCGGGAACTTCGACATGGGCTACGCCTCCGCGATGGCGTGGTTCCTGCTCGTGATCATCGGAGTCTTCACCGCCGCGAACTTCTTCGCCTCGAAGTACTGGGTGTTCTATGACGACTGAGACCCTGCACCGCGCTGTCACCGCCCGCCGTACCGCTCCCGTCACCTGGGCCCGGATCCGGCCGCTGGTGATCCACGTCCTGCTGGCCGGCTCCGCGCTGGTGATGCTCTATCCGGTGATCTGGATGGTGGTCAGCTCGCTGCGGCCGGGCAACGAGATCTTCCGTGACCCCGGGATCCTGATCAAGGACCTGCGGATCGAGAACTACCGGCTCGGCTGGCACGCCCTGACCGAACCGTTCACCCGCTACCTGCTGAACTCGGCGGTCGTGGTGCTCGGCTCGATCCTCGGCAACCTGGTGTCCTGCTCGATGGCGGCCTACGCGTTCGCCCGGCTGGAGTTCACCGCCAAGAAGTTCTGGTTCGCGATCATGCTGCTGAGCATCATGCTGCCGATCCACGTGGTGATCGTGCCGCAGTACATCCTGTTCTCGAAGCTGGGCTGGATCAACACGGTGCTGCCGCTGATCGTCCCGAAGCTGCTCGCCACCGACGCCTTCTTCGTCTTCCTGATGGTGCAGTTCATCCGCGGCATCCCGCGCGAGCTGGACGAGGCGGCCCGGATCGACGGCTGTGGCAAGGCCTCGATCTTCCTGCGGATCATCCTCCCGCTGATGGTGCCGGCGCTGGCCACCACCACGATCTTCACGTTCATCTGGACCTGGAACGACTTCTTCAGCCAGTTGATCTACCTGACCGACCCGCACATGTACACGGTCCCGATCGCACTGCGGTCGTTCGTGGACTCGACCTCCAGTTCGTCCTGGGGATCGATGTTCGCGATGTCGGTCGTCTCCCTCGTCCCGGTCTTCCTCGCCTTCCTGCTCGGCCAGCGGTTCCTGATCAAGGGCATCGCGACCACCGGCATCAAGTAACTCCCCTGAAAGGTGCACCTCATGAGGCACATCCCACGCGTCGCAGGCAAGGGCCTGCGCGCACTCGCCGCGGCGGCGATCGCCACCGGCCTGCTCGCGGCGGCCGCCTGCGGCGGCGACTCCGGTGGTGCGTCGTCGTCCTCCGACGGCGGCAAGGTCACGCTCCGATTCACCTGGTGGGGCTCGGACACCCGGACCAAGCTCACCCAGCAGGTGATCGACGCCTACCAGAAGGACCATCCGAACGTCACCGTCAAGGGTGAGTTCGGCGAGTGGTCGGGGTACTGGGACAAGCTCGCCACCACGGTCGCGGCGAACGACGCCCCGGACATCATCCAGATGGACGAGAAGTACCTGCGCGAGTACGCCGATCGCGGGGCCCTGCTCGACCTGAAGAAGGCCCAGGGCCTGGACACCGGCAAGTTCGAGCCGGACACCCTCGGCGCCGGCGAGTTCGACGGCGGGCTGTACGGCCTGAACGCCGGCATCAACTCGTTCGCGGTGGTCGTGAACCCGGCCGCGTTCAAGACCGCCGGCGTGGCGATCCCGGACGACACCACCTGGACCTGGGACGACTTCGCCAAGACCGCGGCGGAGATCACCGCCAAGACCGGCGGCAAGATCACCGGGACCGGCACGCTCGGCGGCAACGAGGCCGGCCTGAACCTCTGGGCCCGGCAGAACGGCGAGTCGCTCTGGACGAAGGACGGCAAGCTCGGCGTCTCGCCGGAGAAGACCACCGACTTCTTCAAGTACATCCTGAAGCTCCGCGACCAGAAGGCGATCCCGTCCGCGGAGGCGGTCTCGCAGGACATGAACGCGTCACTGGACCAGTCGGCGTTCGCGACCGGGAAGCTCGCGATGAGCTTCATCTGGAGCAACCAGCTGGTCGCCTTCAGCAAGGCGACCGGCCAGCAGCTCAAGCTGCTGCGGATCCCGAGCACCGACGGCAAGGCCGCCGACAACGGCTCGTACTACAAGGGCTCGATGTTCTGGTCGATCTCGTCGCGGTCGAAGCACCAGAAGGAGGCCGCGGACTTCGTCAACTACCTGGCGAACACCACTGCCGCCGGCAACGTGCTGCTGGCCGAGCGTGGCGTGCCGCCGAACACCGAGGTCCGCTCCGAGGTGACGCCGAAGCTGCAGCCCGCCGACGCCGCGACCGCGAAGTTCATCCAGGACATCAAGCCGGACCTCGGCGACCCGTCACCGGCGCCGCCGGTGGGTGGTGGTCAGGTGGAGAAGATCATCCAGCGGTACACGACCGAGGTACTGTTCGGCCGGCAGGCGCCGGACGCGGCGGCCAAGGCGTTCCTGGACGAGGTCAACGGGGAGCTCAAATAGTGTTGCTGACAGCAACTGATTGCCGATGACGGGGGCCCGCGTGGCCGTGGTGGGAATCCACGGCCACGGAGCCTCCCATGTGCGTAACGTCGCCCGGCTGGCCGAGTCCGGCCGGGCCGAGCTGGTGGCGGTCGCCGATCCGCGCGGCGGCGGCGAGCTGCCCGCGGACGTCCAGGTCTTCGCCGGCCTGGACGAGCTGCTGGCCGTCACCGAGGTCGACGTGGTGGTGATCTGTACGCCGATCCAGACCCACGTCCCACTGGCCGAACTGGCGATGCGGGCCGGGGCCGACGTACTGCTGGAGAAGCCGCCGACGGCGTCGCTGGCCGAGTTCGAGGCGCTGTCGGCCGTGGTCGCGGAGACCGGGCGCGCGTGCCAGGTCGGCTTCCAGGCGCAGGCGTCGGAGGCCACGCTGACACTCGCCTCGATGATCGCCGAGGGGCAGCTCGGCGAGATCCGGGGAATCAGCGCGACCGGCAAGTGGGTGCGGAAAGCGCAGTACTTCCAGCGCGCCCGGTGGTCCGGACGGCGGCGGCTCGACGGGATCGACGTGGTCGACGGCGCGGTTACGAACCCGCTCGCGCACGCGACCGCCGCGGCCCTGCTGCTGGACGGGTCGACCGGCATCGACGACATCCGGTCGATCGAGACCGAGCTGTACCGCGCGAACCCGATCGAGTCCGACGACACGTCCTCGGTGCGGATCACCACGAGCCGCGGTACGCCGATCTTGGTCGCGGTCACGTTGTGCGCGACCGAGCACCTCGAGGCGTCGGTGATCGTGCACGGGTCCGCGGGGCAGGCGGTGCTGACGTATCAGTCGGATCTGATCGGCGATACGAAGTACGGGCGGGCGGATCTGCTGGAGAACTTGCTCGCGCATCGTGCGGATCCCGCCGTACCGCTGTATGTGCCGCTGCAGGCGACCGGTGGGTTCACCCGGGTCGTCGAGGCGGTTCGGACGGCGGCCGACCCGGTGCCGATCCCGGACGCGCTGGTGCGCTGGGAAGGGGAGGGGCTTGAGCGCCGGCCGATTCTTCTCGACGTGGAGAAGTGGATCGACCGGGCCTCGGACGAGCTGGCCTTGTTCAGCGAGATCGGGGCGCCATGGACCCAATCGAAACGGGAGAACTGATGACGCAGAACCTCGGCTGTAACCATGCTGTCGGCCGGTCGATCCAGGTCACGGCGGGCGACGGCGAGTTGTTCACCTATGTCTACAACGCGGACGACCCGCAGTACGAGTCGCCGCGTCCGTACTTCCATCCGATCCGGACGCTGACCGGCGACCTGGTCAGCGTGTACCGGCCGTGGGATCACCTGTGGCACAAGGGCCTGGCTTGGTCGTTGCCGCACTTCGGCGCTGACAACTTCTGGGGCGGGCCGACGTACGCGCAGGAGGACGGCTACCAACCGCGCGACAACAACGGCTCGCAGGACCACGACCGCGTGGACGCCCTCGACGTGTCGGACGACGAGGTGCGGTTCGGGCACCACCTGTCCTGGCACACGCAGGGCGGCAAGCACGTGGTGGACGAGTCGCGGACGATCACCACGCGGCTGACCGACGACGGCTGGGTGCTGGTCTACGAGACCGCGATGACGAACGTCTCCGGCGCCACGGTCCAGATCGGCAGCCCGACCACGGCCGGTCGCCCGAACGCAGGGTACGGCGGCCTGTTCTGGCGCGGACCGAGATGCTTCACGAACGGCACGATCCTCGCCCCGCAGGGCAAGGGCCGTGACGAGCTGATGGGGCAGCGCGCCGCGTGGATGGGCTTCACCGCCCGTCAGGACGAGACCGACACGGCGTCCACGCTGATCATCGCCGACGCGACCGACAACGTCCGGCACCCACCGCAGTGGTTCGTCCGCTCGTCGAACTTCGCCGCCGTCTGCCCGGCCCCGTGGTTCTCCGAGGAACTCCCGATCGAAGCCGGCGCCACCCTGAACCTCAGGTACGCCGTCCTGATCGCCGACGGTCTCGCCGACGACGACGGCGCCGCGACGCTCGCCGCCCAGGCCACCAAGGCCCTCGCGAGCTGAACCCCGGACCCCCGGGCCATCACAATCCACCCGTCGACGCTCGGCCCGCCTGGCGGACGTCGCGGACGCCGATCGTGATGGCCCGGGGGTCCGCGCCGACGCGCCGGCCTCCGGCAACCAAGGGTTACCTAACCTAGGGTTGGGTCATGAGTGAGCCCGTGCTGCAGATTCCGTTCGAGGACGCGTTCCGGTTCGATCCGTCGCCGACGTTCGCCGAGTTGCGGGAAGGGCGGCCGGTGGCGCGGGTGCGGACACTGGCCGGGGCCGAGGTCTGGCTGGTGACGCGGTACGACGACGTGAAACTGGTGCTCGCCGATCCGCGGTTCTCGCGGGCCGCCGTGGTCAGGCAGGGCGCGCCGCGGGTGGCGCTCGCGAAGCCGATGCCGAACAGCCTGACCACCACCGACCCGCCCGAGCACACCCGGCTCCGGAAGTTGGTCGTACCAACGTTCGCGCATCGCAAGATCGAGCGCACCCGGCCCTGGGTCGCCGAGCTGTCCGCGCAGCTCGCCGAGGACGTCGCGCGGGCCGGTGACGGCGCGGACATCCGGCAACTGGTCGCGTTGCCGTTGCCGATCCAGGTGATCTGCCAGCTGCTCGGCGTCCCGTACGCGGATCGCGCGCAGTTCCGTGAGTGGACCGAGCTCGGGTACAGCATGAAGATGACCGAGAAGGACCTGGTCGAGGACGCGATGACCAACCTGACGGCGTACATCGAGGATCTCGTCACGAAGAAGCTGGCGAACACCTCGGCGCCCGCGGAGGACCTGCTCGACGAGCTCGTCCGCGCCCGCGAGGAAGGCGACCGGCTCAGTCAGGAGGAGCTGATCGCGTTCGGCGTGAACCTGCTCGTCGCCGGCCACGAGACCTCGGCGAACCAGATCTCGAGCTGCGTCGCGACACTGCTGCGCCGGCCGGAGAACTGGACGCGGCTCGTGGACGACAACGCGTTGATCCCGTCGGCGATCGAGGAGCTGCTGCGGTTCAACCGGTTCAGCGAGGTCGGCCAGTTGCGCGTCGCACTCGAGGACATCGAGCTGCACGGCGTACAGATCAAGGCCGGTGAAGGGGTGATGGCCGCGCTGAACTCGGCCAACCGGGATCCGCGGGCGTACGACGCCCCGGACGAGCTACGGATCGACCGGAAGGACAACAAGCACCTGTCCTTCGGCTTCGGACCGCACTTCTGTCTCGGCGCGCAGCTCGCGCGGATCGAGCTGCAGGAGTCGTTGCTGGCGCTGGTACGGCGCTTCCCGCGGATGAGCCTCGCGAAGCCGGCCGAAGAGCTC
This sequence comes from Kribbella sp. NPDC004875, assembly GCF_042873375.1. Lineage (NCBI taxonomy): Bacteria > Bacillati > Actinomycetota > Actinomycetes > Propionibacteriales > Kribbellaceae > Kribbella > Kribbella sp. NPDC004875. The sequence goes on from NZ_JBIALI010000001.1 coordinate 1,918,347, forward strand.
GAGTGGCGGCGCGTGCTGGTCAGCGGTCTCGCGGAACTGCCGGTGAACCTCAACCTCTGAGGTCCACCGGCAGCCGGTGCGATCCGTGGATCAGTTCTGCGCGACGAGCACGACGCCGTGCTCGGCCTGGTACTGCTCGATGTACCTGCTCGCCATCGGCTCACTGCACGCGATCGCGTCGGCGATCTTCTTGGCGGTGATCTCGCCACGCTCCGGCGACCAGTCGGCCAGCAACGCCCAGGCGCGCTGCCGCTTCACTTCCAGCGGACTCGGCTCGTCGTCGGTGGCCGCCGGCTCCGCGGCAACCGGCTCCGGGCCGGGCAGGACCGGCTCGACCTTCGGCGTGGTGATCAGCGCCGGCGGCTGCGGGTCCGCCGGGCCGGCGAACGGCGACGGGGGCTTGGGCTTCTCCACCAGCGGTTCGGCCTTCGGCTGCGGGGCGAACGGCTTCAGGCTGCTCGACGTACCGTTCACGACGTGCTGCGGTTCGCTCTCGTCCTCGACGACGACCGCCTCGGACACGTTGCCGCTGTCGGTCGGATCCGGCTGGTCGACGATCGCCATCAGCTCACCGGTCCACGCGTCCTCGTCGCCGCGCAGGCCGACGCCGGTGCCGTCCGCACGCCGCGGCTGCCCGCCCTCGAGGACCCACACGGCGGCGGGCCGGGCCTCGGGCTGCTCCGGCGGCGGTGAGATCGCCTTGGTCAGTTTGTTGGTGATGACCTCGTAGTTGATCCGCTCCTCGAGCATCCCGGCCAGCCGGTCCGGGTCGTACGTCGTCTCGGCGATCTTCGCCAGCCGCTCGTCCTGGTGCTCGGAACGGATGTACTCCGCGACGGTGCCGGCGATCGCCTCGCGGCGGCTCCGGTTCCGGATCTGGTGGTGCGCCGCCCGGAGGCTTTCGTACAAGGTGTAGCCGTGCTCGATCGCCAGCGAGCGCGCGAGCCAGGTGACGCGCGGCTCCCGGGCCCACTGCACGATGCCGTACACCGGGCCGGTGTCGCGCATCTGGCCGGCCTTGCGCAGCGCGTCGCGGCGACGGGCCGAGCTGTGGATCAGCCAGAGCACGTAGGCGAACGCGGACAGGCCGCCGAAGCCGAAGGCCAGGAACCGCTCCTCCGGCCGCCAGTGGCCGACCACGTTGAAGACGACGGCGACGAGTGCCGCGAAGAACGACATCGCGCGATAGGCGTAGGCCTGCTCGCCCTTGCGCCGGCGCAGGTCGGCGAGCGCCGCGGTGGCGACGCCACCGAGCTCGAGCACCGCGACCGCGGGGGTGACGAGGACGATCTTGAGCAGCGTCGAGAACCCGCTGTCCGGCCAGGGGATATGGGTCACGCCGGCCCAGACCTGGCCGACCAGAGCCGCGGCAGCCGCGGTCGCGTAGAAAGCGTAGGCGACTTTGTCCGCACCGGTGAGGGGTACGTTGACCAGTTCGCCAGTACTGGTGGTGCTGGTGTTCTCCTGCAAGACGTGCTCTCCTGACCGGTTTGGGCTCTCCGGCAGTTTCGTCGGGTGGGTGTACGGCGGCCCCCATAGCGCGCTGCACGAGGCTACCGGTTTCCGGCCCCGGAAGGGGAGGCGAATCCGGAAACGTCTCGAACCTCCCCACTACCATCGCGGTTCACACACCGGAATTTCAAAACGCGGGCAATGTCCGCGCTTTTCCGGATGCCGCCGACAACTACCCCCGCGCGCCCTTTTGTTGACGAAGCAGAGACTTTCTCGCGACGTCCGCGGCCGGTTTCACAGCAAGTCCCCAGGGAACCTGGAGGGGCCTCGCGGGCTGGGTGCGCATCCTGAGCACGTGAAGGGTGCGGCGCGGTCTCTGAGTGTCCGGGTCGCGGCGGCGATGGTGGTGCTGGTCGCGGTGGTGAGTGTCGTGATCGGTGGGCTGACGACCGCCGCGATCAGCTCGTACCTGACCAGCCAGCTCGACGGCAAGGTGACCGCGGCGCAAGGCCGGGCGATCGGCGCGCTGCAGAACGGCGGGCCGCCGCCGGACTCGCCGCACGGGCAGGACGCCGGCACGGTGACGGTCTATCTGGAGTCGTCGACCGCGGTGGGCAAGGTGATCACCGATGACGGGAAACTCACGGACCTCTCTGGCGCGGCGCTCGGCGTGCTCGACGATCTGCCGGCCGGCGCGAACAGGACGGTCGCACTTCCGGGCCTCGGGCAGTACCGCGTGCGGGCGACGAACATCGGGCCGATCACCGTCATCGCCGGGCTGCCGACGAAGGACATCCAGAACACCGTGAACAGTCTGATCGGCTGGGAGGCGTTGTTCGGCGGGATCGGCGTACTGACCGCGGGCGGTGTCGCGGTCTTCGTCGTACGGCGGCAATTGCGGCCACTGCGGCGGGTCGCGCAGACCGCTCGGGAGGTCGCCGCTCTGCCGCTCGACACCGGCGAGATCGGGGTGACTGCCCGCGTGCCCGATCAGCTGACCGACGAAGGCACCGAGGTCGGTCAGGTCGCGGTCGCGCTGAACACGCTGCTGGGACACATGGAGCACGCGCTCGACGCGCGGCACCGCAGTGAGCAGCAGGTCCGGCAGTTCGTCGCCGACGCCTCGCACGAACTCCGGACGCCGCTCACCACGATCCACGGGTATGCGCAGCTGAGTCTGCACCAGGGCGATCCCGAACTGTTCACGCACGCGATGGGCAAGGTGATGATCGAGACCACGCGGATGGCCTCGCTGGTCGAGGACCTGCTGCTGCTCGCTCGCCTGGACGCCGGACGGCCGCTGGACAGCCGGCCGGTCGACCTGTCCCGGCTCGTCCGCGACTCGGTCATCGACGCCGAGATCGTTGCCTCCAGCCACCATTGGGAGCTGGACCTGCCGGCCGAACCGATCGTGGTGGCCGGCGACGAGCAGCGACTGCACCAGGTCCTCACCAACCTGCTGACCAACGCCCGCCGGCACACTCCGCCCGGCACCACCGTGACGGTTGCCGCCCGCATCGCCGACCGATTCGCTGTGCTGACGGTTCACGACGACGGTCCCGGAATTCCCGCCGAACTCCAGCCGGACGTCTTCCGCCGCTTCACCCGCGCCGACACCGCCCGCACCAGAACCAACGCCGGCACCGGCCTCGGCCTGTCTCTGGCGCAGTCGATCGCGCACGCCCATAACGGCACCCTCACCGTCCACTCGGCACCAGGCAGTACGACATTCACCGTCGCTGTTCCTATGCTCATCTCGTGACTGTGGAGCGAGACGTGCCGATGGCCGACGGGCGGACCCTGCACACCTACGACACCGGCGGCGACGGATTCCCGGTCCTGTGGAACCACGGGACCCCGAACGTCGGCGCGCCGCCCGAGCCGCTCTTCGCCGCGTCCGACCGGCTGGGACTTCGGTGGGTCTCGTTCGACCGGCCCGGGTACGGCGGCTCCACGATCCACCGTGGACGCACGGTCGCCTCGGTCGGACACGACGCGGCCGCGGTCGCGGACGCACTCGGGCTCGACCGGTTCGCGGTCGCCGGGTACTCCGGCGGCGGCACCTTCGCCCTCGGTACGGCGGCCGTCCTCGGCGACCGGGTCAGCGCTGCGCTCACGCTGGCCGCGATCGCGCCGTACGGCGTCGAAGGACTGAGCTGGTACGACGGGATGGTGCCGTCGTCGATCGCCGCGCTCGCGAGCGCGGCGGCGGGGGCCGAGGTTCGCGAAGTACTGCACAACTCGGGGTTCGACTACGACGCGGGCTTCACCGACGACGACCTGGCGATGTTCGGCGGGCCGTGGGGCTGGCTCGGCAAGGTCGCGGGACCGGGCCTCGACGCCGGTCCTTACGGGCAGATCGACGACGACGCGGCCTACACCCGGCCGTGGGGCTGCGATCCGGAGGCGATCACCGCTCCGGTCCTGCTGCTGCACGGCACGGCGGACCGCATCATCCCGGTGAGCCACGGACGGTGGCTCGCGGACCACTGCCCGACCGCGACGCTGCAGGAATGCGTCGGCGCGTCACACTTCACGATCGTGGAGCAGGCCGAGCCGGCGCTGGAGTGGCTTGCGGCGACGTGCCGCCGTACCGGCTGAAGGCTGCGGTACGGCGGCACGCGGCTGCTACTTGGTCCCGAAGTTGTAGACGGTCGTCGACTTGTAGGTCTCGCCGGGACGCAGGACCGTCGACGGGAAGTTGGCGTGGTTCGGCGAGTCCGGGAAGTGCTGGGTCTCGAAGGCGAACGCGTCGCCCTGCCGGTACGCCTTGTTCCCGATGCCGAGGAAGGTGCCGTCGAGGAAGTTGCCGCTGTAGAACTGGACCCCTGGCTGGTCGGTGTGCACCTCGATGGTGCGGCCGTGGTCGGGCTCCCAGAACCGGCCCGCCAGCCGGAGGCCGTCGTGGCCCGGCTCGCCACCGATCACGAAGTTGTGGTCGTACCCGCGGCCGTAGATCAGCTGCTGGTGGTCGCCGCGCAGCCGCTTGCCGATCGCGGTCGGCTTGCTGAAGTCGAACGGCGTACCCGCCACCGCAGCGATCTCGCCGGTCGGAATCAGCGTCGCGTCGACCGGGGTGTACTTCGGCGCGTTCAGTTCCAGCACATGGTCGTAGATGGTGCCGTTGCCCTCGCCGAGCAGGTTGAAGTACACGTGGTTCGTCAGATTGACGACGGTCGCCTTGCCCGCGACGGTCGCGTGGTAGTCGATCCGCAGATTGTCGCGCTTGTCCAAGGTGTAGGTGACGGTGCTGGTGAGCTCACCGGGAAAGCCCATCTCGCCGTCCGGGCTGACGTAGCTGAACGCGACGCCGACCGCCTGATCGGTGTGCACCACCTTCGCCTTCCAGACCTTCTTGTCGAAGCCGATGGTGCCGCCGTGCAGCGCGTTCTCGCCGTTGTTGACCGGGATCTGGTACGCCGTCCCGTCCAGCGTGAACTTGCCCTTGGCGATCCGGTTGCCGTAGCGGCCGATGGTCGCGCCGAAGTACGGGCTGAGCGCCGCGTAGTCCGGCAGGTTGTCGAAGCCGAGGCTGATGTTCTCGGTGTGACCGCGCCGGTCCGGGGTCTCGACCCGCTGGATGGTGGCCCCCCAGGTCAGCATCGAGATCGTCACCGAGCCGTTGGTGAAGGTGTAGACGTCCACCTGCTGACCGTCGGGCGTGGTGCCGAACTTGTCCTTGTGGATCTCCAGCTTGCCGTGGTGTGCACCCATGCCGGTCAACTTATCCGGCGTACCAGCGCCGGAACTGGTTTGGGTACTGGCGTCGGCGGTGCTGCCGAGAGCGCCCGCGGCGGCGGCACCGAGGCCCAATGCGCCGGCGGTCCGGAGGACCTGACGGCGGGGCAGATGATCGGGCATCGCAATCCCCTCAATCGTTGTAGAGCCGGACCTTCGCACGATAAGCGCGCCAGACCGGTGTTTGGAACAGTTCGGAACGGTGTGAATTCGTCCGATCTCTCGGGGGTCTGTGCCGCGGTTTCCGGACGTTGACCAGATCGGTCCGGTCCACGCCCCGATCGAGTCTTCAGCGGGACGCCGTCCGCGCGGCACGATGAGGTCATGAGCCGAACCGCACTGATCGTGATCGACGTCCAGGAATCGTTCCGGGTCCGCCCGAACTGGCAGCTGGTGAACCACCCCGACATCGCCGAGCGGGTCGACCGCCTGGTGCGTGCGACGCGCGCGAACGGCGACCTCGTGTTCTGGGTGCTGCACACCGAACCGGGCACCGGCGGCGCGTTCGACCCGGCGAACGGTGACGTCCGCCTGATCGACGGGCTGGAGCCGTTGCCCGGCGAGACGGTCCTCACCAAGACGTCGCACAACGCCTTCACCACAACGAATCTGCAGCAGTTGCTGACCCAGCACGGTGTCACCGAGATCGTTGTCTGCGGCATCCGTACCGAGCAGTGCTGCGAGACCACGGCCCGGGTCGGCTCCGACCTCGGGTACGACGTCGTGTTCGTCACCGAGGCGACCGCGACGATGGCGCTCGCGCACTGGACGATTCGCGACGAGGCGAGTGTCGAGGAGATCCTGGCCGACCCGCGGACCCTGACCGCGGAACAGGTCGCCGAGCGGACGGAGTACGTGCTGGCCGGTCGGTTCGCCACGATCCGGACGCTGGCCGAGCTGACCGGCGTGCCCGTGGCATCCTGACCGGATGCGCCCCACTCGTGTGCTCTTCGTCCTGGTGCCCAAGGTGCATCTGCTGGATCTGGCCGGGCCGGCCCAGGTGTTCAGCACGGCGAACGATCTGGGGTATGCGTATTCCGTCAGTTATGTGGCGGAATTCCCCGAGGTCATGACGGCTCAGGGAGTGCCGCTGCGGACCGAGCTCGAGTGGCCCGAGATCGGTCCGGAGGACCTGGTTCTGGTTCCGGGGTGGCGGTCGCCGCGGTTGTCGCCGGTGCCGCCGATCGGGCCGGGGCTGCGTGAGCGCCTGCGGGCGCATCACGCCGCGGGCGGGTCGGTGGCGAGCGTTTGTTCCGGGGCGGACGCGCTCGGCTGGGCGGGACTCCTCGACGGCCGGCGCTTCACCACGCACCACGATCTGACCGAGGAACTGGCCGCGCGGTACCCGCGAGCGACGATCGTGCGGGACGTCCTGTACGTCGAGGACGACCGGATCATCACGTCCGCCGGGATCGCCAGCGGGATCGATCTCGCGCTCCATCTCGTCGCCGTCGCCCGCGGCGCGGAGGCCGCCGCCCGGGTCGCGCGCGAGATGGTCGTCTACGCGCGGCGCAACGGCGACGAACTGCAGGACTCCGCGATGCTGCGGCACCGCGGCCATCTGAGCGACGTGGTGCACCGGGTCCAGGACGTCATCGACGAGCGGTACGCCGAGAAGCTGCCGCTCGCCGATCTGGCCGGTCAGGTCGGCGTCAGCGAGCGCACGCTGACCCGCGTGTTCAGTACGGCGACCGGCCTCACGCCGCTGCGCTATCAACAGGTCCTGCGCCTGGAGCGTGCCGAACACCTGATCGGGCACGGCGCGACGGTTGAGTCGGCCGCACGGACGGTGGGCTTCGAGGATGCCCGAATGCTCCGCCGGCTGCGGTCCCGCGCGCCTGTCTAGACCGGTACGAACTTTTGCCGGCAACCCCGCGTCTACTCGTGCACAACCACGAACGAGGGAGCGAACGATGAAGGTTGCTGGGGGCAAGCTGCGGGCGCTGGTCGCAGCGGGGGTGGCCGTCGGGGCGGCTGCCGCGGGGGTCGGCGTGGTGGGGATGCAGGGCGCGGACGCCGCGACGTCGGGCACGACGACTGCGACGTCGCTGAGCCGGTCACAGATGCTGACGGTCGGCGAGGTGAAGAAGGCGGACGCGCGCCGGAACTGGTTCCGGCAGGTTGACAGGGGAATCCTGCCCAGGACGTACTGCGGTCCGGCGTCGACCGAGGGCAAGCACGTGTCGGCGCGGATGGCCCGCGGGTTCACCGACGAGATGGACGCCTACGGCGCGCAGTACGTCAGCCAGTACGCGACCGCGGCCACCGCGCGGGCGGCGTACAACTCGGTCATCGCGACGCTGAAGAGCTGCACGTACAGCAAGCCGGCGCCGACGCACGCCCGCAAGATCACCGAGAACCGCGTGGTGAAGGGCGCATCCGGTGACCTCACCCAGGTGATCCGCTGGTACGACTACCCGAAGCCGAACGACCCCGGCAGCGAGGCCGGCGGCTTCCCGTACGCCGTCACTCTCAAGGGGCGCACCGTCTCGGTCCTGGCCTTCAGCGAGATGGGCCCAGGAGTGCCGGCCCCGAACTTCGACAAGCTCGCCCGCCAGGCGGCCGCCAAGATCACCCGCTGACCGGGCTCATGTGCGGTCGTGGTCCGCTCCGGTACTCGGAGCGGACCAGCTCCGCGGCGTCGATCGCGACCGTGCCCAGTGGGGTGCTCCGCCGCTCCGCGACCCAGTCGATCAGGGCGCCGGGCGCCGGGATGTCGCCGGTGAAGTGCAGGAGGTTGAGGTACCAGATGTCTCGGCGGGTGGGCTCGAAGCGGGTGTCCTCGCCGAGTTCGACGGTGAGGTTGTCGCTGAAGGTGTCGGCGGCGGCGTCCACGGGCTCGGCACAGGCCATCACGGTGCCTGGTGTGAGCGTGAGGCCGGTGACGCGGAAGCCCATCGGCCAGGTGCTGCGAGCCGTCGCGCGGTCGAGGGCGGACTGGTAACGGGCGATCGCGGCATCGCCTGGCGGGATGACCTCGCGCCGGGGCTCCAGGGCGCGGACGGTCAGGTGGGCCGAACCGAGCTGCCCGGTTTCCCAGTGGCCCGGGCCTGCAAGCTCGGCCGCCTCCCGCGTGACGGCGTCGAGGGTGTGCGCCAGCTCGGTGCCGGGCGAGGGGCGCAGTACGACGCTCACCGGCCAGCGGCCGCCCTCGCGGGGGAGTTCGTCGCGGAGGTGGGTGCCGGTGGCGATCCGGGGCGCGGCGGTGGCGAACAGATGGTCGAAGCGGTGGGCGGGCGTGGTCATCCGTTGATTCTGCCGCGACGGGATTCAGAAGCTGTAGTGGTCTGATTGAGAACGAATTCAGTACTCGTAGTCATGGACCCTGGGTGGTCTCGCCGGAAAGGATGAGGGTATGACTACACGATTCGGCGTCTTCGTACCGCAGGGCTGGAAGATGGATCTGGCGCAGATCGCCGATCCGATCGAGCAGTGGGAGGCGATGACCGACGTCGCCAAGCGGGCCGACGAGCAGTCCTGGGACTCGATCTGGCTGTTCGACCACTTCCACACCGTGCCGGAGCCGAGCGACAACACCACCTTCGAGTGCTGGAGCGCGACCGCGGCGCTCGCCCGCGACACCAAGCGGGTCAACATCGGCCAGATGGTCGGCTGCAACGGGTACCGCAACCCCTCGCTGTACGCGAAGATCGCGTCCACCGTCGACGTCGCCAGCCACGGCCGTCTGTACGCCGGGATCGGCGCGGGCTGGTACGAGCACGAGTGGAAGGCGTACGGCTACGAGTGGACCGACATCCCGCAGCGGATGGCGGCGTTCCGGGAAGCGACCGAGATCATCTACAAGATGTGGACCGAGGACAAGCCGGTCTACAACGGCAAGTACTACTCGATCGATGCCCCGATCAACGAGCCGAAGGGTGTCCGCAAGCCGCACCCGAGCTTCTGGATCGGCGGTGGCGGCCCCAAGGTCACGCTGAAGCTGGTCGCGCAGTACGCCGACGCCGCGAACATCGGCGGCGGCAACCCGGAGACCTTCAAGGAGAAGGCGGACATCCTCCGCGGGCACTGCCAGCAGGTGGGCCGGGACTACGACGAGATCATCAAGTCGACGAACTTCAACGTGTTCCCGATCGACAAGGGTGACGACCCGGCCAAGGCGACCGAGAAGGCGCTCGGCCCGATGAACCGGGAGAAGTTCGACCGGGACAACCTGATCGGCACCGAGGACGAGATCGCGGACAAGGTCGAGGCGGTCCTCGAGGCCGGCGCCGACTACGTGATCTTCTACGTCCCCGGCGTCGCGTACGACCTCGACCTGCTGGAGCGCGTCGAGAACGTCACCAAGCGCTTCGCCTGACCCGTCCTCCCCAGCCCGCATTTCGGGGGTTAGCCACTGAAATGCTCCCTTCCCTCTCCGCATGCGGCGGGTGAAGGGGCAACCTCGGAGGCCAACCCGCCAAATGGTGGGAGCTGACCGGTACCGGTCATGGCGGGTGTACGTCAGGTGGATCGGTGGACCAGGGCTGACGGCAACTGTCAGGCTCCCGACGACGGCCTCGCGTGGGTCGGGGCGTCGGGAGGTGTCCACCTGTGTTGTCCCGAACGACCCGGACCGCGGCCGGCCTGTTGGCCGCGGTGGTCGCCGGTCCCCTGCTGCTGGCGACCACCACGGCCTCGGCCGGCCCACCTGACGGGCCGGCCGATCCGTCAGCTGTCGCGGCGGGCGGGAATCCGACGCCCGGCGCGAGCAGCAAGCGGATCACGCTGGTCACCGGCGACGTCGCCGAGCTGACCACCAGCTCCAACGGCCAGGTCTCGGCCCGCCTGCTCGACGACGAGCCGTACTACTTCGGCACCTTCGACGGCGACCTCACCCTGGTCCCCGCCGACGCGTACCCGTTGCTGTCCGCGGGCCGCCTCGACAAGCGGCTGTTCAACCTGACCGAGCTCGCCGCCCAGGGGTACGACGACGCGAGCAGCGATCAACTGCCGCTGCTCGTCACCGCCCCGGAAACTTTCCGCGGCACTCCCAGTACGCCGGCCGCCGCGAGTTTCCGGCGTACCCTGCCGAGCGTCGGCAGCACCGCCGTCAGTGTCCGGAAAACCGATGCGGAAACTTTCTGGAACGGAATCAGCGGACCCGCCACGTTCAAGTCCGGCCAGGTCGGCAAGATCTGGCTCGACGGCCGCACGCACGCCACCCTCGACCGCTCCACTCAGCAGATCGGGGCCCCGACCGCCTGGAAGGCCGGGTACGACGGGCACGGCGTCAAGGTCGCGGTCCTGGACACCGGGTACGACGCCGGTCACCCGGACCTGGCCAAGCAGGTCGTCGCGTCGCAGAGCTTCGTCCCCGACCAGGCGGTGCAGGACCTGCACGGCCACGGCACCCACACCGCCTCGATCGTCGCCGGCCTCGGTACGGCGTCCGCGGGCAAGCGGAAGGGTGTCGCGCCGGGGGCCGAGCTGCTGATCGGCAAGGTCCTCGACAACAGCGGCGGCGGCCTCGACTCCGAGGCGATCGCCGGCATGGAGTGGGCGGTCCAGCAGGGCGCGAAGGTCGTCAGCATGAGCCTCGGCGGCTGGCCGTCCGACGGCAGCGACCCGATGAGCCAGGCCGTCGACGAGCTGTCGAAGTCCAGCGGCGCGCTGTTCGTGATCGCCGCCGGAAACTCCGGAGCGGAACAGACTGTCGGCTCTCCCGGCGCGGCGTCCGAGGCGCTGACCGTCGGAGCGGTCGACCGGGACAACAGCCTGGCGAACTTCTCCAGCCGCGGTCCGCGGCTCGGTGACGGCGCGCTGAAGCCCGAGGTGACCGCGCCCGGCGTGGAGATCGCCGCGGCCCGGGCGGCCGGCACCGAGCAGGGCCACATCCTCGACCAGTACTACACCGCGATGAGCGGCACCTCGATGGCGACGCCGCACGTGGCGGGCGCCGCCGCGATCCTCGCTCAGCGACACCCCGACTGGACCGGCCCGCAACTCAAGGCCGCGCTGGCCTCGACCGCCGTCCCGTCCGCCGGTGCCCGCACCGACGAGCAGGGCCTCGGCCGGATCGACATCCCGAACGCGCTCGACCCGAAGATCCTGCCGGACAGCGCGAACCTGTTCTTCGGCGATCTCTCCTGGACCGGCTCGACCGCTCCCGCGCCGGTCTCCCGTACGGTCGCCTACCGCAACACCACGAACCGCCCGGTGACGCTCGACCTGTCCACCGACGTGCGGTCCCCGGCCGGCGTGAAGGCCGGGCTGACCGTCAGCCCGGCGCGGCTGACCGTTGCGGCCGGCGGTACGGCGTCCGCGACCGTGACCCTCGATCTCGCGAAGACCCAGCCGGCCAACTACTCCGGCGTACTGACGGCCCGCAGCGGCAACACGTCGTACCGGACCGGGCTCGGCTTCGCGGCCGGTGGGCGGCTGAACCGGGTGACCGTGAAGGCGATCGGCCGCGACGGTCAGCCGGCGACGACGAAGGCCGGCGCGAGCGGCGTGCAACTGTGGAACCAGGACACCGGCGACGTGCAGTCGATCGCGTTCGACCAGACCGGCACCCGGACCCTCGACGTACCGACCGGCCGCTACAGCGTGATGGCGTACGCCGTCGGCGGTGACGAGGCGAACTGGGCGAACTCGATCACGCTGCTCGGTGACCCCGACGAGTGGATCGGCGGCGACCGGATCTTCACCTTCGACGCCCGCACGGCGCACAAGGTGACGATCAAGACGCCACGGCCGGCGGACGCGCAGAGCATCGGGCTGGCCTGGCACCGCAAGGTCGGGAACCGGGACGCGGTGTCCGGCTGGGCGTTCAACGGCCGGGTCGCGGACGGTGTCTACGTGCAGGACTTCGGAAAGGTTGCCAACGGCACCTTCCAGGTCGTGCAGCGCTGGGATCTCGCGCAGCCGAAACTCACCGTCGACGTGAACGGCACCCGGTTGCCGACGCCGGCCGAAGGCTCGTCGCGGAACGTCTTCGTCGGAAGTGCGAAGCTGCCGCTCTACAACGGCGGTGACGGTACGGCGGCCGAACTGACCGGCGCCAAGGATGCGGCCGTCCTGATCCGCTGGGGTGGCACGGACAAGACCACCGCGCAGGTCAAGGCCGCGAAGGACGCCGGCGCGAAGATCGTGTTCCTGTACAACGAGGAGCCCGGCTACTGGTCGACCGGAACCGATCAGGGCGTCCCGCTGTACCTGCTGCGGTCCGAACAGGGCAAGCAACTGCTCGGCCAACTCGCGAAGGGCCCGCAATCCCTGCAGCTGAACGGCCTCCTCGACAGCACCTACCGGTACGACGTCGCACTCGGCCCGTCGACCGTCAAGAACGGACTGACGTACGACGTCGCGAAGATGCGCCCGGCAGCGGTGACGACCGACTTCCAGCGCAACGACGCGTTCTGGTTGCATTCCGACCAGCGGGTCGCGCACCTGCCGGGGATCGCGACCGGGCTGTCGGCGTCGCGGTCGGTGGCCGGCGCGGTGCGGCGAACCGACTATCTGGTGACGGACCTGAAGGGCGTCACGTGGGACGAGAAGACGTCGGCGGGGGAGTGGAACGAGAGCGGCTTCGAGTCCACCATCACGCGGACGTACCGACCGGGCGAGCAGGTCACCCGGGGCTGGTGGGAGTCGTTGACTCGTCCCGCCGTACCGGGGTTGTCGGCTGCGGCCGGGGACGAGGCGCAGGGGTGGCCGCCGGCCCGGTTCGAGAACACGGTGCGGATCGCGATTCCGCAGTACGTCAGCGGGGATCGCAGCGTCTTCGGCTGGGCTGACCGCGGGGACGTGACAAGCATGAAGCTGAGCAGCAACGGTGTGCAGCTGGGCAGCAAGAACTGGTCGGTCGCGCAGTTCGTGGTTCCGGCGCGGGCGGCCTGGTACAACCTGACGCTGGACCAGAAGCGTGGTCCGGCGAGCTGGGCGAAGACGTCCACCTCGACGCACACGGAATGGCGTTTCCTTTCCGTTCCGTCGAAGAGCCGGGCGGTGCTGCCGCTCGTGCAGGTGGACTACAAGCACTCCAACGGCGTGCTCGAGCTGACGCCGCACTACCAGCCCGGCGTCCGCGGTCCGGAACTGTTCCGCACGACCGCGGAGATCTCCTTGGACGGAAAGACCTGGCAGAAACTCTCGCTGCGCGGAATCGGCACTTTCCGGGCGCAGGTTCCGGCCGGTCCCGCGGCGAGCATCCGGGTGACCGCCACGGACCTGGCCGGCAACAGCATCAGCCAGACCATCGACCGCCCCTGGAACTGAACCTGAACGTTCAAAAGGCGACGCCACGAAGCCGGGGGGAGATGCTCCGTGGCGTCGCCAGGGGCGCGCCAAGGGAGGGGTGGGGGCTGGCGCGCCGGTTCGGTGGGATCAGCTCCCGAGAATGCCTCCGCCCAGCACGCCCAGCAGCCCGAGCAGGGACAGCAGGTTGCGGATGACCTGGTCGACCGCCTTCGTGCCGCCGGTCTGGTAGGCGGTCACGCACTTCTGCAGCTGGTCCTGGGTCGGCTTGGTGATCGTCACCTTCGCCATCTCGGACTGGCAGTACGTGGTGGCCGTCTTCAGCTCGGTCAGCGTGCTGCCGACGGTGCCGACGATCAGCCCGGCGGCCGTCTTCAGCGTCGCCAGCCCCGTCGTGGTCGTCGGAGTGGTCGGCTTCGTCGGGGTCGGTTTCGTCGGCGTCGGCTTGGTCGGCGTCGGCTTCGTGGGGGTCGGCTTCACGGCCGTCGGCTTCGACGTCGGACGGTCGGTCGGCCGGACCGTCGTCGGGCGGGTGTCGTCCCGCCCGTCGGTCGGCGTCGGCTTCACCGAGGGCGGCGGCGTGGTGATGTCGATCGCCTTCGGCAGGTTCTTGTCCGCCGGCGCGTCGATACCCGGGTCGTCGATCTGGTCGCCGGCCTCGTCGACGTCGTCACCCGACGTCCCGTTGCCGACCGCGATCCAGCTGCCACCGGCGTAGGCCTTGGCGATGCTGACCACGAGGTCGACGTACTGCTGGGAGTGGTTGTACCGCAGGACGGCCGCGTTCAGGTCACTGGCCTTGGACAGGTCGGTCTTGCCCGAGCACAGGTACACCGCCGTCGACATCGCCGCGTCGTCGATGTCCTGCGGGTTCCGCACGCCGTCGCCGTCGCCGTCCACTCCCATGGCCCGCCAGGTGCCCGGGATGAACTGCATCGGCCCGACCGCACGGTCGAACGCGCCGTCACCGTCGAACGCGCCGGCGTCGCTGTCGGAGATCCGCGCCGTGCCGGACGAGCCGTCCAGCCGGGGACCGAAGATCCCCGGGATCGCGACGCCCTTCGAGTTCAGCGCGTTGCCACCGAAGCGGCCGTGGTTCGACTCGACGCGGCCGATCGCGGCCACCAGCGTCCACGGCAGGTGACAGCCCGGATCCGCCTGCGCCAGCACCTGCTGGGCGCGGGAGTAGGCCTTCAGGGCGGCGTTCGGGATGCCGTTGCGGGACAGGCCCGAGACCACCTGGGTCGGCTGCTCGCCAGGGTCGACGCCGTGGCCGACCACTCCCGGGACCGGCACGTTCGCCGGCTCGGAGATCGGCTGCTTCGGGACGACGACCGGATTGCCTCCGGACAGACCGTTCTCCAGCGACGCGGTCGCGATCGCCGGATCGTCCGTGGCGCTGACGGTGAATGCGCTCGCGAACAACGCCACCGGGATCAGCGGCGCCACCTGACGCCACCCGCTACCCGTGGCGCGGCGCTTGCCCTTCGCCATCGATGATTCCCCTCCGTGACTCATCGACCAGCCCGGCCCCACGCTGCGGACAGTCTTTGTGTCTTTGGTGTCACTGCCGGTTGCCGTCGTAATAGGTCTAACGTCCGCCCCGTTGCGTGGGTTACGCGCCGGACCCAGACCGTGTACGTGCGGTCACCGGGTACCCATACTGGCGCGTAACAAAGCGCCTGTGAACCCCCGGGAACGATCCGGGTCCGAAATTCGCCCGCCCCTGCCGCTCGGGCCGGCGCACCGGCAAGGGAGAATGGCCCGGTGCCAAACCTTGTGCCCGCACACCCGAACAAGTCCGCCGAACTCTTCGCCAGGGCCGCCGCCGTCACGCCGGGCGGGGTCAACTCTCCCGTCCGGGCGTTCCGCGCCGTCGGCGGCGTGCCGCGTTTCATGGCCTCCGGTGACGGATGTCACATGACCGATGTCGACGGCAACCGCTACCTCGACCTGGTGTCGTCGTGGGGCCCGTTGCTGCTCGGCCACGCCCACCCCGAGGTGATCGCCGCCGTCCAGGCCGCCGTCGCCCGCGGTACGTCGTACGGGACGCCGACCGAGACCGAGGTGCTGCTCGGTGAGGAGATCGTCGCCCGGACGCCGGTGGACAAGGTCCGGCTGGTGTCGTCCGGGACCGAGGCGACGATGTCCGCCCTCCGGCTTGCCCGTGGATTCACCGGGCGCGCCAAGATCGTGAAGTTCGCCGGCTGCTACCACGGCCATGTGGACGCACTGCTCGCCCAGGCCGGTTCCGGCGTTCTCACGCTGGGGATCCCAGGGACGCCGGGCGTCACCGAGGCCACCACGGCGGACACGATCGTGCTGCCGTACAACGACCAGGCAGCCGTCAGCGCGGCCTTCGCGGAGTACGGCGACCAGATCGCGGCCGTGATCACGGAGGCGTCGCCCGGAAACATGGGTGTCGTTCCGCCGCGCGACAACTTCAACGCGTTCCTCGCCCGGACCTGCACGGAAAACGGTGCACTCTTCATTTCCGATGAGGTGATGACCGGCTTCCGGATCACCCGTTCCGGCTGGTACGGCGTGGACGGCGTCCGGCCGGACCTGATGACGTTCGGAAAGGTGATGGGCGGCGGCTTCCCGGCCGCGGCGTTCGGCGGCCGGGCCGACGTGATGGCGCACCTGGCGCCGGAGGGCTCGGTCTACCAGGCCGGGACGCTGTCCGGGAACCCGATCGCCACCACCGCCGGGCTGACCACGCTGCGGCTGGCCACCGACGAGGTGTACGCGACGATCGACGAGACCTCGCTGACCATCCAGCGGCTGGTGTCGACCGCGCTGGACAAGGAAGGTGTGCCGCACGTCATCTCCGCGGCCGGGAACCTCTTCAGTGTGTTCTTCGTGGAGTCTTCGGAGGGACCTGCCGAGATTCGGGACTTCGCCGGGGCGAACGCCCAGGTGCTGCCCCGGTTCACGGCGTTCTTCCATGCCATGCTGGACGCCGGTGTCTACCTGCCACCGAGCGCGTTCGAAGCCTGGTTCGTCAGTGCGGCGATCGACGACGACGCGCTGGCCGAGCTGGAGTCGGCGCTGGTGCCGGCGGCCCGTGCGGCAGCAGCCGTACAGAACTGAAGGGACAGCGGTGACCGAAACGACGGTCGTGCACCTGATGCGTCACGGTGAGGTGTACAACCCGGCCGGTGTGCTCTATGGCCGGATCCCCGACTACCACCTGTCCGAGCTCGGCCGGCAGATGGCCGACCGGGTCGCGGAGCACGTTGCCGGACGCGACATCGTGCACCTGGTCAGTTCCCCGCTGGAGCGGGCGCAGGAGACGATGGAGCCGATCGCCAAGGTGCTCGGGATCACTCCGGACATCGACGAGCGGGTGATCGAGGCCGCGAACCTGTTCGAGGGCAAGAAGTTCGGCGTCGGCGACGGCGCGTTGCGGAACCCGAGCGCCTGGTGGCTGCTGCGGAACCCGCTGAAGCCTTCCTGGGGTGAGCCGTACCAGCAGCTCGTCCGCCGGATGCGGGACGCGATCGAGACCGCCCGGCAGAAGGCCGCCGGGCACGAGGCGCTGATCGTCTCGCACCAGCTGCCGATCTGGATCGTCCGGTCCGCGATCGAGGGCCGCCGGCTGGCGCACGACCCGCGCAAGCGCCAGTGCAGCCTCGCGAGCCTGACCTCCTTCACCTTCCACGGCGACCAGATCGTCTCAGTCGGCTACTCCGAGCCCGCGAAAGACCTGTTGCCGGTGAAGAACCCCAAGAAGTTCGTCGGAGGGGCCTGATGCGTCGCGTGATCGTTCTGGCGGCCGGACTGATGCTTGCGGTGACCGCGTGCTCGTCCGGTCAGCAGGCGTCGCAGAACCGGCAGGGCCAGGCCGGTTTCGTCAGCGGGAACGGCAACGTGTCGATGTTCGCGGTGGCGGATCGCAAGCCGGCGCCCGAGCTGACCGGCAAGACCCTCGACGACAAGACCTGGACGCTGTCCGACCACGTCGGCAAGGTCGTCGTACTGAACGTGTGGGGCTCGTGGTGCCCGCCGTGCCGCAAGGAAGCGCCGGACATGGTTGCCGCGGCCAAGGAGCTCGGTCCGTCGGTGGAGTTCGCCGGGCTGAACACCCGCGACCTCGACCCGGCGCAGGCGAAGAAGTTCGTCCAGGAGTTCGGCGTGACGTACCCGAGCATCTACGACCCGAACGGCAAGGCCCTGCTGCGGTTCCGCGGCCAGATCTCGCCGAAGGCGATCCCCACCACCCTGGTGATCGACAAGTCCGGGAAGGTCGCGGGCCGCGTGGTCGGCGAAGTCACCAAGCAGACCTTGCTCGGAATGGTGAAAGACGCTCAATGAGGTTTGGCGCAGGCTGATGGGACAGTGGTTCGCCGAGTCGATGACGGGCTCGATGCTGGTGGCGTTGCCGATCGCGGTGCTCGCCGGTGCGATCTCGTTCTTCTCGCCCTGCGTCGTACCGCTGCTGCCCGGCTATCTCTCCTATGTCACCGGCCTGTCCGCGGCCGAGCTCGGCTCCGGGAAGCGCGGCCGGATGCTTGCCGGTACGGCGTTGTTCGTGGCCGGGTTCTCGGCGGTCTTCATCCTCACCGGCGTGGTGTTCGGCAAGGCCGGGGACCTGCTGATCGATCACCAGACGGCGATCACCCGGGTACTCGGCGCGCTGACCGTCGTCCTCGGCCTGGTGTTCCTCGGTGGCTTCGGGTTCCTGCAGCGGGACCTGCGGGTGCACCGGGTGCCGGCGGTCGGGATCGCGGCGGCGCCGCTGCTCGGCGTACTGTTCGGGTTCGGCTGGACGCCGTGTATCGGGCCGACGCTCGGGACCGTGATGACGCTGGCCACGACCGAGGGCAGCACCGGGCGCGGCGCGGCGCTGGCACTGGTGTTCAGCCTCGGGTTGGGGATCCCGTTCATCGTGGCGGCGCTGGCGTTCCGGCGGATGCTGGCCGCGGTGACCTGGGTCCGCAAGCACCAGCTGCTGGTGATCCGGATCGGCGGCGTACTGATGATCGCGGTGGGACTGCTGCTGCTGACGGGAGTGTGGGATGCGATGACCGCGGACCTGCGGCAGTGGGTCGCCAACTTCGGATCGGCGGTCTGAGATGACGGAAGTCAAAGACCGCATCGCCGCGGCATCCGGTCCCGACGAGCCGTCCGGCCCGCCCGCGCTCGGCCTGGTCGGCTGGCTGCGCTGGACCTGGCGCCAGCTGACGTCGATGAAGACCGCGCTGGTGCTGCTGTTCCTGCTCGCGCTGGGCGCGGTGCCGGGTTCGCTGATCCCGCAGACCCCGATCGACCCGATCAAGGTCTCCGACTTCCTCACCGCGCACCCGAAGCTCGGGCCGCTCTACGACAAGCTCGGGCTGTTCGACGTCTACAAGTCCGCCTGGTTCTCGGCGATCTACCTGCTGCTGTTCATCTCGTTGATCGGCTGCGTCGTACCCCGGCTCGCGGTGTACCTGAAGGCCTTGCGGGCGCGCCCGCCGAAGCCGCCGCGGAACCTGAACCGCCTGCCCGGCTACCAGAGCTTCGAGATCGACACCGCCGGTGAGGCCGGTGACGCCGGTGACGTCCTCGATGCCGCGACCAAGGAGCTGAAGCGGCGGCGCTTCCGCGTCGAGGCGTACGACGGTGCGGTCGCGGCCGAGCGTGGCTACCTGCGCGAGGCCGGCAACCTGCTCTTCCACTTCTCGCTGATCCTGGCGCTCGTCGGCGTCGCCTGGGGTTCGCTGTTCGGCTACCGCGGGACCGCGCTGGTTGTCGTGGGCAACGGGTTCTCCAACTCCGTGGCGCAGTACGACGACTTCACGCCGGGCCGCGCGTTCGGTGGCGACGACGACCTGCCGCCGTTCTCGCTGACGGTCAACGACTTCCAGGTGAAGTTCCAGCAGGACGGGCCGCAGAAGGGCGCGGCGCGCGAGTTCAAGGCCCAGCTGACGTACCAGGAGACGCCGGACGCGGCGGAGAAGTCGTACGAGCTGCAGGTGAACCACCCGCTGAAGCTGGACGGCAGCAGCGTGTACCTGCTCGGCCACGGGTACGCGCCGCGGGTCACCGTGCGCGACGGGCAGGGCAACGTCGCGTTCTCCGGTCCGGCGCCGTTCCTGCCGCAGGACTCGAACTTCTCGTCGTTCGGGGTCATCAAGGCGCCGGACGCGCGGCCGAAGACGCTCGGGTTCGAAGGGTTCTTCCTGCCGACCGCGGTGATCGACAAGGCCACCGGCCCGGTCTCGGTGTTCCCCGACGACCTGAACCCGGTGCTGGTGATGACCGGGTACTACGGCCGGCCGCAGCCGGAGAGCGGGAAGCCGGAGTCGGTGTACCAGCTGGACAAGTCGAAGCTGACGCAGTTCGAGCAGAACGGCGACAAGTGGCGCTTCCAGCTCGGCCCGGGCCAGACCGTGGCGCTGCCGGACAAGGCCGGGTCGATCACCTTCGACGGGTACAGCCGGTGGGTGAAGCTGCAGGTCAGCCACACCCCTGGGACGGATCTCGCGCTGGCCGGCATTCTGCTGGCGATCCTCGGTCTGATGGGCTCGCTGTTCGTGCATCCGCGGCGTACCTGGGTGCGGGTCCGCGAGCAGGACGGGCGTACCGTTGTCGAGGTCGCCGGTCTGGACCGCGGCCCCGAGCGCGGCCTCGGTGATGAGATCCAGGCCGTCACAGAGCGTTTGAAACCCGCCGGATCGAAGAACCAGGAGCAGCCATGAGCGAACGGAGTGAGCTCATCAACAAGCACTGTGCCCGTTGCGCCTCATCCGCGCCCGGAGCGAAGCGAGGACGTGGATGAGTGTGGAGAGCTACGCACAGGTCTCCAACTTGCTGATCCCTACCGCCACGGTGATCTACGCCTTGGCGATGGTCTCGCACGCGATGGAGTGGGCGAGTGGCCGCGCGGCGGTCGCGCAGCCCGCGAAGGCAAAGGTGGAGACGCTCGTTGCCTCCGACGGTGAGGCGATTACCGGCGGCGCTACCGACGTACCCGAGGCCGACGTGCCTGCGGTGGCGGAGCCGGCGTCGACCGAGCGGATGGACGCGGCGAGCCGGATCGGGCTGCTGCTGACCTGGCTGGCGTTCGTGCTGCACCTGGGTGGTGTGGTGACGCGTGGGCTCGCGGCGGAGCGGGTGCCGTGGGGGAACATGTACGAGTTCTCCATCACCGCGTCGCTCGCGGTCGCGATCGTGTACCTGATCTTCGTGCAGCGGTACAAGCTGCAGTACCTCGGGCTCGGCGTGACGTTCGTGATCTCCGCCGTGCTCGGTCTGGCGACGCTGGCGCTGTACACACCGGCCGGCCCGCTGGTCCCGGCGCTGCACTCGTACTGGCTGGTCATTCACGTGTCCGCGGCCGCGATCTCCGGTGGCGCGTTCACGGTCGGCGGGTTGCTCTCGGTGCTGTACCTGCTGAAGGCGCGGGCGGAGCGCAAGGTGCTCACCGGCGGCTCGATGTCCGCCTCGCTGCGCCGGCTGCCGAGTGCGGAGGCGATGGACGGTACGGCGTACAAGGTGCTGGCGTTCGCGTTCCCGCTGTGGACGTTCGGGGTGCTGGTCGCCGGACCGATCTGGGCCGAGCACGCCTGGGGCCGGTACTGGGGCTGGGACCCCAAGGAGGTCTGGTCGCTGGTCACCTGGGTGGTGTACGCCGCCTATCTGCACGCGCGCGCGACCGCGGGCTGGCGGGGCCGCCGGGCCGCGACGATCGCGATCGTCGGCTGGTTCGTCTTCATCTTCAACTTCGTCGGTGTGAACCTGTTGGTGTCCGGCATGCACTCCTACGCTGGGGTGTGAGATGAAGGAGTTCGGCATCTACACCGGCCTGCGGGCCGGCCTGTTCGCCGCCTGCCTGGCGGTGCTGTACTTCGCTCTGCGCACCTGGCTGTCGGTCTGGCCGATCGCGCTGCTGGCGCTGATCGTCTCGTCGATCCTGTCGATCTTCGTGCTCCGGGCGGCCCGCGACCGGCTGGCCGGCAAGATCGACACCCGCGCGGCGAAGATGGCCCAGCGCCTCGAGCAGGCCCGCAGCGCCGAAGACGACGACTGACCCTGCCCACGCATCACCGGCGCGCAGGTATTACCAGCGCCGAGCCGTTACCGGCGCAGCGGCAGCACCGGCGCCGGCAACGGTTCGCACCGCCATCGGCGCCGGCTGGACCGCCGTCACGCGGCGTCGAGGGCTTCGGTGATCTTCCGGATCATCTCCACCATGGCGGGTCCGGTGCCGCCCCGCTCGGCCCGGGCGCCGGCCTCGACGGCGGTGAGCACGGTGCTGCGGAAGTTGGCCGCCTGCGCGGTGTCCTGCTGGTTGAGCAACTCCATCGAGGCGGTCAGCGCCGGGAACGCGGTGTCGGCGAGTTCGGCGGTGGACTTGCCCTTGAGCTTCACGCTCTTCTGCTTCTCGGCGAGCGCGTGCCCGACCGGGCCGGTCGCGGACGCCAGCGCGAGCGAACCGGCGACGGCGATCTTGCCGGCCGACTTCACACCGGCCGCGGTGATGAGTGCGATCGCGCCGTGCGCGGCGGTCGCGAGGGTGAGCTTGTCGTCGTCGGTCAGGGTGATCTGAGCGGTGCTGCTGTTGTTGGTCATGGGAAGACCATCCCGCCCGCGCCTGACACCGGTCTGACGTCACCCTGACACGCGGGCGTCACGGCGTACCACTGGCTGACTGGTACGCAGAGTGACCTACACCACTGATGGATTCCCGGCAAAACCGTTTGTGCATTCCTTCACATGAGTCGTACCGTGGCTGATGAAACGAAACCGTTTCGTTCTATCAGTGTTCTGATGCTTACGCAGGGTGATGAAGGTGGACACAGCAGGCATGCGGCTGCGGCCTCGGGTCGAAGGCGGTCGTGAGGAGGAGATCCTCGACGCGACCGTCGCGGTGGTGGCCGAGCTCGGCTACGACCGGTTGACGATGGACGCGGTCGCGACGGCGGCGAAGGCCAGCAAGGCCACGCTGTACCGGCGCTGGTCCACCAAGGCCGAGCTGGTCGTGGACGCGATCAGCCGGGCCAAGGGGTGCCCGATGCCGGAGGACGTCGACACCGGCAGCCTGCGCGGCGACCTGATCTCGATGGCCTGCGGCGACGGCGGCTTCACCGACGAGTTGCCGATGTCGGTGATCGCCGGTCTGCTCACCGCCCTGCACCGCGACGCCGACCTGCAGAAGGCGTTCCGCGAGCGCTTCCTGGCGCCTCGCCAGGACGTCACCAACAAGGTGTACGAGCGGGCCGTCCAGCGCGGCGAGATCGCACCGGACGTCGACGTCGACCTGCTGTCGGTGACGCTGCCCGCGGTGATCATCCACCACGCGTACATCCTCGGCGTCGAGCCGACCGACGACTTGATCCTCCGAGTGATCGACAACGTGATCCTGCCTGCGGCGCGGGGGTCGCAGGTGAGCTGACCGGTGAGGGGCCGGTCCGCGATTCAACCAGGCAAGTCTGCCCAAGAGGGGAAATATTCATGTCCGAAGAAGTCATCAACGCCGATCCGCCGGAGGGCCGGCCGGTCGACGCGGTGACCGCCGAGCCGAACGCACACGGTCACCGCAACCTGGGGATCGCGCTGGCGCTGATCTGCATGGCGCAGCTGATGGTGGTGCTGGACGGCACGATCGTGAACATCGCGCTGCCGCACATCAAGGACGCGCTCGGCTTCACCGACGCCTCGCTGCCGTGGGTGGTCAACGCCTACGCGCTGGCGTTCGGTGGGCTGTTGCTGCTCGGCGGCCGGATCGGGGACATCCTCGGCCGCCGCAAGGTCTTCATCGTCGGCGTCGTGCTGTTCGGCCTGGCCTCGTTCGTCGGCGGTATCGCCCAGAGCGAGGGTGTGCTGCTGGCGAGCCGGATCCTGCAGGGTGTCGCGGCCGCCGCGGCCTCCCCGAACGCGCTGGCGCTGATCACCACCACGTTCCCGGCCGGCAAGGAGCGCAACCGCGCGATGGCCGTGTACGCCGCGATGTCGGGCGCCGGTGCGGCCGTCGGCCTGATCCTGGGTGGCGCGCTGACCGAGGCCTCGTGGCGCTGGACGTTCTTCATCAACACGCCGATCGGACTGATCGTGGCGGTGCTGGCGTTCCGGTTCCTGGGCGAGTCGGCCCGGCAGACCGGCAAGTTCGACATCCCCGGCGCGGTCACCGGCACCGTCGGTCTGACCTCGCTGGTCTACGGCCTGACGCACGCCGCCACCAACGGCTGGGGTGACACCTGGACGCTGATCTTCATCCTCGGCGGCCTGGCGCTGATCGGCGCCTTCCTCGCCATCGAGGCGCGCTCGCGGCACGCGCTGATGCCGTTCCGGATCCTCGCGAACCGGACCCGCGGCGTGAGCTTCTTCGTGATGCTGATCGTCGGTGCGGCGATGTTCTCGATGTTCTACTTCCTGGGCATCTTCGTGCAGAGCATCATGGGCTACAGCGCGCTGAAGACCGGCGTCTCGTTCCTGCCGTTCAGCGTCGGCATCGTGGTCGCGGCCCAGGTCGCCTCGGCGCTGGTGGCGCGGATCGACCCGCGCTGGATCGCCGGTGCCGGTGGCGTGCTGGTCGGCGCGGGCATGTTCGGGTTCAGCCGGTTGGAGGTGGACTCGACGTACCTGACGCACCTGCTGCCGTACATCCTGGTGCTGTCGTTCGGTATGGGCCTGATCTTCGTCCCGCTCACGCTGACCGCGGTCAGCGGTGTCGCGAACGAGGACTCCGGCGTCGGTTCCGCCGTCCTGAACACGGTCCAGCAGATCGGTGGTGCGGTCGGCCTGGCGCTGCTCGGCACGATCTCCACGAACGCGATCAAGGACAAGTTCACCGAGCTGGCCCCGGGCCTGCAGAAGGCGGCCGAGTCCGGTCAGTCACCCGAGCAGATCAAGCAGCTGCAGGGTCAGTTCACCGCGCTCGCCACCACGCACGGCTTCACCCGCGCGTTCCTGTGGTCGGCGTTCCTGGCGGTCGGCGCCGGGCTGGTGACGCTGATCGGCCTGTCGATCAAGCACAAGGACCTGGCCACCGACAGCGAGAGCGGTCCCGTCCACATCGGCTGACCGGTCTCCACAAGCGCGAAGGGCCCGCTTCCCGGGAGGGGGGAAGCGGGCCCTTCGTCTGCTCCCGAGCGCACCTAGAGTGACAGGGTGGCCGACGAACCGAATCAGCACCAGCAGGGGACCGTGGCATCGATCGCTGCCGGAGTGAGCGGGTTCGTGAGCCGGCCGGGCGCGACGGTGCGGGTGATCGCGAAGCGCTCCGCGGCCGACTGGCAGCGCTACAGCCGCCGCGTCGGGAACACCTTCGCTGAGACCGAGCACCTGACCGAGACGCTGCGCCGCGGACTGCCCGGTATCGACCGCGGCCCCGGCTGGCGGTCCCAGCGGGCCGCGGTCGACGCCCTCGCGCATCAGGACGCGGAGTACGCGCTGGTGGCCGAGGTCGGCGACGACGGACCGATGACCGTCGTGACCTTCCGGCGGGACAACGACGACCTGGTAGTGGTCGGCGGTGGTACGACGTTCCCGCCGGCGGCGGTGCTCGGGGACGTCTCGCTACCGAGCGGCGAACAGGCCGGGTACGCCACGCAGTACGCGCTCGCGTCGATCGCCGCGCGCGAGACGCTGAACCTCTCGCATCAGGTGTCGCCGGATACCTGGCACGGGCCGCGGGCGCTCGAGGCCCGGCGGATGATCTGGTCCAACGGGCAGGCGGGCAGCACGAAGTCGGCCGCGCAGACCTGGACGGCAGACGACGTACGGCACATCGCCGAGCAGGTGGCGCTCCGCCAGGCCGACGGCCGGGACCCGTTCCCGCAGGTGCAGTCGGCGGTCGCCGGTGGACAAGGGCCACGGCGCTGGGCCACCGAGCTGAAGGGCTGGCTCGACCGGGGCGGCACGCTCGAGGTGTACGACCACGCCGACCCGATGGATCGGGACGCGGCCGGTCTCGCCATGCTCGAGATCGTCCCCGGGTCGCACCTGCTCGCCCAGAACCCGCTCCCGGACAAGCCCGGTGTGCGGACGCTGGTCGCGATGGCGGACGGCCGGCCACGAGGCCTGATCACGACCGGGCAGAAGGCCACCGGTGACGTGCACGTACTGCGTTTCCTCGGGACCGCCGACGTCGGCGCGAAGCGGGCGATCGAGTTCGCGATGCTCCAGAGCGCCGGCCTGCGCGGTGGCGCGGTCTCGTTCTCCGAGGCCGGTGCGATCGAGTACATGGGCAATCGTGAGTACTCGGTCAGCTCTGCCGACGCCAAGTCCATCACCGCCCGGATGGAAAGCAACCTCCGGCATCTCGACAAGGAGTCGGCGGCACGCCTGGCGGAGGTGCTGAAGGTCCTGGACACCCCCACCGTCCCGTCCGCCGACCCGGCCGCGCTGGCGGCCGGCGTGCAACGGTTCCGGGAGGCCGGCGGCGACGTGCTGCTGCTCGGGTCGTCCGATCCGAGGCTGGCCGACCTGCGGGAGCGGGCGTCCGACGAAGTGTGGGCGGCGGCGGGAGACGCGGACGGATCGGTGCAGCCCGGCGTCGACGGCATGTGGCGCGCGTTGAACTCCGAGGAGAGCCACCAGCTTGTGGCGGTCGCCGTACTCGACGGGGCACCCGTGGCCGCGGCGAGCGTCCGGAACGTCGGCCCGCGCTGGGAGCTCGGGACGTTCGGCGCCGTGCCGGGCGCCGACGACGCCTTGACCGCCGCGGTCGTCGACGGCGTGTACGAGCGGTCGTACCGGCAGACGCCGGTCACCATGTTCCTGACCGACGCCGAGGCCGCGTCGGAGCAGCTGCCGGCGCTCGGTCTGCAGGTGACCGACGTCCGGCCGCTCGACGACGAGACCCGCGTACAGGTCTTCCTCCCGGACGCCACCCGGGTCGCGATCGTGTCCGCGGAGGCGAAGTCGGGCTGGCCGACCGCGCGTGGGCTCGACCAGGTCTCCCAACTGCTCACGGACTTCCGCGAGGCCAACGGTTCGGTACGTCGGCTGGACCACGCGGTCGACGCGGACCGGGAGCTGGCCACGGAGATCGTCCGGGACGTGCAGAGCGACAACAAGGTCAAGCAGTCCGAAATCCCGGTCCCGCCGGTGAACGGGAACCGGGTGACGGTCGCGGCGCAGTCCGACGAGCACGGACCGGCGTACATCACCTTCGACGAGACGCCGGACGGGGGGATCGAGGTCGTCGACGTCGCGGCCAAGGGGTACGACTACACCGCCCGGGAGGCGACCCGGTACTGGTTCTGCGATCAGACCACGCAGCGCGGTCAGGAACCGGTGCTGCACGAGCGGATGAACGACATCGAACGCGCTCGGGGAACCTGGGAGACCGCGCCGAGCCGGTACTTCGTGACCGGGATGCAGAACCGGCTCGGTGACCGGGCGGCCGCGCTGGTGACGCCTGCCACGGAACCGGAAGCTCCCGGCTCTCAGACGCTCGACCGAGGGTCGCTCGGTGTGCAAGGCGACGGGCAGGCGCCCGGGCGACGTCCCGAAGGGCCGCGTGGACGGCGCGGCGACCTGGGGCGCTGATCGGTCAGAGCGGTTTGCGCATCACGAGTTCTCGGCGGACGCCGTCGGGCATCAGGTCGCCTGGTTCGTCGGTGTCGGTGAAACCGCTGCGCAGGTAGAGGTTGTGCGCCGGGTCGTTGCCTGGGACAACCGACAGCTTCAGGACCTCGGCGCCGGTGCCGCGGGCCCAGTCCTCGATCGTGGCCATCAGCACGTTGCCGACGCCCTTGCCGCGGCCGGGCGGCGCGACCCACATCGACACCAGCTCGGCAGTGCGCTGGTCGTCGTCCAGGAAACCGCCGGCCATCCCCGCGGGGACGCCGTCGATCGAGGCGATCACCTGGTGCGCGCCGGGCACGCTCAGACGCTCCCGCCAGCGGTCCTCGGGCGCATCGATCCAGTCCTTCAGCTGCGAACCGAAGGCGAAGGGTGCTTCTTCGAGCGCGGCGAGCCGCAGCTCCCGCCAGGCCTTCCAGTCGTCCGGCCCGATTGCTTGTACGTCGATCATAGTGTCCACAGGATCGCAGCCGGGCCGGACCGGGGACCACCCGGTTTCAGGGCCTGGGCGGGAACTTCGAGGACACCCAGTCGCGGACGCCGCCGAGCCCGTCGCCGAGGTCGCGGAGGAACTTGGCCAGCGGGTCCTGCGAGCGGTTGAACGCCTCGGAGTACGACTTGGCCGCGTTCTTCGCCTCCTGGGAGATCGAGGCCCCGGCGTCGTCCTGCCGCTTCGGGTAGTCGCCGGAGACGATCGTCGTGTACTCGCCCTCGTCGACCCAGCGGCGCAGCTCGTGCGCCCGGATGACGGCCATCGGGTGCGTCTGCGCCTCGAGCAGCAGCAGCTTGAGCACGCTGTCCCGCAGGTCGCCGGCGCTCTCGTACTCCGTGCCCTGGGCGAGGAACGTGGTGGTGTCGAGCTCGTCGAGCTGACCGCCGCTGGCGAGCTTCATCTGCACCCGCAGCGCGACCGCCGGGTCCTGCACCGCGAGCAGACCGGCCCGGTCGCCGGAGAGCTCCGCCTTGCGGGACCACTCGTGCAGTGCGGCGATGATCGCCCGGATCCCGAGCGCTCCGATCGGCATCCAGTTGATCGCGCCGGTGAGCCGCATCAGCCACAGCAGCAGCGACTGGTACAGGGCGTGGCCGCTCTGCGCGTGGCCGAGCTCGTGACCGAGGATGAACCGCAGCTCCTCCTCGTCCAGGCCCTTGATCAGCGAGCTGTTCACCACGATGAACGGCCGGTCCATGCCGATCGTGACCGCGTTCCAGATCGGGCTGTTGGTGACGAACAACTCCGGGAGTTGCCGTACGTCGAGCGTGGAGCCCGCCTCGGTGTAGAGCCGGTGCACGGTCGGGAACTGGCGCTCGTCCACCCGGATCGCCCCGCCCAGGAACTGCAGCCGGAACGCGCGTTCGTTGATCATCCCGGACATCTTCCGCAGGACGTAGTCGAAGCCCTTCAGCTGCCGCAGCGCCACCAGGGCACCACGGTCCGCCGGGTGCTCCCA
Organism: Kribbella sp. NPDC004875; assembly: GCF_042873375.1. Taxonomy (NCBI): domain Bacteria; kingdom Bacillati; phylum Actinomycetota; class Actinomycetes; order Propionibacteriales; family Kribbellaceae; genus Kribbella; species Kribbella sp. NPDC004875. The sequence goes on from NZ_JBIALI010000001.1 coordinate 1,946,702, forward strand.
CGCCCGCGAACTGATGTCGGTCAACGTCACCCGTTGCCGCGTCGGCCGATCGGTGTTCTCGCTCATCGCTCCCCCTGCTGCCCAGTCGTCATGGGTTCCCAACCTAGCTCGCGGTCGGGTCCGATCGCGGTCGGAGCGCTGCCGCCAGCGCCAGCGTGGGGACCCATCCGACCGGGACGGACCACCAGCCCAGGCCCTTGCTCGCGGTGAAGGCGGTGGCGGCGAGGCACAGCGCCGTACCGGCGAACCAGTACCAGGCGGCGTTCCAGCCCGGGTGGTTCGTGGCGCGGCGGTGACCTACCCAGGCGAGCGCGAGCGTGGCGGGCAGCGCGAGCGCGGTGGCGCCGAGGGCGAGCACGGCGAAGATCAGGGCTATGTCGCCAGGCGAGAACTGCACGGCTCCGAGCGGGATCATGCACCGATCCTCGGCGCACGGGGCGGTGGTTGCAGAGCGTAGGAATACTCAAATCACGTCCTACGTCTTAGCCTGGCCCGCATGAGTGAGGTTGACGGGGTGTGCCGTGAGGTCGATCGGCGTGACGACAAGGCGCGGGCCTGGGTGTCCGAGGCGATCCGGATCGTGGACGCCGACGCGAACCGCAGCGCGGACACGCACCTGCACGTGTTCCCGATGCCGGACGGTACCGGTGTGGACCTGTACCTCAAGGACGAGTCCGTGCATCCCACCGGCTCGCTCAAGCACCGGCTCGCCCGGTCGCTGTTCCTCTACGCGCTCTGCAATGGCTGGATCCACGAGGGCACCACGGTGATCGAGGCGTCCAGCGGCTCCACCGCGGTCAGCGAGGCGTACTTCGCCCGGCTGCTGGGCCTCCCGTTCGTCGCCGTGATGCCGCGCTCGACGAGCCCCGAGAAGGTCGAGCTGATCGAGTTCTACGGCGGCCGCTGCCACTTCGTCGAACGCTCCGGCCAGATCTACGGCGAGGCCAAGCGGCTCGCCGAGGAGACCGGCGGCCACTACATGGACCAGTTCACGTACGCCGAGCGCGCGACCGACTGGCGCGGTAACAACAACATCGCCGAGTCGATCTTCGGGCAGCTGTCGCTCGAACAGCACCCGATCCCCACCTGGATCGTCGTCGGCGCCGGCACCGGCGGTACGTCGGCCACGATCGGGCGCTACGTCCGCTACCAGCGGTTCGACACGTCGGTCGCGGTCGTCGACCCCGAGAACTCCGCCTTCTACCCCGCGTTCGAGGCCGGCGACCACGAGTTCTCCACCGGCCGCCCGTCCCGCATCGAAGGCATCGGCCGCCCGCGCGTCGAACCGTCCTTCGTCCTCGGCGTCGTCGACCGGATGATCGCCGTACCCGACGCCGCCTCGATCGCCGCGATGCGCTTCTGCTCCCACGTCACCGGCCGCCTCGTCGGCGGCTCCACCGGCACCAACCTCTGGGGCGCACTCCGCCTGGCCGCCGAGATGCGCCGTACGGGCGTCCGCGGCAGCATCGTCACGCTGCTCTGCGACAGCGGCGAACGCTACGGCAACACCTACTACGACGACACCTGGCTCCGCACCGCCGGCATCGACATCACGCCGTACACCGCCACCCTCGAAACCTTCGCCACCACCGGCCTCTGGAAAGAACCGGAGTAGGGACCCTGGACACCTCGCGGTTGCCGTGCACAGGTTATTGCCTGTTCACGGCCACCGCGCTCTGTCGTGGGTCACGGCAGGAGTGCGTGGGCAGGTTCTTCCCTCAGCTGCCCAGGGCCAGGCCGAGGCCGAGGCCGATGGCGTAGAGGAGTTCGGTGAGGCCGGTGAACTTGAGGACCGGGATGAGGGCGGGGCCTACGGCGTCGCTGAGGATTACCCGGGTCGACTTGATGGCCAGGGGGATGGCGATGAAGGCCAGGAGGGTCCAGGGGGTGGCGATGGCGGAGACGGCCGCGAGGAGGAACGCCAGCGCGGTCAGGGCGGCGTAGAGGCGGCGGGAGTTCGCGGCGCCCAGGACCACGGCCAGTGTGCGCTTGCCGGTGACCGAGTCGGTGGGGATGTCGCGGAGGTTGTTCGCGACCAGGAGCGCACAAGCGATCGAGCCGATCGAGACAGCGCCTGCGACAGCCGTCCAATGCAGCGTCTCCGCCTGGACGTACGTCGTACCGAGCACGGCGACCAGGCCGAAGAACAGGAAGACGCTGACCTCGCCGAGCGCGCGATAGCCGTACGGGCGCTTGCCGCCGGTGTAGAACCACGCGCCGAGGAGGGACGCGGCGCCGGCGACGAGGAGCCACCAGGTCGTGGTGGCGCAGAGCACGATGCCGAGTACGGCGCCGATGCCGAAGCAGGTGAACGCGGCGGTCTTGACTGCCCGGGGTGTGGCGACCTTGGAGCCGACCAGGCGGAGCGGGCCGACGCGGTTCTCGTCGGTACCGCGGATGCCGTCGCTGTAGTCGTTGGCGTAGTTCACGCCGATCTGCAGCGCCAGTGCGACGCCGAGCGCGAGCAGTGCCTTCCACCAGACGAAGCCGTCCAGGTACGCGGCCGCGCCGGTTCCGACCAGGACGGGGGAGATCGCGGCGGGCAGCGTGCGAGGGCGGGCGCCTTCGAGCCACTGGGCAGGGGTAGCCATGAGCATCGATTCTGTCAGCCACACGGGCGACCGGCACCAGCGGGCCGGGCTGGACTCCTGCCGTGTGGCGTGGGTCTCGGACGGCTGGGTGTGCGTCCGGATCGCGGCGCCCGGGCCGTACGCTCGGAATGACATGGCTACCTTGCGGCTGGTTCCCGGTACGGCGGATGCGGTGCTGTCCGCGTTGAGCGGCGTACTCGACGGGACCGGTACGCCGTTCGCGCCGGTGCCCGACGACGCGGCGGCGGCCGTCCGCGTGAAGCAGGCGGCGGCGCCGGACGAGCCGCTCGAGGACGGCACCGCGGTGGTGCTGACCACGTCCGGGTCCTCCGGGGAGCCCAAGGGCGTACTGCTGTCACGCGATGCGCTCATCGCGTCCGCGGTCGCGACGCACGACCGCCTGGGCGGCCCGGGTCAGTGGCTGCTCCCGATGAAGCCGTACTTCGTCGGCGGCCTGCAGATCCTCACGCGGTCCCTGGTTGCCGGTACGACGCCGGTGATTCTCGGCCGGAGCTTCACCGAGAGCGCCGCCCAGCTGACGGGGGCCCGCCGGTACACGGCGATGGTGCCGACCCAACTGGCGCGCTACCTCGACACGGACCTGGACGCGCTGCGCTCGTTCGACGCGATCATCATCGGTGGCGCCTCGATGCCACAGCAGTTGAGGTCGAAGACCGCGGACGCCGGCGTGACCGCGATTCCGGCGTACGGGATGACGGAGACCGGGAGCGGGTGCGTGTACGCCGGGACGCCGCTCGACGGCACGTCGATCGACCTGGACGACGGGCGGATCCTGATCAAGGGCAGCACGCTGTTCTCGGGATACCGGCTGCGCCCGGAGCTGACCGCGGAAGTCCTGCGGGACGGGTGGTTCCGGACGCAGGACCGGGGTGAGTTCGTGGACGGTCGCCTGCGGGTCGTCGGCCGGGTGGACGACGTGGTGATCTCGGGCGGGGTGAACGTCACGCTGACGACCGTCCAGGCGCGGTTGCTGGAGCATCCGGGTGTTCGGGATGCCGTCGTGCTCGGGGTTCCGGATGCCGAGTGGGGGACACGGGTCGTCGCGTTCGTCGTCGGCGTACCTGCCCGGGACGAACTGCGCGACTGGGTGAGTCAGACCTTGCCGCGGACCTGGGCGCCGCGCGACGTCGTCGAGCTGCAGGCGTTGCCGATGCTTGCCTCGGGCAAGGTCGACCGCCAGGCGTTGCTGGACGGTGTGCGGTGATCACGTACTCGATCGGCCTGAAGAACAAGTTCCGCGGCATCACTGTCCGCGAAGGCATGCTGTTCGAAGGCCCGGCGGGGTGGGCCGAGTGGAGTCCGTTCCTGGACTACGACGACGCGACCTGTGTGTCCTGGTTGCGGGCGGCGCACGAGGCAGCCGAGACAGGCTGGCCGGCGCCGGTGCGCGACCGGGTGCCCGTCAACTGCACTGTGCCGGCCATCGGCCCCGCGAAGGCCGCGGCGATCGTGAGAGCATCAGGCTGCGGTACGGCGAAGGTAAAGGTGGCCGAGCCAGGTCAAACGCTGGCCGACGACCTGGAACGCGTCGAAGCAGTACGTGACGCGATCGGCGGTGGACGAGTGCGCATCGACGCGAATGGCGCATGGTCCGTCGACCAGGCAGTCCAGAGCATCAAGCAGCTGCAGCGCTTCGAGCTGGAGTACGTCGAGCAGCCCACAGCCACAGTGGAAGAGCTGGCGGAGGTCAGGCGACGCGTCGACGTACCTATTGCGGCGGACGAGTCCATCCGGCGAGCTGAGGACCCGTATCTGGTCAAGAAGCTCGACGCAGCGGACATCGCCGTACTCAAGGTGCAGCCTATTGGTGGCGTCCGTGCGTGTCTGGAGATCGCTGAGCAGATCGGTCTGCCCGTGGTGGTGTCGTCAGCGTTGGAGACCTCGGTGGGGATCGCGGCGGGCGTTGCACTCGCCGCAGCGCTCCCAGAACTCCCGTATGCCTGCGGACTCGCGACCGTCTCGATGTTCACCCAAGAGGTAGTCGCTGAACCGCTGCTGCCCGTCGACGGGTTCTTGCCGGTCAAACGGCTCGCACCGGATCCCCAGCTACTGCAGGCGGCGCGGGCGGACGCGGACCGGACCAAGGTGTGGGAAGAGCGCTTGTCCCGAGTAAGGAGTGCCGGATGAACCCGTCCACGGCGTTCGCGACGGTGGTCGTCGACGAACTGATCCGGTCCGGCGTACGCGAGGCTGTGGTGTCGCCAGGCTCGCGCAGCGCACCCCTGGCCCTCGCGTTCGCGGCCGCCGACCGCGACGGACGACTCCGCCTGCACGTCCGCATCGACGAGCGTACGGCGGGATTCCTCGCCATCGGACTGATGCGGGGCAGCGGTCTGCCAGTCCCGGTCGTGACAACCTCCGGCACCGCGGTGGCCAACCTGCACCCCGCCGTTCTCGAGGCCTCGCACAGCGGCCTGCCGCTGATCGTGCTGAGCGCTGACCGGCCACCGGCGCTCAGAGGCAGCGGTGCGAACCAGACGACCGACCAACTCAAGGTGTTCGGCTCTGCGGTCCGGTTGTTCCACGAGATGGGCACTCCGGTCCGTGAGATCGGGCAGGTCGCCTACTGGCGTTCACAGGTCGCGCGGGCCGTGGCCAACGCGACAGGTGCTCGCTCTGCGGACCCAGGACCGGTGCAGCTCAACTGCCCGCTCAGCGAGCCGCTTGTCCCTACTGACGGACCTGACTGGCCGGAGTCGCTCCACGGTCGCAGCGCCGGACCCTGGACTGCTATCCGTGCCGCGGCCGGCCAGCCGTCCGCTGTGTCGCCAGGACCGAAGACAGTCGTGGTCGCAGGCGATGGTGCCTCACAGTCCGCCCGGCTGGTTGCCGAAGCAGGGCAATGGCCGTTGTTCGCCGAGCCGTCCAGCCGTGCGCGCACCGGTCCGTCGGTGATCTCGGCGTACCGTTTGTTGCTTCAGGCAAGCTCGTTGGGCGCCGAGATCGAGCGGGTGCTGGTGTTCGGGCACCCGACGCTGTCCCGGCCGATCTCGAAGCTGCTCGCCCGGCCGGACGTCGAGGTGGTCGTCGTGTCGCCGACCGGTCTGTGGCCGGACCCGGCGCGGCGCGCGGCCTCCGTGGTGACCGGGCTCGAGGTCACCGCGCCCGACCCGACCGACTGGCTCGCGCGCTGGCAGCACGCCGACCAGCTCGCCCGTCCCGAGCTCGACAAGGTGCTGGCGGACGGCCTGAGCGGCCCGCGCGTCGCGGCGCTCGTCGGTGCCGCGGTCGGCGCCGACGGCATGCTGGTCGTCGCGTCCTCGAACCCGGTCCGCGACCTCGACCTCGCGCCTGTCGTGCCGATCCGCACCATCGCCAACCGCGGCCTGGCCGGCATCGACGGCACCATCTCCACGGCCGTCGGCGCGGCGCTGGCGAACGCGGGACCGACGTACGCGCTGATCGGTGACCTCGCCTTCCTGCACGACAGCAACGGGCTCGTGATCGGCCCGGACGAGGCGCGGCCCGACCTGCGGATCGTCGTCGTCAACGACAACGGCGGCGGCATCTTCTCCACGCTCGAGCAGGGCGATCCGAACCACGCGACCCACTTCGAGCGCGTCTTCGGTACGCCGCACGACGTGGACCTCGCCGCACTGTGCGCCGCCAGCGGTACGCCGTACACGCGGGTGGAGACCGTGGACGAACTGCGAGCCGCGCTCGTGCCGACAGTCGCCGGGCTGGACGTGATCGAGGTGCGGATCTCCCGCGACGGTCACCGCCCACTGGGCGCGGCGATGGTCGCTGCACTCAAGCAGCTGTAACCGGGACCTTCTCGGCCTGCTCGGTCTTGCGGATCGGGTGCAGCGTGCGGAGGTGGTTGAGCAGCGGCAACGCGACCGCGACGACCAGTGCGGTCGTCGTGAGGATCGGAATCGTCGCACCGCGCAGCGAGGAGTTGAGTGGTGCGGCGATCGTGAAGATCAGGCTGACCGCGGTGATGATCATGGTCAGCTTGCGCCCCGGCCGGGCGACGGCCAGGAACGGCAGGCACCACAGGAAGTACCAGTCGTGGGCGCTCGGACCCAGCACGACCACAGCGAGCAGTGCGACGCCGACAGCCCGCGCAGCGTAATGGATCGACGACCGGAGACTCAGCCAGGCGATCAGCCCCAGCGCGGCGAGCATGCCGACCAGTCTGACGATCTGCAGTGCCTGGGTGGCCGCGGTGTCCTCGCCGAGCCAGCCCAGCACGCCGGAAGCCGCCATACCGACCAGATTGGCGATGGAGAACGGTGAACGGACCAGACCGGGTACGTCGAGTGCACCGAGCCAGCCGGAGCCCACACCGGTCAGCGCGCCGACGGTGACGAGCGTCAGCACCGACACGGCGCCGGCGATGGCCAGGCTGGCGAACCGGTGCAGCCGACCGGCCAGCGGACTCATCACTGCGGCGATGGCGATCGCTACGAGACCGCCAGGCAGCTTAACGGCGGCCGCAGCGCCGGCCACGACTGCCGCCGTACCCCATCGACCGGTGAGGGCCAGTGCGAACGCGCTGCAGGCCAGTCCGAGCATCAGTACGTCGTTGTGGGCCGCACCGATGCCGTGAGTGATCAGCATCGGGTTCAGTACGACCAGCCAGGTGGCGAAGCTCCGGTCGACGCGACATGCGGTCGCCAGGCGGGGCACGGCCCAGGCGATGAGGCCTATGCCGACTACGGCGAGCAGGCGGTGCGCCAGCATCAGCAGGTACGGGTTCATGGTGAGGTGGGCGACCAGACCGCCGTACGCGAGGGGAAGCGGCCCGTACGGCGCGGGGGTCTGCATCCACATCGGGTCGACGGCCTCGATGATGTGACCGGACAGGACGCCGGGACCGACGTCGTACGGGTTGTAGCCCTCGGCCACCAGTGCGCCCTGTGCCGCGTAGCTCCAGGCGTCCCGGCTGAACAGTGGGGGAGCCAGCAGGAGCGGTGCACTCCAGTACGCCGTCATGCGGACCAGCGGGAACCGTTCGCCGGCCATGACCCGGCGTCCGACTGTCAGCCAGGCCCAGGCCATCAGCCCGAGCCCGGCGACCATGAACGTCAGTCCGGCCATCCGGCCGGGCAACGAGTGCCGCAGGTCGCCGGTGACCGGCAGCGTGGCGACCCAGGAGGACGGCGGCACCACCGACGTCACCGGGCTCGCCAGAGCGACTACGACAGACCCGACGATCCCGCGAACCATCGGCGATCGCATGGCCGCACCGTAACCGGGCCATGCGACGCACCGATGAACATAAGACGTCATCTGGGAGCAGCTCCCGCCGCAGCTGGTACCCGTAGGCGGGCTGGAAGATCCGCACGACGCCGAGCAGCAACAACCGCGTGGTGGACATGGTCACTGCGTAAATCCGGACGACTGTCCGCCCCGTGCGGGCGTACTCTCCGGGCATGGACGTCCGGGTGACCAGTGATCCGCGGAAATTCGAAGAAACCGTGTTCCCTTTCCTGCACAAGGATCCGGTGCTGCACACGATCATCATGACCAACGTCCACGAGCGCGCGAGCGGCATCGCGCGGCCGGAGTCCGAGCCGTCGTACTTCGTCTCCGTGCACGATCCGGACGTGGCCGGTGTCGCGATGCGTACGCCGGGACGCGGGGTGTACCTCGGTGCGCTGCCGCCGGACCTCGCGGAGCCGATCGCGGACGCGTACGCCGACGTACTCGGGGAGCTGCCCGCCGTCGCGGGGGACCGCCCGGCCGCGCTGCGCTTCGCCCGGCGGTGGTGCGAGCTCCGTGGCGGCCAGGCGACCGAGTCGCGCGGTACCCGGCTGCACAAGCTGATCGAGCTCACGCCACTCACGGCCGACGCCGGCGGCCCACGGCCGATGCGGGCCGACGAGGTCGACCTGGTCGCCGCATGGGGCAAGGACGGCTTCGCCGACGAGCTGTCCACCGGCCACCGTGAGTGGGCCGAGCGCCAGCTCGAGCAGGCGACGCTGTGGATCTGGGAGGCCGGCGGAGAAGCGGTGAGCATGGTCGGCTATCACGCGGCGCTGTACGGCGTCTGCCGCGTCGGCCCGGTCTACACGCCGCCGGAGCACCGCCGGCACGGGTACGCCGGTGCGCTCACCAGTCACGTCAGCGCGCTGATCCTTGCCGGCGGCAACCAGGCCTGCCTGTACACCGAACTGTCCAACCCGACCTCCAACAAGATCTACCACCAGGCGGGCTACCGCCCGGTGGCGGACTTCGTCGACGTGGAGTTCACCGCGCCGCCTGCTTGACCTTGACCCAGGGTCAACCCTCGACGCTGTGGTCATGACAGCCATTCAGGTGCGAGGACTGCGGAAGTCGTACGCGAAGAACGAAGTGCTGCGCGGTGTCGACTTCGAGGTGGAGCGGGGCAGCATCTTCGCCCTGCTCGGCTCCAACGGCGCCGGCAAGACCACGACCATCAAGATCCTCGCCACGCTGTTGCGGGCCGACGCGGGGACGGCCGCCGTCAACGGATTCGACGTCGCGACGCAGGCCGCCCAGGTGCGGGAGTCCATCAGCCTCACCGGCCAGTTCGCGGCCGTCGACGACATCCTCACCGGTCGCGAGAACCTCGTGCTCGTCGCCAAGCTGCGGCACCTCGACGATCCGGGCGCGGCGGCCGACGACCTGCTGGCCCGCTTCTCGCTGACCGAGGCGGGCGCGCGCAAACTGTCGACGTACTCCGGGGGCATGCGCAGGCGTCTCGACATCGCCATGAGCCTGATCGGGGACTCCGCGGTGGTCTTCCTGGACGAGCCGACCGCCGGACTCGACCCCGAGGCCCGGATCGAGGTGTGGCAGCTGGTCAAGGAACTCGCCGGCTCGGGGACGACGGTGCTGCTCACCACGCAGTACCTGGAGGAGGCCGAACAACTCGCCGACCGGATCGCGATCCTGCACCGGGGCCGGATCATCGCCGACGGCACGCTGGCCGAGCTCAAGCAGCTCCTCCCACCCACCCAGATCGAGTACGTCGAGAAGCAGCCGACCCTCGAGGAGATCTTCCTCGCGATCACCGGCGCCACCACCGGCCCGCAGGAGGCACGATGACCACGAACTTCCTCGGTGACGCCGGCGCGCTCACCGTGCGGACGCTGCGGCACGTCACCCGCAGCCCGGACACCATCATCACCACCGTCATCACGCCCGTCGCGATGATGCTGATGTTCGTCTACGTCTTCGGCGGTGCGATCGACACCGGCTCCACGCGGTACGTGAACTACATGCTGCCCGGCATCCTGCTGATCACGGTCGCCTCCGGTGTCGCGTACACGGCGTTCCGGCTGTTCATGGACCTGCAGACCGGGATCTTCGAGCGGTTCCAGTCGATGCCGATCGCCCGGTCGAGCGTGCTGTGGGCCCATGTCGTCACGTCACTGGTCGCCAACCTGATCGCGCTCGTCGTGGTGACCGGGATCGCGCTGCTGATGGGCTTCCGTTCGGGGGCCGGCCTGCTGAACTGGCTCGCGGTCGCCGGCATCGTGGTGCTGTTCACCCTGGCACTCACCTGGCTCGCGGTGATCCCCGGACTAACGGCCTCGTCGGTCGAGGGCGCGGGCGCGTTCGGGTACCCGCTGCTGTTCCTGCCGTTCGTCAGCTCGGCGTTCGTACCGACGCAGACCATGCCCGGTCCGGTGCGCTGGTTCGCCGAGAACCAGCCGGTGACGTCGATCGTCGACACGATCCGCAATCTGTTCGCGCAGCAGCCCGTCGGCCACGGCGTCTGGACCGCGCTCGCGTGGTGCATCGGCCTGCTCGTCGTCGCCTATGTCCTCGCGATGGTGATCTACCGTCGCAAGATCGCGTGACGCAAGCTGGGAACCATGCTCACCATCGGCCAGTTGGCGGCGTACGCCGGAGTGACGGTCCGGGCAGTGCGGCACTACCACAAGATCGGTCTGCTGCCCGAGCCCGACCGTGATCACTCCGGCTACCGCGTGTACGGCGCTGCTGCCGCCGTACGGCTGATCCGGATCCACACCCTGGCGCAGGCCGGCGTACCGCTGGCCCGCGTGCACGAGTTGCTCGACGCGACGTCCGAGGAGTTCGCCGACGGTGTCCGGGAGATCGACAAGGAGCTGCGCGCCGAGGTCCGGCGGATCCAGGAAACCCGGCGGCGGCTCGCCAGACTCGCTGCCGGGGAGCACCTAGCCCTTCCGCAGAGCGTCGTGGGCTACCTGGACACGCTCCGCGGTCTCGGCCTCCAGGAGCGCTACATCGAGATGGAGCGCGACGCCTGGATCCTGGTCGCGGCGCAGGCCCCGGAAGCGATCGACCACGTGATCGCGCTGAAGTACGAAGGCCTGCGGCACCCGGACATGCTGAAGCTCTACAGCCTGGTCAACGAGGCGCTCGACGCACCACCGGACGACCCACGGATCGTCGAGGTCGCCGACATCGTGGAGCGCCTGATGATCGCCGCCGTCGAGTCCGGAACGACCGGCGCCCAAGGCCTCGACGACCGCATGGTTGCCCTGTTGGACGCCGCGATGCTCGAGTCGACGCCGAACGCCGAGCGGCTGCTGGCGATCCTCGAGCAACGCGGCTGGAAAGGATGGACCCGCATCGAGCGAGCTCCGGCCGGCTAGCTCAACGCGCGGCGTTCAGTTGATCTCGAGGGACTCGCCCGGGGTGAGGCCGTGGTACGGGCGCTCGTCGGAGTTGAAGAAGCGCGGGAACATGCTCAGACCGATCGGGCTCAGCAGGCCGTCGTGGATGCCGACGAGCTGGTCGGCCTTGACGGACCGGGCGTAGTCGACGGCCGGCGGGAGCGCGAACCACGGGCCGGAGATCGGCACCAGGTTGGTGTGCACCGCGCGGTCGGGCTGGGTGAACGAGTCACCCGGGTGGTAGACGGCGTCGTCGATCAGGAAGCCGATGTTCTCGCACGGCACGCCCCACTCCGGCAGGATCACCGCGTGGTCCTTGCCGTAGGCACTGACCGCGAAACCGGCCGCCTCGAACGACTGCCCGCCCTCGACCACGTGCACCCGCTCGCCGAGCGCGGTCAGTTGCGCGGCGACACCGGCGTTCGTGTAGACGGGGACATCCAGGGCCGCGACCCGGTCGACGTCCAGGTGGTCCTGGTGCTCGTGCGTGACCAGGATCGCGTCGGCCTTCTCGAGGGCGGCGTCCTCACTGAACGCACCCGGGTCGACCAGCAGGGTCTTCCCGTCCTTCTCCAGCCGAACGCATGCGTGCGCGAACTTCGTGAGCTTCACAGTCAGTCTCCCAAGGCGTCTCTCATCGGAACCAGCTTGGCGTTCGTCTCGGCCAGTTCGGCGTCCGGGTTCGAACCCGCCACGATGCCGGCGCCGGCGAACAGCCGCACCCGGCGCGGGTCGTCGGGGTCGGCCTGGCCGCAGCGCAGGGCGATGCACCACTCGCCGTCACCCGCGGCGTCCATCCAGCCGACCGGTCCGCTGAACCGGCCGCGCTGCATACCCTCGATCTCACCGATCAGGTCGCGGGCGACCGGGGTCGGCGTACCGCAGACCGCCGCGGACGGGTGCAGGGCGGCGGCCAGCCCGAGGGCCGAGGCGCCGTTGTTCGCGACGCCGGCGACATCGGTGGCCAGGTGCATCACGTTCGGCAGGTGCAGGACGAACGGGGTCTCCGGGACGTTCATCGACGTACAGTGCGGCTCGAGCGCGTCGGCGACCGAGCGGACCGCGAACTCGTGCTCCTCGAGGTCCTTCGAGGACCGCGCCAGCGACGCGGCCAGCGCCAGGTCGTGCGCGTCGTCGCCGGTACGCCGGATCGTGCCGGCCAGCACGCGGGACGTGATCAGGCCCTTCTCGCGGCGGACCAGCAGCTCGGGCGTCGCGCCGATCAGACCGTCGACGGAGAACGTCCAGCAGTTCGGGTACGCCGTCGCGAGCCGGTGCAGCGGCCAGCGGAGATCGATCGGCTGCTCGGCGATCGCGATCAGATCGCGGGCCAGCACCACCTTGTCGAGCTCGCCGGCGGTGATCCGGCGGACCGCGTCGGCGACGATGCCGGACCAGTCGGTCCCGGTCCGGGCGCCGTCCGCGAACGTCACGTCGTACACCGGGGACGGCTCGTGCACCATCAGGTGCGGCGCCGCGGCCAGCGAACTGGCCGGCGAGATCGTGGTCACCCATGTGGTGCCACCGCGGCGGCCGACGATCACCTCGGGCACGACCAGCTCACCCGGGTCCTGGTCGGTGAACCCGAAGGACCCGAAGCAGACCAGCCCGGAGCCTGGTACGCCGACCTCGTCGCGGACCACGGCGGCGGCGGTGAGCTCCTGCCACCAGGCCTGCGCCTGCTGGAACCGGTTGCTCCCGGCAACGTCGAGGCGGGCGGCGACGCCCCAGCCGACGTGCCCGTCGGCGCGCCGGACCCAGGCCAGCCCGCCGGCGGCCGGCAGATGGTCCAGCAGGTCCGCCGAGACCCCCTCGACCGGCTGGCTCCTGATCACCAGGCGGGGAGCCCGGCTGCGGATCGGCTCAGACAAACTCACGGCACCACTCCTCGCTCGCGCTGCGGCCCCGGGTTGCGGCAGCCGTCCCCCACCGTGGAGATGCACTCACGAAAGGCAAGGGTATGCCTGCCGGATGTCCAGCGAATTTCGGTGCCACTCCAGCCCGTGATCAACTAGACAAGTGACCCGTGCCGATCTGAGCAAGGACCCGCAGGCTGTTGCCGCCATGTTCGACAACGTGGCGGAGGGGTACGACCGGACCAACGCGGTCGCCACCCTGGGGCTGGAGAAGCTGTACTGGCGGCCCGCGACGCTGGCCGAGATCGCGCCGCGGAAGGGGCTGAAGATCCTCGACCTGGCCGCCGGGACCGGGGCGTCGAGCATCAAGTTGCGGGAGGCCGGCGCCGAGGTGGTGTCGTGCGACTTCTCCGTCGGCATGCTCACGGTCGGCAAGCGCCGGTACCCCGAGCTGGACCTGATCGCCGGTGACGCGCTGCGGCTGCCGTTCGCCGACGAGACCTTCGACGTGGTGACGATCTCCTGGGCGCTGCGGAACGTGAACGACGTGCCGGTCGCGCTGCGGGAGATGCTCCGGGTGACACGGCCCGGCGGGCGGCTCGTCGTACTGGAGCAGTCGCACCCGACCTGGAAACCGTTCCGGGTGGTGTACCTGGAGTACATGATGCGGGCGGTGCCGGCGGTGGCGAAGGTGGTGTCGACCAACCCGGAGGCGTACGAGTACCTCGCGGAGTCGACCCGGGCCTGGCTGCCGCAGGAGCCGCTGGCCAGGGCGATCGAGGACGCGGGCTGGACCAGGGTGCAGTGGCGGAACCTGACCGGTGGTCTGGTGGCCATCCACCGCGGCGTGCGGCGCCAATAGGAAATCTGGCCAGTTAATTACGCAACGGAATTTAAGCGTAAATCGCTTGCCAACAAGGGTGTTGGGGTCAGTTTCGTGTCCACGTCAGGCAGTCCTAGACTGTCGGGTGTAGAGGCTTCGTGAATCACTTCACGAGCGCACACGCCCCCAACTTCCAGGCCGGGAAAGAGATGAGCCAGAGCGTGCCGAGCGGGCAGCAGGCGGAGACCGCCGATGTGATCGTCGTCGGCGCCGGACCGGCCGGATCGGCGGCGGCGTACCACCTGGCGAACGCCGGTCTCGACGTGCTGCTGCTGGAGAAGACCGCGTTCCCGCGGGAGAAGGTCTGCGGCGACGGGCTCACCCCGCGCGGCACCAAGCAGCTCATCAACATGGGCATCGACATCTCCGAAGAGGCCGGCTGGATCCGCAACTACGGGCTCCGGATCCAGGGTGCCGGGCACCAGTTGCAGCTGGACTGGCCGGATCTGGCCAGCCACCCGAACTACGGCCTGACCCGGAACCGGATGGACTTCGACGACATGCTCGCCCGGCAGGCCGTGAAGGCCGGGGCGCGGCTGCGCGAGCGGACCAACGTCAGCGGCCCGATCCTGGACGACCGCGGCCACATCGTCGGCGTCACCGCGAAGCCGGTCGACGACAACGGCCGGCGGGCCGGCGACGACCTCGAGTTCCGGGCGCCACTGGTGATGGCGGCCGACGGCAACTCGTCCCGGCTGAGCATCGCGATGGGCCTGCACAAGCGCGACGACCGTCCGATGGGGGTCGCGGTCCGGACGTACTTCACCAGCCCGCGGACCCACGACGACTACCTGGAGTCCTGGCTCGAGCTGTGGGCCGACGACCCCAAGCAGCCCGGCGGCAAGGTGCTGCTCCCCGGCTACGGCTGGATCTTCGGAATGGGTGACGGCACGGTCAACGTCGGCCTCGGCATCCTGAACACCTCCGAGGCGTTCGGCAAGGTCGACTACGCCGACCTGCTGAAGGCCTGGCTGAAGAACACGCCGGAGGAGTGGCAGTTCCGCGACGAGTTCCAGACCCTCCCGATCCGCGGGGCGGCGCTGCCGATGGGCTTCAACCGGCAGCCGCACTACACCCGCGGCCTGATGCTGCTCGGCGACGCCGGCGGCATGGTCAACCCGTTCAACGGCGAGGGCATCCCGTACGCGATGGAGTCCGGGGCGTTCGCCGCCGAGGTCGCCGCCCAGGCACTGCGCCGGCAGCCGAACCAGCGGGAGCGCGCGCTGTCGGCGTACCCGAAGGCGCTGAAGCAGGAGTACGGCGGTTACTACACCCTCGGCCGGATCTTCGTGAAGCTGATCGGAAATCCGGAGGTGATGCGGCTGTGCACCAAGTACGGTCTGCCGCGCACCACGCTGATGAAGTTCACCCTGAAGTTGCTTGCCAACCTCACCGACCCGCGCGACGGGGACGTGATGGACAAGATCATCAACGGCCTCACCAAGCTCGCCCCCGCGGCCTGACCGGCGGGGCGAGTGAGCTGAGCCACAGCGGTACTGATAACACAGTCCTGGGAACGGGACTGTCCCTGAAAGACACGACACACAAGACCACCGGCTGAAGGAGGGAGCACGCAGCGATGCACCCCTACACACCGATTCTCGCTCTGGCTGTGCTCGCGGCGCTCTTCGTAGCGGGCAGCATCGCCGTGAGTGCACTGGTCGGCCCGAAGCGGTACAACCGGGCCAGGCTGGACTCGTACGAGTGCGGTATCGAGCCCACGCCGCAGCCGGTCGGCGGTGGCCGCTTCCCGGTGAAGTACTACATCACCGCGATGCTGTTCATCGTGTTCGACATCGAGATCATCTTCCTCTACCCGTGGGCGGTCGCGTTCGACCAGATGGCCCTGTTCGGGCTGGTCGAGATGGTCATCTTCATCGTCACCGTCTTCATCGCGTACGCCTACGTGTGGCGCCGCGGTGGACTGGAGTGGGACTGACATGGGTCTTGAGGAACAGCTTCCGGCAGGCGTCCTGCTGAGCACCGTCGAAGGACTGCTCGGCTACATGCGCAAGGCGTCGTTGTGGCCGGCAACCTTCGGGCTGGCCTGCTGCGCCATCGAGATGATGACCACGGGCGCGCCGCGGTACGACGCCGCGCGGTTCGGCATGGAGGTCTTCCGGGCCTCGCCGCGCCAGGCCGACCTGATGATCGTGGCCGGCCGGGTGAGCCAGAAGATGGCTCCGGTGCTGCGCCAGATCTACGACCAGATGCCCGGCCCGAAGTGGGTGCTGGCGATGGGCGTCTGCGCGTCCTCGGGCGGGATGTTCAACAACTACGCCATCGTGCAGGGCGTGGACCACGTCGTACCCGTCGACATGTACCTGCCCGGCTGCCCGCCGCGGCCGGAGATGCTGCTGGACGCGTTCCTGAAGATCCACGACCAGATCCAGCACATGAAGCTCGGCGCGCACAAGAAGGCGCTGCAGACCGAGCAGGAGGCCGCGGCCCTGACCGCCGCACCGACGATCGAGATGAAGGGGCTGCTCCGGTGAGCGACACCCAGCCGGAGAACCTCCCGGCGACCTCTGCCGCTGGTGACGCGCAGACCCCGCAGGCGGAGGTGATCGACCAGCGCGAGGGCATGTTCGGCGTCCGTGGTACCGGCGACACCTCCGGTTTCGGTGGCCTGCGCCGCCAGGTGGCACTGCCCGGCAGCACACCGAAGCCGTACGGCGGCTGGTTCGACGGCGCCACCGAGCGCCTCGAGGGCCTGGTCGGCGACGGCGCGATCGAGAAGGTCGTGGTCGACCGCGGCGAGCTGACGCTGCACATCAAGCGCGAGAAGCTCGTCGAGGTCTGCCAGCACCTGCGCGACGACGAGGCGCTGCGGTTCGAGTTCTGCTCCGGCGTCAGCGGGGTGCACTACCCGCACGAGACCGGCCGCGAACTGCACGCCGTCTATCACTTCCTGTCAATCACCCACAACCGCCGGATCCGGCTGGAGGTGTCGGCGCCCGACGGCGACCCGCATATCCCGTCGATCGTCTCGGTCTACCCGGCCAACGACTGGCACGAGCGGGAGACCTGGGACTTCTTCGGCATCGTCTTCGACGGTCACCCGGCGCTGACCCGGATCCAGATGCCCGACGACTGGCCGGGTCACCCGCAGCGCAAGGACTACCCGCTCGGCGGTATCGACGTCGAGTACAAGGGCGCTGTCATCCCACCGCCCGACACGCGGAGGTCGTACAACTGATGACCACTACAGACCCTTACGCGACCACTCGGGACACCACCGAGGGCAAGGTCTTCACCGTTACCGGCCAGGACTGGGACTCGGTCGTGTCCGGCCTCGGCGAGGAGCCCGAAGAGCGCGTCGTCGTCAACATGGGCCCGCAGCACCCGTCCACACACGGCGTGCTCCGGCTGATCCTCGAGCTCGACGGTGAGACGGTGACCGAGGCCCGCTGCGGCATCGGGTACCTGCACACCGGTATCGAGAAGAACATGGAGTTCCGCTCCTGGACGCAGGGCGTCACCTTCGTCACCCGGATGGACTACCTGTCGCCGTTCTACAACGAGGCGGCGTACTGCCTGGCCGTCGAGCGGCTGCTCGGGATCGAGGACGACATCCCGGAGAAGGCCAACGTGATGCGGGTGCTCCTGATGGAGCTCAACCGGATCAGCAGCCACCTGGTCTGCATCGCCACCGGCGGGATGGAGATCGGCGCGCTGACCGTGATGACGATCGGGTTCCGCGAGCGCGAGATGACGCTGGACCTGTTCGAGCTGATCACCGGCCTGCGGATGAACCACGCGTTCATCCGGCCCGGCGGTGTCGCCCAGGACCTGCCCGCGGGCGCGCTGGACAAGATCCGCGAGTACATCACCTGGATGAACAAGCATCTCCCGGAGTACGCCGAGCTCTGCAACGCGAACCCGATCTTCAAGCACCGGCTCGGCAACGTCGGGTACCTCGACCTGGCCGGCTGCATGGCGCTCGGGATCTCCGGCCCGACGGTGCGCTCGACCGGCTACGCGCTGGACCTGCGCAAGTCCCAGCCGTACTGCGGGTACGAGACCTACGACTTCGACGTCCCGACCTGGGACAGCTCGGACTCGTACGGCCGGTTCCGCGTCCGGCTGCAGGAGATGCACGAGTCGCTGAAGATCATCGAGCAGTGCGCCGACCGGCTGGAGAAGATGGAAGGCCAGCCGGTGATGGTGGCCGACAAGAAGATCGGCTGGCCGAGCCAGCTGGCCGTCGGCGCCGACGGGATGGGCAACTCGCTCGACCACATCAAGCACATCATGGGCGAGTCGATGGAAGCGCTGATCCATCACTTCAAGCTGGTCACGGAGGGCTTCCGGGTGCCGGCCGGGCAGGCCTACGTGGCGATCGAGTCGCCGCGTGGCGAACTCGGTGCGCACGTCGTCTCCGACGGCGGCACGAAGCCGTTCCGGGTGCACTTCCGTGACCCGTCCTTCGCAAACCTGCAGGCGATGCCGATCATGTGCGAGGGCGGCCAGGTCGCCGACGTGATCGTCGCCGTCGCCAGCCTTGACCCGGTGATGGGTGGAGTGGACCGCTAAATGGCCGAGAACCACACAACTGCTACCGACAAGACGGTGCCCTACAGCACCGGCGACTCGAAGATCACCGAGACCACGATCGCGGAGATGCGCGAGCTGGCCGCCCGGTACCCGGTCGGCCGCTCCGCGCTGCTGCCGATGCTGCACCTGGTGCAGTCGGTCGAGGGCCGGGTCACCCCGGAGGGCATCGAGGCCTGCGCCGACGTGCTCGGGCTGACCGGCGCCGAGGTGTCGGCGGTGGCCACCTTCTACACGATGTACAAGCGCCGCCCGGTCGGCGACTACCACGTCGGCGTCTGCACCAACACGCTGTGCGCGGTGATGGGTGGCGACCTGATCTTCGAGCGGCTCAAGCAGCACCTCGAGGTCGGCAACGACGAGACCACCGAGGACGGCAAGATCACCCTCGAGCACCTCGAGTGCAACGCCGCCTGCGACTACGCGCCGGTGATGATGGTGAACTGGGAGTTCTTCGACGACATGACGCCGGAGAGCGCCACCCAGCTGGTCGACGACCTGCGCGAGGGCACCGAGGTGAAGTCCCCGCGCGGTGCGACGATCTGCACCTGGCGGGAGGCCGAGCGAGTGCTCGCCGGCTACCCCGACGGCCGCGCCGACGAGGGCCCGACCGGTGGCAAGGCCTCGCTGGCCGGCCTCCGGCTGGCCCGCGAGCGCAACTGGTCGGCCCCGAACGGCTCCGGCGGAACGTCGGGCGCGGCGGCCGAGAGCACTGTTTCACCGGAGGCGGCCGCCGGTCCGCGGCCCTCCGACCAGCCGGGCAAGGAGTCCCAGGCTGTGCACACCGACGACTCCCGGAAGGAGGGCTGACCATGACCGATGTGCTGACCCCGGTGCTGTCGAACAACTGGGACCAGATCAACGCCTGGCAGCTGGCCTCGTACCAGCGCACCGGCGGGTACGACGCCCTTCGCAAGGCGCTCACCATGCAGCCGGCCGACGTCGTTGCCACGGTCAAGGACTCGGGACTGCGCGGCCGTGGCGGCGCGGGCTTCCCGACCGGCATGAAGTGGTCCTTCATCCCGCAGGACAACCCGAAGCCGAAGTACCTGGTGGTGAACGCGGACGAGTCCGAGCCGGGCACCTGCAAGGACATCCCGCTGATGATGGCCTCGCCGCACACGCTGGTCGAGGGCGTCATCATCGCGTCCTACGCGATCCGCGCGTCCGCCGCGTTCATCTACGTCCGCGGCGAGGTGCTGCACGTGATCCGCCGGCTGCAGCAGGCGGTCCAGGAGGCCAAGGACGCCGGCTACATCGGCCAGAACATCCTCGGCAGCGGCTACGACCTCGACGTCGTCGTGCACGCCGGCGCCGGGGCCTACATCTGCGGCGAGGAGACGGCGCTGCTGGACTCGCTGGAAGGTCGTCGCGGTCAACCCCGGCTGCGTCCTCCGTTCCCCGCGGTCGCGGGCTTGTACGGCTGCCCCACTGTCATCAACAACGTCGAGTCGATCGCATCCGTTCCCGTGATCCTGAAGAACGGTGCGGACTGGTTCTCCTCGATGGGCACCGAGAAGTCCAAGGGCATGACGCTGTACTCGCTGTCCGGGCACGTCACCCGCCCGGGCCAGTACGAGGCGCCGCTCGGCATCACGCTGCGGCAGCTGCTCGACCTGGCCGGCGGAGTGCGCGAGGGACACCAGCTGAAGTTCTGGACGCCGGGTGGCTCGTCCACCCCGTTGCTGACCGCTGAGCACCTCGACGTACCGCTGGACTACGAGGGTGTCGGGTCGGTCGGCTCGATGCTCGGTACGAAGGCGTTGCAGATCTTCGACGACTCGGTGTGCGTGGTGCGCGCCGTACTGCGCTGGACCGAGTTCTACAAGCACGAATCCTGCGGCAAGTGCACCCCGTGCCGGGAGGGCACGTGGTGGCTGGTGCAGATCCTCGAGCGGCTGGAGAAGGGCCAGGGGTCGGAGGAGGACCTGGAGGTCCTGCTCGACCTGTCCGAGAACATCCTCGGCCGGTCGTTCTGTGCGCTCGGTGACGGTGCCACGGCGCCGATCACCAGCTCGATCGCGCACTTCAAGGACGAGTACCTGGCGCACTTCGAGAACGGCGGCTGCCCGTTCGACCCGATGGCAAGCACTGTCTTCGCGACTGCTGGAGCTAGCGCATGACGATCCAAGCGAACCCGCCGGCCGGGTCCGAGGTGGAGCGGACCGACCTGGTCACCGTCACCATCGACGACATCGAGGTCAAGGTTCCGAAGAACAGCCTGGCGATCCGGGCGGCCGAGCAGATCGGGATCCAGATCCCGCGGTTCTGCGACCACCCGCTGCTCGACCCGGTCGGTGCCTGCCGGCAGTGCCTGGTCGAGGTCGTCGACGCGGGCAACGGCCGCGGGATGCCGAAGCCGCAGGCGTCCTGCACGCTGACGGTGGCCGACGGCATGGTGATCCGTACCCAGGTGAGCTCGCCGGTCGCCGACAAGGCGCAGCACGGGAACATGGAGTTCCTGCTGATCAACCACCCGCTGGACTGCCCGGTCTGCGACAAGGGCGGCGAGTGCCCGCTGCAGAACCAGGCGATGACCAACGGCAGTGGCGAGTCCCGGTTCCACGCCAGCCACGGCGTGAAGCGGACCTACCCGAAGCCGATCAACATCTCGGCCGAGGTACTGCTGGACCGCGAGCGCTGCATCCTCTGCGCGCGCTGCACCCGCTTCTCCGAGCAGATCGCCGGTGACCCGTTCATCGCGCTGATCGAGCGCGGCGCGCTGCAGCAGGTCGGCATCTACGAGAAGGAGCCTTTCGAGAGCTACTTCTCCGGCAACACCATCCAGATCTGCCCGGTGGGTGCGCTGACGAGTGCGGCGTACCGCTTCCGCTCGCGGCCGTTCGACCTGGTGTCGGTGCCGTCGGTGGCCGAGCACGACTCGTCCGGCGCGGCGATCCGGATCGACTACCGGCGCGGCAAGGTGATGCGCCGGCTGTCCGGTGACGACCCGCAGGTCAACGAGGAGTGGATCTCCGACAAGGACCGGTTCGCGTTCCAGTACGCGAACACCGGCGACCGGCTGACGCACCCGATGATCCGCGAGGACGGCGAGCTGCGGCCGGCGTCCTGGCCGGAGGCACTGACCTTCGCGGCGGAGAAGCTGAACGCCGCCCGCGGCAACGCGGCCGTGCTGACCGGTGGCCGGCTGCCGCTCGAGGACGCCTACGCGTACTCGAAGTTCGCCCGGGTCGCGCTGGGCAGCAACGACATCGACTTCCGCGCTCGCCCGCACTCCGCGGAGGAGGCGGACTTCCTCGCCGCCGCGGTGGCCGGCACCGGCCTGGGTACGACGTTCGCGGACCTCGAGAAGGCCGGCTCGGTGCTGTTCGCCGGGTTCGAGCCCGAGGAGGAGGCACCGTCGGTGTTCCTCCGGGTCCGCAAGGGCGTCAAGACCCACGGCACCAAGGTGTTCACGATCGCGGCGTACGCGTCCCGCGGTGTCGAGAAGCTGGACGGCGTCGTCGTGCACGCTTCCCCGGGCACCGAGGCCGCCGTACTCGGCGATCTCGGGAACGCCGGTGAGGCCGGGGCCGCTGCCCGGGCCGCGCTCGGTGCGGACTCGGTGATCGTCGTCGGCGAGCGGCTCGCGTCGGTCCCGGGTGGGTACTCGGCCGCGCTGCGGCTGGCGCTCGACTCCGGTGCGCAGCTGGCCTGGATCCCGCGGCGCGCGGGCGACCGGGCCGCGCTCGAGGCAGGCTGCCTGCCGGGGCTGCTGCCCGGCGGCCGGCTGGTCAGCGACCCGCAGGCGCGGGTCGACCTGCAGGCCGCGTGGGGCGTGGACAACCTGCCGGGCGAGAACGGCAAGGACCTGACCGAGATCCTGGCGGGTGCCGGTGCGCTGGACGCGCTGGTGGTCGCCGGTGTCGAGATCGACGACCTGCCGGACCCGGCGGCCGCGCTGGCCGCGCTCGCGGCGGCGCCGTTCGTGGTCAGCTTCGAGGTCCGCAACTCGCAGGTGACCGGGTACGCCGATGTGGTCTTCCCGGTCGTTCCGACGGTGGAGAAGTCCGGCACCTTCGTGAACTGGGAGGGCCGCGAGCGGCCGTTCCCGGTGGTGCTCAAGGTGCCGGCCGCGATGCCGGACGTCCGCGCGCTGGCGGCGCTGGCCCAGGAGATGGGGCAGTCGCTCGGCTTCAGCACGCCGGCCGGCGCGAAGCAGGAGTTCGACGAGCTCGGCCGCTGGGACGGCGACCGCGCGCAGGAGCCGACGTACCAGGCCGCTCCGGCGCTCGGGGCGTTCGACTCGACCCGGCTCGCGACCTGGCGGATGCTGATCGACGACAGTCGCGCCTGCGACGGTGAGCCGCACCTGACCGCGACCGCGCGCAAGCCGGTCGCCCGGATCTCGCTCACCACCGCGCACCGGGCCGGTGTCGTCGACGGGGACGAGCTGGTGGTCAGCACCGACGCCGGAAGCATCCGGCTGCCGGTGGTGGTCACCCCGATGACCGACAACGTGGTCTGGCTGCCGACCAACTCGGCGGACTCGCACGTCCGCCGGTCGCTGCACGCAGACCATGGCTCGATCGTGACGATCGCCGGAGGGAACGCATGACGGCTTTGGCGGTACCCGACGCAGGGGTCGGTCACGACCCCTGGTGGGTGATCCTCATCAAGGTCCTCTTCATCTTCGTCTTCCTCGTGGTGCTGACGCTGTTCAACATCTGGTGGGAACGCCGGGTGGTGGCGCGGATGCAGCACCGGATCGGCCCGAACGTGCACGGCCCCGCGGGTCTGCTGCAGTCGCTGGCCGACGGTGTGAAGCTGATGCTGAAGGAAGACCTGATGCCGAAGGGTGTCGACCGGCTGGTCTTCATCCTGGCGCCGGCGATCGTCGCCATCCCGGCCTTCCTGACCTTCGCGGTGATCCCGTTCGGCCCGACCGTGCGGATCCCCGGCACGGACGTCTACACCCGGCTGCAGCTCACCGATCTCCCGGTCTCGGTGCTGTACGTGATGGCGGTCGCCTCGATCGGCATCTACGGCATCGTCCTCGGTGGCTGGTCGTCGAACTCGACGTACTCGCTGCTCGGTGGTCTGCGGTCCAGCGCGCAGATGATCTCGTACGAGGTCGGCATGGGGCTGGCCCTGGTGACCGTGTTCCTGTTCGCCGGCTCGATGTCCACCTCGGAGATCGTGGCGGCGCAGTCGCACCAGACCGTGCACTGGTTCGGGGCGTCGATCCCGCTGCCCGGGTGGTACGCGTTCCTGCTCTTCCCGTCGTTCGTGATCTACGTGATCTCGATGGTCGGCGAGACGAACCGGGCGCCGTTCGACCTGCCCGAGGCCGAGGGCGAGCTGGTGGCCGGCTTCCTGACCGAGTACTCCTCGATCAAGTACGCGATGTTCTTCCTGGCGGAGTACATCAACATGGCGACCGTGTCGGCCCTGGCCACCACGCTCTTCCTGGGCGGCTGGCGGGCCCCGTGGCCGATCTCGCTGTGGGACGGCGCGAACTCGGGCTTCTGGCCGGTGCTGTGGTTCATGGGCAAGCTGATGTGCTTCATCTTCTTCTACATCTGGCTGCGCGGAACGCTGCCGCGACTGCGTTACGACCAGTTCATGAAGCTCGGCTGGAAGATCCTGATCCCGATCTCGCTGGCCTGGATCCTGCTGGTCGCCACCGTCCGCGCGGTCGGCCGAGAGACGAACTTCAGCCGGACGACGCTGCTGGTCGCCGCCGCCGTGGTGCTGGTGATCGCCATCGTCACGATGTTCATCCCGGCCAAGCCCAAGGAAGACAACACCGCGGTCGCCGACGGCAAGGACTTCGACGCCTTCGCCGGCGGCTTCCCGGTGCCCCCACCGCTCGAGAACGTCCCGAGCCGAAGTGAGACCGACAGCCGGAGCAAGGAAGGCAGCCGTGGCTAGTGTCAAAGAGTCCCTCTGGGACCCGGTAGCCGGGTTCGGGGTCACCTTCCGGACGATGTTCCGGAAGGTGTTCACCGAGCAGTACCCGTTCGAGAAGAAGCCCACCGCCCCACGCTTCCACGGCCGGCACCAGCTGAACCGCTGGCCGGACGGGCTGGAGAAGTGCGTCGGCTGCGAGCTGTGCGCGTGGGCCTGCCCCGCGGACGCGATCTACGTCGAGGGCGCGGACAACACCGAAGGCGGCCGGTTCTCGCCGGGCGAGCGGTACGGGCGGGTCTACCAGATCAACTACCTGCGCTGCATCCTCTGCGGTCTGTGCATCGAGGCCTGCCCGACCCGGGCGCTCACGATGACCAACGAGTACGAGCTGGCCGACACCACGCGGGCGTCCCTCATCTACGAGAAGAAGGACCTGCTGGCGCCGCTGCTCCCGGGGATGCAGGAGCCGCCGCACGACATGCAGCTCGGCGCGACCGAGAAGGACTACTACCTCGGTCTCACCGGTGCCGCCGCGCCGGCCGAGGGGAGTGACGCCAAATGATGCCGCTGGTCACCGGACCGCAGGTCGCGTTCTGGATGCTGGCCCCGGTCATGATCCTGGCCGCGATCGGCATGGTGCTGGTCCGCAAGGCGGTGCACTCGGCACTGCTGCTGGCCACCGTGATGGTCTGCCTGGCGGTGCAGTACGCCGCCCAGGACGCACCGTTCCTGTTCGCGGTGCAGATCATCGTCTACACCGGCGCGATCCTGATGCTGTTCCTGTTCGTGCTGATGCTGGTCGGCGTCGACGCGTCGGACTCGCTGGTCGAGACGATCCGCGGCCAGCGTGGCCTCGCCGGCATCGCGTTCCTGGGCTTCGGCATCCTGCTGGTCGCCGCCGTCGGGAGCGCCGTGTACGGCGACCCGCTGGGGCTGACCGACGCGCAGCCGGACGGGAACCCGAAGGCGATCGCCGCGCTGCTGTTCGGTAAGTACGTCTGGGCGTTCGAGGTCACCTCGGCGCTGCTGATCACCGCGGCGATGGGCGCCATGATGCTGGCCCACCGCGAGCGGCTGACCAAGAAGAAGACGCAGCGCGACCACGCCGAGGAGCGGATCCGCAAGTACGCCGACCACGGGATCCACCCGGGTCCGCTGCCGACTCCCGGCGTACTGGCCCGGCACAACGCCGTCGACACGCCGGCGCTGCTGCCGGACGGGTCGATCGCGCCGACCTCGGTTTCGCGCGTGCTCCAGGCACGTGGCACCGTGTTCCCCGAGTCGGAGGAGCGCGCGGACGTCGAAGAGGTGCGCGAGCTCGACCTCGGCGAGTCGTACCCGGCCGAGGCGGAGAGCACCGACACGACCGGATTCGGACAGGAGGACAAGCGGTGACAACCGAGCCGTACATCGTGCTCGCGGCGATCCTGTTCAGTATCGGCGCGCTCGGCGTGCTGGTCCGCCGGAACGCGATCGTCGTCTTCATGTGTGTCGAGCTGATGCTGAACGCGACCAACCTCGCGTTCGTCAGCTTCGCCCGCCAGCACGGCAACCTCGACGGCCAGATCGCCGCCTTCTTCGTGATGGTGGTGGCCGCGGCCGAGGTCGTGATCGGGCTGGCGATCATCATGGCCATCTTCCGCACCCGTCGCTCGGCCTCGGTCGACGACGCCAACCTGCTCAAGTACTGAGGTAAGCACCGATGAGTCATGAGCTGACGTGGCTGCTGGTCGCGGTACCGGCGCTGTCCGCGGCGATCCTGCTGCTCGGTGGCAAGGCCACCAACGCATGGGGTCACCTGCTGGGCACGCTGGCGCCGCTGATCTCCTTCGCCTTCGGCGTCGTGCTGTTCTTCCAGATGCGCGGCCTGTCCGGTGAGGAGCGGTCCGAGACGGTCAACCTGTTCGAGTGGTTCTCGGTCGGCCACATCAAGGTCGAGTTCAGCCTGCTGGTCGACCCGCTGTCGATCCTGTTCGTGCTGCTGATCACCGGTGTGGGTTCGCTGATCCACATCTACTCGATCGGCTACATGGAGCACGACCCGCGCCGACGGCGGTTCTTCGGCTACCTGAACCTGTTCGTCGCGGCGATGCTGCTGCTGGTGCTGGCAGCCGACTACCTGCTGGTGTTCGTCGGCTGGGAGGGCGTCGGTCTGGCGTCGTACCTGCTGATCGGGTTCTGGCAGCACAAGAACTCGGCCGCGGTCGCCGCGAAGAAGGCGTTCGTGGTGAACCGGGTCGGTGACATCGGCCTCTCGCTCGCGGTGATGAGCATGTGGGTGGTCTTCGGCTCGTCGGCCTTCGGCACCGTGTTCGCCGGCGCCGACAAGCTGACCACCACCTGGGCCACGCTGCTCGGCCTGATGCTGCTGCTGGCGGCCTGCGGTAAGTCCGCGCAGGTGCCGCTGCAGTCCTGGCTGCTGGACGCGATGGAGGGCCCGACCCCGGTGTCGGCCCTGATCCACGCGGCGACCATGGTCACCGCCGGCGTCTACCTGGTGGTGCGGTCGGGCGCGATCTACGAGCAGAGCGACGCGGCCTCGACCGCGGTGGTCATCGTCGGTACGGTCACCGCGCTGGCCGGTGCGGTCATCGGTTGCGCCAAGGACGACATCAAGAAGGCGCTGGCCGGTTCGACGATGAGCCAGATCGGCTACATGATGCTGGCCGCCGGTCTCGGCCCGGCCGGGTACGTGTTCGCGATCTTCCACCTGCTCACGCACGGCTTCTTCAAGGCGAACATGTTCCTCGGGGCCGGCTCGGTGATGCACGGCACCAACGACGACGTGAACATGCGCCACTACGGTGCCCTGCGGACGCCGATGAAGATCACCTTCGTCACGTTCGCGTTCGGCTACCTGGCGATCCTCGGCATCCCGCCGTGGGCCGGATTCTTCAGCAAGGACAAGATCATCGAGGCCGCGTTCGCGGACAACACGGTGATCGGCCTGTGCGCGCTGCTCGGCGCCGGCATCACTGCGTTCTACATGACGCGGGTGATGATCATGACGTTCTTCGGCAAGAAGCGCTGGGCCGACGACGTGCACCCGCACGAGTCGCCGAAGCTGATGACCTGGCCGCTGATCATCCTGGCCGCGCTGTCGCTGGGCGGCGGTGCGCTGTACTTCGCCGGTCACTGGATCGTCAACTGGCTCGAGCCCGTGGTCGGGCACGAGGAGGAGCACGGTCCGGTGAGCGCGGTGGTGATGACGATCATCACGCTCGCGGTGGTCGCCGTCGGGATCGCGATCGCGGTGCTGATGTACCGCCGGGAGGTGCCGCGGGAGGCGCCGGCCGGTTCGCCGATCACCAAGTTCGCGCGTCGTGACCTGTACGGCGACGCGCTGAACGAGGCGGTCCTGATGCGTCCGGGCCAGTACCTGACCCGGACGCTGGTCTGGCTCGACAACCGGGGCGTCGACGGCCTGGTCAACGGGCTGGCCGCACTGTTCGGCGGTCTGTCCGGCCGGCTCCGCCGGTTCCAGACGGGCTTCGTCCGTTCGTACGCACTCAGCATGGTCTTCGGCGCCGCATTCGTGGTCGTCGCCCTCCTCGCGGTGAGGTTGTCGTGAACATCGGTTGGCTGACCCTGTTACTGCTCCTGCCGTTCGTCGGGGCCATCGCGACGATGCTGGTGCCGAAGGCGAAGGCGCTGACGGCCAAGCAGGTCGCGCTCGGGTTCTCGCTCGTGACGCTGGTACTGGCCGTGATCATCGCGATCGGCTACCACCGCAACGGTGCCGAGGACTACGCGGTGACGCACACCTGGATCAAGGCCTTCGGCGCGCACTACGCGCTCGGTCTCGACGGTGTCGGCATCGTGCTGGTGGTGCTGACCGCGCTGCTGTCCCCGATCGTGATCATCGCGTCCTGGAACGACGCGCAGCGCGGCCGCTGGTCGGAGAAGTCCTTCTTCGCCTGGATCCTCGGCCTGGAGGCACTGTCGATCGGCGTGTTCTCCGCGACCGACGTGTTCCTGTTCTACGTGCTGTTCGAGGCCACGCTGATCCCGATGTACTTCCTGATCGGTGGCTTCGGCGGCCCGCAGCGGTCGTACGCCGCGGTGAAGTTCCTGCTCTACTCGCTGCTCGGCGGTCTGCTGATGCTGGCGTCGGTGGTCGGCCTGTACGTCGTCTCGGCCAAGCAGGGCGCACCGTCGTACCTGCTGAGCGACATGATGAAGCTGGACATGAGCCAGAACACCGAGCGCTGGCTGTTCCTCGGGTTCATGTTCGCGTTCGCGGTGAAAGCGCCGATGGTGCCGTTCCACACCTGGCTGCCGGACGCGGCCGGTGAGGCCACGCCGGGGACGTCGGTGCTGCTGGTCGGCATCCTGGACAAGATCGGTACCTTCGGGATGATCCGGTTCTGCCTGGGTCTGTTCCCGAACGCGTCCGAGTGGGCCACCCCCGTGGTCCTGGTGCTGGCGCTGATCTCGGTCCTGTACGGCGCTCTGCTGGCGATCGGCCAGTCCGACATCAAGCGGCTGATCGCGTACACCTCGATCTCGCACTTCGGCTTCATCGTGATGGGTATCTTCGCGCTGACGTCGCAGGGCCTGACCGGGTCGACGCTGTACATGTTCAACCACGGTCTCTCCACCGCGGCGCTGTTCCTGGTGGCCGGCTATCTGATCTCCCGGCGCGGATCCGCGCGGATCGCCGACTACGGCGGGGTGGAGAAGGTCGCGCCGGTGCTCGCCGGGACGTTCCTGTTCGCCGGCCTGTCCAGCCTCGCGCTGCCGGGTCTGTCGCCGTTCATCTCCGAGTTCATGGTGCTGGCCGGGACGTTCAGCAAGCACCGGACGATCGCGGTGATCGCGGTGGTCGGTATCGTGCTGGCCGCGCTGTACATCCTGCTGATGTACCAACGCACGATGACCGGCCCGGTCCGCGACGGGATCGAGAAGCTCAAGGACCTGAACGCGCGTGAGGTCTTCGCGATCGCACCGCTGATAGTCCTGATCATCGGCCTCGGCATCTTCCCGAAGCCGATCGTCGACATCATCAAGCCCGCGGTCGAGGCGACCATGCAGCATGTGGGCGTCACCGACCCGGCCCCGGAGATCCCCGCGACGGAGGGACAGAAGTGAGCGCGTTGTTGCTGCCGCTGGCGGACTTCACAGCGCCGAAGATCGAGTACAACGAGCTGGCGCCGTTGCTCGTGCTCTTCGGTGCGGCGTGTGTCGGCGTGCTGGTCGAGGCGTTCCTGCCGCGGCCGTTGCGGCACCTGGTGCAGCTGGCGATCGCCGTGGTCGCGATCGTCGTGTCCGGCGTACTGACCGGCATCCTGATCGACGGCAACAAGGAGCTCATCGCCGCCCAGGGCGCGATCTCGGTCGACGGCCCGGCGCTGTTCACCTGGATCATCCTGCTGGCGCTGACGCTGATCAGCGTGCTGTTGTTCGCCGAGCGTTCGGTCGACGGTGGCCTGTCGGCGTTCGCCGGCCAGGCGGCCGCGGTGCCGGGCTCCGAGGCGGAGCGGGAGGGTACGGCGGCCCGCATCGAGCACACCGAGATCTTCCCGCTGACGCTGTTCGCGGTCGGCGGCATGATGCTGTTCGCGGCGTCGAACGACCTGCTGGTGCTGTTCGTCGCGCTCGAGGTCTTCTCGCTGCCGCTGTACCTGCTCTGCGGTCTGGCGCGCCGTCGCCGGCTGATCTCGCAGGAAGCCGCGATGAAGTACTTCCTGCTCGGCGCCTTCTCCTCGGCGTTCCTGCTGTTCGGCATCGCG
The DNA here is from genome assembly GCF_042873375.1 of Kribbella sp. NPDC004875. Lineage (NCBI taxonomy): Bacteria > Bacillati > Actinomycetota > Actinomycetes > Propionibacteriales > Kribbellaceae > Kribbella > Kribbella sp. NPDC004875. The sequence continues at coordinate 1,976,768 of NZ_JBIALI010000001.1, forward strand.
CTGCTCTACGGGTACGCCGGCACGATGTCGCTGGGCGGGATCGCGGACGCGCTGGCCACCCAGACGAGCGGCGACACCATCCTGCTGGCCGGAACCGGTCTGCTGGGTGTCGGCCTGCTGTTCAAGGTGGGCGCCGTACCGTTCCACTCCTGGACGCCGGACGTGTACCAGGGTGCGCCGACGCCGGTCACCGGGTTCATGGCGGCCTGCACCAAGATCGCCGCGTTCGTCGGTCTGATGCGGGTCTTCTACGTCGCCCTCGGCGGCACCCGCTGGGACTGGGCGCCGATGATGTGGATCGTCGCGATCCTCACCATGGTGGTCGGTTCGATCGTCGCGATCACCCAGTCCGACGTGAAGCGGATGCTGGCCTACTCGTCGATCGCGCACGCGGGCTTCCTGCTGACCGCGTTCGTCGGCCTGTCGCAGGTGAGCAGCGGCAACCACAACGGGATCACCTCGACCCAGGCGGTGCTGTTCTACCTGGTCTCGTACGGCTTCCCGACGATCGGCGCGTTCGCGGTCGTGACGCTGGTCCGGGACGCGGGCGGCGAGGCGACGCACCTGTCCCGCTGGGCGGGCCTGGGCAAGAAGTCGCCGCTGCTGGCGGGGATCTTCGCGTTCTTCCTGCTGTCCTTCGCCGGCATCCCGCTGACCGCGGGCTTCACCGGCAAGTGGGCGGTCTTCAGCGCGGCCTGGTCGGGTGGCGCGTGGCCGCTGGTCGTGGTCGCCGTACTGTCCAGCCTGGTCGCCGCGTTCTTCTACGTCCGCGTGATCGTGCTGATGTTCTTCTCCGACCTGCCGGCGGACTCGCCGGACGTGGCGCTGCCCGGGTGGCAGACCACGAGTGCCGTGGCGCTGGGTCTCGCCGCCACCGTCGTCCTCGGTCTGGTCCCCGGACCGGTGCTGGACCTGGCGGCCCGAGCTGGTGAGTTCATCCGTTGAGTCCGACCCCGCTGCCGGCCGAGAGCCTGGGATTCGAGTTCGCCGATGCGGCGCTCGAGTCCCGGGTCCGTGCTGGGCTGGAGGCCGTCGAGCAGGCGCTGCGGGACTCCACCCAGTCCGAGGCGCCGTTCGTCACCGCCGCCGCCCAGAACGTCATGTTCGTCGGTGGCAAGCGGTTCCGGCCGATGCTGGTGCTGCTGGCGGCCGAGTTCGGCCCGGAGCCGGCCGCGCCCGAGGTGGTGAAGGCCGCTGCGGTCGTCGAGCTGACGCACGTCGCGACCCTGCACCACGACGACGTGATGGACGAGGCGGCGCTGCGCCGGGGCTCGGCGACGGCGAACGCGCGCTGGGACAACTCGATCGCGATCCTGTCCGGTGACTGGCTGTTCGCCCGCGCCTCGGATCTGGTCGCCGATCTCGGCCCGGAGGCGGTCCGGATCCAGGCCCGCACCTTCGGCCGGCTGGTCGAGGGGCAGATCCGCGAGACTCTCGGGGTCGGCGAAGGCCAGGACCCGCTCGAGCACTACCTGTCGGTGATGGCCGACAAGACCGGTTCGCTGTTCGCGACGTCGGTGCACTTCGGCGCCCGGTTCGCCGGTGCCTCGGCAGAGATCCAGGAGTCGCTGCGGACCTTCGCCGAGGAGATCGGCGTGGCCTTCCAGCTCGCCGACGACATCCTCGACATCGCCTCCGAGTCCGACCAGTCCGGCAAGACCCCGGGCACGGATCTTCGCGAGGGCGTGCCGACCCTGCCGGTGCTGATCTTCCGCGCCCAGGCGGATCCCACGGATCCCACGGACGCCCGCCTGCTGGAGCTGCTGGACTCGGACCTGTCCGACGACGCCCGCCTGTCGGAGGCGCTCGAACTCCTCCGCGCGCACAAGGCGTTCGGCCAGGCCGAGGACGACGTACGGCGCCGCGCCGCCGACGCCCGCAAACTCCTCAGCGCCCTCCCCGAGGGTCCGGGCCGCGAAGCCCTCGACGCCCTCTGCGACCTGATCGCCACCCGCAGCGTCTGACGCTGTCAGCTCAGAACGTGTTGCGTCTGCGGGCGGTGTGATTGCGGCCGTCGGGGTCGTAGACGTGGTGGGCGAGCCAGCCTGCCCAGAGGGATTCTGTCCGGGTGAGAGGTTGCGGCCGGTGGGGGCGAATGCGACCGCGTGGTCGGAGGCCGTTGCGGCCGTCGGCGTGCCACTCGTCGAGGGTTGCGGCTGTTGCTCGCCAGAGGTCGAAGCCGGTGATCGGGTCGAGGTCGGCGTTCGTGGTGCCGAGGTGTTCGGACCAGAGTTGTGAGCGCAGCGAGCGGGCCAGCTCGGGGGAGTCGATCGCGCAGGTCAGTTCGCTGTCGTTGGTCCAGGACCTGCGGTTGAAGTTGTCCGATCCGCACGTCATCCAGCTGTCGTCGATGATGCAGACCTTCGCGTGGACGTAGATCGGTACGCCGTTCTCGTTCTCGAGGTCGTAGACGGCGACCCGGCCGGAATCCAGCCGTCGCAGCGCCTCGAGCTGGGCGTGCCGAGCCGGCGGTCCGCTGAGCCGGCCGTCCTGGTCCGGGTAGCGCGGGACGACCGCGATGATCCGCAGCTGCGGTGATCGGTTCAGCGCGGCCTGCAGAGCCTCGGCGACCGGCTCCGACCAGAGGTACTGGTCCTCCAGGTAGATGAGCGACTTCGCCCGGCCGAACGCCTTCAGGTACGCGCGGGCGATGCTGTACTCGCCCCGCGGTGCGAACGGGAATCCGGGATGCTTGTGCGCGTAGGTCCGCAGCACCTGGACGGCATGCGGCCCGGCCTCCGGCGGGTCGGGCGTGGTCTCCGGCAGCTCACCCGGGTGCCGGGGCATCCGGGCCAGTCGCTGCATCGCCATCCGGTACGGCGTCCTCCGGTCGAGCGGATGCGGGTCGTCCCAGCGCTCGGCGAAACACCGCAACAGGTCGCCCACGACGGGACCGCGGAGCTCGAGCATCACGTCGTGCCAGGGCGGCCGGGACCCGTACCGGGGATCCATCGGCGCGGTCTGCGGATCGCCCAGGTGCCGCTCGTCGTCGCGCCGCCCGTGACACAGATCGATGCCACCGACGAAGGCGACGTCGGCGGAGGGGTCGTCGCGGTGCCGGATGACGAACAGCTTCTGGTGGTGTGAGGCCAGGCGGCGCACGCGCTGGTCGAGCAGGACCTCGCCGCCGGCGTCGTTCAGCTCGGCACCGAGATGCTGGTTCTCCTGCGAGTTGAAGTTCAGCCGGTCCGAGTGCGACCGCCACAGCAGCGCGCGCACCTCGACACCGGAGCGTGCGAGGTCGCACAGCACCTCACCGATCGACGGCCCGTCGTCGTACAGCTGTTCGTCCGGGTCGCCGCGCCAGTCGGTGAAGAACACGCGATCACCCGGCTGCAGGGCGCACAGTTCGTCGTACAGCCGCTGGAAGTACGTCGTGCCGTGCACCAGCGGCTGGACCAGGTTGCCCTCGGTCCAGGCGCCGGCGTCGTCGAGGCCCGTTGCCGGGTTGCCCCGTTCGGCGGCGGTCAGGAACCAGTCGTGGGTCACCAGCCACCAGTTCCCGCCACCGCCGCGGCGCATGAGCCCGAGTGCGAAAGAAGCTGTTGTGGAAGCCACCAGGTCTGGGCGTCCCTGCGACTGTGTGCGATGCTGTGCCGACTATGAGTAAGGCTGTCGAGCAGGCCGCGCTGACCGTCGAGTCGTTGGCGCAGAGTGTGCTGAGCCGGCTGCCGGAGCTGACGGACGCGCTGGTCGCGACGATCTACGCGCAGAACCCGGCGTACGAGGAACTGGACTCGGTGCCACGGCAGGATCTGTGGCGGTCGTGTCATGACAACGTTGCCCGGGTCGTGCAGATGATCGCCGGCACCGACGACCACTTCGACGCGGCGCAGGCGACCGGCCGGCGGCGTGCGGAACAGCGGATGCCGCTGGACGACGTCCTGAAGTCGTTCCGGCTCGGCGGCCGCCTGGTCTGGGAGGCGTTGATCGACGAGGCTCGTGCCCAGGGCATGGCGGAGTCCGAGGTGTTGCTCGATGTCGCCGGCAAGGTCTGGGAGGTCGTCGACCGTACGTCGTCGCAGGTCGCCGCCGCGTACCATGCGGCCGAGCGCTATCTGGTCCGCGCCGACGAGCAGCGCAGGTCGACGCTCTGGGAGGGACTGTTGCAGGGCCGGGCGGACCGCGCGCTGGTGCAGGAGGCGGCGACCGTCCTGGACGTCCCGGTGGACGGCCCGTACCTCGTGGTGGCGATCGACAACCTGGTCGACGACGACGGTACGACGACGTCGTTCGCGCGCCGGCTCGCCCGTCTCCGGGTCCCGTCCGCGTGGCAGGTGCGGCCACAGGCCGTCGTCGGCTTGCTTGCCCTGGGCACCGAATCTGCCGAGGTGGTACTGCGGGTCCTCCGCGAGCTCGTGCACGCACCGGCGGGCCTGTCCGGCGTTGTCACCGGTCTCGCCCACGTGGACGTCGCCTACCGGCAGGCGATGCTGGCCCGCCGTACCCTGCCGGTCGGCCGGATCGACGTCGCACCGTTGACCGAACGCCTGCCGGAGGCACTGTTGCTCAGCGCACCGGAGCTGGCCGAGCAACTCGTCCAGACCTGGCTCGTGCCGCTGCGCACCCTGCCGACGTCCGAACGCGAGCTCCTGCTCGACACGCTGGACAAGTGGGTGACGGCCGCCGGATCGGTCCGTCGTACGGCGGATCTCGCGCACTGTCACCGGAACACGGTGATCAACCGGCTGAACCGGGTCCATCAGATCACCGGCCGTGACGTCTCCGACGGTGGCCGCCTGGAACTCGGCCTCGCGCTGCGGGCGTTCCGGTTGTTCCCCGCGTGACCGATGGGTCCAGCTGTGCGTTGTGCACAGTGAAGGCGCTGAAAACCTAGGCATTACGGCCATCCCGTGACGTCGGCACCGGTGCCAGACTGCGTTCCCAGCATTGCTCGAGCACGGAGGTCCCTCATGGCCGAACACCGTCGATCGTTGGACCCACCAAGCGAGGAGGTGGCCGCCCGGCGCGGCCTGCTGGGGCGCCGCCGCGTCCTCGGGTACCTGATCGCCGCGCCGACTCTCGCCGTCGGGGTGAGCTGGATCGTCAACGATTCCGACCCGCGGCCGGCCGACGCCGCCGTACCGTCGCTGGCGCAGCCGGAGGACGTCTTCGACCTCGGCGACCTGCAGAACCTGGCGGCCGCACCGACGTCCGGCCTGATCACCGTCGAGCTGCGGACCGACGGTACGGCGTACTTCGCGGTGCCACGCGCGGAGGTCGGGCAGGGCATCACGACCGCGTTCGCGATGATCGTCGCCGAGGAGCTCGACCTGCCGATCGAGAAGGTCGAGATCGGCCTCGCGGACGCCCGGCCCGAGCTGTTGATGAATCAGCTCACCGGCGGCTCGAACTCGATGCGCAGTATGTACGTGCCGGTCCGGACCGCTGCCGCGATCACCCGCCGGCGCTTGGTCGAGGTGGCTGCCCTGCAGTGGGACGTCGCGGTCGACAAGGTGACCGCGGCCGCCGGCGTACTGACCGGGCCGAACGGTCTGACGGCGACGTACGGCTCACTGGCGAAGGCGGCCGCGGTCACGAAGACGCTCAAGGTGGCCGCCGAGCTGAAGCCCGCGTCGGACTTCAAGGTGCTCGGGAAGCCGCACAGCCGGGTCGACGCGCACGACATCGTCACCGGCCGCAAGCAGTTCGCGATGGACCTGCGGGTGCCGGGCGCGAAGCCGACCATGGTCGCCAGGCCGCCGACGATCAACGGGACGCTGCGCTCGATCAACAACCTGGCCGCGCTCCGGGCGCTGCCGGGCATCACCGACGTCGTTGGCATCACCCACGGTGTGGCGATCCGCGGCGAGACGTTCGGCCAGTGCATCGACGCGATCCAGAAGGTCGACGCGACCTGGGGCCCGGGCACCGTGGACTCCGAGTCGGACGCGACCGTGCTGGCCAAGCTGCGCGCGGCCCAGTTGCCGATGGCCGTGCCGCCGTTGCTGTCCAAGACGATCGATGCCGAGTTCGTCTTCGCGTTCGCCAGCAACAGCCCGCTCGAGCCGGACTGCGCGATCGCGGATGTGCGCCCCGGCAGCGCCGAGATCTGGGCGAGCCTGAAGGTGCCGATCGTGGCCCAGGAGGACATCGCCAAACAGTTGGGGCTGCCAATCGATGCGGTGAAGGTCCATGTCGTGCAGGGCGGCGGCTCGTTCGGCCGGCACCTGTTCCACGACGTGGCGGCCGAGGCGGCCGAGATCTCGCAGAAGATGGGCAAGCCGGTGAAGCTGTCCTGGTCCCGGACCGACAACTTCCGCCAGGGCCGCACGCACCCGATGAGTACGTCCCGGGTGCGGGTGAACTACCTGGCCGGCAACGTGCTCACCTACGAGCAGCGGCATACCAGCGTGCAGACCGACTTCGGCCACGGCCTCGGCGAGATGATCACGGCCTTCGCCGCGGACCTGCCGGTCGGCGGGAACCTGTCGTTCGCCGAGACGATCTTCGAGCTGACCCAGTCGTCGCCGTACAACTTCGGGGTCACGACGCAGCTGCTCAACGAGGTGCCGCTGAAGTTCAACACCGGCAGCATGCGCAACATCTACTCGCCGAACGTGGTCTGCGCCGAGGAGCTGATCGTCGATCAGCTCGCCGCGAAGCTGGGGCAGGACCCGGTCCGGTTCCGTCGCAACTTCCTCAAGGACCAGCGGTTGCTCGCGGTGCTGAACAAGGCAGCCGAGGTCGGGCACTGGGGCAAGACGATGCCGAAGGGGATGGCCCAGGGCGTCGGCGTGCACTCGGAGTACCGGGCCGCGGTCGCGACGCTGGTCGAGATCGACTGCCGGCCCGAGACGGTGAACCGGCCGGTCGAGGGCGAAGGGGTGACCGGGCCGCGCGTGACCAAGGCGGTGATCGTCGTCGACCCGGGGTTCTGCATCAACCCGCGCGGCCTGGAGGCGCAGATGATCGGCGGCCTGCAGGACGCGATCGCGCTCGCGCTCACGTCGAGCCTGCACATCAAGAACGGCATCCCGCTCGAAGGCAGCTGGGACAACTACTTCTACACCCGCGAGTGGAACTCCCCGCTGGACGTCGAGGTGGTGATCATGCCGAACACGAGCGAGAGCCCGGGCGGCGCCGGTGAGCTGGCGGTGGCGCCGGCCTTCGCCGCGGTCGCGTGCGCGTACGCGCGGGCGACCGGCACGCTGCCGACGTACTTCCCGATCAACCACGGCAAGCTCGGGTTCGAGCCGTTGCCGGTGCAGCCGTCCACGCCGCAGTCGCCGACCGACGGCCTCGACCACACGTTCTGAGGAACCCATGCCCACTCACACTTTCAAGCTCAACGGCCGGCAGATCAGCGTCGACGCCGAGGACTCCGTGCGGTTGCTGTGGGTTCTGCGCGACCTGCTCGGGGTCACCGGACCGAAGTACGGCTGCGCGCTGAACGTCTGCAAGTCCTGTACCTCGCACATCAACGGCAAGGCGTTCAACCCGTGCTCGGTGCCGGTGAAGGACATCGCCGCGACCGACGAGATCACCACGATCGAAGGGCTGCCGGCGACGGTCGGCAAGGACCTGCACCCGATGCAGGAGGCGTGGCTCGAGTACGACGTCGCGCAGTGCGGGTACTGTCAGCCGGGCCAGATCATGGCTGCGGTCGCGAAGGTGAAGCAGGCCCGCGCCGAGGGTCGCGACATCACCGACGCGGACCTCGACGAGCTGCGCAACATCTGCCGCTGCGGCACGTACTCGCGGATTCGCGACGCTGTCAAAGCCGGCGCGGAGAACATGCGTGCGTGACGTTCTCCCACACGTCCGGCAGTGGTACGCCGACGGCGCACGGTTCGCGATCGCGACGGTGATCGACACGTTCCGCTCGGCCCCGCGCCGGCCCGGTGCCGCGATGGCGGTGTCCGCCGACGGTGTCGCGGTCGGCAGCGTGTCCGGCGGGTGTGTCGAGGCCGACGTGTACGAGGTGGCTCGGGAAGTCATCCGGACGGGTGTCCCGGCGGTCCGGCGGTACGGCGTCTCGGACGAGGACATGTTCGCGATCGGCCTGACCTGTGGCGGAATCATCGAGGTGCTTGTCGAGCCGGTCGACCGAATGACGTTCGCGGACTTCGAGGCGGTGACCGCCGCGGTCGACTCGGGGCGACCGGTGGCGGTGGCGACGGTGGTTCGTGCGGCCGGCGGCTTGGGCCGGCGTCTCGTGGCCGGGCCCGACGGAGTCGCCGGAAGTCTGGGCGATCCGGGTCTGGACGCGGCCGTGGTCGAGGACGTCGCCGGCCTGCTCGACAGCGGTGCTACGGCGATCCGCGAGTACGGCGCGCAGGGCGAATGCCGGCGTACCGAGGTCGCGGTGTTCGTACAGTCGTTCACTCCACCGCCGCGGATGTTCGTGTTCGGGGCGATCGACTTCGCGGCGGCCGTGGCCCGGGTCGGCAAGTTCCTCGGGTACCACGTGACGGTGTGCGATGCGCGCGGCGTGTTCGCGACCCGAGCGCGCTTCCCCGAAGCGGACGAGGTCGTCGTCGACTGGCCGCACCGGTTCCTCGCCGGTGCGCTCGCCACGGTGGACCGCCGTACGGCGTTGTGCGTGCTGACGCATGACCCGAAGTTCGACGTACCGCTGCTGGAGCTGGCGTTGCGGACCGATGCCGGATACATCGGCGCGATGGGATCGCGGCGGACCCACCACGATCGGCTCTCCCGGCTGCGCGCCGCCGGCCTCACCGAGGCCGAGCTCGCCCGGATGTCGTCCCCCACCGGACTCGACCTCGGCGCCCGTACTCCTGAGGAGACCGCCATCTCCATCGCCGCCGAGATCATCGCCACCCGAGCCGCCGCCAGCGCCCGCCCCCTCTCCACCACCACCGGCCGAATCCACGGCGACTACGCCCCAGCGTGAAAGCGATCTGAAAGTCCGGGTGGATTTACTGCTCGGGTGAACACAGCAGAGGTACGGCGGCCGTGGATTCTGCGGCGGTGGCCGGCGGCGGCTGGGCTGGTGATGGCTGCTTTCACGTCGGTGGGGTTGGTGAGTGGTGCCGACGTGGCGGCGGTCGTGACGGCGTCAGGCTTCGTGTACCTCGGGGCCGCGGCGCTGCGGAGGCGGGGTGCGGCGTGGCCGGTGTTCGCGATCAGCTTCGTGCTGGTGGGAATCGGCTCCCAAGTCGAGACCGTCAACGCGAGTTGGCTGATGCTGGCGCCGGCCGCCGTCCTCGCGGCGTACGGGGTGATTCGCGGGGCTCTGCGACCGGCGTGGGGGTTGCCCTTGCAGTCCGCGGCCATGATCGTCCTGGCCGCGGCTGCATTGGCAGCGCTCGAAGTGAACCGGACGGCGGCGGGACTGCTGGTCGCCGGCGGGCTGCTGGTGCACGCCGGGTGGGACGCGTACCACCATCGCGTCGACCGGGTCGTCGTACGGTCGATGTCGGAGTTCTGCTGCGTGCTCGACACCGTTCTCGCCGGGATCGTCCTCATCGTGACATTCGCTGACCGGTAGCTGCGATCCGGCGGCGGATGGAACCTGTCACGGCTAGGGTCGATCCGGTGACCGACCGCACCCTCGCCAACGGCCGATACGTCCTCAACGAATCACCGCTCGGTGTCGGCGGGATGGGAACGGTGTGGAAGGCGTTCGACACCGTCCTGCACCGCGAGGTCGCGGTGAAGGAGCTGCGGATCCCGGACGGGCTGAACCCGGCGGAGCAGGAGAAGCTGCGGATGCGCGCCCTGCGTGAGGCGCGGGCCGCCGCCGGGCTCGACCACCCGGCGATCGTGACGATTCACGACGTCGTGGACGAAGCGGGCAGGCCGTGGATCGTGATGCGGCTGCTGCCCGGCCGGACGCTCGACGAGGCGGTCCGCACGAACGGTCCGCTCAACCCACGCCGGGCTGCCGAGCTCGGCGTACGGCTGATCGAGGCGCTGACGGCCGCGCATGCGAACGGCGTACTGCATCGGGACGTGAAGCCGCAGAACGTGATGCTCGGCGGCGACGACCGCTGGATGCTGACCGACTTCGGCATCGCGTCGGTCGCCGGCGCGACCAGGACGTTGACCGCGACCGGCCTGGTCACGGGGACCCTCGGGTACGTCGCCCCCGAGCGGCTGTCCGGCGCCGAACCCGGAGCACCCGCCGACCTCTGGGCCCTCGGGGCGACGCTGTACTACGCCGTCGAGGGGCGGCACGCGTACGACTTCGACGACCTGCCCGCGATGATCGGCGCCGTCCTCACCCGCGACCCCGACCCGATGCGCCTGGCCGGCCGGCTGGCCCCCGTGATCACCGGCCTGATGCAGCGCGACCCCGCCCACCGCCTCGACGCCCGCACCGCCCGCGAACAACTACTGGCCATCGCCGGCGGCTACCCCACCTTCGAGAACCCCACCGTCGTCGCCGACTACAACCGTCAGACCGAGAAGCTCCGCAGCGGCACGAAGGTGATGCCCGGTGCTCTCGGCGGAGACGGCCCGGGCGGATCCAGCCCACATGCTCCGGGTGGTGCTGTCCATGGTGACCCCGGTTGGGGCAGCGCAAACGGCTCAGCCGGCGGCGGGAGGGTACTGCGCGCGCTCGGCGTACTGCTGTTCGCGTTGAGCGCAGCGCTCGGGACGTTCGCGGCTCTCCTCGGCTACTCCCTCAGCAGGGGGATGCCGCTCTGGATCCTCGCCGCACTGGTCATCGTGTGCTCTGGCGGTGCCGCACTCGGTGCCCGGCTGGCACCTCGACTCGCCCGCCGGGTCGGCCTGCCTGCCGCCATCTCGGGAACAGCACTGTTGACCGGCGAGGCGATGGCCGGAGCCGGCCTGATCGTGACTCCGCGACTTCCGATCTCGACGATCATTCTCTTCGGCATCGCGCTGTTGACCTTCGCGATCTGCCTGAGGCTCTCGCGAACAGCGCGCGGCCGGCTGCTCCCGCCGGAGCTGCTCAAACGGACAACCACGACCTTCCGGCTGATCGGCTTCGCGGGCTTCGTGTTCGGCGCGCTGCTCGCAGGCATCTTCTTCTGGGCCGTCGAGACAGATCGCATCGAAGCCCACGACCTCAACTTCGTCGAGATCGCCCTCGCGGCCGGCGGCATGATCGTCGTCGTAGTGGCGCTACTGACGATCTCGGGCGTCCGCTCCGCGCGGACCCCCGAGGACAAGCGGGCCCCAGGTGCCCTGGCCGCGGTCCTCTTCGTGATCCCGGTCGTCACCGCTGTCGTGTTCAGCATTGGCTACGTCGCCCGCATGGACGACTTCACCGCCCTGCCGAACATCTGCGACTGGGACACCCTGTCCGAGGATCGCGTCAAGGAACTGACAGGCGGTTCTCCGGAAGCCGACAACGACGCCTCCGACGGCTGGGTCGACTGTGACTGGAAGCAGGTGGGCGGCGGCGACGAGTCCGCGGAGTTGGAGGTCGAGCTCACGAAGTACGAAGACGTGAGCTCCGCGCAACGCGACCTGCAGAGGAGCCGGGAGTCGGCGGCCGAGAGCGGCAAGACGGTCGCCGAGCTCGCACTCGGCGACGAGTCTTTCACCCGGCCCTACGACGGCGTGATCGACAGCGAGGACACGCTCGGCCGGTCGGTTTACGTCCGGATCGAGAACATCGTGCTGGAGGTCTCGCTCGACCAGTCGGAGGCACGTGGCGAGCCCGCCGAGTCCGCCCTCCGATCCGTGGCCGATGAGCTGACTGGCAAGCTCGAGAACGTGCAGCCGCACCGCTAGGGCCGTAAGTCGATCACCTGTCCTTCCAGGTCGGGCTTTCGACGTAGTGGTTGTCGTAGCGGTCGCTGGTGGCGGCAACGGCGGACCAGGGGGTTTCGCCGCGGTAGGCGCCTTCGAGGAGGCGGTAGTAGCCGAAGCGGGGCTTGGCCCGGGTGAGGACGAACAGCACCTCGGCAGGCCCGTCGCCCGCGGCCTCGAAGGCGTGCGGGGTGTTCGGCGGGACCAGCAGGAAGTCGCCCTGGTGGAGCGTGTGCAGGTCCTCGCCGACGAGCACGCGCAGCGAGCCCTTCAGGACGAAGAACAGCTCGGCCGCCTCGTGGTGCAGGTGCGGGGGAGCGCCCTCCTTGCCGGCCTGGAAGACCGAGCGGTGGCTGGTCAGGTGCCCACCGGTCTCGGGTACGTCGGCCAGCAGCGTGACGCCGCTCGCGGACAGGACCTCGGCGTCGGCGGCGCGAATCAGTACGGTCATGACAGTTTCTCCTTCAGTTGCTGAGAGCAAGAACTGGGGTGCCTGCGAGGATCATCGGATATTGAGGACATTTGGCATCCAGAATCACTTCCTGGCGAAAGGCGGTGGGAGGAGCGGGGCTCAGAGGTTGGCGAATCGGTTCCGGGTGTTGCCCGGCGCGGCCGGGTTGAGGCGGACGACCTCCGCGGCGATGTCGGCGATCGACCTGTTCGCCAGCTCGCGGCGATAGGTCAGCTCGGCGCCACGCATCGCCTGCGAGATCACGCAGGTCTTGGTGTAGTCGGCGCGCGCGTCGGCGCCTGGGCCCTGCTTGAGGATCTCCGTGCAGCGGAACGCGTCGTCCGGACCGTCGATCGCGACGACGATGTCGAGCAGGCTGATGTCACGCGGGTCGCGGGCCAGCTGGAAGCCGCCCTTCGGTCCGGAGACCGAGGTGAGGATGCCGGCCCGGGTGAGCGCCTGGAGCTGCTTGTTCAGGTACGCCGTGGGCAGGTTGTAGAAGGCTGCGAGCCGCTTGGCGGTGACCGCCTCGCCGGAGGCCCAGCTGAGGTTCACGCAGCTGTGCATCGCCCACTCGACGCCTTCGTTCATCTTCATAATCTGGATATTAAATGTCCTGAATAGAGGTGGTCAAGCAAGATCCCTGATGGCGTCAGACCGCGGAAGCGGTGACCGCGGCGCGCTCGAGGGCGATCGCCCGGCGCCGGCTGTGCATGCTGTCGAACGTGAACAGCGCCAGCGCGACCCAGACCAGGCTGAAGCCCGCCCAGCGCATCGGCGTCATCTGCTCGTGGAAGATCACCAGGCCGCAGACGAACTGCATGATCGGCGCGATGTAGTTCAGTAACCCGAGCGTCGTCAGCGGCACCCGCGTCGCCGCGGCCCCGAACAGCAGCAGCGGTACGGCGGTGATCGGCCCGGTCAGCAGCACCAGCACGAGGTACGCCGTGCCGTGGTGCGTGACCGTGGCGTCGCCCTGCATCCCGAGGACGATGATCGCCACGAGCGCCAGCGGTGCGACGGTCCCGGACTCGATCGCCATCCCCTCGATCGCGCCGGCGCCGGCCTGCTTCTTGGTCAGCCCGTAGAACCCGAACGAGAACGTCAGGATGATCGCGACCCACGGCGGCTTCCCGTTCTCGATCGCCAGGCCGATGACCGCGACGAACGCGATCGCCAACGCGGTCCACTGGACCGGCCGGAGCCGCTCCTTCAGCACGAAGACGCCGAGCAGGACGGTGAACAGCGGTGTGATGAAGTACCCGAGCGAGGTCTCGACGACGTGCCCGTGGCCGACGGCCCAGATGTAGGTGCCCCAGTTCGCCGAGATCAGGAACGCCGCCGCGATCAACGGCCAGCGCCGGCGCGGCTCCGCGAGCAACGCCTTCACCTGCCCGAACTTCCGCAGTACGGCGACCAGGACCACGATCGTGACGAGCGACCAGAGCACCCGATGGGCCAGCAGTTCGACCGCGCCGGAGTCGCCGAGGAGTTTCCAGTACAGCGGGAAGAGGCCCCAGATCAGGTAGGCGGCGAATCCGTAGATGAATCCTTTTCGCTGTTCTGGCACAGCAGCCAGCGTAAGGCCCGCGACAGTCGCATCCAAACGGTTTGCTCATGACGTGAGACACCCTGCGCGCCCTCCTCGGCCGCTACTGTTTCCGCGAACCTGAAGGAGGTGCTCCATGGTGGAGTCATCGGCGTCCCGCCGCGAGCTGCTCGACAGCCTGGTCGGGCAGATCAGCCGGGAGACGGCCGCCTCGGCCGGCCTGCTGCCCGAGGACCGGGTACTCGCCCGCCAGCGGATGCAGCAGGCGATCGAGGGCGCGGCGGTCCAGGCGCGTGCGGACATCGCGGCGCTGGCGTTCGGCGACCAGCAAGGGCCGGAGGCGGACCGGTTCTTCGACTACCTCGACAAGTCCTATCGTCAGCAGCGCGACGCGGAGCTGGCCGGGCCGGACTCCGAGCCCTCTCCGGCGCGCAAGCTGGCCGCGGCGATCGTCGCCTCCGACGACCGGCTGAACGGCTTCGCCCCGGACCTGAAACGGCGGGCCGAGTTCTACATCGCGCACTCGGTCACGGTCGCGGCCGAGGCGCAGACGCGGAAGACATCGGGCGGTCCGTCTCAGGCGCCTGCCGCGGCCGCTGCGGGCGCGGCGGCAGGCCCGGCCGCTGCTTCGGTGGCCGCGGTCAAGGCCGGAGTGCCGACCACCAGGGGGACGATCCCGCCGCCTCAGCGCTGAAAGTCCACGGGCTGACTGGCAGCGTGAGGTGCCCTGGTGCGATGCGGTTGGATAGAGGGGTGCAGACGAGGAGGCCCGCGTGGGTGTGAGGACCGGTCTGGTCTCGGTGACGTTCCGGCAGTTGCCGGTCGACCAGGTGGTGGAGGAAGCGGCGAAGTCCGGGCTCGCGGCGATCGAGTGGGGTGGTGACATCCACGTCCCGCTCGGCAACCTGGTGAACGCCAAGCGCGTCCGGAACCTGACCGAGGTGCACGGCCTCCAGGTCGCGGCGTACGGCTCGTACCTGCGGGCCGGCAACGTCGACCGCGAGGAGATGCGCTCCGCGGTCGCCACCGCCGAGGCGCTCGGCGCACCCCGGATCCGGGTCTGGGCCGGCAACGTCGGTACGGCGGACGCGGGTGTCGGCGATCGGATGGCGGTGACCCGCGGGCTCGGCGAACTGGCCGACATGGCGGCCGGCGCGGGCATCGAGATCGCGATGGAGTTCCACCGCGACACGCTCACCGACGAGGTCGACTCGACGATCACGCTGCTGCTGGACGTCGGCGCACCGAACCTCACGACGTACTGGCAGCCGCCGGTCGACCTCGACGACGCGCAGTGCCTGCAGCAGCTCGAGTCGTTGATGCCGTGGCTGAGCACGGTGCACGTCTTCTCCTGGTGGCCCTCGAACAACCGGCTGCCGCTCGCGGCCCGGGAGTCGCTGTGGCGCCCGGTCCTCGACCGCCTGGCCGCTGAGCCGCGCGAGATCAACGCTCTGCTGGAGTTCGTCGCTGACGACTCGCCCGAACAGTTCACCAAGGACGCGGCCGACCTGCACAGCTGGGTCTAGACCTAGACCGGCAGGTAGATCGCCAGGATCAGTTCTCCCTTGGTTGGTTCGCCGGCCGACACGGTGAGCGTGGCGTGGTCGGCTGGGGCGGCGGCGTGCGGTTCGTAGCTGGTCCCTAGGGCCCCGCCGCTGTCCCGGCCGGCGCCGATGGCGCTCTCGTTCTTGCCGACTCGGAGGGTGCCGATGACCTCGCCGGGGTCGCCGAGCGGCGAGCTGCCGTACGCGACGACGTACGGCGTGCCGGTGGGCGTCGTCATGGTCAGGGTCTTGGACGGACCGGTCGCCGTCCGGACGTCGGCGAGGCGGTAGTCGTAGCCGCCGCGCTCGATCTGTTCCGGCAGTTGTACGCCGTCGACCGTCCGCTGGGCGCCCTGGAAGTAGATTCCCAGGCCCAGGCGGACATCCGGCGGTCCGTTCGGCGTGATCTGTGCGACCACCTCGACCCGCTGACCTGCGGGGACAGGTGACGCGATCGTCAGGCTGTTGCCGACGCCCGCATCTGTCGAGTTCGCTTCACAGGTCGCCCGGGTCGGCGCGCCGGGGCCGACGCGCAGTGAGACGGAGTACGGCGATTCCTCGCCGTCGGAGCCCGCGTTCGCCGTGCAGAAGGCATGGAGGACGAGTGGGCGGCCCGTGGAGGTGAAGCTGAACCGGACCTCGTTCCGGCCGGGATCGGCGACTTTTGCGGCGGCCAGCGTGTCTCCGCCGATCTGCCGGCGGTAGACGACGCCGTCCTTGGCGTAGTCGTTCGGTCCGCCGACCGGCCTGCGCGCCGGGGCCCCGTTGGCTCCGTCGGTCGGGGTGGCCGGTGTGGAGTAGATGCCGAACGCGATCCGGGCGTGCGCCGTGACCACCTTGCGAGTTGCCAGATCGATCAGGTCGGCGGACACCTGAGCCGGTTTTCCCACTGGTGAGGTCAGCCAGAAGGGCGAGTCGGGACGCAGGGACACGCTGCTCCCGATCGTCCACGAGCTCGGGTCGCTGAGGCAGCTCGCGTCGCCGACGTACCAGTCGTTGATCTTGAAGCGGATCGCGAACTCGGCGCCGTCCGCCGTGCAGTTGGCGTGCACCGTGATCGAGTCCGTGGTCGGCGTCCAGGCGAACGCCGGCCTGTCCTCGCCGCGGTCGCCGATCCATGCCTTGAGCAACTTGTCGTCGCCGACCGTGCCAGGAACCGTCAGGCCGTCGCGGGTGTAGTCCCGCGGTACGTCGTGGGCGGGGTCCGGTGTTGCCGAGTGCAGGGTCGGCACCAGCCCCGCGGCGATCGCGGCGAGGACCGCGACGGCACCGAAAGCACCGGCGGTACGGCGCTGCTTGGTACGGCGGATCTTCTGGCGGACCCCCGGGAGGACATCGACGGCGTGCTGGCCGGCGGCGTGGGTTTCGAGTTCGTCGCGCAGGTCTTGGAGGTTCATCGCGGGGTCTCCAGGTCTGCCGGAGTACCGGCGGCGAGCGACGGGTCGAGGCGCAGCTTGGCCAGGGCCTTGGCCGTCTGGCTCTTCACGGTGCCGACGCTGCTGCCCATCAGGCGGGCGGTCTCGGGTTCGGTCAGGTCCTCGTAGTACCGCAGGACGATGACGGTGCGCTGGCGGCGGGGGAGGCGGCCGAGCGCGTCCCACAGGTCGAGGCGGTCGTCACCGGCCGGGGCGGGTGTTTCCGGGAGGTCCTCGGTCGGGATCTCGTGGTTCCACTTGCGGCGCCACCAGGACGAGTACGTTGTGACGAGGATCCGGCGTACGTACGGCTCCGGGTTGTCCTCTGTGATGCGGGACCAGTGGAACCAGGCCTTGGCCAGGGCGGTCTGGACGAGGTCCTCGGCCAGCGCGTGGTCGCGGGTCAGCAGGTACGCGGTCCGGAGCAGGGCGGGCGACCGGCCGGCAACGAACGCGTCGAAGCCGTCCACAGTCACCACGACCGCCACCTCCGACCCACGCGCCGTCAGTACCCCATCGTCAACACTCACACCCAGCAGGACCACCTCGCCGCACCGAATGGTTGCCCCGGCATCACTTCCGAGACTTGCCGCTGATCCTGCGCGGCCGCCCGCCGGGCCGGTGGACAGCGGGTTGCCGGAAACTTTCCCCGAGTACTGGCCAAGCGGCGGAATTTCCCGGAATGCTGGGCCGGGACCGATTCCTTCACCGCCCCGGAGGTGTCCGATGTCCAGTGCTCGGCCGGCCCGCTTCGTTCCGCAGTTTCCGCAGATTCCGCGACTGCTCGCCGTACTGCTGCTGTTCTCCGCGACGCTGACCGCCTCGCAGGTCGTCGCCACCACCGTGGCGCATGCGGACGGTTGTTACACGTGGGGCCGCACGCTCAGCCAGGGCGCGAGCGGCGAGGACGTCCGGCAACTCCAGATCCGCGTCGCCGGCTACCCCGGGTACGGCGCTCATCTCGCGACCGACGGTGCCTTCGGGCCCGCCACCAAGGCCGCGGTGCAGCGGTTCCAGTCGGCGTACGGGCTGGCGGCGGACGGGATCGCGGGGCCGGCCACGTTCAGCAAGATCTACGCGCTGCAGGACGACGACTGCACGCCGATCCACTTCACGTACGCGGAGCTGGACGACGGCTGCGGCGGTTCCGGGTACGACGGCGGTCCGTTGTCCGAGGCCGCGACCAAGGCGAACGCGCTGCAGACCATGTGGCAGCTGGAGGCTCTCCGGCACGCTCTCGGCGACCAGCCGCTGAACATTTCCAGCGGTTTCCGCAGCATTCCGTGTAACCGTTCCGTCGGCGGCGCCAGCAACAGCGAGCACCTCTACGGCCGCTCGGCGGACCTGACCGGCGTGCACTCGTTCTGCACGATGGCCAAAGAAGCCCGCAACCACGGTTTCGGCGGCATCTTCGGCCCCGGTTACCCCGACCACAACGACCACACCCACGTCGACATCCGCACCTCCAACACCTGGAGCGCCCCGAACTGCGGCATCTAACCCAGCGGGCGGTTCCCGAAGTCGGTGAGCGGCGGTAGCCCGAGCGCTACCGCCGCTGCCAACCGTTCCCACCCGACGCGGCCGAACGGCTCCAGACCCTCGGCGAAAGCGTGTTCCAACGCGCGAGCCGCACGGACGGCCGCGTCGTGCTCGGCCTGGGTGACCAGGCCGGCGGCCTGCGCGTCGGCCAGCTCGTCCCAGTCCTCGGTCCCGATCGTTGGGCGACCTCGCAGATCTCGCCGTTGTCGCCACGGAAGTGCGAGTGTGCGGGCGTGTAGAACCAGGTGCCGAAGGCATCCGTGGTCATCAGGTAGGACGGCCACAGCCCGGAACCGGCAGGGCGTTTCCGTTTCCGGATGTACGTCGGAGTCACAGCAACTGGCTCAGCGTGTGGATGGCGAGACCGACGAGGGCACCGACGACCGTGCCGTTGATGCGGATGAACTGGAGGTCGCGTCCGACGTGCAGCTCGATCCGGGCGGCGGCTTCGCGGCCGTCCCAGCGCTCGATGGTGTCGGAAATGACGGAGACGATCTCGGTCCCGTACGTGCGCACGACGTACCCGACGGCCTCGGCGGCGCGGGCGTCGACCTTGCCGCGCAGCGCCTCGTCCTCCTGGAGGCGGTGGCCGAGGTCGTGCAGGACCTTGACGCCGCGGACCCGGAGCGTGCTGGTCGGGTCGTTGATCGAGCCGATCAGCGCGGTCCGCATCGCGTCCCAGACCGCGGTCAGGCTGTTGCCCATGTCCGGATGCGTGAGCATCCGCGCCTTCCAGGCCTCGAACCGTTCCATCATCTCCGGATCGTGCTGCAGATCGTCCGCGAGCTGCCCGAGCAACCGGTCAACCGCTTTCCGCGCCGGGTGCGACTGGTTGTCCCGTACGTCGCCCAGCCAGGCCAGCGCCTCGCGGTGGATCCGGTCGATCACCAACCGGTCCACCCACTGTGGCGACCAGCGCGGCGCCCGCGGTCCGACGACGTCCGCCAGCAGCTCCCGGTTGTCCGCGAGCCAGTCGTACGCCTCGACCATCAGCAGGTCGAACAGTGCGTGATGCGCACCGTCCTCGACCACCGACTGGACGAAGTGTCCGGCGATCGGGCTCAACGGTTCCTTCACGAACCGCGGCAGCAACGACCCGCGCACGAACGCCGCCACGTCCTCGTCGCCGAGCCGCGGCAACGCCGCCCCGACGGTGCGCGCGCCCTCCGCGACGATCCGCTCGGCATGGTTGCCGTCGGCAAGCCACTCACCGACCCGGCGGCTGACCTGGGCGGTGCGCATCTTCTCCGCCACCACGTCCTCGGAAAGGAAATTCTCGGTGACGAACTGCTCGAGACTTTCCGCCAGACTGTCTTTCCGGGTCGGAACGATCGCGGTGTGCGGAATCGGCAGCCCGAGCGGGTGCCGGAACAGCGCGGTGACCGCGAACCAGTCCGCCAGCGCACCCACCATCGCCGCTTCGGACGCCGCGTTCAGGTACGCCCAGCCGCCGCCGCGATGCAGAGTCGCCACATAGATGATCGCGGCGAGCACCAGCAGGGACAGTGCCACTGTCCGCATCCGCCGCAGCCCACGCCGCCGTACCAGATCGGCCGCGCCCAACGTCAAGGTCGCCATACACCGATCTAACCAAGTCGGCGGTGATCAGGCCCTCAGGCAAGCACCTGAGTCGACCCCCGGCGTTCCATCAGACCGGAAATCGCCGCCAGGACCAGACCGGCCACGGCGAGCCCGGCGCCGAGGCGGCTCGGCCACTCGTAGCCGTAGCCGGCGGCCAGTACGACGCCGCCGAGCCAGGCTCCGAGCGCGTTCGCGATGTTGAGCGTGGAGTGGTTGAGCGAGGCGGCCAGCGATTGGCCCTCGTGCGCGACGTCCATGAGCCGGGTCTGCAGCGCCGGTACGAGGATGCTCGCGGAGCAGCCCATCGCGAACACCGCGACGAGTGCGCCTGCGCGGGTCTGCGCCAGCCAGCCGAACGTCCCGAGGACCACGGCCACCGCGACCAGTCCGCCGTACACGCTTCCCATCAGCGCCCGGTCGGCGAGCCGGCCGCCGACAACGGTTCCGACCGTCATGCCCACGCCGTACACGGCGAGCACGATCGTGACGGCGGATTCCGAGAACCCGGCCAGTTCCGTCATCGTCGGGGTGATGTAGGAGTAGGTCGCGAACATTCCGCCGAAGCCGACCATGCCGACCAGCAGGGCCATCCAGACCTGCGGCCGGGCCAGCGCGCTCAGCTCGCTCCGGACGTTCACCTCGCTGCCGACCGGCTGCGGCGGCACCCAGAACCAGACCGCGACCAGCGTCAGCAGGCCGAGTACGCCGACCGCGAGGAACGGGACCTGCCAGCCGAGCCGCTGACCGAGCAGCGTCGTCACGGGTACGCCGATGATGTTCGCGATCGGGAGACCGACCATCGTCATCGACACCGCCCGCGCCCGTCGGTCGGCAGGCACCATCGACGCTCCGACGACCGCGCCGATCCCGAAGAACGCGCCGTGCGGAAGGCCGGAAAGAAACCGCGCGGCCATCAGGAACTCGTAACTGGAGGCCATCGACGACAGCACGTTTCCGGCCACGAACACGGCCATCAGTCCGAGCAGCAACCGTTTCCGTCCGGTCCGCGCGCCGAGCGCCGCGATCACCGGAGCACCGACCACGACACCCAGCGCGTACGCCGAGACGACGTGGCCGGCCGTCGGGATCGAGATCCCCACACCGTCCGCGATCTGCGGCAGCAGCCCCATCGTGACGAACTCGGTCGTCCCGATCGCGAAACCACCGGTCGCCAGCGCGAACAACGCCAGGTTGAGGTGCCGCGCGCTCACGGTCGTGTCAGGAGTCACCGAACTTGTCACACCTGATTGTCGCAGAGATCAGCAGGGCCACCGCGCAGAGGGCGAACACCGCGTTCCCGGTCAGATCGGCGGTCCGGGAGGCACCGAAGACCGGTGCTTCCGGAAACGCGTGCCACGCGTAGGTGAGCAGCGCCCCACCCGCGGCGGCCAGCGAGTGCATCCGGGTCCAGCCGGTTCGCCGGGACCAGGTCACGACGATGAAGATCGCGAGAAGTTGGAGCGCCAGCATGAAGACGGCCTCGAGCCAGCCGTTCCTGACCTGGTCGTTGACGACCATCCAGGCCGAGCTCAAGACCAGCGCGGCGACCCCGGAAACCCACGCCGGCGGAACGCTTCCGGGCGCGGCGTTTCCGGCGTTCCGCACGGATTTCCGGCCGACCCACCCCGCGAGCGCCACCAGGACAACGATCGCGACCCCGACGCCGAGGTTCTGGCCGACGGAAGCGCGGAACGGATCCTGCGCGTAGCCGAAGGCGGTCGTCACGACGACGCCGACGGCGAACAGTGCGCCGTACACGCTGAAGCCGGTCTTGCCGAGCCAGGGTTCGCGGGGACGGCGGGAAAGCGACTCCATCAGCACGATCGGGACCGTGATGCTCCAGATCGTGTGCAGGCTGAGGACGAGCAGGGTCCACGGGGCGCCCATGCCGAGGGGCGAGATGTGGCCGGGATCGAGCAGCCGCAGGTGCGCGTAGTTCGGGTTGAACAAGGACTGCGTGGTGATGCCCTCCTCGATCACGCCGTACGCGAGCGCGAGGATCAGCACGCTGGGGTAGCCCCAGCCTTTCCGGCGGACGATCTCGCGGATCAGGACCGCGCCACCGCCGTACAGCGGGGCCAGCGTGAACAGCGCGAAGAACGCGGTGATCGGGATGTTTCCGAGCAGGAATTCACCGACCAGCGGGGACAGGAAGAACAGGCCGAGGGCGGGCAGGCTCCGCTGCACGCCGTACTGCGTGGGTGCGGTCGCCACGTTCGTGTTCGTCATACCCGTCACTCTGGCTGCCGACGGCCGCTCGCACGGATGCGATCCGGCCGCTTCCCGCGCTGACGGACGTCCGGCCCGGGAGCTGACGGATGTCATGGCCGGTAGCGACCGCCTCGGCGGGCGTGGGAGCATCCGGCATGGCCAACTTCGGGGACTACCAGTTGCAGATCTACCTGCAGGGCATGGCGCAGGGGACGACACCGGAGATCACCACCGACCTGGCGCGGCTCGAGTCGCAGGCGGCCGGGAAGCTTCCGCTGGAAGCGATGGGGTACATCGTGCCGAGCGCCGGCGGCGGCGCGACCGCGCGTGCCAACCAGGCGGCGTTCGACCGTTGGCGCCTGG
Organism: Kribbella sp. NPDC004875; assembly: GCF_042873375.1. Classification (NCBI taxonomy): domain Bacteria; kingdom Bacillati; phylum Actinomycetota; class Actinomycetes; order Propionibacteriales; family Kribbellaceae; genus Kribbella; species Kribbella sp. NPDC004875. The sequence continues at coordinate 1,999,112 of NZ_JBIALI010000001.1, forward strand.
TGCCGCGGATGCTGCGCGGCAGCACCGACCGCGACCTGTCCTGCACGATCCTCGGGACGGCGATGCCCGCCCCGGTCCTCGTCGCACCGATCGGTGTCCAGACCCTCGCGCACCCGGACGGCGAGCTGGCCACCGCCCGCGCCGCGAGCGCCCTCGGCCTCACCTACACGCACTCCACCCAGGCGAGCCACGCGATCGAGCAGATCGAGGCCACCAGCAAGTGGTTCCAGCTGTACTACCCGACCGACAAGGACGTCTGCCTCAGTTTCCTCCAGCGCGCCGAAGCCGCCGGGTACGCCGTCCTCGTCGTCACCCTGGACACCGGGACGATCGGCTGGCGACCGGCCGACCTGGACCGCGGTTTCCTGCCGTTCCTCAAGGGTGAGGGGCTGGCGAACTATTTCAGCGACCCGGCGTTCCAGGCGAAGCTGGCCAAGCCGATCGCCGAGGACGCGGGCGCCGCGGTCATGCACTGGGCGCAGATGTTTCCGAACGTCGGCCTGTCCTGGGACGACCTCTCGTTCCTGCGCGACAACTGGGGCGGCCCGATCGTGCTCAAGGGCATCACCCACGTGGAGGACGCCAAGCTCGCTGCGGAACACGGTGCCGACGGCATCGTGGTGTCGAACCACGGCGGCCGGCAGGTCGACGGCGCGATCGCCGCGCTGGACGCGCTGCCGGCGATCTCCGACGCGGTCGGTGAACAGCTGACGGTCCTGTTCGACTCCGGCGTACGCACCGGATCGGACGCCGCCAAGGCACTGTCCCTCGGTGCGAAGGCGGTACTGCTCGGGCGTCCGCTGCTCTACGGCCTCGCGCTCGCCGGGCAGGCAGGCGTCGAGCATGTACTGCGATGTTTCCTCGCCGAACTCGACCTGACGCTGGCGCTGTCCGGGTACGCGAACCATCGGGAGCTCAACCGCGACTCGGTGGTGCGCGCGTGAAGGCGATCATCTTCGACCTCGACAACACGCTCTTCGACCACAGCGGCTGCGCCGAGCTGGCGCTTCGCAGCTGGGTGATCGGCCTCGGCATCACCCCGACGGAGGAGGTGGTGGCGCGGTGGTTCGCGATCGAGGACGACTGTTTCGGCCGTTTCCTGTCGGGCGAGCTCACCCATCAGGGGCAGCGTCGCTGCAGGCTCCGCGCGTTCCTGCCGGTCCTGGAGCGACCGGTGCCGGAGGCGGACGCCGAGCTGGACGAGATCTTCGAGGGCTACCTCACCGAGTACCGGAACAACTGGGTCGCATACCCGGACGCGCGTCCAGCGCTGGAAGTTGCCCGTAGCAACGGTTGGCGGATCGGCGTGCTGACCAACGGGAACGAGCGCCAGCAGAACGCCAAGCTCGCCACCATCGGACTCGCCGACCTGATCGACGTCGTGTGCACGTCCGAAGCGCTCGGCGTCAGCAAACCCGACCCGCTGACCTACCACCGCACCTGCGAGGCGCTCGGGACCACTCCGGAAGAGACCCTGATGATCGGCGACAACCTCGAGGCCGACGTCCGCGGAGCACAAGCCGCCGGCCTGGCCGCGCGGCACCTCGACCGCGCGGCCGGACAGACACTGCTGGACTTGCTCTAGCCGATCGTCCAGGTGTCGGCGCCGGTGACCAGGGTCTGCAGGTCGCCGGTGCCCTGGGACTCCTGGGCCGTGGTGATCTGCTGGCGTACCAGGTCGTCGTACGCCGGGCGCTCCACCGACCGGAAGACGCCGACCGGAGCCCGGTGCAGGACGCCACCGTCGGTGAGCCGGGAGAGCGCGAACGCGTATGCCGGGTCCTCGGTGTGGGCGTCGTGGACCACGAGGTCCGCCTCGCCGCCCGGCAGGTCCGCGATCTCGCGCACCGCGAGCGACGCGAATCCGTCGCGGACGACGCCGAGTCGGCCGTCCTTGCCGAAGCGGATCGGCTCGCCGTGGACGAGCGGGATGATCGCGTCGTCCCGGGTCTCCGGGTCCTTGAACGCCTCGAACGCGTTGTCGTTGAAGATCGGGCAGTTCTGGTAGATCTCCACGAACGCCGTACCGCGGTGCTCGGCCGCGGCCCGCAGTACCGACGTGAGGTGCTTGCGGTCGGAGTCGACGGTCCGCGCGACGAAGGTCGCCTCCGCGCCGAGCGCCAGCGAGACCGGGTTGAAGGGGTTGTCGACCGAGCCCATCGGCGTCGACTTCGTCACCTTGCCCGGCTCCGAGGTCGGCGAGTACTGGCCCTTCGTGAGGCCGTAGATCCGGTTGTTGAACAGCAGGATCTTCAGGTTCACGTTCCGCCGCAGCGTGTGGATCAGGTGGTTGCCGCCGATCGACAGGGCGTCGCCGTCACCGGTGACCACCCAGACGCTCAGGTCCGGCCGCGCGGTCGCCAGGCCGGTCGCGATCGCCGGCGCACGGCCGTGGATCGAGTGCATGCCGTACGTCGACAGGTAGTACGGGAAGCGGGACGAGCAGCCGATACCGGAGACGATCGCCACGTTCTCGCGCTTGATCCCCAGCTCGGGCAGGAACCCCTGGAAGGCTGCGAGTACCGCGTAGTCACCGCACCCGGGGCACCAGCGGACCTCCTGGTCCGACACGTACTCCTTGCGGTTCTGCGGCTCGGTCGCGGCCGGGACGCCCTGCAGACCGTTCGGCAGGCCATGTGGAATCCCGGGCATGCCGAGCTCGACGGTGCTCATCGTGCTCCCTCCTTCAGGTGGCCGTTCTGGTCGGCCAGCGCCTCGCCGTGCTTGACGGCGGCCGCGGCCGCCCCCAGCTGACGGGCGTCGTCGTCGATGCCGGCGGTCTCCTCGACCAGGTTGCCGATCACCTCCGCGAGCTCCGCGGCGCCCAGCGGCATCCCGCGGACCTGCGCGTAGGAGACGACGTCGACCAGGTACTTCGAGCGCAGCAGCATCGCCAGCTGGCCCAGGTTCATCTCGGGGACGAGCACCTTGTCGTACGACTTCAGCACGTCACCGAGGTTCGACGGGAACGGGTTCAGGTGCCGCAGGTGGGCCTGCGCGACCTTGCCGCCGACCTTGCGGACCCGGCGGACCGCGGCGCCGATCGGGCCGTACGTCGAGCCCCATCCGAGCACCAGCACCTTCGCCGTACCGTCCGGGTCGTCGACCTCGATCGGCGGGATCGACCGCGCGACCGCGTCCACCTTCGCCTGGCGGGTGCGGATCATCAGGTCGTGGTTGGCCGGGTCGTAGGAGATGTTGCCGGTCTTGTCCTCCTTCTCCAGGCCACCGATGCGGTGGTCCAGGCCCGCCGTACCGGGGATCGCCCAGGCGCGGGCGAGGGTCTCCGGGTCGCGCAGGTAGGGGAGGTACTTCGGCGCGCCGTCGTCGCCGGTCGCGTTCGGCTCGAGTGTGAAGTTCGGCTCGATCGTCGGCAGGTCGTCGACGACCGGGATCTGCCACGGCTCGGACCCGTTCGCCAGGTAGCCGTCGGACAGCACGATCACCGGCGTCCGGTAGGTGATCGCGATCCGGGCCGCCTCGATCGCGATCGCGAAGCAGTCGGCCGGGGACTGGGCGGCGAGCACCGGCAGCGGCGCCTCACCGTTGCGGCCGAACATCACCTGCAGCAGGTCGGCCTGCTCGGTCTTGGTCGGCATCCCGGTGGACGGGCCGGCGCGCTGGATGTCGCAGACGACCAGCGGCAGCTCGAGCATCACGCCGAGGCCGATCGTCTCGGACTTCAGGCTGATCCCCGGGCCGGACGACGTGGTGACACCGAGCGCCCCGCCGAACGACGCACCGAGGGCCGCGCCGACGCCGGCGATCTCGTCCTCGGCCTGGATCGTGGTCACGTTGAACCGCTTGAGCTTCGACAGCTCGTGCAGTACGTCGGACGCCGGCGTGATCGGGTACGCGCCGAGGACCAGCGGCAGGCCGGCCCGCTGAGCACCCGCCACCAGGCCGTACGCCAGCGCGAGGTTGCCGGAGATGTTCCGGTACGTGCCGGTCGGCATGCTGGCCGGCTTCACCTCGTAGCGGACCGAGAACTCCTCGGCGGTCTCACCGAAGTTGTAGCCCGCCCGGAAGGCCGCGATGTTCGCGTCCCGGATGTCCGGCTTGCTCGCGAACTTGGTCTCCAGGAACGTGATCGTCGAGTCGACCGGCCGCTGGAACAGCCAGGACACCAGACCCAGGGCGTACATGTTCTTCGCCCGCGACGCGTCCTTGCGGCTCAGCCCGAACTCCTTGACCGACTCCACGGTCATACCGGTGAGATTCAGCGGTACGACGTGGTAGCCGTCGAGCTCGCCGGTCTCCAGCGGGTTCTCGTCGTACCCGATCCGCTTCAGGTTGCGAGCGGTGAAGTCGGCGGTGTCGACGATCAGGGTCCGGCCCCGCGGCACGTCCTTGAGGTTCGCCTTCAGCGCCGCCGGGTTCATCGCGATCAGCACATCGGGCGCATCACCCGGCGTGAGGATGTCGTGGTCGGCGAAGTGCAACTGGAAGGACGAGACCCCGGGCAGGGTCCCGGCTGGTGCCCGGATCTCCGCGGGGAAGTTGGGCAACGTCGACAGGTCGTTGCCGAACGATGCCGTTTCCGCTGTGAACCTGTCCCCCGTGAGTTGCATCCCGTCGCCGGAGTCGCCGGCGAAGCGGATCACCACGCGGTCGAGCTGCTTGACCTCGATGGTCACTGTTCTGTTCATCTCCAAGTCGAAGCTTGGGTCGTCCGGCCGCGTCGTGGGCGACAGGCCGATCCCCCCGTCAGGGTGATAACCCCAATATTAGTTCGCCCTTAGTACGGAACCATGCGGAAGCCCCGGTGGTCCACAGCCTGGGACGGGGTGTTAGAAGCCGATCTGGTCCGGTAAGGGGGAAACCTTCCAGTGTCACACTGTGCGAGCGCTCGTTTGCGATCCGCTGCCGGAACCGGCAGGGTGTCGTCATCAAGCTGTGACACTCGGGGTTCTCAGGGAGATGTTCCATGCGCGCTGCGCGGTTGCTGGTCGGTCTGCTGACGTTGGTCGTCGCGGGATGTGCTGCTCCGGCGGCCCCCGCGAACAGTTCGCTGAGCCTTGGCAGTACGGCGGCCGCCGCGCCGGCGTCCGTGACGACCCCGGCCCGCACCGCGAAGATCACCAGCATCCGGACGACCGACGCGACCAGGGGCGTGATCACCGTGGTCGGGACGCTGACCCCGGCGCCCGCGGCCGGGACCCGGATCCCGCTGCACCAATGGATCCCGGCGCAGAAACGCTGGCAGGAGATCGCGCACGGATTCTCGACGGGTAGCAGCGTGACGATCACCACGGTCCAGCCCGGGTCGGTCCGGACCTACCGGATCGCGGTCGCCGCGCAGGCGCCGTACGCCGCGGGGATCTCGCCGATGATCAGCTTCAAGCACTACGTCTGGCGCGGGATCTTCAAGAAAGGGCTGCTCGCGACGGGTGGGGTGGGGCAGCCGCAGTTCACCGTCGTACCGCCGAAGGAAGGGCCACGGCGGGCCGAGGCGGACCTGCTGGCGAACCAGGGCGGGTACGTCTGGGGCGACGTCGACTCGACCGGCTGCCGGTACTCGCGCAACTGGCTCGGGAACCTGACGGACGGGACGGTGCGGGTGTCGCTGCACAACGGGACGACGGCGATGACGTCGGTCCGGATGAAGCAGGAGACCGAGACCTGGCTGAACCACGACATCACCGGCGTGACACGCCTCCGCCTCCAGGTCGCCGACATCCAGTCCGGCTACGGCCCGTACGTTTCAGTCGACTCCTTGCTGCTCTGCACCAATTAGACTGCTCCCCGTGTCGGACAGCTATGGGGTCGTCGCCGCGGTGGTCGCGCTCGGCCTCGTGGGGCTGATCGGCGCGTTCGCGCTGAACAAGGCGCTGACGGTCACGTATCCGACCGAGGGCAAGCTGAAGACGTACGAGTCGGGCGTGGACCCGGTCGGCGAAGGCTGGGCCCAGGTCCACATCCGGTACTACCTGTTCGCGTACCTGTACGTGATCTTCGCGGTCGACGCGATCTACCTCTTCCCGTGGGCGACGATCTTCGCGACCCTCGGCTTCGCGACGTTGATCGAGATGTTCGTCTTCCTCGCCTTCGTCGCGGTCGGGCTGCTCTACGCCTACCGCAAGGGCGTCCTCCGCTGGACCTGAGCGCGGGCGGACCTGCAGCACTCACCAACCGGGGCGCACGACCTCAGCGGACTGCTGCTTGCGCGTGAAGTAGGTCGGAGGCGCGCGCTTGATGAGTGGTGGCGGTCCGCGCCGGCCTAGTGCTCGGCCAGGGCTGCGGCGATGGCCCAGTCCTGGGGACCGATGCCTACTGACTTGAAGACCGTGCGGCCGGTGGCGAGCGGCGGGTCGGCGAGGGCGGGGCCGAGTTCGACGAGATCGGATTCGGCGAGGACGCCGGACTCGACCGCGTCGATGATCTCGCCGGACTCCTCGAGGGCCGCCTCGCGCTGGTCGACGAGAACCGTGGTGGCGGAGCCGAGCAGTTCGCGGGGGAGTTCGCGCATGGTCGGGCGGAAGGCTCCGATGGCGTTCACGTGGACGTTTTCGGGCAGGGCATCGGCGGTGAAGAGCGGCGTCGAAGACGAGGTCGCGCAGCACAGGACGTGGGTATCGGCGATCGACGCGTCGATGTCGGTGCTGGGCGTGAACTTCACCTCGGGGAACTCTTCGGCGAGGTCGCCGGCGAGCGCCGCGGCGCGGCCGGCCGAGCGGCCGGTGACCGTCACCTCCGCGATCGGGCGTACGGCGAGGACCGCGCGGACCTGGTCGGGAGCCTGAGCGCCGGTCCCGATCACGGTGAGCCGGGTGGCGCCGGCCGGTGCGAGCAGGCCGGTCGCGACACCGACGACCGCGCCGGTGCGCAAGGTGGTGATCGAGGTGCCGTCGGCCACCAGTTGCTCGCCGTCGCCGGTCCAGATCACCGTCGCGCGGATCGCCGGCACCCGGTCGAGCGCGATCCCGATCTTCTTCACCACCGCGGTCCCGCTCGGCGAGTGGTACGCCGACATCACCAGCACCGCACCGTTTCCGAAAATCTGCCGCGGTGGCAGCACGAAGTTTCCGGCCGCCAGCTCACGGAACGCGTTCCGGACCGCGTCGACCGCGGCCGGCATCGGAACGGCCTGCCGGACGTCTTCCGCAGAAAGCACCTTCACCTCGCCGAGCATATTCTGGTTCCCGCCGACCTCGAGGGGGATCGAATGAACCTGCACCAGGACGCGATCGTCGCCGACGCGCACAACGACCTGCTGATGCTGGTCGCCCGGCGCCCGCGACAGGTGTGGCCGGGGTACTTCCGGGAGCGATGGATTCCGCAGTTGCGGGACGGGGGCATCGACGTCCAGGTCCTGCCGGTGTTCATCGATTCCGAGTTCCTGCCCGAGGGCGCGCTCCGCGAGACGCTCCGGATGATCGAGGCCGCGCACCGCATCGCCGAGGCGAACGCCGACGAGGTCGCGTTGTGTACGGCGCCCGGTGACATCGAGGCGGCGACCGCGGCCGGGAAGATCGCGCTCGTCCTCGCGCTCGAAGGCTGCCCGCAGATCGACACCGACCTCGAGCTCCTGCAGACGCTGCAGCGGCTCGGTGTCCGGATGGTCTCGTTCACGCACTTCGGGCGCAGCGCACTCGGCGACGGCTCCGGCGAAGACGCCACCGGTAGCCGGCTCACCCACGCCGGTGTCGAGGCCGTCGGGTTGCTCGAGGAGCTCGGCGTACTGATCGACGTCTCGCATGTCGGCCGGGCCGGGACCGAGCACATCCTCGAGCTGGCCACGAAGCCGGTGGTGGCGTCGCATTCGAGTGCGTTCGCGCTGCGCGAGCATCACCGGAACCTGACCGACGACCAGTTGCGCGCGATCGCCGCGACCGGCGGAGTCGTGTGCGTGAACTTCTTCGCCGGTTTCCTGACCACCGCCGAGAAGCCGACCGTCGACCACCTCGCCGACCACATCGTGCACATCCTCGACGTGGCCGGCGAGGACGCCGTCGGGCTCGGCAGCGACTTCGTCGCGGAAGTGTTCGGCGAGAAGATCCCGGCCTGCGACCGGCCGGTGGTCATCCAGGGCCTGGACGCCGAGCTGTACGTCCCCGGCCTCGAAGGCCCGGCCGGCCTGCCGCTGGTCACCGATGCGCTGCAGCGCCGAGGGTTGCCCGACGCAACGATCCGGAAGGTCCTCGGCGAGAACCTGGTCCGGGTCCTGACATCCAAGGAGTGACGAACGTACAGAGCTGGCTCGACGGCAACCTCGCGGATCTGATCACCAAGCACGGCGTGCCCGCCGCCTCGGTCGCAGTCCTGGCCGACGGCGAGGTGAGTACGGCGGCCGCCGGCGTGCTGAACCTGAACACCGGCGTCGAGGCGACCGTCGACTCGGTGTTCCAGATCGGCTCGGTCACCAAGCTGTGGACGACCACGCTGATCATGCAGCTCGTGGCCGACGGGACGGTCGACCTCGACCGTCCGGTGCGGGACTACCTGCCCGAGTTCAAGCTCGCCGACGAGGAGGCGGCGGCGGTGATCACGCCGCGCCAACTGCTCACCCACTCCAGCGGTTTCTCCGGCGACGCGTTCACCCCGACCTCCCGCGGGGACGACGCGGTCGAGCTGTTCGTCCGCGACGTGATCCCCGGGCTGGCGCAGGAGGTCCCGCCGGGCGCCGGGTTCTCGTACAACAACGCCGGGTTCGTCGTGCTCGGGCGGATCGCGGAAGTTCTGCTCGGGAAGCCGTATCACCAGTTGCTCCGCGAGCGCATCGTCGTACCGCTGGGGCTGGAGCAGGTGGCGACGATTCCCGACGAGGCGCTGCTGTACCGCGCGGCGCTCGGGCATGTGGCGCCGACGCCCGGGGCACCGTTGCAGGCGGCGCCGGTGTGGAGCCTCGTGCACGCGATGGCGCCGGCCGGGTCGTTGCTGGCGATGAGTGCGCGCGACCTGATCGCCTTCGGCCGCGGGTACCTGGACGCGACGTTGCTCGACCGGGCTGCGATCGACCGGTTGTGGGAGCCGCAGGTCGACGTACCGGCGATCGGCGGGTTCGCGCAGCACTGGGGGCTTGGCTGGATGATCTTCGACGTCGAGGGCGGGCGGCTCTACGGCCACGACGGCGGGACGGTCGGCCAGTCGGCCTTCTTCCGACTCGTTCCGGAGAAGGGCGTCGCAGTCGCGTTGCTCACCAACGGCGGCGACACCCCGGCCCTGTACGACGAGTTGGTCGGCCACCTGCTGCGCGAGACCGCGGGCGTCGAGCTGCCGAGCCGTCCGGAGCCGCCGACGGATGCGGTCCGGATCGCTCCCGAGCTCGTGACGGGCCGGTACACCGGCGTACTGATGCAGGCCACGGTGACTCTCGAGAGCGGGGAGTTCTGGGTTCTCGACGAGGCTGTCAGTGACGAGGCGCGGGTGTTGTTGCCGGAGCCGCGGCGGACCCGGCTGGTGCCGCTCGACGAGTCGCGGTTGATCGCGGCCGAGCCGGAGCGCGGCGTGTACGAGGTACTGGCGTTCCGGCAACCGGTGGACGGGCGGGCGGAATACCTGTTCCGCGGTGGCCGGCTCACGCCGCGCCGCCACTGAATGCACGGTAACTGAGCGTCAAGCTCGGTCACACACGACCGTTGCCTGATCACCGTTTGTGATTGCATTCGGCAACAAGCGTCAGCTTGAAGCGTGTGTGCTGACGGAATGCGCACAGGTGGTCGCCATGTGCTGAGTTCGGCGTTATGGTGATTACTCGGGGGAACGGGGCGAGTACATGGCGGTGAGGCTATGTCGTGGCAACTGTGGGTGTTGATCGCACTCGCTGCGGCCGGAGTGTTGTTGCTGGCCGTGGCGCGGATGCGCCATGCCCGCAAAGTGTTCGACGACATCACCGACCTGGAGCACACCCCGGCCAGCACCCCGGCCGATTCGCCGGCCGATGAGTTGGCACGTGCCCGAGCCCGGGCCCGCGCCGCCCACCCCGAACCGGGCCGCCACCGCAGACACGGCTGACGACCCGGCTGCGCACCTCGAACCCGGCAAGCGCCATCGGAAACCGGGGCCAGGCGACCCCCAACCAGGCCCCCCGGTCAGGCACCCCGGTCAGGCACCCCGGCCAGGCACCCCGGCCAGGCACCCGGTCAGGCACCCCGGTCAGGCACCCCGGTCAGGCACCCCGGTCAGGCACCCCGGCCAGGCACCCCGACCAGGCATTCGAGCGGTTCACCCCTGAGGTTGTCCGTGAGCAGTTGGCATGCCGCGTGGGAACGGACCATTTCTGAGGTGAACCACCCAAACGGCGCCACGGCGCCACGGCGCCACGGCGCCACGGCGCCACGGCACGGCGGCGCCACGGCGCGACGGCGCCACGGCACGGCGGCGCCACGGCGCGACGGCGCCACGGCACGGCGGCGCCACGGCGCCACGGCGCGACGGCACGGCGGCGCCACGGCGCGACGGCACGGCGGCGCCACGGCGCGGCGGCGCGGCGGCGCGGCGGCGCGGCGGCGCGGCGGCGCGGCGGCGCGGCGGCGCCACGGCGCCACGATGGCGGGTGCAGAGCCGGCTGAGGTCGTCGCTGTCGGGGACGGCGAGGGACTGACAGCCCGAAGGTTGCTTGACGCGGTACTAGTCGAGCAGACCGTCCCGGCGGGCGACTGCTGCTGCTTCGGTGCGGGAGCGAACACCCAGCTTCGCCAGGATGTTCGACACGTGCACGCTGACCGTCTTCTCGCTGATGTACAGCTCGCGCGCCAGCTGCCGGTTCGTCCGCCCTTCCGCGAGCAACCGCAGTACCTCGGTCTCTCGCGACGTCAGCGCGCTGGCGCCGCCGGTGTCGACGCCACCCGTCTCGGTCAGCAGCGGCTGCGCGCCCAGCTCACGTCCCACGTCGGCGGCCAGCGCGCTCTGCTCGTTCGCCTCCGAAACCCGGCCGGCGGCCCGGAGCGCGGCGGACAGCCGGACCCGCGACCACGCCTGCTCGAAGACGTACCCGTACCCGAAGGCTTCGGTCGTCCGCGTCCAGGCGGCGACGTGGTCCTCGGGCGTCGGCGGGTCGATCCCGGTCAGCCAGCGCAGCCGATCCCACTCCGCTTCCAACCGCGCCAGCCAGGCGAGTCCTTCGACGCCCATCAACCGGCCCGGCGGCAGCCCCTTCTCCGCGGTCGTCTGCCCGACTGACACCAACTCGGCGCCACGTTTGACCAGCTCCGCGGCGGCCGACGGCTCACCGACGGCACGGTGACACAGCATCTGCAGACCGAGGGTGGCGAACCGGATCCGGGCGAGGAACCACTCGGTCTGGAACACGTCCGCACACAGGGTGGAGACGTCGGTGATCAGCTTCTCGGCCTCGGCCGGCTTGTCGAGCTCGCGGTACGCGTCGACGGCCGGCTGCAGCCCGATGATCGGCAGCATCACGTCCAGGTCCCACCATTTGCGCGACATCTCGAACTCTTCCGCGACCGCGGTGTCGCCACGCCCGCTCCGGACCGAGAACTCGACCGCCCGCAGTGCGGCAGCGGCCGCGGCGGGCGTCATCGCGTCGGTGCGTGCGGTCGCGACCGCCGCGTCCCACTCACCGAGCATGAACTGGGTCAGCGACAGCATCCGCCGCGCGTCGAACCCGTAGGCCGCCCACTGTCGCCCGAGCTCACCGGCGCGCTTCGCCGCGAACGACAGCGCCGCCTTCGCGTTCAGCAGGTCGCCCTGCTCGTAGTGCGTCGACCCGAGCAGGAACCGGCTCCGCACCTCGGCCGCCGGATCTCCGAGCAGCTGCGCCCGGACGGCGGCCTCCTCGAGCTGCTTCGCGGCAGTCTCCGGGTCGCCGGCGCGGCGGCGCAGCTGGGCCAGCGTGATTCCGGCGTCGCTGGCCGCGGACTCCTGACCGGCCTCGCGGGCGATCTCCAGCGCCTTGTGCGCCCAGCGCTCCGCCTCCATCGGCCGGCCGAGCGCGTCGGACACCCGCGCGTACAGCGACGCGACCTGTGCCTTGAACACGCTGGCGGGCTCGTCCTGGACCAGCTTGAGCGCCTGCGACACCGCCTCGTTGGCCTCCTGGTCCTGATCGATGACCAGCGCGATATCGGCCAGCGGGAGCAGCAGTCGCGCCCGCTCCAGCTGCGGCGCCTCCGGCGTCAGGTCGGCGAGGGCCTTGCGGAGAATCTTCACCGCGCGCAGGTGCTGCGAGGACAGTGTCGCGGCCGTCGCGGTCTGGACGATCAGCCAGGTCTTGTCGGTCGGGCTGTCGGCCGATCGGTTCGGGAACAGCTCCAGGGCCAGCTCGAAGTGCTTCAGCGCATCCTGTGGCGCAGCGACCGAGATGGCCTCCTCGCCCGCCCGGACCCGCGCCTCGAACGCGACCGGCAGGTTGTGCGACCGACTGGCATGCCCCGCGAGCTCAGCCGCCGTACCGGCGACCGTCTGGTCCTTGAGGGCTTGGACGTACGACGCGTGCAGGCGAACCCGCTCGCCCGGGAGCAGATCGTCGTACACCGCCTCGGCGAGCAGGGCGTGCCGGAAGTAGTAGCGATCACTGGTCGGTACGTCGATGATGTGCGCGTCGATCAGCTCGCGGAGCGCCTCGTCGAGCTCACGGTCGGGAAGATCGGCGACCGCGGTCAGCAACGTGTGCGGGACGCGGCGGCCGGCGACCGCGATCACCCGGGCGACCTGGCGGGCGTCGTCGGACAGCGGATCGAGACGGACCAGCAGGAGGTCGGCGAGATCCGGCGGGACGACGTCGCCGTCGCCCAGCGAGGCCGCGGCGGCGAGCTCCTCGGTGAAGAAGGCGTTGCCGCCGGCGCGCTCCAGGATCCGGCGCTCCTCGGCCTCCGGGAGCGGCGCGGTGAGCAGCGAGTGCAGCAGCGTGCGGGCCTCGTCGGCGTCGAGGGGGAGCAGGTTGACCCGGCGTACCCGGGGGTTGCGGGCCCACTCGGCGATCGGGCGGCGCAGCGGATGCCGGCGGTGCAGGTCGTCGCTGCGGTACGACACCACGAGGGCGAGGCGCTGGGAGGTCAGCCGGGTGATCAGGAAACCGATCAGGTCCCGGGTCGAGTCGTCGGCCCAGTGCGCGTCCTCGATGATCACCAGGATCGGCTCGCTGGTGGACAGTGCGGTGAACGCGCCGAGCACCGCGTCGAACAGCGCGGCCCGGTCGAGCTGGCCCTCCTGCGGGGCAGGTTGGGCACTGAGCATCCGGTGCGCGGGCAGCAGGCGGCCGATCGCGGGGAAGTTGGTCAGCACGCTCTCGACCAGATCCGGGCGGTCGCCCGCCAGGCGCCCGAAGATCTCGGAGAACGGCTGGTACGGCAGGCCGGCGTCGCCGAAGTCGGTGCAGTGCCCGACCAGGACGCCGAAACCGCGCTCGTGGGCCCCGGTGGCGATCTCGTCCAGCAGCCGGGTCTTGCCGACCCCGGCGTCGCCGGACAGCAGCACGGCGCCGGCGCGACGCGTGCGGGCGTCGTCCACGGCGCTGAGCAGGGCGGCCATCTCGGACGAGCGGCCGACGAGAGGTGTCGAAATCCAGGGCACGTCGTCCATCTTCGCCCCTGGCGCCGACACAAATCGACGGCATCCCGGCCGATGGCCGCCGCTTCTGCTGTCAGCAGCGCTCCGGGCGGGCCTTTTGCCGGATATGAGAACGCCGTCCCTGATCTCCAGTGCGGGATCAGGGACGGCGAGTCGGGCGGTCATGCGACCGTGGTGGGTCGGAGGGTACGGCGTGCGTGCCGCGGCTCGGGCTGCGAGGCCCGCTCCGCCTGCTGCCGGCTCACGGGCCGGAAGCTACGCCGGGCCCGCTCCTGCCGGTACGCCGTTTCCGCCTTGACGAACTCGGAACTCAGAGGGGTGCTGAACATGGTTGACCTCCCTTCAGGCTTTCCGGCCGAACAGGTGGGCGATGCTCCGGCGGCCCCGGGTGCTCCGGTGCTGCCGGAAGTCGCGGCTGAGGCGCTCCCTGCGGTAGTCGACCTCTGCCTTGACCGATGCGTTGGTGAACATGTGTTCCTCCGTTGTGCGATGCCGGCTCCCTGCCGACACCGGTAAATCTGCTCGTCTGAGGTAGCCCCGCACATCGGAACTCCTCCCTATCCCCGCCGGACCTGGGGCCTTAGGTGTTCCCAGGGCGTCTTAGGAGGTGCCTGAGACCCGCCCGAGGGCCCTACGCACGGACCAAAACGACGGGGGGCGAAACGACCGGGGGCGAGAACGACGGCGGCGCGGCCGGCTCCGGAGAGCCGGCCGCGCCGGGTGGGGAAGGGGGTCTGAGGCGGTGACCGCGCTGTCACATCGCGGGACGAGCACGCAGCTCGGGTGCGCAGGGCTGCGGCGGCACCGCTTTCCGCGACCGCTGGAACCAGAACGGCCGCTGGAAGTCGCGCCGGATCCGCTCCTGCCTGTACTCCATCTCCGCCCGAACCACGGCGGTCGAGTAGAACAACATGACGTCCTCCTGTCGTTGCCCCGACTCTCCGCGCCTGAGGACCACGCCCACATCCGCACATCTCCCTATCCCTGCCCGGCAGCCCCCTTAGAGGCGCCGATTCGGGCCGGGGGAGTCACGTGCGGTAGGTGAGGCTCAGCTCGTAGTGGTTGGGATCCAGGAGTTCGTCGGCGTGTTCGGCGAAGGTGTCGTCGGCGGTCCAGCTGGTGCGGGTGGTGTGCAGGAACCAGGTGCCGTGGGGGCGGTCGAGGTGGCCGGCTTCGACGGGGGTGAGGGGGCGGCCGCGGAGGCGTTGTTCGCAGTGGTCCAGGTAGAGGCCGGCGCGGTTCAGGGTGACGCTGATCGACCCGTTGTCCAGGCCGCGTTCGGGCAGGTCCCGGAGCGGGGCGATGGCCGGGATACGGCTGCGTTCCAACGAGATCGCCGTACCGTCGGTGAGTTGCCGGACACGTTCGACGACCACCACCTCGGCCGACTCCAGACCCAGTCGCGCGGCCAGCGCCGGATCGTCCTCGCGTTCGATCCGCACCGTCCGCATCCGCGTCTCGACACCGTTTTCCGAAAGCGCGTGCGTCCACCCCAACCGGCCGTCCAACGGCCGGCCGTCGAACAGCACGAACGAGCCCTTTCCGGTGTGCGTCGCGATCAGGTTGTCCTCGGCGAGTACGGCGAGCGCGGCGCGAACCGTGTTCCGGCTGACCGAGAACCGTTTCGCCAGCTCCACCTCACCGGGCAGCTGCGCGCCCCGCCGTACGACGCCGGACCGGATCTCGCGGGCGAGGACCCGGGCGATCCGCTCGTGCTTCAACGAGATCACCGCAGCTGCTCCAGCCGGACGATCTCGATCATCGGCGCGTACAGCCGCATGATGTCGAGCGCCTTGTGATGGTTCTCCTCCGTCGAACCGGCACACGCTTCCTCGACCACCTGGACCTGGACGCCGGCGTCCACCGCGGAAAGCGCCGTACTGATCACGCAGCAGTCGGTCGTCACGCCGCCTAGCACCAGCCGCCCGCCGGTCCGTGTCCGCGCCGCGAGTTCGGGGCCCCAGGCACCGAACGTGGTCTTGTCCAGCGTCGGCGCCCCGCGGAACTCGTCGACCAGCTGATAGTCCTCGGCATCCGGCGGCTGCAGCGCGAACGGAAACGCTTCGTAATAAGGGATCCACGCTCCGTCCGGCCGCTCCGGTGCGACGAATCGCGTGAACACGACCTCCGGCGAGAACAACGTGATCAGTTCCCGCGCCGGCTCGATCACCCGCTCGAATCCCGGCGTGGCCCAACCCGACGCGGGGTCCGCGAAGATCCGTTGCAGGTCGATGAGCGCGAGCACCCTCAAGCCTCCTGCCGCCGTACGGCGGACCGCCCGCCGAACCACTGCGCGACGAACCCGAGCACCAGCGCGACCAGTACGCCGAGGTTCGCGAACGCCCACGCGCCCTCCTTGCCGCCGAGACCGAACGCCTCGAGCAGGTAGCCCTGCCAGGTCAGCCAGGAGGCAAGCGTGTTCGTGACGAGTCCCCAACCGATGCCAGTGGCAATGATCATCGTCGCCACGGGCAACCAGCGGATGTCGCCGTACCGCCCGCTCGGCTGGTAGAGGTCGGATTCGGCGTAGTCCCGCCGGCGGCTCGCGATGTCGGCGAGCATGATCCCGCACCAGGCCGCGATCGGTACGCCGAGCGTGATCAGGAAACCCTGGAACTGCCCGAGGAACTCGCCGCCGTAGAACACCACGTAGATGGTGCCGCCGATCATCACCACACCGTCGATGAACGCGGCGACGTACCGCGGAACCGGCAGACCGAGCGACAGCAGCGCCAGCCCGGACGAGTAGATGTCGAGCACCGCCCCGCCGACGAGCCCGAGGACCGCGACGATCACGAACGGCACCAGGAACCAGGTCGGCAGCGCCCCGGCCAGCGCACCGATCGGGTCGGCGGCGATCGCCTCGCTCAGATCCTTCGACGACCCGGCCAGCAGCAGACCGAAGATCAGCAGTACGACGGGAGCCACCGACCCGCCGAATGTCGTCCACCCGACCACACCACGGCTCGACGCCTGCCGCGGGAGGTACCGCGAGTAGTCCGCGGCCGCGTTCACCCAGCCGAGCCCGAAGCCGGTCATCAGGAACACGAGTGCGCCGATCACCGCCTGCGTGGACCCGTTCGGCAGCGCGGACACCGTGCTCCAGTGGATCTGGTCGGCGACCAGGATGATGTAGACGACCGTGAGTACGCCGGTCACCACCGTGATCACCGTCTGGGCGCGCATGATCAGATCGAACCCGAGCACCCCGCAGGCCACCGTCAGCGCCCCGACCACGATCAGCGCGATCACCTTGGTCAGGTTGCCGCCACCCCAGCCGAGCCGCTCGAAAACGGTTGCCGTGGCGAGCGTTGCCAGGATCGTGAGAACGGTTTCCCAGCCGACGGTCAGCAACCACGACACCAGCGACGGCAGTTTGTTGCCCCGGACTCCGAACGCGGCGCGGCTGAGCACCATCGTCGGCGCCGACCCGCGTTTTCCGGCCAGCGCGATCAGGCCGCAGAGCAGGAACGAGAACACCACCCCGATCAGCCCGGCGATCACCGCCTGCCAGAACGAGATCCCGAACCCGAGGGCGAACGCGCCGTAGCTCAGCCCGAGGACGGAGACGTTGGCCCCGAACCATGGCCAGAACAGCTGGCTCGGCCGGCCCTTCCGATCCGCGTCGGCGATCACGTTGAGGCCGTTGCTCTCCACCGAGAGCGCGCGGGTCTGCTGCGTGTCGAGCTGGTCCGTCATGCTGACTCCCACCCCTGGAATGGACCTGTCCAGTCCTGTTCAATCACGGTAAGCCGGGCCGGCCGGGTGGTCAACAATGAACGGCATGGACAGCAGCGAGTTGAGCGCGGAGGTCGACGGATTCAGGCTGGCGTACGAGCGGGACGGCGAAGGTCCGCCCGTGGTGCTGCTGCACGGATGGCCCGGAGATCGCACGGATCACCGGCGGCTCGCGCCACTGCTGGTGGAGGGTGGATGCGAGGTGGTGGTCCCGGACCTGCGCGGCTTCGGCGCCTCGATCGGGTCGAGTCCGGATCCGGTGCAGTACGGCGCCGACGCGCAGGCGCGGAGCGTGTTGGCGCTGATCGAACAGCTCGGACTCGACCGGCCGGTACTCGCCGGCTACGACATCGGCAGCCGGATCGCGCAGCGGATCGCCCGGGACACACCGGAGTTGGTCGAGGGGCTGGTCGTCGCCCCACCCCTGCCCGGTATTGGAAAACGCGTCTTTTCCGAGCACGCCCAGGCGGAGTTCTGGTACCAGGCGTTCCATCGGCTGCCGGTGATCGAGGAGCTGATCGACGGGCGGCCCGACGCGGTCCGCGCGTACCTCACGCATTTCTGGACGCATTGGTCCGGGCCGGACTTCGAGCCGGAGCTGGATCATCTGGTCGAGGTGTACTCGGTGCCGGGCGCGTTCACGGCGTCGCTGAACTGGTACCGCGCCGGCGCCGGTTCGGTGGCCGTGTCGGCGGCCGAGACGGCGCCACCGTCGTACGACCGGATCGCCGTACCGACCGTGGTGCTGTGGCCCGAGTTCGACCCGCTGTTCCCACGGGCGTGGTCGGACCGGGTGGACGACTTCTTCAGCGACGTCCGCGTCCGGCCAGTCGACGGTGCCGGTCATTACGCGCCACTCGAGTACCCGGAGATCCTCGCCGAAGAGATTGTCGGACTAGGCTAACGAGCATGGCCGAGATCGAGCTGGGGATGCCGACTGTGCGGCCGGCCGTGGGTGCGCTGGCGAAGCTCGCGCCGGAACCGGTGCGGTACCTGCTGAACTGGGGCCGGAAGTACTCGCTCTGGGTGTTCAACTTCGGGCTCGCGTGCTGCGCGATCGAGTTCATCGCGGCGTCGATGGGGCGGCACGACTTCATCCGGCTCGGCGTGATCCCGTTCGCGCCCGGGCCGCGGCAGGCCGACCTGATGGTGGTGTCCGGCACCGTCACGGACAAGATGGCGCCGGCCATCAAGCGGCTCTACGACCAGATGCCCGAGCCGAAGTACGTGATCTCGTTCGGCTCCTGCTCGAACTCCGGCGGACCCTACTGGGACTCGTACTGCGTGACGAAGGGCGTCGACCAGATCATCCCCGTCGACGTGTACGTGCCCGGCTGCCCGCCGCGGCCGGAGGCGTTGCTGCAGGGCATCCTCAAACTGCAGGAGAAGATCGCCGGCGAGCACGTCGCGAGCCGGTACGACGAGCCCTCGGCGGCGGCCCTCACGCGCGGTCTGGTGCAGCCGTGAGCAGTGACGCACTCGAGGCGCTGACCGGCGCCGGGATCGCCGCGACGTCGTCCGGCAGCTTCGGGCCGGTCGCGATCGACGTGCCGCCGGAGTCCTGGGTCCCGGCCCACGAGGTACTGCGGGACGCGGTCGGCCTCACGTTCTTCGACTTCCTCAGCGCCTCGGACGAGCTCAAGGACGGCTTCCGGGTGGTCACGCATCTCGCGGACTTCTGGGGCGGGTCGCATGTCGACCACGTCCTGGTCCGCACGCTGGTGCCGCGGGACCGGCCGGTGCTCCCGACGCTGAGCCGGCTGTACGCGGGGGCGAACTGGCACGAGCGCGAGACGTTCGAGATGTTCGGGATCGGGTTCGACGGGCATCCGAACCTGACCACGTTGCTGCTGCCGGACGAGTTCGAGGGTCATCCGCTGCGCAAGGAGTTCGTGCTCGCGTCGCGGGTCGCGAAACCGTGGCCCGGGGCGAAGGAACCCGGCGAGTCCGACCACGCCCCGTCGGGCGCTCCGAGCCGCCGCCGGACGCTGCCACCCGGCGTACCGGACCCGGAAACCTGGGGCCCACGCCCCGCCGGATCACCGGACCCGGACCCCTTGGCCCCCGCCGAAGCCGCCGCCACCCCCGCCCGCCCGCGCCGCGGTGCCGCCGGAGGCGAACGCCGTACCCGCCGCCAATCCCCACCCGCCGACACAGCACCCGCAGCGCCGGCCGAGTCCTCCACGCCCGCGGCGCCCTCAGCCGACTCACCGCCCGCGGAGCCACGCCCCTCGGACCCGCCGTCCTCGGGTGGTGCGGGGCCGGATCGCGAGCCGCCCGGCTCTGGGTCGTCGGCGTCTGAGCCGTCGGACGGGACGTCGTGATTCCATCCGCGGAGGAGCTGGCTCGGTACACGTTGGCCCGGCAGCATCCGATCACCCGCACCTGGGTGGACGACCGGACCCGCCTCACGACGCTCGCCGAGGAGCATGCGGCGCTCGACATCCTGCTCGCCGAGGACCTCGACATCGCCGCGCAACGCGCCGCCCGGCTCGCGCCGGGCAAACCCGCCGGGTCGATGCTCAACCGATGGGTTGCCATCAGCAACGATCTCGACGCGATGTTCAGCATCCGCTTCGAGAACATGAACCTCGCGAAGCCGTTCGTCGACGCGACCCCGATGACCCGCTCACCCCAACCGTCGGACCTGCCCGCGCTGGCCGCCGCCGCCCGCGAGCACTACGGCATTCACAACCCCCGCTACCTGCGGCTGTGGAGCGCGGAGGCAGGTGTCGCGGGCGCCGAGCCCGACCGGCGGTTCCTCGCCGCGCCGATCAGCGAGTTGCAGCCACACGACGTACCACCTGGACTGGCGCTGCGGCCCACGAAGACCGTCGACCACTACGAGGACGCGGCCGGCGCGTACGACGCGGTGGACGCCGACCACCCGCACCACACCGAGGAAGCGACCCTCCAGGAGCGCGACGCTCTGCAGGAGTCGGCGGACGACGGGCTGCTGTTCGACGTCACCGTGAACGGCGAGTGGGCCGGGTACGCCGCCGCCGTGATCAAACCCGACGACGCCCTCGGCCTGCCCGCGTACGTCGTCCGCGAGATCATCCTCGCGAAGCGCTACCGCGGCCGCGGCTACGGCCGGCACCTGAGCGCCCTGCTCGCCCAGGCCCTCCCGGACCCGACCCGCATCCTGATCGGCACCATCCACTCCGCCAACCACGGCGCCCGCACCGCAGCCCGCACCGCCGGCCGCCAAGACATCGGCGGCTGGCTTCAACTCCCGCTGGGTCAGGCCTGACTCAGTCGCTCTGTCGGCTGCCCGGTGAGGTTGGCGATGAGTTCGAAGTCCTTGTCCACATGCAGGAGGATCAAGCCAGTCTGCTCCGCCGTGGCAGCGATCAGCAGGTCAGGTACCGAAGGCGCTCGATGCTGACCGGAGGCCGCGAGTTGTGCCTGCACGACAACGGCGCGGCGCTCGATCGAAGGCGTCGCGTTCTCCACCGGCATCGCCGCGATCGGCGGGTGCTGCAGGAGCGAGCGGTGTTCATCCGCGGACCGGGCTGAGAAGCCGACCTCGAGCAACGTCACGGTCGTGATGTGCACGAGCCCGCGATTGATGCGGTTGGCCCAGTCCTCTCGGTCGGGAGCCGCACTCAGGCGCACCAGAGCCGACTTGTCGATCAGCCAGCGCCGGGCGTCCGCGGCCGGCGTCACGACCAGGCCTTGTCCATGACCTCAGGGTCGTCCAGATCGCGGGCCAGGTTCGAGAAGCGCTCCAGATCGGCAACGGTCACGGCAACCTCCGAACGCCCGGCCTCCTGGCTGAGCTGCCGGCGCAGGTACTCGCTCCTGGACAGTCCCAGGCCGGCGGCCCGGTAGTCGATCACGGCGAGCACCTCGTCCGGGACATCGCGGATGAGAACGTCACTCATGGCGTCACCTCCTACTCGATATCTCATGATATCAAGCAGGCGGGGAAGTGAAGTAGAAGACTTCCTCGCGGGTGATGTGGCCGGACGCTACGGTGCACAGGGAGAGTTTGGTGGTGCGGGAGCGGGTGCCGGTGCGGACGTTGAGCTGGTCGAAGGCGAAGCGGATCGCGAAGCGGTCGTCGAGGAGGAGCGGGCCGAAGACCTCGATGCCGAGGTACTCGATGGCGGCGTTGAGGCGGCGGGCGTTCTCGAGGATCGCGTCGGCGCCTTTCACCTCGACCTCCTCGCCGTTGGTTTCCATCGGTGCGACGCGGACGATCTCCGGTGCGGTCAGGGCGAGGGCTGCGTCGAGGCGTCCGGTGGTCAGCGCGTCGACGTACTGATGGGCGACCTCGCTCGTCGTCGGCACGCGGAACTCGGCGGCGTGCTCGCGGGCCCACTCGGCGAACGTGAGCGCGGGGCGGCCGGTGAGTTCGCTGACGGTGCTGGTGACCGGTTCGGGGTTGTCGACGAGAGAGGCCCAGTACGCGACCGAACTCTCGGCGAGGATCGGGTCGAGGCCGGCGTCGAGCATCGCCTGCTGCGCCTCCGCGTCCGGCACGGTCTCGATGCGCATCTCCTTGCCGACCACCCGGGCGATGGTCCGGACCTGCTCGGCCTGGGTGAGCACCTCGGGGCCGGTCAGGTCGTAGAACTGCCCGATGTGCCGGTCGTTCAGCAGCGTGAGTACGGCGACCGCGGCGATGTCCCGTTCGTGGATCAGCGAGCGGCCCGCTTCGGGTGACGGGACCCGGATGACGTCGCCGGTGCGGAAGTCGCCGGCCCAGCTCTGCGCGTTGACCGCGAACCCGCCGGGGCGGAGGAACGTCCAGTCCTTGCGCGCGTCCTGGAGCAGTTCCTCGACGTCGCCCCAGACGCCGCCCGAGGGCGCGCTGAGCGAGGACAGGTAGACGACGCGCCGGGGCAGTTCGCCGATGATGTCCGCGGCCCCGGTCGCGCTGAACGACGGCCAGAGCAGGAACGCCGAGTCGGCGTCGGCCGCGGCGCGCCGGACGGCGGCTGGGTCGTAGAGATCGCCCTGGATCAGTTCGACATCGGGCGGGAAGCCGGCGAGATCCGGCGTACGGACGAGGGCTCGGACGGTCACGCCCGCGGCGCGCAGCCCGTCGACGACGTGCCGCCCGACGCGGCCGGTGGCTCCGGTGACAAGAACAGTGGTCATGACCCGTACTCTTCGACCTCAACGTTGGTTGAGGTCAAGCCGGACAGATTAGGCTGACGGTCATGCTGGAGTTCGTGGTGCGGGTGGTGGGCGTGCTGGTCGCCTTCCTGGTGGCGCCGTTGCTGGTCGGCCAGGCCGAGCACAAGGTGATGGCGCACATGCAGTCACGGCTCGGCCCGATGTACGCCGGGGCGTTCCACGGCTGGGCGCAGCTGGTCGCGGACGGCGTGAAGTTCGTCCAGAAGGAGAGCGTGACGCCGGCGGCCGCGGACAAGCGGGTCTTCGAGTGGGCGCCGATCGTCGCGATCCTGCCGTACCTCGCCGCGCTGGCCGCGATCCCGCTGGCGCCGGGGATCGTCGGCGCGGACCTCGACTCCGGATTGTTCTTCGTGCTCGCGGTCATGAGCATCGGCGTCCTGGGTTCGCTGATGGCCGGTTGGGGCAGCGGCAACAAGTACAGCCTGCTCGGCGGGCTCCGGGTCGCGGCGCAGTTGATGAGCTACGAGTTGCCGTTCGTGCTGTCCGCGGCGAGTGTCGCGGTCGCCGCCGGCACCCTGAGCCTGACCGGCATCGCACACGCCTGGAACCCGTGGTGGCTGCTGTGGCAGCTGCCCGGTCTGGTCGTGTTCTTCATCGCCGGTCTCGCGGAGCTGCAGCGGCCGCCGTTCGACATGCCGGTCGCGGACTCCGAGGTGATCTTCGGCCCGTACACGGAGTACACCGGACTCCGTTTCGCGCTGTTCCTGCTCGCCGAGTACGCGGGGATCGTCGTCCTCGCGGCCCTCACCACCGTGCTGTTCCTCGGTGGCTGGAGCGGCCCGGGGCCGGAATCGATCGGCTGGATCTGGACCCTGGTGAAGGTCGCGCTCGTGTCGGTCGTGGTGATCTGGGTGCGGGTGTCGTTCCCGCGGTTGCGGGCCGACCAGCTGCAGAAGCTCGCGTGGCAGGGCCTGGTGCCGGTGGCGCTGATCCAGCTCGCGCTCACCGGCATCGGCGTCACGCTGTTCTGAGCGCCTCCGTCGGCGAGAGCCGCGCGGCCCGGATCGCCGGGTAGAGCCCGGCCAGCCCGCCGATCAGCAGCGTCGCGCCCACGCCACCGGCGAGCGACCACACCGGAATGACCGTCAACCAGTTCTGGTACGACGCGTACGCAGCGGTGACCGCGGATCCGATCAGGGCGCCGCCGAGGCCGCCGAGCGCGGACAGCAGGAGCGACTCGGTCAGGAACTGGGTGCGGATCTGGCCGCGGGTTGCGCCGAGCGAGCGGCGTAGCCCGATCTCGGCGCGGCGTTCGAGGACCGAGATCACCATGATGTTCGCGACGCCTACTCCGCCGACCAGGAGCGCGACGGCGCCCAGGCCGAGCAGGAGTCCGGTGAATGCCTGGCCTGCGGCCTGCTTCGCGGCGAGGGCGTCGGACGGGCGGGAGACCTCGACCTCGTTCGGCGCCTGTGGGTTGGCTGTTGCCCCGAGCACCGATCGGACGGCGGCCACCTGGGCGTCGTCCGATCGGGTGTAGATCGTGGTCGGGTGGCCGTCGAAGGACAGTTTTCCGGCGGCCGGCCAGCCCATCAGCGCGGCGCTGTCCAGTTCGGGGGCGAGTGCGGCCGGGTCCAGGATGCCGAGCACCGTGAACCAGGTGTTCCCGATCAGTACTCGAGTTTCCGGGCCGGCCCTGGTGATTCCGAGCCGTTCCGCGGCGCTGGCACCGAGAACGGTCGCCGGGAACCTTCCGGTGGCCGCGTCGATCCATTTTCCGCTGCGGACCGTCGCGCCGATCGTCTCGAGCAGGTTGGTGCGGGCGGCGTACGCGATGATGCCGTTCGTCTCGACGTCCGGGATCTTGTTCGTCCGGTAGACCGAGACGTCGTCGACCTTGCCGATCGCAGACTCGGCCCGGACCGGCGCGATCCGCCCGACCATCGCCTCCGCGACGAGCGGCAACTGCGCCTGTTCCCCGGTCAGGCGGGTCCCCGGTGTGACGGTCAGCAGGTTCGTCCCCAGCGCGTCGAGCTGCCCGTCGAGCTCGGCCCGCGACGACGACGAGATCCCCACGACGGCGACCATCGCAGCGATCCCGATCGCAATCCCCAACGCGGACAGGAACGCCCGCCCCGGCCGGGTCCGCAACCCCACCGCCCCCACCCGAACGACATCCCCCATCCCCAACCCCACAGGCCGCAGCTCCCCATCCCGCCGCCCACCGTGCTCGAGTCCAGCTGCCTTCAGATCACCAGGTGCGTGGCTGTTCGGGGTGGTCACGGGTGGGTCTCCTCGGTGATGTGGCCGTCGCGCATGTGGATCTGGCGGGGGAGAGCGGCGGCGATGTCTCGGTCGTGGGTGATGACGACGACGGTGGTGCCGGCGGCGTGCAGGTCGTGGAGGAGTTGCATGACACCGGCGCCGGAGGCTGAGTCGAGGGCCCCGGTCGGCTCGTCGGCGAGGAGTACGGCGGGTTCGCCGGCGACTGCCCGCGCCACGGCGACGCGTTGCCGTTCGCCGCCGGACAGTTCGTGTGGCTCGTGGTCCAGCCGGTGCCCGAGACCGACCCTTTTCAGGGCGGCCGCGGCGCGCTTGCGGCGTACCGGGCGCCGGAGCCCGGAGTACAGCAAGCCGTCGGCGACGTTGTCGATCGCCCGTACCCCGGCCGCCAGATGGAACTGCTGGAACACGAACCCGATCCGCGTCGCCCGCAGCGCGGACAGCCCGGCGTCGGACAGCCGGGCCACGTCGTACCGGTCGATCCGGACGGTGCCCGAGGTCGGCCGGTCGAGGGTGCCGAGAACGTTCAGCATCGTGGACTTCCCGGAACCGGACGGCCCGACGATCGCGACCAACTCACCGCGATCGATCCGCAGGTCCACGCCGGCCAGCGCGAGCACCCCGCCCGGGTACCGCTTGGTCACCGCGGTCAGCTCGATCATTTCGGCATCCCGACCGTGGTCCCGGCCTTGATGCCGGCGCCGCTGATCTCGACCTGGCCGTTGGCGAACAGGCCGGTCTTCACCGGCACGTACCGCGACGCCGTGCCGTCCGTGACCTCGACCCCGAACCCGCCTTCCCGGAGCGCGACCAGGGCCGCAACCGGAACGGTCAGCACGTTTTTCCGTTCCGAGGCGGTGAAGGTGACGTCGGTGGCCGCCGACGACCAGGCCGAAACCGCTTTCTGGTCTGCGATCGCGACGATGACCTCGACCTTGGTTTCCGGATCCTTGTCCGGGCTGTCCGCCGGAACGATCACCGTGGAGACTTTCTGGATCGTGCCCGGAACGGATTTTCCGTCCGGCAGCGCGACGCTGACCGCCGCGTTCGGCGTCGCCAGCCGCTGGTCGGCGGCGTCCAGCTCGACGGTGACGGCGCGCGTCGTGCCGGTATAGGTGAGCACCGGCTGATTCGGAGCGAGTGGCGAACCTTCCTGTGCCTGCACACTGTCGACCCGGACATGCCCGGGCGCGAACAACACCTGGCCGAGCTCGACCACCCCCGTCTCGTCCAGACCGAGATCGTCCTGCCATTCCTCGACCGCCGCGGCCGTGGCGTCGGTGTACTCGTCGTCCACGGTGAACCCGGAGTACCCCATCGCCTTCAGGTTCTCCTCGAGCTGCAGTACGTCGTCGCCCTCGGTCCCGACGGCGAGCCGCCGGTACGCCGGGAGCGCGCCGTACAGCAGCGTGGTCGGCTTGTTGTCGATGCTGTACACGGTGTTCCCGCGCCGCAGCTCCTGCCCGCCGTCGGGTACTGCGGTCACAGTTCCGGCGACCCGGTTGACCGCGGAGGACGTCGTACCGAAGCCGAGCCGGCCGTCCTCGGTCTCGGTGTCCTCGAGCGTCTGCTGGGTGACCTTGGCGGTGTTGACCGGTACGGCCCGCGCGGCCGATTTCGTTGCCTGGCCGGTGTCGCCCCGGTTGACCAGGAACGCGCTTGCGGCGCCCCCGGCGGCCAGGACGACCACGACCGTCAGTGCCTTGCGCATCACTTGGCCGCCAGGATGCTCTGGCAGGCGTCCTGCGCCTTCTGGAAGTCGGGATCGTCGGCGACGCCCGGGCCGATCATGATTCCGCGCTGGTCCGGCTTCGGGTCCGGAAACTTCTCGACACCGTTCTTGCGCATGCATTCCGCGTACTTGCGGCCGTTTTCCTGCTGCTGCGGATTGGGGCCGCCCTCCGACTGCGGGTTGTACTGCTGACAGGCCTGCATCGCCTTGTCGACCTGCTCCCGGGACACGCCGGAGTTCTTGTCGAACTTCAGCATCGGTCCCTTGCCGGGCTCGGGGTCCGGGACGTTCAGGCCCTGCTCACGCAGGCACTGGGTGAACTTCACCGCCCTCTCGTCCTGGCTGAGACTGGCGGGCGCGCTGCCGGCCGCGTTGCTCGGCTCCGTCGACTGCCCCTGCGCGCCCGACGCGACCTCGGCGTCCGGCTTGTCCGCGCCGCAACCGGTCAACAGGACGGCGGCCGCCAGTACGGTCGCGGCCAGGAGGCGGGCGGACCGCAGCGTGGCCGGGATGGTGTTGCGCATTGGTGCTCCTCTCGTTTCCGGAAACCTTCCGGCAGCGGCCGTTTCCGGGCCGTTTCCGAGTTCGGAAACGCCGCGGAAACAACGCCGTCGGGGATCATGGGATCCGTGCGGGTACTGGTGGTCGAGGACGAACCGTTGCTGGCGGCAGCGATCGCGGAGTGGTTGCGCGACGACGCCCACGCCGTCGACGTGGCCGGTGACGGCGGCGCTGCCCTGGAACGGCTGGCGGTGAACGAGTACGACGTACTCGTGCTGGATCGCGACATTCCGGTCGTGCACGGCGACGACGTGTGCCGGAAACTCGTGGATTCCGGTTCCGCCACCCGGGTGCTGATGCTGACCGCCGCGGCAGCCGTCACGGATCGGGTGGCAGGGCTCGGTCTGGGCGCGGACGACTACCTGACCAAGCCGTTCGCGTTCGCCGAACTGGCGGCGCGGGTGCTCGCGCTCGGGCGCCGGAGCCGCCCGGCCGACCCGCCGGTACTGCGCCGTGCCGGAGTGGCCCTTGACCCGGCCCGGCACGAGGTGTTCCGCGACGGCCGGTACGTGCCGTTGTCGAAGAAGGAGTTCGCCGTACTCGCGGAGCTGCTGCGGGCCGACGGCGCGACCGTGTCGGCCGAACAACTGCTGGAGAAGGCATGGGACGAGCACGTGGACCCGTTCACCGGAGCGGTCCGGCTGACGATCCTGAAACTGCGCCGGAAACTGGGCGAACCGGGACTCGTCGAGACCGTCACCGGCGTCGGCTACCGCATCCCGTGAGCCGGCTCTCCCTGCGAGGGCGGCTGACGCTGCTGTACGGCGGCCTGTTCATGGTGGCCGGGGTCGTCCTGCTCGGCGTCACGTATGCGCTGTTCTCCGCCAATCTCGGCCAGCAGTACCGCGTGATCGTGCAGGGCACCTACCTCAGCCCACCCACCGGCGGGACGGCGACCGGACGACAGACCCCGGCTCGGTTGCCGCAGCCGAAGGGATCGAACCAGGTCTTCGTCCTGAACAAGGACGGCGACGTGCTGACCGGTTCGGACGCCGAGCGGGTGATGCAACAGCAACGGGAGCAGGTCCGGCAGGCCGCGATCAAGGCGATGCTGACCCAGGGGAGCATCGCGCTGGTCGCCGTGGGCGCGCTGGCTGCCGGCTTCGGCTGGCTGGTCGCCGGCCGGGTCCTGGCGCCGCTGCATCGGGTGACCGACACGGCTCGGCGGATCGCCGCCTCGCCCTCCGCGCTGCACGAGCGGATCGGACTGACAGGGCCGGACGACGAGGTGAAGAACCTGGCCGACGCCTTCGACACGATGGTCGAGCGGCTGGACCATTCGTTCGACGGCCAGCGCCGGTTCGTCGCCAACGCGTCGCACGAGCTGCGGACCCCGCTGACGCTCGGGCGGGCGCTGGTGGAGGTCGCGATGCATCGGCGTACGGCGTCCGCGGACGTGAAGGAGCTGGGCGAGAGCCTGCTGACGATCACTACGCGCCACGAGCAGCTGATCGAGGGGTTGCTGATCCTCGCCGACTCGGAAAAGCAGCTCACGACGTCGTACCCCGTGAATCTGAGCGACATCGTCACGCATGTCGCGAGCCAGGTGAGTTCCGAAGCCGCCACGGCCGGCGTGGAGGTGATCCGCGGCCCGGGCGACGCACCGACCCGAGGCGACGCGCTGCTCCTCGAACGCCTCGTCCACAACCTGGTCGAGAACGGCATTCGCCACAACAACGGTGGTTGGGTTCGAGTGCTCAGCCGGACGACAGGCGATCGAGCCGAGCTCCACGTGTCGAACACCGGCCCCGAGATCCCGCCGTACGAGGTGGAGAGCCTCTTCAAGCCGTTCTACCGCCTCGGCGCCGAGCGGCTGGTCGGCGGGAAAGGCGCCGGTCTGGGCTTGTCGATCGTGCGTTCGGTCGCCGAGGCGCATGGTGGAAGCGTCACCGCCGTACCGCGGCCCGGGGGCGGGCTGGAAATTACCGTGGTGCTGCCTGTCGATCCGGGCTGAATCCGTTCGTATGGATGACGAGAAGGAGGCAACGATGACGCAGTACCTGCTCAGCATCTACCAGCCCGACGGCCCGCCGCCCGAACCCGAAGTCCTCGACCCGATCCTGCGCGACCTGCAGACGCTCAACGAGGAGATGCGGTCCGCCGGCGTCTGGGTGTTCGCCGCGGGCCTGCACCCGCCGGACACCGCCACCGTCCTCACGGCGAACGACGGCGAGGTCCTGATCACCGACGGCCCGTTCACCGAGGGCAAGGAACACCTCGGCGGCTTCACCGTCATCGAGGTGGCCGACCTGGACGCCGCTCTGCACTGGGCCCGCCGCTTCGCCGAAGTCCTCCGCAACCTGTCGATCGAAGTGCGGCCGTTCCAGTCGTGACCGACTTCGCCGCGATCTTCCGGGCCGAGCACGGACGGGCCGTCGCCGTGCTGACCCGGGTGTTCGGCGACCTGGAGATCGCGGAGGACGCGGTACAGGACGCGTTCGCCACGGCGCTGGAGAAGTGGCCCGCGAACGGCGTACCGCCGAGTCCGGCCGGCTGGATCATCACCACCGCGCGGAATCGCGCGATCGACCGCCTGCGCCGCGAGTCCGCGCGCGCCGGCAAACAAGCCGAGGCAGCGCTGCTGCACGCCCAGGACGAGCCGGAGGAGGAAGGTGCCGTGCACGACGACCGCCTCCGGCTGATCTTCACCTGCTGCCACCCGGCGCTCGCGCTGAACGTCCGCGTCGCCCTCACCCTCCGGATGCTCGGTGGCCTGACCACCGCCGAGATCGCGCACGCGTTCCTCGTCCCCGAGCCGACGATGGCCCAGCGACTCGTCCGCGCCAAGGCCAAGATCCGCGCGGCCGGCATCCCGTACCGGATCCCGGCCGAGGCCGACCTCCCCGACCGTGTCCGCGGCGTCCTCGCCGTCGTCTACCTGATCTTCAACGAGGGGTACGCCGCTTCGTCCGGCGACTCGCTCGTTCGCGACGAGCTCGCCGTCGAAGCCATCCGCCTGGGCCGTCTGCTCGTCGACCTGATGCCCGACGAGCCCGAGGCGGCCGGTCTCCTCGCCCTGATGCTCCTGCAGCACTCCCGCCGCCCCGCCCGCGTCGCTGCCGACGGCTCACTCGTCCGCCTCGCTGACCAGAACCGCGGCCTCTGGGACCGCGAGCTGATCGACGAGGGCCAGGAACTGGTCCGCCGATGCCTGCGCCGAAACCACCCAGGCCCGTACCAGCTCCAGGCCGCCGTCAACGCCGTGCACGCCGACGCCCGCACCGCCGAGGCGACCGACTGGCGTCAGATCCTGCAGCTGTACGACCACCTGCTCGCCCTGGTCCCGTCCCCGGTGGTAGCCCTCAACCGAGCCGTAGTCGTCGCCGAACTCGAAGGCCCGGCCGCGGCCCTCGCCCTCGTCGACGACCTGTCCCTCGACTCCTACTACCTCTTCCACGCCATCCGAGCCGACCTGCTCACCCAGCTCGGCCGCATCTCCGAGGCTCAGGACGCGTACGGGACCGCGCTCACCCTCACCTCCAACCGGGCCGAACAAGACTTCCTCCGTGGACAGCCCGGATAGCGCACGCGCCTTTTCTGTAGGGTCCAGTCGTGCGGGGATTCGAGTTGATCTGTGAAGTGGAGCCGCCGACCCGTCCGGACCTGAAGAAGGTCCGGCACCAGATCGGGGTGATGAGCCCGATCGCCGACGGCTTCCTGATCCCGGACAACCACATCGGCCGGGCGACCGTCTCCAGCGTCGCGGTGGCGAACGAGGTGCAGCTGATGGGCGCCCGCGGCATCGCCTGCCTGAACTCGCGGGACCGCAATCTCCTCGGGTTCCGGCGGGACCTGCTGACCGCCGCGGCGTACGGCGTCGAGCAGTTCCTGTTCGTGCACGGGGACGACCCGGCCGAGGGCGCGCGCACCAGCCAGCTGACGGTACGCCGGATGATCGAGCAGGCCCGCGAGACGTCGTACCCGGGGTACAACCCGTTCAAGGTCGGTGCCGCCACGCGCCTGCGACCCGTCCCGCGCTGGAAGGCCGAGGCCGACTTCCTCTACGTCCAGGTCAGCTACGACCTCGACGAGTTGCTCCGCTGGCGCGAGTCGGTCGCGCTGGACATCCCGGTGTACGCCGGGGTGATGGTGCTCGCCTCGGCCCAGATGGCCCGCAACCTCGCGGCCCTGCCGCAGCTGACGATCCCGGCGAGCCTGATCGAGGCCGTGCAGAGCGATCGCGACGCCGGCGTCGACCATGCCTGCGAGCAGATCCTGAAGATCCGTGACTCGGGGGCCTTCGACGGCGTTCACCTGGTACCGGTGAGCCGCTACCGCCAGGTCGCGGCCCGGCTCGAACGCGAGCTGTAGGGGCACCAAATCGCGGCATGAAACGCTAGTGTCCTGATTAACAGACGGGAGGTGGAACGTGGGGCTGCCTGGCAAGGGGCTGGTCGAGGGACTGAAGGTCACCGCGAGGACGCTGGCCCGTCGGTCCGTCACCGAGCAGTATCCGGACGTTCTGCCGGAGCTGCCGCCGCGGAGCCGGGGCGTCATCGCGCTGATGGAGGAGAACTGCACCTCCTGCATGCTGTGCGCGCGGGAGTGCCCGAGCTGGTGCATCTACATCGACTCGCACACCGAGACCGCGCCGTCGGTCGGTGAGCAGGCGCGGGAACGCAGCCGAAACGTACTGGACCGGTTCGCGATCGACTTCAGCCTCTGCATGTACTGCGGGATCTGTATCGAGGCCTGCCCGTTCGACGCGCTGTTCTGGTCGCCGGAATTCGAGTACGCCGAGACCGACATCCGCAACCTGACGCACGAGAAGGACCGCCTCCGCGACTGGATGTGGACTGTCCCGGCGCCGCAACCCATCGACCCTGGCCCACCCGAGCAGGTGGCAGAGGAGATTCCGGAGCAGACCCCAGAGGACGAGGCGTGACCACAGTCCTGTTCTCCGTCGCCGGCGTGGTGGCGGTGGCCGCCGCCGTCCTCGTCGTCACCTCCCGCCGGATCGTGCACGCCGCCCTTTGGCTGGTCGTCGCGCTCGGCGCGGTGGCCGGCTGCTTCGGTGCCCTGCACGCCGAGTTCGTGGCGCTGGTCCAGATCCTGGTGTACGTCGGCGCGATCGTCGTACTCGTCCTGTTCGCGCTGATGCTCACGAAGGCACCGACCAACCCGCTGCCCGGCCTCACCACCGGCCGGAGCCCGTTCGCGGCCGTGGTCGCGGCGGTCCTCGCGCTGGTCCTCGGCTCCGGCATCGTGCTTGCCTTTGGCAACGAGAAGATCAAGCCGGTGCCGGACGGATCGGCGCAGGCCGTCGGCACGAATGTGTTCAGGACCTGGGTGCTCCCGTTCGAAGTCCTCTCGGTTCTCCTGCTGGCGGCGCTGATCGGTGCGATCGCCCTGTCGGTGCGGAAGAAGGAGGACTGACGTGCCGCTGATCCTCCCCCTGCTGCTGGCCGTCGTCCTGTTCTGCATCGGTGTGTACGGCGTGCTCGCGCGCCGGAACGTGATCACGATGCTGATGTCGTTCGAGCTGATGCTGAACGCGGTGAACCTGAACCTGGTCGCCTTCGACGCCTGGCGGCTCGACGAGGGCACCGGTCAGACGCTCGCGGTGTTCGTGATCACGCTGGCCGCGGCCGAGATCGGTCTCGGCCTGGCGATCGTGCTGCTGTTGTTCCGCGGTCACGGCCACGTCGACGCCGACGCGGCCCGGGACCTGGAGGAAGCGTCGTGATCGCCACTGTCTGGCGGGTTGTCGGCGTCAGCTTCTCGTTGCTGATCCTGCTGTTCGCCGCTCTGTTGCACGGCGCGAGTCCGGATCAGGCCGCTTTCCTGAACTCCTCGGTCGGCGATCTCACGATCGGCTTCGCCGTGCGGAACGACGACCTGACCGTTCTGCTGCTGACGGTCGTCGGCGTCGTCGCGACGTGCGTCCAGGTGTACTCCCTCGGATACCTGCATCAGCGCCCGGCGTCGTACCACGCACTGGTCACCTTGTTCACCGCGGCGATGGTGACCGTGGTGGTCTCGGACAGCCTGTTCCTGCTCCTGATCGGGTGGGAGGTGATGGGCGCCTGCTCGTACCTGCTGATCGGTCACTACTGGGAACGTCGCGACGCCCGGTCCGGCGCGGTGAAGGCGTTCCTGATGACCCGGTTCGCGGACGTCGGTTTCCTGTTCGGCATCTTCGTGCTCGGCGTCGGTGCGCACACTTTCCGGATTTCCGAACTCGATCCGGCGAAGATCTCGCCCGCCGTGCTGACCACCGGAACGTTGCTGCTGCTGGTCGGCGTGGTCGGAAAGTCCGCACAGGTTCCGTTGCAGACCTGGCTCCCGGACGCGATGCCCGGTCCGAGCCCGGTCAGTGCGCTGATCCACGCGGCGACGATGGTCGCCGCGGGCGTCTTCCTGATCGCGCGGATGTACAACGTCTTCTCCGCGTCGCACACGACGCTCACGGTGCTGGCGATCGTCGCCTGCGTGACGATGCTGTTCTCCGCGCTCTGCGCGATGGCAGCGGTCGAGGTGAAGCGGGTGCTGGCCTGGTCGACGGTCAGCCAGCTCGCGATCATGTTTTCCGCACTTTCCCTGGGGACCGCGCACGGTCGGCACGCCGCGCTCTTCCATCTCGTCACACACGCCGCCTTCAAGGGACTCCTGTTCCTCTGCGCCGGCGTGCTCCTGCATCAGGTCGGCAGCGCGGCGATCGTCGTACTCCGTCGGTACACCCGCCGTGGACGGTTGCGGAAAGCGTTGCGGGTCACCTTCGTCACGATGACGATCGGGCTGGCCTCGCTGGCCGGCGTACCGGGGTTCGCCGGGTTCTTCTCCAAGGACGCCGTGATCGACGCGGCCTGGGAGAAGGCGCGGGACGGCTCGGCGGTCGGGTGGGTCGTGCTGATCTCGGTCTGTCTGACCGCGGCGTTCACTGCCTTCTACTGCATGCGCCTGTGGCTGTGGGTGTTCTTCCGCACGCCAGCTCTGGCTGCCGGCGCGGGCGCCTTCGAGGACGGCGATGCGTCCGCCGAGCTGGACGATCCCGACACTTCCAAGCTGCGTGACGCGCCCTGGGTGATGCTCGCACCACTCGTCCTGCTCGCCATCGGCGCGATCACCCTCGGGTACGCCGATGGCGCGCACCTCGACTGGGTCATCGGACTGATCTCCACCGCGCTCGTGATTCTCGGCGCGCTGCCGGCGTACTCGTTGTGGCGCCGCGGTGCGGATCCGCGGCCGGTCGTCCTGGAGCGTGAGTTCGGCGTGGACCCGGCGTACCACGCTCTGATCGTCGTGCCGGTGCGCTGGCTGGCGCAGCTGACCGTCGCGGGCGACCGCGACGTCATCGGTGCTTACGTCCGGGCGGCCGGACGGTCGGGGACTCTGGTGTCGCAGGGGTTCCGGCGGCTGCAGACCGGGAACGTACAGACCTACCTGACCGCGGCCGTGATCGGTGTCGTCGCCTTGGCCGTGCTGGCGGGGGTGATCGGCGCGTGAACGCGATCCTGCTCGCCGTACTGGCGCTGCCGCTGCTCGCCGCGATGGCGTTGTGGGCGATCCCGCCGGCGATCGGGGACCGCCTGGCCGCGACGTACGGCTCGGTGATCTCCGGGCTGGTGCTGATCGGGTCGGTGCTGCTCTGGCCGCGGACCAGCGGCGGCTGGTTCGCGTACGCGCCGCGGAACGGCCCGGCCACCGAGATCGACATACCGTGGATCCCGTCGCTCGGCGTCCGATTCCATGTCGGCGTCGACGCGATCTCGGCGCCGCTGATCGTGCTCACCGCGCTGCTGACCTTCCTGTGCTGCCTGTACTCGCTGAAGATCACCCCGAGGATCGGCCGGACCCGCTCGCTGATCGCGCTGCTGCTGGTGATCGAGACCGGCGTGATCGGGACGTTCTCGGCGCTCGACCTGGTGCTGTTCTTCGTCTGCTTCGAGATCGTGCTGATCCCGATGTGGCTGGTGATCGACATCTGGGGCGACCACCACGACCCGGCCGGGCGGAAGCGGGCCGCGAACACGTTCGTCCTGATGACCGTACTCGGGTCGGCGCTGATGCTGCTCGGGTTCCTGCTGGTCCAGCGGGTCGCCGGGACGTTCGACATCGTGCAGCTGACCGCCTCGCCGGTGCGCGGCGGGCACGGGGTTCCGTTGGCCGCGGCGCTGCTGATCGCGATCGGGCTGGCGGTGAAGGTGCCGCTCTGGCCGCTGCACATCTGGCTGCCGGACGCGCACGCGAAGGCGCCGACGGTGGGCTCGGTGCTGCTCGCGGGCGTGCTGCTGAAGATGGGGACGTACGGTCTGATCCGGATCCTGGTCCCGGTCCTGCCGGACGCGACCGCGACCATCGCGCCGTACCTGGGCGCCTTCGCGACCGTGGCGGTCGTCGCCGGGTCGCTGGCCTGTCTGGCGCAGACCGACGTGAAGCGGCTGATCGCCTACTCGAGCGTCGGGCACATGGGCTTCATCGTGCTCGGGATCGCGACGATGTCACCGGCCGGTCTGCGCGGGGCGTTGTTCGCGAACATCGCCCACGGCGTGATCACCGGCCTGCTGTTCTTCCTCGCCGGAGCAATCAAGGATCGGCACGACACCAGTGACCTGCGGGCGATCGGGCGGGCCCTGTACGCGCGGTTGCCGCGGATCGCGGCGCTGCTGACGTTCGCCTGTCTGGCGTCGCTCGGGCTGCCCGGGCTGGCCGGGTTCTGGGGCGAGATGCTGGTCCTGCTCGGGGCCTACCGCCCGGCGCCGTGGTTGCCGCGGACAACGTTCCTGGTGTTCATGGTGGTCGCCGGGCTCGGCACGGTTCTGACCGCGGCGTACTTCCTGCGCTTGATCCGCAACCTCTGCCAGGGCGACCCGGCGGAGAACCCACCGGCCGCGTTCGCGGTGGACCTCAGCCGCATCGAGCTGATCACCTGGGCACCGCTCATCACACTGACAGTCCTGCTCGGCGTGTGGCCCGGCCTTCTTCTGGCGCAATGGGGGTCCTTGTGAGTCTGACCTGGACCGACTGGCAGGCGATTGCGGTGCCGGTGGTGCTGGCGATCGGCGCGGTCGCCGTACTGCTGATCGACAGTTTCTGGAAGAGTGCGTCGGCCGAGCTGCGGCATACCGTGGTCACGTTGCTGACCAGCGCGGTGATCCTGTTCGGGCTGGTGTTCGTGTGGGCGCAGCGGGACGACTTCAAGCCCGCGTTCTGCCGGCCGGAGGTCGAAGGACCGGCGCGGTGCAGTTTGGTCTTCGAGCCGTTGACGGCCGGGTTGTGGGCGGTGCTGCTGGTCGGTGGGCTCAGCGTGGTCGGCCTCTCGGCGTACCGCTTGCTCGCCGCCGACATACCGATCGGGGAATACCACTTCCTGCTGCTGAGCGCGTTGACCGGTGCGACCGTGCTGGCCGGCGCGCGGGATCTCGCGACGCTGGTGATCGCGCTCGAGGTGGTGTCGCTGCCGAGCTTCGCGATGGTCGCGCTCCGGCGGGACCGGCGCGGCTCCGAGGGCGCGATGAAGGCGTTCCTGGTGTCGGTGCTGTCGACCGCGGTGATGCTCTTCGGCGTCTCCTACCTGTACGGCGTCACCGGGTCGCTGTACCTCGGCACGGTGGCGAACCGGTTGACCGGACTTGACCCGGATCTTCGCCGCGTCGCGTTCGCGGCCGGGCTGTTCGTGATCGTCGGCTTCGCGTTCAAGATCGCCGCGGTGCCGTTCCACGCCTGGCTGCCGGACACGTATGTCGGGGCGCCGATCGAGGTCACCACGTTCCTCGCGGTGGTGTCGAAATCGGCCGGGGTCGCCGGGCTGCTGGTGCTGGTGACGGCCGGGATCGCACCGGCCGGGTCGGAACTGCGAACGGCGGTCGCGATCCTCGCCGCCGTCACGATGACGGTCGGCAACCTGGCCGCGCTGCGTCAGGTCGAGGCGGTCCGCCTGCTCGCCTGGTCGTCGATCGGTCAGGTCGGATTCCTGCTCGCGCCGCTGGCGGTGGGCGACGCGCAGGCGGTCGTCGGCTACCTCGCGGCGTACGTCGTGGTCACGGCCGGCGCCTTCGGTGCAGTGGCCGTCGTGCAACGGCACCGTCCCGGCGGTCAGCTCAGCGACTACCGCGGCATGGTCCGCTCCGAGCCCGGGCTGGCCGCGGCGCTGATCTTCTTCCTGGTCGTCCTGGCCGGTCTCCCGCCGGGGCTCGCGGGCCTGTTCACCAAGTTCGCCGCGTTCCAGGCCGTCATCGACGCCCACCTCGGCTGGCTCGCGATCGTGATGGCGATCAACGTGATGATCGGCCTCGCCGTCTACCTGCGCTGGGTCGCCGAACTCTTCCGGCTGCCGGCCGACGACCCGTTCTCGGTCGACATCGAGTCCCCGGCCGTCGCGATGATCTCGCTCTGCGCCGCGGTCACCGCCGTCGTCTCGGTCCTCCCCAGCATCCTGTTCACCCTCGCGACCTAGCCTGGAACTCCTCGTACTGCGTCCACACCCGGCGCCACAATGCGTCGCGGTCGGCCTGGGTGTAGTGGGGGAGTGGGAGACGGAACACGTCGGCCAGTGCCTGGAAGTAGCTCCGGGGATCTTCGAGCAGCGTGTTGTCGACGCGGTCGGCGAAGGTCTCGCTCAGGCCCACAGAGCGCAGTACGACGACCGATTCCGGCGTACGCCGGAACGCGGAAGCGGTCCGGACGAACGGGGACGTGGGGTCCGCGGACAGATACGCGTGCTGGTCGGCGAACGCATCCAACGTGACGACTGCGGACTCGAAGTCCATCCCGATCAGGTTCGCACGCGGGTCGTGGTCCAGCCGCCACCCGTCGGTCTTCTCGGACGGCCGCAGGCGCACCACGAAGGGGTACTGCGCTGCCTCGCCGGGCTCGAGCGGCATCGGCTGCCGCAACCCGTCACCCAGGCCGGCGTCCACGAGCCAGACCCGCTCCGGGTCCTCGACCAACCCGCTGACCGTCAGCACCAGATGGCTGCCGTCGACACCACCGGGCCGGTTCACCGTCTGTACGCCGCCGCGGTGCATCCGCACGCGATACCCGAGCTCGGTGAGCAGCAGCGCGAAGGTTCCGTTCAGCTGGAAGCAGTACCCGCCGGCTTCGCGCGCGATGATCCGCTTCGCCACCTCCTCCGGATCCAACGGTCCGCCCGGGACGAGCTGGTACTGCACCGTCTCGTACGGCACCTGGTCGACGAATGCCTCGTGCAACGCGGTCAATGCCTCCAGTCGCGGCGGACCGTCGTACCGCTCGACACCGATCCGTTGCAACATCCCAGCCGTGTCCATGCGGCCTAGGCTAGATCGCGTGATCGACGTTCTCGACGGAGTGGCAGCTATCGATATCGCCGACCAACTCGGCGAGGTGTTCGGCGCGGCCTTCGGTGCGCCTGGGTACGAAGACACACAGTCCGACGGCGCCGCCTTCGCGGCCGAGCAGCTGCCGGCGCACGCCGCCCGCGACGACTTCAAGCTGGTCACCGCGCAGGTCGACGGTGCGGTGGCCGGCTTCGCGTACGGGTTCACCGGGCAGCGTGGTCAGTGGTGGCCGGATCGGGTCGCGCAGGCCGTCAGCGCCGAGCTCGCGGCGGAATGGATCGGCGGGCACTTCGAGGTCGTCGAGCTCGCGGTCGTCCCCGGCGCCCAGGGCCGCTGCCTGGGGACCGCGCTGATGGGGGAGCTGATGCTCGACCTCCCACACCGCAAGGCGTTGCTCACGACGTATGTCGACGACCGTCCGGCGCCGCGGCTGTACCGGCGGATGGGCTGGCAGGTGCTCGTGCCGGATCTCGGCTGGGGCTCGTCGCTCTACGGTCTGGACAGGGGAGTGCCCGTCGGCCGCTGACCTGGCAATGTATGGCCATGACCTCTGAGCGGATCTATGTCGGGAGCTACACCAGTCAGCCCGGTGGTGGGGACGGGATCGCGTTCGGGCCACTGGACGCGATCGAGCCGGTGGTGACCACCGTCGACCCGTCGTTCCTGGTCAGGTCCGCGGACGGGCGCTTCCTGTACGCCACGAACGAGGAGGAGGGCGGTCAGGTCGCGGCGTTCGCGATCCAGCCCGACAACGGGCTCGAGCTGCTGAACCAGCAGCCCACGAACGGCATGCACCCGTGCCACCTCGACATCGACCCCTCGGGCCGGTACCTGCTGTCCGCGAACTACACGTCCGGGTCGATCGCGATCCACCCGATCAACGACAACGGTGCCCTCGGCGACGCGACGCAGTACCTGCAGCGGGAAGGATCCGGCCCGAACAAGGAGCGGCAGGAGGGTCCGCACGCGCACCAGATCGCGTTCGACCCGGCCGGTGCGTACGTGTTCGACATCGACCTCGGATCCGACACGGTCTACTCGTCGACACTGAGCTCGGACGGTCAGCTCGCCGAGGTCGACCGGCTGCACATCCACCCGGGCGCCGGCCCGCGGCACATGGTGTTCCACCCGGGCGCGGGCGCGGCGTACGTGATCAACGAGCTCGACTCGACGCTGACCGTCTGCAACTACGCCGAGGGGAAGCTGCAGATCGTGCAGACCGCGTCGACCCGGCCGGCCGACTCGCCCGGCGAGAATTTTCCGGCGGAACTGCTGATCTCCGCGGACGGCCGCTTCCTGTACGGCTCGAACCGCGGCGACAACACGATCGCGGTGTTCGCGATCGCCGCCGACGGGCTCGGCGTCGAGTTGGTGCAGACCATCTCGTCAGGCGGCGACTGGCCGCGGCACCTCGCCTTCGGCGCCAACGGGAACACGCTGTACGCCGCGAACGAGCGCTCCGGCCAGATCGCCACGTTCACCGTCGACGACGGCCGCCTGACGCAGGAGGGCGACCCCGTCAGCTGGCCGAAGCCGGTCTGCATCCTCCCGGTCTGAACGCGACGCGGACCTGCACCACTCACCAACCTCCGCCGCCGGCGAGGCGGCACGCTCAGCGCCGCCGGGCCGGCGGGCTGTGGCGTGGGTTGCCGAGTGGCGCAGGTCCGGGTGTCAGACGAGCTTCTCGAAGAAGAACTCGTGCTTGAGGAACGAGGTGTCGTACTCGTGCCCCGGGTACGGCGGGTTCAGCTGCGACGCCTGGAACAGCCGCCAGCCGTCCTTGAGCGCGTCGAGGCCGGTCGCGTACGGCGGCTCGTCGCCGTCACCCGTGGTGGGGTGCGTCGCGCCGGTTCCGTCGTACTCCGACCAGCCGACCGTCCGCGCGTCCAGCGCGGACGAGGCCAGGTAGAGCACCAGCACCTTCTGCCGCAGGCCGGTCTGCAGGGGGTTCTCGGCGGTCGCGGTCATGCCATCTCCTTCTTACCGGCGGCGTGCGGGTTGTTGACGCGGTCGGCCACCACGCGCTGCGGGCGGTTGGACACGCGGGTGACCCAGTAGTTCGGGTCGTAGGTGTCGTCGCCGCTGAGGGCGCGCCACAGCAGGATGCGGTTGTACCGCTCCAGCCGGCCGGTGGCGTTCTCGTACCACGGGAAGTTCTGCTCCAGTTCGGCCGCGACCGCCTCGTCGTACAGGTCGTCGGTGTTCCACAGCCGGACCTGACGGACGGTCGGGTTGAACCGGATCTTGAACATGTAGCGGTCGATGTCGCTGTCGTTCTTGCGGCCGCCGTGCCAGATGCCGTGGTGCAGGAACTGGACGGTTCCGGCCGGGCAGACCAGCCGGGTCTGGCCGAGCAGGTTCTGGTAGCGGCCGGTGTCGGACTCGTTGGTCCGGCGCAGGTGGCTGCCGGGAACGCTGAGCGTCCCGCCCATCTCGAGCGTCACGTCCTGCGGGTAGTACATCAGCTGGACATCGAAGGCGTCGGTGCGGACGTCGATGATCGCGTCACCGTGCAGGTTCTGCGCCTCGCCCTCGTGCGCCTTGCGGATGTGGACCGCGTGGTGGTCCACGGTCGGCTCCGGGCCGACCAGACTGTGGATCGCGCCGGCCACCTCGGGCAGTTGCACCAGCCGCTGGACGAACTCGCTGTCCACGAACGCCTCCGACAGCGGGGTGCCGTACGGAACCCCCGGAATGCCGTTCTTCAGGACCTCGATCGCCTGCTGGTTCATCTCGTCCGGTACGACGGCGTCCATCCGGAGCGCGCCGGTCGCGACGAAATGCGCCACCTGGACGGAGGTGAGCAGATGCTTGCGATGCGGATGGGGCATGGAGACTCCCTGTTCGCGGTAGTGGTCACTACTCCTCCATTCTGCGGTTGTCCGTCGTTGTCTCGCGTGGGTTGTGATCACTACTGGTGGTAAATTTTCACCGTGATCGCTCTCCACCTGCAGACCCCGCCGGAGGTGCTGAACGCCGGCGCCGGGATCCACGGGGTGCGCAAGCTGCGCGACGTCTTCCGGTTGCCGGACCTCTGGCAGCTGCACCTGTACAACTACTCCGCCGAACTGACCCTGCTCGGTACGACGTATTCCGTAGCGCCCGGGTACGTCTCGCTGACGCCGGCCGGAACGCAGGTGCAGTTCGACTACCGCGGCCGTTCCGAACATCTGTACGCGCATTTCCGGCCGGTCGAGCTGGGAGAGCCGTCGTACCTTCCGGTGGTCCAGGACGCGGGCGACGCGGCGCCGCTGCTGTCGCGGTTGCTGCGATCCGCGATCGAGTCCTCCCCGTCCGGGTCGGCCCGCACCACCGCGGAGGTGTGGACCGCGCTCTGGCGGATCGCCGAACTGACGCCGGCCGCCCAGGAAGCCGGTCACCCGGCGGTGGCCACCGCGATCGCGCACATCGAGGCCAACCTCGCGCAGCCGCTCGCGGTTCCCGAGCTGGCCCGGTTGGCCGGCGTTTCGCACAACCATCTGACCCGGCTGTTCCAGGCCGAGACCGGGCAGACCGTGATCGCGTACGTCCGGACCCGCCGGATGGCGCGCGCCCGGCACCTGCTCGTGTCGTCGACGCTGTCGATCCCGGCGATCGCCGCGTCGGTGGGGGTACCGGACCTGCAGGCGTTCAACAAGACGTGCCGGCGGGAGCTGGGCGCGTCGCCGCGGTCGGTCCGTCATGCCATGACCGTGACCGGGGTGCAGGGTTAGCGTTCGGGACATGTACGAACTGATCCCGGTCGCCGACGGTCCGCAGTACGACGAAGAGGCTGAGCAGCGCTTCAGCGAGGAGTGGCCGGAGTTCATCTTCCACGACGTCGAGGTGGGGCGGTGGCGCGAGCGGCGCGTGCAGTACTTCCCGGAGTGGGAGTTCTACCTGGTGTCGTCGGACGATCGGCTGATCGCCGGGTGCTGGGGCGTGCCGATCGCGTGGGACGGGACGGTGGCGGACCTGCCCGGTGGGTTCACCGACTCGCTGGCGCGTTCGGTGACGGGGTACGAGGCGGGCGTCGTACCGAACACCTTCGTACTGATGGCGGCCGCTGTCCGTTCCGACGAGCAGGGGCAGGGTCATGCGGGCCGCGTCATCACCGCCGTCCGCGACCGCGCCGTCGCCGGCGGTCTGCCGCAGGTCATCGCGCCCGTCCGCCCGACGTTGAAGTCGAGCTACCCGTTGACGCCGATCGAGACCTTCATGACCTGGACCCGCGACGACGGCCTCCCCCTCGACCCCTGGCTCCGCACCCACGTCCGCCTCGGCGCCACCCTCCTCGCCCCGGCCCCCGCCTCCCAAACCATGACCGGCACCGTCGCCGACTGGGAACAGTGGACCAAGATGCCCTTCCCCACCACCGGCACCTACACCATCCCCGCCGGCCTCACCACCCTGGAAATCAACCGCGAATCCAACACCGGCACCTACACGGAACCCAACATCTGGCTCCGCCACGCCTAGCGGGCTACGCGACTGCGAGGGCGGCTAGGCCGGTGCTGAGGATGCCTCTGGTTACTTCGAGGCAGTAGGGCTCGTCGGGGCCGGTGAGGGCCTGGTGGGACCAGCCGATGACGTCTTCGAAGGCTCGGACGTGGCGGTAGTAGCGGACTGCCTCCTCGTCGATGTCGTGGGGGCCGTATCCCGCGAGAAAAGCCTGCAGCTGGCCGGGGGTGGTGGGGCCGACGTCGCCCATTCCGCCGAGCATGAACATCAGGTCCTGCTCCCGCGGCGCGTAGATCACGTCGTCCCAGTCGATCAAATGCAGAGCGTCGTCGACCAGGACGTTGCCGATGTGCGGATCTCCGTGACACACGACCCGCGGCCCACTCGGTGCCGGCGGGCGATTGGTGAGCAGGTCCGCGATGACCTCGTCGTACTGCTTCCACACCGCGGCCAGCTCCTCCTCGACGTCTCCCTCGGGAGTCTCGAGTCGCGTGCGGACCTCCTCGGCCAGCGCCGGCGTCCGCGCGTCGATATGACTGTGTTTCGGCAACGCGTCCCGCAACCGCGCCGGCGGCTCCGAGTCATGCACCCGCCGCAGCAGTACGCCGTACTCCGCCCACTGCTCGTCCGTCAGCCCGGTGTCCGCCGCGCGCACACCGTCGATCCACGGCGTGACCGTCAACCGCTTCTTGGCCCCGTGGAACGTCCACAGCCCACCCTCGGTGGTCCGGATCATCTCCGGTACGCCGGGCAGACCGCTGTCCGCCAGGAACGCCGCGACCTGATGACCCGTGTTCGTACCCGCACCGCTCCACTTCACGGCGTACGCGTTGGTC
The DNA here is from genome assembly GCF_042873375.1 of Kribbella sp. NPDC004875. Classification (NCBI taxonomy): domain Bacteria; kingdom Bacillati; phylum Actinomycetota; class Actinomycetes; order Propionibacteriales; family Kribbellaceae; genus Kribbella; species Kribbella sp. NPDC004875. The sequence goes on from NZ_JBIALI010000001.1 coordinate 2,042,518, forward strand.
GCCGTACTCATCTTCCAGACCTGCGCGGCGACGTCCGCCCCGTGCGCGACCGGTGTGAGCTCCACCACCTCGAGCCCGAAGTCCGCCAGCAACCACTTCCGCAGCAACGTGTCACCCACGCCCGCCAGCATGCCCGGCCACCGGCCCGGGTGGCGAGCCGATTACCGGGCCGGCCGGCTGCTGTGGGGTGCTCGGGGTCAGCGGTAGTTCACGAACTGGACCGCGAAGTCGTAGTCCTGGCCCTTGATCAGCGCCTGGACCGCCTGCAGGTCGTCACGGCTCTTGCTGGACACCCGCAGTTCGTCGCCCTGGATCTGCGCCTTGACCCCCTTCGGGCCCTCGTCGCGGATCAGCTTCGAGATCTTCTTCGCGTTCTCCTGCGTGATCCCGGCGTCGATCGTCGCGTTGATCTTGTAGATCTTCCCGGACAGCTTCGGCTCGTCGGCCTCCAGCCCCTTGAGCGAGATCTGCCGCTTCACCAGCTTGTCCTTGAACACGTCCAGGACGGCGCTCACCCGCTCCTCGGTGTTCGCCTGCATGTCGATCGCGTCGCCGGACCACTTGATCCCGGCGTCCACGTTCTTGAAGTCGAACCGCTGGCTGATCTCCTTCGCCGCCTGGTTCACGGCGTTGTCCACCTCCTGACGGTCCACCTTGTTCACGATGTCGAAGGAGGACTCCGAAGCCATGGGCACTTCCTTTCCGATTTGCTGTCAGGGCCACTACCTGTTGTATCGTCTCCCACGCCGGTTCACGAACCGGCAGCCACCCTGGCGGGTTGCCCGAGCGGCCAAAGGGAGCAGACTGTAAATCTGTCGGCGTATGCCTACGCAGGTTCGAACCCTGCACCCGCCACGCGTGTGAGAAGTGGCCCGTGACCTGCGGAAACGCAGCTCGCGGGCCACTGTCGTACCCGGGGTTCGGCCCGCGGGTCAGGCTCTCGCGCTGCGCTCGATTCGGTACAGAACGTTCGGACGCAGCGGGCCTTCGGGCTCGGTCGGGTCGTCGAAGTCGTCGGCCGGGTCCCGGGTCATGCCGATCCGGCGCATCACTGCCTGGGACCGGAGGTTGGTGGCAGTCGTGACGGCGAGGATCTCGGAGAGTTCGAGCGTCTCGAAGCCGAAGGCCAGGCTGGCCCGGGCGGCCTCGGTGGCGTAACCGTGCCCCCAGGCCGAGCGGGCGAGCCGCCAGCCGATCTCCACGCCCTCGAACGGCATACCGTCATCCACCGGGTCCAAGCCCGCGAAGCCGATGAACTCGCCCGTGGTTCGCACCTGAACCGCCCACCATCCGTAGCCGCGTTCGTCGAACTCGGCCTGGAACCGCGCCACGGAGGCATCGCTCTGTTCGCGGGTGAGCAGATCGCCCAGGTGCTCCCGCACCTCGGGATCGGCGTTCATCGCGGCCCACGGTTCGAGGTCGGAGTCCCGCCATCGACGGAGCACGAGGCGATCGGTCTGCAGTTCAGCCATGCCGCCCAGCCAACGCGAACGCCGTACCCGGGACAATCCATTTTCCTCGGGACGGCGCTGGGTGGTTCAGCAGCCTGGTGTGGTGATCTCGGCTATTCGCCCTTGTAGCAAAGGCAGAACGGGTGGCCGGCCGGGTCGGCGTACACGGGGCAGCTGCCGCCCTGGGGCGGGAGCATCGTCCCGCCGAGCTCGAGCGCGAGGCGTTCCTTCGCGGCGCGGTCGTCGACGCCGACGTCGAAGTGCATCTGCGGCGGAGCGGCAGGGTCGGGCCAGCGCGGTGGCCGATAGCCGGGGACGCGCTGCAGGGCGATCATCGGGAGCCGGCCGTCGTCGCGGGCGATCACGATCCGGTCGGGAGAGTTCTCGACCGTACGCGGCATGTCCAGTACGCCGCCCCAGAATCGCGCGAGTGGTGAGGGGTCGGCGCAGTCGATCACCACGCGGATGAGCGTGCCGAGCCGGTCCGTGGGTTCGGTGAGGCCGGGATAAAGACAGAACGGATGGCCGACCGGGTCGGCGTACACGCGCCGGCCGGGAAACTCCTCCAGCTTCGTCGCCCCGTTCTCGAGTACGGCGTGCTCGGCCGCGTCGAGGTCCGCGACGAGCACGTCGAGATGGATCTGCGTCGGTCGATCACCGTCGCGCCAGCGCGGCGGACGCATCGCGCCCTCGCCTGGTGCGACCTGTCCGTGGCAGAGCTTCGTGTAGAACGCGCGGAGCTCGTCCTCCCGCTCGTCGGGACAGCCGACGACGACCCAGAACCGTGCGTCCTGTTCGTCGGGGTCGACCGAGGTGCCGACGACCTTGGCGCCTTCGTCGAGCACCACGCTGACGAATGCCTGTCCACGGTCGCCGTTCAGGACAACCCGGATCAGGTGATCGTTGACCTGCCGTGCGTCGGTCAGCGTCCGGTCCGAACCCGCGAACTCCTCCAGCCTCGGCCGCCACGTCCCGGCGATCCACGGACCCGGATCCCATCCGTCGAGACCGCTGACCGCATTGGCTGCTGGAACGTCCATCCGCTCCAGCGCTTCAACCCAGCGGCGGGCGGCGGCTACGCGATCTGGAGACATCTCGGCAGTCTCACCCGGGCGGCCCGGGTGAGCAAGCCTCGGGCGCTGGCGCGGCCGGCTGCGGGTGTCGAGGGTGCCGAGGGTCAGGGCCGTGGAGATGGTGACGGCATCGTACGGTTGGGGTCCGGGAATAAGGGCGGGAGCGACGCGGGTTGCGTGCTACGTCGGAGTGTTGAGGAAAGGCCGGAGGATGAAACCCACCGAGTTCGTGAAGGTCAACGGGCAGTTCTGGGGCGAGCACCTGAAGGGTGTGGCCGGGCATCTGCCGGTGAGCCATCGGACCGAGCTGCCGGGGCCGATGCTGTTTCCGCGGATGATGGTGCTGACCGAGACGCCGGACTGGAACATCCTCGAGCTCGTCGGGCTGAGCCGCGAGTACCGGAGCCTCGAAGTACGCCGGCAGAAACTGGCGAGCGTCGAGGAGTACTTCGGGCTCGGCGACGGCGGCACCGTGGTCGCGAACCTCGAAGGCGAGAACTGGTTCAAGGACGCCACGATCGCCACCCAGGCCGGACGGCAAGCGCTGGACGAGCGTTTCCCGACCGCCGCGAACATGCTCGGCAACGAGGTCGTCGGACCGGCGGAGGAACTGCTGCGGTTCGCGCCCGGCAACTACACGACCTTCGACCGGGCGCTGCTCGTGCACACCGCGGGTGACTCGCTGCGGGCGCACTGGGTGTTCTTCGCGCTGGCCATCCACCGCTCGGAGCCGGCCGACAAGTACCTCGATTTCCTGCGCAGCTACACCAGCTCCCAGCCGCACCTGGACCCGGCCGGCACGATCAGCCTGCCGGTCGACGCGGAAACGCTGAAGGCCGACGCGTTCGAGAGCACGTACCTCGCGCACGGCCTGCAGGACTCGACCGTCGACGAGTTCCTCGACAAGCACGAGAGCATCCTGCTGTCCGCGCTCGGCGCCACGAAGCTCGTCCGGCAGCCGGCGCTCGGCGACACGCACCCCGACTTCATTCTCGAGCGCGCGGACGGCAGCCACATCGTCGGCCGGCTGGAGCTCCCGGTCGTCGACACGGTCAACGGGAAGAAGCGCCGCCGCGTGTTCCGTACGCCGGTCCAGGACAGCGCCGCCGAGCTCGCGCGCGCCGCGGAGTACCTCGCGAACCCGGAGCAGCGTTCCCAGGTGAAGTCGAAGTACGACGTCGACGTGACCGACCCGCGGCAGCTCGTGATCGTCGCGAGCCAGGAGCCGGTCCCGCCGACCGCCGGTGTCGAGGTCGTCGATTACGACACGATCCTCCGGCTGCACCTGGCCGCCGGGGCGTGACGCGGTACTTCGTCCACGGCCGGGACCGCTCCGGTTCCGGCGCGGTGAAGGCCCGGTTGACCGAGGAACACTGGGCCTTCATGGACGGGTACGCCGCGGAGCTGATCGCCCGCGGTCCGACCCTCACCGAGGACCGTGAGGAGTCCACGGGCAGCCTGCACATCGTCGATCTCCCTGACGGCGAAGCGCTGAAGACCTTCGTGTACGACGAGCCGTACTACCTCGGCGGCGCATTCGACACGGTCGACATCTACCGCTTCGCCGACCACACCGGCCGCACGATGTGGGAGTTCACCACCGCGGTCGAGGGCTACGGCCGCTTCCTCGTCCTCACCAAGGACGCCCCGAAGCCGCTCACCTCGGACCATCTGATCCTGTACGGCGACCTTCTCGACGGCGATCGCCACGTGGGCCGAGCCGCCTTGGTGGAAGCCCCGGACGCAGCGGCCGCCGCGCGCTTGATCGAGGCGGACGACGCCGAAGTCCACCCGTGGGAGTTCGGCGGCAGGCGGTAGCGAGTTGGCCACGCCGCCACCGCCACGTCAGGAACTCCGGCCGATGTGGTCCCGCAGGCGACGCCGGCCGCTGACCCGGTGGCCACGCCGCGACTGACCAGCCGGTCCGCGACCTGGTCGGCAGCGTTGCCCGTCAGGTGCGCGCGGCGATGGTCTGCAAGGCGGTGGTGAGGGTACGCCGGGTTGCGGGCGGTAGGTCCGCGGTCAGGGTCTCGATGCGGGCGACGACCGCGTCGTGGGCCTCGTGGGCGAGGTCCTTGCCCGCGGTGGTGAGCTCGATGTGGCACGCCCGCCGGTCGCTGGGATTCGGGATCCGCGCGACGAGCGTCCGGCGCTCCAACCGGTCGACCATGCTGGTCAGGCTGGACCGTTCGATGCCCAGGATGCGGCTCAGTTCGGTCATACCGAGCGGGCCGGTGAGCAGCACGCACAGGAGATGGGCCTGCTGCGGGGTGAGTCCGAGCGGGCGGCTGCTCTCGGCGTGCACGTCCTGCAGCCGGTGCATCGTCTGCACCAGCGCACTCGCCAGGTCCTGGTCCCGGGCCGTCGTCGTCGCCATGGGCCCATGATAGTCCGCTGGCCTAATAGTTTGTGGTTCTAAGTTTCTGTGCTACTACTAGTTAGGACATCGAACTATCTCGAGGAGCGGGTCATGAACGTGCGGTTCGGCTACGGATCACCCGACAGCGTCCGGGATGTCGCGGACATCGTGAGGTTCGCGCAGCAGGCGGATCGCGACGGCCTCGACCATCTGAGCCTCTCCGACCACCCGTACGTCCCGAATCTGCTCGACGGGTACGCCGCCATCGCTTTCCTGCTCGGTCGCACCGAGCGGCTGTCCGCGTTCGTCAACGTCACGAACCTGCCGCTGCGTCCGGCCCCGGTGCTCGCCCGGACGGCAACCTCACTGTCGGCGCTTTCCGGCGGCCGCTTCATCCTCGGTCTCGGCGCCGGCGGTGCTTGGGACCGGATCACCACGATGGGCGTGCCCGAGCTGCGGCCGGCCGCCGCGGTCGAGGCGTTCGAGGAAGCCATGCAGCTCGTGCACGGACTGTCCGACGGCGGTCACCCGGCGCCGACCAAGCACTACCCGATCGGTGAGCTCCGCCCGGCGCCGGTGCCCGCCCCGCTGATCTGGACCGGCTCGAACGGCCCGAAATCGCTTGCCGCCACGGGTCGGCAGGCCGACGGCTGGATCCCCGGCCGCGCCGCCGACTGGCTGAGTGACCGCTACCGCCGGTCTCGCCCGCTGATTGACGAGGCCGCGCTCGCCGTCGGCCGGAAACCGTCGGACGTGGCGACCATCTACAACTTCCCCGGCACGATCACCGCTGCGCCGCTGCGCAGTACCCGCGACGAGGACGGTCGCTGGATCGGCGGCTCTCCGGCGCAGTGGATCGAGGAACTCACCGACGCGGTCCTGAACCACAACGCCGCCGGCTTCACACTGTTTCCGGGACGTTCCGAGCCGTACGACGTCCAGCTCGCCCGGTGGTCCCAGGAAATCGTACCGGCGGTCCGCGCGGCGATCAGCTGATGAAACGCGGTACTGATCACTCCAGCTTGGCGAGTTCGGCTTCCGAGAGTCGCAGGGCTCCGGCGGCGACGTTCTGCTCGAGGTGAGCGACGTTTCCGGTGCCCGGAATCGCCAGGACGTTGGGGGACCGGTGCAGCGTCCAGGCCAGGCGGACCTGCTGCGGCGTGACGCCGTGGTCGGCAGCGATCGTCTCGACGGCGTGCGAATGGTCGGTGCTCGGTCCGGACTCGCGGGCCGAGCCGGCGATCGCGAAGAACGGGACGTACGCGATGCCGCGCGCGGCGCAGGACCGGATCAGTTCGTCCTCGTCGCGGCGCAGGTCGACGGCGTAGCTGTTCTGCACGCACACGACCGGCGCGATCGCGAGCGCTTCCTCGAGGTGATCGAGACGGACGTTCGAGATCCCGAGCTGCCGGACCAGGCCTTCGTCGCGGAGTTCGCTGAGCCAGCCGAACCGTTCACCGATCGACTCGCCGGGCTTGTTCATGATCCGCAGGTTCGCCACGTCCAGACAGTCGACGCCGAGCTGCCGCAGGTTCGTCTCCACCTGCTCGCGGAGTTCCGCGGCCGTCGTGGCGTTGTAGAAACCGCGCGCCGCATCCTCGCCCGGCCCGACCTTCGTGGTGATCGTCAAACCCTCGGGGTACGGCGCCAGCGCCTCCCGAATCAGTTCGTTCGCATACCGCTTGGCGCCTTCACCGACCCGCAGCGTCCCGCCTGGTGACACATAGAACGCCGCGGTGTCGATGTGATTCACGCCGAGCTCGACCGCGCGCCGCAGGACCGCGATCGCGACCGACCGGTCCGGGTTCGCGGTGATCCGCATCGCGCCGAAGCCGAGGCGGTTGACGGTGACATCGCCGAGTTGCCAGGTCCCTGCCGTTGCCGCGTTCACTCCTCGATCGCTCCCCGCACCGCGCGCAGGTGCTGCCGGAACGTCAGCGACGGATCCGCGGCACGTTTCTCGAGGAATGTCCGGAAACTCACCTGGGCGCGCAAGGACCGTCCGTTCCGGATTTCCTCCGCCTGCCGGCGTTCCGTGTCCCGGATCGACTCGGCCAGCCCGAGCAGCTCGTCCAGCCGGTCCGCGGGCACGAAGATCGCCCCGTCCTGATCGGCGAAGACGATGTCCGCACGGGTCACCGGCCACTCGCCGATCCTTGCCGTCGACAACGCATCGGCCGGTTGCGGATCGAGCCGCAACGGTCCCGTCGGTAGCGCCCCGAGGCTGAACACCGGCAGCCCGATCGCAGTGATGTCGACCGTGTCCCGGTGCAGGCCCCAGATCACGATCCCGGCGATTCCCGCGGCCTCGGCCTCCAGGGCCACCAGGTCACCGACACACGCCTCGTCCCGCCGGCCACCGTTGTCCACGACGAGTACGTCGCCCTTGGCGGCGGACTCGAACGCCTCCAGGAAAACGTCGACACTTCCCACGTGCTGAGCCGGCAGTACCCGCCCCGCCACCTTGGTCCCCACAACAGCCGTCACCGACACCGTGCGAACCGGCACCCCGGCCCGAAGACATGCATCCGCGACATGCGCCGTGGTCAGCTCCGCGAACCGCTCCAGCATCCCAGCCCCTCTCAACACCCGGATCCCGACAGGAAACAGTCCACCACGCTTGTCCAACTCCTGGGCGCAGCGGTTCCGGCCAGTGCGACAGCAGTCCGGCAGGTCAGTGCGACAGAAACGCGACGATCTCGTCCAGCGGCGGCTCACCGCTGGTGTCCAGGGTCATCGCCGGGACCGGCAGATCGACCGGCTGGAACGAGTTGTGGGTCCGCAGCCGGGCCTCGGGGCTGATCTGCGCGTCCTCGTGCGCGGCCCGCCGCGGATCGTTGGCAGACCGGGCGGTGATCCGCTCGAGAGCGACCTCGGCCGGGACCGTGCAGTGCACGATCCGGATGTCCGCACGGCCGAGCAACGGGCTGAGCCCCGGTGCCCAGAGCCGGTCCTGGAACGCTGCTTCCGCGACCACCGTCGTACCGCGGCCGATCAGCAGGCCGATGACGTCGAAGAACGTCGACAGCGTCCGCATCTGCAGCGGGTCGCCGGGCCCCGGAACGAAGCCCGGGGTGGCGTGGGCCATGCCTTCCTTGATCTCGTCCCGGCAGATCGCCGGGCAGCCGATCGCGGCGGCGATCCGGTGCGCCAGCGTCGTCTTCCCGGTCCCCGGCGGACCACTGACCACGACAAGCATCGGTTTCGACTGCACTCGCCGTACCTTAGCGGTGACGGTCGGCGCTCGGTGTAAGACGCGTGTCATGAACTGTCGGCAGGCGTGCCTAGCGTTGGTCCGAACGACAGGGGTGGGGGACATGACGACTTATTCGGCGGTCCGCACGACCGGGATCTACTGCCGGCCCGGGTGCGGGGCGAAGCCGCTCGCGGAAAACGTGAGCACGTTCGAGCTGCCGGCCGCGGCGGAGGCCGCCGGGTACCGCGCCTGTCTGCGCTGCCGTCCGTACCGCGTGGCCGGGACGGTGGCCGACGAGACGCCCGAGCTGGTCTGCCGGGCGGTGCAGCTGATCATCACCGGACTGCTGGACGAGTCGGGCGAGGAGGCGCTCGGCGCGCGGCTCGGGGTGTCGGCGCGGCACCTGCGCCGGATGTTCCACGAGCACCTCGGTGTCACGCCCGACCAGTTCGCGCGGTCGCGGCGGGCACACTTCGCGCGCCGGCTGCTCGACGACACGGATCTCGGCATCGCGGACATCGCGTTCGCGTCCGGTTTCGGCAGCCTGCGGCAGTTCAACCGGGCGATGCGGGAAATTTTCCGCGCCGCACCGCGCGAGCTGCGCGACCGTCGGCGTCGCACCGATCGCCTCGTCGCCGACGGTGGTCTGGTACTGCGGTTGCCGTTCACCCCGCCGTACGACTGGGAGGCGATGTGCGCGTACCTCGGGGCGCGCGCGATCCCGGGCGTCGAGTCCGTCGCGGACGGCGTGTACCGGCGGACGATCTCGCTGGACGGTGAGCCGGGCGTCCTGGAGGTGAGCGCGGGCGGTGACGACCACCTGCTGCTGCGCGCGCACTTGCCGTTCTGGGAGGGCGTGATCCATGTCGTGGACCGCGCCGCTCGTCTGGTCGGTCTCGATTGCGAGCCGGTCCGTGCCCGCAAGCTGTTGTCGGCAGACGCGCGGTTCGGGTCGCTTGTCGCGGCGCGGCCCGGTGTTCGGGTGCCCGGCGTGTGGGGTCCGTTCGAGGTCGCCGTACAAGCTGTTGTCCGCGATCAGCTGCCGGCCGCTGATGCGACCGACGTGTTGCGCAAGGTGGTGGAGGTGTACGGCGCCGCGGTCCCGGGGCTGGGGCACGGTCTGACGCATGCGTTCCCGGGACCGGAGGCGTTGACGGGAGCCGAGCTGGTCGGCCCACTCGCCCGTGCGGTGGCCGACGGCAACATCACGCTCGAGGATTCGGAAAGTTTGATTCCGTCGCTGCAGACCGTCACGAGTTCCCGCGCCGCGCACGAGATCGCGCTGCGACTCGGCGCCCGCGACGCGTGGCCCCTCGACGGCGAGTCGGCGCACCTCCGCCCGTGGCGCTCCCTCGCCGCCGTCTACCAGCAACTCGACGTCGCCGAGGCCGGTTAATGTCCTGAGCACTAGCTGGTCAAGGCCGTGTACGTGCCGGTGGTGAGGATTTCCTTCGCAGCGGTCGTTGCCAGTGCGTACGCCGCACTCGTGATCGCCGGGCCGACACTGATCCGCGCCACGCCGAGGTCCGCGAGCTCGGCGACCGGGGGAGCGCCCGGACCGACCATCACGTTCAGCGGCAGCGGCGACTCCTTCACCAGCCCCGCGATGATCCCCGCGTCGACCACGCCCGGGACGAACAGCACATCCGCGCCCGCGTCGGCGTAGATCTTCGCCCGCTCGATCGTGCCGGTCCGGTCGCCGAACAGGTACGTGTCGGTCCGCGCGTTGATCACCAGTTCGATGCCGGAGGCAACAGCGGCAGCCCGCGCCGCCCTGATCCGCTCGGCGTGCGCCATCGGGTCGTCGAGGACGCGCGCCGTACTGTCCTCGAGGTTGATCCCGACGGCGCCCGCCTCGATGACCTCGGTGACCGTGCCCTCGACATCGCCGTACCCGGCCTCGATATCCGCCGTCACCGGGACCGCGACCGCCGTGCAGACCGCGCGGATCGTCGCGATCGCGGACGCCCGGTCCAGCGGGCCGCCGTCCTCGACACCGTACGCCCACGCGACGCCCGCACTCGTGGTCGCGATCGCCGCCGCGCCGGCCGCTTCGATCGCGCGCGCCGATCCGGCGTCCCATGCGTTCGGCAACACGAGCGGCGGCTGTCCGTGCAGTTCGCGCAGCCGCCGCGCCAGCTCGTTCTGCGTGGTCACAGGCTCACCAGCAGTTCGTGGTCGATCTCGACGAACTCCACGATCAGGTCGGCGAACCGGCCCGCGATGAGTTCCTTGTACACCGCCGAGCCGGTGTGCGCGTCGTACGCCGCCTGGTCCGCGAAGTGCTCGACGAACAGCAGGTAGTCCGGCTTCGCCGGGTCGCGGTAGACGCGGAAGGACAACGTGCCTTCCTCGGCTCCCGGGCCTTTCGGCGCGAACTCCTGCACGATCGCCTCGGCGGCGGCCTGGTTGCCGTCCTTGAGCTTGATCGGAAACACCTTGGCCAGCATCGGATTTTCCTCCTGTGGTCGGTTCGAAGCACCTCAAGGTTCGCGCGCCGCCGGGGTTGGGTCTGGCCATATTCGGTCATCTCCATCGTCTCGCATACAGAGACGATATGTCTCATTTTTCAAGATCCTGGACTACGGTGGAGAACGTTGGCGGAGGGCAAAGGAGCCTGCGATGAACAACGTGTACACCCACGGACATCACGAGTCGGTGCTGCGGTCGCACAACTGGCGGACGGCGGAAAATTCTGCCGGTTACCTGATCCCGCATCTACGGCCCGGAATGTCGCTGCTCGACGTCGGCGCCGGTCCCGGCACCATCACGGCCGACCTGGCGCGACTGGTGGAGCCCGGCCGGACGACCGCGCTCGAGGCGAGCGACGCGGCGCTCGACATCACCAAGGCGACGTTCGCGGACCTGGATCTCGGCGTGGACTTCGTTGTCGGTGACGTGCACGCGCTGGACGTTCCGGACGACACGTACGACGTCGTTCATGCGCACCAGGTGTTGCAGCATGTCGCGGATCCGGTGCAGGCGCTGCGGGAGATGCGGCGGGTCTGCAAGCCCGGTGGGATCGTCGCGGTCCGCGACTCCGACTACCACGGCTTCGTCTGGTACCCGGCATTGCCGGAGCTGGACGAGTGGATGGCGCTCTATCAGCGCCTCGCGCGCGCCAACGGTGGCGAGCCCGACGCCGGTCGGCGTCTGCTGTCCTGGGCGCTCGCGGCCGGCTTCGAGAAGGTCGACGCGACCACGTCGACCTGGGCGTTCACCGAACCGGAGGGCCGTGCGTTCTGGGGCGGGATGTGGGCCGATCGGATCCTGAAGTCCGCGCTGGCGGACCAGGCCCGAGCAGACGGCGTACCCGAGCAGCGGCTGGAAGCGATCTCGCAGGCGTGGCGGACGTGGACGGAAACTCCGGACGGCTGGATTTCCATCCTGCACGCCGAACTACTGTGCGTGGCGTGACCGCTGGCGGGAAATCTCGTACAGCACGGCGGTCGCTGCGTTCGCGGCGTTGAGCGAGCTGGCCGAACCCGTGATCGGGATCCGCACCAGGTGGTCGGCGGCCTCTTTCCAGGCCGTGCTCAGGCCGGTGGTCTCGTTTCCGATCAGCAGCAGCACCGGCTGCGTGAAGTCGAAGTCGTAGACGTCCGTCGTGCCGTGCTCGTCGGTTCCGACCACCGCGATCGGAACCGCGGAACGACGTACCCAGTCCAGGACCTCGCGGTGTGACGGCGCGCGGACGGCGGGAACCGCGAACAGCGATCCCGTCGTCGCGCGGACCGCCTTCGGGTCGTAGATGTCGGCGGCGTGACCGGTGACGATCACGCCGCCGGCGCCGAACGCGTCCGCGGATCGGATGATCGACCCGATGTTCCCCGGCCCGGTCGGCCGGTCGAACACCACACCGAGAAAGTCCGGCCCGACCGGAATCCGATCCAGATCATCGGCGGGCAACTCGAGTACGGCGACCAGTTCCGGTTCCTGTTTCTCGCCGAGCTCGGCCAGCAACTCCGGTGCCATCGCCACCCGTTCGACACCGGGAAGTTTCTGCAGCAACTCCGACGCCCAGCCGGACAGCGGCCGGGATACGTCGGTAATCACCGTCCGCACCACCCAGCCGTTGTCCACGGCAACCGAAATCGGCCGCACGCCCTGGACCAGGAACTCGCCGGACCGCTGCCGCTTGGTCCGGTTGGTGAGCGACGCCTGCCAGACCTGGAAACGAGCGTTCCGCGACGAGATCCGTTGCACGGGCACCACTCTACGGGCCGGCGCCTACCCGGCCGGTGGTGCAGTGGACTCGCGAACGATCAGCTCGGGCCGGAACAACAGGGACTGTCCCTGGGTCGGGCCGGAATCATCCAGCCGCGCCCGGAGCTGGGTGAAGGCCGCCGCGGCCATCTCCCGCATCGGCTGGCGGACCGTGGTCAGCGTCGGTGCGTAGAGATCCGCGAGCACGATGTCGTCGAAGCCGACCACCGAGACGTCCTTGCCCACCTCGAGCCCGCCGTCCCGCAGTCCGCGGCAGACGCCGAGCGCGCACATGTCGTTGATCGCGACGATCCCGGTCGGCGGTTCCTCCAGGGCCAGCAACTCGGCGGCGGCCGCGCGACCCAGCTCGGACGCCTCGACGTCACCGAAGTCGTCCGCGTCGCCCTTGACCGGTGCCCGGACGGAACTTTCCGGATCGATTCCGGCCTGCTCGAGCGCCGCCGCGAATCCGCGGTACCGCTCCTTGCGGTTCACACTCGCCAGCGCGCCGGAAACGAACGCCAGCCGGCGGTGCCCGAGCTCGGTCAGGTGCTGCGTGGCCAACTGACTGCCGATCGCGTTGTCGACACTGATGCTCACCAGCGAGGCCGGATCGCCGGCCTGCGACGTCCGGTCGAAGGCGACCAGTTGGAGCCCGCGCTCGACCAGTGGCATCACATGCTCGAGCGACGGGAGCGACGAGCACAGGACGACGCCGTGCACGCCGTCGGCCCACAGTTCGTCGACGTAGTCGCGCTCGCGACGCGGATCGCGCTCGGAATTGCAGAGCAGAACGTGGTAACCCTCGGCCAGCGCGGCGGACTCCAGGTGGCGTGCGAGGGCACCCCAGAACGGGTTTCCGACCGACGGAACGACGAGTCCGATCGTCGTGTTCCGGCCGGTCCGCAGTTGCCGAGCGGCCCGGTTCGGCCGGTAGCCGAGCTTGTCGATCGCGCGCTCGATCCGTTGCCGGGTCTCGGGCAGCATCCGGTGACTGCGCCCGTTGAGCAGGTTCGACACCGTGCTCGGCGAGACGCCCGCCTCGGTCGCGACCTGCTGGATCGTCACCTCACCCGTCCTCAATTCACCGGCCACCCGCGCATTCTGTCACCCCGTGTCCTGCTCGCGTTTCTGCCGTAGTCGCAGTGCAACGATGCATCAGGTTCCTCCGAAAGTCCAGCAGAACTTCGTCGACGTCAACCCCTTGACGTGCCGTGAAATCCGTTCCTAGCATGCGGTGCATCGTTGCACCGGCCCCGCACAGTTGCGCCGCTCCGGCTGGTAGATCGTTGCACCACTCCACTTCCGCAGCACCACGAAAGGCGCGCCATGGAGTACACCCGTAGATCAGTCCTGACCGCCCTCGGGCTCGGCGCCGTCGCCGCGGCCACCGGGTGCTCCGCATCGGGCGGCACCACACAGGCCGCCGCCGACGGACCCGTCGAAGGTGAGATCTCGCTGCTCACCCCGCTGTTCGAGGGCAGTACCGGCAAGCAGTTGCTCGAGGGCAAACTGCTGCCGGCGTTCAAGCAGAAGAACCCGAACGTCACGGTCAAGGTCGACTACACGACGTACGCCGCCCTGAACGAGAAGATCACCACCAGCCTGGCCGGCGGCCTGATGCCGGACGTGGTGATGCTCGGGGTCGGTTGGATCCCGCCGTTCGCGCACAAGAAGGTGCTCGCGCCGCTGCCCGACGACCTGGCGAAGCGGTACGAGTACGAGGACCGGGTGCTCGAGCCGTCCCGGTTCGACGGAAAGCTGTACGCGTTGCCGATGGTCCTGGACACCCGGATCGTCACCTACCGCAAGGACCTGTTCGCCGAGGCCGGGATCAAGGCGCCGCCGAAGGACTGGGCCGAACTGCGCGAGATCTCCAAGGAACTCGCCCGCCGGGACGGTTCCGGAAAACTGACGCGGGTCGGATTCGATCCGTTCTCGATCGATCTGCGGCAGTGCTGGGAAACGTTCCTGTTCGCCAACGACGGAAATCTGTTCGACGATTCCGGACAGCAGGTGAAGTTCGACGACGACCGCGGTGTCGAGGCGCTGCAGCTGTTCCTCGACCTGATCAAGGACAAGTCCGCCGACTACTCGTTCAAGTCCTCCGCCGGTCAGCCGAGCACCCTGCAGCAGGGCCGTTCCGCGATGATGATGGCGAACAACTCGCTCTGGGTGCAGATCAAGCAACAGAACCCGGAGCTGTTGAAGGAGGACAAGGTCGGCGCGTTCATCCTGGCCAACAAGGTGCCGGCGATGTTGCAGGGCGGGACCCTGGTGGCCCGCTCCGCATCGTCCAAGCACGCCGCCGCGGCCCAGGCGCTGGTGGAGTTCATGGGAACTCCGGAATCCATCCTGCCGACGGCGCAGCAGCGCGGATCCGTGCCCGGCGTCCAGAACCTGCGGGACTCCGAGTACGTCAAGGACAACGGTTTCGTGAAGCTTGCCCTGGACAACATGAGCAAGGCCCGGTCCGAGGGCGGCACGGCCGCCTGGATGGAGATCCGGGAGAAGATCAAGACCACGCTGGAGACCGCCGTGGTCGGCAAGCGGACCGCCAAGGAAGCGATCGACGAGCTCGCCGACCTGAGCAAGGAAGCGATCTCGAGGCTGTGAGCGCGACGACGATGGCGGAGCAGGTGCGGGAGACCGCGCCTGCTCCGGTCTCCCCTCCACCCAGCGGCAGGCTGCTCCGGAGCCGGCGCCGGGCCGGCCTGCTGATGGTTGCGCCCGCTCTGTTGCACGCGCTGATCTGGATCGGCATCCCGCTGGTCGCGGCGGTGGTGCTGAGCTTCACGTCGTACGACGTGCTGACCCCGCCGCGGTTCGTCGGGCTGGAGAATTTCCGCGACCTGCTGTCCGACGACGTCTTCCGGCGCGCGGTGCTGAACACCAGCATCTACACGTTCTTCACCGTTCCGGTGGCGATGTCGATCGCGCTGCTGATCGCGCTGATGCTGAACACCAAGCTGACCGGCCGGGCGATTTTCCGGACCGCGATCTTCATCCCGCAGGTGACGGCGACGATCGCGGTCGCGCTGGTCTGGCTGTGGATCTACGATCCGCGCAGCGGGCTGGCCAACGCCGTGCTGTCGTTCCTCGGTCTGGACGGACCGGCCTGGCTGTCGTCCACCGACTGGGCGATGCCGGCGGTGATCGTGGTCGGGATCTGGCAGGGCATCGGGCTGAAGATGCTGATCTACCTGGCCGCGCTGCAGAGCCTGCCGACCGACCTGTACGAGGCGGCGTCCGTGGACGGCGCGTCGAAGGTCCGGCAGTTCTTCAGCCTGACCGTGCCGTTGCTGCGGCCGGCCACGTTCTTCGTCTTCGTGACGTCGGTGATCGGCGCGTTCCAGTCCTTCGACCAGGTGTACATCCTGACCGACGGCGGACCGGCGAACAGCACGACGATGATGACGTACGAGATCTACAAGTCCGCGTTCCGGGAGTTCCGGATGGGGTACGCGTGCGCGCAGAGCCTGGTGCTGTTCGCGCTGCTGCTCGTCCTGACCCTGCTGAACCGGCGGATCACCGGAGGTGACCGTGCCACCCGCTGAGGCTCTCACCGAGCAACGACCTCGGGTCCGTCCGGACCGGCCGTCGGGGGCCCGCGCGAGCGGGCGACGGCGCGTCGGTCCCGGCCGGATCGCGCTGTACCTGACGCTGTCCGCGATCGCCCTGGTGATGATCGTGCCGTTCGTCTGGATGCTGCTCACCTCGCTGAAGACCCCGGGTGACATCGCCGCCGTACCGCCGAGACTGTTTCCGACGCAATGGGCGTTCGGAAACTACGCGGACGCGCTGCGCGCAGCGCCGTTCGCGACGTACGCGCGGAACAGTTTCGTGATCGCCGCGAGCCACACGCTGCTGAACGTGGTGATCGCGTCGATGGCCGGGTACGCGCTGGCGCGGTTGCGGTTCCGGGGCAGTTCGCTGATCTTCCTCGGGTTCGTGGGCGCGCTGATGATTCCGACGTACACGAAGATCCTGCCGGAGTTCCTGATCGTGCGGTTCATGCCGCTGTTCGGTGGGAACGACATCACCGGGCAGGGCGGCACCGGGTGGCTGGACACCTGGTGGGCGCTGATCATTCCGGGCGCCGTGAGCCCGTTTTCCGTGTTTCTGCTCCGGCAGTTCTACCTGGACCTGCCGGTCGAGCTCGAGGAAGCCGCGCGGCTGGACGGCCTCGGTGAGCTGGGCATCTACGCGCGGATCATGACGCCGCTGGTGAAGCCCGCGTTCATCACTGTCGCGCTGCTCACCTTCGAGGGCTCCTGGAACAACTTCCTCTGGCCACTGCTGGTGACCAAGAGCGACAGCCTGCGGGTGATCCAGGTCGGGTTGTCGGTGTTCCGCACCGAGAACGACACCCAGTGGGCGTTCCTGATGGCCGGAACGACGCTGGCCACCGTTCCGATGGTGGTGCTGTTCCTGATCGGGCAGCGGTACTTCGTCCAAGGGTTCGCGAACGCGGGCATCAAATGACACTCATCGAAAGGAAATCTCCTATGACCGGGGAACTGCAGGGCACGCGGGCGCTGGTGACCGGAGCCGGGCACGGCATCGGCCGCGGGATCGCGCTCGGACTGGCCGCGGCCGGGGCCGACGTCGTGGTGCACTACGGAAAGTCCGCCGACGCGGCCGCGCAGACCGTTTCCGACATCGAGGAACTCGGCCGGAAAGCGATCGCGGTCGGAGCCGACGTGACGAGTACGGCGGACGTCGACCGGCTGCTGGACGAGACCGTCGGGTTCCTCGGCGGACTCGACGTCCTGGTCTGCAACGCCGGCCACCTGATCGGCCGGGTCAAGGTCGAGGAGATGACCGACGAGCACTACCAGCAGGTCGTCGACGTGAACCTCGGCGCGACGTTCCGGACCACGCGAGCCGCGATTCCGCACCTCGCGCAGTCGGCGAACCCGCGGATCGTCACGATGGCGTCGCTGGCAGCGCACAACGGCGGCGGGCCCGGTTCCGTGGTCTACGCCGCGGCGAAGGCCGGGATCCGGGGCTTCACCAAGGGGTTGGCGAAGGAACTCGGGCCACGCGGCATCACAGTCAACTCGGTCGCTCCGGGGTACATCGCGGAAACGGCGTTCCACCAGACGTTCTCCACCGCCGAGGCGCAGGCGAACATGGTCGCCGGTACGCCGATCGGTCGCGCCGGGCAGGTCGAGGACGTGGCGAACGCGGTCCGGTTCCTCGCGCTGCCGTCCACCGGCTACCTGACCGGGATCACCATCGACATCGACGGTGGCACGTGGCCCCGCTGACCGGGAATCCGCCGACGGAACGCGGTGGCTGGTGGCACGAGTACGTGTGTCCGGCCCACGGCGTCGAGCTCGAGCACGTCGGCTTCGAATCCGGAAAGTTTCCGGACGGCGGGGTGCCCTGCACGTACGGGTGCCGGATCGACACACCCGCGGTCCGCGGCGCGTGGACCGTGCTCGCCCATCATTTCTGGGCGCGGCGGATCCGGCTGCTCTCGTACGACGGCGGGGGCGCGGACCTGCTCACGTCGTACGCGCGGCTGTATCTGGAGCTCACGAAGGCGGGGGAGCACGAGCAGGCGCAGGGATGGATGCAGCGCGGCCGGCTGTTCCACCAGGCGCTGACGGATGCTGTCTGGGGCGTACCGATCGCGCACTCGATCTTGAACCTGGCCGAGCGGTCGGGGAAGGCCGAGCTTGCTGAGACGCTACCGATGCTCGACGACATGGTCGCGGGTGCGCGCCGGGCACGGGAAGCGATGGTTGCCCAGGACAAGTTCTCGTCGAACTACACAGCATGGTTCAACGCTCTGGGGACGACGGCGAGCCAGGCG
Organism: Kribbella sp. NPDC004875; assembly: GCF_042873375.1. NCBI lineage: Bacteria > Bacillati > Actinomycetota > Actinomycetes > Propionibacteriales > Kribbellaceae > Kribbella > Kribbella sp. NPDC004875. Next base: position 2,060,627 of record NZ_JBIALI010000001.1, read on the forward strand.
GCCGCCGCCGTTCGAGGCGAGACCTGGGACGGCGAGAAGGAGTGGCTGAGCGGTGAGCACGGGCAGTTCGCGCACCTCGAGGTCGCGACCGGCGAGGACGGCCTCGAATGGGAAGCCAGCACGTACTACCACGGCTTCGTCCTGCGGGCCTACCTACTGAGCCTTCGCGGATTCGACCCCGCGGCCGCTCCCGAGCGGCTGGGCCGGATGATCGGCGCGCTGGCCGGGCTCGCCACTGATGGCGGCATCCTGCCCGCTCTCCACGACGGTCCGTACCTGCGGATTCCGCTGGCGCTGGAGTGGCTGGAGATCGCCGCGCTGGCCAAGCAGTTCACGTCGGAACACGGTCTCGACGCGGTCGCGGCACGTGCCCGTGCCGAGGTCGGGGACGGGTACGACGGCTTGGAGGACAGGTTCACCGGCTGGTTCGCCGGCGAGCCACGGTCGGACGCACTGTCGCCTGAGTCCGTGAGTTCGTCGTACGCGGTCGTTCGGGTCGGCGGGATCCACGCGGTCCTCGACCACGGGCCGCACGGTGGCTCGCACGGTCACCACGACAAGCTCGCGCTCTACCTGTACGGCGCGACCACGCCGTGGCAGCCGGATCCGGGGCAGGTGCCGTACGGGCATGCCGAGTGGCGCCGCCACTACAAGTCGGTCAACTCGCACCCGACGATCCGGATCGACGATCTCGAACCTGCCGAGGCGACCGGGGTGCTCACCCAGGACGCGACGTCGGTGACGGCCACGGTCGACGGTTGGTACGACGGCGTGCGGGCGACACGGCAACTGATTTCCGACAACGGTTTCCTGATCGACGTGGTGCGGGTGACGGCGGATCGTGAGCGCGAGATCGTGCTGCAGTTCCGGCCGGACGTCGACCTGCGAGTCGAGGTGCGACCAGATGCTTTCCGGACGACCTGGACCGGGGACGAAGCGCTGTACGGCTACCACTGTGGGGACGGCGTTGCGGTCACGCGGCCCGGTCCCGGTCCGGCTGACGACCCGCAGCGGACCCGGACCTGGGTGGACTGGACCGTTGTCGGAACGACCGCGACTTTCCGTTCCGTCTACTCGACCACGCCGATCGACGGAAACCTCGAGGACGTGATTTCCGATGTATGACGAGCGTCTCGACGAACTGCGTGCCGGTCTCGACGGACGGTACGCCGCGCAATGGCGGCGGCTGCGCGAGCAGTGCGACTGGTACCGGACACAGACGCCGCCGACCGAGCACCCGTCGGCGAGCATCACGTACTTCGGCCCGGCGGCGGCGAACCTTGCGCTCGCCTACCGCCTGACGGGCAACGAGGGGTACCGCGCGGAGGCAGCGCGGTGGATCTCGGCCGCGATCGGGTTTCCGCACTGGGGCAAGGCGCACATGCCCGACCACGACCTCGACGCCGGTTGGTTGCTGCACGGTCTGTCGCTGGCGTCGGCGTGGTTGGGTGACGACTTCCAGCTCGCCAAGGAACTGCGGGCGAAGCTGGAGTTGCAGGGGGCCCGGTTGTACGAGTTCGCCGTCGCGTCCGAGGGTTCGTGGTGGAGTTCGTCGTACTGGCAGAACCACAACTGGATCTGCTACACCGGCCTCGCTGCGGCCGGGTACGCGCTCGGGCGCACCGAGTGGACCGAGCGGGCGAAGACGAACTTCACCACCGTGATCGAACTGCTCCCGGCCGACGGGTCCGACATGGAAGGCGTCGTCTACTGGCGGTACGGCGTCCCGTGGCTCGCGACGTACCTGGATCTCCTGCAGGATCAGGAACAGCTGGACTGGTGGCAGCGCTGCGCGTTCCTCGCGAACACGTTTTCCTACCGGCTCCAGCAATGCGCACCGGGATTCGAGGAGAACATCGACCACGGTGACTGCCACGACCGGCGGAGCGGACACAGCGTCGCGCTGTACCGGAAACTCGCCGCCGCCTACCGGATCGGCGAGGCACAGTGGCTCGCGGATCTGGTCTCCGAGCGGTTCTTCTGGCGAGAGGCGTACGCGAGCGGCGTCAAACCCGGCGTGATGCCGGAGGCGTACCTGGAGATGCTCTGGTACGACGACTCGCTGCCGCCGGTCGATCCCGCGAAAAATGCTCCGCTGTCCGCGTACTTTCCGGACCTCGGTTTGGTCACGGCACGGACCGGGTGGGACGACGAGGCCACGATGGTGTCGTTCAAGGCGGCGCCGGGTGGCGGGCATCAGGCGTGGGAGACGTCGCATCAGCTGGACCGCGAACGCGGGTGGGACTCATTGAGCGCCGGGCACCATCATCCCGACGCGGGGTCGTTCGTACTCACGTCGCGGGGCGCGTTCCTGGCGGTGGACGAGGGCTACAGCAACCGCAAACGCGCCGGCGACCACAACCTGATCCTGGTGGACGGGTTCGGTTATGCCGACGAGGACCGGTATCACGTCTACAAGGGGATCCCGTACGAGCGGCAGGCGCGGATGGTCGACGTGCACGCGGTCGACGGGATGGCGCACGCGACGGCACAGATCGCCGCGATGTACCCGGCCGAGCTCGGGATCGCCCGCCTGGACCGGACGCTGGTCTTCACTCCCGCCGGTCGCATCGTCCTGCTCGACCGGTGCGCCGCCGACTCTCCCCGGGACTGGACCTTGCTGCTGCACGCGGATTGGCCGATCGAGTACGGCGCGGAAATCGTGCTCCGTTCCGGTTCCGCGCAGGCATGGGTCCGGCTGCACACCCCGCTGACCGTCGAGTCCGCCGTCACCGAGGTCGAGGCCAACCCCACGTCGAGCACCCCGAGCCTCCGCCTGACCCGCACGATGCACACGCTGCGCGCGACCGCCGAGCAGTCGTCGGTCGCGACACTCCTCACCACGATCGAGCCGACGTCGTCCCTGCATCCGTCACCACCCACCGCCCGGCGCATGTCGCTTTCGCGCGGCCACGGAATCGCCTTCGACGGAGAAACCGTTCTGTTGCCGGACGACGACGGAATGATCGAGGACGAGCGGGCGAAGGCCGTCATCCGGACCGCGGACCGGAGGATCACGGTATGACCAGGCGGGCGCTGGACTGGCTGGGCTGGATAGCCAGTCCAGCGCTGTCCGGGGCGGCGTTCGCGCTGCTCTGTCTGGGGATCGTCACCTGGTTGCCGGCGCTGGCCGCGGTCGGGTTCGCGCTCAACCGGTGGCGGACCGACGGGGACACGCGGTGCTTCACCGGAGTGTTCGCCGGATGGCGCAAGTACTGGCGTCCGCTGCTCCCGCACTCGATCCTGATGACCGTTGCCGCAGTGGTTGCTGCCAGCAACCTGTGGTTCCTGTCCGGTCGTTCCGGGCCGCTCGTCCTGACGCTTTTCATGATCCACGTCGGCCTGGTCGCCGCCGCGGTCACCTACCACGTCGCACTCGCCGTCGCAGCCGGCCGGAACCCGTCCGGATCAGCCGCCGAGTGGCGCCGTACCGCTTTCCAACTCGCCTTCACGTCCGTGCCCCGAGGGACCGCACTCCTCGGCGCCGCGGTCACCGCTCCGGTGTTCTCACTCCCCATCCCGGCAGGCCCGCTGCTCCTCGGCACCACCGTTCCGGTCCTGGTCGGCCTGCTCGTCGCCGACCGCGGCTGACCCACTTCCAAACCTTCCGTTCCGCAACGGACGTTCTGTTTCCGACAAGACGTTCCGTTCTGGCCGGATGCTCTGTTCCGGCCGTGCACCCCAGTCCGTTTCTGACCGCCCTATCAGGAGGACCATCATGTTCAGAGCCGTTCCGATCCTGCTTCTCGGCGCCGCGCTCGCGCTGCCCGCCGTACCGGCGCACGCCGCGACCGATTACTACGTCTCGACGACCGGCAGCGACAGCAACTCGGGTACGTCGTCCGGCACGCCGTTCGCGACCATCCAGAAAGCCCTCGACACAGCGCCGCGCGACGCGACCGTACATCTTGCCTCCGGCACCTATCTGCAGGATGCGGTGACGGTGCGCTCCGGAGTGACGATCACCGGACCATCGAGCGCGGTGGTGAAAGGTGCGGGGAACTCACGGATCTTCCAGGTGCAGCACGACGGCGTGACGCTGGACGGGTTCACGATCGACGGGTTGTTCGGCTCGTCGAGCAGCAAGTCCGGGTACCGGGACAAACTGGTCTACGTGATGAGCACGTCGCCTGGTGACGGCGTGGGCACACTGACGATCCGGAACATGCGGTTGAAGAACGCCGGCGGCGAGTGCCTGCGGCTCCGGTACCTGATCACGAACGCGGACGTGCACGACAACACGATCGGGCCGTGCGGGGTGTACGACTTCAAGTTCAACGACGGTGGTAAGAACGGGGAGGGGATCTACCTCGGCACCGCGCCGGAACAGCAGGGCCAGAACGGCGCGCCGGACGCCCAGGCCGACCGCAGCCGGAACAACCACATCCACGACAACACGATCGCGACGTACGGCAACGAGTGCGTGGACGTGAAGGAGAACTCGACCGCGAACACCGTCGAGTACAACGACTGCAGTCAGCAGCAGGATCCCAGCTCGGGCGGTCTGGATGCCCGCGGCAACGGGAACACTTTCCGGTACAACACCCTGCACGACAACGCCGGCTCCGGTGTCCGCCTCGGCGGCGACACGGAAACCGATGGCGTGGACAACAACGTCTACGGAAACACCATCACGAACAACGCCTCCGGCGGCATCAAGTTCATGCGTACGCCGCAGGGCCAGGTCTGCGGAAACACCATGTCCGGCAACACCGGCGGAAACTCGGTCGGAACCTTCGGCGCCGACTTCACCCCGACAGCAGCCTGCTGATGGGTACGCCGTCCCGCCGCGCGATCCTCGGCGGCACAGCGGCCGGTGCCGTCGGCACCGTCATCGGCGTTTCCGGAACAGCGGCGTTCGCCAGCGACAACGCGATCTCGGCAGCGACAGAATCCACCGCCGACGAGGTCGCCGTGCCGACACCGCGCCGGTGGGCCACGAGCTGGGCGACTGCGCAGACAGCGCCGACTGCTACGGACCCGGACGCCACGAACGGATTCACGGACACAACGATCCGGAACACTGTCCGGCTGTCCGCCGGTGGCGCTCCGATCCGGCTGCGCTTCGCGAATCCCTTCGGAACGTCACCCGTCGCGATCGGGCCGGTGAGCGCCGCCTCGGCGCAGGCCGGCGGCGACCGGCGGGTGCTGTTCGGTGGTGAAGAGCAGGTCGTCCTGGCGGCCGGCGCGACTGTCGTGAGCGATCCGGTCACGGTCGTCGTACCCGACGGTGGGGACCTAACGGTAAGCATGTACCTGCCAGGACCTACCGGCCCCGTCAGCTTTCACCGCAACGTGCATGCGACCGGAACGATCGGAGACCGACCGACCAAGTCGGTGTTCCTGCTCAGCGGAGTCGACGTTCCGGCGAACGGGCGAACGGCGCTCGCGGTCCTCGGCGACTCGATCACCGAAGGTGTCGGGACGCCCGATGACGCCAACCTCCGCTGGCCCGATCTGTACGCCGCGCGGTTCCGCAGGCGGCCGGCCGTGGCGAATCTCGGAATCAGCGGAAACCGCCTGCTACTCGACGACGCACGCTTCGGCCCAGGCGGTCAGGCACGGTTCGATCGCGACGTGCTCAGCCTGCCCACCCTGCAGACACTGATTGTTTTCCTCGGCATCAACGACATCCAGCAACCACCGCGTCAGGCCGATCCGGCCCGGATCCTGCAGGGTTACGAGCAGCTCGTCCGCCGCGCCCACGACCACGAGCTCGAAGTGATCGGCGCGACCATCGGCCCGTTCAAGGGCTGGATCCGCTACACCGAAGCTCTCGATCACGTGCGGAACGACGTCAACGCCGTACTCCGGCACGGCCGCCTGTTCGACCGTCTCCTCGACGTCGACGCAGCGGTCCGCGACCCGGCCGACCCGGCTCAGCTCCGGCCCGCGTTCAACAGCGGGGACGGCCTGCACCCGAATCCGGCCGGCGCGCAGGCCATCGCCCTCGCCCTCTGAGAGGACCTCAATGTCAGACCACACCGTCCACCGGCGCACTGTCCTCGGCGGAATGATCGGCGGAACCGCACTGCTCGCCCTCCCGACACCGATCGGCGCGAACGCATCCACCAGCGGCTCCGACCTCACCGCCACCAGCACCGTCACCTCAACAGACGAGCTCCGTCTCCGCTGGCAGACCCTGCTCACCGGCGGCCCGACCGTCGACCCGACCGACCCGGACCTCGCCGTGGCGATCGCCCGCGTCGACCGCCTGGCCAGATCCGCCCTCACCACCCTCGACCGCTCCGCGAACCGGACCACCCTCTGGCCGGACCTCGCGAGTACAACGCTTTCCAACCACGTCGCCTCGAATTTCCGCCGCATCAAGCAGATCGCCCTCGCGTGGGCGACGAACGGGTCGGCGTACCAAGGAAACAGTTCCGTCGCCGACGACATCCGCGGCGCGCTGGAGTGGATGCACACCAACCGCTACAGCCCCACGCTGCCGCGGTACGACAACGACTACGACTGGGAGATCGGCGGCGCCTCCGCCTTCGCCGACACGTTGGGTCTGTTGTACGACGCGATTCCGGCCGACGTACGTACGACGTACACGCAGGCCATCAACTACTACACACCGGACCCGAACCTGTGGCGTGCCGATCGGCAGATCGCGACCGGTGCGAACCGGGTCTGGATCGCGACGGTGGTGGCGACCCGGGCGGTCCTCGACGGCGATACCGCTGCTCTGGTCCGCGTCCGCGACGCGATCAGTGACGTCGAGGGCGACGGCGCGAACAGCGTGCTCGCGTTCAACGACGCACCCGGCCGCATCGACGGCACTGGCGAGGGCTTCTACAGCGACGGCTCGTTCCTTCAGCACTACAAGCACCCCTACAACGGTGGGTACGGCAAGGAACTGCTCGGAACGCTGTCGTCGCTCCTCTACCTGCTCGGCGGCACCGACTGGGCTGTCACCGATCCGGAGCTCGAGAACATCTACGGCTGGGTGAACGACGCGTTCGACCCGCTGATCGCCCGCGGCGACATGATGGGTTCGGTCTGCGGCCGCGAGATCGCCCGGCCCAGCAAGCAGAACCACGCCGCGACCCAGACCGTCATCGAGGGCACCCTGCGGCTGATTCCGACGGCGCCCGCGGCACATGCCGCGCAACTCACGGCACTCGTCAAGCAGTGGATTTCCGAGGACACGTTCCGGAACTTTCTGACCGTCACGGACCCGGCCTCGCTGGTCGCGGCCCGCGCGATCCTCGCCTCGTCCGCACCGGCTCGCGGGCCACTCGTCCTGCACAAGCAGTACCCGCTGATGGACAAGGTCGCGCACCACCGGCCGGCCTTCACGATCGGGCTGAGCGCGTACTCGTCGCGGATCTACAACTACGAGTCGATCCAGACCGAGAACCTGCACGGCTGGCACCTGTCCGACGGCATGGTCCTGCAGTACGACGGCGACCTCGGTCACTACTCGGGTGACTACTGGCCGACGGTCGACCCGTACCGGTTGCCAGGGACAACGATCGACACTCGGCGACTGGCGGATTCCTTCGGTTTCCGCAGTACCAGCGAGGCCGACTGGGTCGGCGGAACGGCGGTTCCTGGCAGAACGATCGGTGCCTACGGCATGGACCTGCGCGGGTACGGAACCAACCTGCGGGCCTTGAAGAGCTGGTTCCTGATCGACGACGTGATGGTGTGCCTCGGCTCGGACATCACCGGTGACGGAACAGTCGAGACGATCATCGAGAACCGCAAGCTGCGCACCGGTGAGGAGACCTTCACCACGGCACCGGGCTGGTGCCACCTCGACGGAACCGGTGGTTACGTCTTCCCTGACCGCACGCCGATCCAGACGCTGCGCGAGGAGCGGACCGCGACGTGGCGCGAGATCAACCTGAAGTACGGCACCGACGATCCGGTCACGCGGACGTTCCAAACAGTTTGGTTCGCCCACGGTGCGGCGCCGGTCGGGCAGGGCTATTACTACGTGCAACTGCCGACCGCGACGCCCGAGCAGACGAAAACGTTCGCCGGCAAGCTGCCCGTGTGCAAGCTGCGGAGCGACAGTACGGCGCACGCGGTTCGGCTGCACAACGTCCTGGCAGCCAACTTCTGGTCGGCGGGCACCGTTGCCGAGTTGACGGCCGATGGCCCGGCCTCGGTGGTCGTGGCAGGGGGAACGGTCGCGATCTCGGACCCGACGCACATCCGTCCGTCGGTCACGGTCGATCTCGACAAGCCAGGTCTGAGCCTGGTGAGCGCGGACGACGGCGTCACGGTTACCCAGCGAGGCCGCGGCTGGCGCATCGTCGTCGACACCAAGCACCGTCGCGGCGCCACCGCCGTCGCCACCTTCCGCTGAGACACCGAGAGTCATCGGCGTCACCGCGAACCGAGCTGAGAACTGCGGATCACCGGAATTTCCGGAAATACTGAGAGGAATCCGAATGCTGGTCGACATGCCCCTGGACCGGTTGCGGGAATACCGGCCGGAGCCGGAGGAGCCCGCGGACTTCGATGCGTTCTGGAAACAGACGCTCGACGACGCGGCCGGACATCCGATCGACGCCCGGTTCACGCCGTACGACGCGCGTCTTGCGACCGTCGAGGTCCAGGACGTCACGTTCAGCGGGTGGGCAGGCCAGTCGGTGAAGGCGTGGCTGCTCCTGCCCCGCCATCGCACCGGTCCGCTACCCGCGGTCGTGCAGTACATCGGGTACAACGGCGGCCGGGGGATCCCGTACGAGTGGCTGACCTGGAGCGCCGCCGGGTACGCGCATCTGATCATGGACAACCGCGGCCAGGGCGGCGGCGGAAAGACTGTCGCGGACACTGCGGACATCGCGCCGGACGGCCACGGATCGTCGGCACCGGGTTTCCTGACGCGCGGAATCGAGGACCCGGCGAAGCACTACTACCGCCGGCTGATCACCGATGCGGTCCGTGCGGTGGACGCCGCGAAGAGCAGCCCGAACGTGGACAGCGACCGGGTCGCGGTGGTCGGCGGCAGCCAGGGCGGTGGTCTCGCCCTCGCGGTCGCAGGTCTGCGTGACGACCTGGCCGCGGTGATTTCCGACGTTCCGTTCCTCTGTCATTTCCGGCGCGCGTCGCAGATCACCGACAACGGTCCGTACGCCGAGATCGCGCGCTGGTTGAAGGGCCACCGGTTCGAGACGGAAACCGCGATCGGAACGTTGTCCTACTTCGACGCGGTGAACTTCGCCGCCCGCGCGACCTGCCCGGCGTGGTTCTCGGTCGCGCTGATGGACAACGTCTGCCCGCCGTCCACGGTCTTCGCGGCCTACCACCGGTACGCCGGCGCCGCGGAGCTCGAGGTGTTCACCTACAACGGGCACGAAGGCGGCGCGGAGTACGACCTGCCGCGCAAGCTCAGTGCGCTCGCTTCCGTCTTCGGCCCCGGTGCCTGAAGCGGAGCACGCTCCACAGGATCAGCACCGGTAACCAGAGCACGACCAGCCAGGGAAGCCGCCACCAGCCGGAGCCGCCGAGTTCCGGCTGGTCGGTGGCGACCAACGGCCGCGCGGACGTCGACCACGCCAGGAAAGCGTCGCCGATCGGTACCGCGCCGAACAGATACCGCTTCGTCGTGAGCCCGGTGAACGGCAACCCGACCAGTTCGCCCGTCCGCGACAGCCGATCCGCGAGCGGATCGTGATGCACCCGCGCCGCGCCCATCGCGACGACGGTCGCGGACAGACTCACCCCGAACACCAGGGGCCCGGAGTCGACATCGCCCTGGCCGCCTCGGCCTTTCGGATACTCCCGGACCCCGAGGCCCGTGACGAGCTTGTCCTTGAAGATCTCGTACTGCGCCCGCGCGAAGGCCGGGTCGACCTCCACCAGGAACCGCTGGATCATCGCCTGCGACGAACCTCGCGCGCCGGAAACCTGCGGAACGACCTGATGCGGCAGCAGACCCGTTTCCGGATCCAGTTTCGTCTTGACCGTGGTCACCCAGTTCCGCGCGATCTGGCCGAAGCGTGGCGCGACCAACGCGTCGTACTGCCGGAGCGACGCGATCGCGACGACCGAGTCGACCGGCCAGGCCTGCCCAGGGTAGGCCGCGAGGTACGGCGTGTTCGCGGTCCGGAAAGCGGTGGCGATCGCGACGGACTTACTGGTGAACGCGTCGCGCTCCGCGGCAGTGGACTGTCCGAGTGCGATCAGGCCGCCACGCAGCCAGTTCGTCCAGCCGGCGTAGAAAACGCCGTACTCCGGCTTCAGCGACCGATCGAACGGAGCGGTTCCGTCGGCACTGTCGAGCCGGTCGAGCGCCCAGCGAACCTCTGCGGTCGCGTCGGCGGACCGCGCCGGGTCGTCGACGCCGACCTGGACCCAGCTGAGTCCGTACAGCACGTTCAGGAAGAAGTAGCCTTCAGGAAACTGTTTCTGTGCCGTCCGATCGGCCCCGCTCTCGATTTCGGCACGCAGGAACGTCAGCTGCTTGACGACGCTGCGGGTGGGATCGGTCCACGGGAGAACCAGACGAGCGGTGCCCACCCCCGCCACCAGCGTGGCGATCACCGCTACGCCGATCACGAGCTTGCGCAGCACCCGAATCAATCTAGAGGGTGCAAGGCAACCAGCGGCGGACGTACGGGTGACTATCCGGAGACTGGACACTCCTTGGGTGGGGCGTTCAGGTCCCGAGCGTCGACTCCCGGGCGATGAGGCGGGTGGGAAGCTCCAGCGGTCCGGGATGGGTGCGGCCGCCGATGGCGTCGAGGAGCAGGTTGGCGGTGTGCCGGCCGAGCGCCTCGAGCTCCATGTCGACGGTCGTGAGCGGCGGCCGGCTCGCCAGCGCCATCACCGGCCAGTTGTCGTACCCCGTGACCGCGATGTCGTCCGGCACCGAGCGGCCGAGCTCGCGGAGCCGATCGCAGACGCCGCGCGCGATCTGGTCGCTGCCGCAGGTGATCGCGTCGACGTCGGGCTGCGTCCGGAGCAGTAGGTCGACCGCGTGCCGGCCCCATCGCTCGCTCCACTCACCGTGCAGTGGCGCGCAGGTCAGTGCGTCGCCGGCTGCCGTCACCGTGGCCGCGGCGCGGACCCGGGCGCTGTGGTGCGAGTCCGGCCCGGTGACATGCGCGATCCGCTCGCGCCCGAGCGACAACAGGTGCCGCACGGTCGAGGCCGCGCCGCCGTGGTCGTCGACGATCAGCGAGGTGTCGGCCGGATCGATCGAGGGGCTGAACGCGTACACGACCGGGATCGGTACGTCGATCGGCGCTCGTGGCTCGGTCCGGCGGCCGGTGACGATGATGCCGTCGACCCGCCGGGAGACCAGCGACTTGATGTAGTGCTGCTCGCGGAGCGGGTCGTCGCGGGTGTCGCACAGCACCAGCGCCATCTCGCCCGCGCTGAGCGCGTCCTCGGCGCCGAGCATGATCGGGATACTGAACCGGCCCGAGCTGTCGGTGGTGATCAGACCCACCGTGAAGCTGCGCCCGGAGGCCAGCGCGCGACCACGGCTATCGGGTGTGAAGCCGAGTGTCTTGGCCGCTTGCTGCACCCGGAGCCGGGTCTCCGCTTTGAGCTTCCCGGTATTGTTGAGCGCCTTCGACGCCGTGCTGGTGGAGACCCCGGCCAGTGCCGCGACGTCCTTGATGCCGACCGTTCGGACTGTCCGTGAGGCCATCGGCAACTCCTTTCCTGAACTTTCCGGCACAGTACCCCAACGCCTCCGGCCGGCCCCGAAGTTATCCACAGGCAGGGTCGTCAGGGGTTGACCTGGCGCGCTCGGCTCTCTAACTTCGTGCAGGAAAACGTGTTCCGGATTTTCCTAACTCAGGAGTCAGGCGATATGAGCGCATCCCCGGAAACTCCTCTCGGCCCGGCCGCCACGACGAGCGGACAGCGGCGTCCGCTCGGACTCGGCCAGGTCTCCATCACCGGCGGGTTCTGGGCCCCGCGGCAGGCCCGCAACGGCGCGGAGGCGATCCCCAGCGGCCAGGACCAGCTCGAGAAAGCCGGAAATCTGCACAACCTGCGGCTCGCCGCGGGCATCGGCGAAGGCGAGGCGATCGGCCCGATCTTCGCCGACTCCGACGTCTACAAGTGGCTCGAGGCAGCCGCCTGGGAGTACGGGCGGAACCCCGACGACGAGCTGCTGAAGCGGATCCGCGACCTGACCACGGTCGTCGCGGCCGCGCAACGCGACGACGGGTACCTCGACTCGGTCGTCCAGCTCCGGTACGGCGACGAGGGCCGCTACCAGCAGCTCGTCTGGAGCCACGAGCACTACTGCGCCGGTCACCTGATCCAGGCCGCGGTCGCGCAGGTCCGCTGCACCGGCGACCGGGCCCTGCTCGACGTCGCGATCAAGCTCGCCGACCACTTGCTGGCGACGTTCGGCGACGACAAGACCGTCGACGTCGACGGTCACCCGGTGATCGAGATGGCCCTCGTCGAGTTGTATCGAGAAACCGGTACGGCGGCGTACCTCGAGCTGGCGAAGTGGTTCGTCGAGGCGCGCGGGCACGGGATCATCGAGCGGCACGGGCACTCGCCGGCGTACTTCTCCGACCGGGTCCCGGTCCGCGAGGCGACGTCCGTCGAGGGGCACTCGGTGCGCGCGGTGTACCTGGCCGCCGGGGCGGCCGATGTCGCGCTGGAGACAGGTGACGCCGAACTGCTCGATGCCTTGAAGGTTCAGTTCGACCACATGTGGTCGACCAAGACCTACGTCACCGGCGGGCTGGGCGCGCGCTGGGAGGGTGAGGCGTTCGGCGACGAGTACGAGTTGCCGCCGGACCGTGCGTACGCGGAAACGTGTGCGGCAATCGGCGGAATCCAGTGGGCCTGGCGGATGCTGCTCGCGACGGGTTCGGCGTCGTACGCCGACGCTGTCGAGCGGATGCTCTACAACGGTTTCCTCTCGGGCGTCTCGCTGGCCGGAACGGAGTACTTCTACGTCAATCCGCTGCAGCTGCGCGGGGCGGCGTACCCGGACACCGGGCGCAGCCCGGCGCACGGGCGGCGCGGGTGGTTCGACTGTGCGTGCTGCCCGCCGAACATCATGCGCACGCTGGCAAGCCTGGACGGCTACCTCGCGACGACGACCGAGGACGCGGTGCAGATCCATCAGTACGCCACCGGCGTGATCAAGGCCGGCGACGTCGAACTGCGTGTCGAGACCAACTACCCGTGGGAAGGCGCCGTGCGGATCACCGCCGACGCACCGGTTGCCGTCGAGTTGCGGATTCCGGGGTGGGCCGACGGCGCCACGCTCGACGGGCGGCCGGTCGCGGCCGGTGAATATGCTCGCGCGGAGGGCCAGGAGTTCGACCTTCGATTGCCGCTCGACACCCGGTTCGTCGGTGCCGATCCGCGGATCGACGCGGTGCGTGGGTGCATCGCGATGGAGCGTGGACCCCTGGTGTACGCGGTCGAGCAGGTGGACAACGCGGCGAACGTCGACGACCTGTACCTGTTGCCCGAGGCACCGGTTTCCGAAGCTACCGATCTGCTCGACGGCGTGACCGTCGTGAAGGCCCGCGGAAAGGCCGGAAACGGGCACCGGGACGGCTGGCCGTTCACCGCGCGGTCCGGCGACTCGACCGGCGACGAGGTCGACGTGGTCGCGGTGCCGTACTACGCGTGGGCCAACCGGGACATCGGCGCGATGCGCGTCTGGCTGCCCAGGGCCTGACGATGCTCACCCGGCGGAAGTTCATCGGCCTGACGGCCGCTGCGACCACGGCCGGCTTCGCGTCCAGCTGCAGCTCGGTCCTGCCCGAACCCGACGTCCAAGCGGCGGGTTTCGGGCAGGACTCGACCGGCACCGTGCAGGTCTGGTGCCGGGCGGCGACGCAGAGCGGTCTGACCGACCTGGTGAAGAAGTTCAACGCGTCCCAGAACCGGCTCACCGTCGAGCTGACGCCGGTCCTGGATGCCCAGTACGTGACCAAACTGGCGACCGCGATCCGCGGCCGGACGGTGCCGGACCTGGTCGACATCGACGACATCAACTCGATGCTGTTCATCTACCGCGACGCGTTCACGGACCTGACGGAACCGCTCGCCGCCCTGGATTTCCGGGACCAGCTCAGCCCCGGCCATCTGCGGCTCGCGACCAAGGACGAGCGCGTGTACGGCGTTCCGTACCTCGCCGACAACTCGATGTTCTGGTTCAACACCGAGCTCTGCGACAAGGCGGACGTCGATCCGGACGAGGCGGTGAAGTCGTTCGGGAACCTGCTCGATGCGGCCCGTCGGGTACGGAAACTCGGCGACGACATCTACGCATGGAGTTTCCCGGCGAACAGCCCGGGCGCACTCGGGTTCGTCGTCCAGCCGATGGTCTGGGCCGCGGACACCGATCTCATCCAGGGCGCCGTCGGCAGTCAGTCCGGGCACATCGTCGGGAACGACACCGTCCGGCAGATGCTCGAGCTGCACCGGCAGCTGTGGGTGGACGGGTTGGTGCCACGGGCGAACTTCTCGGACGACGCGTCCCGGTGGGGCAGTGATTTCCGGGCCGGAAAGGTCGGAATCTTTCCGTCCAACTACAGCGTCGTCGTTTCCGGGTCGGACCCGGCGTTCCACCAGAAGGTGACGCCACGGCTGCTGTCCGGGCCGGACGGCGGATCGGCGTTCTTCGACGGCGGCGACAACATGTGCATTCCGCGCGGCGCCCGGAACGCGTCCGGTGCGTGGGAGTTCGTCCGGTTCGCGCTGGACCTGCCGCAACAGATCGACCTGCCCGCCGGCGGGTACACGCCGGTGCGGTCGGACGCGCGGACGCCGGAGTTCGCGAAGAAGTACCCGTTGGCGACGCTGCCGCTCGAACGCATCAAGGAGGGGTACGCGCCGACAACGCTTTCCTACAACCTCCTCTACAACCAGCCGGACGGGCCGTGGCTGCAGATGTTCCGCCGCGCCGTGTTCGACGGCGAGCTGGAGGCCGCCATGAAGGAAGCACAGCAGAGCTACGACCGCATCCTCCGTCAGGGGCAGGCATGAGTACCGCGGTACGCGGCAATCGCCGCCTGGAACCCGGTCTGCGCAAGCCCAGGCCGGCGGGCGGCCGGGTGGGGCGCGGCTCGCTCACCCATCCGTCCCGGACCGGGCTGCTCCTGGTGAGTCCCGCCGTACTGTTCGTCGGCGTCTTCGTCCTCGTCCCGCTCGGCTTCGCCCTGGTGATCTCGCTGACCAACTGGCCGCTGATCGGCACGGTGAGGTTCAGCGGGCTGAAGAACTACACGGCGATCGTTTCCGACGCCGCGTTCGCCAAGTCCGTCCTCTACACACTGCTCTACACGGTCATCGTGACCGGCCCGATCCTCGTGCTCGGGTACGCGCTCGCGGTTCTGGTACGCCGGAAACGCCCGGGTTCCACGGTGTTGCGCACGGTCTTCTTCCTCCCGTTCGTCGTCGGGCTGTCCACCCTCAGCTTCGTCACCGTCCTGGAGGCACAGCCGGAGAGCGGTGTGATCAACATCGTCCTCCGTGAGCTCGGGATCACCGACGGTACGACGGCCTGGCTGGTGGACGGGCCGCTCGCGACCGGACTGATCTGCGTGCTGGTGATCTGGGCGGTCAGTGGGCTGACGATGATGCTGCTGATGGCCGGTATGCAGGCGATCCCGCGGGAGTACTACGAGTCCGCCGAACTGGACGGCGCCGGCTGGTGGAAACAGGAACGCGAGATCACCATTCCGATCCTGCGCCGGACGATCGCGATGGCGGTGATCATCTCGGTGATCGGGTCGTTGCTGGCGTTCTCGCAGTTCTACATCCTGACCCGCGGCGGTCCCGGGACGGACACCACGACGGTGGTGCAGTACATCTACAACCGCGCCTTCGTCCAGCTGCAGCTCGGTGCCGCGACCGCGCTGTCGATCGTGCTGGTGATCGTGGTGGGGCTCGTCACCGCGGCCCAGTTCCGGCTGCTCCGGGAGAAGGACTGACGATGCGACTCAAGAACACGTTTTACGTCATCGGTGGCGGCGGGGCGTTCCTGGTCTTCGCCGTACCGTTGCTGTGGGCACTCTTCCGGTCGGTGCAGCCGAACGACGTGATCGTCGCGGCCCCGGACGCGAAGACGTTCTTCCACCTCACCTGGGACAATTTCCGCACGTTGATCGAGGGGCCCGGAAACCTGATCCGGGCGGTCGGAAACAGTCTGCTCGTGGCGATCAGTACGTCGGTCCTGACGGCGCTGCTCGCGACGCTGGCCGGGTACGGGTTCGCGCGTTTCCGGTTCCGCGGCGGGCCGTTGCTGTTCGCGCTCGTGGTGGTGTCGATGATGATCCCGTTCCAGGCGATCCTGACGCCGCTGTACCTGGAGATGAACGTACTGCGGCTGACCGACAGCCTGCTCGGGCTGGTGCTCTTCTACACCACGGTCAACCTGCCGTTCGGGGTGTTCGTGATGCGGAACTCGTTCTCCTCGGTGCCGGTCGAGCTCGAGGACTCCGCCCACGTCGACGGGTGCGGAACGTTGCGCATGCTCGGTTCCGTACTGCGCCCGCTGATCACCCCCGGCGCCGCGACGGTCGCGCTGTACGCGTTCCTCGCCGCCTGGACCGAGTTCCTCGGAGCGCTCACGTTCCTGACCAAGGACGAGCTGTACACGCTGCCCGTCGCACTCGTGAACGTCCAGGCCGGCGCGTACGGCGAGATCAACTTCGGCTCGTTGGTGGCGGGATCGGTGATCGCCATGATCCCGTGCGTCGTGCTGTACATCGGCCTGCAGCGGTTCTACGTCTCCGGTCTCGCCTCCGGAGCCGTCAAAGGCTAGACCGGATCCAGGCCCCGGCCGGATCCCAAGACTGGGCCGGATCTACAGACTGGGCCGGATCTCGTGGTCGGCGTGCGCCGTGGCGTGGGCCTCGCCGACCTGCCGGCACAGCGCCATCAGGTCCTCCTCGTTCCGGACCTGCTGTTTGGCCTTCGGACCGAGGTCGGTGATGTGGTCGCGGGCCCGCAGCAGCCGTTGGAAGACCCGTTCCCGCTCCGCCGGGTCGTCGGTGTACTCCGGGTCGAGGTACGCGATCGCGTCGCGGCGGATGTGGGCCATCGCGGTCTGCGTCCGCCCCCGGGTGCTGAACAGTGACGCGAAGATCGTGATCAGCAGGACCACCAGGATCACCGCCAGCGACAGGCCGGTGCTGATCTCGACCACGTCGACGTGGTCGCCGCCGTTCACGAACGGCAAGTTGTTCTCGTGCAGCGCGTGCAGGATCAGCTTGGCGCCGATGAAGACCAGGATCGCGGCGAGCCCGAAGGACAGGTAGATCAACCGGTCCAGCAGACCGTCGAGCAGGAAGAACAGTTGCCGCAGGCCGAGCAGACTGAAGGCGGTCGCGGTGAACACGACGTACACGTTCTGGGTCAGGCCGAAGATCGCCGGGATCGAGTCCAGCGCGAACATCAGGTCGGTGGCGCCGATCGCGACCATCACCAGCAGCATCGGCGTCAGCATCCGGCGGCCGTCGACCACGGTCGTCAACCGGTCCGCGTCGTAGTCGTCGGTGGTCCGGAACAGCCGCCGGGCGATCCGGACGACGACGTTCTGGGCCTGGTGGGATTCCTCGGTTTCCGGCTTCAGCATGTTTCCGGCGGTCAGCAGCAGCGCGATTCCGAACAGGTAGAACACCCAGGAGAACGTGTGCAGCAGTGCCGAGCCGACGAAGATGAACGCGGACCGCGCGATCAGGCTGACCACGATCCCGACCAGCAGCACTTTCTGCTGGTTCTCCCGGGGCACCCGGAAACCGCTCATGATGATCAGGAACACGAACAAGTTGTCCACCGAGAGCGCTTTCTCGGTGATGTACCCGGCGAAGTACTCCGAGCCCATGTCCGTGCCGCCGATCACCAGCGTTCCGAGCCCGAACAGGATCGCGATCCCGACGTACACCGCGGACCACGCCGCGGCCTCGGGGAGTGTCGGCACGTGCGCCGACCGGACGTGGAAGAAGTAGTCGAACAACAGCAGCCCGGCAATCGCGAGCAGCGTCAGCACCCAGACCAGCGGGGACACGGTCATGCCCTAACCCAACCATGCTCGCCCTTCGCGTCTGCCCGACTTCAAGAAAATTGCCGTAAAGGCATCTTTGCTCTTTAGGCAACTTCTGTTACGGTCACTGTATGGCAGACGGGTTGCGGGAGCGCAAGAAACAGGAAACCCGGATCGCGCTGAGCTGGGCCGCGGTCCGGCTCACCGTCGAACGGGGGTACGCCAACGTGCGGATCGAGGACATCGCCGCCGAGGCGGGCGTCTCGCTGCGGACGTTCCGCAACTACTTCGACAGCAAGGCCGACGCGATCGCCGCCCGCGAGGTCGACCGGAGTCTGCGGATCGCCGAGGAGCTCCGGGCCCGACCGGCGGACGAGCCGTTCTGGACCGCGGTCCGGGCCGCGATCGAGACCCATTTCGCGCTCGGCGAGGAGGGGCACGGCGGCAGGCGCCCACCGGACGAGAAATGGCTGACGGGCATCCGGCTGATGATGACCGAGCCCGCTCTGCAGGGTGCGGTCGCACGTGCCTACGCCCGCGCCGGTGACGAACTGACGGCCGCGATCGCGGAACGGACCGGAACGTCGGGGCTGTATCCGCGGCTGGTTTCCGAGGTGATCAACGCGACCCGTGGCGTCGTCACGGCCGAATGGCTGCGCGCCGACCCGCCGCGTTCCGTCGCTGACCTGCTGGCGGAGGCACTCGACCTGGTCGCCGCCGGTCTGCCGGTCCCCGAGTAACACCCAGCTTCACAGCTTTGCGAACCCCGGCGGGCCGCCGGGGCGGTCAGTCACGCCTGAGTGGAGGGACGTCATGGACGCTGAAGTCGTCATTGCCGGGGCCGGACCGAACGGCCTCATGCTGGCCGGTGAGCTGCTGCTCGCCGGAATCCGGCCGATCGTGCTGGAGAAACTGCCGGAACGCAGTACGACGCCACGGGCCAACGGTCTCGTCGGCCAGGTGGTCCGGATGCTCGACCGCCGCGGAGTCTTCGAACGCCTGAGCGGAACGACGGGAGCGCCGCAGCCGGCTCCTGGTTTCGTGTTCGGTGCGATGCCGTTGCGTCTCGACCTGCTCGAGGAGAACCCGGTCTATCTGCTGCAAGTGCCGCAGGCGCGGATCGAGGAGGTTCTCGAGGAGCGCGCGCTCGAGCTCGGGGCCGAGATCCGGCGCGGTCACGAGCTGCTCGGGTTCAGCCAGGACGCTGACGGGGTGACGATCTCGCTGTCCGGTCCCGAGGGGGAGTACGAGCTCCGGGCCGGGTATCTCGTCGGCGCCGACGGCGGTCGCAGCGTGACGCGGAAACTCGCCGGGATCGACTTTCCAGGTGTCACCAACGATTCGATGGTGTCCCGGACGGGGACCGCCGCGGTACCACCGGAGTACGTCGAGAACGGCGTGCTGAAGATTCCGGGGTACGGCGTGGTTCCGCCGTTCCTGCATCAACGGACGGAACGCGGACTGTTCGTGTGGGCACCGTTTTCGAATCGCTTGCCGGCGGTGAGTACCGGCGAGTGGGAGGCGCCACCGGATGGTGAGATGACGTTTGCGGAACTACAGGCGAGCGCGGACCGAGTGCTCGGCGTACATCTGCCGCTGGTCGAGCCGGCGGGTGACGGGGCGCGGCAGTTGCGGCGGGTGGTCGGCGGAAACAGCCGGCTGGCGTCGCGGTTCCGTTCCGGACGGGTGCTGCTGGTCGGTGATGCGGCGCATGTGCATTCCGCGATCGGCGGGCCGGGGCTGAATCTCGGACTGCAGGATGCCGTCAACCTCGGGTGGAAGCTGGCGGCGGAGGTGCAGGGTTGGGCACCGGCGGGTTTGCTCGACACGTACGAGTCCGAGCGGCGGCCGGTGGGGGAGCGGGTCGTGATGCAGACCCAGGCCCAGTCCGCGCTGATTGCCCCGGGCAACGACGTGACAGAGTTGCGGAAACTGTTCGGGGAATTTCTGGACGATCCGCGGAACGTGCAGCGAGTGGCGGACCTGATTTCCGGCGCCGACATCCGCTATCACGACGGTCCGCACCCGATGGTCGGCAGGTGGGCACCGGACCTCACGATCAGGAACGCGTCGGGGACTCTGCGATTGGCGGAGTTGATGCGGGCCGGCAGACCGCTGCTCGTCGACCTGACGCCCGGCGGCGCCTTCGCAGCCGAGCCCGTGCCGGAACAAGTAGACGTGATCACCGGCCGCGGCGAGCGACAGATCGCCCTCCTCGTCCGCCCCGACGGCTACGTCGCGTGGGCCACAGAACTCGCCGCCGCAGCGCCACAGAACGAGGCAGCGTCGCCGGATGGAGATGCGGATGACCTCGACGTCGCGGTCCACCCGGATTCGCAGGATGCCGGCGTTGCCATCGCGGCATTGCGGGAGGCGGTCGAGCGGTGGTTTCAGGTGCGGCCCTTGACCAGCGCGACGAGGTAGCGGCAGGGCGTCGTACCAGGGTTGTGGAAGGTGGTCGCCGACGGTGGGCCGAGTTGCAGGCAGTCGCCGGTGTGGAGGTCGTGGACCTGGGAGCCCTCGTGGAAGCGGAGGTTCCCGTCGAGGATCCACAGCTGCTGGTTCTTGAAGATGTAGGCGTCGGCCGGGTACGAGACCGAGGCGCCGGCCGGCAGTTCCACCTCGACCAACTCCAGTGGGCCATCGGTCGCCGGGGACACCGCACGCCGGTGGTACCCGGTGACCGGGTCCGTCCAGACCGGCTGGTCGTCCGCTCGGCGGAGCAGTTCGCCCGTGCTCTCCGCGCGGGCGACCAGCTCGGACAGCGTCATCCCGAGTGCCCCGGACAACTTCCCCAGCAGTACGGCGGTCGGTTGCGCCTCGCCGCGCTCGATCTTCCCGATCATCGCCCGCGACACCCCCGACCGCTCGGCCAGCGCGTTCACGGACAGGTCCTGCGCGGTGCGTGCCTGCTGCACGGTGGCCGCCAAGGAACGAGACAGATCATCGATCACACTTGCCACTATAGCGCCACTTATGGCTACTATCGTGCCATGATTTACGTCAGAGACGCCTCGGAGTCCGATGCCGAGGCCTGCGCGGCGATCTACGCGCCGTACGTCACCGGCACCGCGATCACCTTCGAGATCGATCCGCCGACCCCGGTGGAGATGGCCGAGCGGATCACCAAGGCGCAGGCCACTCACGCCTGGCTCGTCCTCGAAGACGAGAACCGCGTGGTCGGGTACGCATACGCCGGCCCCATGAAGCCGCGCGCCGCGTACCGCTGGTCCTGCGAAGTCAGCGTCTACGTGGAACCGGGCCGCCGCCGCTCGGGCGCCGGCCGTGCCCTGTACGAGGCGCTGTTCGAGCGTCTGACGGAACGCGGTTTCCGGACCGCCGTGGCCGGCATGACCCTGCCGAATGCCGCCAGCGAAGGGCTCCACAAGTCCCTCGGTTTCGAACCCATCGGCACCTACCGGAACATCGGCTGGAAACTCGACGCCTGGCACGACGTCGCCTGGGTCCAGCGCCCACTCGCCGAACTCCCCGATCCGCCGACGGAACCCCGCTAGCGGGACGGAATGCCAGACTCGACCTAGCTCATCGGTGGGCAGGTGCCGCCGGGCTCGGTGACCAGTTCGAAGTGCCACATCTCGTTGGACAGCGTCTGGCAGAGGCCGAAGCGGTTGCCCTTGCGGATCAGCCAGTCGTCGGCGTCGGTCGGGCCGATGTCGACCGCGTGTCCCGTCACGTGGTGCGACTCGTCCGGGTCGGCGACCCACTTGAGCGCCTTCTTCTTGCTGCCGTACTTCCGGATCGCCTTTTCCAGCAGCTCTTCCTGGTATTTCCGGCTCCGCCAGCCGGTGGTGACCTGCATCGTGATCCCGTCGTCCTTCATCGCGGCCTCGGCCTGCTGCACCGCTTTCCGGAGCGCCGGGTCGAGCTTCGCGATCCCGGGCAGGTTGGCGTCCGACGCGGACGTGTGATCCGGCAGGACGCCGTCTGCGGCGCCCGGGTCGCCCGAGCCGGATGCACCGCGACCGGAAC
Source organism: Kribbella sp. NPDC004875 (assembly GCF_042873375.1). Taxonomy (NCBI): domain Bacteria; kingdom Bacillati; phylum Actinomycetota; class Actinomycetes; order Propionibacteriales; family Kribbellaceae; genus Kribbella; species Kribbella sp. NPDC004875. The sequence continues at coordinate 2,082,564 of NZ_JBIALI010000001.1, forward strand.
CGCCCCGCGTCGGACCGGACGTGGAGCCCGATCCCGGTGGCGCGTCCTGCGCGGAAACCGCTGTACAGGCGGCCAGCGAGAAGCAGATGACAGTGGCAACGATCGCCAGGCCGGCCGAGGTGGCCGACCGGCGTCCGCGCCGGTGGTTGGCAGCGAGGTGATCGATGAGCATGCCGACAGTCCATCCGGAACGATGTTGCCGGAGCGTCTGCAATTCCGGATACGTTTTCCATACACCGCACCTGCTTCAATGGGCGGTATGCGGGTGCTGGTCGTCGAAGACGAGGTCTATCTCGCCGAGGCGATCCAGGCGGGCCTGCGGCTGGAGGCGATCGCGGCCGATCTGGCCTTCGACGGGCACGCCGCGCTGGAGTCCGTCACCGTCACGGCGTACGACGTCGTCGTGCTGGACCGGGACCTCCCGGGTGTCAGCGGCGACGAGGTGTGCCGGCAGATCGTTGCGCAAGGCATCGGGTGCCGCGTGCTGATGCTGACCGCTGCCGGTGATCTCGACGACAAGGTGGCCGGGTTCGAGCTGGGCGCCGACGACTACCTGACCAAACCGTTCGAGCTCCGCGAACTCGTCGTACGCCTCCGCGCGCTGGTTCGGCGGCCCGCGGTGACGAACCCGACGGTGCTCGAGTACGCCGGGGTACGGCTGGACCCGTTCCGGCGCGAGGTGTACCGCTCCGGGCGCTACGTGAAACTGCAGCGGAAACAGTTCGCCGTACTCGAGGTGCTGATGGCAGCTCGGGGTGGGGTGATCAGCGCGGAAACTCTGCTGGAGAAAGCCTGGGACGAGAACGCGGACCCATTCAGCAACGCGGTCCGGTTGACGATCTCCGCGCTGCGGAAACGGCTCGGGGATCCGTGGGTCATCCACACCGTCCCCGGTGTCGGCTACCGGATCGGCGATGAGTGAGACGCGGGCCGGTGGCGTGAGCGACGAGCAGTTGATCACCTGGCGGCCGCGGTTGACGGTCCGGTTGCGGCTGACGTTGAGCTACGCGGGCCTGCTGGTGATCTCGGGCGCCGTGGTCGCCTGCATCATCTGGCTGGTCTTCCGGATCGTTCCGAACTATCCGCTGACCGCCGCGAACCCGCGTGACCTGCGCGGCGGATTGCCGCCGTCCCGTGGCGAGATCCTCGATCTGGTGGTGAAACTTTCCGCCGGGGCGCTCGGGTTTCTGGCGATCGTCGGGTTGGCCGGCGGATGGTTCCTCGCCGGCCGGATGCTGCGGCCGCTGCAGGAAATCACCGCCGCGGCGCGGAGAGCGGGCAGCGGATCGCTCGACCACAGGATCGGGTTGACCGGGATGCGCGACGAGTTCACCGAGCTCTCGGACACGTTCGACCAGATGCTGGACCGGTTGCAGCGGTCGTTCGAGCAGTACCGGCGGTTCGCCGCGAACGCGTCCCACGAGCTGCGGACACCGCACGCGGTGATGAAGACGATGCTCGACGTCGCGCAGGCGGATCCGGAACATCAGGATGTTCCGGAACTCGTGAAACGACTGGCGGAAACAAACCAGCGCGGAATCGACATCGTCGAGGCACTGCTGAGCCTGACGGCCCTGAACAACCGGAACACGCTGGACGAAGCGGGCGAGCTGGACCCGGTCGACCTTTCCGCGGTACTGCGTTCCGCCTGGCCGGCGTTGTCGGCAGAGGCAACCGCGGCCGGGGTCACCCTGGCGTCCGAGCTGGCGGAATCTGTTGTTGAGGGCAACGACGTGCTGCTGCGACAGGTGCTGACCAACCTGGTGCAGAACGCGATTCGGCACGGAGGCGGGTCGGTTGAGGTCACCGTGCGCGGCGGCGAACTCGTCGTACGAAATGATGGTGACCTGCTGGATCCGGAACGCGTTCGGACCTTCACGGAACCGTTCACGAAGGATCGGTACCGGGCCGGTCACGGGCTCGGGTTGGCGTTGGTGAGTCGGATCGTCGAGGTGCATCGCGGTCGGTTGGAGCTGGTCGCGAATCCGGGTGGCGGGCTGACGGTGACCGTCGTACTGCCCGAGGCTCGCGTAGATAGCTGAGCCGGCAGCAGGTTGGCCCGGTGCGAGAGCGAGGATTGTCCGGTGAGTGACGACCGCCAGCCAGAAACCAGCCCGCCTGCCGGCCACAAGGTGACCGTTCGGTTCGCCCGGGAAGAGGACGACGCCGCGCTGCTCGCGATCGAGCGGAGCGCCTGGGATGCGTCGTCCGGGTTCCCGTCGTACCAGGACAGCCTCCAGGACACGTTCTTCAGCCGCAGCGGTCCGGAGGCACACCTGGTCGCGGAGTACGACGGGAAACTGGTCGGCTATCTGCGGCTCCAGGACAAGTACCCGTTCCCCGAGGGCGCCGGCGTACTGACGATCAACGGCGTCGCGGTCGCGCACGACGCCCGCCGCCTCGGGGTGGCGAACGCCCTGATGGAGGCCACCACCACCGAGGCCCGCAACCGCGGCGCCCGCAAGATCAGCCTGCACGTCCACAGCACCAACGCGCCGGCCCGAGCCCTGTACGAACGCCACGGCTACGTCCTCGAAGGCACGCACCCCCGAGAGTTCCTCATCGAGGGCACCTACATCGACGCCCTGGACATGGCAAAGATCCTCTAACGACTGATCACCGGCGTGTAGAAGTCCCAAACGGACGTCGACGCCGGCACGTACACGCGGTACCTGCGTGTTCTGCCGGGGTAATAGGTGTACGAGGCCTGCCCGGCGGCGTTGGTGGTGACGTAGGCCAGGCCCTTCCAGGTGGTCGTGCCGATCTCCTGGTACTGCAGGAGCAGCTTGCGACCTGCCCAGCGGGCGTACGTGTTGGTCTTCGGATTGAAGTACCAGACCGTAGTCAGGAAAGCGGTTCTGGTGCCTTTCCGTCCGGCATTCACACTCGCCGACGAAGCGAACCTGACCTCGGTGTACGCAGGCAGCAATGTCGCCACCTTGTTGCCACTCTGGTCGGTGCCGCCCTCGGCGTCGCCGACCCAGGTGACCTTGCCGACCGGCACGTATTTGGTCGACAGCGATACACCGGGACAACTGCCCTGCTGGCAGAGGACGCTCTCGCTGTAGCCGTTCTTCCAGGTCGCAGTCCAGGCGGCGCCGTACATCGTCGACGGACAGTCGCTTCCGAGCGGAACGGCGTAGTGCGTGGTGGCCGCGTTCATCGCCAGTTTGGGTGGCACCTTGAAAGAACATGTCGAGGCTGCGACCTGTGTGCCGGTGGCTTCGGCAGGTTGGGTTGCGATGAGGCCGGAGGCCAGGAGAGCGATGGCCAGGGCCGACTTGCGGAGCTTCAAAAGTTCCCCCTCTTCGAAGTGTCGGGGGAACAGTAGCGAGGCGCCGGGCTCATCCGGGGGATGGGCGCGGCGCCTCGCGGGCGGTGCCGGTTGTTACGGGTTGAGGCCGTGTTCGCGGAGCCAGGGCTCGGGGTCGATCGGGGCGCCGCCGCCGGGCAGGACCTCGAAGTGGACGTGCGGGCCGGTGGTGTTGCCGGTCATGCCGATCCGGCCGACCATGCTGCCGGCCTGGACCGAGTCGCCGACCGAGACGTCGAACTCTTCCATGTGGCTGTACGACGTGACCGTGCCGTCCGAGTGCCGCACCTTGACCTGACGCCCGTACGCGCCTTCGAAGTCGGCCTGGATGACCTTGCCGGCCATCACCGAGCGGACCGGCGTACCCATCGGGGCCGCGAAGTCCAGACCGGTGTGGTTGTGGGCCCACCGGCCGCCGGCTTGGTTGAAGCGGGCGGTCAGGTGGTAGCCGGTGGTCGGCAGGACGATCGTGGACTTGGCCTTCTCGGCGGCCGCCTTGGCCGCCGCCTTGAGGGCCGCTGCCTTCGCGGCGACCTCGGCCTTCGCCTCGGCGAGGGCCTTGGCGTTGGCGGCGGCCTTCTTCGCCGCGGCCGCCTTGGCCGCGGCCAGCGCGAGCGCCCGGCGCTGCGTCAGACTCGCCTGCGCGGCGAGCTTGGCGGCCCGCTGCTGGGCGACCTTCTGGGCGGCCGCCTGCTGCGCCGCCTTCTGGGCCGACGCCAGCGACAGGTCGATTCGGGCCATGTCCCGCGAGCCGAGGTCGCGCCGGTCGATGCGAGCGGCGTTCAGAGCGTCGGTCTGTGAGGGGCTCAGGCCGGTGCTCTGCGGTGACGACGGACCGGACGCCGCCGAGCTGAGGCCGACGGTGGTGGTCCCGGCCGCGGCCGCCAGGGCGGCGGTCAGACCGATGATCTGGGTACGACGGGTCGCGTGGCGACGGATGAAGCGGTGCTTGGCCACCCGGCGCAGCGCAGCCGGATGACGCGACGCCGGCCGGTCTGCGTCCGGCGCGTCTTGATGAGTGGGCACGACAAACCTTCCAGGGAGGGGCTGTCGCCGTTGAGGGGGTACGACGACCTGAAAGACCATAACGACCGGGTCACAAGCGCCTCAAACACAGATTGCGAAAAGTTCAACGAAATCGAACACGCTCGGTAAGAGTGCCCTGCCGCCCGGTGCACGCTCAGGCGTGAACCGCCTGGGGAAGAAAGTCGGCCGGGGCGTGACGCGGATCACGCCCGGATTAGGGCCGAACGGCCCTTCCGGACCGGTATAAGCCGTCCACATATTGAGAGCTTTGTCGACCAACTTACTAATCTTTCAACGGCGTCTCATACTGAAGTGACACGGTCGACGAGAGGGGACGGACATGACGCGCAAGCCGCCGTACTACCGCCTCCACATCGACCTGCTCCGCGTCTCCAGCGCCCTGTGTCCGTGCTGATTTCTGTGCCGATTCCGTGCTGAGTCCGAGCCAGCACACATCCCGCTGACGGCGTCCGTTTCCGGGCGTCCGGCTGCCCACTGCTGCCCTTGTCTCCGCCGCCGAAGGGCCCGCGAAGCCTGCCCACCGCCAGGGAGTCTCATCGTGTCCACCACTTCAGTCACGTCTGCCTCCGGTACGACCGGACCGCCGGCGACCGCGGTACCGCTCGAAGCCGATCTTCCCGTCGTCGCCCGCCGGCACCCATGGCGCTGGGTCGGCGTCGGCGTCGTGCTGGTCCTGCTCGCGATGTTCGTGCACGGACTCGTCACGAATCCGGGATGGGACTGGCCGACGTTCTTCCAGTTCTTCGCGACCCGGACCGTCTTTTCCGCACTCTGGGTGACCGTCCAGTTGACGGCGTACGGCACGGTGCTCGGGTTCGTGCTCGGTGCGGTGCTGGCGTCGATGCGGTTGTCTGGCAGCCCGCTCCTGCAGGTAGTTGCCTGGGGCTACATCTGGGCGTTCCGATCGATTCCGTTGATCGTGCAGTTGCTGTTCTGGTTCAACATCGCGTACCTGTACCAGGAGCTCAGCCTCGGCATCCCGTTCGGTCCGGAGTTCGTGCACTTCAGCACCAACAACCTGTTCGGGCCGCTCGGAGCCGCCGTGCTCGGGCTCGCGCTGCACCAGGCGGCGTACGCGGCGGAGATCATCCGTGGCGGAATCATTTCCGTCGACGCCGGGCAGGTGGAGGCCGCGGCGGCACTCGGGATTCCGAAACTGCGGCAGTTTTTCCGCATCGTGCTGCCGCAGGCGATGCGGTCGATCCTGCCGAACGGCGCGAACGAGGTGATCAGCCTGTTCAAGGGCACGTCGATCGTCTCGGTGATGGCGATCCCCGAGCTCTTCTACCAGGTCCAGGTGATCTACGGCCGGAACAGCCGCGTCGTACCGCTGCTGATGGTCGCCACGGTCTGGTACATCGTGCTGACCACGCTGCTGTCGATCGTGCAGTACTACGTCGAACGCCGCTTCGCGCGAGGGACGACGCGATGATCGACATCAAGGGTGTGCACAAGAGCTTCGGCGATCTCGAAGTACTGAAGGGGATCGATCTCGACGTACCGGCCGGTGCGGTGACCGTGATCCTCGGCCCGTCGGGGTCGGGCAAGTCGACGTTGCTGCGATCGATCAACCATCTGGAGAAGGTGGATCGCGGGCTGATCCGGATCGACGGCGAGCTGATCGGGTACAAGCGGCGCGGGAACAAGCTGCACGAGCTGCGGGAGCGCGAGATCCTCCGGCAGCGGTCTCAGGTCGGGTTCGTGTTCCAGACGTTCAACCTGTTCGGGCACCTGACCGTCCTGCAGAACGTCGTCGAGGCGCCGGTTTCCGCGCAGCGCCGGAAACGCAGCGAGGTCGAGCCGTACGCGCGGGAGTTGCTGGAACGGGTCGGGGTCGGCGACAAGGCCGACGTGTACCCGCGGAAACTGTCCGGCGGTCAGCAGCAGCGGGTCGCCATCGCCCGCGCGCTGGCGCTGAAACCGAAGGTCCTGCTGTTCGACGAACCGACCAGCGCGCTGGACCCGGAACTCGTCGGCGAGGTCCTCGACGTGATCAAGGAGCTCGCCCGGGACGGCGCCACGATGGTCGTCGTCACCCACGAGATCGGCTTCGCCCGGGAGATCGCCGACACCGTGGTCTTCATCGACGGCGGCCGGATCGTCGAGTCCGGCCCACCGCGCGCGGTCCTCGACAACCCTGTCCACGAGCGCACTCGCGCCTTCATCTCCAAGGTTCTGTGACTGATGAAACCTCCTTTGCTCATCGCCGCCGCCGGTCTGCTCGTCCTCGGCCTGGCCGGTTGCGGCACCGAACCGCAGGCGACCGCGGCCGCTGACACCGGCGTGAACACCTCCGCGGAACAGAAGCGGGTGACGACAACCAAGAACGAAGCCGCCGTCGCGCTGCTGCCCGCCAAGGTCCGTGACCGCGGCACCTTGGTCGTCGGTGCCGGATTCGGCAGCGGCAGTGTTCCGCTCGGCTTCTACGCCGACGACAACAAGACGCCGATCGGCCTCGAGGTGGACATCGCCTACCTGGTCGCGCAGGCGCTCGGCCTGCAACCGGAGATCGAGGTGACGAGCTGGGAGAACCTGTTCGTCGGCCTCGACTCGGCGAAGTACGACGTCGGGTTCTCGAACATCACGGTGACCGAGAAGCGCAAGCAGAAGTACGACTTCGCGACGTACCGCAAGGACGACATCGCGTTCGAGGCGAAGAAGGGTGGCAGCTGGCGGGTCGCGGGCGCCAAGGACATCGCCGGGAAAACGATCGCGGTCGGTTCCGGAACGAACCAGGAAAAGATTCTGGTCGACTGGAACGAGGCGAACGTCAAGGCCGGGTTGCCGGCCGCGACCATCAAGTACTTCCAGAAGAACACCGACACGTACCTGGCGCTCAGCTCCGGCCGGATCGATGCGTACCTCGGGCCGAACCCGTCGATCGCGTACCACGTGAAGACGTCCGGCGAGACCGAGACGATCGGCAAGTTCTCCGGTGCCGGGCCGACGTTGCAGGGGCTGATCGCGGCCACCACCAAGAAGGACAGCGGCCTGGTCAAGGCCTATCAGGCCGCGATCAACGGCGTGATCGCGGACGGCAGCTACGCCAAGGTCCTGGGCCGCTGGAACGTCGGCAACGAAGCCGTCACCACCTCTGAGATCAACCCACCCGGCCTCCCGCTGACGAGCTGAGGACATCTGATGAGAAGACGTTGGACTTTGCTGTACGGCGTGGTTCTGCTGGCGGCCGCCGCCTGCGCCGACCCACAGACCAGTGCGCCGGCGAAGAGCGGTGACGCGTCGCAGGTCGCGTTCGACACCTCGGCGACGCAGCAGCACATCACCTCGGCGAAGGTGGACGCGATCGCGGCCGAGCTACCGGTGGCGGTGCGCGAATCCGGGAAGCTGGTGATCGGGAACGGCTCCGCAGGTGGAGGGCTGCCACCGCTCGGGTTCACGGCCGACGACAACAAGACGCCGATCGGGACCGAGATCGACATCGCGTACCTGGTCGCGAGCGTGCTCGGGCTGCAGCCGGAGATCGACACGACCAGTTGGGAGAATTTGTTCCTGGGACTCGATTCCGGAAAGTACCAGGTCGGAATCTCGAACATCGGCGTTTCCGAACTGCGCAAGGAGAAGTACGACTTCGCGACCTACCGGCTCGGGCTGCACGCCTTCGAGGCGAAGCTGGGTTCGGGTCTGAAGGTCAGCGGACCGGCGGACATCTCCGGAAAGACCGTCGCGGTCAGTTCCGGAACGCTGCAGGAAGCGATCCTGCTCGACTGGAACAAGCAGAACGTCGCGGCCGGCCGGAAACCCGCGAACCTGAAGTACTACCAGCAGGCCGCGGACACCTATCTCGCGCTGCAGTCCGGGCGGATCGACCTCTATCTCGGCCCGAACCCGAACGCGACGTACCACGTCGCCACCCAGCACAAGACGGAGATCGTCGGCACTGTCTCCTCCAGTTACCCGGTGCAGGGACTGGTCGGGATCACCACCAAGAAGGGCAACGGCCTGGTCAAGCCGCTCGCCGACGCGCTGAACGCCGCGATCGCCGACGGCAGTTACGCCAAGGTCCTGGCCAAGTGGGGCCTGCAGGGCGAGGCCGTCCCGAAGTCGTTGGTCAACCCGCCCGGCCTTCCCAAGAAATAGGAGAGCTCCATGGCGATCATCGCAACGATCTCCAGCAGTCTGTCCGTTCCGTCACGCACCGATGCGGTTCTCGACTACGTCACCAAGCGTCTGATCAGCCACGGTCACACCGTCACGCCGATCGTGCTGCGGGATCTCCCGGCCGAGCCGTTGCTGCACGGGCAGGCCGATCATCCCGCGATCGCTGCCGCGGCGGCAGTGCTGGAAACCGCGGATGCCGTTGTCGTGACGACACCGGTCTACAAGGCCGCGTACTCCGGGTTGTTGAAGGTGTTCCTCGATCTGCTGCCGCAGTACGCGTTGAAGGGCAAGACCGTGTTGCCGTTGGCAACGGGTGGAACGCCGGCGCATGTGCTGGTGATCGACTACGCGCTGCGGCCGGTGCTCACCAGCCTCGGCGCGGGTGCGATCGGTCAGGGCTGGTTCGTGCTGTCGTCGCACATTCAGTTGTACGACGGAGGTGGGGTGCTGCTCGACGCGGCGGCGTCTGCCCCGTTGTACCAGGTGACCGAGGCGTTCCTCGCGACTGTCGCGGGCGGGACGGCGGAGGAGAGCACGCCGGTGCAGATCGGCGCGGTGGAGGCGGTCCGCGTACGGCCGGAGGATCCGGAAACGGCTCCGCTGCTGGCGGATCTGGTGGTCGAGTACAGCACGCGGTACGGGCGAACCAACGAGAACACACAGCTGACCGAAGTACCGCCGTCGGATTTCCATGCCGAGCAGGGCGGGGCGTTCGTGCTACTGCGGTACGGCGGTCGCACGGTCGCCGGCGGTGCGATCCGGAGGTACGACAACGAGACCGCGGAGGTGAAGCGGATGTGGACGTCGCATCTGCATCGGCGGCAAGGGCTCGGTCGGCGGGTGCTGGCGGAACTGGAGGCCGTGGCTGCCGATCTCGGGTATCGACGGTTGTATCTGACGACGGGACCGCGGCAACCGGAGGCGGCAGGGTTGTATCTCGCGGCTGGGTTCCAGCCGCAGTTCGACACCGAGGCCGATCCGGAAAGTATTGGCCCGTTGCCGTTCCGGAAAGAAATTCCGGTGGCGCTCAAGGTGGCGTCATGATCATCGGGGTCGAGATCGACGGTGCCGGCGGTGATTCCGCGGCGTGGCGGGGTTCCGAGGTCGACCCGCGGGCGGTGCTCACCGGGGAACTCGCCGTACGGGCCGCGCAGCGAGCTGAAGCAGCCGGCGTCGACTTCGTGACGTTCGTGGACGCGTTGGAGGCGCCGGACGACGCGCCGGGGCAGGTGAGTGTTCGGCTGGATGCACTCGGGCTGGCCGCGCGGGTCGCGCCGGTGACGCGACGGATCGGGTTGCTGCCGACGATCACCGTCACGCATACGGAACCGTTTCATGTGCAGGCGTCGGTTGCGACGCTCGACCATATTTCCGCCGGGCGTGGTGGGTGGGTTGCTGATGTTTCCTCGTCCGCCGAGGCCGCGGCCGTTGTCGGTCGGCGTGCGCCCGCGCCCGCGGCGGAAACGTGGCGCGAGGCGCGGTACGTCGTGGATGTCAGCCGGCGACTGTGGGATTCCTGGGAGAACGACGCGATCATTCGGGACGCGTCGACCGGGCGCTACATCGACCGGGACAAGCTGCACTACGTGGACTTCGAGTCCCCGACTTTCGCTGTCAAGGGGCCGTCGATCGTTCCGAGGCCTCCGCAGGGGCATCCGGTGACCGCGATTCGGGTCAACTCCTCCGAGGCGCTGGAGGCAGCGGCCGACGCGGAACTGGTGTTGCTGCCGGCATCGAGCGCCGTTCCTGCCCAGCTGCGGGTGCTGCGCGGTGAGCGCGCGGCGGTGGGTGAAGCGCGGCGTGCTGAGGGCAGCGCGCCGCGTGCCGCCGCCCGTGATGAGCGCGGAACGGCGGCCGTCGCCCCGCGTGGTGAGCGCGGTGCGTCGGATGTCGCCCCGCGTGGTGGAGCGACCGGGGATGGGCTGCGAAGCGTGACGCTGACGGCCGGGGATGGGGGACGGAGTGTGACGGTGTCGACGGATGCGGCTCGGCGGGACGACGTGGCTGAGCCCACTGACGGGGTCGAGCGGCACGACGCGAGCGGGCGCGGTGGCGAGGACGGGCGGGGTGAGGCGAGCGCGCGGGGCGGCGAGGACGGGCGGGGTGAGGCGAGCGGGCGGGGGCCTGGTGGAGCGGCGGGGCCGCTGGTGGTGGTTTCGGTGGGGGTGGATCTGCGTCGGGGCGGTGTGGACGGGGTGGTTCGGGCGATTGAGGGGTGGATCGAGGACGGGGTTGACGGGGTGCATCTTCGGCCGGGGTCGCTGGAGCTCGATCTGCCGGTGATCACGGACGAGCTGCTGCCGGCGTTGCGGGAACGTGGGCTGGTCGGGCCGGTGGAACGGGCGGGGAGTCTCCGTGGCCGGCTCGGGTTACGGCGGGTGCGGAACCGGTACGCGAGGAGCCCGCGATGACGAAACAGATCCACCTCGCGGCGCACTTTCCCGGCGTGAACAACACGACCGTCTGGTCCGACCCGGCCGCCGGATCGCAGATCGACTTCGGATCGTTCCGGAAACTCGCGGAAACCGCGGAACGCGGAACGTTCGACTTCTTCTTCCTCGCCGAAGGGCTGCGGCTCCGGGAGGTCAAGGGCAAGATCCACGACCTCGACGTCGTCGGCCGGCCCGAGTCGTTGACGGTGCTCAGCGCTCTGGCCGCGGTCACCACGCACCTCGGCCTCGCAGCCACCGTGAACTCGACCTTCAACGAGCCGTACGAGCTGGCCAAGCGTCTGTCCACCCTCGACCACCTCTCCGGCGGTCGCGCGGCCTGGAACGTCGTCACCTCCTGGGACGCGTTCACCGGCGAGAACTTCCGTCGCGGCGGCTACCTCGACAAGGCCGACCGGTACGTCCGCGCGCAGGAATCGCTCCGGATCGTCAGGAAACTGTGGGATTCCTGGACCGCCGACGATCTCGTCCTCGACCAGGCGGCGGGCGTCTTCGCGCGCGAGGGCGCTGGGGCCTTCGCGGACGAGGGCGACCACTTCACGATCCGCGGCCGGTTCGGTCTACCACCGTCGCCGCAGGGCCGGCCGGTGATCATCCAGGCCGGTGACAGCGACCAGGGCCGGGAGTTCGCGGCATCGGACGCGGACGTGATCTTCAGCCGGCACGGGACGTTCGAGGCCGGGCAGACCTTCTACAAGGACGTGAAGTCGCGACTGGCGAAGTACGGGCGGACAGAGGACTCGCTGAAGATCATGCCCGCGGTGACGGTCGTCGTCGCCGACACCGATGCGGAGGCGATCGAGAAGGCGGCGTACATCCGGGAGCAGCAGGTGTCCGGGCCGACCGCGTTGGTGCTGGCCGAGTTGTTGTGGGGTCGCGATCTGTCGACGTACGACCCGGACGGGCCGCTGCCGGTCGAGGACCCGGTGATCGGTTCGGCGGTGACGCAGGGACGGGTCGGGTACAACGATCCGTTTCCGATCGTTGCGGAATGGCGGGCGCAGGCTGCGGCGCACGGCTGGTCGCTACGGCAGACCGTCATCAACCAGCAGAACCGCCAGACCTTCGTCGGGTCGCCGGAAGCAGTTGCCGAGGCAGTCGACCGGCACGTCCAGGAAAACGCCGCCGACGGTTTCGTCCTCGTCCCGCACCTGACTCCCAGTGGACTCGACGACTTCGTCGACCGGGTGGTCCCGCTGCTCCGCGAGCGCGGCGTTTTCCGTTCCGAGTATTCCGGTACGACGCTCCGCGACCACCTCGGGCTGCTGGCATGACGGATGTACGAGCGAGTGGGATCCGGCGGGTAGCGGTCCAGCGGAGAGCTCCGGAAACCTCCGTTTCGCATTCCGTGCCCAGGCGGGAGCAAAGGCACGACGAGACGGCGACCGTCGTGTTCGTCGGCGGCGGACCGCGGACCGTCGGACTGCTGGAACGGTTCGCGGCGAGTGCGCCGGAGCTGCTCGACGGGCGCGACGTGCACATCCACGTGGTGGATCCGTTTCCGGCGGGTGGTGGCCGGATCTGGCGGCGCGAGCAGTCGCGGCTGCTGTGGATGAACTCGATGACGTCGGACGTCACGATCTTCACCGACGAGTCGGTCGAGTGCGCCGGGCCGATCACGCCGGGCCCGGACCTCGCGACCTGGGTCGCCGGTGAGGGTGCGGTGGTCCTCGAGCGGGCCGGGCTCGAGCCGCCCGGGCCGATGGACTTCCCACCGCGTCTGGTGCAGGCGGAGTACCTGGCGTGGGTGTGGCAGCGCGTCGTCCGCGATCTCCCCGCGACGGTCACGACCTATCGGGAACGAGCGGTCGCGTTGACTCCGGACCAGCGGGTGATCCTCGCGTCCGGCCGGGAGATCGCGGCCGATGCGGTGGTCCTCGCACTCGGCTACCTGGACCGGTTGCCGACGGCATCGGAAGCGGCGTGGGCCGCGCAGGCCGCGGACGCGGGGCTGACGTACATCCCACCGGGCTACACCGCCGACGTCGACCTGGACGGCTTGTGGCCGAAGGCGCCGGTGATCGTCCGCGGATTCGGACAGGCGTTCGTCGACCTGATGGTGCTGCTCACCGAGGGCCGCGGCGGCTGGTACGACGAGTGCGACGGACTCCTCACGTACCACCCCTCCGGAGACGAACCGATCCTGTACGTCGGTTCGCGCCGCGGCGTCCCGTACCACGCGAAACTCGGGTACACCGTGGCCGGCACCAAGCCGGTGCCGACGCGTTACCTCACCAAGGAGGCGCTGGGCGAGGGCCTGCTCGACTTCGACCGCGAGGTGCTGCCGTTGATCGAGAAGGAACTTGCCTACGCCCACTACCGGCAACTGTTCACCGCACATCCGGAACGCACCAGGTGGTCCTGGGACGAGTTCGCCGCCGTGCTCGACCGTTGGGAGCCGACGGAAAACGCTGGATGGGATGCCGCGGTTTCCGCCGCCGTTCCGGATCCTGAGGATCGCTTCGTCCGGAACGAGCTGGACCGGCCGCTGGCCGGAAAGATCTTCGCGGAACGGAATCAGTTCGAACATTTTCTGGCCGAGATGATCGAGAAGGACCTGCTGCGGCGCGCGGATCCGGCGTACTCGGCTGATCTGGCGGTGTTCAACGCGTTGCTGAGCATCTACAGCGTGCTGTCGCGGGCGATCACCGACGGACAGCTGTCCGACGAGGATCGGGTCCGGCGGGTGGAATCGGAGTGGCATGGGTTCTTCTCGTTCGTGGCCAGCGGACCGCCGCCGCGGCGGCTCGAGGAACTGCTCGCCCTGCACCGGGCCGGCATCGTGCGGTTCGCCGGACCCGACCTCGAAGTTGCCATCGACAACGATCGGTTCGTGGCCCGGAGTCCGGCCGTGGCGGGCGAGGTAGCAGCTCGGGCGTTGGTCGAGGCGCGGTTGCCGCGGCCTGACGTACTCGCGACGACGGATCCGCTGCTGCGCGGCCTGCTGGAATCCGGCGCCCTGGCCGCCGACGAGTTGTTCGCCGGTGACGGGACGAGTCTCGGCGGCGGCCAGCTGAAGGCGGACTCGAGGTCCCGAGCCGTCCGCGCCGACGGAACGGTCCATCCGGCCCTGTTCCTGCTCGGTCCGTCAGTTTCCGGATCAGCTGGTTCGTCCGGTTTCTCCCGGCCGTATTTCAACGGTCCCGGCTTCCGGCAGAACGACGCCGTCGCACGGGACCTGCTGACGCTGCTCGCACCCACCGTACGGAAGGAAGAACGCCATGCCAGTTGAGTTCCTCGGCATCGCCGGGACGAATCCGGCCAGCGAGGTGACGCCGCGCGCCGGCGGCCCGCTGGACCTCGAGTACACCACCAAGCTCGCCCGCGCCCACGAGGACAACGGGTGGGACCGGATCCTGTTCGCCTACCATTCGGGCTCGCCCGATCCGAGTCAGGTCGCGGCGTACGTCGCCGGCCGGACCGAACGGATCAATCTGGTGGTCGCGCACCGGCCGAACGTCGCCTACCCGACGCTGACCGCGAAGACCTTCGCAACGCTGGACCACATCAGCGGCGGCCGGTTCGAGGTGCATGTGATCACCGGCGGGTCGACCGCCGATCAGGCCGCCGAGGGCGACTTCCTGGCGAAGGACGACCGGTACGGGCGGACCCGCGAGTTCATCCAGATCCTCAAGCGGGCCTGGACCGCGGACGAGCGGTTCGACTTCGAGGGGGAGCACTACCGCTTCGAGCAGTTCCTCGCGGACATCAAGCCCGTGCAGCAGCCGCGGCCGCGGATCTCGTTCGGTGGCTCGTCCGCGGCGGCGTACGCCGTCGGTGCGGCCGAGGCGGACATCTTCGCGCTCTGGGGCGAACCGCTGTCCGGAACCCGCGACCAGTTGGCCACCATCGATGCGGAGGCCGCTCGCGCCGGGCGATCCGACCGGCCGACGATCCAGATCGCGTTCCGGCCGATCCTCGCGCCGACCGAGGAACTGGCCTGGGAGAAGGCGGAAAACATTCTCGGGCGGATCAAGACCGTGCAGGCAGGTGGCGTTCCGTTGAGTACCCGGCTCCGGTCGAAGACGCCGGAAAACGCCGGATCGCAGCGGTTGCTGAAAGCGGTCGCGGACGGTGAACGGCATGACCGCGCGCTCTGGACGGCGCCGACCGGCCTGACCGGTGGTGGCGGAAACTCCACCGCACTGGTCGGAACGCCGGAGACGGTGGCCGCCGCGTTGCTCGACTACTACGACCTCGGTATCCGGATCTTCTCCGCCCGCGGGTACGACATCTACGACGACGCGATCGACTTCGGCCGCTACGTCATCCCGCTGGTGCGCTCCGAGGTGGCCCACCGTGAACAGAGGAAGGCGTCATGACCGTCATCTCCGACCTCGATCAGGACTGGCACACCTGGCATGCGGCCCGTGAACGCGACCTGGACACCGACTACGGCTGGCTGTCCATCGTGGCGTTCGACTGGCTCCCAGCGGAACCGGGTGCGATCGATGGCCTGCCTGGGACGTGGTGGGCTGACCAGCAGGCTCATGTGACGGCGGCCGGAGAGCTGACGCTCGGCGGGGAGCCGGTCCGGGGAACGATTTCGGCGAGCGTTCCGGAAGCCGGCTCGCTGAGCTGGCTGCTGTACGGCGACCGTCTGGCGGAGCTGGTGCTGCGGGGTGGACGATACGCCGTCCGGCAGCGGGACCCACGCGCTGTCACGAGGCAGCAGTTCGGCGGCGTACCGGCGTACCCGCTCGATGACGGTTGGGTGGTGACGGGGTACTTCAGCCCGTACCCGAAGGCGCAACGGGTGGAGGTTTCGACGGCTCGGGACGATCTGCGGCAGCACGTGACCGCAGTAGGGAGGGTGCACGTGGCGCTCGGCGGGACGGCGTACGAACTCGTTGCGACCGCGGCGGGGGACGAGCGGCTGAACTTGTCGTTCCACGACAAGACGAACGGTGAGGAAACGGCGCCCTGGCGGACGCTGACGACCGGGCCGGTGCGGCGGGACGGCTCGGTGCTGATCGACTTCAACCGGACGATCAACCTGCCGTTCGCGTTCACGGCGTACGGAACGTGTCCGGCACCTGTTTCCGGAAACCGTTTGGGGCTGCCGGTGACCGCGGGCGAGAAGAAGGTCCGATGAAGTTCTGTACCTACACGCTGATCGACAACTCTCCGGACCCGATCAGCGGGGTGCAGCTCACACCGGCGGAGCGGTTCCAGGACGTGGTCCGGCAGGCTCAATGGGCGGAAGAGCTCGGCTTCGACGCGTACGGCGTGGGGGAGCGGCACGCCCAGCGGTTCATCTCGTCCTCGCCGCCGGTCGTACTGTCCTACATCGCGGCGGTGACGTCCCGGATCCGGTTGCTGACAACTGTGACTGTCCTGTCGTTGCTGGATCCGGTGCGCGTGGCGGAGGACTACGCCACGCTGGATCAGCTGGCCGGCGGGCGGCTGGACATCATCATCGGAAAAGGAAACGACCCGGAACAGAACGCACTGTTCGGGTACGAACTGGACGGGCAGTGGGACCGGAACCGAGAGAAGTACGAGCTGCTCCGGCGGCTGCTGCGGGAGACCGGGGTGACGTGGGCGGGGAAGTACCGGCCCGCGCTGACCGGCGCGACCACGCAACCGCGGCCGTACCGTCCGGACGGCATTCCGCTGTGGCACGGTTCGGCTTCGTCGACCGAGTCCACCGAACTGGCGGCCCGCTGGGGTGACCCGTTGTTCTCGGCGAACGGGTTCCATCCGCTGGAGAAGTACGCCGGGCTCATCCGGCACTACCGCGAGCGGTGGGAGGCCTACGGCCGGGACCCGGCGGACGCGGTGGTCGGCGCCGGGTTCAACGGGCTCTACGTGAAGAAGACCTCGCAGCAGGCAGTCGACGGTTACCGGCCGGTCTTCGAGGCCTTCATGGACTCACCGGGCGCCCGGCACAACCAGTTGCCGTTCCGCACGCTGGAGGAATTCCTCGAGGGCGGATCGGTCCTGGTCGGGTCGCCGGAACAGGTCATCGACAAGTTCGGCCGGTACCAGGAAACGTTCCGGCACGAGCTGTCCGGAGTTTCCTTGACGGTCGCGGGACTCCCGGCGCACGAGAGCCGGGAGTCCGTTGAGACCTTCGTCACAGAGGTGATGCCGGTCCTGCGCTCGTCGTACCCGAGTCGCGTCTGGGCCTAGCCGTACGTCGGCTCCTGTGGCCAGCCTTCCGGGGAGTCTTCCCAGTCCTCCTGGCGGCCGTACGCCGCGAGGTCGGAAACGGTGGTGCTGAACAGCAAGCGGTCGACTCCGCGCTGCCCGGTGGAGTACGTGCGGTAGACGGTGTCGCCGTCGCGGAGGAAGACGTTGAGCAGGAAACCGCCGCCCGCGCCGCAGTCCGCGGAAAACGTCGTACCCGCGCTGGAGGCGAACGGGATGTGCTGCCAGCCCATTTCCTTCCAGTAGCCGGCCATCTGGTCGATCGGCATGTCGGACACGGTGGCCCAGGCGATGTCGTTGCGCGCCAGGCCGGAGAGGTTGGCGACGTTCTTCGTGAAATAGGTGCAGCCGGGGCAGAACGCGTCCGGGCCGGCGTTCATGAACTGGTACAGGGCGAGCTGGCGGTGGTCGCCGAAGAGCTCCCGGAGCGTGACCGGCCCCTCGGGCGAGGTGAACGTGTACTCGTCGAACCGCACCATCGGCAGCCGCCGGCGCTGGGCCGCGATCCGGTCGAGGGTGCGCGTGGCCGCCTTCTCGGCGGCCAGCAGTTCGGCGCGGGCCTGCTCCCACTCCGCGGGCGATACCACCGGGGGCATGGCTGTCTCGGACATCGACTCTCCTCTCGTAGTTCTTGTCCTGATGACGAAGCCGCCGGGCCGTTCTCGACATCGGTGCGGAAAATTGGTCAGGAGCACTCCGCGGAACCGGTATGCTTTCCGGGACGGACTGAGGGGCCTGCAAGGCGCTCCTGACCCGATTTCACATCGGGCCGGGAGACCGTGTAATCTCTCTCCTCGGCCCGCCCCTTTAGCTCAGTCGGCAGAGCGTCTCCATGGTAAGGAGAAGGTCTACGGTTCGATTCCGTAAAGGGGCTCTGAGGACGGCATCCCACCTTCGGGTGGGATGTTCGACTCACCCGGCGGGGTAGCTCAGGTGGTTAGAGCACACGGCTCATAATCGTGGTGTCGCGGGTTCGACTCCCGCCCCCGCTACCGACTCAGTATTTTCGAGAGTGCGATCACCCAAGTTGCGTACTCATGACATGAAGAGGTAGCAGTGGCCAAGTCGACCGACATCCGCCCGAAGATCACGCTCGCGTGCACGGTCTGCAAGGAGCGGAACTACATCACCAAGAAGAACCGGCGGAACGACCCGGATCGTCTTGAGCTGAAGAAGTACTGCCACCGGTGCAACGACCACACCGACCACCGCGAGACCCGCTGACCTCTGGTCGTCTTCGCAAGGGCCGCTTCGGGATCACCCGAAGCGGCCTTTTCGTTGTGTCCGCGGACGGCCGGACCCCGGCCGGCAGGGTCCTCAGACCGTCAGGATCGGCCGGCCGCCTTCGTACGCGGTGAGACGCTCGGCACGGGGAGTGAGACAGCAGGAACCGCACAGCGTGCCGTTCCCGGCCGCGCTCGTGTAGTACAGACAGCAGGTGTTCCGCAGGTAGACGAGTTTTCCGGCCGCTACCTCGACGTCCCCGAGCCGCGCCAGGTCACCCGGTGCGTTGGCCACGAAGGTCCGCCACCGTTCCAGCAGGAACGCCGGCTCCACGGTGACCTCCTCCCGGGTGGCGGCACAGAATCCCATCGCGCAGCCCGCCGCGACGCCGCCGTACACCTGCCGGAGCCCGGCCCGGGTGCGGCGGTGCAGCTCCTCGGAAAGTGGCAGCAGGTGTTTGCGCAGTACGACGTCGTACAACGTTTTCAGGCCGCCGGGGAGGAAATTCGCGGAACGGATGGCGACGGCAGCGATTCCGTGCCCGTCGTGCGGCCGGACCCAGAGATTCTCCGGCCGGATGTCGAGCACCCGCCCCTCCAGGGCCCAGAGCAGCAGCGCGGTCGCCGGCGCGCGACCGGCGTAGAAGGACATCAGACTGAGCGCGTTGGCGTGCGCCGAGCGGTGACAACTGGCCTCGTCGTCGCGTTTCAGCAGCTCGGTGAGCTCGGGACTGCCCGGCTCGAGGATGCGGTCCACCCGTAGCCAATCGGAGCCTTCCGGCTCGCCGATCTCCAGCTTGTACCGAGGCGCGTACCTGGCCAGCGCCGCCACTGCCGTCACGTTCGACCTTCCCGTCGGATCGTGGGTGGCGGCATCCCGGGCCATAGTCTGCCAGTAGGGTTAGCGGATATGACGATCGACGCCACGATGGTCGGCCGGAGCTACACGGCCGCCGAGTCCTACCAGGTCGGCCGGGAGAAGATCCGGGAGTTCGCCGACGCGATCGGTGACGGTAACCCGGCGTACCGGGGCGATGACGCGATCGCGCCGCCGACGTTCGCGTTCATGCTCGGCAGCCGCGCGCTCGAGCAGCTGCTGAACGACGAGGTGCTCGGCCTCCGGCTGGACCGGATCGTGCACGGCGCGCAGAAGTTCAGCTACACCCGCCCGATCAAGGCCGGCGACGAGATCGCCGCGACCGCCACCATCACCACCGTGCGCAAGGCCGGTGCCGTCGAGGTGATCATGTACGAGACCGCCCTGACCACCGTCGACGGCGAGCCGATCGCCACCTCGACGTCGACCCTCTCGCACAACCGGGCGGACGCATGAGCGAGCGAACAAGCAGTGGAGTCGAGGTAGGTACCGAGCTTCCGCCGCTGACCGTCACGTTCCGGCGCGAGGACCTGGTCCGGTACGCCGGCGCGAGCGGCGACTTCAACCCGATCCACTGGAGCGACCGGAAGGCGGGCGCGCTCGGGCTGCCCGGCGTGATCGTGCACGGAATGCTGACGATGGCGACCGCGGCGCGGGTCGTCACGGACTGGATCGACGACCCGGCCGACCTGGTCGAGTACGGCGTCCGGTTCACCAAGCCGGTCGTCGTACCGGATGACGACAAGGGTGCGAGTGTGACGTTTTCCGCGAAGGTCGACAAGGTCGCCGACGGGCTGGCCGAGGTCGACATCACGGCGGTTGCCGGCGAGGAGAAGGTCCTCGGCCGGGCCAGGGCGGTCGTGCGCGTCCGGTGAGAACGCACGTGTCGCTGGCCGACTACACCACGCTGCGGATCGGCGGGTCGGCCGACAAGTTCATCGAGGCCGGTACCGAGGACGACCTGATCACGGCGGTCCGGGACGCTGATGCCGCCGGGGAACCCGTTCTGCTGCTTTCCGGCGGTAGCAACGTCGTGATCGGGGACGACGGTTTCCGCGGCACCGTCGTGAAGGTCGCGACCTCCGGAATCCGGGTCGACGCGGACATGTGCTCGGGCGCGATGGTGCGGATCGCCGCCGGCGAGGACTGGGACGGCGTCGTCCAGCGCGCGATCGCCGAGGAGTGGAGCGGTCTCGAGTCGATGTCCGGGATTCCGGGACTCGCCGGGTCGACTCCGGTCCAGAACGTCGGCGCCTACGGACACGAAGTCGCGGAAACCGTTGCCTCCGTCCGGGTCTGGGACCGGACCGAGAACACGGTCCGAACGATCTTCGCGGCGGACTGCGGATTTTCCTACCGGAACTCCCGGTTCAAGGCCGACCCGGCGCGGTACGTCGTCCTCGAGGTCACGTTCCAGCTGAAGCCGGGCGATCTCTCGGCGCCGATCGGGTACGCCGAACTCGCGCGGGTCCTCGACGTCGAGCCGGGGTCCCGGGCGCCGATGGCCGAGGTCCGCGAGGCCGTGCTCGGGCTGCGCCGGAGCAAGGGGATGGTGCTGGACGCCGGCGACCACGACACGTGGAGCGCCGGCTCGTTCTTCACGAACCCGATCCTCGACACGCCCGCCGAAGTTCCGGCCGGTGCGCCCCAGTGGCCGCAGCCGGACGGGCGCGTCAAGACCAGCGCGGCGTGGCTGATCGAGCACGCCGGCGTCTCCAAGGGCTTCGCCATCGGTGGGGCGTCGGTCTCGACGAAACACACCCTCGCCCTCACCAACCGGGGTCAGGCCACCGCGAAGGAACTGCTCGCGCTGGCCGCGCACGTCCGCGCTCAGGTCCAGCAGTCCTTCAACATCACCCTGGTCAACGAACCTGTTCTGGTGAACTGCGACTTCTGACCCTGACCGAGGGGGCAGGTAGGCGGCGCTCGCGCCCGTGGGTGAAAAAGATTTACGTGAGGGGTAGGCAGGGGCACCTCCGATCGCTAATCTTTTACGCAATCTGCTCGGAGGTGGGTAGTGAGGCGCAAAAGATTTTCTCGGCGAGAGGTCCTGGCCGGGGTAGGAGCGGGGCTGGCTGCCGCGGTGGTGCCGGGGTGTTCCGGCGGCGACAGCGGGCGGTCGAGTGCTCTGCAGGTGTGGGGCGGGGTCCCGGCGGCCTCCGGTCCGGCCGATGTGGTGAAGGCGTTCCAGCAGAAGTTTCCGCAGTACCAGGTGAACTACACGCGGTTCGTGAACGACGACCGCGGCAACCTCAAGCTCGACACCGCCCTCCAGGGTGGCGTCGACATCGATGTGTACTTCACCTACTCGCAGGGCGCGATGGCGCTGCGGGCCGGGTCCGGACTGGCGGCGGACCTGACCGACCGGGTCACCGCCGACCCGGAGCTGAAGGTGTTCCTGGACACCGAGCAGCCGCGGTCGTACATCGACAACGGCAAGGTCAAAGCGCTCGCCACCGCGCGTGAGCCGTACTTCGTACTGTTCAACGAGAAACTCCGGCAACAGGCCGGTGTCGAACTCCCGCACGCGTGGACGATCGACGAGCTGCGCGCGACAGCCAGGAAACTGACGACGGAAAAGACGGTCGGAACGTACACGCTCCCCGACGTCGCCCGGATCGCCCTCGGTCCGAACTACTGGTACGACGGCGATCGCTCGAACTTCGGCGATCCGCACTTCGAGCAGGGTTTCCGCCTCGGCCGCGAGATGATCGCGGACGGTACGGCGTTCCCGTGGACCGAAGTACTGTCGCGGCACCTGGACGCGTACCAGCAGAACTCGTTCCTCGGCGAGGAGTTCCACCTCTGGTCGACGGCCCCGTTCAACCTGCGGTACCTGTACGACGCGAAGAAGTACCCGCACGACTTCAAGGTGGCGTTCGCGCCGCTGCCGACGGTCGACGGCAAGGACTGGAACGTCGGCTCGTTCAGCAACTTCATCATGATCAACCCGAAGTCGCCGAAGTTCGAGGCGGCCTGGGCGTTCGTGAAGTTCTGGCTCACCGAGGGCGCGACGCCGATGCTCAAGGGTGGCAAGATGCCGGCGCTCGGCAGCGTCACCGACGAGCAGATCGTTTCCGGAATGCTCGGAAAAGAGCCGGAGAAGTACTTCGATCTCGAGTCGTTCCACCGCGTCGTCCTGGACGCCGACCCGAAGCTCGCCACCGACACCCGGCTGACAGGGTTCCCGGAGATCACGCTGGCGACGAAGCAGCAGCGCGACCTGTGCTGGCTCGGTGAGAAGGACCCGGGCGCCGCGATCCGTGAGGTACGCCGGCTGGCCGACGCCGCGATCGCCCGTAACGAGAGGAGGCCCTGATGGCCACCGCCACGGTCGTCACGGCGCGCACCGCGGCCCGGACCGAGCAGGGTCCCGGAATCCGGCCGTCCGGCTGGATCGGTTTCCTGTTCATCGCCCCGAACCTGCTCGGCGTGATCGCCTTCACGCTGATCCCGCTGATCAGCGTCGTCGTGCTCGCCTTCACCGACTGGAACCTGGTTTCCGGAATCGGCGGCATCACGTTCAACGGCATCGACAACTTCGTCGCGATCGCCCGCGACCCGGGGTTCTGGCACGCGATCGGCCTGACCCTGGTGTACGTCGTGGTGTCGGTCCCGCTGACCGTCGTGCTCGGACTGGCGCTCGGGATCGCGCTGAACCGGCCGCTCCCGGGACGTGCCGTCCTCAGAGCGATCTTCTTCCTGCCGTACATCGTCAACGTGGTCGCGATCGGTATGACCTGGCTGATGCTGATGAACCCGAAGGCCGGCCTGGTCAACCAGGTGCTGGACGTGTTCGGGATCCAGCCGGGCTGGTTCGCCTCGTCGCACTGGGCACTGCCCGCGCTGATCGTGATGGCGGTCTGGGGTGGCGTCGGGTACTGCTCGCTCATCTACCTTTCCGCACTGCAGGACGCACCTCAGCAGTTGTACGAAGCGGCCGATATCGACGGCGCGTCCGCGTGGGCGAAGTTCCGCGTGATCACGTGGCCGTCGTTGCTCCCGACAACGATTTTCCTGATGGTCACGCTGATCATCGGTGCGTCCCAGGGATTCGGCCTGATCGCCCTGATCACCGCGGGTGGTCCGGGGGACGCGACCACGACGATCTCGTACTACATGTACCAGACCGGCTTCCAGTTCTACCGCTTCGGATACGCCTCGGCGATCGGCCTGGTGACCTTCGTCGGCGTACTCGTCCTGACCCTGCTCACCTGGCGGGCGCAGCGAGGGAGGGCCCTCAATGACCAGTAAGTACCGCAAGTGGATCTGGGGGATCCCGTTGTGGATCCTCGCCATCGCTTTCCTCGCGCCGTTCGCGTGGATGATCTCGACCGCGCTGAAGCCCGACGTGGACGCCTACAAGATCCCGATGCAGTGGATCCCGAACCCGTTCCAGTGGGACAACTTCACCACGGTCCTGAGTGGGGCGACCTCGGTTCTGCCGGCGTTCGGCCGCTCGGTGTTCGTCGCCGCTCTGCGGGTCGCCGGTGAGCTGATCACGGCGACGATGGCCGGGTACGCGTTCGCGCGGATGTCGTTCAGGGGCCGGGACAAGTTGTTCCTGCTGTACCTGGCGACCGCGATCATTCCCGCGCAGTTGCTGCTCGTTCCGCGGTTCATCTACTTTCAGAAACTCGGGCTGTACGACACCTTGTGGGCGCTGATCCTGCCCGGCATGTTCACCGTGCTCGGAACTTTCCTGATGCGGCAGTTCTTCATCAGCCAGCCGTCCGAGTTCGCCGAGGCGGCCCGGATGGACGGCGCCAACGAGTGGCGGGTCTTCACCCGCATCTATTTGCCGCTGGCAACACCGGTGATGAGCGCGCTCGGCATCCTCGCGTTCGTCTGGTCGTGGAACGACTACGAGACGCCGCTGGTGCTGATCAGCAATCCGGACCGCTACACGCTACCGCTCAGCCTCACGAACTTCGTCGACGAGCAGGGGCAGATCGCACCGGGCCTGACGATGGCGGCCTCGGTGATCTCGATCGTGCCGGTGCTGATCGTCTTCGTCGTCCTGCAACGGCGGTTCATCGCCGCCATGACTCATACGGGAATCAAATGACCACGAACGTTTCCGGTGTTTTTCCGCATCTCGCCCAGATCGGTGACTTCGGTCCGCCGCGCAGCGAGCTCGGCGTCGGTTCGCTGATGCCGTGGAACGGGAAGCTCTACGTCCAGAACTACAACTCCCACAAGGCCCCGTCCGGCGGCGGGGTGAGCCTGCGCCGGATCGATCCCGACCTGTCGATGGAAATCGTTGCGGAAACCCTCGGCGTGGACGGAACGTACACGAACCGTTTCGTGCACTTCCCCACCTCGCAGCTGGTCCTCGGACCGCACGTGGTCAGTGCCGACCACAAGATCGTCACGATCCCCGAGCTGCGGCCGCTCCGGGTCTGCGGTACGTCGCGGCACCTGACCAAACCCGACACCCATGTGTACGTGCTCGCGATGGAAGGCGAGCTGTTCGAACTCGACCTCACGACGTACGAGTGCACGCAGCTCTTCGACCTGAACGTGGAGCTCGGGACCGACGGCGAGATGAAGGTCCACTACAAGGACTGCTACACGAGCTTCGGCCGGCTGGTGGTGTGCTCGAACGAGTACTCCGAGCCGGAGTGGGCCGGCGAGCGGTCGCGCGGGCGGCTGGCGGAGTACGACGGGACGTCCTGGACGATTCTCCGCGAGGACCCGTACACCGCGATCGGCGGCCGGCACGAGTTCGGCGGCACGATCTTCGCGACCGGATGGGACCGGGCGTCGGCGATTCTCGAGGTGTTCACCGAGGCGGACGGGAAGTGGACGCGGTACCGGCTGCCCAAGGCGTCGCACTGCTTCGACCACAAGTGGCAGACCGAGTGGCCGCGGATCCGCGAGGTCGAGCACGAGCGGCTGCTGATGGACCACCACGGAATGTTCTACGAGCTGTCGCCGTGGGCGTACGGCGGGCGGATCTGGGGCGTGCGACCGATCTCCACGCACCTGTGGGTGCTCGGTGATTTCTGCTCCTGGCGCGGAATGCTCGTCGCCGGCGCGGACAACGCGTCGCCGAGCCACGGGATGAACCCGACCACGGCCGAGCCGCAGTCCGGGCTGTGGTTCGGCAAGACCGACGACCTGTGGAGTTTCGGAAACCCGGCCGGGTGGGGCGGGCCCTGGTGGGAGACACCGGTTTCCGCCGGCCAGCCGTCCGACCCGTACCTGATGACGGGTTTCCGCGGAAAGTGCGTGCACCTGGAGAACTTCTCCGACACCGCGCTGACGATCACGATCGAGATCGATTTCCATGGGCACGGCCGGTTCGGCGCGGTGGAGTCGCTGACGGTCGAGCCGGGGCAGGTGCGGACCCACGTCTTCCCGGACGGGTTCAGCGCGCACTGGGTCCGTGTGGTCAGCGACACCGACGGTGTGGCGAGTGCGCAGTTCGTCTATACGTGATGATCACGGAATGGATTCCTCGATGGAACGAGCCGGCAGTCCGAGTCCGTTACAGCTGGTCAAGCGGGCCCTGCCCGAGCTGAACGACGCCATGCAGCGGGTCGCCGAGCAGATCCTGGCGAACCCGGACGAGGTCGCGCGCGGGTCGATCACCAAGCTCGCCGCGGCCGCGCAGACCTCGGCTGCCACGGTCACCAGGTTGTCCACGCACCTCGGGTTCGCGGGCTACCCGGCGCTGCGGGCCGCGCTGGCGATGGAGGTCGGCCGCGGCCTCGAGGCGGGCTGGGCGAGTGACATCGGGCTGGCGATCGGCCCGGCGGATCCGCCCGAGCAGGTGCTGAACGTGCTCGCGTCGACGCAGGCGAACGCGTTGCGGAACGCGTTGTCCGCGATCGACCTGAGCGCGGCCACCCGGGTCGCGGACGCGATCGCCGGCGCCCGGCGTACCCACATCTACGGTGAGTGGGGCGACGCGATCCCGGCCCGCGAGCTGTACATCCGGTTGTTGCGGATCGGAATTCCGGTGTGGTTCTTCGACGGTCCGCAGTCGTCGCAGATCGGGGCCGGCCTGCTCGGCCGCGGTGACGTCGCGCTGACCGTGGCGCGTTCCGGAAACGATCCGACCACGCTCGAGTACATCAAGCGGGCCCACGAGCAGGGCGCGCTCACGGTCGCCATCACCGGGATGGCCGATGCGCCGGTCGGCCGGTTCGCGGACATCACCTTCAACACCGGAACGCCGAACGGCGCGACCTGGACCGAGTTCTTCGCCGGCCGCGCGAGCGACGTACTGACCGCCGGGCTGTTGTTCGTGCTGGTCGCACAGCGGGTGCCCGATCACCTGACCGCAAATCACCCGAACGGGCCGGGGCAGCCCGTCGTTCAGCGAGATACCTGAGAGGTCTTGTCGATGCAGCAGCTCGAGGTTCAGTCCGATCTGACCGTCGTCGGCGGCGGGCTCGCCGGAATCTGTGCGGCGATCGGCGCCGCACGGCAGGGGAGCACCGTGGCACTGGTGCAGAACCGGCCGGTGCTCGGCGGAAACTCGTCCAGCGAGGTGCGGGTGTGGGTGTGCGGGGCGACCGCGCACGGCACCCAGAGCTTCGCCCGCGAGACCGGCATCATGGGCGAGCTGTTCGTCGAGAACCAGTACCGGAACCCACTCGGAAACCCGTACTACTGGGACCTCGTGCTGCTCGAAGCGGTACGGGCCGAGCCGCTGATCACGCTGTACCTGAACACCGACGTCCGGTCCATCGAGGCGGCCGACGGCGAGATCCGGTCGGTCACCGGCTGGCAGATGGGGTCGGAAAAGGAAATCCGGTTCGTCAGTCCGGTCTTCGTGGACTGTTCCGGCGACGGACTCGTCGGGGCGCTGGCGGGCGCGGAGTACCGGACCGGCCGGGAGCCGCAGTCGATGTACGGCGAGTCGTGGGCGCCCGAGGTACCGGACTCGAACACGCTCGGCAGCACCATCCTGTTCTACACGAAGGACGCCGGTGAGCCGGTGCGATTCGTACCGCCGTCGTTCGCCCGGGACGTCACGGAAACCGCGATTCCGGAGCGCCGGGTGATCCGGACGGACATGAACGGCTGCGCGTTCTGGTGGATCGAATGGGGCGGTTCGCTGGACGTCGTCGACGACAACGAGGCGATCCGCGACGAGCTGCAGGCCGTGGTCTACGGAATCTGGGACTACATCAAGAATTCCGGCCGGTTCGACGCGGAGAACCTGACTCTGGAGTGGATCGGGTCGGTGCCGGGGAAACGCGAGTACCGGCGTTTCCTCGGCGACTACGTGCTGACCCAGCAGGACGTCCTCGAGCAGACGGAATTCGAGGATCCGGTCGCCTTCGGCGGCTGGTCGATCGATCTGCACCCGGCCGGCGGCGTCTACGCGTCGGAGCGCGGGTCGAAGCACTGGCACCCGGACGGGATCTACCACATTCCGCTGCGTTCCTTGTACTCGAAGAACGTACGGAATCTGTGGCTGGCCGGCCGGAACATCAGTGCCAGCCACGTCGCGTTCGGTACGACGCGGGTGATGGCGACCTGCGCGCTGCTCGGTGAGGCGGCCGGTATCGGCGCGTCTGTTGCCCTGCGCAACGGACTGACGCCGAGCGAACTGGCGCACGACCACTTCGACCTGGTGAAGCACGCCCTGACCCGCGCGGACTCGTCGGTCTTCGGTGTCGTGGACGACGACCCGGCGAACCTCGCGCTGTCCGCGACCGCCACCGCGTCGTCCACGCTCACCCGCCCCGCGGCGGAAATCTCGTCCGGAACGCTGCCGCTGACGACCGACCTCGGGATCGTTCTCCCGGTCGACCCGGCCCTCGCCGGCTTCGAGCTCCTCGTCGACTCCACCGGCGGTTCCCTGACCGTCGAACTCCACGACCCGGTCAAGCCACAGAACTATCTCCCCGCGGCGCTCCTCGACTCCTGCGCCCTCGACATCCCGGCCGGTGAGAAGCGCTGGGTCCACGTCCCGCTCAACTGGAGCCCTGCCGACCCGTCCAACGTTTTCGTCGTACTCCGGAAGACGCCCGGCATCTCAGTTCACACCACGAGCACGCCGCTCCCCAGCACCGTGCACTTCGCGCATCGCGAGCCGGCGCCCGAGGAGCAGTGGACCGAACAGTTCCGTGCCTGGAAGCACATCCTGCCCCGCGAAGGTCTGTGCATCCGCCTCGGCGAGACCACGGCGTACGACGCCTCGAAGGTCGTCGGCGGCTACGCACGCCCGTACGGCGGCCCGAACCTGTGGTCGTCGGAGGACCTGGCGTGGGACCCCGAGCCGTGGCTGCAACTGAGCTGGCCGGAGCCGTTGGAGCTGTCCGAGGTCGTCGTCATCCTGGACGCGGATGTCCAGGAGGATCTCATCAACCTGCACCACCACCGCACTCCGTTCGAGACGCTGCCCACGCTGCTGGCCGACTACACCCTCGAAGCCCGCACCGAGGGCACGGACTGGCGCCCGATCGCCGAGGTGACGTCCAACCACCACCGCACGCAACGCCACCTCCTGGAGACCGCCACGCAGGTCACGCAGCTCCGGCTGACCGCTCACAAGACCAACGGTGCCCCGAGAGCTCACGTGGTGTCGATCCGCGCCTACTGATAGCGCGAGTCCTAATAGCGCCAGTCGAGCTCGTGATCCTGCATCCAACGGGTCAGAGGCTCCGCGACACGAGTTGACGTGGCTGCACCTGTCAGGAGGTCTGAGAGGACCTGAGCGGGTGCAGCCAGGCGGAGACCGGTGTCGGTCTTGCGGGCGCGGGTGTAGACGATGTCCTGGGTTGTCTCGGCCAGCACGATCGACCTGCTTGTTGCAGGCACCAGCTCCCAAATAGTGGCCGCGGCCTGCGCATCGGGCGTGTAGATCACCGTCGGGCCCGTCGGCGTATCCGGCGCCCAGTGCTGTGCCGCCTGGGTGCCACTGACCGCGTGCCGGAGGTCGCTGCCCGGCACCTGGTCGAAGAGCCTCCCCGCGGCGCGTTTGCTACGCCAGTACGTCAGCCGCGCCTCACGTCCGAACCGCGTCGCCCGGTTCCAACGGCGCAGCAGCACCAGCCAGCTCGGTACGGCGACGACACCGGGCGCCGGCCGCTCCACGAGGGCTTCCCGGTCGAGTTGCTCGACGACTCGGCGGATCGTGGGCGCCGGGACGCCGGTGGTCGTCACCAGGTCATGCGTGGTCCAGAGACTGCGGAAGTCCAGCAATGCGCGGATGACCAGCGCTGCCGCGTCATCGGACAGCAGGTCGGCTGCGGTCGCATTCATCAGCCCGCTCCGGTGTCGTCGGAGCGGTAGAACGGCAGACCGAGCGGAACGGTGGCGTACGTCGACCACTCGTACTGTTCGTGATCACGGTTGAGCACGATCAGACTGACGTCCGTCAGCTCCGTAGTGCGGGACCCGCCGCCCAGAGCTCGTGTGCGTTGGATGAGCGGCTCGGCCGGGGCGACCTGGTTCCAGTACCCCAGCGAGATGTGTGGGTCCAGCTCGGGCAGCGCGGGGACGGACTCGGGGCCCCAGACGTCGGTGATCGCCGCACGCAGCTGGGCGCGGAGCCGGCGCATCCGGTCAACCGGGGTCACCGGGAGCTGCAGACTCTCCACGTCGACGACCGCAGGACCGATCCGGATCTCGAACGGCTTGAACAGTTCGAGCCGTTGTCGCGCGGCCTCGACGATCGGACGCAGATCTGCCGTCGGCACCTTGTCGACGAAACCGACGCCCTGCAAGGTCAGGTGCAGCCACCGCGCCGGGACCGGCGTGATGCCGGGAAGCGACTCGACCAGCCGTTGGTACGCCGTGTGCAGCTCCAGCAGCACCGTGTCCTCGGGGAAGACGATGTGCCAGGTGTAGAACGATCGCCCGGGTCGCCAGTTCGGGCGCCAGTACCAGTGGTCGCGAACGTCCTTCATCCTGTCCGGTCCTCTCTCGCGCGTCGTGCCGGATGGGCTCGGTGGGCATCGGCCGGAACGAGTCCGTTCGGCGCCGGCCGTGGCGTCCGGACTGGGAGGGCGGGTCGCTGGCTGAACTCGGCGATCCGGTCGCGCAGCATCCGTCCCTTCGAGCTCCGCGCGTACGGCGCGGTCAGGGCTGCGACCTCGGCGACCCGCTGGATCAGTGGGCGGACGCGGTACTCCATGGGCACGTCCAGGACCGGTTCGACGGCCTCCAGCGCACCGTCGAGCTCGCCGAGCAGCAGGCGGGCCTTCGCCTGCTGCAGCCGCGCCATCCGTTCCGATCCGAGATTCCGGAGCGGGTACGGCGCTGCCTCGAACCCCGCGACGCTGTGATCGGCATGGTCCGCGGTGTGCTGTGCCTCGCCGAAGGCCAGGTAGGTGTCGGCCCAGAAACCTTCGGCACGCTCCGGCGTACAGACGAGGACGCCGCCTGGTTCGGACTCGGCCTGGCGGACGTTCAGCGTTCGGGCGATGTCGAGCAGTTCGCGGGCCTTGTCCGGTCGGCCGGCGCGGGCGAAGTCGACCGAGCCCGCGCTGGCGAGGAACAGCCGGGCCGTACCGGCGGCGTACCGCAGGCCGTCCTCCGCGTACGTCGCCGCGCGGGCGAAATCGTCCTGCCAGAACGCGGCGGTGTGCTGGGTCGCGCGGATCCAGCCTCGCAGGACGTCGTGGTCCGCGGCCTCCGCGCACGCCCAGGCGGTCCGGGTGTGGGCTTCGGCGACATCAGGACGGCCGAGGTCGACCGACATCCAGGCGAGCAGCGTGATCGCCCACCCGGCGGCCGAGTACAGGTCGCGGGACTGGCGGGGCGCCTGGTTGCCGGCCAGCAGGTTGAAGGCGCGGTTCCGGATCGCGCGGCTCTTGGTGAACAGATGTCTGGTCGGAGTCCGGAGGTAGGACTGGGCGATCCGCTCGATGTCGGCCCGTAACTGCTCGACGGTGAGTTCACCGACGTTGGACTCCTCGGCGAAGGAGAGCAACGCGATGGACTCGTCACCGGCGTTGATCAGGTCGTCGTCGTGGCCGACCATCGAGGGCGGCGGCTGCTCCTGGTCGGTCGCGGACGTACCGGACGGCGGGAAGAATCCGAGTTCGTTGTCGGCGGCAACTTGCAGGACGTGGCGCAGACCGGAGCGGTACGCCGCGCCGGGCCAGCGCACCGCCCCGCGTTCCAGCTTGGCGATGTAGTGGCCGTCGAGCTCGTACTTGATCTCGGTGGTTTCCCACAGCCAGGAACAGATGGTGTCGGCGAGCTCGCCCCGGGACATGGATTCGCCCGGCGCGCGGCGTGACGGAGTGCGCTCTCGCGCCGCCCGCAACAAGTCGTTGGGCTCTGGCATGGCGGTAACTGTAAGACGCCGAACACCCTCTGCGACGGGGAAATCGGGTCCTGTGGATGATCTGCCCCTGGCTGCCCCAGGATGCCCCGAATCCGTTGGGGAACAGGAGTTTTCGGGCGTTGTTGCCGGTGTGGATGTGGGTCGGACCTCCGTCTCAGGGAATCGTTGGGGCCTGGTTCCGCTCGCTGAGCGTAAGCAGCGCGGGGCATTCCGGGGCAGATAGGGGCAGCCCCTCGTGAGGTGAGCTCCAGGTGCGGCGTGTGGTGGTTAAGGTTGTCGGGTGCCTGAGGAAGCCGTGACGACGTTGCGCGCCGAGCTGACCCGCTTCGATCGGGCGGAGGAAGGATTCGCTCTGCTCGAGGTGTTCCTGGAGGTTGCCCGGCCACGGCTGGGCGCGGTCGTGCTGGATCCGGTGGGGATGCGGCTGCCGGACGAGATGACTGATGATCGGGCGGTCGTACAGGGTCTGATCGAGGACGTCGAGGGGGAGTCGCGCGGGAAGGGCCGGGTCGTCGAGCGTGAGTTCGACATGGACGACGAGCAGGCCCGGTGGGACTACGTACGGCTTGCCTACAGCTCGAATCAGGCGACGGTTTGGAGCCGTCGGCAACGGACGACGTACTTCGAGGCGGCCGGCGGGTCCAAGGCGACGTACTGGCTGCCGGACAGTTTGAAGGCGGACTACTTCGGGGCGTTGACCTCCCGTGGGTGGGCGATTCCGGAGGACTGGCTGGCGGCGGTGGCCAAGCGGCCCAAGCCTTGGTGGAAGCGCGGGGGCCGCTGACCGGCGGACGCCTAGCTGAGGGCCGGCAAATGCGTCAGGGCCTCGGCGACCGCTGACTGGATCTCCGCGTCCTCCCAGGTGCGGTCGGTCATGGTGTCGGACAGGTAGGCGTCGTAGGCGGCCAGGTCGAGGTGTCCGTGGCCGCAGAGGGCGGTGAGGATGACCTTCTCCTCGCCGGACTCCTTGCAGCGTTGGGCTTCCTCGATGGCGGCGGCCAGGGCGTGCGTGGGCTCGGGAGCCGGGACGATGCCTTCGGTACGGGCGAACTGCAGGCCGGCGGCGAAGCACTCGGACTGCGGCTTGGCGACCGCCTCGAGCTCGCCGGTCTCGTAGAGGTGGCTGATCAACGGGCTCATGCCGTGGTACCGCAGGCCGCCCGCGTGGATCGGGTCCGGCACGAAGTCGTGACCGAGGGTGTGCATCTTCATCAGCGGGGTCATGCCGATGGTGTCACCGAAGTCGTACGCATACGTGCCCTGCGTCAGCGACGGGCAGGCGGCCGGCTCCACGGCGCGCACGACCGGCGACATCCGGCCCGCCCACCGCTCCCGCAGGAACGGGAAGGCCAGGCCGCCGAAGTTCGACCCGCCGCCGGTGCAGCCGACGAGAAGGTCGGGGGTCTCGCCAACCATCGCCAACTGCATCAGCGCTTCCTCGCCGATGATGGTCTGGTGCATCAGCACGTGGTTGAGGACCGAGCCGAGCGCGTAGTGCACCTCGGGATCCTGCACCGCGGCCTCGACCGCCTCGCTGATCGCGATCCCCAGTGAACCGGTGGAGTCCGGGTGCTCGGCGAGGATCTTCCGCCCGGCCTCGGTCAGATCCGACGGGCTCGGGTGCACGGTCGCGCCGAAGACCTGCATCATGGTCCGCCGATACGGCTTCTGGTCGTACGACGCCCGCACCTGCCAGACCTCACACTCCAGCCCGAACTGCGCGCAGGCGAACGCGAGCGCCGTACCCCACTGGCCGGCGCCGGTCTCGGTGGTGAGCTTTCGGACGCCGGAGATCGCGTTGTAGTACGCCTGCGGGACAGCGGTGTTGGGCTTGTGGGAGCCCGCGGGTGAGACGCCTTCGTACTTGTAGTAGATCCGTGCCGGGGTATCGAGCGCCTTCTCGAGACGGTGCGCCCGGTAGAGCGGGCTGGGTCTCCAGAGCCGGTAGACGTCGAGCACCTCACCCGGAATGTCGACGTACTGCTCCTGTGAGACCTCCTGCAGGATCAGGTCCATCGGGAAGAGCGGTGCGAGATCGTCCGGGCCGATCGGTTGGCCCGTGCCGGGGTGCAGCACCGGTGGCGGGGGCGTCGGCAGGTCGTGAAGCACGTTGTACCAACGCGTTGGCAGTTCGTCCTCGGGGAGCAGGATCTTCGTTGGCGTCATGCCGCAAAGTTAGGCGCGTCAGGAGCCCCGAACAATGACCTGAACCGGAACTCGACCGGCACTTATTCTGCCCACGTCAACCGATCGACCGTTCCTCCTGTGCGCACGCGATAAACGACGTCGGAAGGCTGCCGCGTCCCCAACGCATCCGCTACGCCGAGTCGCCGCAAGAGCACTCGCCCGATCATCTCGTGCGACACCACCAACGGCCGCCGAGCGCCGCTCCGCCCCACCACGTCGAGGGCCCGCCCCGCGCGAACCTCGGCATCCGCATAGCTCTCGCCGCCGGGAAACCGAAAGGTGTACTTCGCCCGCTCCCGCACCGCCGGCTGCCCCGGCCAGCGCGTCTCGATCTCGGCCGCTGTGAGCCCGGACCACAACCCGTGGTCAATCTCGGCCAGATCGTCGATCACCTGCACTGCGAGCCCAAGACCCGAGCCGATGATCGAAGCGGTCCGATGCGCTCGGCCGAGCGGGCTCGCGAAGATCGCGTCGATCTCCTCTGTCTTCAGGAGGTCGGCGTTTCGGGCGGCCTGTTGGAGGCCGAGGGGAGTGAGTGGGGAGTCGAGATGGCCTTGGCGGCGGGACTCGGTGTTCCACTCGGTTTGGCCGTGGCGGGCCAGGTAGGTCAGGCGGGGACTGTGGCGGGGGTGCCCAGCCATTGGTCGATTTCGGTGAGGAGGGTTTTCTGGGTTTCCGGCGGAGCGGTGGAGGCGAGGACCGAGGAGCGCGCCAGGTCAGCCAGCTCGGCGTCGGTGAAGCCGTGGACCGTGCGGGCGGTTTCGTACTGTTCGGCCAGGCGGGAACCGAAGAGCAACGGGTCGTCGGCGCCGAGGGCGATGCGGGCGCCCGCCTCGTAGAGAGCGCGGAGCGGGACGTCTTCGGGACGGCGATAGACGCCGAGCGAGACGTTGGACGCGGGGCAGACCTCGAGAGCGATCTGGGCGTCGACGATCCGCTTCAACAGATCGGGATCCTCGACGGAACGGACGCCATGTCCGATCCGGCCGGCACCGAGCTCGTCCAAACAGGTGCGGACGGTGGCGGGCCCGCAGAGCTCACCGCCGTGCGGCGCCGACAGCAGGCCGGCGTGCCGTGCGATCCGGAACGCCGGCTCGAACTCGGACGTCGTACCCCGGCGCTCGTCGTTCGACAGGCCGAATCCGACCACGCCGCGTCCGACGTACTGCGAGGCCAATCGCGCGAGCGTACGGGCGTCGAGCGGGTGGCGGGTGCGGTTCGCGGCGATGATCACCTGGACCTCGATCCCGGTCGACGCCGCCGCATCCCGCGCGGCGTCGAGGACCAGATCGGTGAACTCGGTGATCCCGTGGAAGCGGTTGGCATATCCGGACGGGTCCACCTGGATCTCCAGCCAGCGGGAACCGTCGGCCCGGTCGTCCTCGGCCGCCTCGCGCACCAGGCGCCGTACGTCGTCCTCGGTCCGCAGCACCGAGCGCGCGATGTCGTACAGCCGCTGGAACCGGAACCAGCCGCGCTCGTCCGCGGCCGACAGCTCCGGCGGCCAGTCGATGCGCAACGCATCGGGCAGCCGGACGCCGTGCTTGTCCGCGAGCTCTACCAGGGTCAGGTGCCGCATCGACCCGGAGAAGTGCAGATGCAGGTGCGATTTCGGCAACACCCGCAGATCCCGCTGCGTCATTACCGAAGGTTACCGAGCCCGCACCCGACCGGCGAAATCCGGGATCACCCCAGCAGCTTGGCGATCCGCCCGAGGCCCTCGGCCAGGTCGTCGTCGCCGAGCGCGTAGGACAGTCGCAGGTACCCCGGTGCACCGAACGCCTCGCCCGGCACGACCGCCACCTCGACCTCGTCGAGGATCAGGTCGGCCAGCTCGGAGGACGTCGCCGGCGTCCGCCCGGCGATCTCCTTGCCGAGGACGCCCTTGACCGACGGGTACGCGTAGAACGCGCCGGTCGGCTCCGGGCACTCGACGCCGGGGATATCGTTGAGCATCCGGACCATGGTCCGCCGGCGCCGGTCGAACGCCTGCTTCATCTCGTCGACGGCCTTCAGGTCGCCGGACACCGCGGCCAGCGCGGCCCGCTGGGCGACGTTGCAGACGTTCGAGGTCTGGTGCGACTGCAGGTTCGTCGCGGCCTTGATGACGTCCTTCGGGCCGATCATCCAGCCGACCCGCCAGCCGGTCATCGCGTAGGTCTTGGCGACCCCGTTCAGTACGACGGTCTTGTCCGCCAGCTCCGGCACCGCGACGGGGATCGACGTCGGCGTCGCGTCGCCGTACGTCAGGTGCTCGTAGATCTCGTCCGTGATCACCCAGAGGTCGTGCTCGAGCGCCCAGCGGCCGATCGCCTCGACCGCCTCCGGGCTGTCGACCGCTCCGGTCGGGTTGCTCGGCGAACAGAACAGCAGCGCCTTGGTCTTCTCGGTCCGCGCCGCCTCCAGTTGCTCGACGGTGACGCAGTAGTTCTGCGACTCGTCGGCGAGCACCTCGACCGGTACGCCGCCTGCCAGCCGGATCGCCTCCGGGTACGTCGTCCAGTACGGCGCCGGCAGCAGCACCTCGTCACCCGGGTCGAGGAGCGTCGCGAAAGCGTTGTAGACCGCGTGCTTCCCGCCGTTCGTGACCAGGACCTGCGCGGCCTCGATCTCGTAGCCGGAGTCGCGCTTGGTCTTGTCGGCGATCGCCTGCTTCAGCTCCGGCAGGCCACCGGCCGGGCTGTACCGGTGGTTCTTCGGGTCCCGCGCGGCCGCGACGGCGGCCTCGACGATGTAGTCCGGCGTCGGGAAGTCCGGCTCGCCCGCGCCGAACCCGATCACCGGGCGGCCCGCCGCCTTGAGCGCCTTCGCCTTGCTGTCCACCGCCAGCGTCGCCGATTCACTGATGGCGCCGATCCGCGCCGAGATCCTGGAACCCATGACGTCCATCCTGGCATCACGCCGTACGGCGGTGCGCGCCGGTTTCAACCGGTGGTCCGGGAACGCGCCGGGGGTGTGGTGCGTTGGGGACCGGTGGAGGCTGTATGGTTCTGACCGCGGTGCGGCGCCTGGTGACGGGTCGTGCGGGCAGGGTCAGGCCGAAGGACGCCGAGAGGCTGAGTTCGACCAGGTGGCTCCGACCCCGTACACTCATCTAGTCCGGGCGTTGATGGCCCTGATCCGGCATGCCCGAGATCAGGTCCGACGCGGCGTCCGGATGGATTGCAGAGGGCACTAGCTCAACTGGCAGAGCATCGGTCTCCAAAACCGAAGGTTGGGGGTTCAAGTCCCTCGTGCCCTGCAAATCCTGACCGGCGCAGGGCCGGTCAGGCCGCCGCTAGCGAAAGAGGTAGGTCGTGACGGAGACGCGCACCCCGGCACCGTCCGGCGCCGGCAAGCCGGCGGAAGGCAAGCAGGGCAAGGGCCTGCTGCGTTTCTACCGCCAGGTGGTCGCGGAGCTCCGCAAGGTCGTCTGGCCGACCCGCAAGCAGCTGTCCACCTACTTCGTGGTGGTCCTGACGTTCGTGGTCTTCGTGATCGCGATCGTCTCGGTTCTCGACCTCGCCTTCGGCTGGGCGATGTTCAAGATCTTCGGCTGAGGTTCGCCACGATCGACGACCGTAGGTAGGTCCCGGGCTCCTGACCCGACCGAAGCAGACAAGACCCCGATGCATAGATGACGGAGTACGACGTGTCCGAGCGCGACGACGAGGTCCTCGACTACGAGGACGAGTTCGACGTATCCGACTCCGACGACGACCTCGATTTCGACGAGAACGCCACCGACGACGACCTGTTCGGTGACGACGACGATGACGACGACCCGTTCGCGGATCTCGACGACGAAGACGAGGACGACGAGGAAGACGAGGCGGACTCCGACGAGGACGAGTACTCCGCCGACGACGAGTCGGAGGAGCCGGACGCGGACGCCGACACGTCGGACGACGAGCCGGTCGTCGTGGTCGCCGCCGCCGACGAGTCCGAGGTGACCGAGGTGGTGACCGAAGGCGACGTCGAGGACGCCGCCGAGGAGCTGGCCGAGGAGACCGCCGAGACCGCGCCGCTGACCACCACCGAGCCGCCGGCCGCGGCCGACGAGGTGGTCTTCTCGAGCGCTGACGACAGCGACGAGGACAGCGACGACGAGGACAGCGACGACGACGCCGACGTGGACGCGCTCGCCGCGGCGCAGGCCGACGACGAGGCCGAGGAGGCGGAGCCCGAGGAGCCGGGCGACCCGCTGGAGGAGCTGCGCAGCCGGCTGCGGTCGCAGATCGGCGACTGGTACGTGGTGCACACGTACTCAGGGATGGAGAACCGGGTCAAGGGCAACCTGGAGAACCGGATCAACTCCCTGAACATGGAGGACTACATCTTCGAGATCATCGTGCCGACCGAAGAGGTCGCCGAGATCAAGAACGGGCAGCGCCGGATGGTGAAGCGCACGGTGCTCCCGGGCTACGTGCTGGTCCGGATGGACCTGACCGACGAGTCCTGGTCGACCGTGCGGCACACGCCGTCGGTGACCGGCTTCGTCGGGAACAGCCAGAAGCCGGTCCCGCTCAGCCTCGAAGAGGTGGAGAAGATGCTCGCTCCGGCCGTCGTGGCGGCGGCCGAGGCGGCGGCAGCCGAAGCCGGTGCCGCACCTGCCAAGACCGCGGCCAAGAAGAAGGTCGAGGTCGCCGACTTCGGTGTCGGGGACTCGGTCATGGTGGTCGACGGGCCGTTCGCGACCCTGCACGCCACAGTCACGGAGATCAACGCCGAGGCCCAGCGGATCAAGGCCCTGGTGGAGATCTTCGGCCGGGAGACCCCGGTGGAACTCAGCTTCAACCAGATCCAGAAAGTCTAAGGACCCGACAGAATGCCTCCCAAGAAGAAGATCGCTGCGCTGGTCAAGGTGCAGCTCCAGGCCGGTGCCGCGACGCCGGCACCGCCGGTCGGTACCGCGCTCGGTCCGCACGGCGTCAACATCATGGAGTTCTGCAAGGCGTACAACGCGCAGACGGAATCCATGCGCGGCAACGTCGTACCGGTCGAGATCACCATCTACGAAGACCGCTCCTTCACCTTCATCACCAAGACGCCGCCGGCGCCGGAGATGATCAAGAAGGCCGCCGGTCTGCAGAAGGGTTCGGCCGTCCCGCAGCGCGACAAGGTCGGCAAGATCACCAAGGACCAGGTCCGCGAGATCGCCAC
This sequence comes from Kribbella sp. NPDC004875, assembly GCF_042873375.1. Lineage (NCBI taxonomy): Bacteria > Bacillati > Actinomycetota > Actinomycetes > Propionibacteriales > Kribbellaceae > Kribbella > Kribbella sp. NPDC004875. The sequence goes on from NZ_JBIALI010000001.1 coordinate 2,121,334, forward strand.
CACCAAGATGCCGGACCTGAACGCCCGTGACATCGACGCCGCGATGAAGATCATCGAGGGCACCGCGCGCTCGATGGGCGTCGTGGTCGACGGCTGAGCGCCGTACACCCCAGCAAAAAGGTAGTCGTGGCAGGGCGAAGCGCCGCCCGGAGACCACACCCCAGAGAGGAACCGTAGTAATGGCACAGCGCAGCAAGGCTTACCGCGCGATCGCGGAGAAGATCGACTTCGATCACCTGTACACGCCGCTCGAGGCGATCCGGCTGGCCAAGGAGTCCGCCGGCAGCAAGAAGTTCAACTCCACCGTGGACGTCGCGATGCGTCTCGGGGTCGACCCCCGCAAGGCCGACCAGATGGTGCGCGGCACCGTCAACCTTCCGCACGGTACCGGCAAGACGGCACGGGTCCTCGTCTTCGCCACCGGCGAGAAGGCCGAGCAGGCGAAGGCCGCCGGCGCCGACTTCGTCGGTGACGACGACATGATCAAGAAGGTGACCGACGGCTGGCTGGACTTCGACGCCGTCGTCGCCACCCCGGATCTGATGGGCAAGGTCGGCCGCCTCGGCCGGGTCCTCGGCCCGCGTGGTCTGATGCCGAACCCGAAGACCGGAACCGTCACGCCGGACGTGACCAAGGCCGTGTCCGACATCAAGGGCGGCAAGATCGAGTTCCGGGTCGACCGGCACGCGAACCTGCACTTCATCATCGGCAAGGCGTCGTTCGACGAGGCCCAGCTGGTGGAGAACTACAGCGCCGCGCTCGAGGAGATCCTCCGGCTCAAGCCGGCCAGCTCCAAGGGCCGCTACATCAAGAAGACGGTCTTCTCGACCACGATGGGTCCGGGCATCCAGGTTGACCCCAACCTGACCCGCAACCTCGCCGAGGACCAGGTCGACGCCTGAGCCTCCACCTCGTCACCAGAAAACCCCCGGTCCACGACCGGGGGTTTTCTGTTCTCCCGCCATCTCGCCCGAGTCGTGTGAATCGGCTCCTCACCGTTACGCCGAGTCGTGGAGTGGGGCTGCAGGTCGGCAACCGATCCCCACGACTCGATGAACGGTCGTCATGCGAAGCGGCCGGTGACGAGGTCCGGGGTCAGCGAGGACAGGGACGGAATGCCCACCAGGCGGAGGGCGTGGTCGAGTTCGGTGCCGAGGTCCGTGAGCAACCGGGTGACGCCGGCGGATGAGCCGACGGTCAGCGCCCACAGTGCCGGCCGCCCGACGAAGACCGCGCGGGCGCCGAGTGCGAGGGCGGCGAGGATGTGTTCGCCGCGGCGGATGCCACCGTCGACGTACACCTCGATTCCGGAGCCGGCGACTGCTTCGGCGACCTCGGGGAGGGCCAGAGCGGTGGGGATCGAGCCGTCGAGCTGGCGGCCGCCGTGGTTGGACACGATGATGCCGGCGGCGCCCGCGTCCGCGCAGCGTTTGGCGTCGTCGCCGCGGAGTACGCCCTTCACGACGACGGGCAGGCCGGTGCGTTCGGCGAGCCGGCCGATCACGTCGGGGTTCAGGTCGTCGGCCTTCGCGAGGTCGTCGTCGGTCCAGTCGCCCGCGGGCAGGTTCGCGAGCAGCTGACCGGGTCGCACCAGGTCCCAGACCGTTTCGCCGTCGTCTTCCTTCCGGCCGACCACCGGGGTGTCGGCGGTCAGCACGACCGCCCGCGCGCCGGCCGCGACCGCTGCGTCCAGCATCCGCTCGGTGATCTCGCGGTTCCGTACGACGTAGATCTGCAGCCACCACGGGACGCCGGTCTTCCCGAGCTCGCCGAACGTCGTCCCCGCGTTGCTGGAAAGGCCGATCACCGACTTCGCAGCGCCGACGCCGCGCGCCATCGCGAGCTCGCCGTCCGGGTCGGCCATCCGGTGCATCGTCGAGGGCGCGACCAGGATCGGCAGGTCGACGGGTTCACCGAGGACCGTGGTCCCGAGGCCGACGGTGGAGACGTCGTTCAGCACATGCGGGCGGAACCGGTACGTCGACCAGGCCGCGGTCGCTTCTCCGACACTGATCCCACCGGCCGAACCTTGCCGGAAGTACCGGTGCACGGCCTCCGGGAGCCTCTCGGCGGCCGCGGTTTCCAGGGTGTCGATCCAACGCATGCGGCCCATCGTCGCACCCCGTCGGTCCCGCGGTCACGATCAGCTATGCGGCCGCGGCGCACAGTACGGCAGGCTAGATTGGAGGCCGTGCACGACCATGGGCGTCTGCACCAGAACCATCGGGAACCCGGGGGGCCGGCGGTTGCCGCTCGCGGGCACTCTGTGGCGCTCGGAATCCTGTGCCTGTGCTCACTGACGGCCGGGGTCGACCTGACGATCACCAACGTCGCGCTGCCGGCCATCGGCAAGGTCCTCGATGCCGGCACCAACGAGTTGCAGTGGACGATCGACGCGTACAACATCGTGCTGGCCGGGATGCTGGTGCTCGGCGGCGCGGTTGCGGACCGGTACGGGCGCCGTCGCGTGTTCCTCGCCAGCTATGCGCTGTTCGCCCTCGGCTCGCTGGCCGCGGCGTTCAGTTCGGCCGCGGGAGCGTTGATCGCGTCGAGGGCGGTGATGGGGCTCGGCGCCGCCGGTGCGATCGCGCCCGCGCTGGCGATCATCGCGTCGATGTACCCACCCGAGAGGAGGGGCCGCGCGATCAGCGCCTTCGTCGTACTCGGTGCGACCGGTCTGGCCGTCGGGCCGATCATCGGCGGGCTGCTGCTTGACCACTTCTGGTGGGGCTCGGTGTTCCTGGTCAATGTGCCCATCGTCGCGGTCGGGGTTGTGGCGGGCGCGCGAACCATCCCCGAGTCACGCGCTCCGGTCCCCGCTGGTGGCCGCCCCGCGCTCGACGTGCTGGGGGCGGTGCTGTCGGTGGTCGGGCTCGGTGCATTGCTCTTCGGTGTCATCGAAGGCCCAGGACGCGGCTGGACGTCGCCGCTCGTGCTCGCTGCCGTGGGGTTCGGTGCGATCACCGTCACCGCGTTCGTCGTCCGCGAGCTACGGACGGGGTCCCCGTTGTTCGACGTACGGATCCTGCGGCGCCCGCTCGTCGCCACCGGCGCGATCACGTTGATGGTGGCCTACCTGGTCCTGAGCTCGTTCCTGTTCCTGAATCCTCAGTACCTCCTCGACGTCCGAGGCGAGTCGATCGTGGCCGTCGGTCTGCTGTTCCTGCCGTTCGCAGTCGTCTTCGGGGCGTGGTCCCTGCAGTCCCAGCGGATCCTGCAGTGGTTGGGAGCCCGGACCACGATCGCGCTCGGGCTCGTCGTGAGCGCCGCCGCGGCCGGCGTACTCGCGGTATCCGGCAGCGGACCGCTCTGGGCGATGATCGCCGGCTCTGTCATCCTCGGCGCCGGCCTGTCGGTGCTGATCGCCCCGCCGTCGACCGTGGTGATGAACAGCCTGCCCGCGGCGAAAGCCGGTGACGGGTCGTCCCTCAACTTCGTCAGCAGGTTCGTGGGTGGGTCGATCGGGGTGGCGATGGCCGGATCCATCCTGGCGAGCGCCTACGTCCGGAACCTCGATGCGAACGCGCCCGCTCTCGAACCGGAGCAGGGCGGCAAGGCCCGAGGGTCGCTACAGGGTGCGCTCGAGGTGGCCGGGACCCTGCCGGCGCCGATCGGCAGCTCCCTGACGACAGCTGCCCGGGACGCGTTCGACCGTGGCGCCGAGATTGCCTACGCGGCGATTGCCGTCCTTGCGCTGATCGCGGCGGCGGTCGCGTGGTTCACCCTCGACCGGCCCGCTCGACTCGATGGCGACTGACAAATCGGCGGCGGTTCGTTGGCCCGGACAGGTAGAGTTGGGGACATGACGCAGTACGGGCGGCGATTTCTGCGCCCCGGCCGGCACGACGGTGCCGACGGGGTGAGCTGCTGCTGCGCTCTCTCCTGAGGTGACCGCGGCCGACCGGGGTGGACCCCCGTCGAGACCGTCACCTTGGAGAGAAACCCATGTCTGTCCTCACTGTTGAAGAACTGCACTCTGCCCTCGCGCTCCGCGACCTCGCCGATCCGGCCCAGGGAGCGCACGCCGTCCAGTTGATCGTGGACTCGATCCGCCAGGCGCTCGGCACTGCCTGGCCCTACACCGAGATCTGGACGCGCCGCGACCATCCCGTCGTACCGATGGCGGACAACTACGACAACCTCGGCTACGCAGCCGACGCCGTGACACGGGAGGCCCGCTACACGCGCTACGTGTCCGAGACCGAGGTACTGCGCAGCCACACGTCGGCCATGATCCCGCCGGCACTTCGCGAGCTCGCGCAGTCCGAGGCATCCGATGTGCTGATGATCTGCGCCGGCATCTGTTACCGCCGGGACTCGGTCGACTGGCAGCACACCGGTACGCCGCATCAGCTCGACCTGTGGCGGATCAGCCGCAACGTGACGTTGGGCGAACCCGAGTTGGAGGACATGATCGCCCGTCTGGTCGACACGATCCTTCCCGGGCAGACGTACCGCACCGTGCCGGCGGTCCACCCGTACACGATTCACGGCCGTCAGATCGACGTACTGCTGGACGATCAATGGATCGAGATCGGTGAATGCGGTGTCGCGGCTCCGCACGTACTCCGTCTGGCCGGCCTGGACGAGAGCTGGACCGGACTCGCGATGGGACCCGGTCTCGACCGGCTCCTGATGCTGCGCAAGGGCATCCGCGACATCCGCCTGCTCCGGTCGACGGATCCACTGGTGGCGAACCAGATGCTGGATCTGACGCCTTACAAGCCGGTCTCGTCGATGCCGCCGGTCCGTCGCGACCTGTCGGTCGTGGTCGACGCCTCGGCGGACGTGTCGGCCGAAGTGCTCGGTGACAAGGTGCGCGCCGCGCTCGGCGCGCAGGCCGATGCCGCGGAGTCGCTGGAGGTGCTGGGCGAAACGTCGTACGACGACTTGCCGACGGCCGCCCGTGAGCGTCTCCAGATGACCCCGGGGCAACGGAATCTCCTGGTCAGGCTGGTCCTCAGGCCGGTGGATCGGACCCTCACCGATGCCGAGGCCAACGTCTTGCGGGACAAGGTCTACCGAGCCCTGCATGACGGTCCCGTGCTCGAGCTCATCGGCTAGCGACTCCGCAGTTCGCGCGCGGCGACCACGAAGGCGCAGATCGCCAGCGGCAGCTCCAGCAGGAGCGCCTCAGTGAGCGAGAGCGTGCGGTCGAAGCCGGCCGCGGCGGTGCTGACGTCGAACCAGGCGTCGGCGACGAGCAGCGTCCCGGCGGCCATCGCGGTCAGAACGGCGTACCTGTTGCGCTTGTGCAGCAGGTACGCCGTGAGGCCGGCCGCGAGCGCCGTACCGCAGTCGAGGCCGATCCAGGTGAGCTTCCAGTGATCCACCTGGTAGCTGCGCGGCAGCGTGGCCGCGAGGATCAGGCACCAGGGGAGCAGCACTGCGGCGACTCCGGCCGCGACCACCGCGGCCAGGCCGCCGGGTGAACGCCGCGGGCGGATCCGGCCGTCGAGCCGGCCCTCGGCGATGTAGTCCTCGAGCGCGTCCGCGACGCGATCGTCGATCGCGTCGCCGAGCCTGCCGTCCAACCTGCTGTCCAGTCTGCCGTCGATGGCCCGGCCCGGATCGCCGGTGCGGCTGGAGCCGATCGCTGTCGTCGTCATGGCTTCGAGCATCCCGGGCGGCGGCGCTCGGCACAGTCCGGTCAGCCCACGAACCGGGGTGGGGATAACCCCCGGTCCGATCCGTGGGTTGTCCTGATGCCGTCCGGCCGCCCCGACCACGTAAGTTGTGACGGCAAGCACGCGCTGAGACGGGGAGGTGAAGGTCCGGATGACGGTTGCCGCGAGTCCGGTTCCCCGGGCACCTTGGCGCCTGTGGCGCTCGCCGTACTTGTGGTTGGCAACCATCCACGTGCTCGGCGACTCGCTGGTCGTCCTCACCTCGGGGCTGCTGGTCCTGGCGACGGTGCTGATCGTCCTGTTCGCCTGGCCGTTGGCGTACGTCGGCATCCCGCTGTCCGTCGGCGCGAACCGGTTCGTCTACCAGGTGGCCGGCTGGGAGCTGGCCAGGGCGCGGATCACCCGGGAGCAGCTGATCCAGCCGTTGGTGCCGCCGCTGCCGACCGGCTCGCGGATCGACGACGCCCGGCAGGCGGTGACGGACCAGGGCCTGTGGCGGCAGTTCCTGTACTACGTCCTGCTGTTGCCGCTGGCGATGATCTGGTTCGTGCTGATCGTGTTCGCCTGGTCCGTTCCGCTGGCGCTGGTCGGACTGCCGGCGTACTACTCGCACTTCGCCGCGTCGCAGGCACAGGTCGGGCCGTTCGTGATCGACACGGTCACGAAGGCGTCGGTCGTGGCCGGGATCGCGGTGGTCTTCCTGCTGCTCGCGTCGCCCTGGCTGATGCGTGCCGCCTCGAGCCTGGACGCGGAGCTCGCGCGGACGCTGCTCGGCCGGTCCGAGACCGGTGCGCTGGCGGAGCGCGTCTCCCAGCTGGTGACGAGCCGGCAGCAGGTGGTCGACTCGGTCGAGGCCGAGCGGCGCCGGATGGAGCGTGACCTGCACGACGGCGCCCAGCAGCGGCTCGTCTCGCTGGCGATGACACTGGGACGGGCGAAGAACCGGCTGGGCGACAAGGAGCCGGCGGTCCGTTCGCTGATCGAGGAAGCACACTCGGAGGCGATGCAGGCGATCGCCGAGATCCGCGACCTGACGCGCGGACTGCATCCACCGGTGCTGAGCGACCGCGGTCTGGACGCGGCCTTGTCGGCGGTCGCGGCCCGGTCGCCGGTGCCGGTCCGGCTGAGCGTCGACGTCCGGCCCCGGCCCTCGCTGACGATCGAGTCGATCGCGTACTTCGTGGTGACGGAGGCGCTGGCCAATGTGGCCAAACATGCGGTGGCTGCTCAGGCGGAGGTGCGAGTGACGCGGGCTCGGAACGTACTGCGGATCGAGGTGCGTGACGACGGCCAGGGCGGCGCCGATCCGGCGAGGGGGAGCGGGTTGCGTGGGCTGACCGATCGGGTGGCCGGTGTCGACGGACGACTCACCGTGGACAGTCCGCCGGGTGGCGGGACGACGCTGATCGCGGAGGTGCCGTGTGGCTGAGCTGCGGGTGGTGATCGCCGAGGACTCGGTGCTGTTGCGTGAGGGCATCATGCGGCTGCTGGAGGAGCAGGACTGTGTGGTGGTCGCGGCTGTGGGTGACGGCGACTCGCTGCTGAAGGCGGTCGAGGCGCATCGACCGGACGTCTGTGTGGTCGACGTGCGGATGCCGCCGACCTTCACCGACGAGGGGCTGCGGGCGGCGCTGGTGATCCGTGAGCAGTATGCCGAGGTCGGGGTGCTGGTGTTGTCGCAGTACGTCGAGGAGCGGTATGCGAGCGAGCTGATCGGCGGGAACCCGGGTGGCGTCGGCTACTTGCTGAAGGACCGGGTCGCGGATGTGGATCAGTTCATCGACGGACTGCGCCGGGTCGCGGGCGGTGGCGCGGCGCTGGATCCGGAGGTGATCTCGCAACTGCTGGTGCGTTCGCGGCGGGCGGATCCGCTGGCGGTGCTGAGCCCGCGGGAACAGGACGTTCTCCGGGCGATGGCCGAGGGCAAGTCGAACGGCGGGATCGCGCAGGCGCTGGTGGTCGGCGAAGGAGCCGTGGAGAAGCACATCAGCAACATCTTCCTGAAGCTCGATCTCACGCCGACCGACGGGGAGCATCGCCGGGTGCTCGCCGTCCTGAAGTTCCTGGGCAGCTGATGTCGAGCGCGCAGCGGAGGATGCTGATCGTCGGGCTGGTGCCCTTGCTGGTCCTTGTCGTCGCGGGAGCCGCCGTGACGATGTCGACGATCCGCGGCAAACTGCCGTACAGCTACTCGGCGGCCTTCGCCCCGGGGGCCGACGGGGTGCGGATCAAGTCCGATGTGCAGACCCAGGTGCTGGCCAGCGTCGACGGGCAGGTGCACGTGAGCGTCGACGGGACCTATGCCGCCGCGAAGCCGGACGTCAAGGTGTCGACGGACGATGGTGTTCTGGCCGTCGAGAGCAGGTGTCCGGACGTGCACTGCTCGGTGGATCTGACGGTCGAGGTGCCTGCCGCCGCGGCAGTCCAGGCGAAGGTCGAGGGGTCCTCGGTCAACGTCGTGGGGGTCTCGTCGCCGCTGACCGTTGCCGTCGCCGACGGGTCGGTCGACCTGGTGCGGGTGCGGAGTCCACGGGTCTCGGTGGACGCCCAGCGTGGGTCGGCCACCTTGAGCTTCGACAGCGCGCCCGACCAGGTGTCCGCGACCACCAGCGATGGATCGCTCACGGTGCAGGTGCCGCCGTTCACGAGGTACACCGTCGACGCGGTCGCCGCGCAGGGCTCCACCGACCTGCAGATCCCGAACGATCCCGCTGCGACCCACCACCTGTACCTGCGATCGAGCTACGGCAGCGTCACCGTGCAGCAGTCATAGGGCGGCGCAGAAGGTCTTGGCCTTGGTGGTGATCGAGTCCCAGTTGGCGGCGGCGACGTCGGCAGGGGAGACGACATCGGTGCCGGCACTGACCGCGAGGGCGCCGTTGGCGAGGAAGTCGTGGGCGTTGGTGGCGTTGACGCCGCCGGACGGGATCAGCGGTACGCCGGGGAACGGGCCATTGAGGTCCTTGAAGTACTTCGGGCCCAGCTGGTGAGCCGGGAAGATCTTGACCGCGGCGGAGCCGAGAGCCAGCGCAGTCATCACCTCAGAAGGCGTGAAGGCACCCAGGACGACCGGGATGCCCGCGGCCGTAGCCGCCGAGGCGATAGCGGCCGCCTCGGGACCTTGGCCAGGGGTGACGAGGAACTGCGCGCCGGCGTTGATGGCCTGCGTGGCCTGGTCGGCAGTCTGGACAGTGCCCGCGCCGACGACCGCACCGGTCTCGGCGGCCGTGGAGGCGGCGCGTTCGAGGTGCCGCGGCAGGTCAGGGGTGGTGTAGGTGAGCTCGACGACGTGGATGCCGCCGGCAACCAATGCGGCGCAGAGGTCCCGCGCGTCGGAGATCTCCGGCGCACGGACAACGGTCAGGACACGGTCGGCGCGGAGCAACTCCAGGGTGTTCACAGAAATGGTCCTTTCAAGGGGGATCTTGGCTACGGGGTACGGCGGATGGCGCGCCCGGGCAGCGCCTCGGTTCGATGGGAGTCGTCGATGACGGGGACGCCGTTGACGAGCACGAAGGGGATACCGGCAGCCTGCTGACGCGGCTCCGGGAACGTGGCGGTGTCGCGGACGGTGCCGGGATCGAACAGGACCAGGTCCGCGGCGTACCCCTCGCGGATCAGGCCGCGGTCGGTGAGCCGGAGGCGGCGCGCGGGGCGGCCGGTCAGGTGGTGGATGCAGTCCGCGAGGTCGAGAACGCCCAGGTCACGGACGTAGTGCGCGAGGTACCGCGGGAAGGTGCCCCATGAGCGTGGGTGCGGTTTGCCGCCGACCAGGATCCCGTCCGAGCCGCCGGTGTGCGAGCGGTGCTGCATGATCGTGCGCACGTTCTCCTCGTGGCCGACGTGCTGCAGGATCGACGTCGCGAGATCGTCCGCGAGCAGCAGATCGAAGAAAACCTCGGACGCCGGCTTCCCCGCGCGGGTCGCGAGCGTCGCGACCGTCTTCCCGACCGCGTCGGACAACGCCGCGTTCCGGACGCCGCCGATCTCGATCGTCTCCCACTCGACAACGCATCCGTGGCAGCCGTCCGAGCCGACCTGCTCGAGTTCGTACGCGATCCGGGACCGCGCCGACGGATCGCGCAGCCGCGACAGCAGGGCGTCCGGGCCGCCCTCGGCCGTCCAGCTCGGCAGGATCGCCGCCAGGGTGGTTGCCCCCGGCAAGTACGGGTAGGTGTCCGTGGTGACGTCCACGCCGGACGCGATCGCCTCGTCGATCATCGCGACCAGGTCGGCCCCGCGTCCCGCGTTCGGTGCGAAGTTCATCACCGCGTGGGTCAGATGCAGCGCGCAGCCCGAGCGGCGTGACACCTCGACCATCTCGGCGTACGCCTCGAGGGCGCCCTTCCCGTACGAGCGCTGGTGCGGGGCGTAGTACCCGCCGTACTCCGCGATGACCTTGCACAGTGCGACGAGCTCGTCGGTGCCGGCGAACATGCCGGGCGTGTAGGTAAGCCCGCTGCTCATCCCGACCGCCCCGTCGCGCAGACCGTCGGCGAGCAGCTCTTCCATCCGTGCGAGCTCGGCCGCCGTCGCGGGACGGTTCGAGGTGCCGACGACCATCATCCGCAGCGTGCCCTGCGGAACCAGGTACGCCGCGTTGCAAGCGATCCCGCGGTCGAGGCGATCGAGGTAACCGGCGACCGTGGACCAGCTGAACTCGAAGTCGTCCGGCTCCCCGTTCCAGCCCGCGATCTGGCGCCGTACGACGGCCCTGGTCGGGTCGTCGATCGGCGCGAACGACAGCCCGTCCTGACCGAGCACCTCCAGCGTGACGCCCTGGCTGACCTTCGCGGTGTGATCGGGATTGACCAGGATCTGCAGATCGGAATGCGAGTGCATGTCGATGAACCCGGGCGACAGCACCAGCCCGCCGGCGTCGATCGTCCGGTGCGCCGGCGGGAGATCGGTACCGATCGCCACGATCCGGCCGGCGTCGACCGCGACGTCGCCGTGGTACCCAGGTGACCCGGAGCCGTCGACGATCAGCGCCCCGGTGATCAGTAGGTCGGTCATCTCAGAAAAACGTCCGGACCAGGTCGACGACGACCGGATCGGCGGCGTCCGGGTCGTCGATCACCGGGATCAGGCCCCACTTGTCGAACGCCGTACAGGGGTGGGACAGGCCGACCCGGAGTTCGTCGCCGATCACCACGGGCTGTTCGTCGGAGAAGTGCAGATAGCCGTGCTGGTCGTTCAGGTTGGTCACCGTCATCCCGGTCGCGGGCAGGATCGGCGAGCCCTCGGACCGTGGCCGGATCAGCTGCGGCTCCGGGTAGTCCTGGTCGAACGGGAAATCGCGCCGGCCACCGTCGAAGATCGCCAGGCCGGGCTCGGGCTGCGACGTGATCCGCATCCACCCGTGCATGGCCGCGACGAGCTGCTCGCCGTCGGTCCGTGGGTTCTGGCCGAGCGGTGAGACGCGGCGGTAGAGCCCGTCGTCGTGCGTGATGTACGCGCCGGACCGCAGTACCACGCGGGCGCCCGCACCGGCCTCGTCGGCGAGGACCTTCGCGACCTGCTCGAAGTACTGACTGCCGCCCGCGCTCACCACGGGTACCACGTCCGCGTCGTAGTACTGCCGCAGACGGTGATGGACCGCTGCCAGGTCCCGCAGGTACGCGCGGACCTCCTCGAGGTTCGCCTCGTCGACACCGTGCCCGATCGCGCCCTCGTACCCGGCCACGCCGGCGAGCCGCAGTGTGCTCGCGTCGGCGATCGCGTCGCCGACGGCCAGCGCGGTCTCGAGGTCGCGGGCGCCGGTGCGGCCACCGATGCCGCCGACCTCGACCATCACGTCGAGCGGGCGCGCGTCGGGACCGACGTACGCCGACCGGGCCGCCTCCATCAACTCGACCGTGCGGATCGAGTCCGCCCAGACCAGCACCTCGAAGGACGGGTCGGCCTCGAGTTCGTCGGCGATCCAGCGCAGCTGGAGCGGGGAGATCACCGCGTTCGCGATCAGGATCCGCTGGAAGCCGTACGCGCGGGCGACGCCGAGCTGGAAGGCGTTGGCGAGCGTGATCGCCCAGGCGCCCGCCTCCAGCTGCATCGCCCAGAGCGCGGGTGCCATCGAGGTCTTGCCGTGCGGCGCGAGCTCGACGCCGTGGCGCGTGCACCAGGTCGCCAGCGTGTCCACGTTGTGCCGCAGGCCGGGCGCGGACAGCGTCATCAACGGCGTGGGCAGCTGGGACAGCCGTGGCCGATCGGCGAGCACCTCGGCGACGGTCCGGCCCCAGAACGTGGGCGGCAGGGCCTTGTCCTGCCAGCTCACCAACTGATCGGCGAGAGCGGCGACGGCGTCGGCATCGTAAGCAGGCATCTGATCCCCTGGGGTTGAGATTGCAAAATGCGCAACGCTCATTGCGCATTCTGACTCGTCGGTTGTAGCATCGCGCCCGAAGTCGCGTCAACGCACGGTCAGCACACGGTCAACACGCGTCTATCCCATCACCCCGCCGCCAAGGAGTGCCGATGCCCGAACCGCTCCCTGAGACGGCCGCGATCTGTCTGGGCGAGGCGATGGTGATGTTCGCGGGCGGTCCCGGGCCGCTGGCGGACGTCGAGGTGTTCCGCCGGTCGGTCGGCGGCGCGGAGTGCAACGTCGCCGGCGGGCTCGCGGCGCTCGGCGTACCGACGAGCTGGATCTCGCGGCTCGGCGACGACGGTTTCGGTGAGCACGTCCTGCGGGATCTGCAGGCCCGCGGCGTCGACGTCGGCGGTGTGGAGCTGGATCCGGTGCGGCCGACCGCCCTCTACGTCAAGGAGTCGCAGGACGGGCGCTCCCGGATGCACTACTACCGGACCGGTTCGGCGGCTGCAGCGATGGCGCCGGAGTTCCTGGACCGCCCGGAGGTACGCCGTCGACTCGCCCAGGCGCGCGTGGTGCACACGACTGGCATCACTGCGGCCATCTCCGAGTCCAGCGCGCAGATGCTGGAGCGGCTGGCGACTGAGCCGCGGGAGTTCCTGCTGAGCGTCGACCTGAACTGGCGGCCGGCACTCTGGCGGGACAAGGACCCGGAGTCGTTGTGGCGGTTGCTGAAGGCAGCTGACCTCGTGCTGATCGGCGCTGACGAGGCAGCGGTCTTTGCAGGGACAGGCGATCCGGAGGAGCTGTACGAGCGCTTGGGGGCCAAGACCCTTGTCGTGAAGAACGACGCGCACACTGCCACGGTGCTCGAGCCTGGCGGCCGCACCGACGTCCCAGCGTTGTCCGTCGAAGTGGTTGAGACAGTAGGAGCGGGTGACGCGTTTGCTGCCGGTTTCCTGGCTGGGACGCTCCAGGACCTCCCGATGACGCAGCGCCTCCGGCTGGGGCACCTCACTGCCGCAGCCGTACTGACAGCTCCTGAAGACCACGCACCGCCGCCCGCAGCCCCCGAACGTGAGCGTCTGCTCAGTGCGACCGACGAGGAGTGGGCTGCGACGAAGATCGGCCCCAGATGAGTCAGAGTCTCGGTCGGGCCTTGCAGATCCTCTCCAGCCTTGGTGAGGGGGAGCGGTCGCTCGACCAGCTCGCGACCGAGCTGGGTGTTCACAAGACCACAGTCCTCCGGCTGCTGCGCACCATGGAAGCAGAGCGGTTCGTACGCCGGGACTCCGCGCACCGCTACCGACTCGGCTCACGTCTGTTCGCCCTCGCCGACGTTGCGCGCGAGCAACACGTCGTACGCGAGGTTGCCGCACCGCATCTGCGGGAGCTGAATCAGAGGACCGGTCAGACCGTTCACCTGGCGGCATGGGAGAACGGCGAGGTCATCTACATCGACAAGCTCGACAGCATGCGCGCGGTGCGGATGTACTCGCAGGTCGGCGTACCGGCCGCTTTGCACTGCACGGCGGTCGGGAAGGTGTTGCTGGCGGCGCAGCCCAAGCGCACGCGAGAGGCGGTGCTCCAGGCGCTGGACCTGCGCTCCTACACGCAGAACACGATCACCGACCTGGACCGGTTGCGGGACGAGTTGGCCACGACCAAAGAGCGTGGTTGGGCGCAGGACAAGGCTGAGCACGAGGCATTCATCAACTGCATCGGTGCGCCGCTGAAGGCCCGCGACGGGCGGGTTGTCGGGGCCGTGTCGCTGTCGGTTCCCGACGTACTGCTGAACTATGAGCAGGTGATCGAGCTGCTGCCAGACCTGCTCGCCACCGCGAACGCCATCAGTGCCGACTACAACTGAGAGGTCTCATGTCCGACAAGAGCGCAGTGTCCACGACCGATGCACCGCCGCCGATGCCGGTGTTCTCGCAGGGCGTCCGCAAGGGCAACATCCTGCAGGTGTCCGGCCAGGGCTCGGTCGACCCGGCCAGCGGCGAGTTCGTGTTCGCCGGTGACGTGAAGGGCCAGACCACCCGGGTGCTGCAGAACATCGAGGCGATCCTGAAGGCCGGCGGCGCGAGCATCGACGACGTGGTGATGCTGCGCGTCTACCTCACCCAGCGCGAGGACTTCGCCGCGATGAACGAGGCGTACGCCGACTTCGTGTCGACCCGCACCCCGAGCGGCGTGCTGCCGTCGCGGACCACCGTCTTCACCGGCCTGCCGCTTCCCGACATGCTGGTCGAGATCGACGCACTGGCCGTCCTCAGTTAGTACCGACCCGGACCAGCGGCTCGTCATTGACGACCCGCTGGTCCGGACCGCGGTCCCACCACAACTCCTGGTGGGTCGTGAGATACGGGTACCAGCCGTTGACCCCGGTGCCATGGTGCAGCGAGTGGACCACCTCCGAGAGGTACGCCGAGAGGTCCGGCCAGCTGTCCGTGAAGTCGCCGACTCCGTCGTGAGGGGCCATACCCAGCTGGCCCCGTGACGGGCCGGGGCGCAGGTCGATGACCTGGAGATCGCCATCACAGTCGGCCCACGGCACCCAGGCCGGATGCCAGTACGGCTCCGGAGCCGACGAAGGAACGTTCTCCGCGAGCTCCATCCGCAGTTGCCAGTTCTCCGCGATCTGAGCCGCGCTCGACGGTGGCGCTTCCGGTAGGAGGTTGGCCCACGACACCAGCCCGTTGTGGCACCGCAATGACTCGATCAGCTCGGGCGGCAGCTCGACAACGCGCTGCGCCAAGTGCAGCTCCGCGCCGGTGACCGGAGGCGCGAGGACGGCGTACGTCGCTGGAGCGTGCCCGGCGAGCCAGCGGTCGAACTGGTCCCAGGTCGCGGTGATGCTCACCGGCTGGACACTACCTCGACAGCTTTCCCGTATACCGGGATAACATTCCGGCATGCAGGAACAGCGTGGCTCGGTGCAGTCGATCGACCGCGCTGTGGCGATCCTCCGCTGCTTCGACGCCCGTACTCCGGACCTCGGGATCAGTGATCTGGCCCGGGCGACGGGTCTGTCGACGAGCACCGTGCATCGGCTGCTGCTGGCCATGCAGGAGAACGGACTCGTCCGGCAGACCGCCCACCGGCGGTACGCGATCGGACCGCTCGTCGTGCAGCTCGCACACAGCGGTGGGATTCCGGCCGGGCTGCGGGACGCCGCGATGCCAGTGCTGCGTGCACTCCGCGATGACACAGGGGAGACCGCGGCCGTGCACGAGTTACTGCCGTCCGGGCAGCGCGTCGTCCTGGACCAGGTCGAGAGCTTCCACCAACTGCGCCGTACCTACACGGAGTTCGGACTGCCGGTCGCGTTACCGCTGGGTGCGCCGGGGAAGGCATTGCTCGCGTTCCTGCCGTTCGAGGAGCAGCAGGAGGTCCTGAAGGGACAGCTCGACCAGGTGCAGCCGGCAACGATCACCGACCCGCAGGTGCTGGCGGAGCAGTTCGCGGAGATCCGGCGGCGCGGCTACGCGATGTCGCGGACCGAGCGGACGCCGGGGATCTGCAGCGTCGCCGCGCCGGTGTTCGGCTACTCCGGTGACGTCGCCGGCTGTCTCAGTGTGTCCGGCCCCGAGATGCGGATGCCGGTAGAGCGGATGGAGGAGTTCGGGATGAGGGTCGCCGCTGGTGCCTGGTCGGTGTCGGAGCTGCTGGGAGCCACCCCGGCCGCCCGGGACCGCAGTACGGCGCTGGCCGGCGGCCGGTGATGTCCCAGGCTCGGAGTCTGCTGAAGATCGCGCCTGCTGTTTATCTGCCCGCACTGCTCTACGGGATCGGCCAGGGCGCCATCGCGCCGGTCATCGCTCTCTCGGCGACGCATCGGGGCGCATCGGTCGCCGTAGCCGGTCTGGTCGTCGCTGCGGCCGGTCTGGGCCAGGTGGTCGGTGACATCCCCGCTGGTGCACTGACGAACCGCATTGGTGAGCGCAGGGCGATGCTGGGCGCCACCGTCCTTGTCGCACTCGCCTTGGCCGCCTGTCTGGTTGTGCCGACGGTCTGGGGACTGGCCATAGCCATTGGCTGCACAGGACTGGCCGGTGCGGTCTGGGGCCTTGCACGACAGGCCTATCTGAGCGAGGCGGTGCCTATCGAGTTGAGAGCGCGGGCCCTGTCCACGCTGGGCGGCGTACAGCGTATCGGCTCTTTCATCGGCCCGTTCCTCGGCGCAGGCGTCATGAAGTTCCTCGGTACGGACGGCGCTTACTGGGTGCACCTAGTAGCCGCATTGCTCGCCTGTGCCGTCCTGGTAAGCCTGCCGGACGTCGCACATACCCGGCCAAGAGGCCCTGTCGCAGCGCAATCGACCTGGGGCGTCATCCGCGACCACCTCCCGGTACTGCGGACACTCGGGGTCGGAGCGCTGCTCGTCGGGGCGGTCCGTGCGTCGCGACAGGTGGTGATCCCGCTGTGGGCGCTGCACATCGGACTGGACCCGCAGACGACAAGCATCATCTTCGGACTGTCTGGTGCGGTCGACATGCTCCTGTTCTATCCAGCGGGTTCCGTCATGGACCGGCTCGGGCGCAAGTGGGTCGCCGTACCGTCGATGTTCGTGCTGGGGCTGGCGCATCTGCTGTTGCCGTTGACGCACACCACGGTGACGCTGACCGCGGTGGCGCTGCTGATGGGAATCGGGAACGGGCTGGGCGCCGGGGTGATCATGACGCTGGGAGCGGATGCCTCGCCGGCGGTAGGACGGGCGCAGTTCCTCGGGGCGTTCCGGTTGTTCGCGGACACTGGGAACGGGGCGGGCCCGTTGTTGCTGGCCGGGGCGACCGCGGTGCTCGGGCTGGCGCCGGCGATCGTGATCATGGCGGGAACGGGGTGGGCCGCGGCCACGGCGATGCACCGCTGGATCCCGCCGCATCCGCGCGCCGGACAACCGGTCTGAACAACCGATTTGGTCAAACAGCAACACACCAGGCACACTGGAGGCTGCCGAAGACCGCTGGTCGTCACCTCCGGGTGACTGAAGGTCCCGTCGAGAGACGGGCGGCCCGCGTAGGTGACTTGGACAGTGACACTGTATGTCTCACACCCTTGCGCCTGCGCAGGGGTGTTTCTTCTTGTCAGGGGTCCTCGGCGTGGAAGCCGATAGAAGGAGACCCCCATGGCGAGGCCGGACAAGGCAGCCGCTGTCGCGGAGCTGACGGACGAGTTCCGTAGCTCCAACGGCGCCGTGCTGACCGAGTACCGCGGTCTCACCGTCGCGCAGCTCAAGCAGCTTCGAGTTTCGCTCGGTGACGACGTGAACTACGCCGTGGTGAAGAACACACTGACCAAGATCGCGGCCAAGGATGCCGGCGTCGACTCGTTCGACAGCCTGCTCGAAGGCCCCTCCGCGATCGCCTTCATCAAGGGCGATGCGGTGGTTGCGGCCAAGGGTCTGCGTGACTTCGCCAAGGCGAATCCCCTTCTCGTCATCAAGGGCGGCGTGCTCGACGGCAAGCCGCTCAGCTCTGACGAGATCAGCAAGCTCGCTGACCTGGAGTCGCGTGAGGTCCTCCTCGCGAAGCTCGCAGGTGCGATGAAGGCGGCCCCGCAGCAAGCGGTGTCGCTGTTCGCTGCTCCGCTGTCGCAGGCCGCGCGCCTGTTCGCGGCGCTGCAGGACAAGCTGCCGGCCGACGCTGCTCCGGCAGCGGTCCAGGACACGGTGCAGGACGCCGTCCAGGACACGACCGACGCACCTGCCGAGGCGAGCACCGAGGAGACCGCCGCAGCGGACAGCTGAGGCGTCTCACCGCAACACCCCATCAGTGATCATCAAGCACCATTGTTAGGAAGGACCGCCATCATGGCGAAGCTCAGCACCGAAGAGCTGCTCGGCCAGTTCAAGGAACTGACCCTGCTGGAGCTGTCGGAGTTCGTTAAGGCGTTCGAGGAGGAGTTCGGCGTCACCGCCGCCGCCCCGGTCGCCGTTGCCGCTGCCCCGGCAGCCGGTGGTGCCGGTGGCGCCGCCGAGGAGGCCGCCGAGCAGGACGAGTTCGACGTCGTCCTGGAGTCGGCCGGCGACAAGAAGATCCAGGTCATCAAGGAGGTGCGCGGTCTCACGAGCCTCGGCCTGAAGGAGGCCAAGGACCTCGTGGAGTCGGCCCCGAAGCCGGTCCTGGAGAAGGTCGACAAGGCTGCCGCGGAGAAGGCCAAGGAGGCCCTCGAGGGCGCCGGCGCCACCGTCACCCTGAAGTGATCTCAGTTACGGCCGGTCACCGGACGTAACGAATGTGTTGAGAAGGGCGGTCCCTGGACGGGGGCCGTCCTTCTTGCATTTCCGGATGGCTACGATCGCAATCGCTTGACTTCCAGGGGTTACGGAAAACCGTACTCGTGCGTAACCTAGGCCACTGCCCTGTCGTTGGGCAGCAGCAGACATACCCGTGAGGAGGGCCGGTGGGCGTAGAAGTCCGCGTCGAGGGTCTCACCAAATCCTTCGGAAGCCAGCTGATCTGGGGCGATGTGTCCCTGACGCTGCCGGCCGGTGAGATCTGCGTGATGCTCGGCCCGTCCGGAACCGGCAAGTCGGTGTTCCTGAAGACGCTGATCGGGCTGCTGAAGCCGGACAAGGGACATGTCTGGATCGAAGGCACCGATATCGCCACCTGCAGTGAGCGCGAGCTGTACGACATCCGCCGGCTGTTCGGCGTCCTGTTCCAGGACGGCGCGATGTTCGGCTCGATGAACCTGTACGACAACGTCGCCTTCCCGCTCCGTGAGCACACCAAGAAGTCCGAGTCCGACATCCGCTCCATCGTGATGGAGAAGATGGAGATGGTCGGCCTGGTCGGTGCCGAGCGGAAGCTGCCGGGCGAGATCTCCGGTGGTATGCGCAAAAGAGCCGGCCTGGCCCGCGCGCTGGTGCTGGATCCCGAGATCCTGCTGGTCGACGAGCCGGACTCCGGCCTGGACCCGGTCCGGACGTCGTTCCTGAACCAGGTGATGATCGACCTCAACGAGGCGTTCAGCCCCACTTTCCTGATCGTCACGCACGACGTGAACACGGCGCGGACGGTCCCGGACAACATCGGCATGCTGTACCACCGGCACCTGGCGATGTTCGGCCCGCGCGAGATGCTGCTGTCCAGTGAGGAGCCGGTCGTCCGGCAGTTCCTGAACGCGCAGATGGTCGGCCCGATCGGGATGTCCGAGGAGAAGGACGCCGAGGAGCTGGCGGCCGAGGCCGGTCAGGAGTTGCCGCCGCTGCCGCCGATCCCGATCCAGCAGCTACCGAGCAGCGGCATGCTGCGGCCGACACAGCGCGAGCCCGGCGCCTGGTGCCGCGAGAACGGCGTCACCCCGCCACCAGGCTCCTTCATGTCCGCCACGGTCGGAGCATCGTGACCGTATTGAATGCCGCGCTGCCGCGCGGCCGGTCACGGGGCTTCGCCTCCCGGTCTTCCCTCGTCGCTCCGGTCGCTGCGCTCCCTGCGCTCCTCAGTCCAGACCGGGAGGCCCCGTGACCGTTTCGGCTACGGCCCCGCTGAAGCATGCGGGCTCCTTGTTCGCGTTCGCCCTGGACACCGGGCGGGCGTCGTTCCGGCGACCGTTCCAGGTCAAGGAGTTCCTGCAGCAGGCCTGGTTCGTCGCGAGCGTGACGATCATCCCGACCGCGCTGGTCGCGATCCCGTTCGGCGCGGTGATCGCCTTGCAGGTGGGTGGCCTGATCAAGCAGTTCGGCGCGCAGGCGTTCACCGGGTCGGCCGCGGTCCTCGCGGTGGTCCGGGAGGCGTCGCCGATCGCGACCGCGCTGCTGATCGCCGGCGCCGGCGGTTCCGCGATCTGCGCGGACCTCGGCTCCCGCAAGATCCGCGAGGAGCTCGACGCGATGATGGTGCTCGGGATCGACCCGATCCAGCGCCTCGTCGTACCGCGGGTGCTCGCGACGATGCTGGTCGCGTTCTTCCTGAACGGGTTCGTCAGCGTGGTCGGCGTGATGGGCGGTTACGTCTTCAACGTCGTGCTCCAGGACGGCACCCCGGGCAGTTACATCGCGAGCTTCACCGCGCTCGCCCACCTGCCCGACCTGTGGCAGGGGCAGGCGAAGGCGCTGGTCTTCGGCTTCATTGCCGCGGTCGTGGCGTCGTACAAGGGCTGCAACGCGGGCGGCGGTCCGAAGGGCGTCGGCGACGCCGTGAACCAGTCCGTCGTCATCACCTTCATGCTGCTGTTCGTCGCGAACTTCTCGATGACCGCGATCTACTTCCAGCTCGTCCCGCCGAAGGGGGCCTGACGTGTCGGCCCTGATGGACACCCTGGTCAAGAAGCCGCTGAACTCGCTCGACCGGCTCGGTGAGCAGCTCGCCTTCTACATCAAGGCGCTGGCCTGGTCCGGTAAGTCGGTCACCCGGTACCGCAAGGAGATCTTACGGCTGCTCGCCGAGGTGACGCTCGGCACCGGCGCGCTGGCGGTGATCGGCGGCACGGTCGGCGTGATCACGTTCCTGGCGTTCTTCACCGGCACCGAGGTCGGCCTGCAGGGGTACTCGGCGCTGAACCAGATCGGCACGTCGGCGTTCGCGGGCTTCGTGTCGGCGTACATCAACACCCGTGAGATCGGCCCGCTGATCGCCGGGATCGCGCTGGCCGCGACCGTCGGCTGCGGGTTCACCGCGCAGCTCGGCGCGATGCGGATCAGCGAGGAGATCGACGCCCTCGAGGTGATGGCGATCCCGTCGCTGCCGTTCCTGGTCACCACCCGGATCATCGCCGGCCTGATCGCCGTCATCCCGCTGTACGTCGTGGGTCTGCTCGCCTCGTACTTCGCGACCAGACTCACCGTCACCACGTTCTACGGGCAGAGCACCGGGACGTACGACCACTACTTCCACCTGTTCCTGCCACCCGGGGACGTGCTCTGGTCGTTCGGCAAGGTGCTGGTGTTCTCGGTGCTCGTCATCCTGGTGCACTGCTATCACGGCTACCACGCGACCGGCGGTCCGGCCGGTGTGGGCGTCGCCGTCGGTCGCGCCGTCCGGACGTCGATCGTCGTCATCAACGTCGTCGACCTGCTGCTGTCGATGGCGATCTGGGGTACGACGACCACGGTGAGGTTGGCCGGATGACCAGACTGATCTCCCACAAGGTGCTCGGCGTCGCGTTCATCGGCGTACTGGTCTTCCTGCTCTGGCTGACGTACGCGTTCTACGCGAAGGTCTTCACCAAGACCGTGAACGTCGAGCTGAAGACGAGTCACATCGGCCTGCAGCTCAACGAGCACGCGGACGTGAAGCTGCGCGGCATCATCGTCGGCGAGGTCCGCGGGGTCTCCACGGACGGCGACGAGGCCACCGTCCAGCTCGCGCTGAAGCCGGACCAGGTGAACGAGATCTCCAGTGCGGTCAGCGCCCGGATCCTCCCGAAGACGCTGTTCGGCGAGAAGTACGTCGCGCTGGTGCCGCCGACCGGTGTGGAGAGTGTCGGTGGCCGGCACATCAAGGCCGGCGACGTGATCAGCCGGGACAAGACCGCGGTCGGCATCGAGATCGAGAAGGTGCTGAACGACGCGCTGCCGCTGCTCCAGGCGGTCGACCCGGCCGACCTGAACGCCACGCTGAACACGCTCGCGACCGCGCTCGAGGGCCGCGGCGCCGAGATCGCCGGCACGCTGACGCAGCTCGACGGCTACCTGAAGAAGCTGAACCCGAGCGTCCCGAAGCTGATGGACGCGCTGGCCAAGCTCACCCAGGTCGCGAACCTGTACGGCGACGCCACGCCCGATCTGGTCCGGGCCTTGCGCAACCTCACCATCACCGGCAACACCGTCGTGGAGAAGCAGCAGCAGCTGCAGCAGTTCTTCGTCGACGTGCAGGGCCTGTCCAGCACCGGGAACGCGTTCCTGAAGGAGAACGAGGACCGGGTGATCCGGCTCGGCCAGGTGAGCCGTCCGGTGCTCGACCTGCTCGAGCGGTACTCGCCCGAGGTGCCGTGCTTCCTCCAGGTGATGACGGAGACCGCCCCGATCCTGAACGACACGTTCCGCGACGGCCGGCTGAACATCAACCTGGAACTGATCACCAATCAGCCGACCCCCTACGAGCCGAACGAGAAACCGGTGTACGCCGACCATCGCGGCCCGACCTGTGTCGGCAGGAACTACAGCCACCCGGGCTCGAAACCGGGCCCCTACACGCAGGAGAACCCGGCGCCGTACATCACCGGTGACGACGGCGTGATCGGCGACCACAACAAGAACCAGCGCTTCCCGGTCGACCTGCAGCTGAACCGCGCCATGCCGGGATTCGCGATGGACACCCAGGGCGTCGGGACGCCGGCCGAACAGAAGATCATCGATTCGGTCGTCGGCCCCGAGATGGGCGTCGCCCCGAGCGACGTACCGGACCTGACCACCCTCATGGTCGGCCCCCTGCTACGCGGAGGGCAGGTGAACCTCAGGTGAGCTTCTTCGACAGGAAGACCACGTTCGACACCGTGCGGCTCGGGATCTTCGTGGTGGTGACGACGATCGCCACCGCGTTGCTGGCGGTGACGATCGGGAACATCAGCTTCAACCCGACGACGAAGTACCGCGCGGTGTTCACCGACGCGGTCGGGCTGAACCAGGGTGACGACATCCGGATCGCCGGCGTGAAGGTCGGGCAGGTCGACAAGATCCAGCTGTACCAGGACAAACTGGCGATGGTGACGTTCAGCGTCGACTCCGACCAGGTGGTCGACACCTCGACGCACGCGACGCTGCGCTACCGCAACCTGGTCGGCAACCGGTACATCGCGCTGACCGACGGCGTCGGCGGCGGCGAGCGGCTGAAGAAGAACGCGGTCATCCCGAAGGAGCGGACCACGCCGGCGCTGGACCTGTCGGTGCTGTTCAACGGGTTCAAGCCGCTGTTCACCGCACTCACCCCGGCGGACGTGAACCAGTTCGCGTTCGAGGTGATCAAGGTGCTGCAGGGTGAGGGCGGCACGATCGAGTCGCTGCTCGCCAAGACCGCGTCGCTGACCACCACGCTCGCCGACGCCGACCAGGTGATCGGCGACCTGATCACGAACCTGACCTCGACGCTGCAGATCGTCTCGCAGCGGCAGCAGAACTTCTCGCAGTTGCTGGTGAACCTGCAGCAGTTCATCACCGGGCTGAGTCAGGACATCAACCCGATCCTCAGCTCGCTGACCTCGATCAACTCGCTGAACACCAAGACCGCCGGCCTGCTGCAGCAGACCCGGGTGCCGATCAAGGCCGACCTGGACCAGCTGCGGACGGTCGCGAGCACGCTCGACGACACCCAGTCGATCTGGGTGAAGACCCTCCAGTTCATGCCGGAGAAGCTCAACACGATGACCCGCACCGCGTCGTACGGCTCCTGGTTCAACTTCTACCTGTGCAACTTCGACGGCAACGTCACGCTGCCCACCGGCACCCGCGTCCCGGTCGCCTACGACCTCAACTCGGCGAGGTGCAAGAAGTGAAGCCTTTCCGCGAGCAGAACCAGGTCACGATCGGCGTCGTCGGGCTGACCGTGATCGGGCTGATCATGCTGGCCGCCTTCAAGGCGCAGGACCTGCCGCTGATCGGCGGCGGGACGAAGTACTCCGCGCAGTTCTCCGAGGCCGGCGGGCTGAAGGCGAACGACGAGATCCGGGTCGCCGGTGTGCGGGTCGGCAAGGTCCGCGACGTCGAGCTCGAAGGCACCCACGTCCGGGTCGACTTCGTCGTCGACAAGGGCGTGAAGCTCGGCGACCAGACCGGCGCCGAGATGAAGATCAAGACGCTGCTCGGCCAGAAGTACCTGAAGCTGAACCCGGCCGGTACGGGGCAGCTGAAGGCCGGCTCCGAGATCCCGCTGGCGCGGACGGTCTCGGCGTACGACGTCGTGGACGCGTTCACGGACCTGGCCAACACCACCGAGCGGATCAACACCGCCCAGCTCGCGAAGGCCCTGGACACGTTGTCGGCGACGTTCAAGAACACGCCGGAAGAGGTGCAGGCCTCGCTGACCGGTCTGTCCCGGCTGTCGCGGAACGTGGCCAAGCGCGACGAGCAGCTCAAACTGCTGCTCCAGCACTCGAACGTGGTCACCAAGGTGCTCGCCGACCGCAACCAGCAGCTGATCAAGCTGATGAAGGACGGGAACACCGTCTTCCAGGCCGTGCAGGCCCGCCGTGCTCTGATCCACCAGCTGCTGGTGTCGACGCAGAAGCTGTCCGCGCAGATCACCGCGCTGGTCCGCGAGAACCGCAAGGATCTCGGGCCGACGCTGCAGAAGGTCAACGCGGTCCTCGCGGTCCTGCTCAAGAACCAGAACTCCCTGGACGCGAGCATCAAGGGGCTGGCGCCGTTCGTGCGGGTCTTCACCAACACGCTCGGCACCGGGCCGTGGTTCGACACCTACCTGCAGAACCTGGTGCCGGTCCCGGAGATCCCCTTGCCCAGTGTGCTGCCGTCCGGGCTGCCGCCGATCCTGGGAGGTGGCGGCTGATGCGGATCAACGGACTGTCCCGGCTGGTCGCGGTGGCGGTGGTCCTGGTGATCATCGCGGTCGGTGCCGTGTCGCTGTGGCCGAAACCCGAGCGGGTGACGGCGACGGCGTACTTCCCGCGGGCCGTGTCGGTGTACCCCGGTTCCGATGTCCGGATCCTCGGGATCAAGGTCGGCGAGGTCGAGAGCGTGACGCCGGCCGGGCGGAGCGTGCGGGTGAAGTTCTGGTGGGAGGCGAAGCACAAGGTGCCGGCCACCGCGAAGGCGGTGATCGCGTCGCCGTCGATCGTCGCGGACCGGTACGTGCAGCTCACTCCGGCGTACTCCAAGGGCGCGGTGATGGCCGATGGCGCGGAGATTCCGCTGGACCGGACCGCCGTACCGCTGGAGCTCGACCAGATCTACCAGAGCCTGAACGACCTCTCGGTGGCGCTCGGTCCGAAGGGCGCGAACGACCAGGGCGCGCTCGCGCGACTGCTCGACGTCTCCGCGAAGAACCTGAACGGTCAGGGCACCAAGCTGAACCAGACGATCACCGACGTGTCGAAGCTGACCAGCACCCTGTCGGGCAACTCGTCGGCGCTGTTCAACACGATCCGGCAGCTGCAGACCTTCGTGTCCGCGCTGGCCGCGAACGACCAGCTGGTCCGGCAGTTCAACACGAACTTCGCCAAGACCTCGACCACGCTGGCCGGTGAGCGCCAGGACCTCGGCGCCGCGCTGTCGCTGCTCGCGACCGCGCTCGGCGAGGTCGCGACCTTCGTCAAGGACAACCGGACACTGGTGAAGGGCACGGTCTCGCAGGCGACCGCGCTGTCGCAGATCCTGGTCAAGGAGAAGGCCGCGATCGCCGAGGTGCTCGACACCGCGCCGCTCGGTCTCGGGAACCTCGCGCGGATCTACAACCCGCAGTTCGGCACGCTGGACCAGCGGATCAACCCCGGCCAGCTCGACGACCCGGCGACCTTCGTCTGCTCGCTGCTGCTGCAGGCGGGCCAGTCGAAGTCCCTGTGCTCGACGCTGAAGCCGGTGCTCGACGCGCTTGCCAAGCTGCCGCTGATCCAGCAGCTGACCGGCACCGCGCCGGCCAGCGGTGGCCCCGCCGGTACGCCGTGGGCGCCCGCGCCGAAGGCTCCGTTGAACAGTCCGGACCCGGTCGACCCGACGCTCGGAGGGCTGGTCAAATGAGCCGACGCCGTACGTCGTTCGTCGCGGGAGTCGCCGCGCTCGCCATGCTGTTGAGCGGGTGTGATTTCAGCGTCTACTCGCTGCCGTTGCCCGGTGGCGCGAAGATCAAGGGACCGTCGTACACGGTCACCGTCGAGTTCGCCGACGTCCTGGACCTGGTGCCGAAGTCGACGGTGAAGGTCGACGACGTCACCGTCGGCACGGTCGAGAAGGTCTGGCTGGACGGGTACGTCGCGAAGGTGCGGATCCGGCTGCCGAAGAGTCTCGCGCTGCCGGACAACACGCACGCGACCATCCGGCAGACCAGTCTGCTCGGCGAGAAGTTCGTGTCGCTGTCGCGGCCGACCGGCTCCGAGCAGCCGCGCGGCAAGCTGGACAACGGCGAGCTGATCCCGCTGTCCCGGACCACCAGCAACGTCGAGGTCGAAGAGGTTCTGTCGGCGCTCTCGCTGCTGCTGAACGGCGGCGGGGTGGCGCAGCTGCAGATCATCACCCAGGAGCTGAACAAGGCCCTGACCGGTAACGAGCCGGCGATCCGCAGCGTGCTGACCCAGCTGAACGAGTTCGTCGGGACGCTGGACCAGAACAAGGCGCGGATCGTCACCGCGATCACCGCCGTCGACGCGCTGGCGAAGAAGCTGAACGCGCAGAAGGCGACGTTGGCGACCGCGATCGACTCGCTGCCGAAGTCGATCAAGACGCTCGACCAGCAGCGGGCCGCGCTGGTCAAGACGCTGCAGGCGCTGGCCACGCTGGGCAACACCGCGACCCGGGTGATCACCTCGGCACAGAAGGACCTGGTCGCCAACCTGCAGTCGCTGTACCCGATCCTGAGCAAGCTCGCCGAGGCGGGGCAGAACCTGCCGAAGTCGCTCGAGCTGCTGTTCACGTACCCGTTCCCGGACCAGGCCGCCAAGGCTGCGAAGGGTGACTACACGAACCTCGGGATCACGCTCGATGTGAACACCCAGAAGGCGCTCAAGGGCCTGCTCGGGCTGACGCTCCCGACGGTCGGCCCGTCCGCGATCCCGACCGGCCGGATCAGCCTGCCGCTGCATCTGCCGACCTCGCCGGGGCAGGGCAGTGCCTTGCCGTCGCTGCCGGTCCCGACCGGGACCAAGACGACGTGCATCACCGTGCTCGGGCTGCCGGTCTGCAGTGCGGAGCTGCGACGGTCCGGGTTCGATCCCGACCTTGCCCGCGCGCTGATGCCGGGGGCGGTCGGATGATCACCAGAGCGGTCCGGATCCAGCTGATGGTGTTCCTGCTGATCACCGTGGTCGGCGTCGCGTTCGTCGGCGCGAAGTACGCCCAGATCGACAAGCTGGTGGTCGACACCGACTACACGGTGAGCGCGAGCTTCGCCGAGTCCGGCGGGATCTTCTCCGGCGCCGAGGTGACGTACCGCGGTCAGCCGGTCGGGCGGGTCGGCGACCTCAAGCTGCTGTCCGACGGCGTCGACGTGAACCTCCGGATCGACAAGAAGTACAAGATCCCGAACGACCTGATCGCGGTGGTCGCGAACCGGTCCGCGATCGGCGAGCAGTACGTCGATCTGCAGCCGCGCCGCGACGGAGCGCCGTACCTGCAGAACAACTCGAAGATCGACCGCAAGGACACCGCGATCCCGATCGACACCACCGAGCTGCTGCTGAATCTCGACCAGCTGGTGAACTCGGTCGACAAGGAGAGCCTGCGGACCACGGTGCGCGAGCTCGGCGCCGCCCTGAAGGGCAAGGGCACCGACCTGCAGAAGATCATCGACAGCTCCGGGCAGCTGATCGACACCGCGGACGCGAACGTGCTGCAGACGATCAAGCTGATCAACGACGGCGACACCGTGCTCGCCACCCAGGTGGCCAGCGGTGACGCGATCAAGACCTGGGCGAAGAACCTCGCGCTGCTGTCCGACACCCTGGTCAGCTCGGACGCGAACCTGCGCAAGGTGATCGACCAGGGCTCGCTGGCCTCCACCCAGGTCACCGGCCTGATCCAGGACAACCGCGCGGACATCGCGGTGCTGCTCGGTAACCTGCTGACGGTGAGCGAACTGACCGCCGTCCGGCTGGACGCCGTCGAGCAGCTGCTGGTCGTCTACCCGGCGGTCTCGATGGGCGGGTACGTCGTCCCGGCGAAGAACGCCGACGGGCACTACGACGCTCACTTCGGGCTGGTGCTCGGGATCAGCCCGCCGGCCTGCCGGCCCGGGTACGGCGGGACGGACAAGCGGGTCCCGCAGGACACCACGGACACCAAGGCGAACACCAAGGCCGGCTGTACGGCGAACCCGTCGACCGGGATCAACGTCCGTGGCTCACAGAACAAGCCGTCCCCGTCGTCGCGTGCGGACCTGAACCGCACCGGCTACGGGATCGGCTACGACCAGACCACCGGCGCCGCGGGTGGTTCCGGGGGGATGCCGGAGATGGTCCTCGGATCGACCGGCGGACAGCAGGAGTTGCTCGGCAGCGACTCCTGGAAGGCTCTGATTCTCGGACCGGTGACCAGCAAGTGACTGCACGCAACGGCCGGCTGGTGCTGGCCTGGGCGCTGAGCGTCCTGCTCCTGGTGGCGCTCGCCGGGCTGACCCTGTCCGTGGTGGCCCTGGGCCGCCAGCGGGCCGCCGACTCGGCGCGGGACGGCGCGATGAAGTCCGCGCGACAGCTCGCGCTGGACTTCACGACGTACGACTACCAGACCTGGGACGCGGACTCGAAGCGGGTGCTGGACGACTCGACGGGGCAGTTCAAACAGGAGTTCCAGGCCGGGCTGGACGCGGTGAAGACCGACGTGGCGACCAACAAGGCGACCTCCAAGGGGGACGTGAAGGAGGCCGCGGTGGTCTCGAACGACAAGGACTCCGCCCAGGTGCTGGTGATCGTGAACGCGGTGGTCACCAACACGGCCTCGACCGACGGCGTCGAGCGCCGGTACCGGATCAAGCTGGACATGGTCCGCGAGAAGGACCGCTGGCTGACCGCCGACCTGCAGGTGGTGGGCTGATGCCGGACCGCCGCAACCGTCCCCGGATCGCCGGCCAGCGCCGTACGGCGGCCGCGACCCCGACTGTCGACGACACCCCGACCGACGACACCCCGACCGACGAGACCCCGACCGACGAGACCCGGGCCGACGACACGCGGGTCGACGCGACCTCGGTCGGTGACGCGGAGGCCGGGGAAGCCGGCTCCGCCCAGGGTCAGGACGATGTGACCCCAGCCACAGCGGGTCCCTCGGGGGACCAGGCCGAGGCAGCGACGAAGGCCGCGGCGACTACGGAAGGTAAGCGCGGTCTCGGCACCCTGCTGACCGCCGGCCTGGCCGTGGTCGTCGTCCTGACGCTGACCGTCGCGGCGGTGCTCGGGATCAAGGCGTGGCACGGCAAGCAGGCCGAGGACGCCCGCGACCAGGCCGCCGCGGCCGGCCGGAAGGCGGCCGAGACCGCGCTCAGCTACGACTACCGTGACCTGGACAAAAGCTTCGCCGCGGCACGGGCGACGATGACCCCGGACTTCGCCGCGAAGTTCGACGAGACCGCCAAGGTGGCCGGTCAGCTGGCCACCAAGACCAAGGCCACGGTGAAGGCCGACGTCCGCGAGGTCGGGGTCCGCGACGGCGACGCCGACCGGGTCACGCTGATCATCTTCGTCAACCAGACCACCACCAGCACGATCACGCAGGGTAAGCCCCGGGTCGACCTGAACCGGACCCGGTTCACGATGGTCCGAAACGGCGACCGATGGCTGGTCCAGGAGATCGCCGGACTGTAATCTCTTCCTAACTCCGCACCGGAGGGGCGCCGGACGTCTCGTGGGTGATCTGCCCACTGGAGACCCCGGGTCGGTCCTTGACGGAGAGGGTGGTCCGACGGCAAACTATCGGACCCCATTGGACAGGCTTGCCTGGATCATGTAGCCTATTGCTTTGCGCTGCCTTTTCCCTCGCCCTCGCTCGGGTCTCCGACTTGACTGGGGCGGCTTGGCGTGCGCTCCCAGCACCGAAGTGATTTTTTGCGAGCCCGTGGAAGGACGCCCCTTGGTCGCCTCGCGCAACCCCCAGTCCGACAGCATTTCCAACGTCACCGGCCCCCGCCGCATCTCCTTCGCGAAGATCTCCGAACCGCTCCAGGTTCCGGATCTGCTTGCGCTGCAGGTGGACAGTTTCGACTGGCTGGTCGGTAACGAAACGTGGCAGGCCCGGGTGGCCGCCGCTGAGGCCGAGGGACGGTCGGACCTGTCCGGCCCCAGCGGCCTGGAAGAGATTTTCGAAGAGATCTCCCCGATCGAGGACTTCAGCGGCACGATGTCGCTGTCGTTCCGCGACCACCGTTTCGAGCCTCCGAAGAACACGGTCGACGAGTGCAAGGAGCGCGATGTCACGTACTCCGCGCCGCTGTTCGTCACCGCCGAGTTCATGAACAACGAGACCGGCGAGATCAAGAGCCAGACCGTCTTCATGGGCGACTTCCCGCTGATGACGCGCAAGGGCACGTTCGTGATCAACGGCACCGAGCGCGTCGTCGTCTCGCAGCTCGTCCGTTCGCCCGGTGTGTACTTCGAGCGCACCCCGGACAAGACCTCGGACAAGGACATCTTCACCGCCAAGATCATCCCGTCGCGCGGTGCGTGGCTGGAGTTCGAGGTGGACAAGCGGGACATGGTCGGCGTCCGCCTCGACCGCAAGCGCAAGCAGAACGTCACCGTCCTGCTGAAGGCGCTCGGCTGGACCGACGCGCAGATCCTCGAGGAGTTCGGCGACTACGAGTCGATCCGGCTCACCCTGGAGAAGGACCACACCTCCGGGCAGGACGACGCGCTGCTGGACATCTACCGCAAGCTGCGTCCGGGTGAACCGCCGACGCGCGAGGCCGCGCAGGCGCTGCTGGAGAACTACTACTTCAACGGCAAGCGCTACGACCTCGCCAAGGTCGGCCGCTACAAGATCAACAAGAAGCTCGGCCGGGACGAGGCGCACGACCAGGCGGTGCTGACCGTCGACGACATCGTCGCCACGATCAAGTACCTGGTCGCGCTGCACGAGGGCAAGACCGAGCTGCCGGCTCCGCGCGGCGAGATCGTGGTCGAAGAGGACGACATCGACCACTTCGGCAACCGCCGCCTGCGCACCGTGGGTGAGCTGATCCAGAACCAGCTCCGTACCGGCCTGGCCCGGATGGAGCGCGTGGTCCGGGAGCGGATGACGACCCAGGACGTCGAGGCGATCACGCCGCAGACCCTGATCAACATCCGCCCGGTGGTCGCGGCACTGAAGGAGTTCTTCGGTACGTCGCAGCTGTCGCAGTTCATGGACCAGACCAACCCGGTCGCGGGTCTGACCCACAAGCGCCGCCTGAACGCGCTCGGCCCGGGTGGTCTGAGCCGTGAGCGGGCCGGCTTCGAGGTCCGTGACGTACACCCGTCGCACTACGGCCGGATGTGCCCGATCGAGACGCCGGAAGGCCCGAACATCGGTCTGATCGGCTCGCTCGCGTCGTACGGCCGGGTGAACGCGTTCGGCTTCGTCGAGACGCCGTACCGCAAGGTCGTCGGCGGCCAGGTCACCGACCAGGTGGACTACCTGACCGCGGACGAGGAGGACCGGTTCGTCATCGCGCAGGCGAACGCCGCGCTGACCGACGACAACCGGTTCGCCGAGGAGCGGGTGCTGGTCCGTCGCCGCCACGGTGAGGTCGAGCTCGTCCCGGTCGACGACGTCGACTACATGGACGTCTCGCCGCGCCAGATGGTGTCGGTCGCGACCGCGCTGATCCCGTTCCTGGAGCACGACGACGCCAACCGCGCGCTGATGGGTTCGAACATGCAGCGCCAGGCGGTGCCGCTGATCACCTCGGACGCCCCGCTGGTCGGTACCGGCATGGAGTTCCGCGGTGCGGTCGACGCCGGCGACGTGGTCGTGTCCGACAAGCCGGGTGTGGTCAAGGAGGTCTCGGCCGACCTGATCGAGATCGCCGCCGACGACGGCACGTACCAGACCTACCGGATGGCGAAGTTCCGCCGCTCGAACCAGGGCACCTGCATCAACCAGCGCCCGCTGGTCGACGCCGGGCAGCGGGTCGAGATCGGGACGCCGCTGGCCGACGGTCCGTGCACCGACGAGGGCGAGATGGCCCTCGGCCGGAACATGCTGGTCGCGTTCATGACGTGGGAGGGCTACAACTACGAGGACGCGATCATCCTCAGCCAGCGCGTCGTGCAGCAGGACCTGCTGACCTCGATCCACATCGAGGAGCACGAGGTCGACGCCCGCGACACCAAGCTGGGCCCGGAGGAGATCACCCGGGACATCCCGAACGTCTCCGACGAGATGCTGTCCGACCTGGACGAGCGCGGCATCATCCGGATCGGCGCCGAGGTCACCACCGGTGACATCCTGGTCGGCAAGGTCACCCCGAAGGGCGAGACCGAGCTGACCCCGGAGGAGCGGCTGCTGCGCGCGATCTTCGGTGAGAAGGCGCGCGAGGTCCGCGACACGTCGCTGAAGGTGCCGCACGGCGAGGAGGGCACCGTCATCGGTGTCCGGGTCTTCGACCGCGACAACGGCGACGAGCTGCCGCCGGGCGTCAACCAGCTGGTCCGCGTCTACGTGGCCCAGAAGCGGAAGATCTCGGTCGGTGACAAGCTGGCCGGCCGGCACGGCAACAAGGGCGTCATCTCCAAGATCCTGCCGGTCGAGGACATGCCGTTCCTCGAGGACGGCACCCACGTGGACGTCATCCTGAACCCGCTGGGCGTGCCCGGCCGGATGAACGTCGGCCAGGTGCTGGAGACCCACCTCGGGTGGATCGCCAGCCGCGGCTGGGAGGTCGACCCGGAGAACGAGGAGGAGTGGGCGCAGCGGCTGATCAAGATCGGCGCCGGTGCGGCCGAGCCGATGACGAACGTCGCCACCCCGGTCTTCGATGGTGCCACCGAGGAAGAGGTCACCGGCCTGCTGTCCTCGACGCTGCCGAACCGCGACGGTGTCCGGATGGTCAACGGCCAGGGCAAGGCCCGGCTGTTCGACGGCCGTTCGGGTGAGCCGTTCCCGGACCCGATCGGTGTCGGCTACATGTACATGCTGAAGCTGCACCACCTGGTCGACGACAAGATCCACGCCCGTTCGACCGGTCCGTACTCGATGATCACCCAGCAGCCGCTGGGTGGTAAGGCGCAGTTCGGTGGCCAGCGGTTCGGCGAGATGGAGGTGTGGGCCCTGGAGGCCTACGGTGCCGCCTTCGCGCTGCAGGAGCTGCTGACCATCAAGTCCGACGACGTCGTCGGGCGGGTCAAGGTGTACGAGGCGATCGTCAAGGGCGAGAACATCCCGGAGCCGGGTATCCCGGAGTCGTTCAAGGTTCTGGTCAAGGAAATGCAGTCCCTCTGCCTCAATGTCGAGGTGCTCTCGTCCGACGGAAGCCGGGTCGAGATGCGCGACAGCGAGGAGGACGTCTTCCGGGCGGCGGAGGAACTGGGAATCGACCTGTCCCGGCGCGAGCCGAACAGCGTCGAGGAGGTCTGAGCGGGTTGCCGCTTGACATCAACAACCAACTCACTCAGACCACTTTTAGCAACGGGAGATAACACATCGTGCTCGACGTGAACTTCTTCGACGAGCTTCGGATCGGCCTGGCCACCGCGGACGAGATCCGCCAGTGGTCGCACGGCGAGGTCAAGAAGCCGGAGACGATCAACTACCGGACCCTCAAGCCCGAGCGTGACGGTCTGTTCTGCGAGAAGATCTTCGGTCCCACCCGGGACTGGGAGTGCTACTGCGGTAAGTACAAGCGCGTTCGCTTCAAGGGCATCATCTGCGAGCGGTGTGGCGTCGAGGTCACCCGCTCCAAGGTGCGCCGTGAGCGGATGGGTCACATCGAGCTGGCCGCGCCGGTCACCCACATCTGGTACTTCAAGGGTGTCCCGTCGCGACTCGGCTACCTGCTCGACCTCGCCCCGAAGGACCTGGAGAAGGTCATCTACTTCGCGGCGTACATGATCACCGACGTCGACGACGAGGCGCGGCACCGCGACCTGTCGTCGCTCGAGGGTCGTGTCGACGTCGAGCGCAAGCAGCTCGAGAACCGTCGTGACAACGACATCGAGACGCGGATGAAGAAGCTCGAGGAGGACCTGGCGCAGCTCGAGGCCGAGGGCGCCAAGGCCGACGTCCGCCGCAAGGTCAAGGAAGGCGCCGAGCGTGAGGTCAAGCAGCTGCGTGACCGTGCGCAGCGCGAGATCGACCGCCTCGACGAGGTCTGGACCCGGTTCAAGAACCTGAAGGTCCAGGACCTGGAGGGCGACGAGATCCTCTACCGCGCCATGAAGGAGCGGTTCGGCAAGTACTTCGAGGGCGCCATGGGTGCCGCCGCGATCCAGCGCCGGCTGGAGACCTTCGACCTGAAGGCCGAGGCGGACAACCTGCGCGAGACGATCAAGACCGGTAAGGGGCAGCGCAAGACCCGCGCCCTGAAGCGGCTCAAGGTCGTCACCGCGTTCCTGGCCACCAACAACAGCCCGATGGGCATGGTGCTGGACTGCGTCCCGGTGATCCCGCCGGACCTGCGCCCGATGGTGCAGCTCGACGGTGGCCGGTTCGCGACCTCGGACCTGAACGACCTGTACCGCCGGGTGATCAACCGGAACAACCGGCTCAAGCGGCTGCTCGACCTGGGCGCGCCGGAGATCATCGTCAACAACGAGAAGCGGATGCTGCAGGAGGCCGTCGACGCGCTGTTCGACAACGGCCGCCGCGGTCGTCCGGTCACCGGCCCGGGCAACCGGCCGCTGAAGTCGCTGTCCGACATGCTCAAGGGCAAGCAGGGTCGTTTCCGTCAGAACCTGCTCGGCAAGCGCGTCGACTACTCCGGCCGTTCGGTCATCGTGGTCGGCC
This sequence comes from Kribbella sp. NPDC004875, assembly GCF_042873375.1. Classification (NCBI taxonomy): domain Bacteria; kingdom Bacillati; phylum Actinomycetota; class Actinomycetes; order Propionibacteriales; family Kribbellaceae; genus Kribbella; species Kribbella sp. NPDC004875. The sequence goes on from NZ_JBIALI010000001.1 coordinate 2,155,793, forward strand.
CGCAGCTGAAGCTGCACCAGTGCGGTCTGCCGAAGGCGATGGCGCTGGAGCTGTTCAAGCCGTTCGTGATGAAGCGGCTGGTGGACCTCAACCACGCGCAGAACATCAAGTCCGCCAAGCGGATGGTCGAGCGTCAGCGCGCCCAGGTCTGGGACGTGCTGGAAGAGGTCATCACCGAGCACCCGGTACTGCTGAACCGTGCGCCTACGCTGCACCGGCTCGGCATCCAGGCGTTCGAGCCGCAGCTGATCGAGGGCAAGGCGATCCAGATCCACCCGCTCGTCTGCTCCGCGTTCAACGCGGACTTCGACGGTGACCAGATGGCGGTGCACCTGCCGCTGTCGGCCGAGGCCCAGGCCGAGGCCCGGATCCTGATGCTGTCGACGAACAACATCCTGAAGCCGGCCGACGGCCGTCCGGTCACGATGCCGACCCAGGACATGATCATCGGCATCTACTTCCTGACGATGCTCAAGGAAGGCGCCAAGGGCGAGGGCCGGGCGTTCAGCTCGGTGGCCGAGGCCGTGATGGCCTTCGACCGCAACGAGCTGTCGCTGCAGGCCAAGATCACCATCCGGCTGGGCGGTTCGGCCGCTCCGGCGGGTGCGACCGAGCTGGCCGACGGTGGCTTCGCGCTGGAGACCACGCTGGGCCGGGCACTGTTCAACGAGGCGCTGCCGGCGGACTACCCGTTCGTCGACACCGAGGTGGGCAAGAAGCAGCTCGGTGGGATCGTCAACGACCTGGCCGAGCGGTACACCAAGGTCGAGGTGGCGCACGCGCTGGACGCGCTGAAGGACCTCGGTTACTACTGGTCCACCCGTTCGGGTGTCACGGTGTCGATCGACGACTTCAGCACGCCGCCGTCGAAGCCCGAGATCATGGCCCGGTACGAGTCCCAGGCCGAGAAGGTCCAGAAGCAGTTCGAGCGGGGTCTGATCACCTCGTCCGAGCGGCGTCAGGAGCTGATCGAGATCTGGACCGGCGCCAACGCCGAGGTCGGTAAGGCGATGGAGGAGAACTTCGCCAAGGACAACCCGATCTGGATGATGGTGCACTCCGGTGCCCGAGGCAACATGATGCAGATCCGGCAGATCTCCGGTATGCGTGGTCTGGTGGCCAACCCGAAGGGCGAGATCATCGCCCGGCCGATCAAGTCCAACTTCCGTGAGGGCCTGTCCGTGGTCGAGTACTTCATCGCCACCCACGGTGCCCGGAAGGGTCTGGCCGACACCGCGCTGCGGACCGCCGACTCGGGGTACCTGACCCGTCGTCTGGTGGACGTGTCGCAGGACGTCATCATCCGCGAGGAGGACTGCGGGACCGAGCGGGGCCTGCCGAAGCAGATCGGCGAGAAGGGCCCGGACGGCAAGGTCGTGCACGCCGAGAACGTGGAGACCAGCGCGTACGCGCGGACCCTGGCCACCGACGCCCTGGACGCCGACGGCAACGTCGTGCTGCCCGGTGGCTCCGACCTGGGCGACGTGTCGATCGCGAAGCTGGTCGCGGCCGGCCTCGAAGAGGTCAAGGTCCGGTCGGTGCTCACCTGTGACGCCAAGACCGGTACCTGCGCGAAGTGCTACGGCCGTTCGCTGGCGACCGGCAAGCCGGTCGACATCGGCGAGGCGGTCGGCATCATCGCGGCCCAGTCCATCGGTGAGCCGGGTACGCAGCTGACGATGCGGACCTTCCACACCGGTGGTGTCGCGGGTGATGACATCACCCACGGTCTGCCGCGTGTGGTCGAGCTCTTCGAGGCCCGCCAGCCCAAGGGCAAGGCGCCGATCTCGGAGGCCGCCGGCCGGATCTCGATCGAGGACACCGACAAGACCCGGAAGCTGGTGCTCACCCCGGACGACGGTTCCGAGGAGGTCGCCTACCCGGTGTCGAAGCGTGGCCGCCTGCTGATCGAAGAGGGTCAGCACGTCGAGGTCGGTCAGCAGCTGACGCAGGGTACGCCGGACCCGCAGGAGGTCCTGCGGATCCTCGGTGTGCGCAAGGCGCAGGAGCACCTGGTGGACGAGGTCCAGGAGGTGTACCGGTCGCAGGGTGTGGCCATCCACGACAAGCACATCGAGATCATCGTCCGGCAGATGCTGCGCCGGGTCACGGTGATCGAGTCCGGCGAGGCGAACCTGCTGCCGGGTGAGCTCGCGGACCGGATCCTGTTCGAGGCGGAGAACCGCCGCGTGGTGGCCGAGGGCGGTACGCCGGCCTCGGGACGTCCGGTGCTGATGGGTATCACCAAGGCCTCGCTGGCGACCGAGTCGTGGCTGTCGGCCGCCTCCTTCCAGGAGACGACCCGCGTCCTCACCGAGGCCGCGATCCACGGCAAGTCCGACTCGCTGGTCGGTCTGAAGGAGAACGTCATCATCGGAAAGCTGATCCCGGCCGGTACGGGCATGGACCGTTACCGCAACATCCGGGTGGAGCCCACCGAGGAGGCGAAGGCCGCGATGTACTCGATGGTCGGCTACGAGTCGTACGACTACGACTTCGGCCCGTCCACCGGTCAGTCGGTCCCGCTCGACGACTTCGACCTCGGTTCCTACCAGAACTGAGTCCTGGTCACACCGCCGAGGGCGGCACTTCCCAGCCGGGAGGTGCCGCCCTCGCGGCGTTTACGGGCCAGTACGACGGCCGGTACGACGGGTGCTGGTAAAGACACTCGGGGTGGCGGCTGAAAGTGTGCCCGTCATAGGCCAAGATCGGGGCATGACGGATCTGCCGGCCTACCTGCGGCCTTTCGTCTTGGGGGTTCTGGAAGGTTCTGGTGTGCGGGTCGATCGCTTGGGGGAGATCGACCTGTACCGCCCGCCCGGTACCGCCCGAGGCGGCGCAATTCTCTTCGTGCACGGGGGACCCGGACCAGCCGGCCTCGAGGTGATGCCTCGGGACTGGCCGGTCTACAAGGGCTACGCGACCGCTGCCGCCAGGCGAGGCCTGGTGGCCGCAGTCGTCGACCACAGCCTGATCCACGGTCTGGACCGCCTGGTCGAGGCCGCGGACGAGGTGGAGGCCGCGGTCGCCGTACTGCGTTCGGATCCACGGGTCGACCCCGATCGGGTCGGGCTGTGGTTCTTCTCGGGCGCCGGCCTGCTGGCCGGGGAGTGGCTGGACAGCCGCCCCGACTGGCTGCGCTTCGTAGCCCTGAGCTACCCGTTGCTCGCCACCCCGCCTGGTGTCGACGATCTGGTAACTGCTGCCGAGGTGATCGGCAAGAACAAGGACCTGCCGGTGCTGCTGACAAGAGCTGGACTCGAGCGTGAGGAGCTCGCCGGTCCGGTCGCGGAGTTCGTTTCCGCGGGTGGCGCCGCGCTGGACATCATCGACGTACCGAAAGGGCACCACGGGTTCGACATGCTCGACCACACCGAAGAATCACGCGCCGCCGTGACCAAGGCTCTCGACTGGGCGATCGCCCACCTCGGCGAGGAGCCTGGCAACGACGGCAAGCTCCTCGTCCCACCCCCGGCCAAGAAGAAGACCACCGCGACCCGGCGGACGGCGACGACCGCCAGGACCAGGGAGACCCGGGAGACCGCGGCGGTCAGACAACCACCGGCGATCAAGCAGCCCGCTGAACCCGCCGTCCAGCCGGCGCCGAAGGCCACTCCCGCCGCAACTCCCGCCGTTACTTCGACTGCCGCTGCGTTGCCCGTCGCGGCACCCGTCCAGCCGCCGCTGGCCGACCTCGGGATGGCGACCGTCGCGGCCGTCACCGCGGACACCCCGGCCGCCCGGGTGGTCGCCCGCGAGCACGCCGCGTACGCCGCGCACGACCTCGAGGCGTTCCTCGCCACGTACTCGCCGACCGCCCGGATCCTGCGCGCGGACGGCTCCGAACTGAAGGGCCGGCGCTTCCTGCGCGAGTTCTACCGGCCGCGGTTCGAGGCCGGCCAATGCAAGACCGAGCTGGTGCAGAAGCTGATGCTGGGGGAGTGGGTGGTCGAGCACGTGATCACGTACGACGACGGCGACGCGGTCCCGCAGCTCGCCCTGTACCGCGTCGTCGACGGCCTGATCACCGACGTCGAGTTCCGCGTCTGACCGGACCGGCCACCGGGCCTCGAACGGACGGTCGCGCCGGTTCGCGACCGTCCCGCGGCCCGGCCGCCGGGCATGAGACGACGATCCACCTCGTGGACGGTCCGCGAACCGCGGCCGGCGGGGGTCGACTGGTCCGGGCGTGATACCTCCGGCGAGCGCCGCCGGAGGGGTGGTTCGACGACATGTCGCGCTCTTCGAGACAGGGCCGGGCGGGTACGCCGGCGGGTCGTCGTACGGGCGACTGTCACGGGTCAGGAGCGGCCTGGATCCCTGTGTCACAAGGGGATCCAGCGGTCGGGAACGGTAGCTCGCCAACACTGCTGTCCGGGCTGAACAGGGTGGGTGGAAGCGCTTGCCGAGGGTGGTCGTGAGGACGTCGGAAGGGGCGTGGGGAGAGGTCGGTTCGCGGACCCGGAAGGCCACCTCTACGGCCCTGTACACTGGAAGAGCAGAAGGTCCTCCAGCGCGGCCAGTTAGTCATTTTGACCGTACTTGAGGCACCCGCTAGTCTTAACGATCGTGCCCGGGGTCTTTCCTGGGCCGTCATGCGTGCCCCGAGTCCTTCGGGTCGGGCCGCGTGGCACGGGACTCCTGCCGACAGTCTGGAAGATTACGGCTTCGGTCTGCTCGTGCGCACGCGACACACCCGACCGCGGGGGTCAGGTAAAAGCAACAAACCCAGCCGGACGACAGAAAGAGCTACGCGGTGCCCACCATTCAGCAGCTGGTCCGCAAGGGCCGCCAGGACAAGGTGTCCAAGAACAAGACGCCGGCCCTGAAGGGTTCCCCTCAGCGTCGTGGTGTGTGCACGCGCGTCTACACGACCACGCCGAAGAAGCCGAACTCGGCGCTTCGCAAGGTTGCGCGTGTCCGCCTGACCAGCGGCATCGAGGTCACCGCCTACATCCCCGGCGTCGGCCACAACCTGCAGGAGCACTCGATCGTGCTCGTTCGTGGCGGTCGTGTGAAGGACCTCCCGGGTGTCCGGTACAAGATCATCCGCGGTTCGCTCGACACCCAGGGTGTGAAGAACCGGAAGCAGGCTCGCAGCCTCTACGGCGCGAAGAAGGAGAAGAGCTAATGCCGCGCAAGGGCCCCGCCCCGAAGCGTCCGGTCATCATCGACCCGGTCTACAGTTCGCCGCTCGTCACCCAGTTGATCTCCAAGATCCTGGTCGACGGCAAGAAGCAGATCGCGCAGAGCATCGTCTACAGCGCGCTCGAGGGCACCCGCACCAAGACCGGCACCGACCCGGTGATCACGCTGAAGCGTGCGCTGGACAACGTGAAGCCGAGCATCGAGGTGAAGAGCCGTCGCGTCGGTGGTGCCACCTACCAGGTGCCGATCGAGGTCAAGCCCGGTCGTTCCACCACGCTGGCGCTGCGCTGGCTGACGACGTACTCCCGCGCCCGTCGCGAGAAGACCATGTCCGAGCGGCTGATGAACGAGATCCTGGACGCCTCCAACGGTCTCGGTGCGTCGGTCAAGCGCCGCGAGGACACGCACAAGATGGCCGAAGCCAACAAGGCTTTCGCCCACTACCGCTGGTGATCCGGGGTCCGATCCGGACCCCCGCGATCCCCCCTTTGACGCAGTACAGAATCGAGAGGTAGACCACCGAGGTGGCCGTACAAATCACCACCGACCTGGCCAAGGTCCGCAACATCGGGATCATGGCCCACATCGACGCCGGCAAGACGACGACGACCGAGCGGATCCTCTTCTACACCGGTATCACCTACAAGATCGGTGAGGTCCACGAGGGCGCAGCCACGATGGACTGGATGGAGCAGGAGCAGGAGCGCGGCATCACGATCACGTCGGCCGCGACGACCTGCACCTGGAAAGACCACACCATCAACATCATCGACACCCCGGGACACGTCGACTTCACCGTCGAGGTGGAGCGCTCGCTGCGCGTGCTCGACGGCGCGGTCGCGGTGTTCGACGGTGTCGCCGGTGTGGAGCCGCAGTCCGAGACCGTGTGGCGCCAGGCGGACCGGTACGGCGTCCCGCGGATCTGCTTCGTCAACAAGCTGGACCGGACCGGCGCGGAGTTCATGCGCTGCGTCGACATGATCAAGGACCGCCTCGCCGCGGTGCCGCTGGTCATGCAGCTGCCGATCGGGGCCGAGGCCGACTTCATCGGCGTCGTCGACCTGATCGGGATGCGCGCGCTGACCTGGCGCGGCGAGACCAAGATCGGTGAGGACTACACGGTCGAGGAGATCCCGGCCAGCCACACCGAGCTCGCGGCCGAGTGGCGCGACAAGCTGATCGAGACGCTGGCCGAGGCCGACGACGAGATCATGGAGCAGTACCTCGAGGGCGAGGAGCCGACCCAGGAGCAGCTCGTGGCGGGTATCCGCCGGGCGACCCTGGCCAGCAAGCTCACCCCGGTGCTGACCGGCACGGCGTTCAAGAACAAGGGTGTCCAGCCGCTGCTGGACGCGGTCAACGCGTACCTGCCGAGCCCGATCGACGTCCCGGCCATCGAGGGCCACGACGTCAAGGACCCGGAGCAGGTCGTGCTGCGCAAGCCGGACGACAGCGAGCCGTTCTCGGCGCTGGCGTTCAAGATCGCGGCCGACCCGCACCTGGGCAAGCTGACCTTCATCCGGGTGTACTCGGGCAAGCTCGAGACCGGCACCCAGGTCCTGAACCCCACCAAGGGGCGCAAGGAGCGGATCGGCAAGATCTACCGGATGCACGCGAACAAGCGTGAGGAGATCGCGTCGATCGGCGCCGGCCACATCGTCGCCGTGATGGGTCTGAAGGACACCACCACCGGTGAGACGCTGGCGGACCCGTCGAACCCCGTCGTCCTGGAGTCGATGCAGTTCCCGGCCCCGGTCATCTCGGTCGCCATCGAGCCCAAGTCGAAGGCCGACCAGGAGAAGCTGGGCGTCGCGATCCAGCGGCTCGCCGAGGAGGACCCGACCTTCCAGGTCCGGACCGACGAGGACACCGGCCAGACCATCATCGCCGGTATGGGTGAGCTGCACCTCGAGGTGCTGGTCGACCGGATGAAGCGCGAGTTCCGCGTCGAGGCCAACGTCGGCAAGCCGCAGGTCGCCTACCGCGAGACCATCAAGAAGAAGGTCGAGAAGGTCGACTACACGCACAAGAAGCAGACCGGTGGTTCGGGTCAGTTCGCGCGCGTGATCATCGACATCGAGCCGACTTCGGTCGAGGCCGGTGGCGAGGGTGGCTACGAGTTCGTCAACGCCGTCACCGGTGGCCGCATCCCCCGGGAGTACATCCCGTCGGTGGACGAGGGCGCCCAGGAGGCGATGGAGTTCGGCGTGCTGGCCGGCTACCCGATGGTGGACGTCAAGGTGACGCTGCAGGACGGTGCGTACCACGACGTCGACTCCTCCGAGCTCGCGTTCAAGATCGCCGGTTCGATGGCCTTCAAGGACGCCGCCCGCCGGGCGACTCCGGTCATCCTGGAGCCGATGTTCGCGGTCGAGGTCACCACGCCCGAGGACTACATGGGTGAAGTGATCGGCGACCTCAACTCACGCCGTGGCCAGATCCAGTCGATGGACGAAGGCCCCGGTGGCAGCCGGGTCGTGAAGGCCCTGGTGCCGCTGTCGGAGATGTTCGGGTATGTCGGTGACCTGCGGTCGAAGACCCAGGGCCGCGCGTCCTACTCGATGCAGTTCGATTCCTACGCCGAGGTTCCGAAGAACGTGGCGGAAGAGATCATCAAGAAGGCCCGGGGCGAGTAACCTCTCGCTCCTGACCACCACACCCCAAGCGCGTCGGCGTACGGCGTAGTCAACATTTATCTAGGAGGGCCCCAGTGGCGAAGGCGAAGTTCGAGCGGACTAAGCCGCACGTCAACATCGGCACCATCGGTCACATCGACCACGGTAAGACCACGCTTACCGCGGCGATCACCAAGGTGCTGCACGACAAGTACCCGGACCTGAACGAGGCGTCGGCCTTCGATCAGATCGACAAGGCGCCGGAAGAGCGTCAGCGCGGTATCACCATCTCGATCGCGCACGTCGAGTACCAGACCGAGGCCCGGCACTACGCCCACGTCGACTGCCCGGGTCACGCGGACTACATCAAGAACATGATCACCGGTGCGGCCCAGATGGACGGTGCGATCCTGGTCGTCGCCGCCACCGACGGCCCGATGCCGCAGACGCGTGAGCACGTGCTGCTCGCCCGTCAGGTCGGCGTGCCGGCGATGGTCGTCGCCCTGAACAAGTGCGACATGGTCGACGACGAGGAGATCCTGGAGCTCGTCGAGCTCGAGGTCCGTGAGCTGCTCTCGGAGCAGGAGTTCGACGGCGACAACGCGCCGATCGTCCGCGTCGCCGCTCACCCGGCGCTGCAGGGCGACGCCAAGTGGGGCGAGTCGATCCTCGAGCTGATGAACGCCGTGGACTCCTACATCCCGCAGCCGGAGCGCGAGATCGACAAGCCGTTCCTGATGCCGGTGGAGGACGTCTTCACCATCACGGGTCGCGGTACGGTCATCACCGGCCGGATCGAGCGCGGTGTCATCAAGGTCAACGAGACCGTCGACATCGTCGGCATCCGTCCGGAGAAGCAGACCACCACGGTCACCGGTATCGAGATGTTCCGCAAGCTGCTCGACGAGGGTCAGGCCGGTGAGAACGTCGGTCTGCTGCTCCGTGGTACGAAGCGCGAGGACGTCGAGCGCGGCATGGTCGTCATCAAGCCGGGCACCACGACCCCGCACACGAACTTCGAGGCGTCGGTCTACATCCTGTCGAAGGAGGAGGGCGGCCGGCACACGCCGTTCTTCCAGAACTACCGCCCGCAGTTCTACTTCCGCACCACCGACGTCACCGGTGTCGTCACGCTGCCCGAGGGCACCGAGATGGTCATGCCGGGCGACAACACCGACATGTCGGTCGAGCTGATCCAGCCGATCGCCATGGAGGACGGTCTGAAGTTCGCGATCCGTGAAGGTGGCCGCACCGTCGGCGCCGGCCGGGTCACCAAGATCATCAAGTGATCTCATGAGGTCCGCGAGGGCTCGCGACTGAGCCCCCGCGGACCTCTGCTTTGCGCCCGATCCGGCGCTCAGATGGAGCCGGATCAGGCGTGAGGCCACCCGATTGGCGTTTCGGCGCCGATCTCTGGCACAATATTCAGGTTGCTCAGGCGAGGCCGCCGGGGTGCGCCCCAGATCTTCTTGATCTGGCTGGTGCGCCGGATCGGAGACCATGCCGAGGTTCCGGTCCGAGACCGGGGCCCCGATTCCCACCAGAGTCGAAGAAGCGGTGAGTCACGTGCGTTCCGCGCTCGCGACACACCCGACCGCGGGGGTCGGAGCAACAGCCCGAAAGACGATAGAGAAGGACGAAGCGAAGCGATGGCGGGACAGAAGATCCGCATCCGGCTGAAGGCCTACGACCACGAGGTCATCGACAGCTCGGCACGCAAGATTGTCGACACGGTGACGCGTACTGGTGCGAAGGTTGCTGGCCCGGTGCCGTTGCCGACGGAAAAGAACGTGTTCTGCGTCATCCGCTCGCCGCACAAGTACAAGGACAGCCGCGAGCACTTCGAGATGCGCACCCACAAGCGGCTCATCGACATCATCGACCCCACGCCGAAGACCGTCGACTCGCTGATGCGTCTCGACCTGCCGGCCGGCGTCGACATCGAGATCAAGCTCTGAGGGACGCGTACAACCAATGAGCACTTCTACCAAGAACACGCGCGGTCTGCTGGGCACCAAGCTCGGCATGACCCAGACCTGGGACGAGAACAACCGTGTCGTCCCCGTCACCGTGGTCCAGGCCGGGCCGTGTGTCGTCACCGGAGTCCGCACCGCGGACCGGGACGGCTACGACGGCGTCCAGATCGCCTTCGGCGACATCGACCCCCGCAAGGTGACCAAGCCCCTGCGCGGCCACTTCGACAAGGCCGGCGTGACGCCGCGGCGCCACCTGCTGGAGCTGCGCACCGCCGACGCCAGTGAGTACACCCTGGGCCAGGAGATCAAGGCCGAGGCCTTCGAGGCCGGCGAGCGGGTCGACGTTTCCGCCACCAGCAAGGGCAAGGGCTTCGCCGGTGTGATGAAGCGGCACGGCTTCCACGGTCTGCGCGCCACCCACGGTGTGCACAAGAAGCACCGTTCGCCGGGCTCCATCGGCGGTTGCGCCACCCCCGGCCGGGTCTTCAAGGGTCTGCGGATGGCAGGCCGGATGGGTCAGGAGCAGGTCACCACGCAGAACATCGCGGTGCACGCGGTGGACACCGAGCGCGGCCTGATCCTGCTGAAGGGTGCGGTTCCCGGTCCCAAGGGCGGCCTGGTGCTGATCCGCAACGCCGCGAAGGGAGCTGCGAAGTGAGCAGCGTCGATGTTGTCGTCGTGAAGGGTGACAAGGTCAGCAAGAAGGGCTCCGCCGAGCTTCCGGCCGAGCTGTTCGACGTCCAGGTCAACGTGCCGCTGATCCACCAGGTCGTGGTGGCCCAGCTGGCCGCGGCCCGCCAGGGTACGCACAAGGCGAAGACCCGGGGCGAGGTGTCCGGCGGTGGCGCCAAGCCGTACCGCCAGAAGGGCACCGGTCGCGCCCGTCAGGGCTCGACCCGTGCGCCGCAGTTCACCGGTGGTGGCGTCGTCCACGGCCCGGTGCCGCGGGACTACAGCCAGCGGACCCCGAAGAAGATGATCGCCGCCGCGCTCCGCGGCGCGCTGTCCGACCGGGCCCGCGACGGCCAGGTGTTCGTGGTCGAGAGCTTCGTGGACGGCGACAAGCCCTCCACCAAGTCGGCGCTGAAGGTGCTGAACGAGGTCACCGACCCGGGCAAGGCCCTGGTGGTCGTCGGCCGCGAGGACGAGCTCACCTGGCTGAGCCTGCGCAACGTGCAGCACGTGCACCTGATCGCCGCCGACCAGCTGAACGCGTACGACGTACTGGTCAGCGACGCGGTCGTGTTCACCACGGGAGCGCTCGAGGCCTTCGTCGCCGGCGCCCCCAAGGGCAAGTCCGTCAAGGCCGTCGCCACGTCGACTGAGGCCGAGGAGGTAGAGGCATGAGCCACGGAGTCAACAAGGACCCCCGCGACGTGCTGCTCCGGCCGGTCGTGAGCGAGAAGAGCTACGGCCTGCTGGACGAGCAGAAGTACACGTTCGAGGTCGCGCCGGGAGCCAACAAGACCGAGATCAAGCTCGCGGTCGAGAAGGTCTTCAAGGTCAAGGTCAGCGACGTCAACACCATCAACCGCAAGGGCAAGCGCCGCCGCACTCGTGCCGGCTGGGGCAAGCGCCCGGACACCAAGCGGGCGATCGTGACCCTCAAGGGTGACGACCGCATCGACATCTTCGGAGGCCAGTCGTAATGGGAATCCGCAAGTACAAGCCGACGACGCCGGGCCGCCGTGGCTCGAGCGTGGCCGACTTCGTCGAGCTCACCCGTTCGACCCCCGAGAAGTCGCTGCTGCGTCCGCTGCCCAAGAAGGGCGGCCGGAACAACTCCGGCAAGATCACCACCCGGCACCACGGTGGCGGTCACAAGCGGGCGTACCGGCTGATCGACTTCAAGCGGTACGACAAGGACGGCGTGCCGGCCAAGGTCGCGCACATCGAGTACGACCCGAACCGGACCGCCCGGATCGCGCTGCTGCACTACGTGGACGGCGAGAAGCGCTACATCCTCGCCCCGTCCAACCTGCGCCAGGGCACGATCGTCGAGAACGGCCCGGCCGCGGACATCAAGATCGGCAACAACCTGCCGCTGCGCAACATCCCGGTCGGCTCCACGGTGCACGCCGTCGAGCTGCGTCCGGGCGGTGGCGCCAAGATGGGCCGCTCGGCGGGTGCCAGCATCCAGCTGGTCGCGAAGGAAGGCCGGATGGCCACCCTGCGGATGCCGTCCGGCGAGGTCCGGATGGTCGACGTGCGGTGCCGCGCCACCCTCGGTGAGGTCGGCAACGGCGAGCAGTCGAACATCAACTGGGGCAAGGCGGGCCGGATGCGCTGGAAGGGCAAGCGCCCGACCGTCCGCGGTGTCGCGATGAACCCGGTCGACCACCCGCACGGTGGTGGTGAGGGTAAGACCTCGGGTGGTCGCCACCCGGTGTCCCCGTGGGGCCAGCCGGAAGGCCGGACCCGCACCCGCAAGGAAAGCGACCGCATGATCGTCCGGCGTCGCAAGGCCGGCAAGAAGCGCTGATAGGGAGCCGGCCAAATGCCACGCAGCCTCAAGAAGGGCCCGTTCGTCGACCACCACCTGGCAAAGAAGGTGGAGGTGCAGAACGAGAAGGGCACCAAGAACGTCATCAAGACCTGGTCCCGCCGATCGATGATCGTGCCGGACATGATCGGCCACACGATTGCGGTGCACGACGGCCGCAAGCACGTGCCGGTGTTCGTGACGGACGCGATGGTCGGGCACAAGCTCGGCGAGTTCGCACCGACCCGGACGTTCAAGGGTCACGAGAAGGACGACCGGAAGTCACGGCGTCGCTGATCCTCAGGGACAGTGACGAAGCGAAAGCAACCTACGGAGAGATTCGAACATCATGAGCGTTCAAGAGCGTAGGGCGATCAGCGCCCGGCGCGAGAGCCTGCTGGGCGAGCAGCCCGGGGCCTTCGCGGTCGCGCGCTTCGTCCGCGTGACGCCGATGAAGGCGCGTCGCGTAGGCGATCTGGTGCGCGGCCTGGGCGTCGACGACGCACTCGCCACTCTGAAGTTCGCCCCGCAGGCCGCTGCCGCGACCGTGTACAAGGTCGTCGACAGCGCCGCGGCGAACGCCGAGGGCACCGAGCACCTGAGCCGGACCGACCTGGTCGTGTCCAAGGTTCTGGTCGACGAGGGACCGACGCTGAAGCGTCACCGCCCCCGCGCCCAGGGCCGGGCCACCCGGATCGACAAGCGGACCAGCCACATCACCGTCGTGGTCGAGCCGCGGGTCACCGAGGAGGAGGCTCCGAAGGCACCGGCCAAGAAGGCGGCGGCCAAGAAGTCCGCGGACACGGCGAAGAAGTCCCCGGCGAAGAAGGCGGCCAAGAAGGCTGCCGACAAGCCGGCCACGGACGAGGCCGCCGAGAAGCCGGCCAAGAAGGCGACCGCGAAGAAGGCCGCCAAGAAGGCCACCGCTGAGAAGAAGGAGTCCTGACGTGGGACAGAAGGTAAACCCGCACGGGTTCCGTCTCGGCATCAGCACCGACCACAAGAGCCGTTGGTACGCCGACAAGCTGTACAAGGACTACGTGGGCGAGGACGTCAAGATCCGCCGCCTGCTGAGCAAGGGCATGGAGCGCGCCGGCATCTCCCGCGTGGAGATCGAGCGCACCCGTGACCGGGTCCGGGTCGACATCCACACCGCCCGTCCGGGCATCGTGATCGGCCGCCGGGGCGCCGAGGCGGACCGCATCCGCGGGTCGCTGGAGGAGCTCACCGGCAAGCAGGTGCAGCTGAACATCCTCGAGGTGAAGAACTCCGAGGTCGACGCCCAGCTGGTCGCGCAGGGCGTGGCCGAGCAGCTGTCCGGCCGCGTGGCGTTCCGCCGCGCGATGCGCAAGGCGATGCAGACCACCATGCGTGGCGGCGCCCTGGGCATCCGGATCCAGTGCTCCGGCCGGCTCGGTGGCGCGGAGATGTCGCGGTCGGAGTTCTACCGCGAGGGCCGCGTCCCGCTGCACACGCTGCGGGCCGACATCGACTACGGCTTCTACGAGGCCCGGACGACCTTCGGCCGGATCGGCGTGAAGGTCTGGATCTACAAGGGCGACGTCGCCGGCACCCGCGCCGAGCGCGAGGCGCAGGCCGCGGCCCGCGCCGCGACCCAGCAGCGTGGCCGTCCGGCCCGCCGCGACGGTGGCGACCGCGGTGACCGTGGCGGACGCGGCGGTGACCGCGGCCGTCGGGACGACCGCCGGGACAACAACAGGCGCGACAACACCAACGCTGCTCCGGCAGCCGAGGCGAGCGCGCCGGCAGCCGACAAGGCGGCCGAGACGACCGGAACGGAGAGCTGACCGATGCTCATCCCCCGCAAGGTCAAGCACCGCAAGCAGCACCACCCGAAGCGCTCCGGCGCTGCCAAGGGTGGTACCTCGCTCGCCTTCGGTGAGTTCGGCATCCAGGCCGTGGAGAGCCACTACGTCACCAACCGGCAGATCGAGTCCGCTCGTATCGCGATGACCCGGCACATCAAGCGTGGCGGCAAGGTGTGGATCAACATCTACCCCGACCGCCCGCTGACCAAGAAGCCGGCCGAGACCCGGATGGGTTCCGGTAAGGGTTCGCCCGAGTGGTGGATCGCGAACGTGAAGGCCGGTCGCGTGATGTTCGAACTCTCCGGTGTGCCGGAGGACATCGCTCGCGAGGCGATGCGCCGCGCGATCCACAAGTTGCCGATGAAGTGCCGCTTCATCTCCCGAGAGGCAGGTGAGAACTGATGGCTACCCTGACCGCCGCCGAGCTGCGGAACCTGGGCCGGGACGAGCTGCTGAGCAAGCTCGGCGAAGCCAAGGAGGAGCTGTTCAACCTCCGGTTCCAGGCTGCCACGGGCCAGCTGGAGTCCCACGGCCGGCTGCGCGCCGTCCGTAAGGACATCGCCCGCATCTACACGGTGCTGTCGGAGCGTGCGCTCGGCATCACCGAGGAGGTCGACGCCCCGGTTGCCGAGGTCGAGACCGACGAGTCTGCGGACGACAGTGAGAAGGCCAACGCATGACCGAGAACGTGAAGGACGAGACCGTGAGCACGACCGCCGAGGCGCGAGGCCGCCGGAAGACCCGTGAGGGCCTGGTGCTGAGCGACAAGATGGACAAGACCGTCGTGGTCGAGGTCGAGGACCGGGTGAAGCACCACCTGTACGGCAAGGTCATCCGTCGTACCAGCAAGCTCAAGGCGCACGACGAGCAGAACGCCGCCGGGATCGGCGACCGCGTCCTCCTGATGGAGACCCGGCCGCTGTCGGCGACCAAGCGCTGGCGCGTCGTCGAGATCCTCGAGAAGGCCAAGTAGCTGTTCCCGGTCCGCACGGATCGGCAACCAATCGATTTTATTCGTTCCGCAAGGCTCACGTGAGTGAGAACCAGCGAGACAACCAGGAGATCAACAGATGATCCAGCAGGAGTCGCGACTGAAGGTCGCCGACAACACGGGCGCGAAGGAGATCCTTTGCATCCGCGTTCTCGGTGGCTCCGGTCGGCGCTACGCCGGTGTCGGTGACACGATCGTCGCCACCGTCAAGGACGCGATCCCCGGCGGTGGTGTCAAGAAGGGTGACGTCGTCAAGGCGGTCGTCGTGCGTACCGTGAAGGAGCGCCGGCGTCCGGACGGCTCCTACATCCGCTTCGACGAGAACGCCGCGGTGATCCTGAAGGCCGACGGCGAGCCGCGCGGTACCCGTATCTTCGGGCCGGTCGGCCGGGAGCTGCGTGAGAAGCGCTTCATGAAGATCATCTCGCTCGCGCCGGAGGTGCTCTGAGATGGCCCAGCAGAAGAAGCTGCACGTGAAGAAGGGCGATCAGGTCCGTGTGATCGCCGGTAAGTCCAAGGGCCTCGAGGGCAAGATCATCCAGGTCCTGCCGAACGACGAGAAGGTCGTCGTCGAGGGCGTCAACCGGGTGAAGAAGCACACCAAGGTGCAGCAGGCCCAGCGCGGCGGCACCACCGGTGGCATCGTCACCCAGGAAGCCCCGATCCACGTCTCGAACGTCGCCCTTCTGGTCGAGGTCGAGAAGGACGGCAAGAAGCAGAAGGTGACCACCCGCGTCGGCTACAACCGCGTCGAGGTGCAGAAGCGCCGGCCCGACGGTTCGACGTACACCGGTTACCGGAGCGTCCGGATCGCCCGGCGTACCGGCGAGGAGATCTGATGACCACCGCAGTAACGGACACGAAGGTCCAGCCGCGGCTGAAGACCAAGTACCGCGAAGAGATCGTCGGCAAGCTGCACGACGAGTTCAAGTACGCAAACGTCATGCAGGTGCCCGGTCTGACCAAGATCGTGGTGAACATGGGCGTCGGCGAGGCGGCCCGCGACTCCAAGCTGATCGAGGGCGCGGTGAAGGACCTGGCCGCGATCACCGGCCAGAAGCCGCAGGTCACCAAGGCCCGTAAGTCGATCGCGCAGTTCAAGCTGCGCGAGGGGATGCCGATCGGCGCCCACGTGACGCTGCGCGGCGACCGGATGTGGGAGTTCCTGGACCGGCTGCTGGCGCTCGCGCTGCCCCGGATCCGCGACTTCCGCGGTCTCTCCCCGAAGCAGTTCGACGGCACCGGGAACTACACCTTCGGTCTGACCGAGCAGGTGATGTTCCACGAGATCAACCAGGACCGGATCGATCGCGTCCGGGGCATGGACATCACCGTGGTGACCACCGCGACGAACGACGACGAGGGTCGGGCCCTGCTGCGGGCGCTCGGCTTCCCGTTCAAGGAGAACTGACGTGGCGAAGACAGCACTCAAGGTCAAGCAGGCCCGGAAGCCGAAGTTCGCGGTGCGTGGCTACACGCGCTGCCAGCGCTGCGGCCGGCCGAAGGCGGTCTTCCGCAAGTTCGGCCTCTGCCGGATCTGCCTGCGGGAGATGGCGCACCGGGGCGAGCTGCCCGGTGTGACCAAGTCCAGCTGGTGACCGTCTCCACCCCCGCACTTCTCCCCATTCACCACCATCTAGTCACCGTAGGTCGCCGAACGGCGAAACCACGGCGGGAAAGAGGCCCCAGGCCATGACGATGACCGACCCGATCGCAGACATGTTGACGCGTCTGCGGAACGCCAACCAGGCGTACCACGAGTCGACCGCGATGCCGTACAGCAAGATCAAGCAGGGCATCGCCGACATTCTCCAGCAGGAGGGCTACATCGCCTCCTACAAGGTGGAGGACCCCAAGGAGGGGGCCGTCGGCAAGACCCTGATCGTGGACCTCAAGTTCGGTCCGAGCCGGGAGCGCTCCATCGCGGGCGTGCGCCGGATCTCGAAGCCGGGCCTGCGGGTCTACGCGAAGTCGACCAACCTGCCCAAGGTCCTCGGTGGACTGGGCGTCGCGATCATCTCGACGTCCCAGGGACTGCTGACGGACAAGCAGGCCAAGAACAAGGGCGTCGGCGGGGAAGTCCTCGCCTACGTCTGGTGACGAAGAACCGGAAGGAGGACCACAGAAATGTCTCGCATCGGTAAGCTCCCGGTCACGGTCCCGTCCGGCGTCGACGTCACGATCGACGGCCAGACGGTCACCGTGAAGGGTCCGAAGGGTCAGCTCTCGCACGTCGTCGCTGAGCCCATCGCGGTCAGCCGGGACGAGGACGGCGCCATCGCCGTCACGCGTCCGGACGACCAGCGCAAGAGCAAGGAACTGCACGGCCTGTCCCGCACCCTGATCGCCAACCTGGTCACCGGGGTCACGGACGGCTACGAGAAGAAGCTCGAGATCGTCGGCGTCGGGTACCGCGTCATCTCCAAGGGCCCGGCCCAGCTGGAGTTCTCGCTCGGGTACAGCCACACGATCACGGTGGACGCGCCGGAAGGCATCACGTTCAACGTGGAGGCCCCGACCCGGTTCTCGGTGCTCGGCATCGACAAGCAGTCGGTCGGTGAGGTCGCCGCCAACATCCGCAAGCTGCGCAAGCCCGAGCCGTACAAGGGCAAGGGTGTGCGGTACGCGGGCGAGCAGGTGCGCCGCAAGGTCGGAAAGGCTGGTAAGTAACCATGGCGATCGGACTGCGTCCGCACAAGCACTCCGCCAAGAAGACGGCCTCCCGGCTGCGTCGGCAGATCCGGGTCCGGAAGAAGATCAACGGCACGGCCGACCGGCCGCGGCTGGTGGTCACCAAGTCGTCGCGGCACCTGTTCGCTCAGGTCATCGACGACGTGGCCGGCAAGACGCTGGTCTCCGCCTCCACCATGGAGGCCGACCTGCGCGGCGCGGAGGCGAACAAGACCGACAAGGCCAAGACCGTCGGCGGCCTGATCGCCGACCGTGCCAAGGCCGCCGGCATCGACTCGGTCGTGTTCGACCGGGCCGGGAACAAGTACCACGGCCGTATCGCGGCCCTGGCCGACGCCGCCCGCGAGGGCGGGCTCGGCTTCTGATGGCGACAAGGGAAGAAGGTAGTTCGAAATGAGCGGAGGCCAGCAGCGTCGCGGAGGCGGCGCCGGTGGTGAGCGCCGTGGCCGCGACGGTGGTCGCGGTCAGCAGGCGGACAAGACCGCCTACATCGAGCGTGTGGTAGCCATCAACCGTGTCGCCAAGGTCGTGAAGGGTGGTCGTCGCTTCAGCTTCACCGCCCTCGTGGTCGTCGGCGACGGCGAAGGCACCGTCGGTGTGGGTTACGGCAAGGCCAAGGAGGTGCCCGCGGCGATCGCCAAGGGCGTCGAGGAGGCCAAGAAGGCATTCTTCAAGGTGCCGCGCATTCAGGGCACCATTCCGCACCCGGTCCAGGGCGAGAAGGCCGCAGGCGTTGTCATGCTGCGTCCGGCCGCTCCCGGTACCGGTGTGATCGCAGGTGGCTCGGCGCGCGCCGTACTGGAGTGCGCCGGGATTCACGACATCCTCAGCAAGTCGCTGGGCTCGTCCAACTCCATCAACGTGGTGCACGCCACCGTTGAGGCGCTGCGCAGCCTGGAGACCCCGGAAGCCGTGGCCGCGCGCCGTGGCCTGCCGGTCGAGGACGTCGCTCCGGCGGCGCTGTTGAAGGCCCGGGCGGAGGTGGCGTCCTGATGGCGCGCCTCAAGGTGACCCAGGTCAAGTCCGGTATCGGTGGCAAGCAGAACCAGCGCGACACCCTGCGCACCCTCGGCGTCAAGCGGATCGGCGACAGCGCCGTCCACGAGGACAAGCCCGAGGTTCGCGGCATGGTGCGTGCGGTCCGCCACCTCATCAGCGTTGAAGAGGTTGACTGACATGGCGCTCAAGGTTCATCACCTGCGTCCGGCGCCCGGTGCCAAGACCGCCAAGACCCGCGTGGGTCGTGGTGAGGGCAGCAAGGGCAAGACCGCCGGCCGCGGTACCAAGGGCAGCAAGGCGCGGAACAACATCCCCGAGTGGTTCGAGGGTGGCCAGATGCCGCTGCACATGCGGCTGCCGAAGCTGAAGGGCTTCAAGAGCAGGAACCGAGTGGAGTTCCAGGTCGTTAACCTGGACAAGCTCGGACAACTGTTCCCCGAAGGTGGCGAGGTCGGCGTGGCCGACCTGGTCGCCAAGGGCGCGGTCCGTCGTGGTCAGCCGGTGAAGGTGCTGGGTGACGGCGAACTGACCGTCGCGCTGCAGGTCTCGGCGCACAAGTTCTCCAAGTCCGCCACGGACAAGATCCAGGCGGCCGGGGGAACCACGACCGAGGTGTGACACGAGGTCCAGGGCTCGTAACGATCGGTGCTTGATATCCTGCGCCGGTCGGACGGGCCCTGGTTCGTCTCTTGCCCAGCGGCTTAGCTAGGCCCCTGCCGTGCCCGCGGCAAGGGAAACTTGTGGGAGGACAGGGTGTTAGGCGCCTTCGCCAACGCGTTCAAGACTCCGGACCTGCGCCGGAAGATCTTGTTCGTGCTCTTCATCGTCGTGATCTTCCGGATCGGCTCGGTCGTCCCGGCGCCGGGTGTGAACGTTCAGTCGCTGCACACCTGTATCAAGATCTCCCAGGGTGGCCAGAACGCCAACCTGTACAACCTGATCAACCTGTTCTCCGGTGGGGCACTGCTGCAGCTCGCGATCTTCGCGCTCGGCATCATGCCCTACATCACCGCCAGCATCATTCTGCAGCTGCTCACCGTGGTGATCCCGCGGCTGGAGTCGCTGAAGAAGGAGGGCCAGGCGGGGCAGGCGAAGATCACGCAGTACACCCGGTTCCTGACCGTCGGGCTGGCGATCCTGCAGTCCACCGCGTTCGTGGCGCTGGCCCGGACGCCGGGCCGGCTGTTCCAGGGCTGCAGCGAGCCGCTGCTGTACAAGGACGACTGGTTCACGATCACCGTCATGGTGCTGACCATGACCGCCGGTACCGGCGTGATCATGTGGCTCGGTGAGCTGATCACCGACCGTGGTGTCGGTAACGGTATGTCGATCCTGATCTTCACCCAGATCGTCGCGACCTTCCCGACCCAGCTGTGGAGCATCCGCAAGCAGAAGGGCGTCACCACCTTCGTCGTGGTGATCGCGATCGGTCTGGTCATCATGGCCGCGGTCATCTTCATCGAACAGGCGCAGCGCCGGATCCCGGTGCAGTACGCGAAGCGGATGGTCGGCCGGAAGATGTTCGGCGGTACGTCGACGTACATCCCGCTGAAGGTCAACCAGGCCGGTGTGATCCCGGTGATCTTCGCGTCCAGCCTGCTGTATCTCCCCGTCCTGGTCAGTCAGTTCCAGCAGGGCAAGAGCTGGTCCAACTGGATCCAGGGCAACTTGGTCAAGGGCGACCACCCGATCTACATGGTGACGTACGTCGCCCTGATCATCTTCTTCACGTACTTCTACGTCTCGATCACCTTCAACCCGAAGGAAGTCGCGGACAACATGAAGAAGTACGGCGGCTTCATCCCGGGCATCCGGGCGGGGCGGCCGACCGAGGAATACCTGAAGTACGTGTTGGACCGCATCACGCTGCCGGGCGCGATCTACCTCGCGGCGATCTCGATGATCCCGCTGGTCGCTCTCGTGCTGCTGAACGCGAACCAGAACTTCCCCTTCGGTGGTACGTCGATCCTGATCATGGTCGGCGTCGGACTGGACACGGTGAAGCAGATCGAGTCGCAGCTGCAGCAGCGTAACTACGAAGGGTTCTTGCGCTGATGAGACTGTTGCTGATGGGTCCGCCCGGGGCGGGCAAGGGGACGCAGGCAAAGGTGCTTGCGGAACGCCTGAAGATCCCGGCCGTGTCCACCGGCGACATCTTCCGTGCGAACGTGAAGGACGAGACACCGCTGGGCGTCGAGGCCAAGCGGTACATGGACGCCGGCGACTACGTCCCGGACGAGGTCACCAACGCGATGGTGCGTGACCGGCTGTCCGAGGCCGACGCCGGCGAGGGCTTCCTGCTCGACGGCTACCCGCGGACGCTGGCCCAGGTCGGCACGCTGGACGACATCCTCGCCGAGCACGGCCACAAGCTGGACGCCGTCGTCGCACTGGTCGCGGACATCGATGTGCTGGTCGAGCGGATGACCAAGCGGGCGCACATCGAGGGCCGCTCGGACGACTCCGAAGAGGTCGTCCGGCACCGGCAGGACGTGTACGCCGCCGAGACCAAGCCGCTGCTGCAGGTGTACGCCGACCGCGGCCTGCTGGTCGAGGTGGACGGCGTCGGCGAGATCGACGAGGTCAGCGAGCGCGTGCTCAGCGCCCTCAAGTCCGTCACGGAGTAAAGACAGCAAGTGATGTACGCCGATGTTTAGAGACCGCGGTATCGAGATCAAGACCCGCGAGCAGATTCTGGCGATGCGCAAGGCCGGCCTGGTGGTCGGCCGCACGCTGGAACTGCTCCGCGGGCATGTCCGGGCCGGAATCACGACGGGCGAGCTGGACGCGATCGCGGAGGACAACATCCGGTCCTCCGGCGCCACCCCGTCGTTCAAGGGCTACCACGGCTTCACCGGGTCGATCTGCGCCTCGGTGAACGACGAGATCGTGCACGGCATCCCGGGCGGCCGGGAGCTGGCCGAGGGTGACCTGATCTCGATCGACTGTGGTGCGATCGTGGACGGCTGGCACGGCGACGCCGCGATCACCGTCGGCGTCGGCGAGGTCGACGACGAGCTGCTCGAGCTGGCCCGGATCTGCGAGGAGTCGATGTGGCGCGGCTTCGGCGCCGCGCGGCTCGGCGGGCGGCTGTCCGACATCTCGGCCGCGATCGAGGCACATGTCCGGGCGAACTCGTCGTACGGGATCGTCGAGGACTTCGTCGGGCACGGGATCGGTTCGGCGATGCACCAGCCGCCGAACGTGCCGAACTTCGGCCGCGCCGGCCGTGGGCCGAAGCTGGTCGAGGGGATGGCGCTGGCCGTCGAGCCGATGCTGACCCTCGGCAAGCAGGACAACCACACGCTCGAGGACGACTGGACGGTCGTCACCGACGACGGCCGGTCGGCCGCTCACACCGAGCACACGTTCACGCTCACTCCGCAAGGACCGTGGGTGCTGACCGCGATCGACGGCGGCGAGGCCAAGCTGGGCGAGCTCGGCATCAAGATCGGCGCTCTCGCGGACTGAGGACCGGCCGATCGGCGGACTCGCGGGTCCACCCGTCGGGGGACGCCGGGGGAACCGGAGCTGAGGCACACTTGAGCCATGCCTCAGTACCAGCCGCACCAGCGATTCACCGAAGCCGACCGGGACAAGATCGCCGGCCGGCTGCGGGATGCGTACGCGGACGGACGGCTGGACCAGCCCGAGTTCTCCTCCCGCCTCGACCAGCTCTACACCGTGCAGACGTACGGCGAGCTCGAGCCGCTGGTGCGTGACCTGCCGCCGGTGCGGACGTACCAGACGCCCGAGGTGGTCAAGGACACCAAGCCCGCGCCGGAGCCGGGCAGCTTCCCGGAGCGGAAGAAGGACAACCACCCGCACCACGGCCGCGGCGCCATTGGCGGCTTCACCGGCGTCGTGATGATCAACGTGGTGATCTGGTTCGTGATCGGGCTGGGCAACGGCGGGCACTGGCCGCACTTCTGGCCGGTGTGGCTGCTGATCCCGTGGGCGATCATCGCCCTCGGCGGTCTCGGCAGGCGCCGTTGACGGCGGCTCCGGTCAGCCGCCGCCTGACGGGCCCACGGCTGCGGCCGGACCTGGCGTGGCAGTTCCACCAGGGGTCCGCGATCGTCTACGTGATCTGGTTCGCGGTCGCCGTACCGCTGGCTGTCGTGGGGCTGCTGCTGGAGCCACGCTGGGTGGGCTGGATGGTGCTGGCCTGGTTCCTGGTGCTGGTCGGGTTCACGGTGGCGCTGCGGATCGGTGACTCGCGCCGCCGGCGGTCCTGGGTGGATGCGGCCGGTCAGCTCGGCTGGCGGATCAGCGCGTCCGGTGACGAACTGCTGGATCGTTGGCCGTTCCCACCGTTCGACGCAGACCCTGATGCCGAGGTGCTGGACGTGACGTCCGGACGGCACCGGGGGCGGGAATTCCGGACCGGTCGATTCCAGCACAAGGTACGGCGCCGGCTGCTCGGCTTCGACTTCCTGGACTTGCACGTGGAACGACCCCTGCCGCCGCTGCAGGTGCTGCCCGCGGGACTGGCACCGGTGGCGGCGGCGAGCTTCCTGCCGTTGAAGCTGACGGTCGACGGACTGCCGACGCAGTACCAGCTGTTCAACGGGCACGAGGAGCATGCGCTGGCGGTGCTGCATCCGCGGGCGGTCGAGGCGCTGGCCGAGGTGCCGGCGTTCGGTTTCAGCTGCGAGGGGCGGCGGTTCGTCGCGATCCTCCCGGCGTACCGCGACGCGACCACCGCCCTGGCGCAACTGGATGCGGCCTGCGACCTGCTCGACCTGATGCCCGAGCAGGTCTGGCGCGCCGGCGAGCAATGGGCGGCTACCGAGCAGGAGTCCTGAGCAGCAGCACGGACCGATGGGATCGATGACTCACTCGCCGGACTCGGAGAGTCACTCAATGTGACGTTGATGCCACTGGATACCTGGGGTGCGGAGCATCTGGAGGAGCTGGAGAGTACCCGCTGAGGGCTCAATTGGGCTCCTCGGCGTGCGTGGCGTACACTTTTTCCTTGGCTCTTTGTAGCCATAGCCAGTCACGTCTACAGAAGTGCGAGGACATGCCCAAAAAAGAGGGAGTAATCGAACTCGAGGGCACCATCGTCGAGGCCCTGCCGAACGCGATGTTCCGTGTTGAGCTGTCCAACGGGCACAAGGTGCTCGCGCACATCAGCGGCAAGATGAGGCAGCACTACATCCGGATCCTCCCCGAGGACCGGGTCGTCGTGGAGCTGTCGCCGTACGACCTCACCCGGGGTCGCATCGTCTATCGGTACAAGTAACACCACCAACACCTGTCGAAGAAAGTAGCTCGATGAAGGTCAACCCGAGCGTCAAGAAGATCTGCGACAAGTGCAAGGTGATCCGCCGGCACGGCCGGGTCATGGTGATCTGCGAGAACCCGCGGCACAAGCAGCGGCAGGGCTGACCAGCCTCACGCAGGAACACGGCACTTTCGCACCACAGCGCGCACGCTCGTCCAGCACAGCACGACGCTGGATGTCGCCCCCGGAACAGAGGCCGGGGCCTTGCCGGTGAACGAACAACTCACCGAGGCGGGCAAGGACGCGGCGCGCCACCACACCTCTGCTGACGAAAGGAACACCGCCACATGGCACGCCTCGTAGGAGTCGACCTGCCGCGCGACAAGCGCATCGAGGTCGCTCTGACCTACATCTTCGGTGTCGGCCGCACGCGCGCGGTCGAGACGCTGAAGAACACCGGGGTCTCCCCGGACAAGCGCGTCCACGAGCTGGGCGACGACGAGCTGGTCAAGCTCCGGGACTGGATCGAAGGCAACTACAAGATCGAAGGTGACCTCCGTCGCGAGGTGACCGCGGACATCCGCCGCAAGATCGAGATCGGGTCGTACCAGGGTCGCCGGCACCGCAGCGGACTGCCGGTGCGCGGTCAGCGCACCCGCACCAACGCCCGCAGCCGTAAGGGTCGTCGTAAGGCGATCGCCGGCAAGAAGAAGAAGTGACCCGGATGACCGTCGAACCCAGGAGCAACTGACTTATGCCTCCCAAGAGCCGCAGTGCGGCCGGCGCGAAGAAGGTGCGCCGCAAGGAGAAGAAGAACGTGGCCGCCGGCCACGCGCACATCAAGAGCACGTTCAACAACACGATCGTGACGATCACCGACCCGACCGGCGCGGTCATCTCGTGGGCCTCCGCGGGCACCGTCGGCTTCAAGGGTTCGCGCAAGTCGACCCCGTTCGCCGCGCAGATGGCCGCCGAGGCCGCCGGGCGCCGGGCGATGGAGCACGGCATGCGCAAGATCGACGTGTTCGTCAAGGGTCCCGGCTCCGGCCGTGAGACCGCGATCCGTTCGCTGGGTGCGGTCGGCCTCGAGGTCGGCACCATCCAGGACGTCACCCCAGTCGCCCACAACGGTTGCCGCCCGCCGAAGCGGCGCCGGGTCTGACCCCAGAGAGAGGAAGGTAGCGAACCATGGCCCGTTACACCGGACCTATGACCAAGAAGTCGCGCCGTCTCGGGGTCGACCTCGTCGGTGGCGACAAGGCGTTCGAGCGTCGTCCGTACCCGCCGGGTATGCACGGCCGCGGCCGCCCGAAGGAGAGCGAGTACCTGCTCCAGCTGCGCGAGAAGCAGAAGGCGCGTTACTCGTACGGCGTTCTCGAGAAGCAGTTCCGCCGGTACTACGAGGAGGCCTCGCGGCGCTCCGGTAAGACCGGTGACAACCTGCTGCAGATCCTGGAGTCCCGGCTGGACAACGTGGTGTACCGCTCCGGTCTCGCCCGTACCCGCCGCCAGGCCCGCCAGCTCGTCGTCCACGGTCACTTCACCGTGAACGGCGTGAAGGTGAACATCCCGTCGTACCGGGTCGCCGCGCACGACATCATCGATGTCAAGCAGAAGTCGGCCGAGACGACGCCGTTCATCATCGCCCGCGAGACGCACGCCGAGCGCGTCGTCCCCGCGTGGCTCGAGGTGATGCCGGAGCGTCTGCGGATCGTCGTCCACCAGCTGCCCACCCGGCAGCAGATCGACACCCAGGTCGCCGAGCACCTGATCGTCGAGCTCTACTCGAAGAACTGACCCGGTACCGGCCGGTGGTCCTCGGACCGCCGGCCGGTTCGGTGCGTTCTTCACCATCGCGACCTCAAATAGTGGTCGTCGCGACAGAGAAGGAACACGAAGTTGCTTATCGCACAGCGCCCCACCCTGACCGAAGAGGTCGTCGGCGAGTACCGCTCACGGTTCGTCATCGAGCCGCTGGAGCCGGGCTTCGGCTACACCCTCGGGAACTCCATCCGCCGGACCCTGCTGTCGTCCATCCCGGGCGCGGCCGTCACCAGCATCAAGATCGACGGTGTCCTGCACGAGTTCTCGACCGTCGCCGGGGTCAAGGAAGACGCCACCCAGCTGATCCTGAACCTGAAGGACCTGGTCGTCTCCTCCGAGCACGACGAGCCGGTCACCATGTACCTGCGCAAGCAGGGCCCCGGTGACGTCACCGCCGCCGACATCGCGCCGCCGGCCGGTGTCGAGGTGCACAACCCGGACCTGAAGATCGCCACCCTGAACGAGAAGGGCCGGCTCGAGATGGAGCTGGTCGTCGAGCGCGGTCGTGGCTACGTCTCCGCGGTCCAGAACAAATCCGCCGACGCCGAGATCGGCCGGATGCCGGTCGACTCGATCTACTCGCCGGTCCTCAAGGTCACCTACAAGGTCGAGGCCACCCGTGTCGAGCAGCGCACCGACTTCGACCGTCTGGTCGTGGACGTCGAGACCAAGCCGTCGATGCTGCCCCGCGACGCGGTCGCGTCGGCCGGTAAGACCCTGGTCGAGCTGTTCGGTCTGGCCCGCGAGCTGAACGTCGAGGCCGAGGGCATCGACATCGGCCCGTCGCCGGTGGACGAGCAGATGGCCGCCGACCTGGCGCTGCCGGTCGAGGACCTGCAGCTGACCGTCCGGTCGTACAACTGCCTGAAGCGCGAGGGCATCCACACCGTGGGTGAGCTGATCTCGCGCAGCGAGCAGGACCTGCTGGACATCCGGAACTTCGGTTCCAAGTCCATCGACGAGGTCAAGCTGAAGCTGGCCGAGATGGGCCTGTCGCTGAAGGACTCCCCGCCCGGGTTCGACCTCCGCGCCGCGTCCGGTGCCTACGGCAACGAGGCGGACGACGAGGACGAGAGCTTCGCCGAGACCGAGCAGTACTGAGCTTGTACTGAGCTGACCAAGGCCCGTCGGGCCCTACATCCCTTCGGCCCGACGGGCCTTAGATTCCTGGAGTTATGAGATGCCAACCCCCACCAAGGGTGCTCGCCTGGGCGGCAGCCCGGCGCACGAGAAGCTGATCCTCAGCAACCTCGCGACGTCGCTGTTCGAGCACGGCGCGATCACCACCACCGCGGCCAAGGCCAAGCGCCTGCAGCCGCTGGCGGAGCAGATGATCACCAAGGCGAAGCGTGGTGACCTGAACTCGCGCCGCCAGGTGATGAAGCGGATCAAGGACAAGAGCGTCGTGCACGTGCTCTTCACCGAGATCGGCGAGCGGTACGCCGACCGTCCGGGTGGCTACACCCGGATCACCAAGCTCGGCCCGCGTAAGGGCGACAACGCCCCGATGGTGAAGATCGAGCTGGTCGAGGCGCTGGCCGACTCGCCGAAGGCGCAGAAGACCGCCGCCAAGAAGGCTCCGGCGAAGAAGGCTGCCGCGGCCGAGACCAAGGTCGAGGACAAGGTCGAGGACGCGCCGGTCCAGGACGTCGTGGCCGGCAAGTTCGAGAACTCCGCCGCCCCGAACGCCGACGGCTCCGCGCCGGAGGGCTTCTCGATCAAGGGCAACGAGGACTCGATGAAGTACCACACCACCGAGTCCCCGTGGTACGACCAGACGGTCGCCGAGGTCTGGTTCAAGACCGAGGCCGACGCCGAGGCCGCGGGCTTCGCGAAGGCCGGCGGTTCGGACGACGACGAGAAGTAGTCCCTTCTCCGCACGAGGCCCCCGCACCACACGGTGCGGGGGCCTCGTCGCGTTCGTCAGCGGGATCCCGAAGGACCGTCCAGCCGCGAGTGCGCCGACGGTAGGCGGGCGGCGGCGCTCCGGGTACGAGCCTCGTACGACCGCTCCTGGACAGCGATGTCTCGATCCGTCCTCGTCGGGCCGCCGCCCTTCGAGAGGTCGAACGCCGGCTGCTCGACGCCGGGGACGAGGACGAGGCCGTCGTCGGCCTTGGTCACGGTGAACTCGAGCCGGTCGTCGCCGGAGCGCCGAACCACGGTGGCCGGCTCGCCGGCCCGGAACGGTGCGTTCGGGGCGTCGGTCTGGACGCCGCCCTCGAATTCCGTCATCCAGCGCTCGGCACCGGCGGTGTCCCAGCCGTGGAACGCGAAGCTGCCCAGGTCGTTGGTCACCCGGTCACCGGCGCGCAGCCGGAACGGTTCCGCTCCGCTGAGGCCGGGCGGGTACGGGTCCGGAACGAGCGGCTCCACCCGGACCTCGCCGGATTCGTCGCGCAGCAGGCGGAACTCCTCGACCTGGCCGTCGACGTAGCGCTCCATCGCCAGCCGCTTGCCGACCGGGAACTGGTCGAACGGATCCGCACCCTGAACGCCCGTCCACATCAGCCGGACGTGGTCGCCGGTCTGGTACGGGAAGGTCCGCTCCCACGCCTCGGGCTGCTGGTCGTCGTACCCGAGGCGCCAGTAGTCGGCGTCCGGCCGGATCTCGATGACGTCACCAGGTCGCGGAACGTACACCTCGGATTGATCCACCCGATCTCCTTGCTCGCCACGTCGCCCGTGATTCCCGACCGTCAGCACCGTAGTCACGGCGAGGGCCATCGCGGTCCTGCGTTAGATTGCCGTGTGCGTTGGCGGATTGATCTCAGGTACGACGGGGCGGCCTTTCACGGCTGGGCCCGTCAGGACGGTCTCCGCACCGTGCAGGGCGTCCTGGAAGAGGCAGTGCGGGTCGTACTGCGGCTCTCGGAGCCCGTGACCGTCACTTGTGCCGGTCGGACCGACACGGGGGTGCACGCCCGCGGGCAGGTCACTCACGTTGACCTGGAAGGCGCTGTGGACCCGCTGAGGCTCCTCAGAGGGCTGAACGGAGTACTGCCCGAGGATGTGGCTGTCACGGCTGTGACGGCGGCCCCAGACGGTTTTGACGCCCGGTTCTCAGCGCTGGCCCGCCGGTACGTGTACCGGCTGTGCGACGACCCCGCCGGCTGGGACCCGCTGACGCGCGGACATGTGCTCCGCGTCGGCCGGCCGATGGATGTGGAGCGGATGAACGCCGCAGCCGCCGGACTGCTCGGTGAGCACGATTTCGCGGCGTTCTGTAAGAAGCGGGAAGGCGCCAGCACGGTGCGGGCGCTGCTGGACTTCTCCTGGCAGCGGACGGGTGTCGGGCGGTTGGAGGGCACTGTGATCGCAGATGCCTTCTGTCACTCGATGGTGCGGGCGCTGGTGGGGTCGATGATCCCAGTGGGCGACGGACGCCGGGAGGTCGAGTGGCCCGCCGCCGTACTGGCGGGAAAGGTGCGGCACTCGGCGGTGTCGGTCCTGCCGGCGCACGGTCTCACACTGGAAGAAGTGCGGTACCCCGCCGACGACGAGCTGGCCGCGCGGGCGTTGCAGGCCCGTCAGGTCAGGGGAGAGGTGCACCAGCGTGGCTGACCACTACTTCTCCGCGGAGCCCGGCTCTGCGGACGTACGCCGTACCGTGGAGGCGCGTATCTGGGGACGCGACTACACGTTCACCACGGCGACCGGCGTCTTCTCCCGGGACCGACTCGACATCGGTACGGCGGTGTTCCTGCGCTCGATCGACCCGCCCGAGGGCCCCGGAACCTTTCTCGACCTGGGGACCGGCTACGGCCCGATCGCCTGCGCGCTGGCGGTCGAGGCACCGGAGGCGACCGTCTGGGCGGTCGACGTGAACACGCGGGCGCTGGAGCTGACTGCCGAGAACGCCAAGGCGGCAGGCGTTGCGGATCGCGTGCACCCGGCGCTGCCGGACGACGTACCCGACGATCTGCGGTTCGACGCGATCTGGTCGAACCCGGCCATCCACATCGGCAAGCCGGAGCTGCACAAGATGCTGCTGCGCTGGCTGGATCGCCTCGCTCCGGACGGCGTGGCGTGGTTCGTCGTGGGCAAGAACCTGGGCGGCGACTCCCTGCAACGCTGGATGACCGAGCAGGGCTACCCCTGCGAACGGGTCGCCAGCGCCAAGGGCTTCCGGGTGCTGCGCGCACGGCCGGAATAGCTTGCCCTTGGCATGCGTCCGCGAGGTATGGTCCAGCTGATGACGGAAACCGGGAACACGGAGCCGAACCCGCGCTGGTCGTTCGACGACGAGCGCGCGTACGAGGCTGCCCGGAACCGGATCGGTGCCGTGATCGCGGCGTACAGCGCTCGGATCGGTGCCGCCGACAGTGATGGTGAGCATGCCGAGGCCGACCGGCTGGCGGCGCTGTCCGCGGAGTACGAGGAGCTGCGGCGGAGCCTGTCCCCGGACGACGGGGCCGAGATCGCGCGGATCAACGCCGAGTTCCCGGAGTTGCTGGCCCAGGTCCGCGCCGGCCGGCAATGAGCGAGGCAGCCGCACCGCGCAACGTCCTGCCCAAGGAGAAGCTCGAAGGTCACTACCTCCGGCGGATCCGGCCGGGGATCGCCGCGCACGGTCGCGGCCGGCCGCCGTGGCGACGGCAGCCCACCGTGCTGTTCATCGTGGGACAGCCCGGCGCGGGCAAGACCACCATGCAGGCGGCGGCGATGGACCGCCTCGGCATGAAGAACGCCTACGTCGTCGATCACGACGAGCTGCTCGAGAAGCATCCCGGTTATGCGAGCGGGGTGCTGGAGGACGACTACTCCGCCTCGGGGGTGTACGGGACCGACGCGGGGACGTGGCGGGCGTGGGCGTTGCAGGAGGTGCAGAACCGGCGGATGGACGTCGTCGTCCCGTACCCGATCGGTGGGCAGGGCGACGTCGACCTGATGCGGCAGTTCCAGGAGCGGGGGTACCGCGTCGAGGTCGCGTTCGCGGCGGTGCACGAGGCGCAGAGCCAGCTCGGGATCATGGAGCGGTTCAACGACGGGCGCCAGGAAGTCGGCTACGGGCGCTGGATCGGCTCGGACAACCACGACATGTTCTACCAGAACATGCTCGGTGCGGCGGATGCGATCGAGACGCAGGGTGCTGCCGATGCGGTGCACGTGTACCGGCGGGGCGAGGCCGAGCCGGTGTTCACGAACGAGCGGAAGAACGGGGTCTGGAGGCACCAGCCCGGGTCGACTCGCTGGGCGATCCAGAACGAGCGCAACCGGCCGTGGACCGACCGGGAGGTCAACCACTTCGTCCGGGGCTACAACAAGCTGGCGGCGCTGGCCCGGCGGCCGGTGAAGGACCATTTCAAGGCGATGCCGCTGATGGCGTCCGCCGAGGGGCAGCGGTTGCTGGGCCGGCTCCGGGAGCTCGCCGGCCCCAAGCTCGCTGAACACCAACGCCTCACGGCGATGCGCGCAGCCGCCGAGAGAGCCCAAACCACCCAGCAACAACCCCAGCATCCGCAGCCGCAGGTGCCGGCGCGGCCGCTGCAGGCTCCGCATGGGCAGCATGTGGCGCAGCCGTGGCAGCAGCAGGCGCCGGCTCACCCGGTGGGTCAGCAGCCGCAGCAACCTCAGCCGCAGCAGTCGGCGGAGGCGCCGACTCAGCCGCTGCCTCGGCCGGTGCAGCAGGTGCCGGCGCGGCCGCAGCAGGCTCCGCATGGGCAGCATGTGGCGCAGCCGTGGCAGCAGCAGGCGCCGGCGCAGCCGGTGGGTCAGCAGCCGCAGCAACCTCAGTCGCAGGTGGGGGCTCAGCGGGCCGGGCAGCAAGGTCAGCAGGGGCATGACTGGCAGTCGTTTGCTGTGCGGTTGCAGTCTGAGCAGAGCCCGGCTGCCGGGATCTCTGCGCCCGAGGCCGAGGCGCACTCACCGCAGGACGGTGGGCAGCGACCCCAGCAAGCGCAGGGCACCGCGCGGAACGATCGCAGTGGCGGAGACAACAGCCGATTGGCTCGCTGACCTCGGCGGATCTCGTCCCGGAACTCGCCGACGCCCGCGAACGCGGTGGTGCGGCCCTTGATCCGAGGATGCAGTCGAGCTCGATGGCTCACGCGTCGGTCGGAGGGTCAACCGTCGGTCACCCATAATTGGCCGGGCGTTCCGATCGGCTGCAACGGATCGGATCCGGCGAACGTCCTGAGGGTTATGGAGGCAGCCTTGGCGGCAGCGGAGGCACGGTCGGGGCAGGTGGACTTCGAGGTCTGGGTGACCGAGAAGGCCGATGCCCTGTTGCGGTTCGCCTACGTCCTGACCGGGGACGCCAACCTCGCGGAGGACGCCGTACAGGATGCTCTGACGACGGCGTGTGCGCGGTGGTCGCGGGTGAGCCGTGCGGACGACCCGGAGGCGTACGTGAAACGGATGGTGGTGAACGCGCACATCTCCTGGTGGCGCAGGTTTCGCCGGCGGGAGGCGCCGGTGGACGACCCGGTGCGTACCGCCAATGCCGCGCCGGACGGTGCAGCGGCCCGCGCCGAGGCGGACGCGATCTGGGCACTCTGCGCGACCCTCCCGGACAAGCAACGAGCAGCCGTCGTGCTGCGCTTCTACGAGGAGCTCTCGTACGCCGAAATCGCCCAGCTACTGCATTGCGCGGAGGCGACCGCCCGGTCGCACGTACACCGCGCACTGGCCGCACTGAAGACCACACTGAGCACGGAAGGAGCCGAGGATGCCTGAGCACGACCCTGAGCAGGAGCTCGGCCCCAAGCTCACGTCCGCCCTGCACAGCCAGGCCGACACCCAGACCGGCCTACAGAAGACCGGACTGGCCAGCGAGGCGCGCCGTCGGGTCCACCGGCGCCGGCAAGCGTGGTCAATGGCTGCGGGGGCTGTGCTGGTCGCTGCGGCGGTCGGCGGGGTCTGGGGCTTGCTGGGTGGTGAGTCACCGGTCGCGACGGGCAAAAGCGACTCCGCCGGTCAGGGCGAAGGCGTAGCGGCTCCTCATCGATCCACGCAGGGCCTCGCATCGCCGAAGGCCGCGCAGCAGGGCTGCCCGGTCGACCACCCGATCCTCAAGGCCAGCGGGCCACACGAACTGCCGGCCGGCACCGGACTCGACCTGAACACGCCGGTGACAGGCCTGCGCGCGTGCCGCTACGGCTTCGCCGAAGGGGGCACCGGTCTGCTCGGCCAGGAGTCGTACGACGCCTCCGTGGCCCGGCAGATCGTCGATGAGATCAAGGTGCTCCCGGAGCGGAACTCGGCACTGCCGGTCTTCAAGTGCGCACCGCCGACCGCGAAGCCCTCG
The DNA here is from genome assembly GCF_042873375.1 of Kribbella sp. NPDC004875. Taxonomy (NCBI): domain Bacteria; kingdom Bacillati; phylum Actinomycetota; class Actinomycetes; order Propionibacteriales; family Kribbellaceae; genus Kribbella; species Kribbella sp. NPDC004875. The sequence goes on from NZ_JBIALI010000001.1 coordinate 2,188,827, forward strand.
GAGGCCATCGTGCTCCGCTTCGACACCGCAGACGGCGTACGGGAGATCTGGGTCGAGTACGACGGCTGCGCGGACGCCGGCTTCTTCACCGGCACCCACACGTACGGTCTGTTCGCCGCACCGCTGAAGCTGTTCATGACCGGCTCTGTCCGCCCGTCCGGCGGTACCTACCTGGACGCGCTGAAGGGCTGGTAGCTCACTCGACCTCGGGGCTTCGGAACCGAACGACGTTGTCCGGGTGGATGCCGTCGCGGCGTCGGGTGTGCGGACTCGCTCCGGTGTACGACCCCAGGAACTTCTGCAACTCGGCGGTCCCCAGGTCACGTGTACCACTGGACCATTCGCCGCGCTGGTCGTCCTCCTCGCGGGCAAGGACCCGGTTCGGCAGGGCCGGTGGCTGTTCACCCGGGTGGGCCGCGCTCCACGACGTGTAGTGGGTTGTGACGGCGTGGAGATTCCCGTCGAACTCGGCCGACTGGCTGCCCCAGATCAGTTCCCAGCCCGGCTCGACGAGTCGGCGGTGCTCGTCGGTCGCCAGATCCCGCAGCCTGCGCCGTAGCGGCGCGGACAGGTACTGGCGCAACTCTGACCGGTGCGCGTCGGGCACCAGACCACCCAGGTGGTGATCGAGGACGCGATCGGCGATCACGGCGAAGCGCTGCGTTCGCTCGGTGCGCTCGACCAGGTCGCGGAGCTGCCCAGGCGCGATCCCGGTGGTTGCGCTGAGCGGGCGCAGGAACTGCTCTGTGGCGGTCGTGTACGCCGGGTACGCCGGAGCGCCACTGTGCATTGGCAGGGCCTGATCGGTCAGCTTCTCGGCGACCCAGCCGGCATAGCGCTGGGTGAACCGCTCGGCGAACGCCAACTCGAGGACCTGGTCCTCCAGAGAGCTCAGTGCGGTTGCTCCTGGCTCGCCGTCGTCACCGAACTCGGACAACGAGAGCCGAGCCTGGAAGACCATCAGCTGAGTCGCACCCGCCGCGGCGAACGCCTCGTCGCTGGTGAGCGAGTGCCCCGATGTGTACGCCGGGCGCGCGGGCTCGAGCACGTGGGCCCGGCTGATCGTCAGACCGCCGTCGCGGTGGTACCTCCCGGCGGCCGGACCGGTCTGCTCGTAAAGCTCGCCGTTCCAGTGCGACGGCCGTTCGGCGTACGCCGCGACCTCGGCGACCACTGACGACACCCAGTCGAACTCCCAGGTGCCAGGCGGGATCTTGGGCCCGCGCTCGACGTACGCGGTCATCGCTTGTCCGACTCCAGTGCGATCAGTTCGACGATCGAGCTGTTCAGCAGCAGGACAGCGTGGTGGTGCTGCGGCGCGGCCTGCGGGACCAGCTCACCGATCCACTGCAGTGTCTGCTCCAGTTCGGCGATCCGAGCCTGACCCGACGCCTTCGACAGCATCGCCTCGGCGTACAGCCGCTGGGCCTCGCGGTACGCGTCCATCTGCACCTTTCCACACAGGCTGACCAGCACCCGTTGACGATAACGGTTCGCCCGGTTCGGGGAGTGTTGTCAGACTGGGGGGATGGGTCACGTGGATGTCGCCGGTGTCGGGTTCGAGTTGCCGGACGGGCGGGTGTTGCTGGACGACGTGACGTTCCGGGTCGGTGACGGGGCGAAGGTCGCGCTCGTGGGGGCGAACGGGTCCGGCAAGACGACGCTGACCAGGATCATCGCGGGCGACCTGAAGGCGCACAGCGGGAGCATCTCGCGGTCCGGCGGGCTCGGCGTGATGCGGCAGTTCGTCGGCTCCGTGCGGGACTCGTCGACTGTGCGTGACCTGTTGCTGGGTGTGGCGCCGGAGGCGATCCAGCAGGCCGCGGCGAAGCTCGACAAGGCCGAGCTGGCGATGATGGAGGCCGACGACGAGAAGACCCAGCTGAAGTACGCCCAGGCGGTCGCGGACTGGGGCGAGGTCGGTGGGTACGACGCCGAGGTGCTCTGGGACGTCTGTACGACGGCCGCGCTCGGCGTACCGTTCGACCGCTGTCGCTGGCGTGAGGTGAAGACGCTGTCCGGTGGTGAGCAGAAGCGTCTGGTGCTGGAGGCGCTGCTGCGCGGACCGGACGAGGTGCTGATGCTGGACGAGCCGGACAACTACCTGGACGTGCCGGGGAAGCGCTGGCTCGAGGAGCAGTTGCGCAGTACCGACAAGACCGTGCTGTACATCAGTCACGACCGGGAGTTGCTGGCCAACACGGCGACCCGGATCGTCACTGTCGAGCTGGGGGCGGCCGGGAACACCGCGTGGACGCACGGCGGCGGTTTCCAGACGTACCACGAGGCACGGCGGGACCGGTTCGAGCGGTTCGAGGAGCTGCGCAAACGCTGGGACGAGGAGCACGCGAAGCTCCGGGCCCAGATGCTGATGTACAAGCAGAAGGCGGCGTACAACTCCGACATGGCGTCGCGGTACCGGGCCGCGCAGACCCGGCTGCGCAAGTTCGAGGAGGCTGGGCCGCCGCAGGCGATCCCGCGCGAGCAGAAGGTCAAGATGCGCCTGACCGGCGGTCGCACGGGCAAGCGGGCCGTCGTCTGCACGGAGCTCGAGCTGACCGGCCTGATGAAGCCCTTCGACCTGGAGGTCTGGTACGGCGAACGCGTCGCCGTGCTGGGGTCCAACGGGTCCGGGAAGTCGCACTTCCTGCGGCTGCTCGCGAACGGCGGCTCGGACCCGGACATCGAGCACCAGCCGGTCGGTGACGTCCAGATCGCGCCGGTCGCGCACACCGGCAACGTGAAGCTCGGTGCTCGGGTACGTCCCGGCTGGTTCGCGCAGACACATGAGCACCCGGAGCTGGTCGGCCGGACGCTGCTGGAGATCCTGCACCGCGGTGACGACCACCGTGAGGGCATGGGGCGTGAGCTGGCGTCGCGGAAGCTGGACCGCTACGAGCTGGCCCACGCGGCCGAGCAGACGTTCGACAGCCTGTCCGGTGGTCAGCAGGCCCGTTTCCAGATCCTCCTCCTGGAGCTGTCCGGTGCGACCCTGCTACTCCTCGACGAGCCCACTGACAACCTCGACGTCGAGTCGGCGGAGGCGCTGGAGGAGGGGCTCGACTCGTTCGACGGCACTGTGCTCGCGGTGACCCATGACCGCTGGTTCGCCCGCGGCTTCGACCGTTTCCTGGTCTTCGGCTCCGACGGCTCGGTCTACGAGCCTGACGAGCCGGTCTGGGACGAAGGTCGCGTGGAACGGGCTCGCTGACCAGGCATTCGAGCGGTTCACCCCTGATGTTGTCCCTGTGCAGTTGGTATGCGGCGTGGGAACGGACCATTTCTGAGGTGAACCACCCAAACGGCTTCGAACCGAACCATGTGATGCCGGGCTTCTAGGGTGCTACGCACCAGCCGTCGCGGTACGCCGTCCAGTGCTCCTGGGTCGCGGCGAAGTCGACGTACAGGGCCAGACCGAAGTTCTGGCGGTTGGAGTCGCCGAGGCCGAGCCGTGCGCCGCGGACTGCCGCGCTGACGGTCTCGGCGTTGCCCCAGTGCGCCGCGTTGTTCTCCCAGTACGCCGGGAGTCCCATGAGCAGGTCCGTCGTCGGGGGAGTGACCTCCAGCGCGAGCTTGGTCTGCTTCGCGACGTACCCGCCGTACAAGGACTCCAGGGGCATGGCGGTGTCGTAGGACATGATCGCGATCTGGTTGACGCGTTCGGCGACCTGGCGGAAGTAGTCCTGTGACCACCACTTCTCGACTGGGACGAGGTGCAGGTACCAGAGCGGGTCGATCTGCGCCGACGCCACCGACAACGTCGTACCCAGGGCCCGTGTCTCGTCGAGGACCGCCAGATAGCCCTTGGAGCCCGACTTGACCGGTTCGAAGTCGTAGTGGATGCCCTGGAAGCCCTGCTGCAGTACGGCGGCCGCCGAGGCCACCACCCGCTGCCGGACCTCGGCGTCATCGAGGTCCATCCCGGGATCCTTGCCGGGCTGTACGACGTCCCCGAGCCAGGCCTGCACCCGGACCGCGGGAGCGGCGGCGTGGACCGTGTCGACGAACCACTTGGCCTTCGGCGATACCTTTGCCAGTGGCAACGACCCGTCGTGTTCCAGCGGGCCGGTGTGGACGTACAGGTCGCGGATGCCGGTGCCCTGCAGCTGCCGGGCGAGTGCGGTGACGTCGGCCGGCGTCTTCCGGCCGTCGACCCACGCATGGCCGAGCCACAGCGCGTCCTGGTTCCGCGTCTTGGCGGCCGCGGGCGGATCACCGGCGTACTGCAGACGCAGCGAGACCGCGAAGGTCGCGACCGGGGCCACCACGAGCAGCACGACGACCAGGACGGCGATCGTGAGGCGCCGTTTCACGCGCGCGGCTTCAGTCCGTCGTAGATCAGGGCGAGCATCCGGTCGCGCGGCTCCGGCTCCAGGTTGGCCGCGGTCGCGCCGCGGGACGCGCCGATCAGCAGCGCGTACACCTCGGGCATCCGCGCGTCCGCCCGGACCGCACCGGCCTGTTGTGCCGCGGCCAGCAGCCCGGCGATCGCCTCCCGCATGCCGCGTCCCGCCTCGCGGGCGTTCTCGCCGGCCGCCACGCCCGCCGCGGTCAGCGCCTCGCCGATCGCCAGCTTCGACGCGGACTCCGACACCACCTGGGTGAAGAACTCGTAGAACGCCGCCCCCGGGTCGGGACCGCCGGTCAGCTCCAGCGCGCGGTCACGCAGCCGCTCCAGCCGCAGCGTCAGGACCGCTTCCAGCAGGTCGGTCTTGGTCGGGAAGTGCCGGAACACCGTCGCGATCCCGACCCCCGCCAGCCGCGCCACGTCGTCGGTGGACGCCGTCGGCGACCGCCCGAACACGTCGTCCGCCGCCGTCATGATCCGGGCCCGGTTGTCCCGCGCGTCCGCTCGCACCCCAGCTCCCCTCCGTCGTACTCAGCCTAGAAGACGCCAGAAGCCGCCAACCAGTTGTAAACGAAGTCGGGACTCCATATATTCGATAGTCATCACTCCGTTTAACCCAGAGGTGGGGAATCGCATGACTCCTGAAGAGGTCTTCCGCAAGCTCGTGCGCGGTGTCGCCGACCGGGACTTCGCGGTGCTGCCGGGGCTGTACGCCGAGCAGACCGACGTCCGGCACCCGATGAACCCGTATGGCGACCACCCGCTGCTCAGCCGGGACGCGCTCCGTGAGCACTTCGGCGGCGTCGGCCCGCAGGTCACCGAGGTGGTCAAGTTCCAGCCGGACAACATCCGGGTGCACCAGACCACGGACCCGGAGGTGATCGTCGCCGAGTTCGAGTACGCCGGGACGATCCTGGCGACCGGTGAGCCGTTCCGGACCCCCGCGATCTTCGTCCTCCGGGTCCGCGACGGGCTGATCGTCGAGTCGCGCGACTACATCGACCACCTGGCGATGATCCGGGCCCGCGGACAGGTCGACCAGCTCGTCGCGCACCTGACGGAACCGGCCGGCACCCCGGCCACGTCATAGTCCGCAGAGGCGCCGAACGGCCCCGGACCGAGACTCGCCAGTCCGCCCGGGGCCGTTTCCAATGCCCTACTCAAGAAGGCGGCCCGTCAGGTTCCGTCGCCGGACAGTGGTCTCCGCGAACCGGCCCCGGTCCCGCACGTCCGGGTACGCCGTGACAGTCACGGATTGCCCCTCCACAGTGGCGATCTCCCGGACCAGCCGCTCCCGGAGCTCAGCCGCGACCTCCTGGTGGCCGGCGCTGTCGATGACGTTGTCCAGCTCGTACGGATCGGCATCCAGGTCGTAGAGCGCGCGCTCGGTGTAGACCTCAGCCGCCGGTACGTCGCCGGCCTCGGGCGCGTGCACGTAGTACTTCCACCGAGGAGTGCGCAGCGCCCGGCCGACCTCGGACTCACTCACCTGGATCAGCACGGCGTCGCGGGCGGACTCCCGCAGCGGCACACCGTCGAGGTGGTCCGGCAGATCGATCCCGGCCGCGTCCAGCAGCGTCGGTACGACGTCCACCGTGCTGACCGGTCCGGTCACGCGAGAGCCACCGCCGTACCCCGGTCCCTCGACCACCAGTGGGACGCGGACCGATCCGTCGTGCGGCGAACGTTTGTACTCGCTGTTGCGCGTCTTGAAGTGCGAACCGTGGTCGGACGTGTAGAGGAGCAGCGTGTCGTCCGTGAGGTCCAGACTGGCCAGTGCGTCGCGCAAACGGCCCAGACACTCGTCGACGCGTTTGATCTGGCCGTAGTACCCGGCTGCGTGCTGGTGCGCCGTACCGGGAAGTGATGCTAGGTCCGGTGGGAGCCAGGTGCCGGTGTAGGTGTCGCGGTAGACGTCAGGCGCCGGATAGTCGTCGTGCTCGTTCTGGTGGTGCGGTTCGATCAGCGAGATGAACAGCATGAACGGACGGTCGTCGGCCGAGGCGCGGGTGACGTAGCGGATGGCTGCGTCGGTGAGTGCGTCCGGACGGTAGCCGGGGAGGAAGACGGGCTCGCCGCTCCCGTCGTACACCACCGTCCGGTAGGCGTCAGAGGTGAACTCCAGGAGGTTGGAGGCGAGCCAGTAGTCGTAACCCGCCTGCTCGTCGGGCGGCACGGGCTCCTCGGTCCCGAGGTGCCACTTGCCGATGTACGCCGTTTGGTAGCCCGCGTCACCGAACAGCCGCCCCAGCGTGGGTGCGTCGGTCGGCAGCGGTACGCCGTTGCGATAGACGCCGGCGTTGGTCGGGTACATCCCGGTCTGCAGCGCCGCCCGCGCCGGAGCACACACCGGGTTGGTGGTGCACGCGGCGTCGTACATCGTGCCGCGGCGGGCCATCAGGTCGAGGTTCGGTGTCAGACCGAGCGGACAGCCGGCGGCGCCGACGGTGTCCCAGCGCTGCTGGTCGGTGAAGAACACGATCACGTTGGGGCGCATCAAAGGCTCTCATTTCAGTCCGGACAGGGCGATGCCCTCGACGAGGAACTTCTGCGTCACCACGAAGAAGAGGGCAGTCGGGATGAACAGGATCAGCGCGCCGGCCGCGGTCAGGTTCCACTGCGTGAAGTACTCCTGGTTGAACAGCGTCAGCCCGATCGGCAGCGTGCGCATCTCGGTCCGGCTGGTCGCGATCAGCGGCCAGAGGAACTCGTTCCACTGGAAGACGAAGGTGAACAGGCCGAGCACGGCCATCGCCGGCTTGCACTGCGGCAGGATCACCCGGGTGTAGATCCGGAACTCGCCGGCGCCGTCCACCCGGGCCGCCTCGATCAGCTCGTCCGGCAGCGGCTTGATGAACTGCCGCATCAAGAAGATGCCGTAGGCATCCATCAGGAACGGCACGATCAGGCCCTGATAACTGTCGATCCAGCCCAGGCTCGCGAAAATCGAGTAGATCGGCAGCATCCGGACGAAGAACGGCACCATCAGCGTCGACAGCACCGCGACGAACGCGATCCGCTTGCCGGGGAAGTCCAGCTTCGCGAAGACGTAGCCGACCAGCGGATCGAAGATCAGGTGCGAGACCGTGATCGCGCCGGCCATCACGAAGCTGTTCACGAAGAACCGCCCGAACGGGGCCGCGTCGAACAACCGGGTGAAGTTCTGCCACTGCAGGTGCTCCGGCCACAGCACCGGGTCGCCGGACTGCACCTCGCCGTCACTCTGCAGCGCGAGCACGATCATGTAGAGCAGTGGCAGCACCGTCACCAGGCCGAGTGCCACCAGGACGACGTACGCCGCGACGCGGTCGCCCGGGAAGAGTCGTTCACGCATCGGCCCGGTCTCCGATCCGCAGCTGCACGAGGGACAGGATCAGGACGACGACCAGCAGCAACAGCGAGAGCGCCGACGCGTACCCGAAGTCGTTGTCGTTGAACGCCACGATGAACAACCGGTGCGCGTAGAGCGAGGTCGCGTTGCCCGGACCGCCGCCGGTCACGATGTACGGCAGCGCGAACTGCTGCAGCGTGCTGATCAGGCCGATGATCGAGACGAACACCGTGGTCGGCGCGAGCAGCGGGAGCGTGATCGCGAAGAACCGCCGCCACGGCCCGGCGCCGTCGATCCGCGCGGCCTCGTAGTACAGGCCTGGGATGCCTTGCAGACCGGCGAGGAACAGCACCATCGTGTACCCGGCGCTCGACCACACCGTGATACCGATGATCGTCGCCAGCGGGTGTGTGCTCAGCCAGGTCTGGCCCGGTAGACCGATTGCCTCGAGCAACCGGTTGAGGATGCCGACCTGCGGGTCGAGGATGTTCCGCCAGAGCAGGCCGATGATCGAGACCGACGTCAGGTACGGGATCAGCAGGATCGAGCGGAAGACCGTGCGGCCGCGTAACGACTGGTTCAGGATCACCGCGAGGCCGAGACCCACCGCCGTACCGGCGATCAAGGTGCCGGCGGCGTACACGAGCGTGATCACGAACGAGTGCAGCACCTCGGGATCCCCGAACGCGCGGGTGAAGTTGCCGAACCCGACGAACGAGACGCCATCGGCGTCGTACGCGCCGGTCAGCAACTGGTTGCCGATCGGGAGGAAGAACAACAGGACGAAGAACAGCACTGCCGGCGTCAGGAAGAGCCACGCGGTCAGCGCCTGCCGGCGACGGATCACAGGGCACCCTCGGCCTGCTTGCGGAAGTCGTCCAGCGTCTGCCCGACGGGGGCGTGCTGGATGACCATCTGCTGGTACGCCTTCTTCCAGAGCTCGTTGATCTGCGCGGCCTTGCCACTCGCGGACAGCGCGATGTCCTGTTTCGCCACCACGGCCAGGGACTTCGCGATCGTGGCGAGCACCGGGTCGGCGGTGACCGCGGGGTCGGCCGCCCAGCTCTTCCGCGGCATCGACATGCCGGCTTCCTTGGTCGCGGCGAGCTCGACCTTCACGTCCGCCAGCTTGGTGATCAGCTCCCAGGACAGCTTCGGGTCCTTCGCCTTCGACGGGATCATCAGGCCGGAGCCGGCCATCGCGGCGGACTGCACCGTGCCGGTCAGCGGCACGGCGACGCCCAGGTCGATGTCCGGACTGCCCTGCCGGATCGGGCCGATGTCCCACGGCCCGGACACGAACATCGCGGCCCGCTTCGCGGAGAACAGCTTCTGCGGACCGGAGTAGTCGGTGGTCGCGACCGGCGCGGGGGAGACCTTGTGGGTGTAGATCAGGTCCTGCAGCCACTGCATCGCCTTCAGCGCACCGTCCGACGGCATCATGAACTGCTTCGCCGCGGCGTCGCTGAAGCCGACCTTCTGCTGGTTGTAGTACGGCGCCGCGTAGCTCGCGTCCGAGTTCAGCGAGCAGCCGGACACCTTGTCCTTGGTGGTCGACTTCGCGATCTCGAGGAACTCGTCCCAGGTTGTCGGCGGCGTCGGCACCAGTTGCTTGTTGTAGAACACGAGCCCGTTCGCGGTGAGGTGCAGCGGGACGGAGTACGTCTTGCCCTCGTACTGGCGCGCGACCACCGCCTGGTCCAGGAAGTCGTCCGGGAATCCGAAAGCCTTGTCTTCCTTGGCGAAGTCGTCCAGCGCGAGCACGTTCCCGGCCAGCCCGTACTGCGTCCCGGTGCCGGCGCTGACCTCTTCGACCAGATCGGGCACGTTGCCGGACCGGAAGTCCGCGGTCAGCTTGGTGGTCAGGTCCGGCCATTGGAACTTCTGCCAGTTCATCTGCAGGTCGTGGTCCTTGCCGAACTGGTCGATCACCTCCTTGTACGCCTGGTAGCCGTGCCCGGCGTTCCAGTAGATCGTGAACGTCCGGCTGTCGGCCTTCTTCGACGCGGGCTTGGCGGGCGAGCACCCGGTGGCACCGACAGCACCCAGGACGGTGGCGCCGAGACCGAGCTGCAGGAACGAGCGGCGGTTGACGGAGGGCATGACAAACCTTTCGAACGGCGGGGTTCAGGGGATGGGGAGGGTGGTGGGGGAGTCAGGCGGAGGCGCGGCGGTTCAGCACCCAGGGCATCGAGAGTTCCCGGGCCGGGCGCTGCGGATCGTCGATGCGGGCGAACAGCGCCTCGACCATCGGGGTGAAGTCCAGTTGGTGCATACCGACGCTGGTCAGCGGCGGCAGTGAGTACGACGCCTCGCGGGTGTTGCCGGTACCGATCACGGCCAGGTCGTCCGGCACCTTGACGCCCCGGTCGACGGCGGCCTGCAGGGCGGCGAACCCACCACGGTCGGACTCGGACACGATCGCGTCCGGTGGGTTGGGAGTGTCGAGCAGCTCCCGGACCACGAGCACCGCGTCCTCCCGGGACGCCGCGCCGATCCGGACCAGGTTCGGGTCGACCTCACGGCCGGCGGCGTGCAGCGCGTCGACGTACCCCAGGTAGCGGTCGTCCTGCGCGCCGGTGTGCGACAGGAACGCGATCCGCTCCCGCCCGCCCTCGATCAGGTACGCCGTGGCCTCCGCGAGCGCCGATCGGGCGTTGTTGCGGACCACGTCGACACCCGGGAGTTCGAGCGTGTCGCTGAAGGCCATCAGCGCCCGGGTGGACCGCCGGGCCGCGGTCAGGTCGAGTTCGTCGCTCAGGCCGGGGGAGAAGATCGCGCCGTCGACGTGGCCGCGGGTGATGACCCGGAGCGACTGCGCGGCGCGGTCGAGGCGCCGTACCGGAACGCCGATGACGGAGTAGCCGCGGGCGGCCGCGACGTCCTCGCACTCCCAGGTCAGCCGGTCCAGCCACGGCCCGACCGGCGGCGCGTAGACGATCGCGATCAGCTCCGACCGCTGCCGCCGCAGACTCCGCGCCGCGGTGTTGCCCTTGTAGCCGAGCTTCTTCGCCGCGTCCTCGACCCGCTTCCGGGTCGGCTCCGGCAGCGGCGTGGTCCGGTCCGCGCGACCGCTCAGGACATACGAGCACGTGGCCACCGACACTCCCGCGGCCGCGGCCACGTCACGAAGCGTCGTACGCCCTTCCGAACTCATGGTGAAAGCATTAACCTGGGCCTACGAGGCGGTCAATGCCCTTATGTTGGTTAATTCAGTAGAGTTTAACCATTCGGGCGGGGCCGGCCGATCTCAGGTGACGGCGCCGCCCTTGGCGCGGCAGGTGTCGCGGATGTGCCAGAAGTTCGCCACGTACTCGTCGTGCACGGTGCGGCCCATCACCCGGACCATCGACTCGTCGGCCTGCCGCAGGGCGGAGTACGAGAAGTTGTGGCTGCCCGTGAAGACCCGGGGGACGATGTCGTCGTCGTACCCGCCGTCGATCAGCAGGTACTTCGAGTGCACCCGGATGTCGAGGCCTGGGGCAACGTTGTAGTTGCAGCGGGTGATCTGTACCGGCGCCGACTTCAGTGCGGTCATCACCGCGTCGTTGGCGTTCGTGAGCACAATGTCCACCCAGCAGCCGTCCTTGCGGAGCTGGGCCAGTCGCTGCGCGATCGCCGGCCGGTTGAAGTCCCACATCGCGACCCGGACGTCGGTCTGGTGGTGTGAGCCGTCGGGCTCTGTGTAGGTGCAGTGCACCGAGCCGAGGCTGTTGTAGACGGTGTCCGTCGCCGGGTCGTCGAACGGCTGGCCGGCGCGTTCCTGGCGGGGGAAGAAGAAGACGCGGTAGTCCGTGCCGCTGCCGGAATCCTTGTAGTAGTTGTTGTTTCCGGCCGGCACGGAGCGGTAGGAGCGCAGGTCGGAGAAGTACGTGCGGTAGGCGGCGTACGTCTTCGGGTCCGAGTAGGTGAGGGCGTTGTTGTACGCCTCGTTCTGGTCCCAGATTCCGAGGTTCGCCGACGCCTGGTAGACGACTGAGCCCACCTCGGTGCCGTTGCGTGTGAGGATCTTCGAGAAGGTGAAGAACTTGTTGTGGTTGTACGGCGTCACGGGCCCGTCCGACCATTGCTTCACCCTGGTGGCGATGCAGCCGCGGATTGTTCCGGCGGGTGATTTGTCGGCACAGTCCACGACGTACGACGGTTTGTCGTCGGCGGATCCCAGCGCGGTCCGGAGCCGGTTGGTGGCGGCGGTGGTGGCGGACTTCTGGTCGACGATCAGCTTGATCAGGACGCCGCGGTCGTGCGCGGCGATCAGACGGTCGACGATGTCCGGGTCGGTCGCGGTGTCGGCGGTGTCCGGTGGGTCGAACCCGAAGAACGATCCCTGGATCTCCTCACCGGCCGGCACCCGGTCGATCAGGCCGGCGAGCTGGACCTGGATGGCGTTCTGCTGGGTGGTCGATCCGGCCGGGTCGTTGAACACCGCGTGCCCGACCACCGGATCAGGTACGGCGGGAGCGTCCGGAGTAACCGCCGGCGCGGCCAGCAATACGAGCGGAACGAGCAAGGCATGTCGCATGAGAACCTCCTGTGGGGCGATCAGAAGGATGTTCACTACTCATGCCATAGTGCCGGAAACTTTCCACCCTGAACAGCGGAACGGCCCCCGACCGGATGGTCGGGGGCCGTTCGGGGTCGGGTCAGCGGTCGCCCATGGGGACGTACTGGACGCCTCGCTCGCCGGTGTAGATCTGCTTCGGGCGGGCGATCTTCTGGTCGCCGTCGCCGAGCATCTCCAGCCACTGCGCGAGCCAGCCGGAGGTCCGCGGGATCGCGAACAGCACGGTGAACATCTCCGGCGGGAACTGCAGCGCCTCGTAGATCAGGCCCGAGTAGAAGTCGACGTTCGGGTAGAGCTTGCGGGAGACGAAGTACTCGTCCTCCAGCGCGATCTTCTCCAGTTCGACGGCGATCTTCAGCAACGGGTTGATGCCGGTCACCTCGAAGACGTCGTCGGCGGCCTTCTTGATGATCTTCGCCCGCGGGTCGTAGTTCTTGTAGACCCGGTGGCCGAAGCCCATCAGCCGCTCTTCGCCGTTCTTCACGCCCTCGATGAACGACGGCACGTTCTCGATGCCGCCGATCCGGCGCAGCATCTTCAGCACCGCCTCGTTGGCGCCGCCGTGCAGCGGGCCGTAGAGGGCGCCGATCCCGCCGGCCACCGCGGTGTACGGGTCGACCTGGGTCGAGCCGATCGCGCGGACCGCGTTCGTGGACGCGTTCTGCTCGTGGTCGGCGTGCAGGATGAACAGGATCTCCAGCGCGCGCACCAGTCGGTCGTCGGCGGCGTACTTCGGCTCGCTCATCTTGAACAGCATCGACAGGAAGTTCGCCGTGTAGCTGAGCTCGTTGTCCGGGTAGACGTACGGCTTGCCCTGGGCGTGCCGGAACGCGAACGCGCCGAGCGTCGGCATCTTCGCGATCAGCCGCCGGATCTGCAGCGCCCGGGACTCCTCGTCGAAGATGTCGCGGGACTCCGGGTAGAAGGTGGACAGCGCGCCGACCGAGGCGAGCAGCATGCCCATCGGGTGGGCGTCGTACCGGAAGCCCTGCATGAAGGTCTTCAGGTTCTCGTGCACGAACGTGTGATACGTCACGTCGTGTGCCCAGGCCTCGTACTCGGCCTTGTTCGGCAGCTTGCCGTTCACCAGGAGGTAGGCCACCTCGAGGTAGTTCGACTGCTCGGCGAGCTGCTCGATCGGATAGCCGCGGTACTCCAGGATGCCCTTGTCGCCGTCGATGAAGGTGACGGAGGAGCGGCAGGACGCGGTGTTGACGAAACCGGGGTCGTAGGTGGCCAGGCCACCGTCGCCGTCGGATGCGCTGATCTGCTTGAGGTCTGCGGCACGGATGGTGCCATCGGTGATGGCAAGGTCGAAGTCCTTGCCGGTCCGGTTGTCCCGGACGGTGAGCGACTGTTCGGTCACGATGCCCTCTTCGGAAGCTGGCGTCATCGCCTGGATGAATGAGGGTAGATCAGCCGGCGGGACGCGGGTCTGGACTGCAATCTTCACCGCTAAACTAGTGCGGTCCCCAGCTGCTTCCAAGCCGGGGTCCCCTCGGCGTGTGTGCTCACTTTGACCCACACGTGCTGGCGCCGGTATTCTGGGCTGCTGTTGTGCGTTCCAGGTCCGTTACAGGCACTGCCGTGTCGGCTGACCGCTCGCCGACGTCCAGTTTGTTCAATCTCTGAGAAACGAAGGTCAACGACCGTGCGCACGTACAGCCCGAAGCCTGCTGACGTCACTCGTGAGTGGCACGTGATCGACGCCACCGACGTCACGCTCGGTCGGCTCGCCGTCCAGATCGCCACTCTGCTGCGTGGCAAGCACAAGCCGACGTTCGCGCCGCACGTCGACGGCGGGGATTTCGTCGTCGTCGTGAACGCCTCCAAGGTGGCCCTGTCCGGCACCAAGCGCACCGACAAGCTGGCGTACCGCCACTCGGGTCACCCGGGTGGTCTGACCGCCACGCCGATCGGTGAGATTCTCGACAAGGACCCGCGCAAGGCCGTCGAGAAGGCCGTCTGGGGCATGCTGCCGAAGAACCGCCTGAGCCGGAAGCTGCTCACCAAGCTGAAGGTGTACGCCGGTCCGGAGCACCCGCACACGGCGCAGCAGCCGAAGCCGTTCGAGATCACCCAGATCGCCCAGTAAGCGATCGACGAACCAGGTAAACGAGGATTCACAGCGTGAGCGACATCACCACCGAGACCGAAGAGTTCGACCCCGAGGTCCCCGTAGACACCGAGGGCCCGGTCGCCTACACCTCCGAGACCAACCCGGCTCCGGAGCAGCGCGCCGAGACGGGTCGGGTCGCGGTCATCAACCCGGCCGGCGCCACTGGTCGCCGCAAGGAGGCCGTCGCCCGCGTCCGGATCGTCCCGGGCACCGGCAAGTGGAAGATCAACGGGAAGGACCTCGACGTCTACTTCCCGAACAAGGTCCACCAGCAGCACGTGAACGAGCCGTTCGTCGTCGCGGGCCTCGAGGGTTCGTACGACGTGATCGCCCGGATCAACGGCGGCGGCATCACCGGCCAGGCCGGTGCGCTGCAGCTCGGCGTGGCCCGCTGCCTGAACGCGGCGGACCTCGAGGCCAACCGCCCGGGTCTGAAGAAGGCCGGTCTGCTCACCCGCGACGCGCGGATCAAGGAGCGTAAGAAGGCCGGTCTCAAGAAGGCCCGTAAGGCGCCTCAGTACAGCAAGCGCTGATCACCTGATGGGGCGTTTGTTCGGCACGGACGGAGTCCGTGGCCTGGCGAACGTGGACCTGACCGCGGAGCTGGCGCTCGACCTCTCGGTCGCGGCAGCTCACGTACTCGGCGAGGCCGGTGCCTTCGAAGGGCACCGGCCGCGCGCCGTTGTGGGCCGGGATCCGCGTGCCAGTGGTGAGTTCCTGGAAGCCGCCGTGGTGGCCGGTCTGGCCAGCGCCGGCGTCGACGTGATCAAGCTCGGCGTCCTGCCGACGCCCGCGGTCGCGCACCTGACCGGTTCGACCGGCGCCGACCTCGGCGTGATGCTGTCCGCCAGCCACAACCCGATGCCGGACAACGGCATCAAGTTCCTGGCCCGTGGCGGGATCAAGCTCGACGACGTGATCGAGGACGCCATCGAGGCCCGGATGGGCGAGGAGTGGCAGCGGCCGACCGGCGCCGACGTCGGCCGGGTGACCGATGACGGGCGGGGTTTCGAGACCTACGTCTCGCATCTGGTCCGCTCCGCGCCGAACCGGTTCGACGGTCTGAAGGTCGTGATCGACTGCGCCAACGGCGCCGCCTCGCAGACCGCGCCGGAGGCGTTGCGCCGGCTCGGGGCCGAGGTGATCACGGTCGCCGCCGCACCGGACGGCCTGAACATCAACCTGAACTGCGGATCCACCCACATCGAGGGACTGCAGCGCGAGGTGGTCGGGCACCGTGCCGATGTCGGCATCGCGCTCGACGGTGACGCGGACCGCTGCCTGGCGGTGGACGCGAACGGCGAGCTCGTCGACGGCGACCAGATCCTCGCGGTGCTGGCGCTGGCGATGCGGGACAGCGGCCGCTTGTCGAACGACAC
The DNA here is from genome assembly GCF_042873375.1 of Kribbella sp. NPDC004875. Lineage (NCBI taxonomy): Bacteria > Bacillati > Actinomycetota > Actinomycetes > Propionibacteriales > Kribbellaceae > Kribbella > Kribbella sp. NPDC004875. Next base: position 2,204,568 of record NZ_JBIALI010000001.1, read on the forward strand.
CGTGGTCGCGACCGTGATGAGCAACCTGGGCTTCGTGCAGGCGATGGTCCGTGAGCGGATCGCGGTCGAGCAGACCAAGGTCGGCGACCGGTACGTGCTCGAGGCGATGAAGGCCGGCGGCCACAAACTCGGTGGCGAGCAGTCCGGGCACGTGATCCTGTCCGACCACGCCACCACCGGCGACGGCACGCTGACCGCGGTGATGCTGCTCGCCCGGGTCGCCCAGACCGGCAAGAGCCTGGCCGACCTGGCCGGCGCGATGACCCGCCTCCCGCAGGTCCTGGTGAACGTGAAGAACGTGGACAAGAACCGCGCGGGCACCGACCCGACGGTCCAGTCCGCCGTCACCGAAGCCACCACCCGCCTCGGCGACACCGGCCGCGTCCTGCTCCGCCCCTCGGGCACGGAGCCGCTCGTCCGGGTCATGGTCGAAGCCGAGTCCTCCGACACGGCCCACGAAATCGCCCACTCGCTCGCCGAAGTGGTCGCTTCGTCCCTCAAGCTCTGAAGCTCGACTGTTGGGAAACAAAGTGCCGGTCGGCGGCAATTTGTTTCCCAACAACCAGGGCTGGTGAGGGAGCGTGAGGTGAGGTGAGGTGAGCACCGAGTATCGGGAGCTCGAGCTTTTTCTGCATCTGGCGCGCACGTTGAACTACGGGCGCACCAGCCTGGAGTGCCACGTGAGTGCGGCGACGCTGACCCGGACGATCCAGCGGTTGGAGACGCGGGCCGGCGGACAGCTGCTCGACCGTGGGCCGCGGGGCGTCGTGCTGACGGCTGAGGGGCGGCGCTTCACGACGTACGCCGAGCAGGCGCTGGAGCTGTGGGCGGACTATCGCGCCGGGTCCGCCGAGCCGGGCGGGCTGAGCGGTGAGCTGCGGATCTTCGCGACCGTTACCGCGTGCCAGACGTTGGTGCCCGAGCTGCTCGCGCCGTTGCGGGCGGCGCATCCGCAGATCCGCCTCGACATCCGCACGGGTGATGCGGCCGCGGCGCTGGCTCGTCTCGACGAGGGTGAGGTGGACGCGGCGGTCGCCGGCATCCCGCGCCGGTTACCGCAGAGCATGGTCACGCGCACCGTTGCCGTCACGGATCTCGTTCTGGTGCGGGCCCGCTCGGGCGATGCGGAGATGCCGTACGTCGTCCCCGCGCGCGGGCTCGTCCGCGAGGCGGCGTACCGCTGGTTCCGGAAGACCGGGGTGAAGCCGGCGATCGCCGCGGAACCCACCGGCCACGAGGCGCTGCTCGCCCTGGTGGCGTTGGGATGTGGGACCGGTGTCGTACCGCGGCTCGTGCTCGAGTCGTCGGCGGTGCGCGATCAGCTCGTGGAGATGCCGGCCGATCTGGACCCGCTGACTATCGGTCTTTGCGTCCGCCGCGCCGACTTGCACCGCCCGCTGGTCGCCGCTTTGTGGAACCTGGCGAGCGAGGCGGACCGACAGTAGCGCCGGGGACGAGCTTCGCGGGCACGAGCTGCGGCGGCAGTGGGGCGTCGCCCTCGAGCTGACGTAGCAGCGCCTCGGTACCCAGTTGGCCCAGTTCGGGGCCGGGGGTGCGCATCATGGTGAGCTCGGGTTCGGTCATGGCCGCGGTCTCGGGGACCATCAGGAGAGACAGGACCGAGAGGTCGCCCGGGACGTCGTGGCCCGCGCGTTTGAGACCCGAGACCACCCCGAGTGCGGCGTACTCGTTCAGGACCAGGATCGCCGTCGTCTCGGGATGCTCGGCCAGCAGCTGTTCGGCGGCGGCCTTGCCGGCCTGGGTGGTGTCGGAGCAGGGCAGCACCACCACGGGGAGCCCGTACGACGCGGCGACGCGGCGGTACGCCTCCTCGGTGCGGACCCAGGGGCCGTAGTCATGGAACCGCGGATCGTCCAGATCCCCGGAGATCAACGCGAGCTGCCGATGCCCGTGGTCGTACAGGTGCTTGACCGCGTTCTCGACCGTCGTGTCGAAGTCGATGTCCACGTGCGACAACCCGGCCAGCTCGGTCGTCCGGCCGATCAACGCGAACGGGGTGCCCGACTGCCGTAGTACGTCGACCCGCGGGTCGTCCAGCTGCACCTCCATCAGGACGACGCCGTCGACCAGGCCCTGTCCGAGCAGCTCGCGCAGCTCGACCCCGTCGTTCCCGACCGGCCAGAGCACCAGGTGGTAGTCCTCCTTGCGGGCCGCTTCGGCCGCGCTGGTGAAGAACTCCGAGGTCGACATCCCGAACCGGTGCTCGAGCGCCGGGTACGCCATCGCGACGATGTGGGTACGCCGGCTCGCCAGCGCCCGGGCCACCACGTTCCGGCGGTATCCGAGCTCGGCCATCGCCTGCTCGATCCGTGCCCGGGTCGCGGCCGTCACCGGCTTGGTGTCGTTCAGCAGGAACGAGACGGTCGCGATCGAAACCCCCGCCCGCTGAGCGACGTCCCGCATCGTGACCATCGACCGACCTCCCCCTCTGACGATGCTGAACCCTTGACAGCGATGTGACGTAGGGAACATAGTCCTTCAACGCCTCAGTTAAGCGGTTTACCGCCCAATCCACAAGTGCAGCCCACTTCTCTTCGTCCATCGGTTAAACGCTTTGAAGGAGTCCGATGTCATGATCAGCAAGCGGATCGCCGCCGTGCTGGCGGGTGCGACGACGGTGTCGCTCCTGCTGGTCGCCTGCGGTGACAACGGCGGCGGACAGTCGTCCTCGTCGTCCGGCGACAGCGTCAAGAGCCTCACGGTCCTGGACTACTACAACAACGAGCCGGACAAGTCCCTGGTGCAGAAGGGCCTTGACTCCTGCGCGTCGAAACTCGGCATCACCATTCAACGGGAGACGGTGCCTGGTGACACCTTGATCCAGAAGGTGCTGCAGCAGGCCTCGTCGAAGACGTTGCCCGATGTCCTGATGCTCGACAACCCGGACGTGCAGCAGATCGCCGCGACCGGTGCGCTCGCGCCGCTGAACGACCTGGGTCTGAGCAGCGACGGCGTCATCAAGGGCATGACCGACGCGACGTCGTACGACGGCAAGCTCTACGGGCTGGCGCCGGTGACGAACACGATCGCGCTGTTCTACAACACCGAGATGCTCAAGGAGGCCGGCGTCCAGCCGCCGAAGACCTGGGACGAGCTGAAGACCGCGGCCAAGAAGCTCACCAAGCCCGGCCGGTACGGGATGGCGTTCAACGCGAACGCGACGTACGAGGGGTCGTGGCAGTTCCTGCCGGCGATGTGGACCAACGGTGGCGACGAGACCGACCTGACCAGCCCGCAGGTCGCGGAAGCCCTGCAACTGTGGGTGGATCTGGTGAAGTCGGGGTCCGCGTCGAAGAGCGTCATCAACTGGACGCAGGGCGACGTGAAGGACCAGTTCGTGGCCGGCAAGGCCGCGATGATGATCAACGGCCCGTGGCAGATCCCGGCGCTGCAGAAGGCGCCGAACGTGAAGTGGGACGTGGTCACCTTCCCGCTGAACAAGCCCGACCAGACGCCGGTCGCGCCGCTCGGCGGCGAGGCCTGGACAGTGCCGCTGAACAAGGACCAGGCCAAGCAGCAGAAGGCCGCGGACTTCGTGAAGTGCCTGAACTCCGACGAGAACGAGCTGGCCTGGGCGAAGGCCCGGTTCACCATCCCGACCAAGACCGCGCTGCTCGACGAGTACGTCAAGGAGGTGCCGTCGATGAAGGCGTTCACCGAACAGGTGAAGACCGCCCGGGCCCGGACCGGCAAGCTCGGCGACAAGTGGCCGGACGCCGCGAAGGTGATCTACCAGGCGATCCAGCTGGCGCTGACCGGTAAGGCCTCGGCGCAGGACGCCTTCAAGCAGGCCTCCGGCGGCTGATCGGCATGGTGACGCTCACACGGACCAGGGTGACCGGCCGCGCGCGGGTGCGCGGCCGGCACCACCGGGGCGAGAACCTCACCAAGGTGCTGTTCGTGCTGCCGGCCGCGGTGGCGATGGTGGCGCTGTTCGGCTACCCGGTGGTGAAGAACCTGCTGATGAGCCTGCAGGACTACGGGCTCAAGACCTTCTTCACCGGCGTCGCGCCCTGGGTCGGGCTGAAGAACTACAGCACGGTGGTGACCGACAAGCTGTTCGCGGACGCGATGCTGAACACGGCGCTGTTCACGGTCGGGTCGATCGCGTTCCAGTTCGTCATCGGGCTCGGGCTGGCGCTGTTCTTCCGGAACCGGTTTCCGCTCAGCGGCCTGTTGCGCTCGCTGCTCCTGCTGCCCTGGCTGCTGCCGCTGATCGTGTCCAGTGCGACCTGGCGGTCGATCCTCGAGCAGGACAGCGGCATCCTGAACCGGACCCTGATGGGGCTGCACCTGATCGGTGATCCGGTGCCGTGGCTGAACTCGCCGTCGGTCGCGCTGATCGCGGTGATCGGCGTGAACATCTGGATCGGCATCCCGTTCAACGTGACCCTGCTGTACGCCGGCCTCGCGGAGATCCCCGACGAGCTCTACGAAGCCGGCCAGCTGGACGGTGCCACCGGCTGGCGCTCGTTCCGGTACATCACCTGGCCGAACCTGCGGTCGGTCGCGAGTGTGCTGCTGATGCTCGGGGTCGTCTACACGATCAAGGTGCTGGACATCATCCTCGGCCTCACCGGCGGTGGCCCGGCGAACGCGACCCAGACGCTGGCGACCCAGTCCTACGAGAAGTCGTTCGTCGACTTCCGGTTCGGCCAGGGCGCGGCGCTCAGCAACATCCTGATCGCGATCTCGTTCGTGTTCGCGATCTTCTACCTGCGCGGCACCCGGCGTGCCGTCGACGAGTAGGGCGGTTGCGGCCATGCACTTGCTCAGGCGACTTCCGCGACAAGTTCTAGCGGCGTCTACGGGTCAGGACAACGATGAACAGCGCCAGCGTGACAGCGAACGCGAGCAGGCCGAACGGGAACGCCGCCATCGAGTCGTAGAACTCCGCATCGGGCTCACCGTCGCAGTCGCAGGGGGTGAAGTGGTCGACGACGACCCAGGTCACAAAACCCACGACGGCGGCGCCGATCGGAACGAAACAGCCGAAGAGGAGACACGCGTCGGCCCTGGACCGGGGTTCGTCAGCCGTCCAATCGCTGTCCATCGGACGAGGTTACGTGACCTCACCCGGTGCCGCTGGACTCGTCGGCAGAGCTCATTGACAGTGACCAGCTTCGACCTCGCATGTCACTGGCGCAGAGAAGGGAGAACACGATGCGACGTACGGCGTACACCGTGATCGGTCTGCTGATCCTGTGCGTGATGTTGTTCCCGGTCTACTGGATGATGAACGCGTCGCTGCAGCCGTCCGGGAACACGCTGACGGCAGGTTTCCTGCCGCTGCATCCAACGTTTTCCGGCTATCGCCGGGCGCTCGACGAGCAGGGCGGAAACCTGGTCACCAGCATGATCATCGCGGCCGGGACGGTGGTGCTGAGTCTGGCGATCGCGACCCCGGCGGCGTACGCGCTCTCGCAGTTCCGGTCCCGCTGGGTGTCGATCGGGCTGCTGGCGATCCTGATCTCGCAGATGATCCCGGGGATCGTGATCGCGAACGCGCTCTACACGGCGTACGAACGGATCGGGTTGCTGAACTCGGTCCCGGGGCTGATCCTGGCGAACTGCAGCAGCGGGATCCCGTTCGCGATCCTGATCCTGCGGTCGTTCATGCTCTCGCTGCCGCCGTCGCTGGTGGAGGCGGCGCGGGTGGACGGCGCCGGGTTGTTCCGGGCGTTCGTCGCGATCGTGCTGCCGATCAGCAAGAACTCGCTGATCACCGCGGGACTGTTCAGTTTCCTCTTCTCCTGGAGCGATTTCCTGTTCGCGCTGACGCTGACCACCAAGGGCGGCGTGCGGCCGGTGACGCTCGGGATCTACCAGTACCTCGGCACGCAGGTGCAGAACTGGAACGCGGTGATGGCGACCGCGGTGCTCTCGGCGATCCCGGCCATCGTGCTGCTGATCGCCGCGCAGAAATACATCGCCGCCGGTGCCATCGGCGGAGCCGTCAAATAACACCCTTAAGGACAACGGATGACACTTCGTGTACTCGTCTGGGGCGAGAACCGCCACGAGCAGGTCGAGCCGCACGTCCGGGAGATCTACCCGGACGGCATGCACTCGGCGATCGCCGCCGGTATCGCCGAGAACTTGCCCGAGGCAAAGGTCTCCACGACGACTCTCGACGAACCCGAGCACGGCCTGACCGAGGAGGTGCTCGCCGGCACCGACGTACTCGTGTGGTGGGGACATGCCGCGCACGGTGAGGTCGACGACAAGGTGGTCGAGCGCGTGTACCAGCACGTGCTGTCGGGCCTGGGGCTGGTCGTGCTGCACTCCGGGCACTGGTCGAAGATCTTCGGCAAGTTGATGGGTACGTCGTGCACCCTGCGCTGGCGCAGCGAACGGGACCGCGAGCTGGTCTGGACGGTGAACCCGACGCACCCGATCGCCCAGGGCGTCCCGCACCCGATCGAGATCGAGCAGCAGGAGATGTACGGCGAGTTCTTCGACATCCCGGTGCCGGACGAACTGATCTTCGTGTCCTCGTTCTCCGGCGGGGAGGTGTTCCGTTCCGGCTGCACGTTCCGCCGCGGGCACGGGAAGATCTTCTACTTCTCGCCGGGCGACCAGGACTACCCGGTCTACCACCACAAGGACGTCCGTAAGGTGATCGCGAACGGTGTCGCGTGGGCGCGCACCGACCTGCCCGAGCGAAAGGTACCGACCTTGCTGCGCTACGAGACCGGCGACTTCTTCAACGGACACGGGTACACCGGACCCATCGAGGAGCCTGCCGATGCCTGAACCCTTGCGACTGCTGCAGGCCGGGGCCGGCGGCATGGGCCGCGCCTGGTTGCGCACCATCGCCGCCAACCCCGACGTCGTCCTGGCCGGACTCGTCGACCTGGACGTCGACGTGGCCAGGGCCGCGGCCGACGAGCACGGGTTCGGTGACGTCCCGGTCGCCGCGTCGATCGACGAGCTGGCCGGCCAGGCCGACGCGCTGATCGACGTGACCGTCCCGCAGGCGCACCCGGTGGTGAGTGTGCGGGCCCTGCAGCTCGGGCTGCCGGTGCTGTGCGAGAAGCCGCTGGCCGAGACCGTCCGGGAGTGCCTCGGCATGGTCGCGGCCTCCGAGGTCACCGGCAAGCTGCTGATGGTCTCGCAGTCCCGCCGGTACTTCCGGGCGATCGCGGCGTTCGAGCGGCAGCTCGCCGAGCTCGGCCCGATCGGCACGCTGACCTGCGAGTTCTACAAGGCCCCGCACTTCAGCGGTTTCCGGGAGCGGATGGCCGAGCCGCTCCTGGTCGACATGGCGATCCACCAGTTCGACCTGTCTCGCAAATTGATCGGCTCCGAGCCGGTGTCGGTGTACTGCGATTCGCACAACCCGTCCTGGAGCTGGTTCGACGGCAACGCGGCCGCGTCCGCGGTCTTCACGTACGTCGACGGCACTCGTTTCACGTTCACCGGCAGCTGGTGCGCGGACGGCCTGGAGACGTCCTGGAACGGCCGCTGGCGGGCCAGTACACCGGGCGGTACGGCGACCTGGGACGGCGACAACGCCCCGATCGCGGAGCACAAGTCCGGCGACGCACTCCCGGCCGAACTGGGTGACGAACCGGAAGAGATCGCCGGCTCCCTCGTGGAGTTCGTGGACGCGGTCCGGTCCTCGACGACCCCGCAGTCCGAGGTGCATTCCAACGTGATCAGCATCGCGATGGTGGAGGCCGCCGTACGGTCCGCGAACACCGGCGTACCGGTGCGGATCGCCGATGTCATCACCGACGCGTACGACGAGGCGCTGGCGACGATCCAGGACCCGGCGCTGCATGCGGCGCTGAAGGCCTGGCCGAATCCGCTGAAGGCAGTCGGCCTGCAGGACTGAGCCGTTCAGGGCCTTTCAGATCCTGCAACGGGGCGGTGCGTACATTGCGCTTGCTGCAATGTGCGCACCGCCCTTTGACTTGGGGCATGGAGAGTTCGGTGTTTCGGGTCGAGACCATGACCGTGCCGGGTGGCACGGAGTCGATCGTGCGGGGCGGGCGGGACCTGTTCCCGCTGCTGCCGGCGGCGCTGCACGGGGTGGAGCGCATCGGCGTCCTCGGATGGGGGCCGCAAGGGCGGGCGCAGGCGCTGAACCTGCGGGACTCGCTGGCCGGCTCCGGCATCACGGTCGCGGTGGGCCTGCGGCCGGGGTCGAGGTCCGTGGCGGACGCGCGGGCCGAGGGGTTCAGCGAGACGGACGGGACGCTGGGGGACTGGCTCGAGGTCGCGGCCGCGTCCGACCTGGTCATCCTGCTGGTCGCCGACGCCGCGCTGGCCGCGCACCACGAGGAGATCTTCGCGCGGCTCAAGCCCGGCGCGACCATTGGCCTGTCCCACGGTTTCCTGCTCGGGCACCTGACCGCGACCGGGAGCGCTTTCCCGGCCGATCACCCGGTGATCGCCGTCTGCCCGAAGGGGATGGGCGATTCGGTACGGCGCCTGTACCAGCAGGGCGCGACGGTGAACGGGGCCGGGATCAACGCGAGTATCGCCGTCCACGCCGATCCGGACGGGCACGCAGGCGATCGTGCGCTGGCATGGTCGATCGGCCTCGGCTCGCCGTACACGTTCGCGACCACATTGGCCGACGAGTACCGCTCGGACATCGTCGGTGAGCGGGCGATCCTGCTCGGCGCGGTGCACGGTCTGGTGGAGGCGCTCTACCGGTACTTCCGGATCGACGGTGCGGACCCGGTGACGGCGTACGAACGGTCGACCGAGGCGATCACCGGGCCGATCGCGCGGACGATCTCGACCGACGGGCTCGCGGCGGTGCGGGCGGCGACCGGTGACGTGGACCTGTTCGACCGGGCGTACTCCGCGGCGTACGGGCCGGCCCGGGACCTGGTCGCGGAGATCTACGACGAGGTTGCCGACGGCACCGAGCTGCGGAGCGTGATCCTGGCCGAGCAGCGGCTCGCCTCCCGCCCGATGACCGAGATCGGCGGCAGCCCGATGTGGTCGTACGGTGCCGAGGTGCGGGCCCGCCGCGGTACGGCGCCCGCCGTCCTCGACCCGCTCACCGCGGGGTTGTTCGTGGCGACCATGATGGCGCAGGTCGACGAGTTCGCCGAGCGTGGGCATGCCTGGTCGGAGATCGTCAACGAGTCGGTCATCGAGGCGGTCGACTCGCTGCTCCCGTACATGCACGCCCGCGACGTCGCCTACATGGTCGACAACTGCTCCCGTACCGCCCGCCTCGGCACCCGCCGCTGGGGCCCGCGCTTCCAGGCGGCGTACGAGCAGATCGCCCTGCCGCACCTCGACAGCCCGGCCGATCCGGCGCTGATCAAGGGCTTCCTGGACAACCCCGCTCACCAGGCGCTGGCCGCCGCCGCCGAGCTCCGCCCGTCGGTAGACATCTCCGTCACCTCGTGACGATCGGCAGCTCGACAGGAGGTGTCGCCTGATCTGGCGGGCGGCGGCGGCCGGCTGAGCGTGGCGACGACAGGTAGTAGACGTATACGTACTGTCGAGATGCCGGATGCGTGGCGCTCCGCCGTCTAGCCTGGCGGGCATGAATTCTCAGATGACGCGGGCGCGGTTGGTTCCGATGCGGCCGCGGGATCCGCACGAGCCCGGCCGGACGGCGTCGTCGCTGGAGTTGTTCTTCGACCTGGTGTTCGTGGTGGCGGTGAGCGTCGCCGCGTCCCAGTTGCACCACGCGCTGTCCGAGGGGCACGTCGTCGAGGGCCTGCGGTCCTTCGCGATGGTGTTCTTCGCGATCTGGTGGGCGTGGATGAACTTCACCTGGTTCGCCACGTCCTTCGCGACCGACGACTGGCTCTACCGGCTGCTCACGATCGTCCAGATGAGCGGCGTCCTGGTGCTCGCGGCCGGCATCGAGAAGGTGTTCACCGAGCACGACTTCACCGTCGTCATCCTCGCGTACGTCGTGATGCGGGTCGCGATGATCGCGCAATGGTTGCGCGCGTCCCACTCGGCCGGTTCGAGCCGGCGCGCCACGCGGTACTACGCCGGCGGGATCGCGATCGTCCAGGTGTTGTGGCTGGTGCTGCTGCTCCTGCCCGAGGCGATCCAGGCGCCGGCGCTGATCCTGCTCGTGGCCGCCGAGCTCGCGGTACCGGTCGTGGCCGAGCGGCAGGGGATGACGCCGTGGCACCCGCACCACATCACCGAGCGGTACGGCCTGTTCACGCTGATCCTGCTCGGTGAGAGCCTGCTCGCCTCGGCGAACGCGATCATCGAGGCGGTGCACGAACACGAGCAGCTCGGGTCGCTGATCGCGCTCTCGGTGCTGACGCTGGTGGTCACGGCCGCGATGTGGTGGATCTATTTCTGGCCGCCGCACCACACCGCGATCACGTCGTTCGCGCGCTCGTTGCGGTACGGGTACGTGCACTACTTCGTGTTCGCCGCGGCCGGTGCGTTCTCGGCCGGTATCGAGGTGCAGATCGACCGCATCACCCATCACACCGAGCTGAGCGAGGTCGCCGCGTCGTACACGGTGACGATCCCGGTCGCGGTCTTCGTCCTCGGGATCTGGTGGATCGCCCTGCGGGACAACGCGGATCGCGTGGTGAACGTCGTCGTACCGGTGGGGGCTGTGCTGGTGTTGCTGGATCCGCTGATCCCGGTGCCGTTCGCGCTCACGGCGGTCTTCATGGCGGCCATCGTGGTCACCCTGGTCCTGCGTCCGCCGGTAGCGCGGCGCGGCTAGGGGTTGCCGAGCTCCGCGAGGGCGGTCGCCACCCGGCCGTGGGCGGTCTCCAGGGCCGCGCGGGCGGCGGGGATCGGGGTGCCGGTCAGCAGGTGCACGAGGGCGGGCTTGAGCTCGCCGTCGGCCGCTGCCAGCGCGGACTCGCAGGCGGCCTCGTCGGCACCGGTGGCCTCGCCGAGGATCCGCAGCATCCGGCCGCGGAGCTTCTTGTTGGTGGCGACCAGGTCGACCATCAGGTTGGACCAGGTGCGGCCGAGCTTGATCATCAGCGTGGTCGAGAACGCGTTCAGGATCATCTTCTGCGCCGTGCCGGCCTTCAGCCGGGTGGAGCCGGCGATCACCTCGGGGCCGGTGTCGGCGGCGATCACGATGTCGGCCAGCGGCGCCAGCGGGGCGTCGGGGTTCGACGTGACCAGCACGGTGGTCGCGCCGGCCGCGCGGGCGGCCTTCAGGGCACCGGCGACGTACGGCGTGCTGCCGGAAGCGGCGAGGCCGACGACGAGGTCCTGATCGGTGACCGCGGCGGCGTCCGTCGCGCCCCCCTGCTCGGAGTCCTCGACGTTCTCGACCGCGCGCAGGAGCGCCTCCATGCCGCCGGCGTGGTGGGCGACCACCAGTCCGTCCGGCACGTGGAACGTGGGCAGCAGCTCGGCGGCGTCCAGCACCGCCAGGCGTCCCGACGTCCCGGCGCCGAAGTAATGCACCCGGCCACCGCCACGGACCGCCTCGACGGCGGCGTCGACGGCCTTGGTCAGCTCCGGGATCACGGCTCCGACGGCGCCCGCGACCCGGGCGTCCTCGTTGTTGACCATCTGGAGGATCTCGGACGTGCCCACCGCATCGATGGCGAGCGTCCTCGGGTTGCGCTGCTCGGTCGGTGAGGTCACAGGATCGATGTTAGTTTTCTACTGAAGGATTTTCAATTCCGTTCATCTTTGACGGAACAGGACGACGTCACTCGGATCCTTTGAGCCGGTGCCCGCGGACCGAGGTAGCGGTCTCCTCGAGCGCCTTCCGGGCGTCCGGCAGCACCTGCTGGGCGACCCCGATGAAGAGGCAGTCGATCACCGTCAGTTGCGCGATCCGGCTGGACATCGCCCCGGAGCGGTACGTCGTCTCGCGCGCGGCCGTCGTCAGTACCAGGTCGGCCGTCTTGGCCAGCGGCGAGCGCGGGAAGTTGGTCACCGCGACCGTGGTGGCGCCGTGCTTGGCGGCCTCCTCGAGGGCCTCCACGACCTCGACCGTCGTGCCGGTGTGCGAGATGCCGATCGCCACGTCGCCGTCACCGAGCAGCGCCGCGCTGGGCAGCGCGACGTGCACGTCGTTCCACGCGAACGCGACCCGGCGGATCCGGTGCAGCTTCTGCTGCAGGTCCATCGCGACGAACGCGCTGGCGCCGAAGCCGTACAGATCGACCCGCGGCGCCTTCACGACCGCGTCGACGACCTTCGCCAGGGTGTCCACGTCGACCTGCTGCGCGGTCTCGCGGACCGCCCGCTCGTCGGCGAACGCGACCTTGCCGACCACGTCCGCCAGCGAGTCGCCGGGCTCGATGTCCCCGCCGACCTCCGGACGGACACTCTCCTGCGCCGACTGGGCCGCCAGCTGCAGGCGGAGCTGCGGATAGCCGGGAACGCCGATCTGCTTGCAGAACCGGATGACCGTGGTCTCCGAGGTGGACGCCACCTCGGCCAGTTCGGAGATCGTCATCGCCGCCACTCCGCCCGGGTCCGCGAGGACCGCGTTCGCCACCCGCTGCTCGGCCGGCGCCAGCGCGGGCATCACCGCGCGGACCCGGACCAGCAGCGGCCCCGTGGGTTCTGGAGAGGTTGTTGAATTCATGACAGCCACGGTACGGCGCCCATGCACGAGATGGGATCACCGACGCGAAAGTCTCCAACCTGTCGCGGTAAATGATTCAGGCGTTCGTTCGCCGTCGAGAAGAACACCGTTCGCACTCGTGATCTTCACACCGTCGACGTACACGCCGCGGCCCTGGTACAGCGGGTCGCTCGTGTACCGCCAGCGGACCATCCGCTCACCGGCGCCGAGTTCGGCGGTCACCTGGTGCCAGTGCCGGTCACCCGAACCGCTGATCGAGCCATCGGTGTCGATCACCGAACCCCGGTCCCGGACCGCGAACGGCACCTTGATCCAGGTCGATCCGTCCGTGGAGGTCTCCAGGTACAGCAGGTCCGTGTCCTCGGTGTCGACGAACAGGTCGAACGCGAGCTTCGCGCCACCCAGCGGTACGGCGACCTTCGTGGACAGCGTGGTGGTCGCGTTGTCCGTGGTCCCGGAGAACCAGGCGTCCTTGCCGTGCCGCGGGCCGACCCCGAGGGCGAGCGCGAGGCCCTGGGTGACGGCGCGGCGGGCCGGGTTGTTGCTGCCCCAGTTGCGGCTCGGGTGCACGCGGTTGGTGAGCAGGATCGCGAACGAGCGGGAGTCGAAGTCGATCACGATCGACGTGCCGGTGTAGCCGGTGTGGCCGGCCGTGCGCGGGCCGGACAGGCCGCCCATGTACCAGCGCTGGTTGAGCTCGAAGCCCAGGCCGTGGTCGTTGCCGGGGAAGCCCTGGTTGAAGTTCGTGATCATCGCGGTGACCGAGGATTCCTTGAGGATCCGGGCGCCGCGGTAGCTGCCGCCGTTCAGGAACGTCTGCGCCAGCACCGCCATGTCGTCGGCGGTGCTGAAGACACCCGCATGGCCGGCGACACCGCCGAGGGACCAGGCGTTCTCGTCGTGCACCGAACCCCACACCATCCCGCGCGGTGGCGAGCTCTGGTACTCCGTGGCGGCGATCCGTGGCTTCTTCTTCGGGTCCGGGTTGTAGCCGGTGTCGCGCATCTGCAGCGGCTTCGTGATCCCGTCGGCGACCAGCTTGTCGAGCGGCTTGCCGGTGACCCGGTGCGCGAGCTCGCCGAGCGCGATCAGGTTCAGGTCGCTGTAGAGGTACTTCGTGCCCGGCGGGTCCTGCAGTTTCGCCGTCAGCGCCAGCTGCAGCCGCTCTTCAGGGGTCTTGCCCGTGCTCCACAACGGGAGCCAGGACGGGAATCCGCTGGTGTGCGTGAGCGCCATCCGGACGGTGACGGTCTCCTTGCCGTTCTGCGCGAATTCCGGGATGTAGGTCGCGATCGGCGCGTCCAGGTCGACCTTGCCCTTCTCGACCAGCTGCAGCACGACGATCGACGTGAACAGCTTGGACACCGAGGCCATGTCGAAGATCGTGTCGGTGCGCATCGGGATCTGCTGGTCCGGCGGCAGCTCGGTGCCCTGGCCGTCGGCGTACTTCAGTGCCAGGCCGGTGGCGGTCCGGGTGACGATGTTCCCGTCGTGGCCGAGCAGCGTGACGGCACCGGCGTACAACGGTTTCGCCGTCCCGCTCGGCTGCGTCCAGCCGGCGACCTGGGCCAGCGCGGCGTCGATCGGCGCCGGGTCCAGGCCGGCCTTCGCCGGGGTGGTGTCGCGCAGCAGCGTGGTCTTCGGCGCATAACCGTCGTACGGGTGGTCGAACCGGCCGGAGTTGTTGCTGCCAGCAACGGCAGGGGTTGCCATCGTCAGTATCACCGCTGAGGTCGTCGTGATCGCGGCCCACCGCTTCATCGGTGAGCCCCCTTGTAGAGCAGGTACTTCGCCCGCCGGGCCGTCCAGGCGTCCGTCTCGGACTTCCAGGCTGCCACGATCTCTTCGGCGGTCGCATCGGCCGAAAGCATGGTCCGGAACCGATCGGATCCGGTCAGCAGATCGATCCACCGGCCGGGTGGGGTCTCCGCCCGCCAGGTGAACTCCGGGTAGAGCTTACGGGCCTCGACGATCATGTGGGTCGCCGCCAGGATCGCCTCCACCCGGTGCGGGTCGGTGATCTGGACCTGCACGCCACCGCAGAGGACGTTCGCGTTCTTGCTGATGGTCGGCGTGAAGTACGCCTCGCGGAACGCGATGCCCGGGATTTCCTTCGTCTGCAGCGCCGCCGCCCACTGGTAGTCGACGTACGGCGCTCCGATCAGCTCGAAGGGTCGCGTCGTACCGCGGCCCTCGGACATGTTGGTCGCCTCGAACAGGCACAGGCCCGGGTACAGCAGGGCGGTGTCCGGGGTGGGCATGTTCGGGCTCGGCATCACCCAGGGCACCCCGGTGTCGGCGGCCAGCTGATCGCGCTTCCAGTTCTTCGCCTCGATCACGGTCAGCTGCTCGAGCCGGCCGCCGTTCGGCTCCAGTGGCAGGTACTCCGCGTCGAACATCCGGGCCAGCTCACCGACGGTCATGCCGTGCTGCTGGAGGATCTCCTTCTTGCCGACGCCGGAGGTGTAGCCGGGTTTCAGCATCGGGCCGCGGGCGGAGCCGCCGACCGGGTTCGGCCGGTCCAGGACGACGAACCGCGCGCCGGTGCGGACCGCGGCGAGCATCGCCTCGAACATCGTCCAGATGTAGGTGTAGAACCGGGCGCCGACGTCCTGGATGTCGAAGACAACGGTTTCCACCCCGGACTTGGCGTACAGGCCGGCGAGCTTGTCCGCGTTCGCGCCGTACGCGTCGTACACCATGATCCCGGTCCGCGGATCGACGTGGTCGCCCTCCGAGCCGCCGGCCTGGGCGCTGCCGCGGAAACCGTGTTCGGGGCCGAACACGGCGACGATGTCGACCGCCCCGGACGCGTGCATGACGTCCACGACGTGCTGGAAGTCCGGCAGGATCCCGGTCGGGTTGCTGATCACGCCGACCTTCTGACCGGCCAGCGCCCGCCAGCCGTCCGCGGCCAGCACCTCGGCGCCGGTCAGCACCTTCCGGCTGGACACGGCCTGGGCCGCGGGTACGTCGATCAGTGGGGCGGCCGCGAGCGCACTGGCGCCGGCGAGCAAACTACGTCGTTTCATGAGGTCTCCTGGGGCAGGGATCGAGAGGCGTGACGGACGGGATCACGGGCGGAACGAAAGACTGGCAATCATCGGGCGGTGGTCGCTGGCGGCCTGGTCGAGCGGAACCTCGGCCGGCACCTCGGCGCGCAGGACAGACAGGCCGGCGCCGACGGTGACGAAGTCGATCCGCTTGTCGGCGGCGACCGCGGGGTAGGTGTTCGGACCGCCGGTCGTCGTACCGGCCGCGGTCCAGGAGTCCGAGAGCCGGCGCCACAGGCCGGCGAGTTCGGGCGCGCCGGCCTCCGCGTTGAAGTCACCGACGAGGATCTGCAGGTCCTGCCTGCGGTCGGCGGCGAGGATCTGCACGGTGTCGGCGACCTGGGCCTGCCGGACCGACGGATCGGCCCGGTAGTCCAGGTGCGTGCAGTACACGTGCAGCCGCCGCCCGCGGACGTCCAGCTCCGCCTCGAGGAACCCGGGTGCCGGAGCGGGTCGCGGGTTCGGATCCTGCGTCGACAGCCGCGTGATCGCGTGGTTCTCCGTGCGGACCAGCGGGAAACGGGAGAGCAGGCCGACGCCGTACTGGCGTCGCGGCAGCCCCGCCGCCGGCGGGTCGAGATCGTAGATCGGCGCGAACGCGGGATGCATGCCGAGTCTGGCGGCCAGCTCGGCGATGGTGTCCAGCCACTGGCTGCGGTCGCCCCAGTGCACGTCGACTTCCTGCAGACCGATGATGTCCGCGTCCAGCGCCTTCAGGGCCTGCGCGGTGCGCTCGAGGTCGAAGACGTCGTCCTCCCCGGCGCCGGCATGAATGTTGTACGACGCAACGGTCAGCGAGGTCTGCCGGGCATCGAAGGTCAGGCCGTGGCCGAACGGGTGCAGGACGGGGACCGGGTCCGGGCTGTTCGGGTCGGGCTCGGCCGGGATCTCCACCGGGAGCTTGCCGGTCGGGGCGATCTCGCCGTACAGCACCTTCGCGAGCGCCGTCATCGACGGTGCGGTGGATCCGTACGTCACCAGCGTGGTCGGTGCGGGGTCGACGTACGCGACGTCGTACGGGTCGCGGACCGGGACGACGATCACCGGACGGCCGGTACCGAGGAGTCCGTTGACGAGCTTCTGCTGTTTGGCCAGCTTGTCGGTGACCTTCGTGTCCCAGGCCTTGTTGGTGAGGACGACGGTGAGATCGGCCGTGCCGGTCGCGGCCACGGCGTCGGCGATCTTGGCGTCGGTCGGCGTGGTGCCGGTGTCCTTCACGATCGTCGTCGCGCCGTGGCCCCGCAGGGCGGTCGCCAGCGCGGCCGGGCCGTACCCGGTGACGAGGATCGTGCGTGGCGCGGGGGAGAGCGGCAGCAGGCCGGCGTCGTTGCGGAGCAGCGTCGTACTGCGGTCCGCGATCAGCTGGGCCTCGGCGTAGCTGGCCGGCGTACCGACGATCTTCGCGACCTTGGCGACGTCGACGTACGGCCGGTCGACGAGACCGCCCGCGTGCTTCAGCGCGAGGATGCGCGTGACGCTCTCGTCGATCCGCGCCTCGCTGATCCGGCCGCCGCGGACCGCGTCGAGGACCGAGTTGTAGGCGAGCCCGGGATCCACCGGCATCAGCAGCTGGTCGACACCGGCCTCGAGCGCGCGCAACGGGATCTCCGCGTCGCCGTACTTGTCCCGGACGCCCTGCATGCCGAGCGAGTCGGTGATCACCACACCGTCGAACCGGAGCTGCTCACGCAGGATCCCGGTCAGGATCGGCCGGCTCAACGTCGCCGGGTCCCCGGACGGATCGAGCGCGGGTACGACGATGTGCGCGGTCATGATCGATTGGATGCCGGCCTGGATCGCGGCCTGGAACGGCGGCAGGTCGATGCGGGTCCACTCGTCGCGGGTGTGCCCGATGACCGGGATGCCGGTGTGGCTGTCGGTGGCGGTGTCGCCGTGCCCGGGGAAGTGCTTCGCGGTCGACACGATCCGGCCGTCACGCTGGTAGCCCTTCACCTGCGCGGCGACGAGGTCGGCGACCAGCGCCGGGTCGGACGAGACCGAGCGGACCCCGATCACCGGGTTCAGCGGGTTCACGTTGACGTCCGCGTCCGGGGCGAAGTCGGTGGTGATGCCAATGGCTTTCAGTTCCCGGCCGGCGATCGCGCCGGCCGAGCGGGCGAACGCTGCCGAACGGGTCGCGCCGAGCGCCATGCCGCCCGGGAACTGCGTCGCGGGCGGACCGACCCGGACGACCGAGCCGTACTCCTGGTCGGTGCCGATCTGCAGCGGGATACCGCTGTTCGCGATCGACGCGGCCTGCAGACCGTTGGACAGGCCCGCAATCTGCTGCGGGTCGCGGACCGAGTCGGTCCAGGTGAAGTAGATGACGCCGCCGAGGTTGTACTTGCGCACGACCTCGGCCGGCGTGGGCACGCCGTACAGGCTGGTGTTGCGGGCATCGGCGGTGTCGGCGGCCGGGCCGTAGGCGTAGCAGACGAACAGCTGGCCGACCTTCTGCTCGAGCGTCATCCGCCGCAGGGTCTCGCGGACCCAGCGGTCGGTACCTGGCCGCTGCGGTGCGGCTGCGGCTGTGGTGGCTGTGGTGGCTGGGGCGGCGACCGTCGTTCCCGCGACGGCGGCCGCCGCGAGTCCGAGGGTCTGGCGTCGGGTCAGTTCCATGGGTGTCACCAACTGGGTCCGGGCGGGCAGGGGCGAGCGTCGAAGTAAGTGAATTACAGATACTTCCCCGAGACGCGAAAGTTACCCACGCGCGCACGGTGGGTCAAGAGTCGATGACACCCAGTGGACCGCGCTGCTCGATCCGCACGCCGACCGGCGCCGCGAGGGCTAGTACGCCCTCCGTGCACGGCAGGTAGGTCACCGCGAGGCCGGGCGCGGATTCAATCTTGCCGCCGCCGATCGGAACCTCCTGCCGAAGTCCTCGCAGCCCGACCCCGAGCGCCTTCCCGAGCGCTTCTTTGGCCGTCCAGAGGTGGAGGAAGGCGTTCAGTTGATCAGGCTGGTCGCGCATCCACGCCACCTCGGTCGCTGTGAACCATCGGTCGGCGAGCGGTGCGAAGCGCCGTGGCCGACGCTCTTCGAGGTCGATCCCGAGCGGACCGTCGTACGACGCCGCGACGGCCACCAGGTGATGGGTCCGGCTGACGCTCACCGCCAACCCGGGGATCTCCGGCCGACCGCTCTCGTCATGGCCGAGAGCCGGGTTGTCGACCAGCGTCCACGCGAGCTCGAGCAGCAGTTCGTGGGCATCCTGGACCGTCGCCAGCCAGACATAGACGGGAGAACCCATCGGACGAAGGTAGCCCAGGTCTCGTCAGGGGGAGCCTTGTCGACAAATTGCCACGAAACTGGTCCTCTTGGCGGGGGCGGAACTGGATCTGTAGGGCGTACCGGTATTTCTCTAGCTTCGGAGTATGACCACCGCGTGCGAGACCCCCACAGCCCAGACAGTCCAGGTAGCCGCTGCTGAGCGCCTGCTGACCGGCCAGTCGGCCGGCTGCTGGTGATGGTCTTCGGGTCGGGCCTGAGCATGTACCTGCTCACCTCCGTGGTCCCGCTCTACCTGGCCGCCAACGGCTCCGGCGGGATCGGTGCCGGCCTGTCCACCGCCGCGATGATGTTCTCCGCGGTCGCCGTCGAGCTGCTCGTACCGCGCATGCTCGCCCGCTGGGGCCACCGAGTCGTCCTCGGGCTCGGCCTGATCCTGCTCGGCGCACCGTCGCTGGCCCTGCTCGCCACCGCGAGCCTCCCGGTGGTGCTGGCTGTCTGTATCGTCCGCGGTGCCGGTCTGGCGATCCTCGTCGTCGGTGCGGTCGCGCTGGTCGCCGACCTCACCCCGGCAGCTCGCCGCGGCGAGGCGCTCGGCGTGTACGGCGTGGCGGTCGGCGCACCCGCGGTGATCGGCCTCCCGCTCGGCGTCTACCTGACCCACGAGATCGGCTTCGGCGCGCTGTTCGTCCTCGCCGCCGTCACCTCGCTCGCCGGTCTCGTCACGCTGACCGGACTGCCGGCCGCGGTCAGCGCCGAGGGACAGCACGTCCAGGTCCTCGGCGGCGTACGGCGCAGTGGTCTGCTGATGCCGACCCTGGTGTTCGCCGCGGTGACCGTCGCGGCCGGGATCAGCGTGACCTTCCTGCCACTCGCGGTTGCCGGCGGCAAGCAGTCGATGGTCGCGACCGCCCTGCTGCTGCAGGCGATCGCCGCACCCGCCGCGCGCTGGCTCGCCGGCCGGTACGCCGACCGCATCGGCCCCGCGAAGCTGCTCGCTCCCGCGCTGATCTTCGCCGCCGTCGGCGCCGGTTCGCTGGTCTTCCTGCCCAGCGCCGTCGCGATCCTGATCGGCTCGACCTGCTTCGGCATCGGGTTCGGCGCCGCGCAGAACCTCACCCTGACCCTGATGTACAACCGCGTCGACCGGTCCCGCTACGGCCAGGTCAGCGCCCTGTGGAACCTCGCGTACGACGGTGGTTGGGGCGCCGGCGCGTTGATCTTCGGGGCGGTCGTCGGCGGCGCCGGCTTCCCGGTGGCGTTCGCGCTGACCGCGGCGGTCGTGGCCGTCGGCGTCGTACCGGCGATCAGGGCAGCTCGTTGACCCGGATGGTCACAGTTTGCGGAGGCGGACCCAGCGGACGGCGTGGTCGGCGCCCTTGCGGAGCACCAGGGTGGCCCGGGAGCGGGTCGGCAGGATGTTCTCGCGGAGGTTGGGGCCGTTGATGCCGTCCCAGAGGGACTCGGCCTTCTTCACCGCTTCCTCGCGGCTCAGTTCGCCGTACCGGACGAAGTACGACTCCGGGTTCCGGAAGGCCGTCTCCCAGAGCTTGAGGAAGCGGGCCACGTACCAGGAGCGGATGTCGTCGGCGGCCGCGTCGACGTACACCGAGAAGTCGAAGAAGTCGCTGACCGCCAGGCCACTCTTGCCGTCCGCGTGCCGGGGCGCCGGCTGCAGGACGTTCAGCCCTTCGAGCAGCAGGATGTCAGGCTGCTCGACGGTGGTCCGGACGCCGGGCATCCGGTCGTAGTGCAGGTGCGAGTAGACCGGCGCCTCGACCGTGTCCATCCCGGACTTCACCTCGACCACGAAGCGAAGCAGCGACTTGCGGTCGTACGACTCCGGGAAACCCTTGCGCTGCATGAGGTTGCGGCGCTCGAGCTCGGCGTTCGGCCAGAGGAAGCCGTCGGTGGTGACGAGCGCGACCCGCGGGTGCTCGGGCCAGCGGGCCAGCAGTTCACGGAGCAGACGCGCGGTCGTGGACTTGCCGACGGCAACCGATCCGCCGATGCCGATCACGAACGGCGTGCGGGTCGCGGCCGGCTTGCCGAGGAAACTCTCGGTGTCGGCGTGCAGCGCGCGGGCGTGCCGGACGTACAGCGACAGGATCCGGGACAGCGGCAGGTAGACCTCGCGGACCTCGTCCATGTCGATCTCGTCACCCAGACCGCGCAGCCGCTCCACCTCGTCCGCCGTCAGCGGGGACACGGTGGTCTCGGCCAGTTGGGCCCAGGTGGCCCGGTCGAGCTCGGTGTAGGGAGTCACCTCCCGCGACGGCTGCAGCATGTCGCCCATTCTTCCCACCTGCGCGGAAAGCACCCACATCAGGCAGACGTGGGCTTCGTCTCAGCTACGGTACGGTCTCGAAACTTTCGGTCACCGGCCGGTGACTCATCGGGTGTGCGAGGATCACCACCCGATGATCGATTCCGCCTGGCTCGGTACTCAGCGGCTGCCAGAGGTGACGGTGCACGCATCGGGGGCGCTGGCCCAGACGATCCGGGCCGAACTCCGGCAGACCCGCCGCTTCCGCACCGACGTACAAGTTGCCGTGTGCACCTTGGCCCGGGTCCGCGAGACCCCGTTGTGGCAGGAGGTCGAGGCCGCCGTCCCCGAGCACGGGCTCGGCGTCGAGGGCTTCGTGGTGGTGCGACGGGGCAACGATCTGGTGGTGGCCGCCGAGGGCGGCCACGGATTGCTGTACGGCTACTTCTACCTGCTCCGGTACTTCGAGTGGATGAGCGGCGACTTCACCGTCGTCGAGCAGCCGGCAGTGCCGATCCGGATGCTCGACCACTGGGACGAAGTTTCCGGAACGGTACGCCGCGGATACTCCGGTGCGTCGATCTTCTTCCGTGACGGCCAGGTGGTGGAGGACCTGACCCGGGTCCGGTCGTACGCGCGGTTGCTGGCCTCGATCGGGATCAACGCCGTCGCGCTCCCGACCGCCGAACTGCCCGACGTGGCCCGGCTGGCGGGCGTGTTCCGGGAGTACGGGATCGCGGTCAGTCTGGCGGTCGACTTCACCGACGACCCGAGGGACGAGCGGGTCGCCCGCTGGTGGTCCGCGACGCTCGCCCGGGTGTACGAGGTCGTTCCCGATCTCGGCGGTCTCCTGGTGCGCGCGGGCGCGGACGCCGAGGGCGCGAACCTGCTGGGGCGCGCGGTGGCGCCGTACGGCGGAACGGTTTTCTGGCGAGTTTCCGGCGCGGAGCAGTGGCTGGACGGGCTGGACTGGCGGGACCGCCGGGCGGATCGCGCGCGGGCGGCGTACGACCAGTTCATCCCACTGGACGGGCGGTTCGAGGAAAACGTCGTACTGCAGGTTCCGCACGGGCCGTCGGAGTTCCAGGTCCGGGAGCCGGTCGCGCCGCTGCTCGGGGAACTGCAGGAAACCGTTTTTGGATTGGAGTTGCAGGTCACCCAGGAGTTTTCCGGGCAGCAACGGGATCTGTGTTACCTCGGTCCGTGGTGGCGGGAGATCCTGCAGTTCGACACCACCGGCGGCGCGCGGTCGACGGTTGCCGACCGCATCGGGGCGGTGGTCGCCGTGTCCAACGTCGGCGACGACCCGAACTGGACCGGGCACAAGCTTGCGCAGAGCAACCTTTACGCGGTCGGCCGGCTGGCCTGGGACCCGGCCGCGGACCCGGTCAGCCTGTTGCACGAGTGGGCCGCGGCGACGTTCGCGATGGACGACCGGACGCGCGGCGAGCTGGTGACGATCATGTCCGGCTCGTGGCGGACGTACGAGCAGTACACCGCGCCGCTGGGCGTCGGGTACATGGTGGCGCCGGAAACGCATTACGGGCCGAGCGTCAACGGGTACGAGTACTCGACGCGGGGTTCGCACCATTTCGCGGACCGGGACGGTGTCGGCGTGGACCGGACGGTGAAGACCGGATCGGGATTCACCGGGCAGTACCCGGAGCCGCTCGCCAGTCTGTACGAGGACGTCAGCAGCTGCCCGGACGAGCTGCTGCTGTTCTTCCACCACGTGCCGTACGACCACCGCCTGCACAGCGGGACGACGGTGCTGCAACACATCTACGACACGCACTTCCAGGGGTACGCCGAGGTCGAGGCGATGGCCGCGCGGTGGCGGGTGATCGCCGAGCGCTTCGAGCCGGTGGTCCGGGAGAACATCACGGACCGGTTCGAGGCACAGCTCGCGAACGCCCGGGAGTGGCGCGACCAGGTCAACACGTTCTTCTACCGGCTGAGCGGCGTACCGGACGCCCAGGGCCGCACGATTCACCGGTAGCCTGGGCCGAAAGTTTCGAACCGGGAGGGGTCGTGGGCGAACGGCCGACCATTGCGAAAATTGCGGAGCAGGCCGGCGTGTCGGTGCCGACCGTGTCCAAGGTGCTGAACGGGCGCGCGGACGTGGCCGAGGCGACCCGGGCGCGGATCGAGAGCCTGATCCAGGAGCACGGGTACCGGCGGCGCAGCGCGGGGACGACGGCCAGCCCGATGATCGACCTGGTGTTCAACCAGCTCGGCGGCGAGTGGGCGATGGAGCTGATCCGCGGTGTCGAGGAGGTCGTCCGCGCCGCCGGCGTCGAGCTGGTGCTGTCCGAGTGCGGCGGCGCGCTGCGGCCGCGGCAGGAGTGGATCGAGTCGGTGCTGAACCGGCGGCCGCTCGGCGTGATCATGGTGTTCTCCGACCTGGACACCGACCAGCGGGCGCAGCTCGAGGCCCGGCGGATCCCGTTCGTGGTCGTCGATCCGGTCGGCGACGTGGGGGACGACGTACCGTCGATCGGCTCGGCGAACTGGAACGGCGGGCGGATGGCGACGACGCATCTGCGCACCCTCGGGCACACCCGGATCGGGATGATCGGCGGTCCGCCGCAGACGCTGTGCTCGCGGCAGCGGGTGGACGGATACACCGATGCGCTGCGGTCGACCGGTGTCGAGGTCGATCCGGAGCTGATCCGCTCGGGGGACTTTGAGGTGGGCGGCGGCCACCGGGAGGCGCTCGCCCTGCTCACGCTGCCGGACCGGCCCACCGCGATCTTCGCGGGCAGCGACATGCAGGCACTCGGCGTCTACCAGGCCGCCCGCGAACTCGGCCTCGACATCCCGCGCGACCTCTCCGTCGTCGGGTACGACGACCTGCCCGTCGCCCAGTGGGTGACGCCGGCGCTGACCACCGTCCACCAGCCCCTGCACCAGATGGCCGAACTCGCCGCCCGCGTCCTCCTCGACCTCTCCCGCGGCAAGACCCCCACAGCCCTCCGCCTCGACCTCGCCGTGGACATGCGGGTCCGCCAGTCCACGGGGCCGGTGTCAGTGCCCTGAGTCGAGGACTGCTTCACGCTCGACGGGGGCACTGGCGTGGTCGACGTCGCTGTGGGTCACAGTCAGATAGGCGACCAGGATCGCGAAGAGCAGTAGTCCGCCGACGGTGACGGGTCCGATGCCCCAGCCCACACCGCCGTCGTGGGTGCCCTTGCCGAGCCAGTCCGCGATCGAGGCACCGAGCGGGCGAGTCAGGACGTACGACGCCCAGAAGGCGACGGTGACGTTCAGGCCAAGCTTCCACAGACCGAGCGGCACGACGATGAGGACGGCGAAGAGCGCGATCGACCAGCTGAAACCGAGGCCGAAGTCGATGGCGGTCGCGTCGCCGACGGCGGTACCGAGGCCGAAGGTCAGCAACACGACGCCCCAGTAGAACCGTTCGCGCCGGGCGGTGGTGATCGAGTGTACGGAGATCGTCCCCTCGCTGCGGCGCCACCAGGCCAGCACGGCGCAGAGCAGTACGAGGTACACGATCGAGTCGAACCAGTACGGCGTACCGAGCGCGACGTGCGGGCCGTCCGCGATCATCGTGCCGAAGAGCGCGACGCCGAGAACGGTGATCCAGTACCGCACCGGATGGTAGGTGCCGGCCTTCAGTTGGATGGTGAGCGCAGTGCAGAAGGTGCCGATCCCGATGACGGCGGCCAGCGGGATGCTGACGCTGCCGAGGTAGTCGGAGGCGGTCTCACCGATGCCCGTGGTCAGCAGCTTCACCACCCAGAACATCACGAAGACCGCGGGCACTTTCGGGGCCGGGAAGGCTCGTGTTCGCATGGTCCGCGAGGGTAGACACCGGACGCTGAGAGATACCTGATCGACGGTTGGCGCTCGGTGGGCGGCTAGTGTGAGGCACATGATCGTCGGCGTGGGTATCGATGTGGTCGACGTGGATCGGTTCATGCGGACGCTGGAGCGGACCCCTGGCTTGCGGGACCGGGTGTTCACCGCGGTGGAGGCGGTCAAACCGCCCGCCTCGCTGGCAGCGCGGTTCGCGGCCAAGGAAGCATTGGCCAAGGCGCTCGGCGCTCCGGCCGGCATGCACTGGCACGACGCCGAGGTGCAGACCGACGAGACCGGGCGGCCGTGGCTGGAGATCAGCGGCACAGTCGCCGCGCAGGCCGCCAAGCTCGGCGTCCAGAGCCTGCATCTCTCGCTCAGTCATGACGCCGGGATCGCGTCCGCGGTAGTAGTCCTGGAAGGCTGACCACGCGTCGGCGCCGGCTCTCGTAGTGGAGGTTTGAGCATGCGTAATGCGCACACCGTCGAGCAGGTGCGGGCGGCCGAGGCGGAGCTGATGGCGAAGCTCCCCGACGGCACGCTGATGCAGCGCGCCGCCACCGGCCTCGCGGTTGCCATCAGCAACTTCCTGGGCCGCGCGTACGGCGCCCGCGTGGTGCTCCTGATCGGCTCCGGCGACAACGGCGGCGACGCTCTGTACGCCGGGGCGAACCTGGCCCGTCGCGGTGCCCAGGTCACCGCGGTACTCCTCTCGTCGAAGGCGCACGAATCCGGGCTCGAAGCACTGCGGGTGGCAGGCGGGCGGGTCGGCTCGAGCGACGAGATCCGCACCGCGGATGTTGTGGTGGACGGGATCGTCGGGATCGGCGGTCGTCCGGGTCTGCGGGCTGATGCTTTGGCCGCGGTGCAGCTCGCCGAGCAGAGCGGCGTACCGATCGTCGCCGTCGACACGCCCTCCGGGGTGGATGTCGACAGTGGTGGGACGCCCGAGCCGCATGTCCGCGCTGCGTTCACGGTCACCTTCGGGACCCACAAGATCTGCCATTTCATCGACCCAGCCGCGAGCGCCTGCGGGCCGGTGCATCTCGTCGACATCGGGCTCGAGGTGCCGCCGGCGCCGGTGCAGGCGCTCCAGGCTCGTGACGTCCGGGCGCTGTACCCGGTGCCGCACGCGGACTCCGACAAGTACTCGCGTGGGGTGCTCGGGCTGATGGTCGGGTCCACGCAGTACCCGGGTGCGGCTGTCATCGCCACGACCGGGGCGCTGGCCGGTCCGGTCGGGATGGTGCGGTACGTCGGTCCGGACGCGGTCGCGAACGCGGTTCGGGAAGCTCATCCCGAGGTGGTCGGCGCTGGGCGGGTGCAGGCGTGGACGATCGGGTCCGGGCTCGGGGACGAGCTGGACGTGCCGCGGATCCGCGAATTGCTGGACGCGGAAGAGCCGGTTGTGCTGGATGCCGACGGTTTGAAGGCGCTCGACGAATCCGGCGACCATGTGAACGTCCTGGCCACGCCGCATGCGGGTGAGCTGGCTCGCCTGCTGGGTGTCGAGCGGGAGACCGTCGAGGCCGAGCGGTTGAAGCATGCGCGGCTGGCGGCGGAGCGGTTCGACGTGACGGTGCTGCTGAAGGGGTCGACGACTGTCATCGCTGCTCCCGATGGCGAGATCCGGGTGAACACGAACGCGACCCCGTGGCTGGCGACGGCGGGGTCTGGGGATGTGCTTGCGGGCCTCTGCGGGGCGCTGCTTGCTGCTGGGTTGACGCCGCTCGATGCGGGTGCTGTGGGTGCCTATCTGCACGCGGCCGCAGCCAACGTCGCCGCCGACGGTGCGCCGGTCACCTCGATGAACGTCGCCCGCGCCATCGCCGACGCAACCGCCTCCATCCTGCGCTGAGGCGGAAAGCACTCCGGCTGGTGTGCGGTGTGAGAGGCATTCGAGCGGTTCACCCCTGAGGCTGTCCCTGAGCATTTGGCATGCAGCGTGGGAACGGACCATTTCCGAGGTGAACCACCCAAACGGCGCCTCGATAGCGCGCACGGTCCGGCGGTAGCCGGATGGGATGCACCGGCGAAAGCCGGGGGGTGGGTGCGCGCGTAGTGGTGCGTTGAGGAGCGCCGCGGAGCACGCGGGGGAACCGAGGCGCGCGGTACATGTTGCACGCGTCGCCGCGTGGACGTAGGACTGGAGAGTTGCTGGTGCCTCCACCGCCTTTGGAGTGTGCACGTGAAGCGATTCGTGGGGTTCGTGGTGTTTGTCCTGCTCGCGGTGCTGCCGGTGCCGGCGGTCGCGAAGACGACGCCGTACGTGGCTGATCGGCAGACGAAGATCGACGTGATGGGGGAGTGGGCTCATCCCGACGACGACACGGGTTTCATCGGCCCGTGCGGTGTCTGGCATCAGCTGTACGGCGTGAAGTGCGGCGTGATCATGGTGACGCGCGGTGAGGGCGGCGGCAACGCGGCCGGCACCGAGCTCGGACCCGACCTCGGCCTCCGCCGGGAGAACGAGGACCGTGTCGCGCACTACCGTTCCGGCACGGTCGACATCTTCAATCTCGATCGCGTCGACTTCTTCTACAACCAGAGCGCACCGCTCACGCAGTACTTCTGGGACGAGCAGGAGACGTTGCGCCGCGTGACCCGGGTGATCCGCGAGACGCAGCCGGAGATCTACATCGGCTTCACCCCGACGCTCGCCGCGGGGCACGGCAACCACCAACAGGCCGGCCGCCTGATCTGGGAAGGCGTCCTCGCCGCCGCCGACCCGAACATGTTCCCGGAGCAACTGAAGGGCCCGCACGCGCTCAGCACCTGGCAGGTGAAGAAGGTCTTCTCCGGGGGCAGCACCGCGGGAACCGGCGGTACGACGACCTCCGCGAACTGCACCACCGGCTTCACCCCGACCGGCGCCGACACCGTCGCGGGCGTGTGGACGGGCTACAACTCGCCGTACACCTGGCCGGCCGGCAACGCGCAGGGGCAGGCCGCCGGTACGCCGAAGATCTGGCAGCAGGTCTCGGACGAGGGTCGCGCGGCATACCCGACGCAGAGCCGCGTGATGTACAAGGGCACGTCCGCACCCGCCTGTCCACGCTTCGGTATGACGGAGTCGTTCGTACCGTTCCAGCCGAACAGCAACGCGGCGGCGGGCCGCGACGACGCGATCCTGTTCGGCGCGACGAGACCGGATCCGGGCGGGCTGCCGCTCGGGACCCTCGAGTACCTGACGTTCTCCCGGTTCTACAACGTCGCCGGCGAACCGTTCCAGGCCACCCTGCACCTCCGCGGGAACCTTGCCCAAGGCAACGTCGCGCTGACGGTTCCGGCGGGCTGGACGACCGACGGCCCGAAGCCGGTCAAGGCCGGCTCCGCCGCCGATGTCACCTTCACCGTGACCCCGGCCGCGAACGCCCCGGTCGACCAGAACGCGAAGATCTCCGCGCTCTACACGACCGCGCACGCGTCCGGCTACACCGACAACGTGGTCCGCATCGTCGCCGCCGCGGAGGGCCGCTTCCAGCGGTGGGGCAACTGGCGGGAGTACGACGAGTGGCTGCAGAACACCGCCCCGCAGGCCAACCGCCTCGGCCGGTCGCAGGCGATCCAGTCGATGGGTATCGGCCAGACCATCGACGTGCCTGTCGTGGTTCACAACTGGTCGGCGAAGCAGCAGACCGGCGCGGTGTCGCTGGACCTGCCCGCGAACTTCACCGTCGACGCGGCGAGCAAACCGTACGACCTGCAGCCCGGCGCGGACGCGACCGTCACGTTCAAGCTGACCAATACCGACACGACACTGCCGGCCCAGCAGAACGTCCCGATCCCGATCCGCACCGCGACCGGCAGCGAGACCCTCACGCTGACGCTTGTCCCGACCACCGTGATCCCGCGGGCCGCGCCGGTCGTCGACGGCAAGGCCGAGCCGGGTGAGTACCCGGGCGCCACGCTCGACCTCGGCCGGATCTGGCAGGGCGCGAGCACCTGTACGGGCGCCGACGACTGCGGCGTTTCGGCCACCGGAGAAGGCAGTACGGCGAAGGTCAGTTGGTCGGACGACGCGCTCTACTTCTTCATCCACGTCCGTGACGACTACCAGTCGTACGCCGTGACGCCGGCCGAATGTGTCGGTCACTGGCAGGCCGACTCGGTCGAGATCCTGCTCGACCCGCGCGGTACGGCGTCGCAGGACCTGAAAGACACCGCGAACACGTTCAAGCTCGGGATCTTCCCGTTCACCCAGAGCGGAGGCCCGTGCTGGGAACGCGACGCGGACAACCACCAGGGCTACTCGAGCGGCTCCCTCGACACCGGCAACGCGCCGGGCGTCCAGGTTGCTTCGACCGCACAGTGGGTCGGCAGCAACGAGACCACGGTGCCGCACGCGTACGCGGGTGGCGGCTACGACCTCGAGGTGAAGATCCCGCTGGCCGACCTGCCGTCCGCCGTCGACCCGTCGCGGCTCGGCCTGAACATCACTCCGTACGACAACGACGACACCTCGGCCGCCGGTACGACGACTCTGCGGCATATCGACATGAGTACTCGGTTGGGGTGGTCGGCGCTCGGGTCGGTGCAGTCCGACCCGTACCGCTGGGGCCTCGCCACGCTCCCCGGGTACACCCCGCCGGCGGGCCGCCCGACCACGCCGGCGCCCCCGGACGTGTCGAACCCGAACCTGAACGGCGCACTGTCTCCGCAGACGATTGCACAGTCGGCGCGCAACGGCGTACCGATCTCGGGGCGGGTGCCGACCGACGACCTGAAGATCCTGTCGTCGGCGTTGCGCGGCGACGCCGTACAGCTGGTCACGTCGTCGAAGGGATCCGGTACTGCGCGGGCGTTCCTGACCCGTGGTGAGCTGGGTGCGATCCCGGTGTGGACGACGTCGTGCACGTCCGATCCGCCGCCGGACTACGGCTTCACGCCGTGCGCCGTGACCGATGGCGCGACGCCGCCGTGGTCACCGGACATGAGTGGTCACCTGGTGAAGCAGGCCACGCGACAGGTCACGCGAGGCGTCCAGACCTGGACGATCCCGCTGACCGCGGCGCAGCGCCAGCAGCTCCGGGACCGCGGTCACCTGCTGGTTTCCTACGAGACGTCGCGGAACGAGGTCCAGGCCTTCGACATCCGCATCGGGTAGTCGCTTCAGCGGGTCGCGGTGAAGTCCAGACCGCCGCCTGCGGAACGAAGCTTCAGTGTCGAGCCCTCGACCTGGTAGCTCACCTGACCCTGCAATCCCTTCAGCAGCTGGGATTCCAGCGTCGCGCCGGCGCCCGCGCAGGCCCGGCGGGTGGTGGCCAGTTCGCCGAAGGTGAGCGTGCCGGCGGACCGCGCGACCATGCCCTGGAACTCGTTGCAGCCGGTCGATCCGGTGACGCGCTCGCCGTTCAGCGTCAGCCAGGCCTTCTCGGAGCCGGCCTGGTGCGAGGCGACCGCACCGGTGATCACCGTCGACAGCGTCCACTTCGTCCCGTCGAGGGCGACCTCGGGTACGGCGCTGCGCTGGTCGGTGAGTGCGATCGTCGTACTGCCCGCGGTGAGGTCGAGTTTGTCGCCGGTGAGTTTCCAGGTCGGGGTCGCCTGGATGATCTTGGCCAGCCAGGAGTCCTGACCCTGCTGCGGACCCGGGCAGCCCATCGCGGTGCCGGCGAGTTGACCGTCGAGGTTGAGCTTCCCGCCGGACGTCGAGACCTTGGACTGCATCGAGTTGCAGCCGGCGTCGGCGACCAGGCGGCCGTCCGCGGTGAACTGCAGCCGGACCCGGGTCTTCGGCGCCAGCGGGCGCGGCTTGCCGTCCTGGGTGACCGCGGTCGACAGATATGTCTTCCCGGCCAGGGACACCTCGCCGCCGGTGTTCTTCCCGCCGCTCTGGCCGCAGGCGGTCAGGGTCAGCGGGACCAGCACCAGGCCGGCCGCGGCGCGGACGATCATCCGTTTGTTCACACTCTCAGGACGCCGCGGAGAGCGTGTGCGTTGCACCTGCACGGACAGTTAAATCGGGACCCGGGGTTGGCAGCGCTGATCACGCTTCGATAACGTCGCCGCCGTACGCGAGAGCGAACAGCACGACAAGGCCACTGACCTGGCCCCTCTGGGGATCCAATCGAACAGTTGAGGCCGCGCCGCGAGTTCTGGGGCAGCAGTGCGGCCCGTCGAGCACACTAAGGAACTCTCCGCATGCCCCCCACCCGAACTGCCCGGAGTCGCGTGATCCTCCCTGCGGCCCTCCTCGCGGTCGCCGGACTGGTCGCGGTTCCGATCGCCGTGCACGCGTCCAAGGACTCCACCTTGGCGACCGCGAACGCCGCGGACAGCACGACGACTGCCCTCCCGAGCGTCGGACGCGTGGAATCCTGCGTCCTGGATTCGTCCTCCAGCTGTACGGTCCAGCACGGCTTCGGCCAGAAGCCGACCGCGATCACCGCGACCGCGGCCGGTCCCGCGATCCTGTCCATCGACCCGAGCCGCACCACCGACCAGAGTTACCGGTTGCGTGCCCTGCGGTACGACGGCCAGAAGTACAGCACCGGCACGAAGCTGACCTACACCGTTCATTACGACTTCGCTGCCGCCCCGGGTCAGCCGACGACGACCCCCTCCGGTACGCCGTCGTCGTCCACCACCCCGACCAAGCCGCCGACGTCCACCACTCCCACCGGGACACCGACGCAGACCACCACGAGCACCAAGCCCCCGACCACGCAGCCACCTACGACGCAGCCCCCGACCTCGGCCCCGACCTCGACCAGCACGTCGCCGGCCTCGACGACGAGCCCGAGCAAGAGCTGCACGAGCCCGTCGTTCGTGACCACGTCGACCAACAACTCCGGTGACGGCCGGACCTTCGGTGCGTACTACGTCCACAACAACATGTGGAACAACAGCAACGGCACGTACACCCTGAGTGCCTGCAACTACGACAACTGGTTCCTCGACGTCACCCAGCCCCTCCCGGGTGACCGTGGTGTCCAGGCGTACCCGAACGTCCACAAGGACTACAGCGACGTACCGCTGTCGAAGATCCAGTCGGCGAAGTTCGCGGCGACGACGCCCGCCAACTGCTCCGCGTGCATCTACAACGTGGCGTTCGACATCTGGATCGGCGACGGTCTGAACAACGAGCTGATGATCTGGACCGACAACAAGAACCAGACACCGGCCGGGAAGAAGGTCGGCACCGTCACCTTCGGTGGCTTCACCTACGACGTCTGGCACGAGAACGGCTACACGGCCTACGTGTCGCAGGTGACGCAGAAGTCCGGCACGATGCCGCTGGCGAGCGTCTTCAAGGACATGCAGACCCGCGGCTGGGCCCCGAAGGCCACCACCTGGCAGGTCGACTACGGCGTCGAGGTGGTCTCCACCGGCAACACCAAGCAGCGCTTCGACTTCACCGACTTCTCCATCCAGGAGAACTGAGCGCCGCACGCTCTCGCTACAGCCCGGTGGCCACCGCGTTCTCGCGGTGGCCACCGGGTGTCTGGTGAGCGGCGTTTAGGGTTTCTGCCGTGACCGAACTGGTGATCTTCGACAACGACGGCGTACTGGTGGACTCCGAGCGGCTGGCGAACTCGATCTTGGCGGAGCTGCTGACCGAGGCCGGACTGCCGTACACGTTCGACGAGGCGGTGCGGGACTTCATGGGTGGCTCGATGGCCTCCATGCGCCAGAAGGCCGAGGCGCAGCTCGGGCGCCCGTTGCCGGCCGATCTCGAGGACCGGTACCACCAGCGGTTGTTCGCCGGGTTCGAGCGGCTGCAGGCGATCGCGGGGGTCGAGGCAGTCCTCGATCACCTGGACGCCCGCGGTGTCACCTACTGCCTGGCGTCGTCCGGCACCCACCGGCGGATCCGTACGGCGCTCACCGCGGTCGGGTTCCTGTCCCGGTTCGAGGGGCGGATCTTCAGCGCCGAGGACGTCGCGCACGGCAAGCCGGCGCCGGACCTGTTCCTGCATGCGGCCGCCACGCTGGGCGTGAAGCCGGTCGACTGCCTGGTGATCGAGGACAGCCCGCTCGGCGTCGCCGCCGCGGTCGCCGCCGGGATGAAGGTCTTCGGGTACGCCGGGATGACGGATCCCGCGAAACTTTCCGATGCGGACACGGTTTTCCACGACATGACGGCCCTCGCCGATCTCATCGACCACGCCTGAGACACTGGAACCACGATGTCTACTCCTCAGTCACACCCGGTCCGCGCTGAAGCGGTCGTCGATCTCGACGCGATCCGCCACAACGTGAGCACGCTGCGTGCTCGCGCCGAGGGTGCGCAGGTGATGACCGTGGTCAAGGCCGACGGGTACGGGCACGGGATGGTGCCGGTCGCCCGGGCCGCGCGGGAGGCCGGTGCCGACTGGATCGGGGCCGCTGTGCTCGAGGAGGCGCTGGCGCTGCGTGCGGCCGGTGACACCGGGCCGATCTTCTGCTGGCTGACCACGCCCGGCGAGCCGCTGACGGATGCGATCGAGGCCGGTATCGACCTGTCCGCCGGTGCGCCCTGGGAGATCGACGAGCTGGCGGCCGGCGTGACCGACCGGCCGGCGCGGGTGCACCTCAAGATCGACACGGGGATGTCCCGCGGCGGCGCCGTACCGGAGGAGTGGCCGGGGTTGATCCGGGCCGCCGTCCGCGAACAGACGGCCGGCCGGATCGAGGTCAAGGGCATCTGGTCGCACCTGGCCTCCTCGGACGAGCCGAAGAGCCCGGCGAACGAGAGCCAGCTGGCGACGTTCACCGAAGCGATCGAGGTGGCGGAGTCGTTCGGTGTCGACGCCGAGTTCAAGCACCTGGCGAACTCCGGTGCCACGCTGGCGCTGCCGGAGACGCATTTCAACCTGGTCCGCCCGGGCGTCGCGACGTACGGGCTCTCGCCGTTCGGGCACGCGCTGCCGCCGGCGGAACTCGGGCTGCGGCCGGCGATGACGCTGACGGCGCGGCTCGCGATGGTGAAGCGGGTGCCGGCCGGTGCGGGCGTCTCGTACGGCCTGACCTGGACGGCGCCGCGACCGTCGACGCTCGGCCTGGTCCCGCTCGGGTACGGCGACGGTCTGCCGCGGCACGCCTCGAACGGCGGCCCGGTGCAGGCCGGTGGCCGGCGGCGGGCGATCGTCGGGCGGATCTGCATGGACCAGTGCGTGGTCAACCTCGAGGACGATCAGGCGGCTGCCGGCGACGAGGTGGTGCTGTTCGGCCCGGGGACGTCCGGTGAGCCGACCGCCGACGACTGGGCCGACGCCGCGGGCACGATCAACTACGAGATCGTCACCCGCTTGGGCGCCCGCATTCCCCGCCGGTACGTCGACAGCGCGGCCGGCCCGAGTTCCGGACGCGAAGGGTAGATCGGCGTGTCCAAAGCAGGGCGGACCGCGGGCCTGATCGGAGCCGCGGTCGGGATTCTGGCCGCGGGCGCGGCGGCCGGTGTCGCGGTCGAGCGCCAGGTGATCGGCCGGCGTACTGGGCAGCGCAAGCAGCTCGAGGCCGAGCCGTTCGGTTCGCTGCACGGAACGCCGTACGTGTTCACCGCCGACGACGGCGTCGAGCTGTACGTCGAGGTGGACGAGCTGAAGCGGTCCCGGCGACCGGCACCGCCGCCGAAACGCCTGACCGGGGCGGCGGGGCGGGGAAGGAATCAGCACCGCAAGCTGCCGTTGCCGCCCGAGGATCTGACCGTGATCTTCGCGCACGGCTACGGGCTGAACATGGACCTGTGGCACTTCGAGCGCCGGGACATGGCCGGGATCGGCACGATGGTGTTCTACGACCACCGCTCGCACGGGCGTTCGGGCCGGTCGCCGCAGGAGAACGTCAGCATCGACCAGCTCGGCCGGGACCTGTACGGGATCATCGAGCGGTTCGCGCCGACCGGCCCGGTGATCCTGATCGGGCACTCGATGGGCGGCATGACGATCATGGCGCTCGCCGAGCAGCACCCGGAGCTGTTCGGGGACCGGGTGATCGGCGTCGGCCTGTGCTCGACCAGTGCGGGCGGTCTCGACGAGGTCCCGATCGTGTTCCCGGGCCGGATCGGCAGGTGGGCGCGGGCGCTCGCGACACCGACGGTCGCGGCGCTGGCCCGGATCCCGGAGGTGGTCGAGCGCAGCCGGAAGGCCGGTTCGGACCTCAGCTACCTGCTGACCCGGAAGTACTCGTTCGGCTCCGAGGTGCCGCCGGCGTTCACGGAGTTCGTGAACGAGATGATCGCGGCCACGCCGATCGAGGTGATCGCGGAGTTCTACCCGATCTTCGCGCTGCACGACAAGTTCGCCGCCCTGGAGCCGCTGCAGAAGGTGGAGTGCGTGGTGATCGGCGGCGACAAGGACGCGCTGACCCCGTTCGACCACGCCGAGGAGATCGTCCGGCGGGTGCCCGGCGCCGAGCTCGTCGAGGTCAAGAACTGCGGTCACCTGGGCCTGATCGAGCACCACCGTGAATTCACCGCGGCCCTCCTTGGCATGATCGAGCGAGCCGAACAATCCTTGGGACCTTCATGACAGTACAGATTGCCGGGCCTCCGGAACCGGCGGGGTCATGGGGCTGTGACTCCCGCCCTTCCCTCGTCGCTCCAGTCGCTGTGCTCGATGCCGCGCTGGCGCGCGGCAGGTCGCGGGGTCTGGTTCCCGGTCTTCCCTCGTCGCTCCAGTCGCTGCGCTCCCTGCGCTCCTCAGTCCAGACCGGGGACCCCGCGACCGGGATCCCTGCGCTCCTCAGTCCAGGCCGGGAGGCCCCATGACCGACCTGCATGTCGTAGATGCCACCGCTGAGCACGTGGACGAGATCGTCGCGGCGATCCATCACGCGTTCTCCGCCCGTCGTGTCCTCGACCCGCCCTCGACCGCCCTGTCCGAGAACGCGACCACGGTCGCCGCCGCCGTCGCCGAGCACGGTGGGCTGCTGGTCCGGATCGACGGCGCGCCCGCGGGGGCGATGCTGTTCGAGCAGGCCGGCGACGTCCTCAACCTGCGCCGCGTCTCGGTGGATCCACGCTTCCAGGGCCGCGGCGTCGCGTCCGCGATGGTCGGCTGCGCCGAGGAGGTCGCCGTACGGCGTGGGCTCGGCCGGGTGAACCTGATCGCGCGGGTCGAGCTGCCGGACACGGTCGAGTTCTGGCGGCGGCGTGGATACTCCGTCGTCGACCAGCAGGGACCGAACCTGATCTACGCGAAGGCGATGCCGGTCGAGCGGACGGTCCCGACGGCCGAGGAGATGCAGGCGATCGGCGAGGAGCTGGCCGGTCAGCTGCGCGCGGGCGACGTACTCGTGCTGTCCGGTGACCTGGGGGCCGGGAAGACCACCTTCACCCAAGGCCTCGGGGTCGGGCTCAAGGTGCGGGGTGCGATCACGTCGCCGACCTTCGTGATCTCGCGCGTGCACCCGTCGCTCGTCGACGGGCCGCCGCTGGTGCACGTGGACGCGTACCGCATCGGCGGCTTCGCGGAGCTGGACGACCTCGACCTGGACGCCAGCCTGGAGGACGCGGTCACGGTCGTCGAGTGGGGTCACGGGCTGGCCGAGGCGCTGGCGCCGGACCGGCTGGACATCGTGGTGACCCGCGGCGACGACGACACCGACGAGACCCGCGCGCTGCGGATCACCCCTGTCGGCCCGCGCTGGGCGGCGTCCGGCGTCCGGGTATCGGTACTGGAGAAGAACTGACATGCTGCTTGCCTTCGACACCTCGAGTGCCGCCGTCACCGTCGCGCTGGCCACGCCGGCCGGTGAGGTCGTCGCCTCGTCGACGACCGTGGACGCGTTGCGGCACGGCGAACTGCTCGCGCCGGCGATCGCGTCCGCGCTGAAGACCGCCGGCGTCACGCCGCGCGACCTGACCGGGATCGCGGTAGGCGTCGGACCGGGCCCGTTCACCGGGCTACGGGTCGGCCTGGTGACCGCCCGGACGATGGGTGAGGTGCTGGGGATCGAGGTCTGCGGTGTCTGCAGCCTCGACGTCCTGGCCCGGCAGTCGGCACTGACGCTGCCGGTCGCGGTCGCGACGGACGCGCGGCGCAAGGAGATCTACTGGGCGCTGTACGACGGCCCGGCCGCGGACGGCAGCCGCCGCCGGCTCGAAGGTCCCGCGGTCGACAAGCCGGCCGAGGTCGCGCACGTGCTGTCCGGCCTGCCGGTGATCGGCCGCGGCGCGGTGCTGTACGCCGACGCGCTCGGCGTGAGCACCGTCGACGTCACGGAGTACCCGTCGGCGGAGGTGCTGGCGACGGGCGTGGCGACCAAGACGCTCGAAGTGGTCGCACCCGAGCCGCTGTACCTGCGCCGGCCGGACGTCACGCTGTCCGGCGGGCCGAAGAGCGTCCTGTGAGGCCTGCCATCCGGGCAGCGGTGCCGGCCGACCAGCCCGCGCTCGTCGCCCTGGACGAGGTGTGCTTCGGGCCGGCCGCCTGGAGTACGGTCGCCTGGGCCGACGAGTTCGAGCGGCTGTCCGACGACCGGGTGATCCTGGTCGCGGACGAGGGCGAGGTCGTCGGGTACGCCGTCCTGCTGCTGCCCCCGGTCGCCGAGGACGTCGTCGAGGTACTGCGGATCGCGGTCACCCCGGCGGAACGGCGGACCGGGATCGGTGGCCAGCTGATGACGGCGGCGCTGGCCCGGTGCGCCGGCCGGACGGTGCTCCTGGAAGTTGCGGCGAGCAACGAATCCGCGATCGGGCTGTACCGGGGATTCGGTTTCGAACAGATCAGCCGCCGGCGTGGGTACTACGGCGCCGGCGAGGACGCGGTGATCATGCGGTGGCGGGAGACAGTGTGAGCAGTGTGAGCAGTGTGAGTACGGATGAGCCCCTGATCCTGGGGATCGAGACGTCGTGTGACGAGACCGGCATCGGGATCGTGCGCGGGCAGACGCTGCTCGCCGACGCGATCGCGTCCAGTGTCGAGGAGCACGCCCGGTTCGGCGGGGTCGTGCCGGAGGTGGCCAGCCGGGCGCACCTGGAGGCGATGGTGCCGACCATCCGCCGCGCGTGCGAGACGGCCGGGATCAAACCCAGTGACGTGGACGCGGTCGCGGTGACCAGTGGCCCCGGCCTGGCCGGTGCGCTGCTGGTCGGCGTCGCGGCGGCGAAGGGTCTGGCGCTGTCGCTGGACAAGCCGATCTACGGCGTGAACCACCTGGCGGCGCACGTCGCGGTCGACACGCTCGAGCACGGGGACCTGCCGAAGGGCTGCGTCGCGATGCTCGTGTCCGGTGGGCACTCGTCGCTGCTCGCGGTCCATGACATCACCGACATCACCGACGGCGTCGTACCGATGGGCAGCACGATCGACGACGCGGCCGGGGAGGCGTTCGACAAGGTGGCCCGGGTGCTCGGGCTGCCGTTCCCGGGCGGACCGTGGATCGACAAGGCGGCGCGGGACGGCGGCGACCGGATGTACGTGACGTTCCCGCGCGGGCTGACGTCGCAGCGGGACCTCGAGCGGCACCGGTTCGACTTCTCGTTCTCCGGGTTGAAGACCGCGGTCGCGCGCTGGGTCGAGGCGAAGCGGCGGGACGGCGAGGACGTGCCGGTGAACCATGTCGCGGCCGCGTTCCAGGAGGCGGTCTGCGACGTGCTGACCCGGAAGGCGATCGACGCGTGCAAGGACCGCGGGTTCGAGCACCTGCTGATCGGTGGCGGTGTCGCGGCGAACTCGCGGTTGCGGGCCATGGCCGAGGAGCGGGCCACCGCGGCGGGGATCGCCGTCCGGGTGCCGCGGCCGGGGCTGTGCACGGACAACGGTGCGATGGTCGCGGCGCTCGGGTCGGAGCTCGTCCGGGCCGGCCGGGTCCCGTCACCGCTGGACCTGCCGGCCGACTCGTCGATGCCGGTCACGGAGGTACTGAACAAGTGAAGTGGACCGGACCCGACGGCTTCGAGGCCGACGACGACGCGACCCGCATCGACGCCGCCGTCGTGCAGGGCTTCCTGAGTACGTCGTACTGGGCCAAGGGGATCCCGCAGGACGTGGTGGACCGCGCGATCGCGGGCTCACTGAACCTCGGGGTGTACGACGCGGACGGTGCGATGGTCGCGTACGCGCGGATGGTGACGGACCGGGCCACGTTCGCCTGGCTGGCCGACGTGTTCGTGCTCGAGTCGCACCGCGGCCATGGTCTGGGGCGGTTCGTGGTGTCGACGTTGCTGGAACACCCTGACCTGAAGGGCCTGCGGCAGATTCTGCTGGCGACCGCCGACGCGCACGAGCTCTACCGTTCGTACGGTTTCACCGAGACCCCACCCGGCCGGATGATGGCGATCCGCCAGGAACCGACCGAGCTGTACGTGCAGCCGTGAGGTGTCCGGGTGTCGACCTCGTCCGGCACCCGGCCGGGGCGACCGATCTCGTGCTGCTCGCGCACGGCGGTCAGGAGCACTCGCACGCCGACCCGCACCTGTGGCGGCCGGCGCTGCTCCGGATGTGGCCCTTCGCGCCGGCCGCGCGGTCGGCCGCACCGGACGCGGCGGTCGGGTTGCTGCGGTATCGCTTCCGCGGCTGGAACGACGACGGTGACGCCGCCGCTGATCTGCGAGCCGTCCTGGACGCGCTGCCGCCGGTGATCTCGCGGGTCCTCCTGATCGGGCACTCGATGGGCGGGCGAGCGGTTGTTGCCGCCGGCGATCATCCTCGCGTGGCCGGAGTGCTCGCGCTGGCACCCTGGCTGCCGCGCGACGAACCGCTGGTCGCGCTGCGTCCGCCGGTCACGTTCGCGCACGGCACCGACGACACGATGACCGATCCGGCCGGTACGACGGCGTACGCCGCTCGGCTGCGGGCGGCCGGCGTCGCGGTGACGACGTACCTGCTCGAAGGTGAGGGGCACGCGATGCTGCGGCGGCCCGCGGACTGGAACCGGATCGTGGCCGACTTCGTGGCCGGTAGGACCAGCGAGGACCTGCCGGAGACCAGCGCCCACGTGGCGTCGGCGGTTGGCAGCATCGCGGTGGCGCGGTTCCGGATGCCGGTGAGGGAACGCTTCCGCGTGCCCTGCCGAACCAAGACTCACTAGGGACTCGATAGGACAGGCGCCGACGCGCGCTGCTTGTTAGGCTGCGCCGACTCCGTGCGGGAGGTGGCCGGTCGATGCGTACTTCGGACAGCGAGTCGACGAGTGGCATTCTCGCGCCCCGGTTCGTCGGCCGGGATCGTGAACTGGCCGTGCTCCGGGACGCGTTGGACAGGCCCGATCCGGTGGTGCTGCTGATCGAGGGCGAGGCCGGGATCGGCAAGACCCGGCTGGTCCAGGAGGTACTGCGGGACGTCGAGCGGACCACGTTGCTGGTCACCTGTCCGCCGTACAGCCAGCCGTTCACGTTGGCCGCTGTGGTCGACGCGTTGCGAGCGGCGGTGGACGACGTCCGGTTGTTGTCGTTGAGCCCACTGACCGGGGCGTTGCGGTCGGTGTTCCCGGAATGGATCGGTCATCTGCCGCCGAGCCCGGAGCCACTCGACGATCCGGCCGCCGCACGACACCGGTTGTTCCGCGCGCTGGGCGAGCTGATCGACGCGCTCGGGATCTCGTTGCTGGTCGTCGAGGACGCGCAGTGGGCAGACCCGGCGAGTGTCGATCTGCTGCTGTACTTGCAGACGCGGCCGGCCGCGGCGTTGTCGTTGGTGATCACGTGCCGGACTCCCGACGTACCGCGGTTGCGGATCGTGCCGGGTGCGGTGCGGGTCCGGCTCGACGGATTGAGCGTCGGCGAGACCGCGACGCTGGTGTCGTCGATGCTCGCCGAACCGCCGGTATCCAAGGCGTTCGCGGGCTTCCTCCGGACCCGCACGGACGGCGTGCCGCTGGCGCTGGAGGAGACCGTCCGCCTGTTGCACGCCCGCGCCGACCTGACCCACCGCGACGGCGCCTGGGTACGGCGGCACCTCGACCAGATCACCGTCCCGGCCCGGATCCGCGACGGCGTGCTCGAACGGCTCGCGCATCTCGATCGCCCGACCCAGGCGGTACTGCGGGCCGCGGCCGTCGCCGGCGAACCGGTCGACGTGGACGGTCTCGTCGCCATCACGGGACTGGCGCAGGGACCGGCGTACGACGGGGTGTCCGCGGCGCTCGCGGTTCAGCTGCTCGAGGAACGCGGGACCGGGGTCGCGTTCCGGCACGCGCTCGTCCGGCAGGCCGTGTACGACGAGATTCCCGCACACGAACGGCGGGCCGCGCACCGGGCCGCGGGCGAACTGCTGGAGCAACGAGGCCGGGCCGCGCAACTGGCCGAGCATTTCAAGGCGGCCCGGGAACTTCCGCGCTGGCGACGGTACGCCGAGCAAGCAGCCGACGCGGCCCTCGCGGCCGGCGACGAGACCACGTCCGTCGGGTACCTGTTCGACCTCGCGCTCGAGGCTGAGCTGGACGGTGCCGAGCTGGCGCGGATCGCGGCGAAGATCACCTACAGCGCGGTCGTCGGCGAGCAGCGGTACGACGCGTTGATCCGGGCGCTGCGGGCCGGGCTCGACGAGTGCGCTGACGAGGCCCGCGGTGCGTTGCGGTTCCAGCTGGCGCGGGCGCTGAGCAACTCGGGCGATTTCGCCGGGTCGCGGCGGGAGCTCGAACTCGCCGTACCGGATCTGGTGCAGGACCGGACCACGTCGATGCGGGCGATGCTGATGCTCGGCGTACCGCACGGGACATCGTGGCCGGCGTCTCGGCACCTGGGCTGGCTGCGCCGGGCGCGGGAGTTGGTGCGCCTCGACGATCCCGTCGAGGGCACGCGGTTCCTGGTCGACCACACCGTGGGGTTGCTGGGGCTCGGCGAGCCGTCCGGGTGGGATCAGCTCGACCAGCTCCCCAACGAGGCGACCGATCCACGGCAGCGCGATGATCTTGCCCGAGGCAACATCAATCTGAGCGACGTGGCGCTGCTGTGGGGCCGCTACGCCGAAGCGCGCACGATGCTGGACCGGGCCGCCGCGTTGGCCGAAGGGCGTGGCTATGTGCGGATGACGGACCTGATCGCGCTGAACCAGGCCCGGCTCGACTGGCACACCGGCGCGTGGGACGGTCTGGCCGAACGCGCTGCCGAACTGGCCGGCAACGAGGACATCCCGGCGAACACCAGGGTCGAGGCGCTGCTCGTCGTGCTTTGGCTCGACCATGCGGCCGGGCGCGAGCTGACCCGGCTCGACGAGGCGGTCCAGGGGGTTTGGGAGTTCGCGCCGACCTCGCTGACGGCGGAGGTCGCCGCGCTGGCCGCGATCGGGCCGCTCGCCGACGGCCGGCCGGACGAAGCGGTAGTCATCACCGATCCGGCGATGGAGATCATCCACACGAAACAGTCGTGGCTGTGGGCCAACGAGCTCGTGCCGGTTCGCGTCGCCGCGCTGGCCGCGGTCGGCCGGCTCGACGACGCGGCCGAGCTGACGGCTGCCTTCGAACGCGGAGTACCGTCCGGGCGTTCGCTGAGCTCACCCGCCGCGGTCGCCACCTGTACGGCGTTGGTCGCCGCGGCCGCCGGCGACTCCGGCCGCGCCCGTACGGCGTACCGCGAAGCCGCCCGAGCGTGGGCACAACTGCCGCGCCCGTACGCCGCTCTGCTGGTCCAGGAACAGGCCGGACGCTGCGACCTCGGCGCCGGCCGGACCGCCGACGGACTGGCCTCGCTGACCGCCGCCTTCGACGGACTCGCGGCGTTGGGCGCACGCTCGGACGCGACCCGGATCCTGCAGGTGCTGACCGAGCACGGCGTCAAACGCAGCCGTCCCTGGTGGGGAGGTCGCAAGGGGTACGGCGACCAGCTCTCGCCCCGTGAACTCGAAGTCGTCCGCCTGGTCGCGGAGGGCCGCTCGAATCGCGAGGTGGCCGAGGCGCTGTTCCGCTCGCCGCACACTGTCTCGTCCCAGCTGTCGTCGGCGCTCCGCAAACTCGGGCTCAGCTCCCGCCACGAGATCCCGGCCGCGGCCCGCGAGGCGGGACTCCTCTAGGGCGTGTCTCCTGATCCCCCGCCTACTGCGCCGCATCAGGACACACGCCCTAGTTCAGATTGGTGCGGTGCCGGTCGACATTGGTTCGGTCGGAAGCCCCACCGAGCGGTCCAGCTGGGTTGACTGCTGGCATGCGTGATCCACAGAGGCCGCGGGCGTCCTCGGACGAAGGATCCGATCCGGCCGCGGCCGATGCCTCCGACGAGCAGACCGAGCCCGACGTGCCAGCCGGCGCGGACGACTACGAACCGCTCTGACCGCCCACTCGACCAGGGAGTCCCCCGCCCATGAACAGATCAGCCGAGTTCCGCCGAAGTCGAACGTTCCTGCTCTTTCTGCTCGTCATCACTCTCACCCTGGCGCTGGTCGGAGTACCGACCGCCCAAGCTCGGAAGGACGCCGGTCCGGCACCGATCCGTCCGGACAAGATCGCCAAGTCCCTGCAGCAGAAGTTCACCGCCGACGGCACCGGTCCGCAGGACTTCTGGATCAAGTTCGATTCCGCCGCCGGCACCTCGGAAGCGTCCGGCATCCGCGACTGGACCGAGCGCGGCACGTACGTCGTGGATCGGCTGAGCAAAGCGGCCAAGGACGCGCAGGCCGGGGCCCGGGCCTTGCTGGACAAGGCCCACGTGGACTACACGTCGTACTGGGTCTCCAACGCGATCCGGGTGCACGGCGGCGACTACACGCTGGCGCAGACGCTGAGTGCGGCACCGTCGGTGCAAAGCATCTTCGCGCCGGTGTCGTACGAGCAGGCCGAGCCGGTGCAGAGCAAGGCCGCTGCGGCGGTCACCGGACCCGAGTGGGGTGTCAGGAGTATCAAGGCCGACCAGGTCTGGCAGAAGTACGGCGCCCGCGGTGACGGCATCGTCGTCGCCAGCATCGACACCGGCACCGAGTTGAGCCACCCGGCGCTCGTCGAGCAGTACCGCGGGACGAACGCCGACGGCTCGTTCAGCAACGACTACAACTGGCTGGACACTTCTGGAGCCTCGCAGTTCCCGACCGACCACCAGGGCCACGGCACGCACACGATGGGCACGATGGTCGGCGACGACGGGGGCGTGAACCAGACCGGTGTCGCGCCCGGTGCGCGCTGGATCGAGGCGAACGGCTGCTGCGCGTCGGACGAGACGCTGCTGCAGGCGTCGCAATGGATGCTCGCGCCGACCAAGACCGACGGCAGCGCGCCGGACCCGTCGAAGCGGCCGAACATCGTCAACAACTCCTGGGGTTCCACCAACCCGACCACTGAGCCGTTCCTCGAGGACATCCAGCAGGCGTGGGCGGACTCGGGCATCTTCGGTGTCTGGAGCAACGGCAACAACGGGCCCGGCTGCGACACCTCCGGCAGCCCGGGCAGCCGGACCCTGAACTACGCGGTCGGCGCCTACAGCGAGGACGGCACGATCGCGAGCTTCTCCAGCCGTGGCCCGGGCCAGGACGGCGAGGTCAAGCCGAACATCTCCGCCCCCGGCGACCTGGTCCGTTCCAGCTACCTGAACGGCCGCTACGCGCTCATGAGCGGTACGTCGATGGCCGCGCCGCACGTAGCGGGCGCAGTCGCCCTGCTGCTGTCGGCGCACCCGGAGCTGATCGGTGACGTCGCGCGGATCCGGCAGTTGCTCGACCAGACCGCACAGGACGCCGACGACACCACGTGCGGCGGCACCGCGGCCGACAACAACGTGTACGGCGAGGGCCGCCTGGACGCACTCGCCCTGGTCGAAGCAGTCGACGCCGGCGCTGCCGGCGCGATCGCCGGCAAGGTCACGAGCAGCACCGGTACGCCGGTCTCGGGTGCGGCCGTC
Source organism: Kribbella sp. NPDC004875 (assembly GCF_042873375.1). Taxonomy (NCBI): domain Bacteria; kingdom Bacillati; phylum Actinomycetota; class Actinomycetes; order Propionibacteriales; family Kribbellaceae; genus Kribbella; species Kribbella sp. NPDC004875. The sequence continues at coordinate 2,249,168 of NZ_JBIALI010000001.1, forward strand.
GCACTGAGCGGATCGGCCGGTCAGCGATCGACGCGTACCGATGCTAACGGCAACTATTCGGTCGCGAACCTCCCGATCGGCAGCTACACCGCGACGATCACCGCCTTCGGCTACAGGGCGGGTACGGCGACCATCGTGGTCACCGCGGACCAGACGACGACCACCGACGTACAGCTCGCCGATACCGACGGATTCACGGTGTCCGGGACGATCGCGGACCAGACCACGGGCGGGCCGCTGGCCGGGACGGCCACGATCATCGGGACGAAGTACGTCGCGACCGCGGATGCGAGCGGCCGGTTCACGCTGAAGGGTGTGCCCGGGCCGCGCAGCTACACGGTGAAGATCGACGACGGCGGGCGCTGTGCGGTGCCGGTCTACCGCACGATCCAGGTGAGCGCGAACACCACGGTTCCGGCCGTCGAACTCGGGCGCCGGTCCGACCAGCCGATGAGCCCGGACGGTTGGTGGGGCGGGAGCTACGGCTACACCTGCGGCCTCGAGCCGACGACCTGGATCGACGGCACTCAGGAGGTCGTCAAGCCGCACGTCTACGACTCGACGGCCGTCAAGCTGCCGTTCCGGTTCACGTACTTCGGGAAGACCTACGACACGGCGTACATGGCTCCGGGCGGGATCGCGCAGGTCGGGTTCTGGACCACGCCGTACAACGGTGCGAACTACCCGTACGACGAGTACGGGTACGACACCGTGAACTACGGGCTGACCCCGCGGCTCGGCGCGGCCTTCGACGACGGGCAGGCGCAGTTGTACACGCGCACCAGCGGCACCGCGCCGAACCGGACGTTCACGATGGAGTTCCGGAACTACTCGGTGATCGGTCAGGACATCCACTTCAGCTACGAGGTCACCCTGCACGAACGCGGCGACATCGTGTTCGCGTACCACGGTCTCGATCCGGCCGATCCGCTGCAGACCGGCCTCGAGACGATCGTGATGATCAACGACCACAGCCCGGACGGCCGCGCCGCCGACCGCACCGAGTTCACGTACTCGAACAAGGAGCCGGTGCTGTCCAGCGAGCGGCAGATCCACTTCAGCCTGCCGGCGAACGGTTTCGTGAACGGCACGGTGGTGGACAAGGCGGGCAAGGCGGTGCCGAACGCGAACGTCGACCTGCGCGACCAGAACGGTTGGCTGGCCCAACGGGTCATGACCGATGCCGAAGGCAAGTACCGGTTGCAGTTGATGACGGGGCGGCAGTACAAGCTCTCGGTGCTGGCCGAGCCGGGGTACGACGCGCTTCCGGATCAGACCGTGAAGTTGACGACCGACCGGCAGGAGCTGGCGCTGCGGACCACGCTGTCGGGCGGTGTGATCAACGTGCCGTCGACGGTGTCGTCGAGGCCAGGCAAGCCGGTGCAGGTTGCGCTGCGCAACGACGGCGACGCACCGCTGAACTGGCGGGCGCGGCTGTCGGTCCCGGGCGCTGCCGGGGCGGCGCCGGGAACCGAGCTGTCCAAGATCCTGTTCGGCAAGGCGACGACCGCGGTCGAGGAGGTCGACGGGCAGTACTGGGCCACGGACCTGCTCGGGCAGAGCATCGTCCAGGTGACCGCGGGCGGTGACCCGACCGGCGCGGTGATCCCGATGGCCCCGATCGCCAAGGCTGTCGGTGCGGGTGACGCGCTGACGGTCGCGACCGATCTCGCCTGGGTGCCGGACCGGTCGCTGCTGTGCATGACGCTGTACCGGGTGACCACCGACATCGCCTGCGTCAACCCGGCGGCGCCGGAGAACGTCTCGCTGGTGCGGACCGGCTACCGCGCCGAGGTGCAGTTGGTCGGGCTCGCCTACGACGCGGACCAGGACCGGTTCTTCACCTCGGCGCAGGCTCAAATCGGTGGTTTCCAAGCGCAGATCCGGACGTTGACCGGTTTCGGGCACACCGATCCGGGCGAGCTGCTCGGTAGCTGCATGTATCCGCGGCAGGCCTCGGGACTCGGCTTCAACCCCGTGTCGCAGTCGCTCTGGTCGCACACCGAGGAGTACGGCGACGGGCTCGGGCACAACCAGTCCGTGTACCGGCAGATCGACCCGGCGACCTGCGCGGAACAGTCGTCGCTGACGATCCCGGAGTACTCCGTGGCGGGCCTGCCCGGGACTTCGGTGGATCTCGACCCGCAGGGCAACCTGATCACGACGTTCCTCGCCGGCACGGCGTTGATGACGGTTGCGACGCCGGACCCGATCGCCGCGCAGCCGCGGTGGGCTTCGGTTCCGGAGGACTCCGGGACCCTGGCGAAGCGGGCGCGGACGACGATCCCGGTCAACGTCACCTGGCCGGACGGGGTGTCGCAGCTGACGCTGACGATTCGTGGGAACGGAGGTGCTCAACCCGTTCGCACGGTGACCATCAAGCGTCCGTAAGGACGGGAGCGCGTGGGTGCGTGGCTTCGGCTGCGCACCCACCACGGTTGCAGAGGCCTGGGGGTGTTGCGCACCGCTGGCTCCCCAGGCGAACGGTTAGCGGCAACCGGTTCCACTGATCAGCGTGCCCAACCCAGGTGAACGATGGACCTGGGTTGGGTGACGCGTGGTCAACGGACACCGGCGTTCAGCGCCGAAGGCCGGTTCAGCCATGTGGACTGCGGACGGGAAGTGGGGACTGCAGACAGGTAATACCGGGTTCGCAGTCCCGAGTACCTGTGCCAACCCCAAGCGAGAACCGCCTGTCGAACCTCACCGTGCCAGAGCTCCTCACCACCCGGTCGCCCGGATTCAGGCTGATCGACGTGCCGAGCACCGCGAGTGCCCCACTGAGCACGCCCCACTGAGCACGCCCCACTGAGCACGCCCCACTGAGCACGCCCCACTGAGCACGCCCCGCGACGCACGCAGCTGACCACTGGAATCCCTCGCCCAGCGTCCGACTCAGGACGCTAGTGGCGGGTCTCCGGGGAGCGCAGCAACGGACGCAGCACCTCGTCCGTCGGCAAGTCACCCGGAGACCCGCTCGCGAGGTCGATCATATGTTCGAATACGGGTCGAGCGCAAGTCCCGATTGTGCGGCCCGGTGCCGGCCGGGGGTGGTGCCGACGACGGCCGCGAAGGCGGCGATGAATCCGCTCGGGTTCGCCCAGCCGCAGGCGTGGGCGACGTACGTCGTGTCGTGGCCGGCGGCGAGCAGGACCAGAGCATGGTAGATCCGGAGCTGGGTTCGCCACTCGTAGAAGGTCATGCCGAGTTCGTTGTGGAAGAGCCGGCTGAGGGTGCGGGCCCCGGCGCCGGCGCTGCGGCCGAGTTCGGCGAGTGAGGTGTTGTCGGCCGGGTTCTCGCGGAGCAGCCTTGCGATGGTTCGCAGGCGGTCGTCCTGTGGCTCGGGGAGTTGGAGTGGTTGCTCCGTCGCTTCGTGGAGTTCGTCGACGAGGACGCGTTGGAGGCGGGTTCGGGCCTGGCTGTCGAGGTGGCGGCTGGTCAGGGCGAGCAGGACCTCGCGGGCGAGGCCCGAGGCCAGGAAGACCGCGGGGCGGTTCGGGACTCGTCGGGCCAGCGCGGTCGGCAGGAAGACGATGCGCATGTCGGTCTCGCCGTGAGCGCGATGATGGTGCGAGAAGCCGGCGGGGGTCCAGGCGACCCGGTTCGCGGGCACGATCGAGGTGCCGTGGTCGGTGTGCACGGACAGGACACCGCGGGCGGCGTACACCAGGTGTCCTTCGTCGTGGGTGTGCACGGAGCTCGTGCCGCCCGACGTCCACTGGTGGGCGCCGGCGGACGGGAAGAATTCCGACCGGTCAGGTTGGCGGCCATCGGGCATAGCTTGGCATTCTATCGGTGGTCGGCCAGGTCGCTCCGGACGCATCGTGGACGCATGACGACGACGATGCGTGCCGCGGTCTGTGTCCGCGCTGGTGGTCCCGAGGTGCTAGAGATTCGCGAGTTGCCGGTGCCGGCGGTTCGGGACGGCTGGAGTCTGGTCCGGGTCCGGGCGGCCGGGCTGAACCGGTCGGAGCTGCGGACCCGCCAAGGGCACTCGCCGAGCGTGAGCTTTCCGCGGGTGCTCGGCATCGAGTGCGTCGGCGTCGTCGCGGTGTCGACCGATCCCGCCGTACCGGAAGGGGTGACGGTCGCGGCGGTGATGGGGGAGATGGGACGGCAGTACGACGGGGGCTGTGCGGAGTACGCGTTGTTGCCGAACGCATCGTTGATGCCGCTCGACACCTCCTTGCCGTGGGACGTTCTGGCCGCGCTGCCGGAGACGTATCTGACCGCGTTCGGGGCGCTCGAAGCGGTGGGGATCGAGGCGGGCGGCCGGCTGCTGATCCGCGGCGGGACGTCGTCGGTCGGGATGGCGGCCGCGTCGATCGCGCGCGCGTACGGCGTCGAGACCGCGGTGACGACCCGGCGTGCCGCCAAGGCCGGCGGGTTGACGGCGGAGCACGTGATCATCGACGACGATGGACCGTTGGCGCTGCCGTGGCCGGACGGGCCGTCGTACGTTCTGGATCTGGTCGGGGCGCGGACGGCGGTCGAGTCGTTGCGCCTCGTCGCGCCAGGCGGGACGGTGTGCGTGGCGGGTTCGCTCAGTGGGTGGCTGATCGAGAACTTCGAGCCGATCGCGATGATCCCCAGTGGTACGCGGCTGACGGCTTTTCACAGCGAGACGATGAAGGGGCGGGCCGACGTACTGCAGCGAATCGTCGGTGAGGTCGAGGCCGGGGTCTACGCGCCCAATGTGGATCGCGTGTTCGATCTGCAGGACATCAGCGCGGCGCACCGGTACATGGAGAACGACGAGGCGACGGGGAAGGTCGTCGTCAGGATGTGATGCGGCGGCACGAGTAGGCGACGGCGTCCCGGTCGATCCGCGTGATGATCAGCGTCGCGGACGCCGAGCCCTTCGGTGCGAGCTTCTTGCGCAGCTGGGCCGGGTCGAGGTCCACACCGCGCCTCTTGATCTCCAGCGTGCCGATGCCCTGGCTGCGCACCCAGGAACGCAGCGCCTTCTCCTTGTACGGCAGCTCCTCCAGCACCTCGTACGCCGAGCCGAGCGGCGTCGGGACGTACTGCGCTGCGGTGACGTAAGCAATGCGCGGATCCAGAAGCCAGCCGTCCACCGCTGCAGCCACTGCGGTGACCAGACCGGCCCGGACGACCGCACCGTCGGGCTCGTAGATGTACCGACCGACCGGACCGACCTCAGCGTCCGGTGCGTCGGTGACGGTCGCCGCACTGGGCAGCAGAGTGGCGCGCCGGGTGATCCCGTTGGCGAGCGAACCGGACCACAGCGCGGCCTCCTTCACCTCACCGGAGTCACTGACCCACTCCGCCTCGACACCGTCGGGGACCGCGTCGTGCGGGATGCCCGGTGCGACCTTGACACAAGCAGTCCGCTCCAGCAGCCCGGTCACGAACGACCAGGGCGGCGAGTAGGCGTTGTGATCGAACACGCGCCGCCCATCCGCCCGCCGCGCGGGGTCCGCGAACACCACGTCGTACGGCGTGAGGTCGGTCGCCTCGGCCTCGCCGACCAGCACGTCTCCGGGGAGGCCGAGGGCGGACAGGTTGGCGCGGGCGGTGGCTGCGGTCTCGGGGTCGCGCTCGACACCGGTCACGCGCAGGCCGGCGCGGGCAGCACTGATGAGGTCGCCGCCGATGCCACAGCCCAGGTCGACCACGCCGGCGCCCGGGAGGGTCGCTGCGATCCGTGCGGCGCGATGGGTGCCGACAGCGGTCCGGGTGGCCTGCTCGAGGCCGTCTGGGGTGAAGTACATCCGCTGCGCGTCCGGACCGAACTTGGCGACGGCACGGTGGCGCAACGCGGCCTGAGTGACCGCAGTCGTGACCAGCGTCGCGTCGTACCGGCGTCTGAGCTTCTCGACCAGTTGGAGTTCACGGCCGGGCTGGTAGTCCGCACATGCTGTGGCGAGGACCTCAGCGCCCGGCCCGTCGAGCAGCGCGGTAACAGTCACCCTGCAACTTTAGAGGGGACTCGAACAGCTCCTGCTCCAGCTGCGGGTTGCCATCGAGTACAGGCGCCAGTTCATGGCTGAGCGGGTCTTCGGGCCGTAGATGCCGTCCACGACGAGGTGGTGCCGCCGCTGGACCAGTTTGACCGCGGCCTGGGTCTTACTGCCGTAGAGCCCGTCGACGGCCAGCTTGGTGCCGTAGCAGAAGTTGAGATTGCGCTGGAGCACTTGGATCGCGGTCTCCGGGTCGCCGTACCGGTTGGAGCCGCGGTACGGGTTGTCGCCGTACATCAGGTTGCAGGTGGTGCTGGTGCTCGCGTAGATCGACGGCATCGGGATGCCCCAGCTGCGGTTCACCGGGACCAGCCGGGCGGCCCGGCACTGCGGGAGCGCGGCCGCGGCCTTCATCTCGGCGGCGGTTGCCTCGCGGGACTCCTCGGGCTGGTCGGCCTTCGCGTCCTTCCGGTCCTTCTGGGCCGGCGCGGTGGCGGGTGCGCCGGCGGCCGGGGAGTCGGATTTGGAGGCGTTGGCGGCGACCGCTCCGACCGCCACCGCGCCGACCGCGGCGAGGAGTGCGACGGTGCGGCCGGACAGCTTGGGCAGTGCCGGCAGCTTGAACGCCATGGCTCCTCCTGGGGGCCGTCCCTGAGACCGCTCTGAGAGAACGGTCGCATGCCGGCCGGGGTTTGACCACATTCCGTGCCGGGGCGATCACGGCGTCGGCGGCGAATTCCTTTGGCACTCGAGTTGACCGAGTGCTAATCGCGGCCTAGATTCGGTGTTGGCACTCTCCTAGTGAGGGTGCCAGCGGTCCGGCCCTTGACCCCCGCGACGGCAGGGGAACGCGACCACATGGGAAACAGACAAGCGAATTCGACCGTGGAGGTCAGCAAGTGTCGGTCACGATCAAGCCGCTCGAGGACCGCGTCCTCGTCGCGCCGCTCGAAGCCGAGCAGACCACGAAGTCCGGCCTGGTGATCCCGGACACCGCCAAGGAGAAGCCGCAGGAGGGCGAGATCCTCGCTGTCGGCCCGGGCCGGATCGACGACAACGGCAACCGCGTCCCGCTGGACGTCGCCGTCGGCGACAAGGTCATCTACTCCAAGTACGGCGGCACCGAGGTCAAGTACGACGGTCAGGACTACCTGATCCTGGGCGCCCGCGACATCCTCGCCGTCGTCAGCAAGTGACGAACCCCCGTTCCTGACCGACACCGCCCCGGAGCCACTGGCGCCGGGGCGGAGTGGGTTCCTGCCGGGCCGTCCCGGCCGGGAACGGCGCCCGTTCGGCACCTGCAACGTAGACATTCAGAAAAGGACTGGTTTTCTTCATGCCGAAGATCCTCGAGTTCGACGAGAACGCGCGGCGCGCCCTGGAGCGCGGCGTCGACAAGCTCGCGAACACGGTGAAGGTGACGCTGGGCCCGAAGGGCCGCTACGTCGTCCTGGACAAGAAGTGGGGCGCCCCGACCATCACCAACGACGGTGTCACCGTCGCCCGTGAGGTCGAGCTGGACGACCCGTTCGAGAACCTTGGTGCGCAGCTCACCAAGGAGGTCGCCACCAAGACCAACGACATCGCCGGTGACGGCACCACCACCGCGACGGTGCTGGCGCAGGCACTGGTGCACGAGGGCCTGCGGGCGGTCGCCGCCGGCGCCAACCCGATGGGCCTCAAGCGCGGTATCGAGGCGGCCGTCGAGGCCGTGTCGGCCAAGCTGGTGGACACCGCGAAGCCGGTCGACGACAAGGGCGACATGGCCCACGTCGCGACCATCTCCGCCCGCGACGCCGAGATCGGCGCGCTGATCGCGGACGCGTTCGACAAGGTCGGCAAGGACGGTGTGATCACCGTCGAGGAGTCGAACACCTTCGGGACCGAACTCGAGTTCACCGAGGGTATGCAGTTCGACAAGGGCTACATCTCGCCGTACTTCATCACCGACGCCGAGGCCGGCGAAGCGGTGCTGGAGGACCCGTACATCCTGATCCACCAGGGCAAGATCTCCGCGATCGCGGACCTGCTGCCGCTGCTGGAGAAGGTCGTGCAGTCCGGCAAGGCGCTGCTGATCATCGCCGAGGACGTCGAGGCCGAGGCGCTGTCCACCCTGGTGGTGAACAAGATCCGCGGCAACTTCACCTCGGTCGCCGTCAAGGCGCCGGGCTTCGGTGACCGCCGCAAGGCGATGCTGGAGGACCTGGCCGCGCTCACCGGCGCGCAGGTCGTGGCTCCCGAGGTCGGGCTGAAGCTCGACCAGGTCGGCCTCGAGGTGCTCGGTTCGGCCCGCCGGATCGTGGTCTCGAAGGACAACACGACCGTCGTCGAGGGCGCCGGCAAGGCCGACGACATCGACGGCCGGGTCAACCAGATCAAGGCCGAGATCGAGCGCACCGACTCCGACTGGGACCGCGAGAAGCTGCAGGAGCGGCTGGCGAAGCTGGCCGGTGGCGTCTGCGTGATCAAGGTCGGCGCGGCCACCGAGGTCGAGCTGAAGGAGAAGAAGCACCGGATCGAGGACGCCGTGTCCGCGACCCGGGCCGCGATCGAGGAGGGCATCGTCGCCGGTGGCGGCTCCGCTCTTGTGCACGCGGCCACGGTGCTCGACAAGGAGCTCGAGCTCGACGGTGACGAGGCGACCGGTGTCCGGATCGTCCGCAAGGCCGTCGTCGAGCCGCTGCGCTGGATCGCCGAGAACGGCGGCTACGAGGGCTACGTCGTGGTCGCCAAGGTGTCCGAGATGGAGTCCGGCAACGGCTTCAACGCGGCCACCGGCGAGTACGGCGACCTGCTCGGCAGCGGCGTCCTGGACCCGGTCAAGGTGACCCGGTCCGCGCTCGCCAACGCCGGCTCGATCGCCGCGCTCCTGCTGACGACCGAGACCCTGGTCGTCGACAAGCCCGAGGAAGAGGAGCCCGCCGCGGCCGGTCACGGCCACGGTCACGGCCACTGACCCTCAGGCAGTAGTTCGACAGCACGCAGTACCACAGCACCGCCCGGCAGCCCGGCTGCCGGGCGGTGCTGTGCGTTTCCGTACCGGCGCGGGTGGCCGGGGCGCGGGGCGTGGGGCGCGGGGCGGGAGTTGGTGCCGTGGACAGGAACTCGTGGGTGAGCACAGGAAATAACCTGTTGGCTGCCCCCGCCGCCTAGGCCAGGCCCCGGCTTCTGGTCAGTGCGGGCCGGGATGTGCCGGCAGCCGGCGCCGGTGGGTGGGGTGTGGGTTGGCGCTGGAGACAGGATCTGGTGGGGTAGGCGAGTGCTGATACGGGTGCGGGACGATGGTGACCTGGATGTCTGCGTGGAGCTGCTGCGGGCGGTGTACGAGCAGGCGGGGTACCCGATCAACTGGCCGGCCGACCCCCGCGTCTGGCTGACGCCGGAGTCGGCCCTCGGCTGCTGGGTCGCGGTCCAGGACGAGCAGGTCGTCGGTCACGTCGTACTGACGGCTGCCGGCGACGCCGCCGAGGTCGAGCGCCTGTACGTCGACCCGAAAGCGACCGGTCGCGGTATCGGGCGTCAACTCCTGCAGCACTGCGTGACGACCGCGGCCGAACTGGGCCGGAAGCTCTCGCTCGAAGTCGTCGACAACCGCGGCGCCGCCGTCCATCTCTATCGCAGGGCCGGGTGGGTCGAGGTCGGGCGGACGCCGATCGACTGGGGCGGACAGCACGCCACCGAGCTCATCCGCTTCAGCGCACCTCCCGACCGGCAGCCGGCCTGAGCGCCGGCGACGGGATCCGAACCGGCGAGTAGTGACAGATCGTGATCAACTGGCCGGAGGTGACCACGAATTGCCACTAGGCAAGTGAGGTTGAGAGCCGTACCATCTTTCAGGCTGACCGGTCCGACACGAGGGGGCGAGGGGTGACCGAGGTCCGAGTACCTGACACCCACGACCGGGTCGAGCTCAGGGATCTTGCCGCGCTGGCCGGCGACGGGGACCGCACAGCTCTCAACGACCTGCTCACCAGGGTGCGCGCTGTGGCGCATCGCTACGTACGGTCCCGTCTGTGGACCTATCCCGGCGGCGCCGACATGGTCGACGACGTCGCACAAGAGGTTTGCGTCGCGGTCTTCGGTGCACTCGGCCGGTACCGGGACGAGGGGAGGCCTTTCGAGGCTTTCGTCTACGGCATCGCGGCCCGCAAGGTCGCCGATGCCCAGCGTGCGTTCGCGGTCGCCGACGTCTCGACGCCGGACCTGCCGGACGGCGCGGACGAGTCACCGACACCGGAGGAGCGCGCGGTCCGGCAGTCCGAGGTCCAGCACATCATGGGCCTGCTGGACAAGCTGCCGGAGAAGCTGCGGGAGATCCTGCGCCTCCGGGTCGTCGCGGGGATGTCAGCCGAGGAGACCGGCCGGGCACTGGGCATGACACCGGGGGCGGTGAGGGTCGCACAGCATCGGGCGTTGAACACGCTCAGGGGGTACGTGGGGCATGAAGCACAGTCGGAACGAGGATCAGCAGGGGAGGGGCATCATGGCTGACCGGTTCGACCTGGACGCGATCGAGGCCGATGACGCACTGCTCGATCTGTTGGCCGCCGGAGGGGAGTCCGCCCGCGCGGCCGGCGAGCACGACCCGGCCGTCCAGCTGCTGGCCGATCTGCGGCTGGCGGTGGAGGTCGAGGACGAGCTCCCGGTGGAGACCATCGACGATCCGGAGAGCTTCCTGGCGCGCTGCGCGGCACTCAACCCGATCACCGACCCGTTCGCCCGCAAGGTGGCGACCCGTGGTCTGGCGCTCGGTGTCGCCGCGGTGGCCGCGCTGTCGGTCTCCGGGGTGGCCGCGGCGGTCACCGGTGACCCGTTGTCGCCGTACGAGAAGGTCATCGAGAAGATGGTCGACGCGGTCCGCCCGCAGACCAGCTTCCCGAAGGAGGAGCTCGACGGCCTGCCGGTCCTGGACAAGACCAAGATCGTCAAGGTCGCCAAGGACTACCAGAAGATCAAGGCGGAGCACGGCGCGCAGACCGGCGGCAAGGACGGCTCCACGCTGGCCGACGACCCGAACGCCCGCACGATCCCGGTGATGCCGCCGCTGGTCACGCCGCCGGAGAAGCCGCTGGCGATCTTGGATCAGAAGCAGGTCGGCCCGACCGACCCGGCGAAGACCCAGGATCCGGGCAAGCCGATCGGCAACTCGAAGTCCGACGACGGCAAGACGGACCCGCCGACCGACACCACCACCGGTGGCAAGGACACAACGGACACTCCGACGACGCCGCCGGACACCCCGACGACGCCCACGCCGACGGGTGACCCGACCGAGCCGGGCAGTTCCACGACGACAGGGCCGACGGACCCCACCACCACGACCACGACGACGCCCAGCGCGCCGGCGAACGTGGACACCGGGACCGGTGACAACGCGGCATCGGGTGACCCGACCGCGACCCCGAGCAGCGACTCGGGCTCCGGCCAGACCGGCACGTCGAACGGGAGCGAGGGCGCCGCACCGGGTTCGGACAGCGGCACGGGTACGACGACTCCGGGCAGCGGCACCGGTGCCACGGACGGGACGAGCGGGACCGACACGTCCGGCGCCGGCAGCACGGCGACGCCGAGCAGCGAGGTCACGCAGACCCCGAGCGACCTGGCGAACGCGGTCAGCGACCTGATCGGCCAGGCGATCTCGCCGATCCTGCCGACCCCGACCGGTGCGCCGGTGGCCGTCGAGAGCGCCGAGCGCTTCTTCGGTGCCACCGACACCCCGGCGACGACGGTCGGCAGTACGCCGGTGGCGCCCAAGGCACCGGCGAAGAAGAGCACCGCGAAGCACTCGAGCGGGAAGGTCAGCACGGGCTCGGTCCGCAAGACCTACCCGACGGGCAAGCACTCCACTGGTGCGTACCCGGAGGGCAAGCACGCCGCGATCGACCGCACCCACGGCTCGACGGACGACGCGAGCCTGCTGAAGATCCTCGGCATCGTCAACACGCCGACCAAGTAGTCGGCCGATCACCAGGAGCCCGCCGCGATCGCGGCGGGCTGCTGCTTGTGGATGGTGGATTCGGGGCCTCGCGGGGGCGCGGATAGGATGGTGCTCCGTTCTCGCCGTACAAAGGTGCCTGCTTTCCCCATGGACATCACACCCGCTGGAGTTCCTGACAAGTTCGCCGTCCTCGGCCTCACCTTCGACGACGTACTACTGCAGCCGAACGAGTCCGACGTCATCCCGTCCGAAGCCGTCACCCGGTCCCGGGTGAGCCGCAACGTCTGGGTGAACATCCCGCTGCTGTCCAGCGCGATGGACACCGTCACCGAGGCGCGGATGGCGATCGCGATGGCCCGCCAGGGCGGTCTCGGCGTGCTGCACCGCAACCTGTCGATCGAGGACCAGGCCCAGCAGGTCGACCTGGTCAAGCGCTCCGAGTCCGGCATGATCGCGCAGCCGATCACCATCGGCCCGGATGCCACCATCGGCGAGGCCGACGCGCTCTGCGGGCAGTACCGGATCTCCGGTGTGCCGGTGGTGGACGGCGCCGGTGTCCTGGTCGGCATCGTCACCAACCGCGACATGCGCTTCGAGAACGACCTGTCCCGGCCGGTCCGCGAGGTGATGACCAAGCAGCCGCTGATCACCGGCAAGCAGGGCATCGCCGCGGACGACGCGATGGCGCTGCTCAGCAAGCACAAGGTCGAGAAGCTGCCGCTGGTCGACGACTCCGGCAAGCTGACCGGCCTGATCACGCTGAAGGACTTCGTCAAGCGCGACAAGTTCCCGCTGTCCACCAAGGACGCGACGGGCCGGCTGATGGTGGCCGGAGCGATCGGCTTCTTCGGCGAGGCGTACAAGCGGGCCATGGCGCTGGTCGAGGCCGGCGTCGACGTGCTGGTCGTGGACACCGCCCACGGTCACTCCCAGTCGCAGCTGGAGATCATCCGCAAGCTCAAGGCCGACCCGGCCACCCGCGGTGTCGACATCGTCGGCGGCAACGTCGGCACCCGGGCGGGCGCCCAGGCGCTGGTCGACGCGGGCGCGGACGGCGTCAAGGTCGGCGTCGGCCCCGGTTCCATCTGTACGACGCGGGTCGTGTCCGGCGTCGGCGTACCGCAGGTGACCGCGATCTACGAGGCCTCGCTGGCCTGCAAGCCGGCCGGCGTCCCGGTGATCGGCGACGGCGGCCTGCAGTACTCCGGTGACATCGCGAAGGCGCTCGTCGCCGGTGCGGACACCGTCATGCTGGGCTCGCTGCTCGCCGGGTGCGAGGAGTCGCCGGGCGACCTGGTGTTCATCAACGGCAAGCAGTTCAAGGCGTACCGCGGGATGGGCTCGCTCGGCGCGATGCAGTCCGGCGGGCTGCGCAAGTCGTACTCCAAGGACCGCTACTTCCAGAGCGACGTCGGCAGCGACGAGAAGCTGATCGCCGAGGGCGTCGAGGGCCAGGTCCCGTACCGCGGCCCGCTGTCCGCCGTCGCGCACCAGCTGATCGGAGGCCTGCGGCAGTCCATGTGGTACACCGGCGCCCGCACGGTGCCGGAACTGCAGGAGAAGGGCCGCTTCGTCCGGATCACCTCCGCCGGCCTCCAGGAGTCCCACCCGCACGACATCCAGATGACGGTCGAGGCCCCGAACTACTCCGGCCGCTGACCTGTCTGCTCCAACCCGAAGGAACACCAGATGACCGAGATCGAGATCGGCCGCGCGAAGCGTGGCCGGCAGGCGTACGCGTTCGACGACATCGCGATCGTGCCGTCGCGGCGGACGCGGGACCCTGAGGAGGTCTCGGTCGCCTGGCAGATCGACGCGTACCGGTTCGAGCTGCCGATCCTGGCCGCGCCGATGGACTCGGTGATGTCGCCGGCCACCGCGATCGCGATCGGCAAGGCGGGCGGTCTCGGCGTCTTGAACCTCGAGGGTCTCTGGACCCGCTACGAGGACCCGACGAGCCTGCTCGAGGAGATCATCCACCTCGACACCCAGCAGGCGACGCACCGGCTGCAGGAGATCTACTCGGCGCCGATCAAGCCCGAGCTGATCTCGCAGCGGGTGCAGGAGATCCGCGCCTCCGGCGTCACCGTGGCCGGGGCGCTCTCGCCGCAGCGCACCAAGCAGTTCGCCAAGCATGTCGTGGACGCGGGCGTCGACCTGTTCGTCATCCGCGGTACGACGGTCTCGGCCGAGCACGTCTCCGGACAGGCGGAGCCGCTGAACCTCAAGCAGTTCATCTACGACCTGGACGTCCCGGTGATCGTCGGTGGCTGCGCGACGCACCAGGCCGCGTTGCACCTGATGCGGACGGGCGCGGCCGGCGTACTCGTCGGCTTCGGCGGTGGCGCCGCGCACACCACCCGGAAGGTGCTCGGGGTCGCGGTCCCGATGGCGTCGGCGGTGGCCGATGTCGCGGCGGCCCGGCGGGACTACATGGACGAGTCCGGTGGCCGCTACGTGCACGTCATCGCGGACGGCTCGGTCGGTCGGTCCGGCGACGTGGCGAAGGCGATCGCCTGTGGCGCGGACGCGGTGATGGTCGGCTCGCCGCTGGCCAGGGCGAGCGACGCCCCCGGCGGCGGGTACCACTGGGGTGCCGAGGCCTGGCACCAGGACCTGCCCCGCGGCGAGCGGGTCGAGGTCGGCGTCACCGGCACGATGGAGCAGATTCTGTTCGGCCCGTCCTGGGTCCCGGACGGCACGATGAACCTGGTCGGCGCGCTCAAGCGCGCAATGGCCACCACCGGGTACACCGAGGTCAAGGAGTTCCAGCGCGTCGAGGTAGTCGTAGGTTGACCACGGGCGTACTGCTCCTGCACGGCTCGAGTGGTGCGCCCGATCTGGATCGTGCGCGTCTGCTCGAGGCCGAGGGGTACGACGTCCTCGCGCCGCGCTGGACCGTGACGCATGAGGTCCCGCTGGAGTCGTTCCCGGTCGGCGACCTCGCGGAGCGCAACGACCGGGTCGTCGTGATGGGCAGTTCGTGGGGTGCCGAGGCGGCGTTGCTGCTCGGCGCCCTGGACGACCGCGTGCACACGGTGGTCGCGTTCGCGCCGAGTGCCTACGTCTGGGGGCGGAATCTGGAGGACGGCAGTCAGCGGTCCGCCTGGACCTGGCAGGGTGAGCCGCTCCCGTTCGTGCCCTTCGACCTGAGTTGGACGCCTCCGACGGATCCGCCGAGCTACACCGGGCTGTACCGCCAGAGCGTGCAGGTGTGCGAGGACGCCGAGCCGGCGCGGATCCCGGTGGAGCGGATTCGGAGCGAGGTCCTGCTGATAGCCGGCGGCGACGACCAGGTCTGGCCCGCGGTCGAGTTCGCGGAGGAGATCCGGCGCCGGCGCGGCGACCTTCCGACGCGGGTCGTGACGGTTCCGGAGGCCGGACACCGTGCGGTGCTGCCGGGTGAGGAGCCGAAGACCGCCGGGCAGCGGATGGCGCGCGGTGGCACGGACGCGGCGGACCGTGAGCTGGGCGCCCTCGCCTGGTCCGAGATCGTCCGGCTGCTCGCGCGCTGATCCGACGTGCTTCGAGTTCACCCGGTTTGATCGGTTCTGGAAGGATGACCGCATGGGATTGTTCAGCCGACGGAGCGACCAGGACGCGGACAATGTTGCCCTCGCCGCGGCGCGGGCCCAACTGTCCCCCGACGACGTGGACCAGGTGCGGTTCCTGATCACCACGAAGAAGTCGGTGCATGCGGTGAAGCTCATCCACGACCGCACCGGACTGGCCCTGAAACAGGCCAAGGAGCTGGTCGAGGACATCCGCCTCGGGCGCTACGTCCCGCCGACGACGGGTACGCCGCTGGTCCGCCGGCCCGGCACCAACCTGGCCGAGCGCACCCGTGCACTCAAGGCCGCCGGCGAGCTCCATCAGGCGACCGCCCTGGTCGTCTCCGAGACCGGCATGACCGACGAGGAAGCCGGCCTGTTCGTCGGCGCACTCCGCACGGACCTCGCCGACTGACCCTGCACGCCGGCTAACCCTTCACATACGCCAGCGACTCCGCGATCTTCCCGTCCCGCAGGCGCAGTACGTCGACCCCGCGGACGTGCCCGCGATCGCCGGACGGCTGCTGCCAGGAGTACCGCCAGCGCACCAGGGCACGATCGCCGAGGATCACCGTCTCCTCGGTCTCGAAGTGCGGGTCGGTGGTCTCCGCGAACATCCTCGCCCACTCGGCCCGCACGGCGTCCGCACCCTCGAAACGCCCGCCGTCCGGGGCCGCCGTCGACTCGAACACGATGTCGCTGGTGACCAGCGACATCGCCATCGCCAGGTCCCGCTGGTCGAATGCGATCCCGAACCGGTCGATCACCGGCAGCGCCGGATTCCAGTGCGGGTCCCGTCCGAAGGCCGCCAGCAGTGCCTCGGCCGGATCGGAGTACCCGGTGAGGTGCTCACCGATCATCCCCGCGGACCGGTACAGGTCCTCCCGCCCGACGAACCACGTCCCGACCTCGTCCACCAGCGCGGTGTCCATCCGCGGCGGTACGCCGATCGCCACGGCCAGGTCCCACCCGTGGATCAGGTGGTCGGCCGCGAGTTGGCGCAGGTACTCGTGCGGATCCTCGTCGCCGTACGACAGATGTACCTTGTCGATCGCCCGGGTCGCCGCGACGGTCGCCTCCCGGGCCGCGTACGTCGCGGCGCCGGCCGGATCGTCCGCGAGCAGGTCGCCGTCGAGGGTGTTCCCGACCTCGGCGATCGTCCGGCCCTCCATCAGCGGAACGGTCCAGCGTTCCTCGCCGACGACGTGGTTCACCAGCGCGCGGACGTCCCAGTCCGAGCACGGTGTCGGTGCCGACCACTGGTCGGCGGCCACCCCGGTGACCAGTTCCGCGAAGTTCGCGACCGTGCGGTTGTGCAGCTCAACGACATCCATGACTTGCCACCCCCAAGCGTCAGCGTCCGCCTGCCGGGGGCGGTGCGTCAACGGCCGAGTTGGAGTTGCTCGGCGGCCTCGTGGGCGTGCTGGGACGCGGCCACGTCGCCGGTGGCGGCGAGCAGGTTGCCGTGATGCCGGTAGCAGGACCCGGCCAGCTCCTTCATCTCGGCGTGGTCGTCGGCGTACGGGATCAGGGCGGTCGCGACCTCGGCGCACCAGCCGCCCAGGTCGAGCGCGATGTCGGTCCGGCCGGCCTGGAAGTACGCGTCGGAGATGTCGAGCAGCAGCTGGGCCCAGATCGGCACGTAGGTGGCGGTCTGGAACCGCATCCGGTGCGACTCGCGCTCGGACGAGATCGCGAACAGGTAGTGCGCCTCCAGACCGAGCGTGAGCGCGGTGTCCGCGTCCTGGGTGAGCAGCGGCCGGACCAGCTCCGCCAGCTCGGTCGCACGGATCGCCGCGGACTCTGGATCGGTCCGGCCGGACACAGTTGCCAGCGTCATCCCGGGCGCGGGCTCGCTGAGCGCGACCAGGCGGTGGTACTGCTCGAACGGCCCGAGCTTGATCTCCGCGTTCTCCAAGGCGGCGACCAGCGTGAGCGGCAGCCCGCGGTCGAGCTCCTCGACGACCCGGGCCGCCGTCTCCGGGTCGGTGTCGAACGCGGTCCGCAGACAGGCCTCGCCCTCCAGCCGGCCGACGGTCCCGAGGTGCTTACCCTTGCGGACCAGCGCGGCGACCAGCGTCCGCATGTCGGTCGCCGAGTCGGAGTCGGCGAGCGTGTCGGCCGTGGTCAGACCGATCTCGTCCGCGTCCAGCGCCAGGTCCAGCCGGCCCTCCGCGGCGTGCACGTCGGCGGACACCGCGGTCGCCGTACAGAGGTAGCGGGCGTAGGAGAGGGACTGCGGGCTCTCGTTGATCTGGTCGGCGAGCTGGAGGAACAGCTGGGTGGCCGCGTCCGCGGACGCGACTGCGAGCGCGGGATCGCCGTACCGGCGCAGGATCAGGGCGTTCATGGCGAGCACGCGGGCGAAGTCGGGCTGGTGCTTCAGGCCGTCCTCGCCGCCGACGAGCTGGCCGTACGAGATCACCGCGCCGTCCATCTCGAGTACGGCGGTGGCGCCGTGCCCGCGGTGCGCCTGCGTCATCGCGCGCCGGGCACGGACGTCGGCGAGGAAGCAGGTGGCGTCCAGGACGCCGGCATCCTGGAGCTCGGTGTAGCCGAGTTGCGCTGCGTGCAGCGCGACCAGTGCCTCCTCGTGCCGCCCGGAGGCGTTCAGCGAGCCGGCCAGCTCGTACTGCGTCGCGGCCATCAGGTGCTTGGCCTCGTAGTGGTTCGGGTGCCCTTCGGCACGCTCCCTGGCCAGCTCGATGACCCGCTGCTGGTACGGCCCGGCCTCGTCGGCCCGGCCTTCCTCGATCAGCACCTGTGCGGTCTGCAGCGCCTCACCGAGCTCGTCCTCAGGAGGCGTCCAAAGCCCCCCGCTGTCCACCATCTTGACGATCCACCCCTTCACTTGTTTCAGCGGATCAGCTTAACCATCCTCTGATACTGACACTGGCTATTACCGGCAGGTAGCCTTCAGTTATGAGTGAGCAGACGTCGATTCCTGCTGATCCGGAGCTCGATCCGACCGCGTCGTACGCGACCGACCAGTCGGTGATCCGGCGGTTGTCGGGGCTGCTGCGCGCCACGGCGGGGACCCGGACGTCGTACGCACCGGCCACCGGACAGCCGATCGCGGACCTGCCGTTGTCCAGCGAGGACGACGTGGTCGCGGCGGTCCGGCTGGCCCGGAAGACGCAAGCGACCTGGAAGCGGGTTCCGCTCGCCGAGCGCGCCGCGATCCTGCTGCGCTACCACGACCTGGTCCTCGACCACCGGCACGAGCTGGTCGACCTGATCATCCGCGAGTCCGGCAAGGCGCGGAAGCAGGCGTTCGAGGAGCTCGCGCACGTCGCGCTGACCGCGCGGTACTACGGCCGCAAGGCGTTCGAGCTGCTCGAGCCGCAGCGCAAGCTCGGGATCTTCCCGGTGCTCACCCGGGCCGAGGAGCGGTTCGTGCCGAAGGGCGTCGTCGGCATCATCTCGCCGTGGAACTATCCACTCACGATGGCAATCTCGGACGGCCTGCCGGCGATCCTGGCCGGCAACACGGTCGTCCACAAACCGGACAGCCAGACCCCGCTGACCGCGCTCCGCGGGATCGAGCTGCTGTACGAGGCCGGCCTGCCGCGGGACGCCTGGCTCGCGGTGAACGGCCCCGGCTCGACGGTCGGCGGCGCCCTGATCCAGAACGCCGACTACATCTGCTTCACCGGCTCCACCAAGACCGGCCGGCTGGTCGCGAAGCAGTGCGGTGAGCGCCTGATCGGCTGCAGCCTCGAGCTCGGCGGCAAGAACCCGATGCTGGTACTGCGGGACGCGGACGTCAACCGTGCCGCGGAAGGCGCCGTCCGGGCGTGTTTCGCGAACGCCGGCCAGCTGTGCGTCTCGATGGAACGCCTGTACGTCGCCGACCAGGTGTACGACGCGTTCGTCACCGCTTTCGTGGATCGGGTGAAGAAGCTTCGCCTGAGCGCCGGCACCGGCTGGGACGTCGACATGGGCTCGCTGATCTCGAAGGCACAGCTCGAAACGGTCACCCGCCACGTCGAGGACGCCCGCTCGCAGGGCGCGACCGTACTCGCCGGCGGGAAGCCGCGCCCCGACATCGGCCCGCTGTTCTACGAGCCGACCGTCCTGTCCGGCGTCACCCCGGCGATGGAGTGCTTCGACAACGAGACCTTCGGCCCGGTCGTCTCGATCTACCGGTTCTCCGACGAGTCCGAGGCGATCCAGCGCGCCAACGAGGGCGAGTACGGCCTGAACGCCAGCGTCTGGACCCGTGACGGCCGCCGCGGCCGCGCGGTCGCCGCGCAGCTGATGGCCGGCACGGTCAACGTCAACGAGGGGTACGGCGCGACGTTCGGCTCGATCGACACCCCGATGGGCGGGATGCGGTCGTCCGGCCTCGGCCGCCGACAGGGCGTCGAGGGCATCCGCCGGTACGTCGAACCGCAGGCGATCGCCACGCAGCGCCTGATCCCGATCGCCGCCTCACACGGCCTGTCCGACGAGAAGTTCGCCGAGCTGATGACCGGCGCCCTGCGCGTGCTGAAGAAGATCGGCCGCCCATGACTGTGTTGAATGCCTCGCTGCCGCTCGGCGGGTCACGGGGCTGTGACTCCCGGTCTTCCCTCGTCGCTCCAGTCGCGGTGCTGGATGCCGCGCTGGCGCGCGGCAGGTCGCGGGGTCTGGTTCCCGGTCTTCCCTCGTCGCTCCGGTCGCTGCGCTCCCTGCGCTCCTCAGTCCAGACCGGGGACCCCGCGACCGGGCTCCCTGCGCTCCTCAGTCCAGACCGGGAGGCCCCATGACCTTCGACTACGACGTCCTCGTCATCGGGTCCGGGTTCGGTGGGTCGGTGTCCGCCTTGCGGCTGACCGAGAAGGGGTATCGGGTCGCCGTACTCGAGGCGGGGGCGCGGTTCGACGACGGTGCGTTCGCGAAGAACTCGTGGGATACCAAGCGGTTTCTGTTCGCGCCGAAGCTCGGGATGTACGGGATCCAGCGGATCAGCGCGCTGCGCGACGTGATCATCCTGTCCGGCGCGGGCGTCGGCGGCGGCAGCCTGGTCTACGCGAACACACTCTACGAACCGCTGCCCGCGTTCTACACCGACCGCCAGTGGGCGCACATCACCGACTGGAAGTCCGAGCTCGCGCCGTACTACGACCAGGCGAAGCGGATGCTCGGCGTCACGACGTACCCCGGGTTCTCGCCGGCGGACAAGGTGATGAAGCAGGTCGCGGAGGACATGGGCGTGGGGGACACGTTCCACCCGACGCCGGTCGGGGTGTTCTTCGGTGAGCCCGGTGTCGAGGTCGAGGACCCGTACTTCGGTGGCGCCGGGCCGCGGCGTCGCGGCTGCACGGACTGCGGCGAGTGCATGACGGGCTGCCGGCACAACGCGAAGAACACGCTGACCAAGAACTACCTGTACCTGGCCGAGAAGGCGGGCGCCGAGGTCTACTCGCTCACCACGGTCACGTCCGTCGAGCCGCTGCCCGAAGGCGGGTACGCGATCGACACCCGCCGTACGTCGAACAAGAAGGTCACCCGCCGGTTCACCGCGGAGCAGGTGGTCTTCGCCGCCTCCGCCCTCGGTACGGCGAAACTCCTGCACCGCCTGCGCGACGAGGGCAAGCTGCCGCGGCTGTCGGACCGTCTCGGCGTGCTGACCCGGACCAACTCGGAGTCGCTGCTCGGCGCGATCTCTCGCGACAGTGATGTGGATTACAGCCGCGGAGTCGCGATCACCTCGTCGTTCCACCCGGACGACATCACCCACATCGAGCCGGTCCGGTACGGCAAGGGCAGCAACGCGATGTCGCTGCTGCAGACCGTCCTGACCGACGGCGACGGCGACAGGCCGCGCTGGCGGACCTGGCTGAAGGAACTCGGCGTCCAGCGGAAGAACATCCGCCGGCTGTACGACCTGAAGCACTGGTCCGAGCGGACGGTGATCGCCCTGGTCATGCAGACCGCGGACAACTCGATCACGACCTTCGGCAAGCGCGACCGCCTCGGCCGCTGGCGGCTCACCTCGAAACAGGGCCACGGCGCCCCGAACCCGTCCTGGATCCCGGTCGCGAACCAGGTGGTCCGCCGGATGGCGAAGCTGATGAACGGGACCCCGGGCGGCACGATCGGCGAGCCCTTCAACGTCCCGATGACCGCGCACTTCATCGGCGGCTGCGCGATCGGCGACTCACCCGCGACCGGCGTCGTGGACCCGTACCACCGCGTCTACTCCTACGACGGTCTGCACATCGTCGACGGCTCGACGATCTCGGCGAACCTCGGCGTGAACCCGTCGCTGACGATCACCGCCCAGGCCGAGCGGGCGCTGTCGTTCTGGCCGAACAAGGGCGAGCCCGACCCGCGCCCGGCTCCCGGATCGGAGTATCGGCGAATCCAGCCGGTCCGGCCCGCGCACCCGGTGGTCCCGGACGACGCCCCCGGCGCGCTCCGGCTCCCGATCATCCCGATCACACCGGAACACCCCGTAACCCATCCGTAACAGAAACGCGATCTCCAGCCATTTTCTCGGGGGCTTGAACAGTTACTCGTGAGTTAACACAGGTTATTTCCTGTTGAAGCCCCCGCCAGGACGGCCAAGCCCCTGAAAAACAACGCCACGCCCCAAACCTGAAAAAACCTCGCCTTCAGCCATTGATGCGCCGAGACGAGGTAAAAGGTCCAGAAAAGGGAGCAGGTCCCTCGGGAACGTTTCCGCCCAAATCGTTTCCCGAGGGACCCACTCAAGCCGGGGTGAGGCGCCCGGCGCTTTGGGATCGGGTCACCAACCACAGCTGGCGACCCGAGCTCTTGGTTACTACCTTACCTCCAATTTCCAAGGGCTTCAGGCCTTGTGACCACTCTGCGTGCTGATCGTAATGATCTGCATTCAGTTGCTCTTGGTAACTGGGTGGCGGTCTTCCTTGCGGTAACCGCCTCTGCACACTTCAACGAGCCCATCTACAGGGGGTTACGAGGTTCCGCAGAAAAATCCAGAAACTTTCCGGGAGAGTGCGGAGAGTGGCGGTGAGGCACCACGGACCGATGTGTTCCACGTGACGCCCGCCGCAGTCCCGGCGTACCCCGCTGGCTTACTGTGAGCCGACCGTTCGATGAGGCAGGAGAACCATGAGCGAGATCCTGGACGTGGCACGTGAGCAGGTTCTGGAGCAGGGCGTTGGGCTGGGGCAGGACCAACTGGTCGAGGTCCTGAACACTCCGGACGACAAGCTGCCCGAATTGCTCGCGCTCGCTCACGACGTCCGGGTGAAGTGGTGCGGCGAGGAGGTCGAGGTCGAGGGGATCATCTCGCTGAAGACCGGCGGCTGCCCCGAGGACTGTCACTTCTGCTCGCAGTCCGGCCAGTTCACCTCTCCGGTGCGCGCGGTCTGGCTGAACATCCCGGAGCTGGTCGAGGCCGCGAAGGAGACCGCGAAGACCGGCGCGACCGAGTTCTGCATCGTCGCCGCCGTCCGCGGGCCGGACGCGCGGCTGATGAGCCAGGTCAAGGCCGGCATCGACGCGATCAACGCCGAGGTCGACATCAACATCGCCTGCTCGCTCGGCATGCTCACCCAGGAGCAGGTCGACGAGCTGCGGTCATGGGGAGTGCACCGGTACAACCACAACCTCGAGTCGGCCCGGTCGTACTTCGGCGACGTGGTCACCACGCACTCGTTCGAGGAGCGCTGGGACACGTGCCTGATGGTCAAGGAATCCGGCATGGAGCTGTGCTGCGGCGGCCTGGTCGGGATGGGTGAGACCCTCGAACAGCGTGCCGAGCTGGCCGCGCAGCTGGCCGAGCTGGACCCGCACGAGGTGCCGCTGAACTTCCTCAACCCGCGTCCCGGCACCCCGTTCGGCGACCTGGACATCATGGACGGCAAGGACGCGCTGCGGACCATCGCCGCGTTCCGGCTCGCGATGCCGCGGACGGTCCTGCGGTACGCCGGTGGTCGCGAACTGACCCTCGGCGACCTCGGCACCCGCGACGGTCTGCTCGGTGGCATCAACGCGGTGATCGTCGGCAACTACCTGACGACGCTCGGCCGCCCGGCGACCGCCGACCTGGATCTGCTGGCCGAGCTGAAGATGCCGGTCAAGGAACTCCAGAAGACGCTGTGATGGCCGCCGTGGTCGAGGTCTACTGCGGCCACTGCGGCCGCGCGGAGACTGACGGCGGACACGAGGACTGCCGCCGGGCACTCGAGTTGGAGCCACCGCGGTACTGCGTCGAGTGCCGGCGCCGGATGGTCGTCCAGGTCCACCCGATGGGCTGGTCGGCCCGCTGTTCGGTGCACGGCGAGCTCACCTCGGACTGACCGCGACGCTCCTGCGCACGGCGCGAGGCACTGATCACATCCTGGCCACCTGCGAGCCGCGGTGGGGTGCGGACCGATTAACGTTGTGAATCCTCAGGACGGAGGAGGACCGTGTCACAGTCGGTCAACACGTGGCAACAGCGAGACGCGGAGCTGCTCTGGCATCCGTACTCCTCGCTGACCGAGCCCTCGCCGGTGCGGCTGGTCCGCGGCGCGTCCGGCGTACGGCTGCAGCTGGACGACGGGCAGGGTGGGACCGTCGAGGCGATCGACGCGATGGCGTCCTGGTGGTGCATGATCCACGGCTACCGGAACCCGGTGCTGGACGCGGCGCTCAAGGCCCAGGCCGACGACTTCAGCCACGTGATGTTCGGTGGGCTGACCCACGAACCGGCGATCCGGCTGGCCGAGCGGCTGGTCGGGATCACCCCGGACCCGCTACGGCACGTGTTCCTGTGCGACTCCGGCTCGGTCTCGGTCGAGGTCGCGATCAAGATCGCCCTGCAGTACCAGGTTGCGCGCGGCAACGACGGACGGACGCGGATGCTGACGGTCCGCGGCGGGTACCACGGCGACACGTTCGCCCCGATGAGCGTCTGCGACCCGGTGAACGGCATGCACTCGCTGTTCACCGGCGCCCTGAAGGAGCAGATCTTCGGCCCGCAGCCACCGGCCGGCTTCGACCGCCCGGACGACGATCCCGAACTGCGGGCCTGGGCCGCGGTGATGTCCGAGCTCGCCGCGCAGTACTCCGGGCAGATCGCCGGCATCATCGTCGAACCCGTCCTGCAGGGCGCGGGCGGCATGTATCCGTACAGCCCCGCCTGCCTACGGGTACTGCGTGAGCTCGCCGACCGCCACGGTTTCCTGCTGATCTTCGACGAGATCGCCACCGGCTTCGGCCGGACCGGCACGCTGTTCGCGTCCGAGCACGCAGGCCTGGACCCCGACATCCTCTGCGTCGGCAAAGCCATCACCGGCGGCTACATCACCCTGGCCGCCATGCTCTGTACGACGGACGTCGCGCACACCGTCTCGAACGGTCCCGGCGGTGCGCTGATGCACGGCCCGACGTTCATGGCGAACCCGCTCGCCTGCGCCGTCGCGCTCGCATCGATCGACCTGCTGCTGTCCCAGGACTGGTCGGCCGAGGTGGCCCGCATCTCCTCCGGCCTGTCAGCCGGCCTCGCGCCCGCGTCCGCGCTCCCTGCGGTGAAGGACGTCCGGGTGCTCGGCGCGGTCGGCGTCGTCCAGTTGTCCGGCCCCGTCGACCTGCCCCGGATGACCGAGGCCGCGCTGCGCCGAGGCGTGTGGGTCCGCCCGTTCCGCGACCTGGTCTACACAATGCCGCCGTACATCTGCACCGACGCCGACATCGCCACCATCACGTCCGCGATCACCGGTGCGATCGAGGAGGCCGGCTGATGTCCGCGAATGGGGGCTGGACCACCGTAGAGGAGGCCGTGGACAAGGTATTGCCGGTGCAACGCCACCAGTTCCTGTTCACGGTCGCGGTCGTTGTCGAGCCTGCGGACGGTTCTGATGCTTGAGGATTGGCTTGCGCCGAAGGCTGCCGCGCTGGAGGCGCGCGGTCTGACACGGCGGCTCCATCCGCGTGCGGCCCGCGATCAGCTGATCGACCTGGCCGGCAACGATTACCTCGGCCTCGCACGCGACCCCCGCGTTGTCGAGGCGGCTGCCGAGGCCCTCCGTACCTGGGGAACGGGATCGACCGCCTCCCGCCTGGTCACCGGAACCACAGCGCTGCACGAGCAGTTGGAGTCGGAACTGGCCGCGTACGCCGGCCAGGAATCCGCCCTCGTCTTCTCCTCCGGCTACCTGGCCAACCTCGGCGTCGTCACCGCCCTCGGCGGCCCCGGCACCCTCCTGATCTCCGACGAACACATCCACGCGTCGCTCGTGGACGCGTGCCGGCTCGCCCGCTCCCGCGTCGAGATCGTGCCGCACAACGACGTCGGCACCGTCGAAAAACTCCTTGCCGAACGCAACGAACCGCACGCGGTAGTGATGACCGAGTCGGTCTTCTCGGTCCTCAGCGACGAAGCCCCGCTCACTGCCCTCGCCGCGACCGCCGCCGCGCACGACGCCGTCCTCCTGGTCGACGAGGCGCACGGCCTCGGTGTCACCGGCGACGGGCACGGTTCGGTGCATGCGTTGGGACTCGCCGGACTCGGCCACGTGATCGTCACGATGACGTTGTCCAAGTCCCTGGCTTCCCAGGGCGGTGTCGTCCTCGGCCCGCGCTTGTTGTGCGACCACCTCATCAATCGCGCCCGTCCGTTCATCTACGACACCGGTCTCAACCCGGCCGCCTGCGCCGCCGCCCGCGCCGCGCTCCAGGTTCTGCGGGCCGAGCCCGAACGTCCTGCCGCGATCCACGAGGCCGCGGCCCGGCTGGCGGCGGCCTGCGACGTGCCGCCGTCGTCCGGTGCAGTGGTCTCGGTCCCGATGCCGGGCCCGCGGGAAACCGTCCGCGCGGCCGAGCTGTGCCTCGCGAACGGCGTACGGGTCGGGAGCTTCCGTCCGCCGTCCGTTCCCGACGGCGTCTCCCGTCTGCGCCTCACCGCGCACGCCGGGTTGTCCACCGCAGATCTCGATCGCGCGTGCGCCGTGATCGTCGACGCGATCGGTCAGGTTTCATGATCACTCTCGTCACCGGCACCGATACCGGTGTGGGTAAGACCATCACCACGGCTGCTCTTGCTGTGCGGGCGTCCGGGACGGTGTGTGTTGTCAAACCGGCACAGACCGGGGTCGGGCCGGACGAGCCGGGGGACCTCGACGACGTTCATCGGTTGAGTGGGATCACGAAGCTGCACGAAGGGGTTCGGCTGCGTGATCCGCTGGCGCCGACCACGGCCGCACGGCGTGAAGGGGTAACGCTGCCGCCGGTCGCCTCGCATGCGAAGGCCATCGACCAGCTCGGGCTGACCAACGACACCGTGCTGGTGGAGGGGGCCGGTGGCGTTCTCGTCGGCTTGGACGCCGAGGGGCACAACCTCGCGGACCTGGCCCGGAAGCTGAAGTCACCCTACGGGTTCGTGGTGGTCGCACGGGCCGGCCTCGGCACCCTGAACCACGCCGGTCTGACGGTCGAGGCGCTGCGGGCTCGCGGGCTGCGGGTCGACGGACTGGTCATCGGGTCGTGGCCCGACGATCCGGATCTCGCCGAACGGTGCAACCTGGAGGATCTTCCCGCGACGACCGGAGTACCGGTGATCGGGCGGATCCCGGCCGGGGCCGGGGAGCTGAGCGGCGAGGAGTTCCAGGCGGCCGCGCCGAGCTGGTTCACGTGAGCGGATGCCCGGCCCGGTACGACGAGGGCCTCGGCTACTGGGTTGTCGACGACCCGGCGCAGGCTCGTGAGGTGCTGCTCGATCCGGACACGTTCCGTCCGGACAACGCCGTACTCGCCCACACCCCGTTGGCGGTGAAGGCGCTGCGGGTGCTGTCCGCGGTCGGGTTCGCGCTGCCGCCGACGCTGGCGAACAACGCGGGGAAGTCACACCGGCCGATCCGGGCTGCGGTCGCGCGGTTCTTCAGCCCGGCGCGGGTTGCCGCGGTCGAGCCGCTGACCCGCGAGCTGACCGCCGCGCGGGTGGCCTCGGCGTCGGCACGGTTGGCGGCGGGCGAGCAGGTGGATCTCGTGCAGGCGATCGCGGCCGAGCCGCCGGCTCTCGTCGTACTGCGTCTGCTCGGGTTGGGGGATGTCGACGTACCTGCGTTGAAGGCGTGGAGTCTCGACTCGCTCGAGCTGTTCTGGGGATGTCCGGACGAGGACAGGCAGTTGGAGCTGGCGCACAGCGCGGCCGAGTTCTACGGCTGGCTGCGCTCGCGGACGACGGCCGCGCGGGAAGCGCCCGGTGACGATCTCTTCGGAGTGCTGGCCGGCTTGGGGCTGAGCGACGAAGAGGTGTGCGCGGTCGGCTACTTTCTGCTGATCGCGGGCCAGGAGACCACGACCCAACTGATCTCGACTGCTTTTCAGAGGTCGGTCGGCGCCTCGATCGACCCCGCTGAGATGGTCGAGGACGTACTTCGGGACGCGTCGTCGGTGCCGACGTGGCGGCGGGTCACGGCGGAGGCGACCACCCTGGGGGACGTGCGGTTACCCGCGCGGGCGCCGGTCCTGCTCGGACTGAGCGGGCACGGCGGTCCCGCGGATCTCGCGTTCGGGATCGGTATCCACCGCTGCCTCGGCGCCGGGCTCGCGCGGCTGGAGGCGCGGGTGGCGCTGGAGTGCACGCAGTACCTGCTGCGTGCTGTGCGGTTGACCGAGGAGCCGCCGATGATCGACCTGCTCTCGTTCCGCGCCCCGAAGCGTCTCCTGGCTGTAACGCGCGGTAACACCGGGGACAACTCGCGTCACTAGCGTCGGCGCATGGAGTTGCCAGCTCGCCGCCGGGTGCGGCTGTGGTTCGGAGAGCACCAGCTTGCGGAGTACGTCGGTGAACCTGCCGCGGCGTGCCGGTACGAGGCGGCGATGCGGCGCCGTTTCCCGGGTCTCGCGATCACCAACGACCCGGTCACGATCGCCGCGGACCGGTCGAGTTACAGCCTTCCTGACCTGCACCGATAGGCTTTGCCAGGTGACGCAGCATGAGTTGGTCCTGGTCGTTGACTTCGGAGCGCAGTACGCGCAGCTGATCGCCCGCCGGGTGCGCGAGGCGAACGTGTACTCCGAGATCGTGCCGCACTCGATGCCGGTCGCGGAGATGCTCGCGAAAGGCCCGAAGGCGATCATCCTGTCCGGCGGTCCGCAGTCGGTGTACGCCGAGGGCGCG
The DNA here is from genome assembly GCF_042873375.1 of Kribbella sp. NPDC004875. Lineage (NCBI taxonomy): Bacteria > Bacillati > Actinomycetota > Actinomycetes > Propionibacteriales > Kribbellaceae > Kribbella > Kribbella sp. NPDC004875. The sequence continues at coordinate 2,277,662 of NZ_JBIALI010000001.1, forward strand.
CCGCGGGTCGACTCGGGGCTGTTCGAGGCCGGTCTCCCGGCGTTCGGGATCTGCTACGGGTTCCAGGCGATGGCGCAGACGCTCGGCGGCGAGGTCCGGCGTACCGGACTGCGCGAGTTCGGCCGGACGCCGGTCACCGTGAGCGAGGCGGGGACGCTGCTGGCCGGCATCCCCGAGGACCTGAACGTGTGGATGTCGCACGGTGACGCCGTGCACGCGCCGCCCGCGGGGTTCGCCGTGCTGGCCGCGTCCGAAGGCGCGCCGGTGGCTGCGTTCGAGGACCTGGACCGGAAGCTCGCCGGCGTGCAGTGGCACCCCGAGGTGCTGCACTCGCAGGCCGGGCAGGCGGTCCTCGAGCACTTCCTGTACGAGATCGCCGGCTGCAAGGGCGACTGGACGACGTCCAACGTCGTCGAGGAGCAGGTCGAGCTGATCCGTCAGCAGGTCGGCGACAAGCAGGTGCTGTGCGCGCTGTCCGGCGGTGTCGACTCCGCGGTCGCGGCCGCGCTGGTGCACAAGGCGATCGGCGACCAGCTGACCTGCGTATACGTCGACCACGGGCTGCAGCGGGCCGGTGAGTCCGAGCAGATCGAGAAGGACTTCGTCGCCGCGATCGGGATCCGGCTCGAGGCGATCGACGCCGAGGAGCAGTTCCTGACCGCGCTGGCCGGCGTCACCGACCCGGAGCAGAAGCGGAAGATCGTCGGTCGCGAGTTCATCCGGACCTTCGAGGCGACCGCGCGCAAGGTGGACGCCGAGCGGCACATCGAGTTCCTGGTCCAGGGCACGCTGTACCCGGACGTCGTCGAGTCCGGCGGCGGTGCGGGCGCGGCGAACATCAAGTCGCACCACAACGTCGGCGGCCTGCCGGACGACCTGCAGTTCAGCCTGATCGAGCCGCTGCGGACGCTGTTCAAGGACGAGGTCCGCGAGCTCGGGCTGGCGCTCGGCCTGCCGGAGACGATGGTCTACCGGCACCCGTTCCCGGGCCCGGGGCTGAGCATCCGGATCATCGGCGAGGTCACCCGCGAGCGGCTGGACATCCTCCGCGCCGCCGACCTGATCGCCCGCAACGAGCTGACCGCGGCCGGCCTGGACCGCGACATCTGGCAGTTCCCGGTGGTCCTGCTGGCCGACGTCCGCTCGGTCGGTGTCCAGGGCGACGGGCGCACCTACGGCCACCCCGTCGTACTCCGCCCGGTGACCAGCGAGGACGCGATGACCGCCGACTGGGCCCGCCTCCCGTACGACGTGATCGAACGCATCTCCACCCGCATCACCAACGAGGTCGACGAGATCAACCGGGTAACCCTCGACGTCACCAGCAAGCCCCCGGGCACCATCGAGTGGGAGTGACTCCACCCGGCACGCTGTGACTGATCACCGCGGGCGCTGGGCCTCGATGCCGTCGAGGAGGCGGTCGAGGCCGTAGCGGTAGGAGTCCGCGGCGGCGTCGCGGGTGGTCGACTGGTACCCGTTCGCGTTCCAGATCGCGGTCATCGCGGGATGCCTGTCGGCGTCGAAGTACGACTCCCACAGGTCGTTCCGCTCGTACCACCAGGCGTCGTTGGTCTGGCCGGTGGTGCGTTCGACGAGCTGGCTCTCCGCCTCCAGGCCGGCCGCGGAGTCGACGTACGTCGTGATCGCGAGCGCGGCCGTGTTGGTGTCGGGGGCGCTGAGTCCCAGACCGAGCAGCGCGGACAGCAGGTACTCGCGGGCCGCGAGCATGCCCGGGCCGACCGGCGGACGGATCGTCGAGACCTGCGACAACCACAGATGCCGTTGGAACATCGCGCGCGTCTGCCGGGAATAGATCTCCACCTGCTCACGCCAGTCGTCGGGCCGAGGTTCGCCCGGACCGGGGAGTTCGCGCTCGCCGAGGACCTGGTCGACCATCAGGTCGAGCAACTCCTCCTTCGACGGCACGTACGTGTACAGCGTCATCGTGCCGACACCGAGCTCCTTGGCCAGCCCACCCATCGACGCCGCCGCGAGTCCCTGTTCGTCGGCGAGCCGGATGCCGGCCCGAATGACGTCGTCCACGCTCAGCGACGGTCGCCGGCCGGCTCCGCGGCGGCGCGTCTCGGCGGGGCCGTCGGCCGCGGTCTGCCGGTGGTTCCGCCACAGCAGCGCCAGCGTCCGGTCCGGCTGCCCCTCACCACTCCGCCGTTCACTCACGGACCAACGATAGGCGGTCGCTTGAATTCTCGTATACCCTACGGGAATACCGTTTCGAGAGAGGACAGGGATGACGATCCTGGTGACCGGAGCGACTGCGAGCGTGGGGCGGTTGCTGGTGGACGAACTGGTGGCGGCGGGCGCGACGGTGCGCGCGCTGACGAACAACCCGGCCCGCGCGGCGTTGCCCGCCGGTGTCGAGGTCGCGCGCGGGTATCTCGGCAAGCCCGCGACGCTGCCGGCTGCGCTTGCCGGCATCGACACGGTGTATCTCGCGCCACTTCCGGCGTACGTCGAGGACTTCGTGCGGTCCGCGCGGGAGGCCGGCGTACGGCGGGTCGTCGTACTGTCGGGGGAGCCTGCCGACTACGAGGCGCAGGGTGATCCGTCGACGTGGCACTACTACCGGATCGAGCGGGCGATCGAGGCGGGCGGTTTCGACTGGACGTTCCTGCGGCCGGGGCAGTTCATGAACAACACGCTCGGCTGGGCGCCGACGATCAAGGCCGGCGGGGTCGTGCGGGCGCCGTACCCCGGTGCCGTGCAGACGCCGATCGACCTCGGGGACATCGCGGCCGTGGCGCGGGTCGTACTGCTGTCGGAGGAGTTCGGCGGCCGGAAGATCGTCATGAGTGGGCCGGAAGGGATCACGCAGCCCGAGCAGGTCGCGCAGATCGCCGAGGCGATCGGTCGTGACGTCCGCTTCGAGGAGCAGACGCCCGAGGAGTACGTCGCGGCGCTGGCGCCGTCGGTCGGTGCGGAAACGGCGCACTGGCTGCTCGACGGCTTCCGGATGATGTCCGAACACCCGATGAAACCCGAGCCGGCCGTCGCGGACCTCACCGGCCGCCCGGGCACGACGTACCGCGAGTGGGTGGCCACCAACGCCGCGGCCTTCCGCTGACTGGCAGGATCCAGGGTGTGAAAGAGACTCTGCACGAATACCTCCGCAACGCGCGCAAGGCGATGCTCTGGAAGCTCGACGGACTCGGCGAGTACGACATCCGCCGGCCGCTGACCCCAACTGCGACCAACCTGCTCGGCCTGGTCAAGCACCTCTCGATCGTCGAGGCCTGGTACTTCGGGAAGTGCTTCGGGCGACCGTTCCCCGAGGAGCTGCCGTGGTGGGACGACGACGCGGAACCCAACGCGGACGTGTGGGTGACAGCCGACGAGACGCGAGCGGACATCGTCGACCTGTACCGCCGGGTGTGGACGCACGCGGACGCGACGATCGAGGAGCTCCCCCTGGACGCGCCCGGGCAGGTGCCGTGGTGGCGGAAACCGGAAACGACGCTGCACGGGATGCTTGTTCATGTGCTGGCCGAGACGAGCCGGCACGCGGGGCACGCGGACATCGTCCGCGAGCAGATCGACGGCGCGGCCGGGATGAGCCCGGGCAACTCGAATCTGCCCGAGCAGGACGCGCAATGGTGGGCGGCGTACCGTGCGAGGGTCGAAGAGGCGGCCCGTTTGACGCAGTAAGGGAACATGTGTTCGACTGGTGATCATGAGGTGGGCGGGTCAGCAGATCGACGTCGAGACTCCCGGCACGTTGCCGGGGCTCGGGGCGATCGCGGGGCTGGTCCGCTCGGTGACGACGCCGGAGTTCCAGGGGATCACGTTCCATGAGGTGCTCGCGCGGTCGGCGCTGAATTCGGTGCCGGGCTCGGCGCTGCCGTTCAGCTGGACGATCAACCCGTACCGCGGCTGTACGCACGCGTGCCGGTACTGCTTCGCCCGCCCGACGCACACGTACCTCGAGCTCGACACCGGGCAGGACTTCGACCGGCAGATCGTCGTGAAGACGAACGTCGCCGAGGTCCTGCGCCGCGAGCTCGCCCGGCCGTCCTGGGGCTACGAACAAGTTGCCCTGGGCACCAACACGGATCCGTACCAACGCGCCGAGGGCCGCTACCGGCTGATGCCGGGCATCATCGAGGCCCTGGCCGCTTCGGGTACGCCGTTGTCCATCCTCACCAAGGGTACGTTGCTCCGGCGCGATCTGGGGTTGCTGTCTGTTGCTGCTGAGGAGGTCTCGGTCGGTGTCGGCGTCTCGCTGGCCCTGGGTGACGAAGAGCTGCGTCGGCGGCTCGAGCCCGGCGTACCGTCCGTTCGTGGTCGTCTCGATCTGATCCGGGCGATCCGCGACGCCAACCTGCCGTGTGGGGTCATGGTCGCGCCGGTCCTGCCGTGGCTCACCGATTCGGCCGAGCAACTGGATCACCTCTTCGGTCAGCTCGCCGACGCCGGCGCAACCGGCGTGACCACGCTGGTCCTGCATCTGCGACCGGGTGTGAAGGATTGGTTCATGCAGTGGCTGTCACGCGATCACCCTGAGCTGGTCGGGCGGTATGAGTCGCTGTACGCCCACGGTGCGTACGCCGCTCCCAGTTTCCGCAACGCCTTCGAGGAGAAGGTGCGACCGCTGCTGGACAAGCACGGCTTCGGCCGCGGCTCGAGCCATCGCAGCAAACCCGTCAACGGCATGCATTCGGCCGGAGTCGTGGAGGCCCCGGGCGAGACGTCCGGTTGGGGCGAGCCCGGGACCGCCCGGCCCGGCCCCGCCGCCCGCTTCCGCCACCCACCACGTCGCCGGCCCCGCAGCCACGCCGAGGACTCCACCCAACAGCCCTTGTTCTAAAGGCGTCGTGGGGAGGATCCTGTGCTGGATCGGGCGGTAAATCCTCCCCAGCTGATCATGGGACGGTGAGAATCCGGGGGCCGTCGGCGGTGATGGCGACGGTGTGTTCGGCGTGGGCGCCGCGGGTGTGGTCGGCGGAGCGCAGCGTCCAGCCGTCGTCGTCGATGACGTAGGTGGACCCCGGACCGGTCCAGAACCAGGGCTCGATGGCGAAGACGTGGCCGGCCCGGAGCCTGAGGCCGCGACCGGGGCGGCCGCCGTTCGGGACGTGCGGTTCCTCGTGCATCCGGCGTCCGACGCCGTGGCCGCCGAAGTCGAGGTTGGTGCCGAGGCCGGCGCGCTTGCCGACCCTGCCGATCGCCGCACCGATATCGCCGATCCGGTTGCCCTCGACCGCGGCCGCGATACCCGCCGCGAGCGCTTCCTCGGTCGTCGCGATCAACTCGAGGTCCTCGGCGCGCGGCGTACCGACGCAGAAGCTGATGGCCGAGTCGGCACACCACCCGTCGACCGACGCACCGCAGTCGACGTTGAGCAGATCGCCGTCCTGTAGCCGCAGGTCGGTCGGCAGCCCGTGCAGTACGGCGTCGTTCACCGACGTACAGATCACTCCGCTGAACGGTGACGTCGCGAACCCGGGCTGATACCCCTCGAACAACGAGACGGCGCCGGCGGAGCGCAGTACGTCCCGGGCGACCTCGTCGAGTTCGCGCAACGACACCCCGGCCGCGGCCGACTTCTTCACGGCTGCCAGGGCGTTCGCGACGACCCGCCCGGCCGCGCGCATCTGTTCGATCTCCGCGGGCGTCTTCAGGTCGACCATGCTGTCCTCGGCTTCCGGGTCGTCGAATCGTGACCATTATTCACCGGCTCCGACCCAACCAACCGGCGCGGGCAGGCGTCTTCTCCAGCGACACAAGGGTTGGGGGACGGGGATGGCGGTACGACGGCGCGCGGTACTCGGCGGGATGCTCGCCGGGGCCGCCGCACTGGCGACGAGCGGATGTCTCGCGGACACGTATGCGACGACGACCGCCGGCACGCCCACGCCGGCACCGAAGGCGGACAAGAAGCCGGCGCGGATCACGGTGGTCGCGACCGGGGACGTGCTGTTGCACGAGCGCCTGTGGACAACCGCCAAACGTGACGGCTCCGACGGGCAATGGGACTTCGCGCCGCTGATGCGCGGCGTGCAGCCCCTTGTCCAGAAGGCCGATCTCGCGATCGCGCATCTCGAGACCCCACTCGCGCCGCTCGGCGGCCCGTACCACGGCTATCCGCTGTTCCAGGGGCCGCCGCAGATCGCGACCGCGCTGAAGCGGACCGGCTACGACCTCTGCACGACCGCGAGCAACCACAGCTTCGACGGCGGCGCGGCGGGCGTCGACCGGACGCTCGCGACCTTGGACAAGGTGGGTCTCGCGCACACGGGCACCGCGCGCTCACGGGCCGAGGCCGAGCAGATCACGATCGTCGACGTCGGGGGAGTGAAGGTCGCGTCGCTCAGTTTCACCTTCGGCTTCAACGGCCTGCCGTACCCGAACGGCGAGACCTGGCGGGCCGGCAAGATCAGCACGAAGACGATCAAGCTCACGGCCCAGGAGGCTCGCGACCGCGGCGCCGATCTCGTCCTGGTCAGCTGCCACTGGGGCACCGAGTACTCGAACGAACTCGACGACCAGCAGCGCGCGGTCGGGCCGCAACTGCTTGCCGACAGCAACATCGACCTGGTGATCGGCCACCACGCGCACGTCGTGCAGCCGATGCAGGAGATCGACGGCAAGTGGATCGCCTACGGCCACGGGAACCTGGTCGCCGCGCACCGCGAACCCGGCAGCACCAAGGCCGAGGGCCTGCTGACCCGGTTCACGTTCACCCGGGACGGCGACCGCTGGCGGACCGAGGCCGAGTATGCCCCGCTGCTGATGACCGACACGCTGCCGGTGCGCGTTCTCGACGTACGCCGGGAGCTCGCGAAGGATGACTCGGTGGCGGCGAAGAGCCGGCTCGAACTCGCCGAACGCCGCACCACGGAGACCGTCACCGCACTGGGCGCGACGCCGAAAATGCTTTGAGGACAAGACATCCGGCGGTCTAGGGTCAGGCGCATGATTACGTACTTCGTGATGGTCCGTCGTGCCCGCCTCCGGGCAGGCGAGGGGTGCCTGGGGATGGCATCCGCTCGATAGTCGTTGGGCCCAACGGGTTGTGGACGCGGCCGGGATCGAGCCCGGTGACCTCGTCCTCGATGTCGGTGCCGGACTCGGTGCGCTGACCGCGCCGCTGGTCCGGGCCGGCGCCCGGGTGGTCGCCGTCGAACTCCATCCTGGCCGTGCCGATCGGTTGCGCCGGCGGTTCGCGGACGCGCCGGTGACGGTCGTCCGAGCCGATGCCGGTGATCTGCGGTTGCCGTCCCGGCCGTTCCGGGTGGTGTCGAGTCCGCCGTACAACATCTCCACCGTGTTGCTGAAGCGCTTGCTGGCGCCGGGCTCTCGCCTGGTGACGGCGGATCTGGTGCTGCAGCGGCAGGTGGCGAACCGGTGGGTTCGTGGCGAGGCACCCGGTGCGCACCGTTGGTTCCGTCAGTACGACCCGTCGATCGGGCTCCGCCTTCCCCGTAAGGCTTTCACCCCGCCTCCACATGTCGACTCAGCAGTCCTGGTACTGCGCAAACGCTGAACCGGAAACTGGGCTGAGACCTGTTGCCGCAGGTCTCAGCCCAGTGCTTTGCGCCTCAGCCGTGCCAGGAGTTCCACAGCGCGGCGTACGAGCCTTGGCGCTCGACGAGTTCGTCGTGACTGCCCAGCTCGGTGATGTGGCCGTCCTCCACCACTGCGACGCGGTCCGCGTCGTGGGCGGTGTAGAGGCGGTGGGCGATCGCGATCACCGTCCTGCCGTCCAGAACCGCGGCGAGTGAGCGCTCCATGTGCCGGGCGGCGCGTGGGTCGATCAATGACGTCGCCTCGTCGAGCACCAGCGTGTGCGGGTCGGCGAGCACCAGACGAGCCAGCGCCAACTGCTGCGCCTGCGCAGGCGTCAGCGACAACTGGCCGGAGCCGACTCGGGTGTCGAGTCCGTCCGGCAAGGCCTCCGCCCAGTCGCGGGCATCGACGGCGGCCAGCGCTGCGGTCAGCTCCTCGTCGGTCGCCGACGGCTTAGCCATCGACAGGTTGTCGCGCAGCGTGCCGACGAAGACATGGTGCTCCTGCGTGACCAGCGCGACCTGCTTCCGCAGCTCGTCCAGCGGCAGGTCAGTCATCCCCACGCCGCCGACCGTCACCGAACCTGTCCGCGGTGGGTGGATCCCCGCGACGAGCCGGCCGAGGGTCGACTTGCCGGCGCCCGACGGGCCGACCATCGCGATCCGCTCACCCGGCTGGATCGTCAGGTCCACGCCATGCAGCACGTCCCGACCGTCGACGTACGAGAACCGCACGTCGCGCGCCTCGACCAGCTCACCGTCCGGCCGGCGACCCGATGGCGTCCGGTCGTCCGGTACGTCGCTGATGCCGAGCAGCCGCGCGAACGCGGCACCGCCGGACTGGAGCTCGTCCAGCCACGAGAGCAGCCGGTCGACCGGGTCGATCAACTGGTTCACGTACAGCACGGCGGCCGTCACGGCGCCGAGCGAGACGTGGTCGTTGAGGTGCAGCCAGCCACCGAACAGCAGCGTGCCGACGACGGGCACGAGGTACCCGAGCTCGGCCGCCGGGAAGTAGACGGTCCGCAGGAACAGCGTGTACCGCTCCGCGTTGTACGAGCCGCGGATGTCCACGTCACCACGCCGTACGCGGTCGTCGTACCGCTGCAGCGCCTCGACCGTCCGCGCGCCTTCGACCGTCTCCGCGAGCGAGCTGGTCATCTGCGCGTACGCCGCGTTCTCGCGGAGGTAGCCGTCCTTGGCGCGGCGCAGGTACCACTTCGTGCTCAGCAGGAGCAGCGGGACCATCGCGACCAGCGGCACCAGCACCCAGACGCCGACCAGCACGGTCGCGACCGCGGTGAAGAGCACCGTGACGAACGCGATGATCGTCTCCGGCACCGCGAACCGCACGGTCCGCGACAACGTGTCGACGTCACGCGAGGTCCGGGACAGCAGATCCCCGGTGCCGGCGCGCTCGACCGTACCGATCGGCAGCGCGAGCGCGTTGTCGACGAACTCCTCGCGCAGCTCGGCCAGCACCTGCTCGCCGAGCGCGAACGACTTGTACCGCGCCCATCGGGTGAGCAGCGACTGCGCGACGATGAAGACGGCGATCACCACGATCACCTCGTTGACCTTGGCGGCGGTCGTGCCGTTCTGCACGTCCTCCACCAGGCCACCGATCAGCCGCGGCGCGGCCAGGCCGGTGACCGCCGCCAGCCCATGCAAAAGCAGGGCTGCGGCGAGCGTGCGGGGGTGGCGCCGGGCCAACCGGCGGGCGTGCCGCCGGATCTCCGCAGGCCCGGCAACAGGCAGGATCTGCCTCATCGCAGGGCCTCCTCTTCTTCTGTCTCTGCTTCGGTCTGCCGGGTGACGGTCCGGCGGTACCGCGGCTCGGACGCGAGCAGTTCGCGGTGCCGGCCGGTGGCGACCACCCGGCCGCCGGCGACGAAGATCACCTCGTCGGCACGATCGAGCAGCAGGGGGCTGGCGGTCAGTACGACGGTGCTCCGGCCGGACCGGTACTCACGCAGCCGGTCCGCGATCCGCGCCTCGGTGTGCGCGTCCACGGCGGACGTCGGCTCGACCAGGACCAGCACGGACGGGTCGGCGAGCAGCGCCCGGACCAGCACCAGTCGCTGGCGCTGACCACCGGAGAACGAGCGGCCCTTCTCCTCGACCTCCGAGTCGAGCCCGTCCGGCAGCGCGACGAGAACGTCCTCCGCGGACGCCGTACGCAACGCGGCCATCAGTTCGTCATCGGTACGCCGGCCGCTCGGGTCCAGCTCCGCTCGCAGGGGGCCGGTGAACAACTGGGAGCCGGTGTCGCTCACCAGGATCCGCTCACGCAGATCAGCCCGAGTAGCGCTGGCCAGGGTTACACCGCCGTACCGGACTTCGCTGGCGTCGTCGTATCGACCGAGGCGGTCCGCGAGCTGACCGTAGCTGTCCGGCTCGGCGGAGACGATCGCGGTGAGCAGGCCGTCGCGGGCGCGGACGCCGGAAACCGGATCGACCAGGTCACCGCGCTCCGGCAGCCGGACCGGGGTCGTGGGCTCGGTGATGTCCGACTCCAGCTCCAGCACGCGGTTCACGCGACCGGCGGCGACCAGCCCGCGCATCAGCTGGTTGGCGAACTCGGTCGCGGTCCGCAGCGGCAGCACCAGGAACGTCGCATAGCCGTAGAAAGCCACCAGTGAACCGGCGCTGAGATCGCCGCGCAGCGCGAAGTGCGCGCCCAGGCCGACCACCAGCACGACGAAGATCCCCGGGAGCAGCACCTGGGCCGCGTCCAGCACGGACTGGATGCCGGCGACCCGGACGCCCGCCTGCCGCACCTGCTGCGATTCGCTGCGGTAGCGCCGGGAGAACGACTCCTCACCGCCGATACCGCGCAGCACTCGCAGGCCTGCCACGATGTCCGAACCCAAGGAGTTCAGCTCGCCGACCGCCTCGCGCTGCGCGGACTGCCGCTTGTGCAGCGGCCGCAGCATCGGGCCGAGCGCGAACAGCATCAACGGCACGCCGATCAGCACGACCAGGCCGAGCACGGTCGACGACGACAGCAGGATCACCGCGACCACGAAGAACGCGACGATCGCGCCGGCGAACCGGGCCGAGATCTCCATCAGGTTCCCGATGTAGGACAGGTCGCCGGCGCCGATGCTGACCACCTCACCAGTCGCCAGCTGCTTCGGCAGCGTCGCGCCCAGATCGGCCGACTTCCGCGTCACCACCTGGACCGTCCGGTACGCCGCGGTCAGCCAGTTGGTGACCGCGAACCGGTGCCGCAGGATGCCCGCCGCCGCCTGCACCACGCCGACCGCGAACAGCAATGCGGTCCACTTCAGCAGCCGCTCGCCGTCGCGGGCCGCGATGCCCTCGTCGATGGCCCGGCCGAGGATCGCGGGGATGAACGCCTGCGCGGCCATCCACAGGATGCCGAACGTCATCCCGCCGGCGAGCGTACGGGCCTGACCGCGGGCCACCCACCACAGGTAGCGGGCCGGCGAGCGATGATTCGGGACGCCGGGATCGGCGAGCGGCAGTTGTCTCATGGCCCACTCAGGCTAGGTCTCGCCTCCGACAGTTCGCATGCGAATTAATCGCGTCTGTGGACCCCCGGACCGGCACCATCGGGACCATGCGAAGGGGAACCGGTTGGCTGGTCGCGTACGCCGGGTTGTCGGTGGCGCACCTGGGCGCGATCGCGCTCGACGAGCCGTGGTCCCAGCTCGTCACGAAACTGCTCCTGATGCCGACGCTGGCGATCTGGGTGCGGCTGAACCGCGGCCCGGTCGGCCTGCTCGTCGCACTGGTCGCGTCACTCGCCGGAGACTTCTTGCTGCAGATCGACCAGCTGCTACCGGGCATGGTGGCGTTCGGCGTGGCCCATGTCTTCTACGTGGTGATGTTCGCCCGTCGCGCGCGTAGGCGGTCGCTGGTGGTGCTGGCGGCGTACGGCGTGATCTGGCTGGGCGCACTGGTCCTGCTGTGGCCCGGACTGGGCGACAACCGGCTCCCTGTGGCCGCGTACTCGCTGCTGGTCACTGCGACTGCGGTCACCAGCGGCTGGAACGGCTGGCGGGCCGGCGTGGGCGGTGCGCTGTTCTTGCTCTCCGACTCGCTGATCGGAGTGGGTTTGGCAGGACATGACTTCGCCGCACGGGACTATCTGGTGATGGCGACCTACTGCGCCGCGCAGTACCTGCTGGCGAGCAGTCTGCTGCGTGGTGACGGACGGTAGACCTTCACCTTGCGTTGGGCAACGGGTTCCCGCTGGGCCATGTCCGGCCCCTGTCCTGGATCCATGTTGGTGATCGCGCATCGGGGAGCGAGTGGCTACCGTCCGGAACACACGCCGGCGGCCTACCGGTTGGCTGCGCTGCAAGGCGCCGACTACCTCGAGCCGGATCTGGTCGCGACCCTCGACGGAGTCCTGGTCTGCCGGCACGAGAACGAGATCTCGAGTACGACGGACGTCGCCGAGCACGCGGTCTTCGCGGACCGGAAGATCACCAAGATCGTCGACGGCACCGCGGTGACCGGCTGGTTCGTCGAGGACTTCACGTTCGCCGAGCTACGCACGCTGCGGGCCCGGGAACGGATGCCGGCGCTGCGCGCGAGCAACACGGCGTACGACGGGCTGGAGGAGATCCCCACCTTCGACGAGGTGGTCGCGCTCGCCCGGCGGGAGTCGGTCCGGCTCGGGCGGCCGATCGGCGTGATCCCCGAGACCAAGCACCCGACGTACTTCCGGCGGCTCGGGCTGCCGCTGGAGGAGCTGCTGACCGAACGGATCCTGGCGCTGCGGCTGCGGGACGACGAGATCATGGTCCAGTCGTTCGAGCCGACGAGCCTGCGGCGGCTGTCGGTGATGACGCGGGTGCCGCTGGTCCAGCTGATCGACGCCGAGAGCGCACCGAACGACTTCCTGCGGACCGGGGACGGGCGCACGTACGCCGATCTGATCGAGCCGGCCGGGTTACGCGAGGTGGCGACGTACGCGCAGGTGCTGGCGCCGCACAAGGACCTGATCATCCCGCGCACCGCTGAGAACTGCCTGGGCGAACCCACCCGGTTGGTGGACCACGCGCACCGCGCTGGTCTGAACGTCCAGGCCTGGACCTTCCGCGCCGAGCGCCGCTTCCTGCCCACTGCGACGGACTATGCGACCGAGCTGACCCGGTTCGCGTCGCTGGGCCTCCAGGGCGTCTTCGCCGACCAGCCGGACCAGGCGGTCGAGACGCTCCGCAAACGGGCCCTGAACGTGTAGCGGCGGGGTGACCGCTGCGGCAGTCACCCCACCTGGGTGGTTACGGGGCGGCTACTGCGCCTGGTGTGAGGCGCAGGGCGGGTCATGCCGCCGGCGGCTTGTTGTTCGTCCCGTTGCTGGTCGTGGTGTCGTCGTAGATGCGGGAGGCGATGTCCTCCTCGGTGGAGTCCTGGCGCTGGTTGACCGACTGCTGGACGTTCTGCCAGACAGCCTTGCCGTCGGACTCGGGGATCACGATCCAGGCCACCGCGTAGCCGAGCATCGCGGCGCCACCGGTGATCAGGGTGAGGCCGACCCAGCCGAGGCGGACCAGGGTCACGTCGACGTTCAGGTACTCGGCGATGCCGCCGGACACCCCGGAGAGCATCCGCTGGTTCGCGGACCGACGGAGGACCTTGCCGGACAGGTTCTGGAACGGTGCGTTGGAGTTCGTCATGTCTCAACTCTCCCGTCCGGGCGCGGTCCGGCACATCAGGATCGGTACCGACCGGCCCCTGACCCGACCCCGGGGCCGGGGGTCCGGCGTCCCTGACGACTTTCGTGACAAGCCACCGCTCCGGCGCTCAGACTGGAGGCGTCGCCCGGTTCGGCAGAACTGTGAGAGACCTGATGAACCCACCGCACTCGATCGAGCTGCTGGAGCCGCCCGAGGATCACCTGGGCTCGGAACCGGGCGGATCAGGCAGTCGACTGCGCGGTGTACTGGCATCGGCTGCCGCGGTGACCACGGTGATCGCCGTCATCGGTGTGACCAACCTGCTGAGCTCCCACGGCGGGAGCTCGCTGATCACCACGCCCGTGCTGGTTCCGGATCCGGTCGCGATGCGAGTGGTCGGCTTCGGACACGCGGCGATCGCCGTACCTCGGGTGTGGGGTACCAACGTCAGCCGGTGCGGCATCCCACGCCGCGACACCGTCCTGATCGACGACCCTAGTGCAGCGGGCGACTGCGATCTGCCCCGTCCACCGGACGTCGACAGCGTGGAGCTCGGCACCGCGCCACCGAAGGGTTTCCGGATCGACCAGACGTTCAGCATCAACGGCGTGGAAGCGGAGCGCTCGTGGACCAGCTGTGGGGACGACAACGTGTGCTGGGGCGCGGTGGGTATCCCGTCCCTCAGGGTCTGGTTCCGTGCGTCGTCGTCGACCAACGCCACCGAGGTGGACGAGATCCTGGGCCGGATCGAGATCCTTCCCGAGCTGATCGGCGTACCCAGCGCCCGTTCCGTGACGGAGGACCGGAACGGTACGGCGTACGCGGCGCTGCTCCACAAGCTGGGCCTGAACGCCGCGTTCCGCACCCGAACGTCCCTCGTCTACGAACCAGGCCGCGTCGTCGACGTCTCCCCGTCCCCAGGCACCATCCTGAACCCCGGCGAAACCGTCACCCTGACCGTCATCAAGTGAACTGTCGGTGGAGGCCCCTAGCGTGCGGGGTATGGATGCGGCAGCGGTGGTGAAGGTGATGGCGGGGTTGCCGGGTGTTGAGGAGCAGGAGGGCTGGGCGGGGCAGCCGGTCTTCAAGGTCAAGAACAAGAGCTTCGCGTACCTGTCCGAGGACCAGACCCACATGCATCTGAAGGCCCTCCGCGAGGAGCAGGAGGCCCTGGTCGCCGAGGACCCGGAGGTGTATTCCACGTCCTGGGCCGGCGGACGCTTCACCTGGATCCTCATCCACTTGGAGCCGGCCGACGAAACCGAAGTACGAGAACTCATCACCGAGGCGTGGCGCCTGACGGCCCCGAAGTACCTGATCGCCCAACTGACCGGGTAGGCCGCTGTCACACTGTGTGAATGGACGATCTGCGCCCGGATGCGGTTCTCACCGCTGACGAGAAGGCGCAGGCGTACGCCGAGCGGCTCGCGCAGCTCACCCCGGCGTACCCATCCGTGCGACTGCCTGACCAGCCAGCCTGGGCGGTGGTCATCGCGGGGGTGAACGGCATCGGGAAGAGCACCCGACAGCGGGCGGTCCAGAGCGCGCTGCGGACCACCGGCATCGTCTCGTACGACGGCGACGACAACGTCAAGGTGCATCCGCGGTACGACGCTCTGCGCCGGGCGTACCCGTTGGACTGGTTCGAGCTGACCGACGAGGCGCTCGACAGTGATGCACTCCGGCTCGCGTGCATGAATCACCTGCGCGACCGCGACGTACTGCTCAGTCACCCGATGGCGCGGGAAGCGTGGGCCCGCGGCTGGTTGGGCGAGTTCCCCGACCCGAACTACCGGCGTACGGCGGTCTACGTGGTGGCGCACCTGGCTACCAGCACGGCTGGTCTCGGAACCCGCTACCAGCACGGTCTGGACAACGGTGCGGCCACTCCGTGGGTACCGCTGGAGCTGCACGACGCGTTCGGGCGCGAACTGCCGGACACCGCGCAAGCGCTCGAGTCGGGGAAGTTGGTGCACGACATGCTTGTCTGTGATCGGGACGGCTATGTGCTCTACGAAAACCACCTGGACGCGAACGGTGACTTCGTGCGCGCCCCGGCCGTCGGGACGGCGATCGTCGAGGCGATGGCCATGCCGCCGACCGAGGCCGAGCACGAAACCGTGATGCGGGGTGTGCACAGCCTCCTGGAGGGCCGCGATCCGGCGTTGCCGCGGATCCGGCCGGAGGTTCGGGAGCTGGCGCTGGCGGCGCGCGAGCGGGAGGCCGGGCGCCCGGATCCGCGACCGCGGCCGCGAGATCCGGCGCGGCGCCTCGAGGCGCGTCTCGAGGCCATGCATCGGTCCCTCGGCCGGCCCGTCTCTGACGGGCTGTTGAACGCGCATCGGGTGGCATCGACGGGCGTCACACCGGCCGGTCGAGGTACGCCTGGTGCAGCGGGTGGACCAGGCGTGGTCGGTGGTGACAGCGGCGCCATGCCGGATCGGGCCGGACTTCCGCCGTCCGAGGCAGCCCGGCGCGGGGCGCCGGACGGCCGCCCGGGGCGCTGAGCTGGCTTGCACTCGTTTGGGTCGAGTGCTAATACTTGGTTAGCACTCCAAGGGTGAGAGTGATAAGAGTTCCTGCCCCCGGAGTGTGCAAGAAGACGGCTTCGATGAGGTGCCGGAGCGCGACGGGACATGAGCGTCGCGGATCGGCACCGTCCGTCGCGGGCATCGGCGCCGGCTGGACCACAAAGACTCGACGCGGGAGGACTCGCGGAGAATGCCCAAGCTGATTGCTTTCGATGAAGAGGCGCGCCGTGGCCTCGAGCGGGGAATGAACACCCTCGCCGACGCCGTCAAGGTGACGCTCGGCCCGAAGGGCCGCAACGTCGTACTGGAGAAGAAGTGGGGCGCCCCCACGATCACCAACGACGGTGTCTCCATCGCCAAGGAGATCGAGCTCGAGGACCCGTACGAGAAGATCGGGGCCGAGCTCGTCAAGGAAGTTGCCAAGAAGACCGACGATGTCGCGGGTGACGGCACCACGACCGCCACCGTGCTGGCCCAGGCTCTCGTCCGCGAGGGGCTGCGCAACGTCGCCGCCGGCGCCAACCCGATGGGCCTGAAGAAGGGCATCGAGAAGGCCACCGAGGCGGTCAGCGAGCAGCTGCTGTCGCTGGCCAAGGACATCGACACCCGGGAGCAGATCGCCGCCACTGCGTCTATTTCTGCCGCCGACAACCAGGTCGGCCAGATCATCGCCGAGGCGATGGACAAGGTCGGCAAGGAAGGCGTCATCACCGTCGAGGAGAGCAACACCTTCGGCCTCGAGCTCGAGCTCACCGAGGGTATGCGCTTCGACAAGGGGTACATCTCGCCGTACTTCGTGACCGACACCGAGCGGATGGAAGCGGTCCTCGACGACCCGTACATCCTGATCGTGAACAGCAAGATCTCGAGCATCAAGGACCTCGTCCCGGTGCTGGAGAAGGTCATGCAGACCGGCAAGCCGCTGGCCATCATCGCCGAGGACATCGAGGGCGAGGCGCTGGCGACCCTGGTCGTCAACAAGATCAAGGGCACCTTCAAGGCCGTCGCCGTCAAGGCGCCGGGCTTCGGTGACCGCCGCAAGGCCATGCTGGTCGACATCGCCGTCCTCACCGGCGGCGAGGTG
Organism: Kribbella sp. NPDC004875; assembly: GCF_042873375.1. NCBI lineage: Bacteria > Bacillati > Actinomycetota > Actinomycetes > Propionibacteriales > Kribbellaceae > Kribbella > Kribbella sp. NPDC004875. Next base: position 2,294,454 of record NZ_JBIALI010000001.1, read on the forward strand.
ATCTCCGAGGAGGTCGGCCTCAAGCTCGACACCGTCGACCTGGAGCTGCTCGGCCAGGCCCGCAAGATCGTCGTCACCAAGGACGAGACGACCATCGTCGAGGGCGAGGGCGACGCGGACCAGATCTCCGGCCGGGTCAACCAGATCCGCGCCGAGATCGAGAAGTCGGACTCCGACTACGACCGCGAGAAGCTGCAGGAGCGGCTGGCCAAGCTGGCCGGTGGCGTTGCGGTGATCAAGGTCGGCGCGGCCACCGAGGTCGAGCTGAAGGAGCGCAAGCACCGCATCGAGGACGCCGTTCGCAACGCGAAGGCGGCCGTCGAGGAGGGCATCGTCGCCGGTGGTGGCGTCGCTCTTCTGCAGGCGTCCGTGGCGGCGTTCGAGAAGCTGGAGCTCGAGGGTGACGAGGCGACCGGTGCGCAGATCGTGCGCCAGGCCGTCGAGGCCCCGCTGAAGCAGATCGCCGTGAACGCCGGCCTCGAGGGCGGCGTCGTGGTGGAGAAGGTCCGCAACCTCGAGCCGGGTCACGGTCTGAACGCCGCGACCGGTGAGTACGTGGACCTGATCAAGACCGGCATCATCGACCCGGCCAAGGTGACCCGCTCCGCGCTGCAGAACGCAGCGTCGATCGCGGCCCTGTTCCTCACCACCGAGGCCGTCATCGCCGACAAGCCGGAGAAGGCCGCGGCCGCTCCCGGCGGCGCCCCCGACATGGGCGGCATGGACTTCTGACCCGAAGTCCAACAGCACACCGCACCACCCGAACGGCCCCGAACCCACCCGGTCCGGGGCCGTTCGGCTGCCCACCCTCCTCGACCTCTCCCCGCCCCGTCCGCCCACCCGAGCTCTCGCCCGTCCTCTCACCTGCCGCCGTCCCAGCGCCGCACCTCGCCCTGTGGCCCCAACGCCCCGCCAGGCGCCCCGCGCTCCCCACCATGCGCTCCAGCGCTGGGCGCTCGCGACCACGCGCTTCCCGCGCTCGCCACTACGCCCTTCCAGCGCCCCTCGCCGTCGTGCGCCTCGTGCCGCCTGCCTACCCGTGCTGTGCGCTCCGTGCTGCGTGCCTGCCCCTGCTGTGCGCTCCGTGCTGCGTGCCTGCCCCTGCTGTGCGCTCCGTGCTGCGTGCCTGCCCCTGCCGTCGCCAGCGCTTCGTGCTCGGCCCGCCGGTGTGCTTCGTGCTCCGCCCGCCTGCGTGCTGCGTCCAGCGCTATGTGCGCCGTCCGGGACGCGTTCTAGCGACCCCATGAGGCCGCACGTGCCGGCGACTGCCCCGTGGCTGGCTGTCGCTCCGTAGTCCCCCCGCCGGCGGCTGCGACCGAGCTGCGCCCGGTCGCCGCCGCACCGCGCCGCTGTGCGTCACCGCGTTTGTCGCCGTACTCCGACCCGGTGTTAGCCCGCACCCTGTGGCGTGCCGGCGTCTCGTGCGCAGCCCGCGCCTCCTCGGCCTGGTCGCGCCGCTCGGGCACCGCGCCCCATCGCCAACCGCGCCTCGTGGTGCGTGGTGCGTGGTGCGCCGGCCGGCTGCGCACCGCCCCATCACCGCTCACCGAGCACCGCGACTGCCGCGAGATAACCCGCGGTACAGCATCCCGTGCATGCCGCGTGCCGGCGTACCGCGTGCTGCGGATCAAGCAGGGTCGTGACCGCCGACGGTGACAGGCCACGGTGTCGCAGCAGTCCGTGCGGATCAGCCGCTCCGACCGGGTCGAGCAGTTCTGCGCCGCTCGGGACACGTGAATGGGGACTTGAGACCGGACATGGTCACTGGGCACAAGCAACAGCCAGTCTCCACTCCCCACTGCCTGTCCCAGTCCCCATCGCATGTAACCGGTCCACCGCGCGCCGTCGCGCCGTCGCGCCGTCGCGTCGCGCCGCACCGCGTGATGCCGTACGGCGTTGCGCCGCGTCGACCGCCTCGTGGCATCCAATCCGTGGCGTTGGTGCGTACTGCCTCGTGCTGTTGTGCCATCCGCGCGCCCGGCTGGCTGCTTTCGAGCCCCGCCCGTGCGGCCGGTTGCGTGCCGGCGAACCCGCTGTGCCGGCGTACCCGCCTGTGCCGGCGCATCTCTGTGCGCTATGTCGGGGGCTGTTGTGCTGATCGTGCGTCGGCCTGGGCGGGGTGTCGTGCCTGCTGCATGCCGGACATGGCCGAGGCACCGGCCGTGTTGTGCAGGTGGGGACTTGTATCAGGTGTGACGGGGAGTGGCGAGCTGGACGTTTGGGGTGGGACCTCTCGCTGCCGAGGACGGGGCTGGCGGATGGCCGGGTGGTGCGGCGCGTGTGCGCCGCCAGAGTGTGGGTGCGGAAGGGGGAGCGCGCGAGGGGAGCGCGGGGGGCAGGTCTTCGAGGCAGACGGCTGCCGGCAGCACGCCCTGTCCGTCGGTGAGCTGCGGGCGTGGAGTGCGGGCGTGGAGTGGGGGCGTGGAGTGGGGCGTGGGGTGGGGGAGTGGGCGTTGGGGTTTGGGCGTGGGTTCGGCGTGGGGTGGCGTCTACGGGGCGGGAATAGGGGGTGGGGGAGGGGGGTTACACCTGGTGCCGTCCGGTTCATGACCCCGGGCCTCAACATTCGCCGCTTCGAGCGGCCACTTGCCGAGAGGCGTCTGCTGGGCGGTGCGGTACGTGACAGGTGGGAGTCGGGTGACCGGCTCCCACCTCGTCGTCGCACCCTCGTGGGAAAACTACTTGTGTGGGTGCGGCATGATGGAGGTATCGCTCGCGGAGACGCGAGTGAGTGATGACCAGAGGGACGAGCACTGCTTCCCTCGACGCTGGATCACCGGCGGCGAGGACGGGTGCCGGGAGCCTCGGACAAGCGTCCAGGACCCCGATTTGCATCCGCACCATGAATGTCAGTAATGTTCTTCTTGTTGGAGCGAAGCGCAGGACGCGAAAGTGGCCGGCCCTCCGACAAACTCCCTGAAGGTCTTGGTAACTGAAACACGCCCCGGTGGGTTTCAGGCACTGAGTCACGCAGGGAGACTGGATCGAAAAGGCCGATTTGACCGGCCGGAAGCGAAACAGTAAAGTAGGACGAGTTGCCCCGGAGCTTCAAACGAAAGAATGAAGCGCGGTGTGCGTCCGATTCTTGAGAACTCAACAGCGTGCCGAAAGTCAATGCCGAAAGATGCATTAACCCCGTCCACAGGCGTTGAACGTCTTCCTAGGCCCTGGGTCTTTTGATTCTGGGTTGCGGGTTGTCGTTGTCTGTGGGTGGATTCCTTTGAAATTATTACGGATGACAAGCCAGTTTATTGGTTTTGTTTCTGATTCAAAGGATCAACTTTAGTTGTTGACTCTCCAGCTTTGCTGGTTTGTCTATATTTTTCAACGGAGAGTTTGATCCTGG
>NZ_JBIALI010000002.1:0-148122 GCF_042873375.1 Kribbella sp. NPDC004875
CCTTGCACCTGAGGGGGCGCCCCGCGAGGTGGAGGGTTGCCCCTTGAGATTCGGGACGGGCAACCTTGCACCTGAGGGGGCGCCCCGCGAGGTGGCGGGTTGCCCCTTGAGGTTCGGGATGGGCAACCTTGCACCTGAGGGGGCGCCGCGCGAGGTGGCGGGTTGCCCCTTGAGATTCGGGACGGGCAACCTTGCACCTGAGGGGGCGCCGCGCGAGGTGGCGGGTTGCCCCTTGAGATTCGGGACGGGCAACCTTGCACCTGAGGGGGCGCCGCGCGAGGTGGTGGGTTGCCCCCTGGGAATCTCGGGGGGCGAGCCACCGGTTGAGGGGGCGAGCTCCTGCGATGATGAGGGGATGACGGACAAGGCGGGTGTGGACGACGCGATCGCGGCGTTGCGGGCGATCGGGTACTACCTCGAGCGCGACCGGCAGCCGACGCACCGGGTGAAGGCGTACCGGCGCGCGGCCGACACGATCGCTGCCCTGCCGGCGACCGAGGTGCGCGCCCGCCGCCGGGCCGGGACGCTGACCGAGCTTCCCGGGATCGGGCCGAAGACCGAGGCCGTCATCATCGAGGCGATGGACGGCGCCACACCGTCGTACCTGGTGAAGCTGGAGGAGGCGGCGGGCGCGCTGACGACCGCCGGCCAGGAGCTGCGGGACGCGTTGCGGGCCGACCTGCATCTGCACTCGGAGTGGTCCGACGGTGGCAGCCCGATCGAGGAGATGGCCCGTACGGCGCACCGCCTGGGGCACTCGTACATCGCGCTCACCGACCACTCGCCGCGGCTCACCGTCGCCAACGGGCTGTCTCGCGAGCGGCGCCTGCAGCAGATCGAGGTCGTTGCCGAGCTCAACAAGAAGCTGGGTGACGAGCTGGACGGGTTCACGATCCTGAACGGGATCGAGGTCGACATCAACGAGGACGGCACGCTGGACTGCGACACCGAGATCCTGGCCCGGCTCGACGTGGTCGTCGCGAGCGTGCACTCCAAGCTGCGGATGGCCTCCGAGCCGATGACCGAGCGGATGGTCCGCGCGATCGCGAACCCGCACGTGGACATCCTCGGCCACTGCACCGGCCGCCTGATCACCGGCGGCCGCGGTACCCGGCCCGAGTCCGAGTTCGACCCCGAGGTGGTCTTCGAGGCCTGCCGGCAGTTCGGTACGGCGGTCGAGATCAACTCCCGCCCCGAACGCCTGGACCCACCGAAGCGGCTGCTCGAAATGGCGGTCGAGATGGAGTGCCTGTTCTCCATCGACACCGACGCACACGCCCCCGGCCAACTCGACTGGCAGGTCTACGGCTGCGAACGCGCCGAAGACCGCGGCGTCACGCCGGACCGGGTGATCAACACCTGGGACCAGGAAGAACTGCTGAACTGGGTGAACTAGTTCTCCGGGCCGGCTCGGTCAGCGGCGGACCTGGTAGCGGAGGTGGAGGACTCGGGTGCCTTGGACGACCGTGTCGGGGTCCTCCAAGAGGTGTTGGGCGTCGACCGAGCCGAAGTAGCGTTTACCGGTGCCGAGGACTACGGGGACGACGTCCATGCGGACCTCGTCGACCAGACCGGCGGCTAACATCTGGCCGCCGACGTCGCCGGCCGCGATCTCGACGAGGCGGTCGCCCGCGAGCTCCTGTGCCTTGGCCACCGCCGCCTCGACGCCGTCGACGAAGTAGAACGGCGCCTCGGGATCCCAGCCCTCCGGGGCCGGTCGGTGGGTTACGACGACCACGTGGTCCATCCCGCCCGGTGGCGTCCCGTCCCAGCCGCCGGTCAGGTCGAAGACGTGGCGGCCGGCGACCGTCACCCCGATCTGGTCCCAGTACGGCCGGATGTAGTCGTACGACGTCTGCGACACCCTCAGCACGCCGCTTTCGTCCAACGCGACGTCACCACCGGTCAGCCAGTCGAACAGCGGCCCGGGCTGGTCGTTCTCGTCCGCGACGAACCCGTCCACCGACACCGAGGCGTACATGACCACCTTGCCCACAGCGCCCTCCTCTGCGAAGCGATTGGGCCCCAAAGTAGCGTCTCGTCAGCTGTCGTTCTTGGAAGAAATCAATCGGCCGGCAGCGGCCAGCCATCCATCGCGTGGCCCGGATGCTCCCACAGGAACCGCCGCCGAACCTCGACGTACCGCGTCGGCGTGAGCCCGGTGAACTCGCGGCGGCTGCCGCGATGACGCTGCTCGTACCGCGGCGCGCCCTCGAGGTAGTAGACGTCGTCGATCAGCCCGTCCAACGGCGGTCGCGGCACTCTGGACACGTACTCCACACCCACAGCATCACCCAACCGCGGTCACGTGCGTGGATGCGGCGTTCATAATCGGGCTATGAGCGATCTGGACAAGCATCCTGCCGAGGTTGTCGGGAGTGGAGATTGTGAAGGGCCTGCGCTCGAGATGCTCGAGGGGCGGGAGGTTGTGCTGGGGCGGTCGACCACGGTGCGGCGGCTGATGCCGAACAAGAACCGCCGGATGGTCGGCGCGTGGTGCTTCGTGGACCACTACGGCCCCGACGACCTCGCCCGGCGAGTCGACTCGTACGGCGTACCGGGGGAGAGCGGGATGCACGTCCCGCCGCACCCGCACACGAGTCTGCAGACCGTGAGCTGGTTGTTCGAAGGCGAGATCGAGCACCGGGACAGCGTCGGATCGCATGCGCTGGTCCGGCCGGGTGAGCTGAACATCATGACGGCGGGTCACGGGATCGCGCATTCCGAGGTCTCCACGCCGGACGCGCCGCCGATGCTGCACGGCGCGCAACTGTGGGTGGCCCTCCCGGACAGCGTCCGTACGACGACCCCGCCCGCCTTCAACGCGTACGCCGAGCTGCCGCAGCTCGACCTGGACGGCGCGAAGGTGACGGTGATGATCGGCACCGTCGCCGGGGTCACCTCGCCCGCACCGGCGTACACCCCGCTGGTCGGCGCCGATGTCACCGTCGGAGCCGGACGGACCCTGAGGCTCCCGTTGACCCCGTCCAACGAGTACGCCGTCCTCGTCGTCGACGGATCGTTGCGCGTCGGGGACCTGACGCCGGGGTTCGGTGAGATGACGTACCTCGGCGCCGGCCGGGACGCGATCGACTTGGTTGCCTCGGACAACGGCGTACGGTTCCTGTTGCTCGGTGGTGAACCGTTCGAGGAGGAGCTCGTGATGTGGTGGAACTTCATCGGCCGCAGCCACGAGGAGATCGCCGCCGCGCGGGACGCCTGGCAGGCCGCGATCGCCGCGGCGGGCAACGAGCGCTTCCCGATGGTTCCGGGCTACGACGGCGACCCGCTCCCGGCGCCGCCGCTGCCGGCCACGACGCTCAAACCCCGCCCACGCTCTCGGTGACCGGTCGCAGTGATCCGCCGCGCCGGCGGTAGTACGCCCAGGTGAGCACCAGAAGCGCCGGACCCCAGAGGTACAGCGGCGCGTAGCAGGTGAGCATCAGCACCTTCCATCCCGTGCCGGCGAACGGGATGAAGTGGTCGGTCCAGGCGTCCCGGAAGCCGTACGTCCAGATCGCGATCAGCGACAGCGCGCCGAGGGTGGCGGGGACGATCGCCGCGTAGGGATGGACGCGGCGGCCGCCGATGAACGGGATCCACCGCGGTGCGATCTCGCCCCAGCGGCTGACCAGGCCCAGTGCGGTCAGGGCGACGAGTTCGGAGAAGATCGTCAGCGAGACGACGTACACCTTGCCACCGGCGCCGACGAGGTGGGCCGGGTTGCCGTTGTCGTCGAGCATGCCCATCGACGAACCGAAGACCAGCCCGAGTCTCCACAATCCGGACGGCAGGGTCAGGAACGGGATCACATGGGCCAGGCGGTACGCCCAGCGGGGCACAGGACGCTCAGTTGTAGTCACCCTTCGAGGATCCAGTCACGCCCGCCCGCCGCACCTCACCCGCAGGAGTGATCGCGCTCCCTCTCCGGAGCGGTCACAGCAGATCGTGCTCGTGCGCGTAGGCGACCGCGGCCGTTCGCGACGCTACGCCGAGTTTGGCGAAGATGTTGGTGAGATGCCGGGCAACCGTCTTGTCGCTCAGCACCAGCCGCTCCGCGATCTCGGCGTTGCTGTTGCCGCCAGCAACCAAGCGCAGTACGTCGAGCTCCCGGCCGGTGAGCCCGCCGGTCACGGCACGGCCCGCCAGCCGCTCGACGTCCCGCCGGGCCGGGACGGCTCCGAGCTCGTCGAACATCCGGCCCGCGGCCGTCAGTTCAGCGGTGGCCGACTCCTCGTCCCCGAGCAGCCGGACCGCACGCCCCACCACCACCTTCGCCCGCGCGACCTCGTACGGCGCCCGCAGTTCGCCCCACAGCTGAGCAGCCGTCCGTCCCTGGCGCAGTGCCTGATCCGGATCGTCAGCGGCGAGCGCCACGAGCGCCGAGCAGTACGCCGCCGACGCGCGCAACCCCGCACACCCGAACTCGCCGGCGATTGCCGACAACTCGTCCGCCGCGGCCTGCGCCTCCGACTGCTCATCGCCGGCCAGCAGGACCTCGACCGCGCCGGCCAGCATCCGCGACCGATGCACCGGACCGGCTGTCTCCACGAGCAACCGGCGTATCGCGGCGACGGCGCCTGCGGTCCGGCCGCGCGCGACCATCAGCAACGCCCGCCCGGGCTGCGCCTCATACCCGTATTCGGTCGCGCGGTCGTACGACGCCTCCGCCACCGCGTAGTCACCGCGAATCCGCAGTACGTCGCCGCGCTCGCCCAACGCCAGTCCGGCCGCGGTGTCCGCGCCAGCGGCCGCGTAACGCCGGCACGCGTCCTCGAACTCCGCCAAGGCCTCTGGGTACGCCGCGTGCAGCCGAAGGATCTGGCCCCGGTGTACTGCGCATTGTCCGGTGAACGGGACGAGATCGGGCTGGGTGTCACACCAGCGCGTGAGTGCCACCGTCCAGGCGGAAGCACGGGCGAAGTCGAGGACCTCCTGGCAGCCCTCGATCATCGCGCAGTACACGGTGCCCGCGAAGATCGGCGACAGTTCGCCCGCCGCGACGCCGACCATCGCCTCGTCCAGCAGCGCGAGCCCTTCGGGTACCCGGCCGGAGTAGATCAGCAACCGGCCCTTGCACACCAGGCCCTGCGCGAGCAGATCGGGATCGGCATGCCGGCGGGCGATCGTGACGATCTCGTCGCCGACGGCCACTGCGCCGGGGAAGTCCCCGTCGTCCACGTGCCGGAAGAAGTCGTGGATCCGCAGGTACCCGCGTTCCACGACGTCCCCGGGCTGATCCGCCAGCAGCCGTTGGGCGCGGGCCGACCAGCCGTTGCCGATCGCCGCCTCGCCGCGCATGTTCAGCACCAGCGCCAGCCAGAACGCGAACCGCACAGCGCCGAGCACGTCGGCGGCGTCGATCCGCGATCGGTAACCACGTTGCAGCGCACGGATGCACGCATCGGTGTCGCCGAGCAGGAACGCGGCGGTCGCCAGCGTCTGCAGCTCGTCCGGCCCGAGGCCCGGCTCACCGTCGAGTTCGGTGAGCCGGTCGTAAGCGGTGGCCCAGTCCCGCTGTTCGAAGGCGCTCCGAGCGCGTTGCAGATCGTCGACAATCCCCATCACATGCCCCTACCCGCGAGCATGCGCCTCGCGCTCAGGCGGCGGCAAGACTCCGGTCCGCGGTAGTACGGGCCGCGATCCGCCGGGCGACGTACGCCGCGTCCCGGCCGACTCCGGGCAGGACCATCGAACTGAAGGCGTACTGGAAGCACAGCCCGCAGAAGAACAGACCGGGCGCGTCGGCGACGACCCCGCGGTACTCGTGCGGCCAGCCGTCCGCACCGATCACCGGGGCCTTGATCCAGTCGAAGACCTGGCGGAACCCGGTGGCCCAGACGACGTTCGCGACGTCCAGGGCCCGGCCGTCGGCGAGCATCGGCCGGCCGTCCTGGGTGCCGGTGACGCGGTCGTGCACGCGCTCGACCCCGCGGGCGAGCAGATCGGCCCGCTTCACCCGGATCATCGGTCCGCCGTGGTACCGGAGGTCCTCCATCGCGGCCTTCGCGATCGGCGACCGCCGGGTGATCAGGTGCCGCCCGACGAACAGGAACATCGGCCAGAACAGCTTCTGTCCCGGCCGCCCGGGCGTGAACGGAATCTGTCCGCGATCACGGCCGGCCAGCACGGTCTCGTGCGTCTCCGCGACCTCGTACGCGATGTCGGTGCCGGAGTGCGAGCCGCCGACGACCAGGACCGGGCCGTCCTTGAGCTGCTCCGGGCGGCGGTACTCCGACGAATGCAGCTGCCGGATCGCCGGATCCAGATCGACTGCGAAGTCCGGCAGGTACGGCGTCCGCCCGAAGGTACCCGTCGCGACGACCACGTTGTCGGCGCCGAGCTCCTCCGCGCCGACCGTCGCGACCCATCGGTCGCCGCGCCGCTCGAGCCGGTCGACCCGGGCGTCGTGCCGGATCGGCAGCGCGAAGTGCGCGGCGTACGACGCCAGGTAGTCGGCGACCTCGTCCTTGGTCGGGTAGTGCCACGGCTCGCCCGGGAACGGGAGCCCGGGCAGGCCGTCGTACTTCGCCGGCGAGTACAACCGCAGGCTGTCCCAGTGCGACCGCCACTGGTCGCCCGCCCGCGCGTTGCCGTCGAGGATGACGAACGGCTCACCGAGCCGCTGTAGCTGGTAACCGGTGGCGAGCCCGGCCTGTCCTGCGCCGATGATGATGGTGTTCATACCGACGACGCTAGGAATCCCGGGGCACCCGCCGCGTCGGACGGAATGCGCAACTCGCCCCGGCCGTGACTACGAGGTTTGTCGTACGTCGGTATGCCGGCGGATCCACGGCGCGAGCGCGTACACGACGACCGCGACCACGATCGTGACGATCGCCAGACCGCCGAAGTACACCGTGTCGGAGGCGTCCTCGGTGGCCTGGACGAGCTGGGCGGTGATCGCCTGGCCGGCGGCCGGGGCGAGGAACCAGAGCGCCATCATCTGGCTGCGGAACGCTCGTGGCGCCAGGACCGTGGTCGCCGACAGCCCGACGGGGGACAGGAACAGCTCGCCGAGGGTCTGGATCACGTACACGCCGACCAGCCAGAGCGGCGACGCGAGGTTGTCCCCGGCAACCGACGACGCGATCGCCATCACCGCGAACGAGACCCCGGCGAGCAGCAGACCGGTCGCGAACTTCTGCCCGATCGACGGGCCGCGGTCGCCGAGTTTGATCCAGATCACCGCGAACACCGGCGCCAGCACGATGATCGAGAACGGGTTGACCGACTGGAAGAACTCCGGCGAGATCTCGGCGCCGAACAGGTTCAGGTTCGTACGGTCGGCCGCGAACGAGGTCAGCGTGGTGGCGGCCTGCTCGAACAGCATGAAGAACAGCATCGCGGCGACGAACAGCGGGATGTACGCGCGCACCCGTCGCTTCTCCACCGGCGTCACCAACGGGCTCCGGAGCAGCATCACGAAGTACGCGATCGGGGCCAGGAAACACAGGTAGGAGATCGCGTCGACGACCGGCTTCGGGCCGATCCCCCCAGAACGCCAGGCGGACCACGCGAACACCACCGCGAGCAGCGCCAGCACCGCGACCGAGACCCGCACCATCGTCGGCCGGTCCTCGGGGGTCAGCGGGTTCGGCGCGGTGTCGCCGCGACCGTGCAGCGTCCGGCGGCCGAGCAGGTAGGCGATCAGCGCCAGCGTCATCCCGACCGCGGCGGCCGCGAACGCGACGTGGAACCCGAACTCGCGGCGCAGGAACCCGACCACGAACGGCGCCGTGAACGACCCGATGTTGATCCCCATGTAGAAGATCGAGAACGCCGAGTCGCGCCGCTCGTCGCCCGCTTCGTAGAGCGTGCCGACCATCGTCGACACGTTCGGCTTCAGCAGACCCGTGCCGAGGGCAACCAACGCGATGCCGGCGTACGCCGGACCGGTGGCGGGCAGCGCGAGACACACGTGCCCGGCGACGATCACGCTCCCGCCGTACAGCACCGTGCGCCGGGCCCCGAAGACGCGGTCGGCGAACCAGCCGCCGAGCACCGAGAGCAGGTACACCGAGGCGCCGTAGATCGAGACCACGGCCTGGCCGAGGGACTCGCCGAGGCCGAGACCGTGCGCCTTGTCGGTCAGGTACAGCAGCAGGATCGCGCGCATCCCGTAGTAGCTGAACCGTTCCCACAGTTCGGTGGTGAACAGCGTCATCAAGCCGCGCGGGTGACCGAAGAAGGTCTTCTCCCCGCTGGTCTGTTGCGATACGGACACGCTCGACTACTCCCCGTGAGATCGGACTGCCGGATCCGACCGTAGCAACCGGAAGTCACGTCGACGTGTAGACCCCGTCCAGGTCGAGCTCGCCGGCCAGGTGGCACCGCGGGACGGTGGCCGGCTCGACCTCGGCACACCGCTCCACGGCGTACCGGCAGCGCGGCTGGAAGCGGCACCCGGCGAAGTCCTCGTCCGGCGTCGGTACCTCCCCGGCCGGCAGTACGTCGTCCCGCCGGCGCAACCGTGGATCCGGGCGCGGGACCGATCGCAGCAGCGCCTCGGTGTACGGGTGCCGCGGACGCTCGAACAAGTCCTCGGTCTCGGCCTCCTCGACGATCCGGCCTAGATACATCACGGCCACCCGGTCGCAGAGGTGCTGGACCACCGAGAGGTCGTGGGAGATGAACACGTACGTCAGACCGAGCTCGTCCTGGAGGTCCTCGAGGAGATTGAGGATCTGGCTGCGGACCGACACGTCGAGCGCGCTCACCGCCTCGTCCGCGACCACCAGCCGTGGCTGCGTGACGAGGGCCCGGGCGATGCCGATCCGCTGCCGTTCACCGCCTGAGAACGCGTGCGGGTAGCGCCGCATCAGTTCGGGGCGCAGGCCGCAGCGGCTCAGGGTGTCGGCGACCCGGTCGGTCAGCTCACTGCCGCCGGCCAGATTGTTGACGGTCAGCGGTTCGGCGACGATCTGCTGCACGGTCATCCGCGGGTTCAGCGACGAGTTGGGATCCTGGAAGACCGTGCGGATCTCGGTCCGCAGCGGCCGGAGCTGTGCGCGGGACAGCCCGGCCAGATCCACCTCAGTGCCGTCAGCCCGGCGGTAGACCATCCGGCCGGCCGTCGGCTTGTGCGCGCGCAGGATGCACCGCCCGAGCGTCGTCTTCCCACAGCCCGACTCGCCGACCAGCCCGAGCGTCTCACCGCTGCGGACCACGAGATCGACATCGTCGACCGCGCGGACCGTCGTACGGTTCCGGCGCCCGAACAGGCCGGCTCCACCGGTGAACCGCATCGAGAGCCCTTCGATCCGGAGGATCTCCTCATCCGGCATCGGCCACCACCTCCCGCAGGCTCTCCGGCGTCGGGTAGTGCACGCACCGCACCTCGCGCAGCCCGTCACTCACCAAGTCCGGATTCGCCACCTCACACTGACCGGGTACGACGTGATCGCAGCGGGTCCGGTACGGGCAACCGCTCGGCCGCTGCTGCGGATGCGGGACCTGTCCGCGGATCGTCGGCAATCGACGCCGTGCTCGCCGCTCGATCCGCGGAACCGAGCGGAGCAGGGCCCGTGTGTACGGGTGTCGCGGGTCGTGGAACAGCGAGTCCACGTCGCACTCCTCGACCACGTTGCCGAGGTACATCACCGCGACCCGGTCGGCGAGCTCGGCGACCACACCCAGATCGTGAGTGATGAACAGGATCGCCATCCCGCGCTCCTCCTGCAGCCGGCGCAGCAGTCGCAGGATCTGCGCCTGCGTGGTGACGTCCAGGGCCGTGGTCGGCTCGTCGGCGATCAGTAGCTGCGGGCGGCAAGCGAGTGCCATCGCGATCATGGCACGCTGCCGCATCCCACCGGACAGCTGGAACGAGTACGCGTCGATCCGTTGCTCCGGCTGCGGTATACCAACGCCGCGCAGCTCGGCGATCGCGCGCTCGCGGGCCTCCTGTTTGCTCAGTCGCTCGTGCAGCCGCAGCGCCTCGACGAGCTGCTGCCCGATCGTGTGCACCGGGCTGAGTGCGACCATCGGCTCCTGGAAGACCATCCCGATCTCCTGCCCGCGGATCCGGCGCAGCTCCGGATCGCGGGGGTCCAAGGCGGCCAGGTCGAGGATCCCGCCGGCCGAGTGGTACTTGATGCTGCCGGCAACGATCTTCCCGGGCGGGTCGACCAGCTGCAGGATCGAGCGCGCGGTGACGCTCTTGCCGCAGCCCGATTCACCGACGATGCACACCGTGCTGCCCGGCTCGATCCGGAGGCTGACGTCGTCGACCGCCTTCACCACGCCGTCGGCGGTGTCGAAGTGCGTACTGAGCTTCTCGATCTCCAGCAGCGGTTGGATGGCCTGCGCCCTCATGACTGGCCTCCTCATGACTCGTACGGGTCGGCGGCGTCGCGGAGGCCGTCGCCGACGAAGTTGAGTGCCATCACCGCGACCACCACCGCGGCACCGGCCGCCAGTAGCCACGGCGCCGCGGTCAGCACGCGGATGCTCTGCGCGTCTCCGAGCAGCACACCCCAGCTCACCACCGGCGCCTGCAGCCCGAGCCCGAGGAACGACAGCGCCGTCTCGCCGAGAATCATCCCCGGTACGGCCAGCGTCAGCGAGGCGATGATGTGACTGGTGAACGCCGGCAACATGTGCCGCCCGACGACCCGGTGCCAGCGCGCCCCGTCCAGCTCCGCCGCCAGGACGAAGTCCTCGTTGCGGATCTGCAGGAACCGGCTCCGGATCACCCGCGCCAGCCCGGTCCACCCGATCAGCGACAGGATCAGCGTGATCGCGAAGTACGTCTTCAACGGGCTCCAACCCGGCGGTACGGCGGCCGCGAGACCGAGCCAGAGCGGCAGTGTCGGGATCGACATGAAGAACTCGATCACGCGTTGCACGATGCCGTCGGTCAGCCCACCGAAGTACCCGGAGATCCCGCCGAGGAGGAGGCCGAGGACGAGGGCGGCCGCGACGCCGATCAGGCCGACCGACATCGAGATGCGTGCGCCGTAGATGATCCGGGACAGGTTGTCGCGGCCCTGGGAGTCGGTGCCGAGCAGGTGGAACGGTGCACCGTGCTGACTCGGTCCGATCAGGTGCCGGTCGGACGGGACGAGTCCCCACAGCTTGTAGTGATCACCGCGGGGGAACAGCCGGACGGCGTACCGGCGGGATGTGTCGACGGTGTAGTCGCGCAGCAGGGTCTCGGGGTTCGGTGTGCCGTTGTACCCGTTGACGAACAGGTGTGGGCTCGAAGTGAGCGAGACCTTCAGGATCTGCGGTGGGGCGTAAGCACGGTCGGCGGCGTAGGTGTCCTGGGTTTGTGGCGCGAGGAACTCGCAGAACGCCGCGGTGAAGTAGATCAGCGCGACGATCCAGAGCGAGACGACCGCGAGCTTGTTGCGCTTGAAGCGTCGCCAGATCAGCGTTCGCTGCGACGCCAGCGCGAGGGCCGGCTCTTCGGGCGAGCTCACCGTGGCGGTCGTCATCCGCGGCCGCCGAGGTACCCGATCCGGACCCGGGCGTCGACGGCCGCGAGGAGCAGGTCGGAGATCAGCGTGCCGATCACCGTGAGCACGCAGGCGATCAGGATGATGCCGCCGGCGAGGTACATGTCCTGACTCTTCAAGGCGTTGAGCAGCAGCGGGCCGGTCGTCTCCAGGCCGAGGACGCTCGCGACCAGGACCTCACCGTCGAACAGCGCGGGGATCGTCCAGCCGATCGTCGCGATGAACGGGTTCAGCGCGACCCGCGTCGGGTACCGCAGCAGCAGTTTCCGCTCGTCGAGCCCGCGAGCCCGGGCGGCAGTGACGTACGGCTTGTGCAGCTCGTCGAGCAGGTTGGCCCGCAGTACCCGGATCGTCCCGGCCACACCGCCGGACGCCAGCACGAGCACCGGCAGCCACACGTGGCCGAGCAGGTCGAGCAACTTCCCGAGGTTCCACGCCGCGCCCTCGAACTCGGGCGACAGGATCCCCGAGACGGTCCGCCCGAAGAACTTGAACTGCAGGTACACCGCGGTCAACGCGATCAGGAACCCGGGTACGGCGAGACCGAGGAACGTCAGCGCGGTGATGACGTAGTCCAGCTTCGAGTAGCGCCGCGCCGCCGAGTAGATGCCCGCGACGAGAGCCACGCTCCACCCGATCAACCACGTCAGCAGGCCGAGCGCCAGCGTCAGCGGCAGCCGCTCGGCCAGCAGCGTGGAGACCGGTTTGTTGTACTCGAACGACTGCCCGAAATCACCGTGCAGCACGATGTTCGACATCCACCGCAGGTACTGCTCGAACGGTGACTTGTCGAGCGCGTACTGCTGACGGAGTGCCGCGAGCTGGTCGGCGCCGACCGTCTGACCTTGCTGCTGCAGCTTGGCGACGACCGTGGTGAGGAAGTCGCCGGGCGGCAGCTGGATGATCAGGAACGACACCAGCGAGATCAGCAGGACGGTAGGCAGCATCGCCAGCAGGCGACGAAGCAGGTAGCCGGCCATGGGATCCCTTCAGGAGTGCTTCTCCGGGTTGTCGAAGTACATCTGCTCCGGTGACGATGCGTTCTCGTAGTGGGTGCGGAAGCTGGCGATCGCGTCCGGCCGCACGTTCTTCAGGTCGCCCGCGGCGACCAGCGGCTGGAACGGGTTCGCGACGGTGCCGATGATCCATACGTTCTTGTTGTGCAGCTGGAGGATCTGGTGACCCAGGTCGAGCCGCTTCGCGTCGTCCGCGGTGATCAGCAGCTCGTCGTACAGCGTCTGCAGCTTGCGGAAGTCGCCGGTCGGTTCGAGCGCGAACTTGTCCTTGTGGTTGCCGTACCAGTTGCCGTACTTCGGTGCCCAGTACGTCAGGCCGTTGGTCGGGATGTACCAGAGCGAGTCGATGTCCCAGAGGATCGTCGCCGGGGGATACGCGACCAGGTCGTAGTCGCCGTGCGGGATCTCCTCGTACCAGAGGTCCAGCGTCATCGGCTTCGCGACCAGGTCGATCCCGACCGCCTTCCAGTACCGCTGCGCGTACTCGAGCACGGTGATCGCGTCGATGCCGACACCGACCTCGAAGCAGCGGCCGACCAGTTGCATCTTCTTGCCGTCCGGCCGCAACCGCATACCGTCCGGGCCGCGCTTGGTGAGCCCCGCCGCGTCGAGACGTTTGTTCGCCTCGTCGACGTCGTACTCGATGAAGGTCTGGCCCATGCCCTTCTCCCAGTACTCGTCCTCGGGCTGGGCGCAGGGGTGCCGGATGAAACCTTGACCCGCCAGCAGCGCGTCGTTCATCTCCTTGCGATTGATGGCGTGCGACAGACCGGCCCGGAAGTCGAGTTTCTGGAAGAGCTCCCGCAGGACCGGATCGGGGTGGCTCTGGTTCAGTTGCAGCGAGGTGTTCGGCTCGGCGACCCAGCGGTTGACCTTGTAGCCCTTGGACTCCTGGTTGCGGATCAGCAGCGGCAGTTGCTCGGCCTGGATGTCGGTGACCTGCAGGTCGAGCTGACCGTTCGCCGCGCGCAGGCCGAGCGTCTCGGCCGGCATCACGGTGTACTGCTGGCTGTCGATGTACGGGAGCTGGCGGCCCTGTTCGTCGACCTTCCAGTAGTACGGGTTCCGCTCCAGGCGGGCCGTGACACCGGAGCCCCGCAACGGCGCGACCAGCTTCCACGGGCCGAGGACCGGGATGTCGGCGTTCTTCCAGATGTTCCGTTTGTTGGAGAAGAACTCGGCCCACGACGGCGCCGGCTCCTTCTTCATCGCCGCCTGGATCTGCGCCGGCGTCGCGAAGTCCTTGTGGAACTGCTTCAGGTAGTGCGCCGGCAGCAACAACGCCGACGACGAGCCGAAGCCGGTCAGCCCGATGAAACACAGGTACTTCAGCAACAGACCGTGCGGTACGTCGAACTCCATCCGCAACGTGGTGTCGTCGACCTTGACGAACTTGCCCGGTTTCCCGCCGGGGCTGAGCCAGCCGGGGAAGATCGGGTTGAGCTCCTTGTTCAGGAACTCCTTCTCGTAGGCGAACATCAGGTCGTCGGTGGTGAACGGCTGGCCGTCCGACCACTTCAGGCCCTCGCGCAGGTGGAAGACGTAGACCTTGCCGCCGTCCTCGATCTCCCACTTCTCGGCCAGTCCGGGTCCGACCTTGGCGGGGGTGGTGGGCGTCCACTCCAGCAGCCCGGCGAACTCGACGTACTGGTTCTGGGCGGCGTTCCGGTCGATCGAGCCGCGTTGCAGGACGCCGCCGTACTTGCCGGGGCTCTGGATCGGCTTGATCACCATCGGGTTCCTCGGCAGCCGCTGCTCGAGCGGCGGGAGCTTGCCGTTCTTGACCAGTTGGGTCAGGACCGGTGACTCCTTGGCGCCGGTGTCGGCGGCCGCCGAACCGGTGGTCTTCTTGGCGTCGGTGGAGAAGAACGAGCAACCCGCGGTAGTGGCCGAGATGGCGCTGGCGGACAGCGAAAGGCCGGTGACCCGGAGGAACGTCCGGCGGCTCAGGGGATCGGACATGGCGGCTACCTCCCTCTCCGGGACAGTGACACGAATCCGCGCATACTTCAAGATCTGAGATCAATCTTCGTGATGTCGTATATACGGTTGTTCGAAGACAGCTTCCGTCGCTGGCGCTACACTCCAGGCATGGTCAGCAGTGAGACAGCCGGTGACCGGTCGCCGTCGCCCGCCGTGGCGCGGGCGCTGACCGTGCTGGAGACCCTGGTCGAGTCCGACGAGGAGCTCACGCTCACCGCGCTCGCGAAGAAGGCGAAGATCCCGCTGGCCACCTGCGCCTCGATCGTCTACACGCTCGAGCAGCGCGACTACGCCACCCGGCGTGTGGTCGGCCGCAGCCATTTCTGGCGGCCGACGCTGCGGCTGTACGGGCTGGCGACCCAGCTGATCCGCAAGGTCGACCTGTCCTCGGTCGCCTCCCGCGAGATGCGCGAGCTGGCCGACCGGCTCGGTATGCCGGTGCACATCGGCGTCCTCACCGGCTCCTCGGTCGTGTACGTCGCGAAAGCGGCGATGCCCGGGTTCATCCAGTTCGACACGTTTCCCGGCAAAGTGTCGCAGTTCAACCTCACCGCGCTCGGGCGAGCGATCGCGGCGTACCTGCCGGAGGACGAACTGAAGCCGCTGCTCGACCGGCTGGAGCGCGGCTACGGGCCGAAGGCGAAGGACGTCGACGAGGAGAGCTTCCGGGCCGAGCTGGCCCGGGTCGCGAAGCAGGGGTTCGCGGTCGAGGACCAGGAGGAGCAGGCCGACATCGCCTGCGTGGCGGCGCCGTTCTTCGCCGCCGGTGGTCACGTCGCGGGCGCCGTCGGGGTGACCTCGTTCGCCCGCGACCTCACCCGGGACAAGCGCAAGCAGGCGCAGACCGGACTGGTGCAGCTGGCCGGCACGATCTCCGAGCGACTCGGGGCCACCGAGCTCTGAGGCTTGCCCGGCCTGGCGAGCCGACTTAGGCTTTTCTGAGATAGCGGAACTGTTTTCGAAATCTCGAAAATCCTGAGGAGTGGTTCCGATGGCCACGCACGGTCCGTATCCCCAGCCCGCCGGCGGTCTCAAGGCCACGCTCACCGGTGGCAACACCGTCGGCGCCGCGCTCCGCGAACGCGCGCCGCGCGCGGACGGTTACCGGCACCTCGACACCCCGGCGCTGATCCGGCGGCTGCTCGACCTGAACGCGAACACCTACCTGTACTGCATCTGGGACTCGGCCACCGACTTCGACGACCTGCGCGACGAGTTCCTGCCCGCCGCCGCGGCCGCCGGCATCGACGTGATCCCGTACATCGTGCCGCCGACCGAGACCTCGGAGTACGGCCGCGCCTCCCGCCCGTACCGGCTCGACTACGTCGGCTGGGCGACCGCGTTCGCCGAGCTCGCCGTGAAGTACCCGAACTTCCGGGCCTGGGCGATCGACGACTTCGAATGCGGCGACAACGCGAAGCTGTTCACACCGGAGTACATGCGTGAGTTCCTCGCCGCGGCGTCCGCCATCGCCCCGGAACTGCGGTTCTACACCTGCGCGTACTTCGGGATGGCGACCAGCCCGGAGTTCCTGGACAAGTACGCCGAGTTCGTGGACGGGATCATCTACCCGTTTCTCGACGGTCCCCATGAGAACACCACCGTCGCCGAATCGCTCGGCTCCTGTCTGGACGAGATCCTCGCGCTCACCGATCCGCGCGGATTGGAACTCATCCCGCTGATCTACACCGGTCGCTTTCTCGACGCCCCGTTGCACGCGACCCCGGAGTACTGCACCGCCACGCTCACCACGGCGGCGCAGTACGTCGCCGCGGGTCGCATCCCCGGCGTGATCTCGTACGGCACCCAGATCGACGACGGCCCGGCGCCGACGGCCGACAACAAGGCGCTGTACGGCGACGGGCGGCTCGCGCTGATCAACTCGCGGTCGCGAGCCACGGCTGGGACGACCGCGTCGGCCAGTCAGCAGGTCACTGTCGACCCACGGATGGCGCGGTACGAAGTGTCGTTCTGGTACCACCGCTGGTTCCTCGCACCCGGCATCGAACCGGGCTGCTACCAGCTGGAGATGCTGATCGACGACACCGTGGTCTGGACCATGGACATGTACGAGCAGCGCTGGCCCGTGTGGACCAATGGTGACGGTATGGAGGGTCCGGTCGACGTCACGCAGTACGTTGCCGGGCGCGACGTCGTGGACCTGACGTTCCGGCTGCATGTCCTGAAAGATGTTTCCGGGCGGTACATCGACGTCGGTGTGGACCACGTCGAGACGGTCGGGCTGTCGCTGCGCAACGGCGGGTTCGAGGAGGACACCGGCTGGATCCTGCGGGGGAGTGGTCCACTCCTGTCGGTCTACGACCATTACCTCCGGGACCGTCCGGCGCGTATCTTCGCGGCCATCTCGCGCTGTTACGCAGGACATTAGGAGGCGATCTCTCATGGCCGAACACCTGAAGACGGGGTGGCCGCAGCGGGTCGAGCGGCAGCAGGAGGTGATCGACACCGTCAGCCGGATCCTGTCCGAGGTCGAGCGCGAGGGTGCGACCGCGATCCGCCGCTGGTCGGCCCAGCTCGATCGGTGGGAGCCGGAGTCGTTCGTGGTCTCCGCCGACCGGATCAAGGCCGCCGCGGAGACGGTCGACGAGGAGCTGGCGGCGTACCTCGAGTTCGCGCGCTCCCAGGTGGAAGGGTTCGCGCGGGCTCAACGCGCCACCATGACCGACCTGGAGACGGAGACGCTGCCAGGTGTCGTCCTTGGCCATCGGCACGTTCCCGTGGCCAAGGTAGGTTCCTATGCGCCGGGCGGTCGCTACCCCCTGATCGCGTCGTCGATCATGACCGTGACCGTGCCGAAGGTCGCGGGGGTGGACACCGTCGTGGCAGTCGCGCCGCCTCGGGACGCGCAAGGTATCTACGGTCCGCAGTTGTACACCATGAACCTCGCGGGCGCGGACGTGATCGTGTGCCTGGGCGGCGTCCAGGCGTTCGCGGCCCTTGCCTTCGGCATCGAGGACGTGCCGCCGGTCGACCTGGTCGTCGGCGCCGGCAACGCGTACGTCGCGGAGGCCAAACGCCAGCTCTTCGGCACCGTCGGGATCGACTTGCTGGCCGGTCCCACCGAAGTCGCGGTGATCGCGGACGAGTCCGCCGACCCGCGCCTCGTCGCCGCCGATCTGCTCGGTCAGGCCGAACACGGTCCCAACAGCCCGGCCCTCCTGGTCACCACCTCCCGCGACTTCGGTACGTCGGTCATCGCGGAGGCCGACCGTTGGCTCGCGGGCGATTGGCCGACGGTGGAGGTCGCGGGAGCCGCATGGCGCGACCACGGCACGGTCGTCGTCTGTGAGTCGCGCGAGGAGGCCGTACAGGTCTCGGACAGCTACGCGCCCGAGCACCTCGAGATCCAGACCAGCGACGACGACTGGTACGCCGCGAACCTCCGCAACTACGGCTCGCTCTTCATCGGCCCGGAGGCGACCGTGGCGTTCTCCGACAAGTCGATCGGCACCAACCACGTCCTCCCCACCGGCCGGGCCGCCCGCTACACCGGCGGCCTCTGGGTCGGGAAGTTCCTCAAGACCGTCACCTACCAACGCCTGACCCCCGAGGGCGCCCGCACGATCGCACCCTCAACAGCCGCCATCGCCGACGCCGAACTAATGCACGGCCACGCCCTGACCGCCCGCCTCCGCAACCCCTGAGGTCACCACAGTCCCGCCCGCGCGGACGGCGTTGCGCGGGGGTATTACCCGTTCTTCGGTGCGGTGGGTTCGCCGAGGGGTGGGAGGAGGTCGGCGAACTCCGCGAGCAGCCGGTCGACCATGCGGATCTCCTCCGGGTCGAGGCGGTGAGCGGGCTCGCGGCAGTACGGGCTGGCGAAGAGGCCTCGGCGGACCGAGATCAGTTTCTCGGCGGCGATGATGCGTTCGGTGTCGAGCATCCAGTAGGAGATGTACGGGAGCAGGCGGCGGTGCAGGTCGACTCCGGCCTCACCGTCGCCGGTGGTGAGGCGGTGCCAGATCTCGACGTACACCTCGGTCAGGGAACAGCCGGGCTGGGTTCCGACCGCGCCGCGGCGGACGGCGTCGGGAAGCTGCACGCCGGCGTACCCCTCGACGGCCGCGAGCGGCGGGGTGCCTTCGGCGAGTTCGGCGATCAGCGGACCGGGTGGGCTGGACTCGACCTTCACCAGGCGCAGGTTCGGGTGGTCGGTGGCGATCGTTCGCAGCAGGTCGGCGTCCAGGCTCGTGCCGGTCTCGGTGGGCGCGTACTGCAGCACCATCGGCACCGGGTCGATCGCCGTCAGGACCGCCCGCACATGCTGCTCGAGCGAACCGCGTGACGGTGACAGGAAGTGTGGGGGCAGCAGGTTGATCAGGTCCGCCCCGGCCGCCACGGACTCGCGTGCCCGCCGCGCCGCCAGCTGCGTCGCGTGATCCTGTACGGCGACCACCGCGGCGACGTCGGTGCGGTCTCGCGTGTGGGAGAGCAGGATCTCGGTCAGCCGCCGGCGCTCGTCCTCGGAGAGCTTGTGGAACTCCGAGGCGAAACCCGGGAACATCGTGCTGGTGACGCCGGTGCCCAGCACGTACCGCACCACCCGGTCGAAGCCGTCGTAGTCCACCTCGCCCTCGGCGGTGAACGGAACCTCCAGTACCGGTGACACGCCGCGCACCAGCTGCGACGCATCCGTAGACCTCAGCTCGGCCCTGACCTCGGTGGTGGCCATGCGTTCCTCCCCTTCTCTGAGCACTGTGGTCACCCTCGGCCCAGGAGCCGGGCGAGATTGCCGCCGAACACCGCTGCCTGCTGCTCCGGATCGACCGGCCAGTCCCGGATCCGGTCCACCTCCGCGATCGGCACGGTGTACGGCGAGTCGGTCGCGAACACCAGGCGTTCGGCCCCGATGCCGGGCTCGGCGAGGAACCCGCTGAGCACCGTGTCCCACGGTGCGTACGACGTGTCGCCGTACAGGTTGGTGGCGTGCAGCAGCGCCGGAATCGCGTCGATCCAGAAGTCGGTGGCGCCGCTCTTGCCCATCACGACCGGCAGCTCGGGGCGGCGTCGTGCGAGGCTGGCCAGTGGCAGCGGGAGCGCGTTGGCCGGCGTACCGGTGCGGACGTAGACGAACCAGCCGGCGCCTGCGGCGAAGTCGAGTAGTGGGTCGAGCAGGCCGTCGAGCAGGTCGAACCCTTGCAGGACCGAGTCGACGGCCAGCGCCACCGCGCCGTCGTCGCGCGCGCGGTCGAGTTCGTCGAGCGCGGCACGGCCGGGCCACGGGTTGGCGACGGCGTACGCGAGCAGGCGGCCGTTCGACTCCCTGGCGGCCGCGGTGGTGGCCGCGTTGCCCTCGCGGTTGTCGTAGGCGATGCAGCGTTCGGACGGCGCGACCATCGCCTGATCGATGCCGAGGGCATCCATCGTGGTGAGCAGATCGGCCGGTTTCAGGCTGACCTCGCGGCCGTCGCCGATCCGGACGTGGGCGTCGATGATCATGCGGGCACCTCCAGCCCGAGGGCGCCGAGCGCGTCGGCGTGCACGATACCGTCGACGACCTCGTCGGGGACGCGCGGGAACTTCGTGCCCTCGAGCATGTCGTTGACGGTGTACAGGCCGGCGATCGCTTCGCCGGTGTTGGCGATCGGAAAGTCCGAACCGAGCAGCAGCTTGCCGGTCGCGCCCCACTCGACCGCGTTGATCAGCGACTGGTACAGCACCCACGGCCGCAGGTAGATCGACGACACGTCGGCGTACACGTGGGGGTGTTTGCGCACCGTCACGACGGTCTCGCGGCTCCACGGGTGGCCCATGTGCGCCATGACGATCCGGAGTTCGGGGTACCGCAGGGCGATCTCGTCGGTGACCAGCGGATACGTGTATCGCAGGGGCGCGTGCCGCATCGGGGAAGCGCCGGAGTGGAACAGGATCGGCAGGCTGTGGCGCTGGCAGTAGTCGTAGAACGCCAGCGCGGGCTCACCGAGCGGGTCGAAGTTCTGGTAGTTGGGACCGAGCTTCACGCCGACCAGACCGAGCTCGCGGCAACGGTCGGCCTCCTCCAAGGCGCCCGGGAGCGTCGGGTTGACCGACATGAACCCGATCCGCTTGGCCGGGTTGCCACGCACGAACTCGGCGGTTGCGTCGTTGCAGCGCTCCGGCGGATACGGCAGGCCTGTCAGCGTCAGCGGGTCGTCGACGGCGATGTTGAACACGATGGTGACGTCGGCCGCGGCCATCGCCTCGTCGTAGTCGGCCCACGAGTTCGTGGTCACGACCGGCCGGTCGTTGCGCCAGTTCGGGTACACCCGCCGCTCGTCCGCGGGCACCGCGTCGCGGTGCGTCGGGGTGTGCGCGTGAACATCGACGATCATCGGAACTCCCGCAACAGGTCGTCTCGCAAGGTCACTCCCAGACCGGGCTCGTCGGTCAGCCGTACCCGCCGTCCGTCACTGTCGAGCGGCTTCGCGAGCACGTCCTCGGTGTAGTAATGCGCGCCGATGATGTCGCTCGGGTACGTCGACAGTCGGGGCAGCGCCGCCGCGACGTGCAACTGTGCCGCGGCGCCCAGGCCCAACTCCCCGTTCGACCCGAGCAGTACGTCGATCCCGTGCGCTGCCGCGAGCTGTCCCATCCGCACCGCACGTCCCGGCCCGGCGCTCTTGCCCACATAGACACTCACGACATCGGCTGCTTGTGCCTCGACGACGTCGAGCAGGTCGCGGGCGTCGAAGACCGATTCGTCCGCGATCACCGGTAGTCCCAAGCCTCTGAGCTCACGGGCACCGCGGAGGTCACGGGGCTCGAGCGGTTGCTCCACGAACTGCACGCCGAGCGCCTTCAGCTCCGGGATCGCCCGGTGTGCGTCAGCGCGGGACCACCCACCGTTCGCGTCGGTGCCCAGGAACGCGGCGCCGGCGAGATCGCGAGCTCGCCGTACCCGATGGAGGTCGCCGTCCAGGCCGAGGCCGACCTTCACCTTGAACGCGCCGAAGCCGGCGCTGGTCGCCGCGGCGTAGGCGCGTTCCAGTTCGTCGTCATCGCCGGAGAGCGAGAGTTTGATCGGGATCTCGGTGCGATACGGGCCGCCCAACGCGACGGCGAGTGGGACGTCCAGGGTGCGGGCGAACGCGTCCCAGAGCGCGATCGAGACGCCGGCTTTCGTGAACGGGTTGCCGCGCAGCACCTTGTCCATCAGGTCTTCCGCGGCACCCACCGGAGTCAACGGCCGGTCGAGCAGCGCCGGCGCGATGGCGGTGCGGATGAAGTGTTCGGCGGACGTTCCGTCCTCGCCGGACCAGATCGGGGTCGCGCTGACCTCGCCGTACCCTTCGACGCCATCGCTGGTGACAATGCGGACGAGCAGGAAGTCGGAGCGGTCGTGCGGGCCGCGGGCGCCTCTGACCAGGAGATCCGGGGCGGCACGCAGGCTGACCCGCGCGGTCTGGATCGTTGCGATGGTGGCCGTCACGCGGGCTCCAGGAGGCGGCGCGGATTGTCGACGAGCATCGCGTGCCGCTGTGCGTCGGTGATGCCCCAGCCGTCGATCTCCTTGACCCGGGCGACCGCGTAGTCCTGGCTGGCCTTGTCCGACAGGCCGGCGTCGGTCCCGAAGATCACCTTGTCCGGCGGCGCTTCCTGCAGGATCCGGCGCGCGGCGTACGGCGGCGTACCGCAGATGCACAGGTAGAGGTTCGGGGTCTCCTGCGTCATCACCAGCGCCTCACGCCACAGGTCGTGCAGGCCGCCGTGACCGAGCACCACGCGCAGCTTCGGATGCCGGCGGGCGAGGGCCGCGATCTGGCCGGCCGTCGAGTACGGCGGCGTACCGTCGTGGCTGAGCAGGACGCCACCGACCGACGTGATGACCTCGCAGATCGGGTCCAGTGACAGCTCGTGCATGCTGAAGCCCTGCAGCCACGGGTGCAGCTTCAGCCCGCGCAGTCCGAGCTCACCGACCATCCGCTCGGCCTCGTCCACCGCGGTCTTCCGCCGTACGGCGACCGTGCCGAAGCCGGTCATCCGGTCGGGGTACGCGCGGACGAACTCGGCCAGCCGGTCGTTCGACTCCGGCGTCGGATCGAACAGCCCGTCGTGACTCAGCACGACCGCGTGCTCGATCCCGGCCGAGTCCATGAACCCGACGAACTCGTCCGCACCGAAGGGCGTCCCTCCCAGCCAGGTCGCGGTCTCCCACGCCGGGGTGTGGGTATGGAAGTCGATCACAGCACCTCCGCCAGTTCGAGAAGACGGTCGCCGAGCGCGGCCGCCACCTGGTCGAACCACTTCCGGCCGGTCGCCGCATCGGCCAGCTCCGGGCGGTCCGTGTACCCGTCGATCCGCTGCCAGCTCGCCGCCGTGTGCAGCGCGACGTCGTCGACCTCGGGCCCGCTCGGCGGATCGGGCCTGGGGTTCTTGCGCTCGGCAACGAACGCCGCGTCCAGCGCCAGCATCAACGCGGTCTCGAACGCCCCCGCATGGCCAGGCACGGGTACGTCGCACTCGCGCGCGAGCCGCCAGTAATCGAGATGCGCGACGTTCACGTCGTATCGCGTCGACGCAGCGGCGGCCGCTGCGTGACAGACGCCGATGTTGCCGCCGTGGCCGTTGACGAAGAGCAGCCTGCGTCCGCCGCCGGCGTGCAGTGAGCGAGCTAGGTCGAGCAGTACGGCGAGCAAGGTCTCGGGGGAGAGCGACAGCGTGCCGCCGAACGGGAGGTGGTGATCCGAGGCGCCGTACGGGACGGTGGGCGCGAGGACGAGCGGACGAGGCGACCGGTCGTGGACCAGCGCGACGGCCTGTTCGGTGACGGATTGCGCGAGCATCCAGTCGGTGCCGGTGGCCAGGTGCGGGCCGTGTTGTTCGGTGGCGCCGACCGGGACGATGACGATTGCTTCGGGCAACAGTTCGGCGAGCTGGGTGCGGGTCGCGTGCGGCCAGCGGACGAAGGTCATCGGGCCCTCCCGGCGACGAGTTCGGCGGTGCGCAGGGCGGCGATCCCGTCGTCGAGCGAGGGTTCGCCGGCTTTGCGCGTGCCGTCGTACAGGTCGGTGAAGCGTTGCAGCTGGCGGTCGAAGCAGCGGGTCGTGCGATCGCCCGGGAAGGTGATGTCGCGGCGGCCGTCGGCGGTCGTCAGCTGGAGGTCGAACGTGAAGCCGTCCAGCGTCGCGAGCCCTCGGTCGCCCAGGAACGTCAGCTCGCAGCGGGAGAGTGCGGTGGTGAGCCAGCCGAACTCGACGAGGGCTTGGTGACCGCCGGGGTAGCTGAGACGGGCGCCGGTCACGTTGGGGGCCGGGAGATCTGGGCGGGTCTGGTGCGACCACGCGTCGTCACAACTGGCGGGTTGACCGCCGAGGAGGTGGCTGAGCCAGTCGAAGACGTGGGCGCCTTCGTGGACTACGGGGGTGCCGTGGGCGAGCGTCGCGGTGATTCGGGCGGTGTGTTCGGGGTTCGTGGCGTCGCGCGGTTCGTCGTAGATGTGTGCGCGGGCGAGGACCGGCGTACCGAGGGTGCCGTTGTCGATCCAGGTCTTGAGTTGCTGGATCGCGGGGTCGTGGCGGTAGGTCAGGCCGACCTGCACGCGGTGGCGCTGGTCGTCGGTCAGCTGCTCGTAGATCCGGGCTGCCTCGGTCGAGGTGGCCACCGGCTTCTCGGCGAGGACGAAGAGACCGGCGCGGGCGTAGCGAACGGTCAGCTCGGGAGTGACCCAGGGTGGGGTGGCGAGGACGACACCGTCGACAGCATCGATGTCGACTTCCGCACCGATCTCGACCGGTCTCGCCTTCAGCTGTTCGGCGGCGGCTGCCCGGCGGCGTGGATCGGGATCGCACAGCTGCACGACCTCGACGTCCGGATGCCGGAGCAGGGCCGGCAGATGCGCGCCGAGGCCGATGTCCCCGAGTCCGGCGAGCGCCACCCGCATCTTCGCTCCTTCAGAATACCGGAATTAGTTTCTGGTATCCGAAGCTTAAAAGGTTGGCGTGCCTCCTGCAATGGTTCGGCGGCGGCTGATTCAGAGCTCGATCCAGTACCTACGGGCGCGCCCCCCAAGACCCACGTCGCCACCCTGACCACCAGCCGACGGGGCCCGATGAGTTCGAGCGTAGAACGGCGACGGGCCGCTCACCGGGGTGGTGAGCGGCCCGTCGGGCAGGCGTGGCGGGGTCAGGCGCCGGCGCCCTCCTGCTTCACGCCGGCGACCGCGGTCGGGTCGTCGATGCGGTACTTGCGGGCCGCCTCGGCGGCGACCTCCGGCTTCACGTCACCGCGCTTGGCGAGGATCTCCAGCGTCGCGACCACGATCGACTCGGCGTCGACGTGGAAGTGCCGCCGTGCCGCCGCCCGGGTGTCGGCCAGGCCCCAGCCGTCGGTCCCGAGCGAGGTGTAGTCGTTCGGCACCCAGCGGGAGATCTGGTCCTGCACCGCGCGCATGAAGTCGCTGACGGCAACGACCGGACCCTTGGTGTCCTTCAGTTGCTCGGTGACGAACGGCACCTGCTCCGGCTCCTCCGGGCGCAGCAGGTTGTGCTCCTCGGCCGCGACGGCGTCCCGGCGCAGCTCGTTCCACGAGGTCACGGACCAGATGTCCGCGGCCACGGAGTACTCCTCGGCGAGGATCTGCTGGGCCTTCAGCACCCACGGCAGTGCGACACCGGAGCCGAGCAGCTGCACCCGCGGCGCCTCGTCGCCGTCCGCGGTCTGCCCCTCGTTGAAGCGGTACATGCCCTTCAGCAGACCCGCGACGTCGAGGTTCTCCGGCTCGGCAGGCTGCGCCACCGGCTCGTTGTAGACCGTCAGGTAGTAGAAGACGTCCTCGCCGAACGGCTTGGCGTCGTCCAGACCGTAGCCGTACATCCGGCGCAGGCCGTCCTTGACGATGTACGCGACCTCGTAGGCGAAGCCCGGGTCGTAGTGCACCGCCGCCGGGTTCGTGGAGGCGAGCAGCGGCGAGTGACCGTCCGCGTGCTGCAGTCCCTCACCCGTCAGCGTCGTACGCCCGGCGGTCGCGCCGACCAGGAAGCCGCGGCCGAGCTGGTCGCCGAACGCCCAGAGCGAGTCACCGGTCCGCTGGAAGCCGAACATCGAGTAGAAGATGTAGAACGGGATCATCGGCTCGCCGTGCGTCGCGTACGACGTACCGGCGGCGATCATCGAGCCCATCGCGCCGGCTTCGCTGATGCCCTCGTGCAGCAGCTGACCCTGCTCGGACTCCTTGTAGGAGAGCAGCAGGTTGCGGTCGACGGCCTCGTACTGCTGCCCGTGCGGCGAGTAGATCTTCGCCGTCGGGAACATCGAGTCCATACCGAACGTGCGGTACTCGTCGGGGGCGATCGGGACGATCCGGTCGCCGATCTCCGGGTCCTTCATCAGGTCCCGGAACAGCCGGACCAGCGCCATCGTGGTCGCCACCGGCTGGTGGCTGCCCTTGCTCAGCGGCTGGTAGACGGCGTCGCCCGGCAGCTTCAGCGAGGTCTTCGGCGCGACCCGGCGCTGCGGCAGCGAACCGCCGAGCTGCTTACGCCGCTCCATCATGTACTGGTACTCCGGCGAGTCGGTGCCGGGGTGGAAGTACGGCGGGTTGTACGCGTCCTCGAGATCCTTGTCCTCGATCGGCAGGTACAGCCGGTCGCGGAACGCCTTCAGGTCGTCCGAGGTCAGCTTCTTCATCTGGTGGGTCGCGTTCCGGCCCTCCAGCGCCTCGATCGTCCAGCCCTTGATGGTCTGGGCGAGGATCACGGTCGGCTGCCCGACGTGCTCGGTCGCGCTCTTGAACGCGGCGTACACCTTGCGGTAGTCGTGACCGCCGCGCGGCAGCTTGCGCAGGTCCTCGTCGGACAGGCCGCTGACCATCTGGCGCAGGCGCGCGTCGCCGCCGAAGAAGTTGTTCCGGATGTACTCACCGGACTCCACGGAGTACGTCTGGAACTGGCCGTCCGGGGTGGTGTTCATCTTGTTCACCAGCGCGCCGTCGTGGTCCTGGGCCAGCAGGCTGTCCCACTCACGGCCCCAGATCACCTTGATGACGTTCCAGCCGGCGCCGCGGAAGTAGGCCTCCAGTTCCTGGATGACCTTGCCGTTGCCGCGGACCGGTCCGTCCAGCTGCTGCAGGTTGCAGTTGATCACAAAGGTGAGGTTGTCGAGCTCCTCGCGCGCGGCCAGGCCGATCGCGCCGAGCGACTCCGGCTCGCCCATCTCGCCGTCACCGAGGAACGCCCAGACGTGCTGCTGGCTGGTGTCCTTGATGCCGCGGTTGTGCAGGTACCGGTTGAAGCGCGCCTGGTAGATCGAGTTCAGCGCGGCGAGCCCCATCGAGACCGTCGGGAACTCCCAGAAGTCCGGCATCAGCCGCGGGTGCGGGTACGACGACAGGCCGTTGTGCGGCCCGCGCGACACCTCCTGGCGGAACCCGTCCAGCGCGTCCGCGCTCAGCCGGCCCTCGAGGAAGGCGCGCGCGTACATACCGGGGGAGGCATGGCCCTGGATGAAGATCTGGTCACCGCCGCCCGGGTGGTCCTTGCCCCGGAAGAAGTGGTTGAAACCGACCTCGTACAGGCTGGCGGCCGACTGGTAGGTGGCGATGTGGCCGCCGACCTCCAGGCCCTTGCGGTTCGCCTTGCTCACCATCACCGCGGCGTTCCACCGGATGAAGGCCCGGATCCGGCGCTCGATGTGCTCGTCGCCGGGGAACCAGGGCTCCCGCTCGGGTGGGATCGAGTTGATGTAGTCGGTGCTCCGCAGTGCGGGCACTCCGACCTGTCGCTCCCGGGCTCGCTCGATCAGCTTGAGCATCAGGTAGCGCGCTCGCGCCTTGCCCCGTTCGTCCAGGACGGCGTCGAGCGATTCGACCCATTCACGCGTCTCGTCAGGGTCGATGTCGGGGAGCTGGGTGGGCATCCCCTCGGTGATGATGGCTGGTGGTTCGTGTCCGGAAGCCACGGTGTCCTGCCGTTCTCTCTGGATTCTCTTCACCGCAATCCTGTCACCTGTTCGGAATGCGTTCTACTTCGCCTTCCCCGAAGGCCCCATTCCGGCTCGCCAGGCGTGATGCCAGCGGACACGCCCGGTACCCGGCACGCGCATACCGGACACGTCACGGAACCCTGGTGCATACTTGCGCGACGCGGTACGTCACGATGGACTATCGCTAGTTGAGTGGCTTTGACACCTACCCCCGGGCAAGCGGGGACCACGGAGGAGGACACGTGAGCGCGACCGCGGATCACGCGGACGGCAAGAGCGGAGTGCCGAACATGGCGTCCCGGATGGGCCTGGAGGCCGGCTGGGTCGTGCAGGAGATCGGGTACGACGACGACTGCGACGACGACCTGCGTGATGCGATCCGGGCCATCACCGGAGAGGACTTCGCCGGTGAGGACACCGACGAGGTCGTGGACGCAGTCCTGCTCTGGTTCCGTGAGGACGACGGCGACCTGGTCGACGCGTTCTTCGACATCCTGACCGACCTGAAGGCCGGGGGCGTGGTGTGGCTGCTGACCCCGAAGGTCGGCCGCGACGGCTATGTGGAGACCAGCGACATCACCGAGGCCGCTCCGGTCGCGGGGCTGGCCACCACCAGCACACTGAGCGTCACCGACGACTGGTCGGCCACCAAGTTGGTGGTTCCGAAGTCCGGTCGCCGCGGGTGACGGTCCCGGCTGCGGGCAGCCGGGCACCCGACTTCAGCACACGGAACCAGTACGGCGAACAGGTCCGGTTGAGCGACTACGCCGGCCACCGGGACGTCGTACTGGTTTTCTATCCGTATGCGTTCAGCCAGGTCTGCACGAGTGAACTGGCCGCGCTCCGGGACCGGCCCGACCTGCTGGCGCGGGCCGAGTTCCTGGCGATCTCGTGCGACCCGATGTTCACGCTCAGGGCGTACGCCGACGCGCAGCGACTCGATTTCCCCCTGCTGACCGATTTCTGGCCACATGGTGAGATCGCGTCGTCGTACGGCGTCTTCGACCCCGACCGCGGCTGCGCCCTCCGCGGCACCTTCGTCATCGACCACACCAGCACCATCCGCTGGTCGGTGGTCAACCCCGTCGCCGAGGCCCGCAACCCCGACGACTACGCAGCCGCCTTGGCGAGTTTGGGCTGAGCCGTCACGAAGAAAGCCGGATCCACAGGGATCCGGCTTTCTTCCTTACGGTGGGCTGTGAGGGACTCGAACCCCCGACCCCCTCGGTGTAAACGAGGTGCTCTAACCAACTGAGCTAACAGCCCCGATCGACAGCCGACGAACCCCGACCGCCGGGTCGGGGTTAGACGTTCGTGCGAGGCACGACCGTATCACCTCCGGGCCTCGCGCCACCGCCGCGCCTCGTTCCCGAGCACCCGCCGTACGACGTCCTCGCCGGCACCCAGAACGTCAATTCAGGAATGTCGGTGCCGCCCGGAACGATCGGGAGCATGCCCCGAGCCATCCAGCGCCCATTTGCCGTCGCCCCGGCGACCGGGATCAGCATCCGCGACCGGATCAAAGGGCTGACCGACGGCGACGAGTTGGTGGTTCGCGCTGTGGGTGAGCACCTGGGAAGACTTGCCGCGGGAGATCTGGCGCGCCGGGTTCAGGACGGGTTCGACCACGACAGCGCCCGATGGTCCGATCGGAAACGCGACCTGACCGCATCGTCGTCGTCGCGGTGGGCGGGATCGATCACGAAGGCGACGAACGCTCAATGGAGCCTCGCCAGACGTGCGCAGCAGAGCAATGCCCAGTCTCTCGCCGCCGGTATTGGGATGATCCGGCACCGGCTCGCCCAGCCGATCGCAGAGCCTGGCGGCAAGGGTCGGCCGGGCGGATACCGGTCCCGCAAGGAATGGCACGCGAAGTCCCGTCGGCTCGCTGCACTGGAAGTTCGCCTCGCAGCCGTGGATGCCGACCGGGTGACCGGGCATGTCTCCGTCGTGCGCGGCGGCAAGAGCCTGTTGAAGAAGCGGCACAAACCTCCCTGCCGCCGGATGGACCGAGGCGCGGTGGCGAGCGGAATGGGCCGCCAACCGGTGGTTCCTCTCCGCGGACGGCGAGTCGGGGAAGCGTGGCGGGAACGAAACCATTCGGGTCACCGCCGACGGACAGATCAGCCTTCGGCTCCCGGGACCGTTGACACACCTGGCGAACGCGCCGTACGGCAGGTACATCCTCACCGGGCGGGTGACATTTCCACACCGCGGCGACGAGTGGCGAGGTCGCGTCGTGGCGCATCGGCCCATCGCCTACCGAATCCACCATCACCCCGGCAAGAACCGCTGGTACCTCGATGCTTCCTGGAAGCGCACGGTCCCGGCCGTGGCCTCACTCGACGTACTTCGGTCCGGTGAGGTGATCGGGGTGGACATGAATGCCGATCACCTCGCGGCCTGGAGGCTCGACAACTCCGGCAACCCCGTCGGGCGCCCACGGACGTTTGCGTACGACCTCGCGGGCGCTGCCAGTCGGCGAGACGCTCAGGTACGCCACGCACTCGCCCGCCTGCTGCGCTGGGCGGTGTCGTCCGGGGTGCACGTCATCGCCGTGGAGGATCTCGACTTCACCGACTCGAAGACCCGCGAACAGCACGGCCGCCGCCGGCGGTTCCGGCAGTTGATATCGGGGCTGCCCACCAGCAAACTCCGAGCGCGGCTGCTCGCCATGACGACCGAGGCCGGTATCGCCGTCATCGCCGTCGATCCCGCCTACACCAGCCGGTGGGGTGCGCAGCACTGGCAAAGACCCACCAGCACCACAACCCGCAAGACGACCCGGCACGAGGCAGCCGCCATCGCGATCGGGAGACGCGCCCTCGGATACCAGCTCCGGCGACGGGCGGCACCGCCCGGACAGCACCAGATGGATGCTGTTCGGCATCGGACCGTCCAGGCCGGATCAGGTACCTCGGGGCACGAGGAGACCCGCCGTCCCGGACCCGGACCAGGAACACGATTCCTACCGCCGGCCGTGGGCACGAAAGTGGGCACCCAGGCGACCCAACACCGTTCGGGGCCGCCCATCGATCGGGACGATCCCGACTGATGTCCAGGAACGGTTCGATCCCCTCGTCGCTTACGCGTTGAAGACCGTGTGGACCAGGCGGTCCAGGGCCGGTGGGAAGATTTCCAGGAGGTTGACGTCGGCGTCGGCCATGGTGATGGCGGCGGTCAGGGTTTTCGAGCCGTCGGGGGTGCTGTACATCAGGGCGCCGTACCCGCCGGGGGCGCTGCCGTTGTGGTGGTACAGGGTCTGGCCGCCGACGTCCTGCGTGAACAGGCCCAGGCCGTAGTTGAGCGGGCCGCTCATCGGCTCCGGCTTACGCATCTCGGCCAGGAGGTCGGCGGGGATCAGCTTGCCGCCCTGGAGTGCCGACGCGAACAGGTGCAGGTCGCGGGTGGTGGAGATCATGCTGCCGGCCGCGAACAGCAGCGACGGGTTCTGCTCGGTGACGTCGACGACCTTCCACTCCTCGCCGTCCTGGTAGCGGAAGTAGCCGTGCGAGTGCGGGCCGGGGATGTCGGTCCGGTCACCGGGCTCGATGGTGCCCGTCAGGCCGAGCGGCTCGACGATCCGGTTCCGCAGCTCCTCGGACAGCGAGTGGTCGGTGACGGCCTCGACCACCAGCGCGGCGACGGTGTAGTTGGTGTTCGAGTAGCTCCACTCCGCACCCGGCTCGAACCTGGCCGGCTTGCCGAGCGCGAACTCGACCAGCTCGTCCGGCGCGTACCCCTTCAGGCGGTTGTCCGCCCAGTCCTTGCCGGTCGCCGGGAGACCCATGACGACGGTGCCGTCCGGGTAGTACTCACCGGTGTAGTTGAACAGGCCGCTGGTGTGGTTCAGCAGCATCCGCAGCGTGATCCGCGGGTCCAGGTCGAACCGGGGCAGGTGGCCGGCCACCGGGCCGTCCAGCTCGAGCTTGCCTTCGGCCACCAGTTGCAGGGCGATCGTCGAGACGAACGTCTTGGTCACGCTGCCGACCCGGAACCGGCCGTCGACCGGCGGCTGCTCGGTCTGCCCGATCTCGCGGATCCCGGCGGTACCGACCCACTCGCCGTGCTCGTCGTGCAACCGCAGTTCGAGACCGCCGAAACCGGCGTCGACGAACTCCTGCACGGCCTTCTGCAGCTCGGGCCGGTCCTGCTCGACGGTGCGGCGGCCGGGGGACTCGATCGACTGGTCCGACATCTTGCGTACTCCTCGTTCGGGTGGTCTTGCTGACGTCGGCAACTCTCGTCGGGAGTCCTGACACGGGACCGCCACGGCGCTGACGCGGCGTGACGGTGGTCCGCTCGTACGCCGCCTCTCGGCCCCTGATCGGGCGGCGGTGCACGGCTTTCGTACGGCGCGTATCGGAACCGGCCGTCACTCGTTGGAAGCATGTCGGTGGTGCCAGGGTTCCTGCCGGAATTCTTAACCTTCGGCTGGTGAGAACGGACTCCTCCAGGGCGGGTCGCGGCTGGTAGGGTTCACGGCTGTCGGTCGGCGCGATGACGCTCCGGGAGCTCCCGGTCGCGGCATGGTTCCGGCAGGTGGAAAACGGGGCTGCTGTCGGTGTGAAGTGAGGCGGGTCTGCCCAGAACCCGCTCCGTCCAGTTGGGGAGGCACGTGTCCGTGGGTCGCCAACCGGCCGGCGTCTTCCCGCGTCCCGTCGTACCCACACCTGAGTCCCTACTGCCTGAGTCCCTGCTGGTGGTGGCATCGGCGTGAGAAGTGGTGCGGACCGGCCGGCGATCTCGACCGGGCCGGCGTTGATGATTCCCGCCGGTTACCCCCGCGATCTGCCGAGCGCGCTGCTGCGGGCGGCGCGTGACTACGGCAGCGCGGGCGTCGTCGAGATCGGGGCCGACGGGCGCGAGACCAAGCTCGACTTCCCGACGCTGCTCGAACTCGCCGCGCGGATCCTCGCCGGGTTGCGGGCGAACGGCGTACGGGCCGGCGATCCCGCGGTCGTGCACTGCACGGAGCCGGTCGGATTCTTCGCGGCGTTCTGGGCCTGCACGCTCGGTGGCATCCGCCCGCTGCTCGTCGCGCCGCACCCAGCCGGCGACCGGACCGAGGAGGGCCGCGAGCGGCTCCGCAAGATCACCGACCTGCTCGGCTGGACGGTGCTGATCGGGCGGCCGTCCGACCTGCCGAACGACCTCGGCCTGCCGGTGCTCGACCCGGACGCGATGGCGGGTCACGAGCCGACGTCCGACTTCCATCGACCGGCCGCGGACGATGTCGCCGTACTCATGCTGTCGTCCGGGACCACGGGCGCGCCGAAGATGGTGCAGCTGACGCACCGCGGGCTGGTCGAGTTCGCCGCCGGTACGCCGGCGATGCTGCCGGTGCGGCCCGGTCAGACGACGTTGAACTGGTTGCCGCTGGATCGCAGCGGCGCGTTCCTGCTGTACCACCTGCTGCCCGTGTTCACGGGGTGCACGAACATCCACGTGAACACCGACTGGGTGCTGGCGAACCCGCTGCGCTGGCTGGACCTGATGGACCAGCACCGCGTCAACCACTCGTGGTCGCCGAACTTCGGGTACCGGCTCACCACCCAGGCGATCGCGGGCGAGCCGGACCGGCACTGGGACCTGTCCGCGCTGCGCAGCCTGGTCAGCGGCGGCGAGCAGATCACGGTCCCGGTGATGTCCGAGTTCCTGCGGGTCACGAACCGGTTCGGCGTGGTGCCGGAGACGTTCGTCGCCGCGTGGGGGATGACCGAGACGGTCACCGGGATCACGTTCGCCCGGCCCGGCCTGACGCCGAACGTGCACCGCGTCCGGATCCCACCGACCGGGGTCGTCGAGTGGGTCGACCAGCGCCCGTCCTCCGGCAAGGTCGCGGTCGCGCGCCCCGGCAAGCCGCGTACCGAGGTGCCTGGCGTGCTCAGCCTGGTGTCGGTCGGTGCACCAGCTCCGGGTACGACGGTGCGCATCGTGGCACCGAATGGCGCAGTACTGCCCGAGGGCCGGATCGGTCAGCTGCAGGTCGCGTCCGCGCGCGTCACACCCGGGTACCTAGGCAATCTCGACGCCGACCGCGCCGCGTTCCCGGTCGGGAACTGGCCGGCCCGCAAGTGGCTCGCGACCGGCGACCAGGGTTTCATCACCGGCGGCCAGGTCGTCATCACCGGCCGGGACAGCGAACGCATCATCCTGTCCGGCAAGCTTCACTACGCCCACGACATCGAGTCCGTCGCCGTCACCGTGGTCGGCGCCGAACACGGCCTGGTCGCCGCCTGCGGCGTCGCCGACGAGGCCACCGGCACCGACCGCCTGGTCGTCTTCTACGCCCTCACCCCGGACTCCGTCCCCGGCATGGACCAGGCCATCCGCAGCCTGATCCAGACCCGCCTCGGCCTGCCCGCCGAGGTCATCGGCGTACCGCGCCGCGACTTCCCGACCACGCCCGGCGGCAAGATCCTGCGCCCGCTCCTGAAACAGCGCTGGATCGACGGCACCCTGCAACCCCAGACCGCCCCCCACGTGGAACCCGCCGGCGCCACCTCCAGCTCCGGCCCCACCGGCCAGGGCCCGTCCACCACCCCCGAAACCACTCCGTACGCCGACGAGGACGCCTCCGAACGCACCACCGAACTCCCGGTAGTCCGCCTCGCCTGGAAACGCGAACTCCAGCAATCCATCCCCACACCTCCCCAACGCCCGACCCTCCGCACCACCCCCGCCTCTCCGGACCCGACCCCGGCCACCTCGGACCCCGCCTCGACCTCGCCGAAGCCCACCCCGGCAGCAGCCAAGCTCACCTCGGCTGTCACCGAGGACGCCTCAGACCCGGTGGCCCCCACCCCGGCCACCTCCGAGCCCGCCTCGGCTGCTTCCGAGTCCACGCCGTCCGCCCCGGCCGCCTCCGAGCCCGCCTCGGCTGCTTCCGAGTCCACGCCGTCCGCCCCGGAGCTTGCGCCGTCCCACGCCGAGCCGACACCAGCTACGTCGGACCCCGCACCACCTGCTCCCGAGTCCGCCTCGGCTGCTTCCGAGTCCGCCCCGGCGGTTGCCCCGGAGTCTGCATCGGCGGTGTCTGAGCCCGCTCCGTCATCCGAGCCAACAGAACGCTCCGAGCTCGCACAGAGCGCCGAGTCGGCGGCGCTTTCCGACCTCACACCCCCTCCCCAACTCGCACCGCCGTCCGAGCCCACGTCGCGGCCTGAGCTCACGCGGCCGTCCGCCCCGACGCCGCCCTCAGCGCCTGCACCCGTGGCCGCAACGGCCGCGCCTGACTCCGCGATCGACCCTGACTCTGCGGTGGCGCCTGACTACACAGCACCTGAGACGCCAACGGCTCCAACCGCCGCGACCCCGTCTCCGGGCCACGAACTGACCTCAAGGCCTCCCGCCTCCGCAACCCCCATCACGTTGGCGCCCGCCCACCAACCGGCGCCCACGACGGATACCTCCAACCAATCAGCGGAGGCGGAGAACGACGCAGCGCCGACAGCAACAGCCGACGTACCCAAGCCGTCCCCGCAAACTCCCGACCAGTCTGCGCAGCGAGTCGACGATGCAGACACCGTCGAACTGCGACGCGTACCGGCACACCCCGAGTCGCCCCAGCCAACCGCCACCACCCAGCCAGACGAGCAGTACTCCGCTCCGTCAACCAACGCGGAGCTTGAGAACGACCAGGCCTCAACCACCGCCAAAGCAACCCCCGCCGCACCCGCCGACCCCACAGCGGACCTGACCGCCGATCCCACCACCGCAACTGCAGCCGCCACGGCCGCCGAGCCAACAGCCGACGCGACCACGGACACGACCGCCGACGCCAGCGCGAACACAACTGCGGACGCAACCAACGCCACCGCAGACGCGAAGCCAGACGCAAAGACCGACGAGGCACGCACCGCTGCCACCGACGAAGGCGCCGATGGGCCCACCCACGCGTCCGCGGACACGGATTCGGATGTGGCAGCCGGCGCGGTGGCAGCGGCGAGCGCCGACGCCACCGAGGTACGTGCTGAGGGGATCGCCGACGCGACCGCGGACACGGATTCGGATATGGCAGTCGGCGCGGTGGTAGCGGCGAGCGCCGACGCCACCGAGGTACCTGCTGAGGGGACCGCCGACGCGACCGCCGGTACGCCGGCCGATGCCTCGGCTGAGGCAGTTGCCGAGGCAAGCACGGACGGACGCGCCGATGGGACCGTAGGCGCGACCGCGGACACGGATTCGGATGTGGCAGCCGGCGCGGTCGCAGCGGCGAGCACCGACGTACCTGCTGATGAGACCGCGGACGCGACCGCGGGTACGCCGCCCGATGCTGCGGCTGAGGCAGTTGCCGAGACGAGCGCTGACGTCACCGACGCGCATGCCACTGGGGGCGCCGACACCGCGGATACGCAGGCTGATGTCGCTGCAGACGCGACCGAGGACGCCAGCGCGGACACGGCCGCCGACGGCACCGACGTGCGTGCTGCTGGGACTGATGCCACGACGGGCACGCGGGCTGATGCGGCGGCAGACACCGCCGACGATGCCACCGCCGACACAACCGCCGACGTACCTGCAGACGCGACGGACGAGGCGGAAGCTGACACGGCCATCGGTGTCAGTGACACGGATGCCGATGCCGCTGCAGAGGCAGCTGGGGATGGCACCGCTGCGGCGTCGATCGTTGCCGAGGACATCGCTTCGAAGTCCGCAGCGTCCGATGAGCCCGTCGCGGACGGCTCCGAGGGCTCGGACGACGCGGCTTGCGCCGAAGGCTCGTCTGGGCAAGCCGACGACCGTGACGCCGCGGCATCTGACGCTGCCGCCGAGGACTCGGCGTCTGCGCAGACGTCGGGCTCAGAGGAGACTGACAGCGAGACTGAGACCGGCGATGACGCGGTCTCCGCTGACGACGTACCCGGAGACGCTGGGTCTCCCGGGTCGACCGACGACATCGACGAAGAGACGCCCGACGGCAGGGACGCCGAGACGGCGGGCGAGTCCGCCGAGGACGCGGCGGCCGTTGAGAAGGCCGCCGGCGATGCAGCCTCAGGTGATGTCACGTCCGATGAGGTCGCATCTGGCGACGAGGGCGCAGGCATTAAGGCCCTGAGCGCGGGCGGTGCGGAGGACGTGGGCGCGGACAGTGCCGGGGACGCGGGCACGGACGGTGCTGAGGACGCGGGCGCGGACGGTGCCGGGGACGCGGGCACGGACGGTGCTGAGGATGCGTGCGGGGACGGTGCCGGGAGCGACTTCGAGACGGCTGAGCTTCCGGCGATCTCGATACCGGTGAAGTCGTCGGCGTCTGGACAGGACGACCTACCGGGGGACGAGGTCGAGCTGGCGGGGACTGCTGAAGCTGAGTCGGCGCTGGGCGTGCGGGATGGCGCAGGGTCTGCCGGCGTGGGCGACGTACCCGTGCTGTCGGATGGCGACTCGTCGGAGACCGCTGAAGTCGAGTCGGCACAGGTCGTCGAGGATGGCGCGGGGTCTGCGGGTGGCGTGGACGACGTAGCTGAGCTGGCTGAGACCCAGCACGTTGAGGAGAGTGTCGTACCGGCTGACGGCACGGAGGCTGACGACGCGGAGGCTGACGACGCGGAGTCTGCGGAGGATGAGAACGCGGCGTCTGCGGAGGTTGTGGG
The DNA here is from genome assembly GCF_042873375.1 of Kribbella sp. NPDC004875. Classification (NCBI taxonomy): domain Bacteria; kingdom Bacillati; phylum Actinomycetota; class Actinomycetes; order Propionibacteriales; family Kribbellaceae; genus Kribbella; species Kribbella sp. NPDC004875. Next base: position 36,973 of record NZ_JBIALI010000002.1, read on the forward strand.
CGCGGCGGGTGCTGGTGCGGGTGGGGACGCGGCCGGCTCGGTGGTGGAGCGGCGGGCTCGGGCTGAGGTTGTTCTGGCCGCCTCGGTTGTCGATGTGTTTGGGGACGGCGATGGGTCGGCGCTCGTCGAGGGCAGCGCTGATGAGTCCGGCGAGGAGTCTGTCGCGGAGACGGCTGCCGGTGGGTTGGCGGTTGTCGGTGGCGCGGCTGTGGTCGCTGCGGCCGAGGATGCGGCGGCCGGCGGGCAGGGCGGGGAGTCTGCGGGCGCGGAGCAGGTTGCCGGGGTTGGCCGGGCTGCTGGGCACGGGGTGAAGGCTGGGCAGGTTGCTAATCCGGGCCGGGTCGCCAGCGGGGGGCGGGTGGTTGGGCCTGGGCGTGGGGAGAAGGGGGCTGCGCGGCGGGCTGGGGTTGTGGTGGAGCCGGTGGCTGTCGTGGGGGTGGCTGGGCGGTTCCCTGGGGCGGAGACGCTGGAGGCGTTCTGGGACAACCTGGTCGGGGGAGTGGAGAGCGTCCGGCGTGGGGTGCCGGAGGCGGGTGACGGGGTCGTGTCCGTCAGTGGGGTGCTGGACCACGTCGAGTCGTTCGATGCGAAGTTCTTCGGGTTGAGTGACCGCGAGGCCGAGCTGATGGAGCCGGCGCAGCGGTTGTTCCTCGAGGTGTGTCACCAGGCGTTGGAGCACGGCGGCTACGCCGGTACGACGAGCCGGGTCGGCGTCTTCGCGGGCTCGGGCATGAATCTCTACAACCGCCAGCACCAGTCGCGGGACTCGCTCGCGACCCGGGTCGCGTACCGGCTGGGACTGACCGGCCCGGCGATCGGCGTGCAGTCGGCGTGGTCGTCGTCGCTGGTCGCGGTGCACCTGGCGTGTCAGGCGTTGCGATCGGGTGATGCGGATCTCGCGCTGGCCGGCGCCGCCGCCGTACAGGTGCCGCAGGCAACGAGTTATCACCCGTCGCCGGGTTCGATCCTGTCGCCGACCGGGCACGTCCGGGCGTTCGCCGCGGACGCCGACGGCACCGTGGGCGGGAACGGCGTCGCCGCGGTGCTGCTGAAGCGCCTCGACCAGGCCATGGCCGACGGCGACACGGTGTACGCCGTGATCCGCGGTACCGCGGTCAGCAACGCCGACGCCCCCGCCGCCCACCAGGCCGACCTGATCGGGCGCGCGCTCGAGCGGGCCGGCTTCGACGCGGACTCGCTCAGCTACATCGAGGCGAACGGGATCGGCAGCGCGGCCGCCGACGCCGCCGAGGTGAAGGCGCTGACGGCCGCGCTTCGCAAGCACACCGACAAGGTCGGTTTCTGCGCGCTCGGCTCGGTGAAGTCGAACATCGGCCACCTGGACAGCGCCGCCGGGATGGCCGGCCTGATCAAGACGATCCTGATGCTGCAGCACCGGATGCTGGTCCCCACGATCAACTACACCGAGCCGAATCCGGCGCTCGCCCTCGACGGCAGCCCGTTCGTCATCAACACCGAGGTACGCGACTGGGAGGCGGGTACGTCGCTCCGCGCCGGCGTCAGCGCCCTCGACGCGGGCGGCACCATCGCGCACGTGATCCTCGAGGAGGCGCCGCGGCAGATCCGTCGCGGTGACGACGGGCCCGTCGTACTCCCGCTGTCGGCGCCCGACCCGGACGCGCTCGCGGACCTGGTCGAGCTGTACCGCACCGACCTCGGCCACGGCACCGGCCACCGTCTCATCGACCTCGCCGGTACGGCGGCCCTCGGGCGGCCCGCGCATCGGCACCGGATCGCGGTCGCCGGTGCGACGGAGTCCGAACTCGTCGACGCGCTCGGCACCGCCCAGGCGACCGAAGTACCGCGTGGCGGGCCGGGGCCGCTCGGGTACGCGTTCACCGGGCAGGGCGCCGCGCGCCGTGGGATGGCCGCTGGACTCGCTGCTCGCTTCCCCGTGTTCCGCTCGGTGCTCGACGAGTGCGACCGCGTGTACCACGAGGAGACGGGCGGTAGCCTGCTCGAGCTCCTGCTCACCCCGGCCGGTGGGACGGAAGGCGTTTGGCCGACCGAGACGGCGCAACCGGCGCTGTTCGCGTTCGAGCTCGCGCTTGCCCGGCTGTGGCAGTCCTTCGGCGTGCAGCCCGCGCTGGTTGTCGGTCACAGCGTCGGCGAGTACGCCGCTTTGTGTGTCGCCGGTGCGCTCTCGCTCGCGGACGGCGTACGGCTGACCGCGAAGCGCGGGGAGCTGATGCAGCGCGGGACGGTACCGGGCGCGATGGTTGCCGTCCGTGCCGATGCCGACCGCGTTCGCGAGATCGCCCGGACAGCCGGCGTGGAGGTTGCTGCTGGCAACGGTCCGCAGTCGTTCGTGCTGACCGGGTCCGAAGTGATCGTGGGCCAGCTCGCCGCGCAACTGGACCAGCTGGAGGTCGCGTGGCAACGGCTGGACGTCGACCGCGCGTTCCACAGTTCGTTGGTCGACCCAATACTGTCGGACTTCGCGGAGATCGTTCGCGAGATCACGCTGAAGCCGCTGCGGACCCCGATGGTGTCGAGCTGGTCGGGTGATCTGCTCGAGTCCGGGACGGTCCTGGACAGCGACTACCTCGTTGGACAGCTGCGGCAGCCGGTGCTGTTCGGTGATGCTGTCGAGGCAGTCACCGCTGCTGGGTGCAGGCGGTTCCTCGAGCTCGGGCCGGACGCCGTACTGAGCCCCGCCGGTCGCCGGATCGCGCCGAACAGCACGTGGATCCCGGCGCAGCGCCTCGGCCAGGACCCGGTGCTCGCGACGATGAACGGTCTCGCCGAGCTGTACGAGCAGGGTACCGAGATCGCGTGGGCGAAGGTCTATGCGGACGGCGGCCGGGTCCCGTTGCCGACGTACCCGTTCCGTCGGGTGCACCACCCGGTGGATCCGTCCGTGACGGTGCACACGGGGCCGGGTACGGCGATGCTCGCGGAGCCGGCGCAGCGGTCGCAGCCGAACCCGTTCGAGCGGGCGGCGCGGGCGCAGAGTCTGGTGTTCGAGCCACCGTCGAACGCGGCGGTGAAACGGATTCCGCTGGATCCGCCGGATACGGTCGCGGCCGAGCCGGTTGACGATGCCGTGGAGGAGGGCGAGCGGTCGCCGTTCGCGCTGCCGGCGGAGACGCATCAGATCGACGCTGACTATCTGGCGCAGGCTGGGTCGTTGTCGGGTGACGCGATGTCGGCGGAGCGGTATCGGGAGTCGCTGGACGTCGTACTGGATATGACGTGCGAGGTGCACAACCTCGACCCGTACGACCTGACGGTGGATCACACATTTGCCGAGTTGGGGGCGACGCCGGCGTCGATGGCGCCGGTCATCGACGAACTGAACAGCCGCTTCGAGGTGGAGCTGACCCCGGACGACCTGTTCCTCAGCTTCACGACACCCCACAAGCTCGCGACGGCCCTCGCCGTCCAAACAGCCGAACCCGAGCAGCGGACAGACGCCGCAGCGGACGGGGTCGCCGAGGCCGAGGCCGCCGTCGAGCAGGTGCCCGTCAAGCAGGTGCCGGTCGAGCAGGTGTCCAAGACGCAGGCGTCCAAGGAGCGCGCGTCTGAGGAGCAGGCGTCCGCGGAGCAGGCGTCCAAGGAGCCCGCGTCTGAGGAGCAGGCGTCTGAGGAGCGGGCGTCCGAGGAGCGGGGATCCGCGGGGCCGGCGTCCGCGGGACAAGCGGCCGACGAGCTTGTGGCTGGGGACCTGGCGGCTGAGGAGCCGCGGGAGCCGGATGCGCGGGCTGCGCTGGCTGTTCTGGGCACCGGGCTTGCCGAGCTCGCCGCGAAGGTTGACGAGGCTGCTGCGGCGACCAGCGAGGCTGAGCTGCCGGGGAGTGGGATGGCGGCGCTGATGTCGCAGCAGCTCCGGGTCGCCGGCCAACTGGTCGACGGCGTCACCAAGCTCATGCGCGAACAACTCGCCCTGCTCACCGAGCCCACCGAGCAACCGCTCGACGCCCCCACCGGAGACGACGCGAACCCTGCCGGCGACGAAGCAGACTTAGCGGACGACGCCGCAGGCTCGCCGCGCACGGATGTAGCCAATGCGGACGCTCTCGACGATGGCGTGGGCGGCGCGAACGCGGCCGACTTGAGCTCGGGTGCGGATCCGGCCGGGGTGGAGGCTGCGCAGGCGGACGGTGCGGACGTCGCTGGCGAGGATGTGGAGCCAGTAGATGGCGAGGTCGACCTGGCTGGTGGCGACGCGAAGGGGGCTGACGCGGGCTCGGGTGACGTGGATCCGGCCGGTTCGCGCGCGGGTGATGACGTGGAGCCGGTGGGTGGTGAGGCGGACGTCGTCGGTGGCGACGTGGACTCGGCTGGTGGTGAGGCTGGGCTGGGGGATGCGGCTCGGCGGCGAGGGTTGGCGTACTGGGAGGGGGTGCTGGCTGGGGGTGAGCCGTTGGTGCTTCCCATGGATCGGGTTCGGGGGGCGGGGGATGACGACGTTGCGTCGGTGAAGCGGGAGCTGGACGAAGAGCTCGGGGACGCGGTGTTCGCGTACAGCCGGGAGCGGAAGCTCAGCCCCGTGATGACGATGCTGGCCGCGGTGGCGACCGTGCTGGGCCGGTTCGCGGCGCAGGACGACGTGACGATCGGTTCGGCGCTGACCCGGCCGAAGGGTGACACCTCGACCGACCCGCGTCGCCCACTCCCGTTGCGGATCGACCTCTCGGGTGAGCCCGACCTCGGCGAGCTCACGCAGCGGATCCGCGATCTGACGACCGCCGCGTTCGAGCACGCCGGTACCGATCTGGCGGTCCTCCAGCGGGACCCGCTGTTCCAGATCCTGGTGGACTTCGAGGACGGCGACGACGAGCTGCCCGCGACGGTCGACCTGCGCTTCCGGCTGACCCACCACGGCGCCGGCATCACCTGTACGGCGGACTACCGCCCCGCCCTGTTCGAGCAGCGCACGATCGAGCGCCTGCTCGACTACCTGGCCGAAGTGTTGCGCAGAGCAACCACTCGTCCGAACCTCCGGCTGCCCGAGCTCGTCCTCCCGATCGAGTCCGACCTGGAAGCACTCCGCGACCTCGAAGCCGATGCCGCGTCGACGGGGCCGGTCGGCCGGGTACGCCGGGACGCGGTCGTCGCCGGTGAACTCAGCGGACTGCACACCCTGTTCGAGCAGCAGGTCGCCCGTACGCCGGACGCGGTCGCGCTGATCCAGGGTGAGCGCGAGCTGACGTACGCCGAGCTGGACCGCCGCTCGAACGCTGTCGCCTGGCAGCTGGTCGATCTGGGCGTGCGGCCGGGCCAGCTGGTCGCCGTACGTGTCGCCCGGGGCACCGAGATGGTCGTCGCCGTACTCGCGGTGCTGAAGTCCGGTGCGGCGTACCTTCCGCTGGATCCCGGCGTACCGGAGTCGCGCTGGGCGTTCATGGTGCAGGACGCGGCGGCGGTGGCGCTGGTCGGTGACGACGCGGCGCTCGCGGATCGGCTCGGTCTGCGGCTGGTGCCGGTGGCGGCAGTCGACGGTGACGCGCGGGCGCGGCAGGCGCCGCCGGTGCGGGCCGCGGCGGACGACATCGCGTACTGCATCTACACCTCCGGTTCGACCGGCAACCCGAAGGGCGTCGTGGTCCCGCACCGCGGCCCGGTGAACCTGGTCCGGCACTACCTGCGGACCCGGTCGTCGCTGCGGACGCTGCAGTGGACCTCGTTCGGTTTCGACGTCCATGTCCAGGAGATGTTCACGACGCTGGCGTCCGGTGCCGCGCTGGTGCTGATCGGCGAGGACGACCGGTACGACCCGGATGCGGTCGTCGCGGCGCTGCGCGATCACGATGTCCAGCGGTTGTTCATGGCGTTCAGTCCGCTGACCGCGCTGCTGGCCACGATGCGGCGGCTGCCCGAGCTGCCGGCGCTGCGGGAGATCGTCGCGGGTGGCGAGGCGATGGTGCTGACGCACAAGGTGCGGGAGTTCCTGGACGCGCACCCGCAGTGCCGGCTGTTCAACGAGTACGGGCCGGCCGAGGCGTCGATCGTGACCACGATCCACGAGGTCGACCCGGCCGAGGACCGGCCGTCGATCGGGCGGCCGATCGAGGGCGTCGTCGTACGGCTGCTGGACGCCGCGCTGCGGCCGGTTCCGGTCGGTGCGGTCGGCGAGATCCATCTCGGCGGTGCCGCAGTCGCGCAGGGGTACCTCGGTCGGCCGGACGAGACCGAGCACGCGTTCGTCGCGGACCCGGGCCACCCGGGCGCGCGGCTGTACCGCAGCCGGGACCTCGGTCGCTGGCGCACCGACGGCACCTTGGAGTACCTCGGCCGCGCGGACGACCAGGTGAAGATTCGCGGTCACCGGGTCGAGCCCGGCGAGACCGAGCATGTGCTCGCGGATCAGCCCGGCGTCGTCGACGCGGTCGTGGTGGCCTGCTCGGACCCGGCCGGTGACACCTGCCTGATCGGGTACGTCGTTCTGGAGGACAGCGATCCCGCCGTACTGGCGCGGCTGATGCTCGACCTGGGCAAGGAGCTGCCGATCTACCTGGTGCCGGCGGACCTGATCCCGATCGAGGAACTGCCGCTGGACGACAACGGCCGGCTCGACCGTGCCCGGCTGCCTGAGCCGGAGTGGCTCAGGCCGTGACCGGCTGGGCAAGCTCTGGGCAAGGTCTGGGCCCAGATGATCCGATCTGCACCGTGGGCGGGATCGACCGGTAACAGCCCCCGCGACCACCGTCCGCCGTCCACGATGCGGAACCCGCTCGATCCCATCCCTCCATGGGATCGAACGATGTCAGGTCGATCGGACGGCGCCGGGTGTGTTCTGGTTCCGTGCTTGGTGTCCCTGCCTGGTGTCCCTGCTTGGTGTGGACCTGTTGGCCACACGGTTGCGGCGGGAGAGTGCCCTCGCCCGCCGCTCACGTGTGCTGGTTGATCCGGAGCCCCCACCGATCAACCGCTGCCGACCGCTCCGAGCCCCCCTCGACCGGTCGGGGATGACGGTGCCCCCACCCCATCCATCCGTTGCATCGCGCAGAACGGGACCGTCGTTACACAGATCGCCAAGATTCGTAAAAATTGCGCAAAGATGCGCGAGAGAACCCTTTCCCTGCCACAACATCTGGAAGGCCCGCCCAGAAATCTGAGCGGGCCGGCGAGAAGGTTCTGGCGGATCAGCCGAGCGCGGCCCAGGCCTGGTGCGCGGCGCCGAGCAGTCCGGCGTTGTCCAGCTGCGCCGGTTCCACGGTCAGTTCGGTCACGAACGGCAGCTGCGCCAGCCGCTTGACCCACGCCTGCACCGGGTCGAACAGCACCGGCCCGGCCTTCGCGACACCGCCGCCGATCACGACGGTGGTCAGGTCGACGGTGACCGCGGTGGCCACGATCCCGGCGGCCAGCGCCTGTGCGCCGTCGTCGAACGCCGCCAGCGCGAGCTCGTCCCCAGCCGTGGCATCGGCCGCCAGTACTTCGGCGTCCACGGCCTCGTCCGTCCGCCAGCCGTTGCGCTGCGCGCGGGCGACCATCCGCGGGCCGCTCGCGTACGCCTCGACGCAGCCGTACGACCCGCAGGCGCACGCTTCGCCGTCCTGGTCGATCACGACGTGGCCGATGTGCGCGGCGTTGCCGGACTGCCCGATCAGCGGCTTGCCGTCGACCACCAGGCCGCCACCGACACCGGTCGAGACCACGATCCCGAGGAGGGTCTTCGCGTCCCGCCCGGCGCCGCTCCAGAACTCGCCGAGCGCGAAACAGTGTCCGTCGAGCCCGAGCGCCACCGGTACGCCGCCAGTGTGTTCCCGGACCCGGTCGACCAGCGGGAAGTTGCGCCAGCCGACGATGTTCACCGGGGAGACCAGACCGTGCTGCTGGTCGAGCGGCCCGGCGGAGCCGATGCCGACGGCGAGCGGAGTGGCGTCGCCACGGACGCGGGTGATCAGCTCACCGAGCGCGGCGAACACCTGGTCGGCGCCGCCGGGTGGGGTGCGGATCCGGTCACCGGTGAGAATCGTGCCGTCGGCAGACACCAGAGCGGCGGCCATCTTCGTGCCGCCGATGTCGATTCCGAGCACGGTTTCCCGCGCCGGCGTTGTGTCGTCGCTCATCGTCCCCCCGTCAGGGCGGTCAAGGTTGGGAGACAACGTTATCCGTAGTCGGCCAGAACAGACAGGGGTCATCCAAAGTAATCCGGGCAAACCCGCAGGAAGACGGCAGTTAACTGCCATGACAGCCCTTGACAACGATGCCCCTCAGGGCCTCTCGAGGCGGCTAATTATTAGCTGTCCGTGATGGCCGTCACGGCTGGCGCACGAACCCGGGGTCGCGAGAGGGTTGGGGGATGAGTGATCAACTGGATCGTGACGCGGCCGGCTCCTTGGTGGTCGGCTTCACCGGGACGACCGCACCGGACGAGCTGCGGCGGGCCGTCGCCGGCGGCCTCGGGGCTGTCATCCTGTTCACCCGGAACGTCGCGGACGCCGACCAGGTCGAGGCACTGACCGCGACCCTGCGGGCCGAGCGGCCGGACCTGATCGTCGCGATCGACCACGAGGGCGGTGAGTTCAGCCACCTGGCGCCGGCCAACCCGTGGCCGCTCGCCTCGCCGCGGCTGCTCGGCGACCTGGACGACCCCGAGTTGACCCGGGCCGCGGCCCGCGACGCGGCCGCCACGCTGGGTGCGCTCGGCATCGACCTGATGCTCGCCCCGTCGGTCGACGTGAACAGCAACCCCGGTAACCCGATCATCTCCACCCGGTCCTTCGGCCGGACGGCGGACGTCGTCTCGCGCCACGGCGTCGCGTTCGTGCAGGGCGTCCACGACGCCGGGATCGCGGCCTGCCCGAAGCACTTCCCGGGCCACGGCGACGTCGCGGTCGATTCACACACCGACCTGCCGCGGGTGGACCGCTCGGTCGAGGAGGTCAGCGACGTCGAACTGGCCCCGTTCCGGGCGACTATCGCGGCCGGCGCGGACGTCGTGATGAGCGCGCACATCGTGTTCTCGGCGTACGACGACCAACCGGCCACCCTGTCGCATCGGGTGCTGACCGGACTGCTCCGCGAGGAGCTCGGCTTCGGTGGGGTGATCACCACCGACGCGCTCGAGATGCAGGCGATCACCAGGCACCGCTCGATCGAGGACGCCGCCGTCGCGTCGATCGGCGCCGGCGCTGACCTCGCGATGATCGCGGTCGGTACGGCGGACCCGCAGGCGCTGACCGCCCGCGTGGCCGATGCGGTCCGTACCGGGACGCTTCCCGCTGAACGCGTCGCCGACGCAGCCACCCGGGTCCGTGCCCTCGCGGCGAGTCTCAGGACGCGCAGCCGTCAGCCGGGTCTCGACGGCGCCCCGATCCGTGAGGTTGCCGCCCGCGTGGTGGCGCGGCAGTCGTTCCCCGCGCTCGGCGCCACGCCGTACGTGATCGACCTGACGCAGGGGCTGCACCCGGCCTGGAACCCGTATTTCTCCGGCCTCCCGGAGATCTTCACCCGCGTCGCGCCCGGGGCGGACGGTGTGGTTCTGCGGGGCGAGCACCATCTCGCCAAGTCCGATGAATCACGCGACGACGCGATCGCCGAGGCCGCGCAGGCTGCCCAGGGGCGCGCCCTCGTCATCGCGATCCAGGATGCGATCCGGACGCCATGGATGCGGGACGCTCTCGCCCACCTCGTGCAGGGTCATCCCGGCGACGTGTTCGTGCTCTGCACCGGGATCCCCGAGGACCGGGCGCTCGTCCCTGAAGGCGTCCCGTCCGCCACAACCTCGGGCCGCAACATGATTGTGCTGGAGACGATCGCCAGAGAGCTGACTCGCGAGAGGTAGTGGCGGATCCGCGCCTCAGTCGGGGCGGCAGCCGAGTTCGAGGTCGAGGGCGTGTTGTTCGACGTAGTTGAGCGCGTGCCGCACCGCCCCGACCGAGACGATCGCGTCGCCGAGTGACGAGACGGCGACGCGTGGCGGAGTCGTGGTGTAGCCGGCCAGCTCCTTCTCGAGGTCGGGGAGGAGCGCCCGGGCACCCTCGGCGACGGCGCCGCCGAGCACCACCAGTTCGGGGTTGAACAGGATGCCGAGCGTCGCGACCACCCGGGCGGTCCGGCCGGCGATGTCCTGAAGGATGTCGTGGGCGACTTCGTCTCCCGCGGCGGCCGCGCTGAACACCTGCTCGGCGGTCACCGCACCGTTGGTCGCGACCTTCCGCAACGACGTCTGCACGGCCGGGTCCGCGACCGCCGCCGTACCGTTCTCGCGCGCGATCCGGGCGATGCCGTGGGTGTCGCCGACGCCCTCGACGAGTTTCAGGAACACCATCTCGCCTGCACCGCCGCGACTGCCGTGCAGCAGCCGGCCGGAGTCCATCAGGCCCGACCCGAACCGCTCACCGGCCAGCAGTACGACGAGGTCGTCGACGTTGCGCGCCTCGCCCCGCCAGTGTTCGCCGAGAGCGGCCAGGTTGGCGTCGTTCTCCAGCAGCACCGGCCAGCCGTGCAGGTCGGTGAGCCGCTGCGAGAGGCCCGGGTCGAAGCGCCGCCAGAACTCGTCGTCGACCAGGATGTTCCCCTCCCGGTCGACCGGGGCGGCGACTCCGGCACCGGCGGCGAGGATCTGGGCGTCCGACACCCCCGCGGACGCCAAGGCCTCGACCACCGTCTCGTGCACGATCCGGGTCCGGTCGCCGGGTGTCTTCACGTCCACCGCCGGCCGGCCGGCCTTGGCGACCGTCTCGCCGCGCAGGTCGGAGACCAGCACCGTCGTCTTCGCCGCGCCGATGTCGATGCCGAGCACGTACCCCGCACGGCCGTTGAACTCGAACCGCCGCGACGGCCGGCCGACCGACGTCCGGCCGGGGTCGAGCTCGATCACCCAGCCCATCGAGATCAGGTCGTTGCAGACCGCGTGCACGGTCGCCCGGGTGAGGCCGGTGGCCTCGATCAGGCCGGTTCCTGTCATCACCCGTGCGCGGTTGAGCACGCCGAGTACCTTGCCCGCGTTCACCCGGCGCAGCATCGTCGGCGTGGCCGTGGGCGGGGTAGTCGGTGGTTTCGCCATGAAAGCCCCTTGACCTCGTCGTCGTACCCACCGCAGAATACATGCAGATTCTAAATTTAGAGCCTATATATAAACTTCGGGTACCAACAGACTCACAGTGAGGCGATCGTGACGACCCCGCAGACGACCGATCCCGACTGGTGGCGGCAGGCCGTCGTCTACCAGATCTATCCGCGCAGCTTCGCCGATGCCAACGGCGACGGTGTCGGCGACCTGGCCGGCATCATCAGTCGAGTCCCGTACCTGGTGGCGCTGGGCATCGACGCGGTCTGGCTGAGCCCGTTCTACCCGTCCGCGCTGGCCGACGGCGGGTACGACGTCGACGACTACCGGAACGTCGATCCCCGGCTCGGCACCCTCGAGGACTTCGACCAGCTGGTCGACGCGTTGCACACCGAGGGCATCAAGCTGATCGTCGACATCGTCCCGAACCACACCTCGAACCGGCACGAGTGGTTCGTCGAGGCACTGGAGGCCGCGAAGGGGCACCCGGCCCGGGACCGGTACATCTTCCGCGACGGCCCGGACGGCGCTCCCGACCAGCCGCCGTCGGACTGGGACTCGGTGTTCGGTGGGTCCGCCTGGGCGCAGACCGACGACGGCCAGTGGTACCTGCACCTGTTCGCGGCCGAGCAGCCCGACCTGAACTGGCAGCACCCGGAGGTCCGTGAGGACTTCCTGGAGACGCTGAAGTTCTGGTCCGACCGGGGTGTCGACGGCTTCCGCGTCGACGTCGCGCACGCGCTCGTGAAGGACCTGACCGAGCCGTTCCCGTCGAAGACCACGCTGCCGCGGCAGTCCGAGTCGAACGGCAAGCACCCGCTCTGGGACCAGGACGGCGTGCACGAGATCTACCAGGACTGGCGCAAGCTGCTGAACACCTACGACCCGCCGCGGTCGGCGGTCGCCGAGGCGTTCGTGCCGGCCGCGCGCCGCGCCCGGTACGCGAGTGCCGATGGGCTCGGGCAGGCGTTCAACTTCGACCTGCTGCAGGCCGACTTCGAGTACGAGAAGTTCCGCAAGGTGATCGAGGAGAATCTCGCGCTCGCGGCGGAGAACGGCTCGTCGTCGACGTGGGTGTTCTCGAACCACGACGTGGTCCGGCACGCGACGCGGTACGGGCTGCCGAAGAACCCGAAGGGCGGCTGGCAGGACGGCAAGGACTGGTTGCTCAGCAACGGCACCGAGCCGACCGTCGACGTCGCGCTCGGTCTGCGCCGGGCCCGCGCCGCGACGCTGCTGATGCTCGCGCTGCCCGGTTCGGCGTACCTCTACCAGGGGGAGGAGCTCGGTCTGCAGGAGGTCGGCGAGCTGCCGGCCGCCAACCTGCAGGACCCGGCGTACTTCCGGTCGAAGGGTGCCGAGAAGGGTCGCGACGGCTGCCGGGTGCCGCTGCCGTGGACCGTCGGCGGGCTGTCCTTCGGCTTCGGTACGGGCGGTTCGCACCTGCTGCAGCCGAAGTGGTTCGGCGCGTACTCGGTCGAGGCGCAGCAGGACGACGCGGAGTCGACGCTGAGCCTGTACCGCAAGGCGCTCGCCGTACGGCGGGGGCTGCGTACCGGCAGCGCGTTGACGTGGATCGACACCAACGACGAGGTTCTGCACTTCGTCCGCTCCGGCGGCTGGCAGTGCGTGACGAACTTCGGCGCGGCTCCGGTGGAGCTGCCCGACGCCGCGGTCGTGCTGTCCAGCGGCCCGCTCGAGGGCGACAAGCTCCCGAGCGACACGACGGCCTGGCTGATCTAGTGATCTAGGCCCTCCAGACTCGCTCCGGTCAAGCCGTCCCGAGACGGCCCTCCCCCTGTGGCCGGGGCGATTCCGCCGGAGCGGGTGTTGTGGTGGATGCGGCGGGGCGGTCGCACCACCATGCCGTGACACCTGAGCCGGCGGACACGGTTGTGACGGGGGCACCGGGCGGTTGCCCCCGTCGCAATCCGTGAGCGCGATTTCCGGATATTCCGGGTGTCGGATATATCGCGCCTTGAATTGCTAAGCTTCCGCGGTGACGCAGCCTGCACATGATGCTGCGCGGGACCTTTTGGATGGCCGCGCGAGAGTCCTCAGATCAGTTCTCGGATCTGTTTCCGGCCGGTATGAATCGGTTGGCGAAAGTGAATTGGTTCGCGCGGTCGGCGCGGCGAGTCGGAACGAGCGACCGCTGATCGGTTTCCTGCTTACCGAGCGGGTGCTGCAGCGCGCTTTTGTCACGGGATCGCGCGCAGCGCTCACCGACTTTATGTTTCGATTCGGTTCTCACTTGCGTGCGAGCCTTGGTCTGCAGGGGCTGTCCGCCAGCGACCGGGTTGTACTCGCATCCGGGGCAATCGAGGCGTTAAGTGTTGCGCCGACGCATCGGCGGCAACGCGAGGAGGTCGAGTCGATCCTCGATCGTCTGCCTGATATCCCTGGAGAGGCAGGTGGTTGGCGGCGACAGTTTGGCATGGAGTACGAGGACTTCAACCTACGCATAGGAATCCTCTCTGCCAGCCTCACGCGACCCGAAGCGATTCATCGGGCTCCGGAGGTACCTGCATCGCGGCCGACAGCTGAACCACGCCGGCGGACTGCCGTGGCTCCTGGTCCGCCTTGGTTAGCTTTGCCTGCGCAAGAACAGGCAGGCTATGCGAGTGGCAGTCGGAACTGGCCGGACCTTGGTGAGCCCGATGACTCGGAGTGCGATCTTGGGATCGCCTGGGCTCTCTTCGAGGACGGGAAGTACGCCGAAGCGCGCGACGAAGTATGGGATGTGTATGCATCGGCGGGGCGCAGTTGGCGCCCAACGACCTCGCCCGATGGCGATCGGACATGGAACTGGCTGCGCCTGATCTGGCTGCTAGCAGAGAACGACGGCGGCCTGCTCCTCAACCGACGTCGTGCGCTCCTCTCTGCAGCCGAGGCTGCGAGTAGGAGTGTGCCGAGCGATGAAGCCCTCGCCGATTGGCTGACTGACAACGTACTGCGTGACTACGTCGCCGCGACCCCACAGATGCAGGCGAACTGGGCGGTGCACGCGGCGCGGTTGGCCATCGTCGCAGGTGGCGAAGCCCTGTCTGTCTACGACAACGACACCAAGGTGCGGCTGCGTGATGCGTGGTCGACGCATTTCGGATCCGTCGTCGAACAGATGAGGCAAACGCATCAGATGGTCGAAGCCCTCGCGTCGGAATTCCGATACCGAATGCAGGACCTGACGGATGCGGCAAAACCTGACTCGCTTGTCCACCGTCGGTTGCATCGACCGTTGCGGAAGATCGAGATTTTTCTCGACGAAGATGAGCAGAAGATCATTGAGTCCGCCATTGAGGGATCGGCTCGGGTTGGCGCCTTCTTGGCTAAGGAGTCAACGCTGGCTAGTGATTCAAAAGTTCTCTTCACTGACCTGTCCAACCTGATCGAGCAGGTTGCAAAGAGTGAGAGTCTGCTGCTCCAGGACACTCTAGGGCCAGCATTTCAGGCGATGCTGGAGCAGTGTGTCGAGCGCCATGAAGAGCTCAGCTCTGGATCTCGGCCCAACATCACAGTTGAGCTGCTCAGCAGTCGCCTCCCGCTGAGCAGTGGGGTCCGGGCGCCATTTACCATCGACGTGGCCCTTCGGAATGATGGCAACGCCACCGCTGAATTGATCGAGGTAACTCTGAGTTCGGCCGTGCTCGCAATGGATACCGCCGTGCAGTTGGTAGAGCGTATCGAGCCCGGGGCAGAGCGCGTCCTGCAATACGTGGCGACGAACGGGTCCGAGTCCTCCTCGATCATCGAGTTCTCCTGCGAGGTCGCCTGGCGCGATCCACTTGAGCAGGTCTTCTCCGCGACTGTGATGCTGAGAGCCGAGGACCAGCGTGCCGCCAGCTGGCAGATCGACGACGTAAACGCGTTCAAGCTAGGGACAATCTCTGCGCCGGACCGCCTGGTTGGTAGGGCTGACGACCTGGACGCTTTAGAGCGGCTTGTGGCGGGTGGCGGCAGCGCTGCCGTAACGGGGTTGAAGCGGGTCGGGAAGACGTCATTGGCGAAAACGCTAATGTCCCGCATGCGAGCTGATGGCTGGGCAGTCCAGTATCTGCCGCTCGGCCAGGTACTGACCGGCAGGCCAGAGGCCGCGGAGCTCGTCACTGCTTTGATCGAATCCATCTACGACGCTGTGCTCGACGTTGGGAAGCACCTCTTGATACCAGAGCCTCCGGTCACCTCGGAGGATTCCAACTTCACTCGAAAGTCAGGCCGGTGGATTCGCCAAGTCGCAAATGTGCTCACATCCAGTGACCAGCAGGTTCTTGTTGCGCTCGATGACTTCGACGAGTTACCACGTAGTCTGTATGAAGGCACCGAGGCCGATGCACTGTTCCTCTTCCTGCGTTCGATTATCGACGAACCCTGGCTCAGTCTCATGTTCATCGGTAGCGAGGTATTACCGGCGATCATCGGGGCACAAGCGCATAAGCTCAATCAGGTGACACCGTACGTGGTGTCGAACTTCCAGACGGTGGAGGCGACGCGGGAGCTGCTCGAGCGACCGACCGAGTCGCGTCTGGAATGGCAGGAGTCGGCATTCAGTCGAGCACATTTCCTAGCTGGCGGCAACCCGTACTACCTGACCTTGCTCGGCCAGGAGATCTGGCAACGCATGAGAGAGTTGGATCGAACGTACGTTGGGTCGGGCGAGGTCGACGATGCAATGCAACGGGTCGCGGACTCGGCGTCTGCGCCGCATTTCATGCACCTTTGGGCGGACTCCACCGTCGGTATGGACAGCAGGGCACGCGCAACACTCATGATGGGCGCTGTGCTACGTGGGATTGCGCAGGCCAGTGGACAAGCGTTCGCGTTCGTCGCAGCAGATGATGCCATCGCGATCGCGGGGGGACTTTTCGCGGGGGCTTCGAAGGCTGATCTGTTGGCCTGTGCGAAGTCGTTGGCCGATCGGGGAGTGGTGCTCGCCGAGGACCAGGATCTCCGGCTTTCGATTCCATTGGCTTCGGCCTGGCTGCGATCAGCAGGGGCACGAGAGTTGGATCGGCAACTCGCGGTTGAGAACGAGGTCGGCGCCCACGCCCGAACCTTCTCCAATATCGAGTTGATCCGCTTGACGCAGAATTTGATCTTCTGCGCCGAGCCTGTGTCAGAGGTTCGGCTCGGGGCCTGGCTCGACCAGTTCCCGGTCGAGGCGCGCTACCTAGCTTTTCGAGTCGCTGAACGGTTGCTGACTGAGGGCTACTTCTCGGCTACCCGAATGACCCAGGAGGTACTGCCGGCGTTGAAAGCCGGAATCATGGACACGGCCGCCTGGTCAAATCGACAGAGCGACTCGGGTGGCTACGCCAAGAACGCGTACTTACTACAGCACGGTATCGGTGGTGCGAGCAGCCATGCTATCGCAACCACGTTGACGAAGCTGCTGCGGATCAAGAAGACAAATGTGGTCACCGTGGATGGGTTTCTCAGCGCTACAAAGAGCATCTCGGCTCCGAGCATATTGCTGATTGCTGATGATCTTGCTGGCACCGGAACTCAATTGCGGAATGTCGCGACTGAGGCGGCCGCGAAGTTTACCTCGCTAACCGGTCCGTGGCGCGAGAATCTGCATGTCATTGTCGCTGCGGGACTCTCCGCCACTCGGCAGCTTTGGGATTCGGATGATCTGCAGGTGGAAAACGTGATAGCCGTCGACATCGACAGCCGTCTGAAGGCGTTTGACGAGGGTTCTGAAATCTTCGAGTCCGACGAGGATCGAGAGACCGCAGTTGATGTGTTCGACGCGATTGGACGATCGCTGTCGCCGAAGAGCCCTAGAGGATTCGGCGATCTCGGCCTGCTGGTTGCGACCGACCACAACTGCCCGAACAACACTCTGCCAATCGTGTGGAAGGCGGGCCGACATGCGGGTGACGACTGGCTGCCGCTGCTGGAGCGTCGGCTCTGACATGACAGGCGCTGCCTCGTCATGATCGGTGATGAGCGATTCGTTCCCGGCAATGCCAGGATGGTTCCGTGACGACGCTCGCGGACGTGCTCGCAGTACTCGATCGGCTCTACGACCCTGCGTGGGCGGAGTCCTGGGACGCGGTCGGTCTGGTGACCGGCGACCCGGAGCAGGAGGTACGGCGCGTGCTGTTCGCGGTGGACCCGATGCGCGAAGTGATCGACGAAGCGATCGACGGCGGTTTCGATCTGCTCGTCACGCATCACCCGTTGTTGCTGCGTGGCGTGAACAGCGTCGCCGCGACCACACCGAAGGGCCGGGTCGTCCACGACCTGATCCGTCACAACGTCGCGCTGCACGTCTGTCACACGAACGCCGACAACGCCAATCCCGGCGTGAGTGACGCACTCGCCGCCGCCATCGGACTGCGGGACACCCGCCCGTTGAAGGCGATGCCGGACGAGCCGATGGACAAGGTCGTCGTGTTCGTCCCGGTCGCGGAGACGCAGGCGATGCTCGACGCGCTGGCGAAGGCCGGCGCCGGCCGGATCGGCGGCTACGAGCGTGCCGCGTGGAGTGGCGCCGGCGAGGGCACCTTCCGCCCGCTCGACGGCGCGAACCCGACGATCGGGACGGTCGGCGACATCGAGGTCGTCCCCGAGAACCGGATCGAGATGATCCTGCCGCGCCGCAAACGCCGCGCGGTCATCGAGGCGCTGACGGCCGCGCACTCCTACGAGGAGCCCGCGTACGACGTCTACGAGCTGGCGCAGCTCCCGAGTGAGCGTGGTGGCGGGCGGGTCGGCGTACTCGCGGAGCCGTTGCCGTTGGCCGACTTCGCCCGGTTGGTCGCGGAGAGCCTGCCGCGGACCGAGCACGGTGTCCGGGTCTCGGGTGACCTGGAGCGGACGATCGAGAGGGTCGCCGTCGTCGGGGGAGCGGGTGACTCGGAGTTCGACCGCGTCCGTGCGGCCGGCGTCGACGCGTACCTGACCGCGGACCTGCGGCACCACCCCGCCACCGAGGCCCGCGCGTACGGCGATCCCGCGCTGGTCGACGTCGCGCACTGGGCCAGTGAGTGGCCCTGGCTCGCGGACGCGGACCGCCTCCTGCGCAACGGACTGGCGCAGCGAGGCAGTACCGTGGACACTCACATCTCAACGCTCTGCACGGACGCATGGACCCTGCGGATCTGAGCGCGCCGACCACGATCCAAGGAATCTAAGGAGCCGACTCTGAACGCCGAGCCCGCCGTCCAACGCCGGTTGCTGGACCTGCAGGATCTCGACCTGCAGCTCGATGTGGTCGCGCACAAGCGCGCGGCGCTGCCCGAGCACCAGGCCCTCAAGGACCTGGCCGCCGAGAAGTCCGTGGTCGACCGGGAGCTGGTCACCGCCGACACCGAGGTCAGCGACCTGCAGCGTGAGCAGAAGAAGGCCGACAGTGACGTCGAGCAGGTCCGGCAGCGCCGGGCCCGCAATCAGCAGCGACTCGACTCGGGCCAGGTCACCTCGCCGCGCGACCTGGAGAACCTGCAGCACGAGATCGGTTCGCTGGACCGGCGGATCTCGGACCTGGAGGACGCCGAGCTCGAGGTGATGGAGAAGCTCGAGGCCGCCGAGGTGGTGCAGGCCGATCTGCGTGGTCGCGCCGAGACCTTCGCCGGCCGGCAGACCGAGCTCGAGACCTCACGGGACGCCGCGCTCAAGGAGCTCGACGAGCAGCGCGCCGAGATCAGGGCGAAGCGCGCCGCGGTGGCCGCCGAGCTGCCGGAAGCGCTGATCGCGCAGTACCAGCGGCTCCGTGAGCACAACGGCGGGATCGGCGCCGCGGCGCTGGTCGGCAAGCGCTGCATGGGGTGCCGGATGGAGCTCGCCCCGTCCGACCTCACCGCGATCAAGGCCGCCCCGGCGGACGCCGTACTGCGGTGTGAGGAGTGTGGCCGCATTCTCGTGCGGACGTCGGAGAGCATGGCATGACCTATTCGCACGTCATCGTCGAGGCTGACGGTGGATCGCGCGGTAACCCGGGACCGGCGGCGTACGGCGCGCTGGTCCGTGACCCGGTCAGCGGGAAGGTGATCGCGCAGCAGGGCAAGACGCTGGGGATCGCGACCAACAACGTGGCCGAGTACTCCGGTCTGATCGCGGGCCTCGAGCTCGCCAGGGAGTACGCGCCGGACGCGTCGATCGAAGTACGGATGGACTCGAAGCTGGTCATCGAGCAGATGGCCGGCCGGTGGAAGATCAAGCACCCGGACCTGCAGCCGCTGGCGATCAAGGCGCAGGGACTGGCGCCGTTCGGGACCGAGTGGACGTGGGTGCCGCGAGCGCAGAACGCCGCCGCGGATGCCCTGGCGAACAACGCGCTGGACGGCGTGCCGATCCCGCTGCAGCCGTCGGCCGCACCTGCGGCGGCTCCGGTCGCGACCGAGCCGTCCGATCAGCAGAAGGCGATGCGTGGTTGGGGTACGCCGGGTGAGCCGCCGACGCACCTGATCTTCCTGCGCCACGGCGAGACCCCGCACACGGCGGAGAAGCGGTTCTCCGGTTCCGGTGGTGACGACCCCGCGCTCAGCGAGAACGGTCGGGCCCAGGCGGCGGCCGCGGCGGCGTACCTGGCTCGGCTCGGCGGGATCGACGCGGTGGTGACGTCGCCGATGCGGCGGGCGCGCGAGACCGCGGACGTGGTGGCTGCGCGGCTCGGCCTGGACGTCGCGGTCGACAACGGCTGGGTGGAGTGCTCGTTCGGCGACTGGGACGGGCACACGTTCGCCGAGATCCAGGAGAAGTGGCCGGACGCCCTGAACGCCTGGCTGGAGTCGACGACGGTCGCGCCGCCCGGCGGCGAATCGTTCGACGCCTGCGCGCGGCGGGCCCGCTCGGCACGCGACGGTCTGTTGACCCGGCATCCGGGCAAAACCGTTGTCGTGGTCACCCACGTGACACCGATCAAGCTGATGGTCCGATCGGTGCTGCAGGCCCCGATGTCGTCGATCTTCCGGATGGAACTGCGCCCCGCCACCCTGACCGACATCCACTGGTACGCCGACGGTCTCGCGTCCTTGCGGTCGTTCAACGTGCAGCCTGACCTGGTGTCCTGAGCCGGGACACTATTCTGACCCCATGCCGCTGCAGAGGGTCTACTTCGCCGAAGCTGTGCCGGAGGTGTTCCGGGCGTCGTTGCAGGACATTCGCCGGGAGCAGGAGGTACCGGCGGAGTTCCCGCCCGAGGTGACCGCCGCGGCGGTGGCCGCGGCGGCGAATGCCCGGCTGCCGGAGCTGGACCGGACCGACATCGAGTTCGTCACGATCGACCCGCCGGACTCGATGGACCTCGACCAGGCGCTGCACATCGAGCGGTCCGGCGCCGGCTTCACGGTGTACTACGCGATCGCCGACGTCGCCGCGTTCGTGCAGCCCGGCGACCCGATCGACGCCGAGGCCCGGCGCCGCGGCGAGACCCTGTACGCGCCGGACAAGCGGACCCCGCTGCACCCGCCGGAGCTCTCCGAGGGCGCGGCCTCGTTGTTGCCCGACCAGGTCAGTCCCGCGTTGCTGTGGACAATCACCGTCGACTCGACCGGCGAAGGAACGGACGTCACCTGCGAGCGTGCGCTGGTGAAGTCGCGGGCCAAGCTCAACTACGCCGGCGTACAGCAGGACCTGGACGCGGGGAGGGCGTCGGAGTCCCTGCAGCTCCTGCGTGAGGTCGGCAAGCTTCGTGAGCAGCGCGAGCTGGCCCGTGGCGGCGTGAACCTGCCGATCCCGGACCAGGAGGTCGTCACCTCCAACCACGGCTGGGGCCTGGAGTTCCGTGCGCCGCTGCCGGTCGAGGGCTGGAACGCGCAGATCTCGCTGCTCACCGGCATGGCCGCCGCGCACCTGATGATGAAAGGCAGGATCGGCATCCTGCGCACGCTGCCGGAGTCGCACGACGACCTGCGCCGCAAGCTCGGCAACACCGCCAAGGCGCTCGGGCTCGCCTGGCCCGCGGAGACGACGTACGCCGAGTTCATCCACGGTCTCGACCCGAAGGTGCCGGCGCACGCGGCGATGCTCGCGGCCTGCACGGTGCTGTTCCGCGGCGCCGGGTACACGGCCTTCGACGGGAGCGTTCCGGAGCAGCCGCTGCATGCCGCGATGAAGGCGGAGTACGCCCATGTCACCGCACCGCTGCGACGGCTCGTCGACCGGTGGACGGGCGAGATCTGTGTCGCGTTGTCGGCGGGTGCCGAGGTGCCGGCCTGGGTTCGCGAGTCGATGGACGAGATCCCGAAGGTCATGGACGACGCCGACCGGCGCGCGCACGCCTACGAGCGGTCGATCGTCAGCATGGTCGAGGCCGGGCTGGTCGCCGACCGGATCGGCGCCGAGTTCGACGGTGTGATCACCGACGTCGACGAGAAGGACAACGGCCGCGGCATCGTCGCCCTCACCACGCTCGCGATCGAAGGCCGCGTCACCGGCACGGCGCTCCCACTCGGCCAGGCCGTCCGCGTGAAGCTCGTCGAGGCCGACATCGCCAAGCGCACCGTCGCCTTCGAGCTACTCGGCTAGGTACTCCTCGACCGCGGCCGTCGTTCGGGCCAGGTCGCCCGTCGCGAGGAGGTCGATCAGGGCGCCGCGGAGCATCGCGAGGACCGCGGTACGCCGGGTTTCGGATTGCTCCGGCTCGCTCGCCTTGAGCAGCTCGAGCCAGTCGTCGACGGTCGAACGGGCGAAGTCCGCCCACGGCCCGTCGGGTGCGACGAGTGAGCGACCGTACGCCTCGACCCAGAACGTCATCAGCGGCCGGCGTTCCGGGGCGGCCAGCCAGGTCCACAGTTCGCGCGCGATCACGGTCAGGCCGGGCGGTTCGTCGTACCGCTGCTCGGTCTGGCGGAGCAGTTCGAGCTCGTCGGCGCGGGCGCGGGCGAGCAGTGCCCTGATCAGGCCGTCCTTGCTGCCGAACAGGAACAGCAGCACCCGCGGGCTGGAGCCGATCGCGGTCGCCAGTGGGCGCAGCGACAGATCGGCCAGCCCGTGGGTGAGCGAATAGGCGTACGCGCGCTCGAGCAGTTCCTGTTCGCGGGCGGACGGCGCGTCCTTCATGGCTTCCTTCGTGGTCGGCACAGGGCTAGTATCGCGTACTGAAACAGTCGTGTCAGTAGATCGGGTGGACGAATGACGAAACTGATCAGGAAGCTGGGACAGCCCGGAGACCTTGGCTGGGTGATCCAGTCGCACGCGGAGATCTACGCCGCGGAGTACGGATGGGCGGCGGCGTACGAGACTCTGATCGCGAAGATCGTGGCGGCCTACGCGGCCGACCACGACGACGAGCGCGAGGCCGCGTGGATCGCCGAGGTGGACGGTGAGCGGGCCGGCAGCATCTTCTGTGTGCGTGGTCCGGACGAGACGACCGCGCAGTTGCGGTTGCTGCTGGTGACACCCGCGGCGCGCGGCCTGAAGCTCGGAGCCGAGCTGGTGGACACGTGCCTGGCGTTCGCGCGGAGCGCCGGTTACAAGCGGATGGTGTTGTGGACGAACGACCCGCTGGTCGCGGCGCGGCATATCTACCTGTCACGCGGGTTCCGGCTGACGGCGACCGAGACCCACGAGATGTGGGGCGACAAACTCGTGGGGCAGACCTACGAACTGGATTTCTAGGACTTGCAGGCGGGCGCGCCTGGCGTCGCTGTCTTGTAGATCGCGTGCGAGAGGAACGTGGTGACGTAGCCGTTCTGGACCGTCAGCGCGTGCCGGGGGCCGACGCTGCCGAGCGGCAGGAACCTGCGCAGCGGGTACGCCAGGTAGTAGACGCCGTAGTCGGTGAAGTTGAAGTGCCGGCTGCCCGGGATCGTCGCGCACCACGAGGTGCCGCTGCTCGCCTTGAGCATCGAGAGCGCACGATTGCGGTCCGCGTCGTTCTTGGCGTCCGGGCCGCAGACGCTGGTGATGCAGGAGTCGTCGGCGCCGAGCAACATGATCGGCGCCTTCACTCCCTTCGTCACCACGTCGCCGAACTGGCTGCCGTCCAGGTCCACGGCTGCCGCGCAGCTCTGGTCGAGCCGGCACGCCTCGAGGGATGCCGCGCCCCCGAACGAGTGGCCGACGTACGACGCTCCGACGCCGGACTCGACCGAGTTCGGGAGCTGCTTCGCAACCATGCCGGCGGCGAACCGCGCATCCGCGGCCCAGATCGTGACGAGGTGGTCGCCGACTTGTTGCGAGCCCTCGGTGCTGTCGCCGAGGTTCGGCGGGTTCGCCTCGGGTTTGCTGTCCACGACCTGCCCGCCGAGCACCGTGAGGTTCGCGCTGTACGTCGGCGTGACGCCCGCGACCAGATAGCCGTGACTGGCGAGTTCCTCCGCGAGGGCGGCGTACATCGGGGCGGACAGGCCCATGCCGGGCATCAGTACGACGACCGGGAAGCGGCCGGGCGCGACGGCGACCCGGTCGAGAGCGCGGTCCTGCAATGTGTCGAACGGACCCTGGAACACCGAGATCGGGGACTTGAGATGCAGCCCGCTCCACAGGCCCGGCGCGTACTCGACGTGCCGGCCGGTGGTGTCCTTGGCAACCGGGTACCAGAGCCAGACGGCGAGTCTGCGCGGGCCGTTCGTGTACGGGTCGCGGCGCGGCGTGTCCGTCCACTCGAACGTGCGCCGGCCGACCTGGAAGTTGCCGGTCGGCTCCGGCAGCGAGACCGGTTCGGACCGCTGCACCAGCACCCACCCGACGTACCCGGCGCCGCCGAGCAGGACGACCAGGAGCAGGATCACGATCCCGGTACGCACCCGTCTCCGCATGTCCTCGAGTTTCTCATCTCCAACGGGTCGAATCCCGCTCCGACGCACGCGGGCCCAGCGTCCTGAGGCGACTAGCATCACCGCATGCCTCTGCTCGTGGATCCGGCCTTACCTCACGGAACGCTGCGGGACGCCTCGCAGCCGCGTCTGGCGACCGGCGACGGATTGGTACTGCGGCCCTGGCGGGGAAGCGATGCCGAGATGGTGATGGATGCGTTCGCCGGTGCGGAGATCCAGCGCTGGCACGTCCGGCGGCTCGACACGCCCGACGAGGCGGGGGAATGGATCCGGCAGTGGGTCGATCGCTGGGACGCCGAAACCGCTGCGAGTTGGGCCGTTGTCGACGAGGACGACCAGCCACTCGGGCAGGTAGGGCTACGCGAGGTGTCGCTCGCCGAGGGATCGGCTTCGCTGTCCTATTGGGTCGCTCCGGAGGCTCGCGGCCGAGCGGTTGCCGCGCGGTCGGTGGATGCGCTGTCGGCGTGGGCCTTCCGGGTGATCGGGTTCAACCGGCTGAGCATTCACCACTCCACCGCCAATACCGCGTCCTGCCGGGTCGCCGAGCGCACCGGGTATCGGCTCGAGGGAACGCTGCGGCAGGCGATCAAGCACGCCGACGGCTGGCACGACTGGCACCTGCACGGCCGCCTGCGATCCGACTCCTGAAGCGGCATGTCGAATCGCGGCCTGTGGCTCCGACGTCGCCGGTGATCGTATCTACCCATGGAGGACTGGATGAGCCTGCCGAAGGTCGTGTCGCGGGACGAGTGGCTGGAAGCCCGCCGGGCGTTGCTGGCGGAGGAGAAGGCGTTCACGAAGCAGTACGACGCGCTCAACACCCGGCGTCGGGAGCTGCCGATGGTGCTCGTGGACAAACCGTACGTGTTCGCCGGGGCGGACGGGTCGGCCAGTCTGCTGGAGTTGTTCGAGGGGCGTGACCAGCTGGTCGTGTACCACTTCATGTTCCAGCCCGAGTGGGAGAAGGGATGCCCGAACTGCACCGGGTTCGTCGACGAGATCGGGTCGGTGGCGGCGCTGAACGAGCTGAACACCACGTTCGCGCTGGTGTCGCGGGCGCCGTACGAGAAGCTCGCGGCGTACCGGACGGCTCGGGGGTGGAGCTACCCGTGGTACTCGTCGCACGGGAGCGACTTCAACTACGACTACCACGTGACGCTGGACGAGTCGGTGCTGCCGTTCGAGTACAACTACCGCACGAAGGCCGAGTGGGACGTGCTGCCGAACAACGGGCACACCCAGGGGGAGCAGCCGTTCGACCTGCACGGTCTGAGCTGCTTCCTGCGCGTGGGGACGGACGTCTTCCACACGTACTCCACGTACGGGCGCGGACCGGACGCGATGACCTTCACCGTTACGGCGCTGGACCGGACCGCCCTCGGCCGGCAGGAACCCTGGGAGAAGCCCGCGGGCCGCATCCCAGGGCCGCCGGCCGAGGAGCATTGTCACTAGCTACATCAGGCACCGCGGGCGAAGTCGCCGATCAGGCCGGGGACCGCGCTGTCGAACCCGGAGACGTCGAGCATGCCGGGATCCGATGGGTCGGCGATCGTGCTGCCGTTCGCGGTCATCGCGACCACGACCAGGCGGGCGTCGATCCCCATTCGCTGCCGGTACTGCTGCAGGGCCTGGTGCGGGTGGATCCGCCCGTGCCAGGTCTCGTTGTCGGTGTAGATCACGAAGGTGTCGATCGCGAGCTTCCGCTGCAGCGCGTACTGCATCGGCAGCGAGCAGTCCGTCCCACCGAAGGGCAGTGCCGACACCGTCCGGATCGCCGTCTCGAGCCGCAGCCGCGGAGAGATCGGCAGCGGCGTCAGCGCGGGCTTCCGGTAGTCGCCCTTGCTGGTGAAACCGACGATGTCGTACGACGACTCGGTCGCGGCCGTGACGAGCGCCAACGCGGCCGACGCCTCGCGGCAACTGATCGGCAGCCCCGACACCCGCGCCGTCATCGATCCCGACACGTCCAGCGCGAGCAGCATCCGCCGGCCGGTCGGCTCGACCGCGTCGTACGCGAGGTAAAACGCGGCGTCGAGTGCGTCGACGATGGGCTGCGACGGCGTCCACTCGCCGCCACCGCGGACACCGTGCCCGGACGAGTAGGTGCGCTGGGCAACGAGTACGTTGACCGGATGCACCCGCGCCTTCCGCAGCCGGGCGGCGTCCGCGAGCTGGTCCGCAACGACCCGCGCCCAGGCACCGAGCGGCTCGAGCAGTCCCAGCCGGGTGAGGCGGGGGAGCTGCCGGAGCAGCGCGGTCTGCGGGAGTCCGTTCGCGAGCAGGGATTCCCAGACCCGCGGCTCGTTCAGGAACCGGTCCGGGACCATCTCCCACGACAGCCCACGGTTGAGCGCGATCACGTCGGCCACCTCGGTGACGTCGGTCGCGGACTGGAGCCGCTCGAAGGCGGTCAGCAGTGGCAGTCCGGACAGGTCGGCGGGCCGACCGTGGATCCAGTCGAAGAGCTCCCGACGTACCGGCTCTGTCGTCTTGGGGTGCGACAGGCGCAGCAGGTCCGCGTGCGACCAGCCATTGCGCTGACGGTACTTGAGCGCCTGGTAGGCGACCGAGTCCACGGTGCGATCCGGGTCGACGTACCAGTTGCCGATCGCCCGTCGCGTGCCACGGCCCCAGCCACCGAACTGCTCCAGGTACCCGGCGAAGCGGAACAGGTGCGTGCCGGTCCGCGCGACCAGCGGTACGGCGGCCAGCGCGGCGCGCCGTCCGTCGTCGTCACCGAGCTTCGCCGCGGCCGCGAGTGCGAACAGCGCCGGGTCCTGCTTCGGCGCGCGACCGGCGAGGGAGATGTCCAGTACGGCGGCCACGACCTCGGCCGAGCGCTTCGTCGCGAGCTCCAGGACCAGTCCGGCGTTCTCCCGCGTCAGTTCGCGTGCGGAGGCGTAGTACGTGCCTCCGGTCGTTCCGAGCGTGAGGAACCGGTGTAGCCGGGCGAGATCGTCCTGGACGAAGGTGTACCCACCGGCGCGGTTCATCCGCTGCCGCGGATCGGCCTGCTCGTCCTGTCGCGTCCGCCGAGTGCTGATCAGAGCCAGCGGGTCTGTGGACATGTCCTTTCTCTCCTGACGTTTCCGGGCATGACTGAAGACAGGCCTGAGTAGACGTGGTGCGCCGACCGGCATTAGCTGCTCTAGCCGTCTGAGCTACGTCGGGTTCACACCCGGCGGCAGGAGTCGAACCTGCGACCCGCCCATTAAAAGTGGTAACCGATCAACTCCGGCCCACCCAGGTCTGTCTTCCACTCGACTGTAAGACGCCGAAGCGCCTTGGCACCAACGATTTACGCCTGCGCGGTGCCGGAGTTGGGGGAACGGGCCGGTCTGTAAGCCGGATTCTGTGGTTGGCGATCATCCATCTACGGTGACCGTTGCCGGGCACCTCCAGCAGCCTACCCGCGAGCTCGGGCGGGCAGCCCTCGGACGCTCGCGCGGACGGTGGTCTCCCGCCGCCCTTCTTGGCCTTGCTCCACGTGGGGTTTACCGAGCCTCCGCAGTCACCTGCGGAGCTGGTGGTCTCTTACACCACCGTTTCACCCTCACCCGCACTCCGATGAACCACGGGGTTCGCCGGAGCCGCTGGCGGTCTGTTCTCTGTGGCACTGTCCCGCGGGTTACCCCGGGTGGGCGTTACCCACCACGCTGCCCTGTGGAGTCCGGACTTTCCTCGGCGCCCTGTTGCCAGGACGACGCGATCGCCCGACCGACCCGTTCCGTCTCTCAGGATACGGCCTCGGCGGTCACCTCGGGCCACAGCCCGTCGGCACCCCGCCGGTACGGGCGTACCTCGACCACCGCGTCCAGGTTCAACGGACCGTAGATGTGCGGGAAGCTGATCCCGGTCCCCTCCAGGTCCTCGTCGCACAGCGCGGACACCAGCCGCTCCGTGTCGATCACCAGCAGGCACAGCGGCTCGTCCACGTCGTCGTACGCGAAGTTCGCCACCATCGCGACCTGCTCCGGGCGGGAGGCATGGATGAACGTGGCGCCGTCGTCGAGGCTCCTCCCGCGGGTCGACCACCGGTAGCAGCCGGCCTCGACCGCGGCCTCCCACTGGTCCACGAACGCGATGTGCAGAATCGTCGCCATGAACCCAACGCTAGCCCGTGTCCGGGTGGATTAAGGTGCTCGACATGGCCAACGACGAGCACGCCGAGCCCGAAGCGACGACCGACGCCGGTACGACGACCGAGACGAAGCCGGCCCCGCCAGTCGACGACCTGGTGACGACGCGGCACACGGTGACCGTCGACGGGCAGGAGCTGCGGTACACCGCGACCACCGGGCGGATCGTGCTCCGCCAGGAGGTCGTCACGGACGGCAAGTTCGACGGACTGAAGCCGAAGGCCGAGGTGTTCCTGACCGCGTACACGCTGGACGACCCGGACGGGACCGGAGCCAAGGACCGTCCGGTGACGTTCGCGTTCAACGGCGGTCCGGGCTCGTCGAGCATCTGGCTGCACCTCGGTCTGCTCGGTCCGCGCCGCGTGGTGTCCGGTGACGTCGGCGAGCTCGCGCCCCCGCCGTACGCGATCGTCGACAACGCCGAGACGTTGCTGAAGTACAGCGACGTGGTGTTCATCGACCCGGTGTCGACCGGGTTCTCGCGGGCGGCCGAGGGGGAGAAGCCGGCCGACTACCACGGGTTCACCCGCGACCTGGAGTCCGTCGGCGAGGTGATCCGGCTGTGGACGTCGCGGAACGGGCGCTGGATGTCGCCGAAGTTCCTGGCCGGCGAGTCGTACGGTACGACGCGCGCCGCGGGGCTCGCCGCGCACCTGCAGGAGCGCTACGGGATGTACCTGAACGGCGTCATGCTGATCTCGATGGTGCTGGAATTCGGCACCCTCGACTTCTCGCCGGGCAACGACCTGCCGTACACGCTGTTCCTGCCGACGTACGCCGCGATCGCGCACTACCACGGCCTGATCCCGGACCGGTCGCTCGAGGACGTGCTCGCGGACGCGGAACGGTTCGCGGCCGGGCGGTACCCGAACGCGCTTGCCCAGGGCAACCGGATCCCGGCGGACTACCGCGCCGAGGTGGTCACCCGGCTGGCGTCGCTGACCGGGCTGAGCGAGGACTACATCGACCGAGTCAACCTGCGGATCGAGCACGAGCGGTTCTACGGCGAACTGCTGCGCTCGCGCCGGCAGACGGTCGGGCGGCTCGACGGACGCTTCACCGGATGGAACGCGGACTACGGCTCGGAGAAGCCGGAGCGGGACCCGTCGATGAACGCGATCACCGGTCCGTACTCCGCGGCGCTCAATCACTACGTGCGCGTCGAACTCGGGTACGAGAACGATCTGCCGTACGAGATCCTCAACATGGACGCCGCGCGGAACTGGTCCTTCAAGGAGTTCGAGGGTCAGCAGATCACCGTCGCCGACAAGCTCGCCGAGGCGATGCGCGTCAACCCGCACCTCAAGATCCACGTAGCCTCCGGCCACTACGACGGCGCCACCCCGTACTTCGCCACCGAACACACGCTGGCCCGCCTGCAGATCCCGTCCGAACTCAACGCCAACATCGAAACCAAGTACTACCCAGCCGGCCACATGATGTACGTCCACGAACCCTCCCGTCGCCAACAATCCACAGACCTAGGAACCTTCATCACCACTGCCTCCAACCGATGATCCTCATCCGCCACGCCGGCCCGACGCGCCCGATCGCCATACCAGGCGTCGCCCTGCGCCCGCCGACCGCGGCGGATGCGGTAGAACTCGGCCGGCTGTACTTCGACGCCTACGAACCAGGCATCGCCGCGGCCACGGAGCAGGACGCCCTGGACGACATCAACCTCACCTTCGAGAACGGCTACGGCGTACTCGCCCCAACACTCAGCCGCCTCGCCTGGGCCGGCGAGCAGTTGGTAGGTGCCCTTCTCGTCGTCGAACGCGCCCCGTGGCCCGACACTCCAGACTGTCCTTTCATCATCGAACTCTTTACCGCCCGCACCCATCGGCGGCAGGGGATCGCGCGGTTGATGCTGGCTTCCTGTGCTGCGACAACCGTGGCGCTGCGGGTCGATGAGGAGAACGCTGCCGCACTCACACTGTATCGGGATCTGGGCTTCCGCAGCGGATGACTTTTGAATCTGTGGATAGCTGAATCTCCTGGAAAATAAGGGGATTCGGGCTTGGGAACTGTCGGTGGGCCTGCCTATCGTTGCGGGCATGGAACCTCTGGGCGAGCGGCCGGTGTGGTCGATGAACGACAGCGAACTGCTGCCGGCTCTCGACCAGGTCGATGCTGCCGTCGCCCGGTTGCTCACCTACCGCCTGCAGTTGATCGCGCGCGTCGACGAGATCGGATTGGCCAAAGAGCTCGGGGCTCGCGGCAGCGCCGAGCTGCTGGCCATGCGCCACCGCATCGACCGTCGCGAGGCCCATCGCGATGTCGAGCTCGCCCGCAGACTGTCGAAGTACGACGCTGTGTCGACAGCCCTCACCGACGAGGCTCGGGGGCTGCGTCCGGCGCAGGCAAGTGCAATCGTCAGCGCGTTGGAGCGGGTTCGGTCCAGAGTGCCGGTAGCGGACCTCGATATCGCCGAGGAGCAGTTGGTCAACCTCGCAGGACACCTCTGCCCGGGCGAGCTTGCCAAGGCCGCGAAGCAGATCTGCGACCTCTTGGACACCGACGGCCCAGAGCCTGCAGAGAATGCGGCGTATGCCCGCGAATCGCTGACCCTGATCGCTGCGGAGAACGGCGTGAAGTTCCGCGGCTACCTGGCCAACGAGAACGCCGAGCTGCTCCGATCCCGCATCCACGCCGGCGCGCGCCCGCAGAAGACAGTTGACGGTGAGCTCGACCCACGGTCCCGGGAGAAGCGCCAGGCCGATGCGCTCACGTCCACACTGGCGATCGCCGCGGCAGCCATGGACACCGGCTTCAAGCCAACTGTCGCCGGCTTCAAGCCACCTGCCGCCGGACCTCGTTCTGAGGACAACATTTCCGGCGGCGGGGCGGCCGATGAGTCATCTGCGTCCGGTACTGGAGGCTGGGTCCCTGGGTTCGGTGCGAAGGCGAACATCACCGTCACCATCGACTTCGAGGACCTGCGGTCTGCCACCGCCGACGCGAGCGGCGACCTCGTGTACGGCGACGGTCTGTCTGTCGCGGCGATCCGGCGGATGGCCTGCGACGCGAACATCATCCCGCTGGTGCTCGGCTCTAACTCCGAGCCACTTGACGTCGGTCGACGCGAACGCCTGGTGACACGGGCGATGCGCCGCGCCCTGAACGTCCGCGACAAGGGCTGCGTGGTGTGCGGCGCCCCACCCGTGCACTGCGACGCACATCATCTCCGCTCCTGGATCGACGGCGGCGAAACCGCGATCCACAATCTCGTGCTCCTCTGCCGGTCCCACCACCGGTCCCTGCACTCCGGCCACTGGGTCATCACAATCACCGACGGGCAGGTCCAGGTGTCCCGCCCGGCCTGGGCCGACCCAGCGCCCAAACCAAGACCAACCCTGCCAGCCCTCCTCCCCACAACGAAACCCCCGCAGGCAGACGCCTGTGCTCGCACAGACCCATCAGAGCCCAACGGCCACGTGAGCCGCCGCACCAAGTCACGTTCCGCCCAGCACGAGAGTCGCTGGTCCGCCGACGAATCAACCATGCAACAAGCCGCCCACTTCGCCGACGATCTTGAGTCGATCGCTGGGGCGGGCGGTCTTACCGGTTATGGGTGATGCAGAGGCGCGACGCTGTGGGCGGTCCAGTCAGACGCTGGGGTCATGGGTAGATGCGGAAGCCTGAGAAGGTGCGGTGTTCGAAGGAGGCGTAGAAGTCCTCGGCGGTGTCGGTGATGAGGTCGACTCGTAGCGCGCCGGTGAGGGGTGCTGCGTACTCGAGGAGGGCGCGGCCGATGCCCTTGCGTCGGTAGGAACGGTGCACCGCCATCATCGACAGGTGGGCCTGGATGTGGCCGTCGCTCTGCAGATACGCGAAACCGGTGACGAATTCCCCGTCGAGGGCGATGACGCTGGTGACGCCGGGCGCGGTGAGGACCGCGTGGGTGCGCTCGGGGTCGGCGACCAGGCTCGGCCAGCCTTCGGCGTCGCACAGTGCGATCACGCCTGCCAAATGGGCGCGGTCGTACTGCGTGATGGTCACGGCAGCGTGAGGATCTCGGCGCCGGTGTCGGTGACGACGAGGGTGTGTTCGAACTGAGCGGTGCGGGACTTGTCCTTGGTGGTGGCGGTCCAGCCGTCGTCCCACAGGTCGTAGTCGTAGGTGCCGAGCGTCAGCATCGGCTCGATGGTGAACGTCATGCCGGGCTCGATCAGGTCGTCGAAGCGCTCGTCGTCGTAGTGCGGGATGATCAGCCCGGAGTGGAACGACGTCGAGATCCCGTGACCCGTGAAGTCGCGCACCACGCCGTACCCGAAGCGCTTCGCGTACGACTCGATCACCCGGCCGATGATGCTCACCCGGCGCCCGGGCTTGACCGCCTTGATGCCGCGCATCAACGCCTCGTGCGTGCGCTCGACCAGCAGCTTGCTCTCCTCGTCGACGTCACCGACCAGGAACGTCGCGTTGGTGTCCCCGTGCACACCGTCCAGGTACGCCGTGATGTCGACGTTCACGATGTCGCCGTCCTCGAGCGGACGGTCGTCGGGGATGCCGTGGCAGATGACCTCGTTCACCGACGTACACAGCGACTTCGGGTAGCCGCGGTAGCCGAGCGTCGAGGGGTACGCGTCCCGCTCGATCAGGTACTGATGGCCGACCGCGTCCAGCTCGTCGGTCGTCACACCCGGCTTCGCGGCCGCACCGACGGCCTGTAACGCCTGCGCGGCGAGCTTGCTCGCGACCCGCATCTTGTCGATCAGCTCCGGCGGCGTCACGTACGACCCGTCGAACGGCGTCGGCGCCGGCTTGTCGACGTACTCCGGGCGCGGAATGGATGCAGGTACGTCGCGGCGCGGCGAAATGACGCCAGCAGTAAGGATCGACATGGTGAGATCATTCTAGTGAGCTGCGACAAGACTCCCAGGAGGTGGTCATCCAGATGAGTGACGATCACAGCAACGAGTGGTACTTCAACACCAAGACCGGCAAGGTCGAGCCGTACCAGGGTGCGAAGTCCGGCGACCGGCTCGGGCCGTACAGCTCGCCGGAAGAGGCCGCGCGCGCGTTGGAGAAGGTCCAGGAACGCAACGAGAACTGGGACAACGACCCGAAGTGGGACGACGACTGAGTCCGGCTCCCGGAACGCACCGAGGGGCACCACCGGCATCGGTGGTGCCCCTCAGGTTTGTCCGGCGGGATTCGGTCCTGCGTGATTCGTTACTGCGGGACGTCGCGCGAACGCGGACGTCGGGATCAGCGAGCCACCCGCTTGGCCGCCGTCTTGCGGGCCGGGGCCTTACGCGCCGGCGCCTTCTTCGCGGCGGTCTTGCGGACCGCGGTCTTCTTCGCGGCGACGCGCTTCGCGGGCGCCTTCTTGGCGGCGGTCTTCGCGGGCGCCTTCTTCGCGGCGACCCGCTTGGCCGGCGCCTTCTTGGCAGCGGTCTTCGCCGGTGCCTTCTTCGCCGCGACCTTCTTGGCCGTCGTCCGCTTCGCGGCGGTCCTCGTGGCCGTGGTCTTCTTGGCGGCAGTCTTCTTGGCCGCGGTCGCGCGCTTCGCCGGTGCCTTCTTGGCGACGGTCTTCTTCGCGGCCGTGGTCTTCTTGGCGGCGGCCGTGGTCTTCTTGACGGCAGTCTTCTTGGCCGCGGTCGCGCGCTTCGCCGGCGCCTTCTTGGCAACGGTCTTCTTCGCCGTGACCTTCTTGGCGGGAGCCTTCTTCGCGACGGTCTTGCGGGCGGTGGCCTTCTTGGCCGGCGCCTTCTTCGCGACCGTCTTCGAAGCGGCGGTCTTCTTGGCCGCACTCACCTTCTTCGTCGCTGTCTTCTTTGCTGCGCTGACCTTGCGCGCGGTCGTCGTCTTCGCGGCGCTGGTCTTCTTCGCGACAGTCTTCTTGGCGGGAGAAGCCTTTTTGGCTGTCGCCTTCCCTGCGGCTGCCTTCTTGGCTGGCACTCTGCCTCCTTGGTGCGGCTGAGGAAAACCACGGTGGATTCCTCGTCGTCATGATGATGACAACAGTTGTGCTCCACGTAAAGCACCCGAAACGTCCGCAGGTTAAGGCGAACTGGCGGCAAAGTGGCGGGCAAATGCCGAAAATCCTTGTGCAGAAGGGATTCCGCCGGGGGTCGAGCATGCCGGATACTGTTCAGAATTTCTTGGCGACACGCGCACAATCTGCCCGCGAACTGCCCGGATCGGCGAGTGTTGTCCTCGGCAACGTCCTGCGAAGACGAGGTGCGAAGAGCCGATGAAGAGCGTGTACGACGACCTCCACGACGTCGTCGAACTACCCGCCGACGTACGTCGCGTGGTGAGCATCGTGCCGTCGTTGACGGAGTCGATCGCGGCCACGCATCCGGAGAAAATCGTTGGTGCGACCGACTGGTGTACGCATCCCGCGGACCTCGACGTGGTGCGTGTTCGCGGCACCAAGAACCCGGATGTCGAACGCATCCGGGAACTCGTACCGGACGTCGTCGTCGCGAACGCCGAAGAGAATCGCGCGGTCGATCTCGACACGTTGCGGCGCAGTGGAATCGCGGTCTGGGTGACGGCGCCGGCCACCGTGCCGGAATCACTCGACTCACTCGATCGCATGCTGTCCGCGATCATCGGCGACGAGCCGCCGTGGTTGTCGCAAGCACGTGCGGTGTGGAGTTCGCCGTACGACGGAATGCGGCGGCGGGCCGTGATACCGATCTGGCGGCGGCCGTGGATGGCGTTGGGACGGGATACGTTCGCCGGTGATCTGCTGTCCCGGATCGGCATCGACAACGTGTTCGGAGAATCCGGTGAACGTTATCCGCGATTCGCTCCGGATGCGTTACCGGAGTACGACGTCGTGGTGTTGCCGGACGAGCCTTATGCGTTTTCTCCGGACGACGGCCCGGAGGCGTTCGCGAAACCCGCGCGCTGGGTGTCGGGCCGGCACCTTACCTGGTACGGCCCGTCGCTGGTCGAGGCACGAGAACTGCTGACCGGACAGTTGGCGTGACGTCCGCCACGATCCCTGCTGGGTCATCTAGACGGTTAGGTATGCCTCACCTACTCTTGCGGCGTGCCGTCGATGACCGCGAAGAAGAAGTGCTGCAAGGACAAGCCGAGGTGCAAGAAGTGCCCGGTGGTCCTGCTGCGCCTGTCCAAGGCCGGGTGCGCCGAGCGGATCGATCGCGAGCACTACAAGGTGGACAAGAAGGTGCCGAAGAAGGTCCTCAAGGAGGCGCGGGCGCGCTGACTCAGGAGGCCCGGCGCAGCGTGATCGCGTCGGCGGCCTGACGGAGCAGACCGGGGATCGTCACGTGCGCGGCCTGACCGGTCGCCTCGAGGTCGTCGCCGTACCACCAGCCGTGGGCGCTGATGGTCTGCTGCTCGAGCTCCTCCTGGTTCGCGAACGTCACGTCGACCCGGTCGACCGCGACCGCGAAGAACGTCTGCTGCTGGACGATGCGGCACCCGCCCCACTCGAATTCGATCGTGTTCGTCGCGACCGGTGCACCGAGGGCGTCCGTTGCCAGCACGATGCCGACCTCTTCGCGCAACTCACGGCGCGCGGCCTCGGCGATCGTCTCGCCGGCTTCGACGCCACCACCGATCGTGAACCAGTACGGCGTCTGTGGCTTCAGCGGGTCCCAGCCGTGCAGCAGCAGCACCTTGCCGTCCGGCCGCACCGGCAGCACGCGGGCCGTCGTACGGTGCCGGACCGTTCCTGGTGGTGGCAACTGGGATTCGCTCACACCACAAAACGCTAAGGGACGGAGCAGTCACCGCGTCGAGCCGTGCGGCGCGTCTCACAGCGCCTGGCAGTGTCCGACGGTGTCCGGCAGTGTCCGGCAGTGTCCGACGGTGTCAGACATGGTTGCTGACGACATCTACGATCGAAGGCATGGCACGTATTGGTCTCGGTCTGGCCGCGGTGGGGCGGCCCGGTTACATCAACCTCGGGCACGACGAGGACCTGCCGGCCGGGCGCGCGGTCGAGGACCTGCGGGTGCGGACCCACGAACTGCTGGAGCAGGCCTGGCAGGCCGGTGTCCGGTACTTCGACGCCGCGCGTTCGTACGGGCTCGCCGAGAAGTTCCTCGGCGAATGGATCACTGCGCAGCGGCGGGCCGAACTCACCATCGGCTCCAAGTGGGGCTACACGTACGTCGCCGACTGGCGGCACGACGTCGACACGCACGAGGTGAAGGACCACAGCCTCGACACGTTCGAACGGCAGTGGCCCGAGACCCTGCAGGCGCTCGGCGGACCGCCGGACTTCTATCTGGTGCACAGCCTCACCACCGACAGTCCTGCGCTGGAGGACAAGCGCTTGCTCGACCGGCTGCGTGAACTCGCCGGCTCCGGTGTTCGCGTCGGTCTGTCGACGAGCGGCCCGCGCCAGGCCGAGACGCTCCGCAAGGCGCTGTCCGGCAGTACGCCGTTCTCCGCCGTACAGGCCACCTGGAACGTCCTCGACCCGTCGGCCGGCCCGGCGCTCGCCGAAGCGCACGACGCCGGATGGTTCGTCGTCGTCAAGGAAGCGGTCGCCAACGGCCGCCTGACGGCCCGTGCTGGTGAGACCCCGTTCAACGAGTTTGCTCACCAGCACGGCGTCGCTCCCGACGCGTTGGCCATCGGCGCCGCGGTGGCTCAGCCTTGGGCCGACATCGTCCTCAGCGGAGCCACCACTGCCGCTCAACTGTCCAGCAACCTCGCGTACCGCGTGGACGGCCCGCTCAGCGAGTTCGCCCAGCAGCCCGAGGAGTACTGGACCGAGCGCTCAGCCCTCCCGTGGATTTGAGAGGCTGAGCGCCTGCCGCACAGCCGCCTTGGCGCTGCCGGAACTCGCAGCCGCCGCGGAACTCGTCGGCTGCGGAGCAGGAACCGGCGGGCACTTGACGTCGGAGCGGTTACCCGGCCGTCGTGGCGGCAGCGCACCGGTCTGCAGGTACGCCGCGATGCGGTCGTCGGTACACGCCACACCGGACAGCGATCCGGCGTGCGTGGTTCCGCCGACCCCCTCGATCAGAACCGAGTTCGGGAACGTCTTGCGGGTCTGCAGAGCACCGGAGTACGGCGTCGCCGCGTCCAGCGTCTCGTTGATCAGCAAGAGGCTCTTGACCCGGCTGCCGTTGACCTTCACCGGGTGGCTCGCCTTGGCCGGCCAGAACTGGCACGGTGCGTTGAACCAGGCGTTGGACCAGGTCAGGAACGGTGCCTTGAAGTAGGTCCGCCAGTTGTCCCGGCGTACGGCCGCCGCATCGGTCGGCCACTGGGTGTCGGTGCATTGCACGCCGAGATAGATCGCGTAGCCGTTGTCGTCGAACGGCGGCGTACCGTACAGCGCGATCAGCCCGGCCGCGTCGTGCTTGTGGATCCAGGCGGCGAACGCGTTGGAGATGTCCACCCAGCCGTAGACGTAGTAGGCCGCCTGCGTGAAGATGTCGGTCCACTCGGCGGGTCCGATCTTGCCGCCGGCCGGGTGGCCGTTGAGCCGGTGCAGTTCGGCGTAGTACAGGCGCTCGACCGCGGCCTCGGTGGTGCCGAGGTGCCACGTGGAGTTGTGCGCGGCGACGTACGCGAAGTACACCTTGATGCTCTTGTTGAACGCGAAGTCCTGGTCGAGGTTGGCCTGGTACCAGATGCGCTTGGCGTTCACGACGCCGTCGAAGACGGCGCGACGCAGGCGGTTCGGGTACAGCGTGCCGTACACCTGACCGAGGTACGTGCCGTAGGAGAACCCGTAGTAGTTGATCTGCGAGGCACCGAGCGCCTTGCGGATGCTCTCCATGTCGCGCACGGTGTCGAGACTGGTGAGGTGCCCGAGCAACGCGCCACCGGCCTTGCCACACGCCGTGGCGTAGGCCTTGGAGCGTAGCGTCCAGGCCCGCTCGATCCCGCGCGTCACGGGGACGTACGGCGGCCGGTTGTACCCGGCGTAGTCCGGGATGCAGCTCAGCGACGGCTTGCTCGAGCCCACCCCGCGCGGGTCGAAACCGATCCAGTCGTACGCGTCGCCGGCGTGGTTCGGCACGAACTCACCGAGGACCGCGAGCGTCAGACCGGACCCACCCGGTCCACCTGGGTTGACCAGCATCGGACCCTGCGGTTTGACGCCGGCCTTGTGCACGATCCGCGACACCGCCAGCTGGATCTTCCGCCCACCCGGCCGGCTGTAGTCGAGTGGCACTTCGACGAACCCACATTGAGCCTTACGCTTCACCAGGCTCGGCGCGGTACACGCCCCCCACTTGATCGGAGACGGCGTGTAACTCGCCGGCTGCGACCGAGCCGGTACGGCGCTCGCGGTCGGCAACGTACTCAGCGTCCCGGCCACCAGCGCGAACGAAACCCCCACGGCAACAACGAATCGACGGATCATGATCGGCCTCCCCTTTGCCGCCAACATCGTGAACCCGCGATGGTGGTCGGACAAGAGGTCGGCCCGCTGCGCCGGAACAGTTCTCGGACAGCTACCGGGGTGGTACGGGGAGTCGCGTCAGAAGGTGTGTTCGTCTCCCGGGAAGGCACCCGACGCCACCTCGGCGGCGTACGTCGCTGCCGCACTGGTGAGGATGCCGCGCAGATCGGCGTACTGCTTGACGAAGCGCGGCATCGTGCCGGATCGCAGGCCGGCCATGTCCTGCCAGACCAGCACCTGGGCGTCGGTGTCGCGACCGGCGCCGATGCCGATGGTCGGGATCGGGACCCGCTTGGTGATCTCGGCGGCCACGTCCCCGGGGACCATCTCGAGGACCACCGAGAAGGCACCGGCCTCGGCGAGCGCGACCGCGTCGTCGATCAGCGCCGCGGCCTGATCACCACGGCCCTGGACGCGGTACCCGCCGATGCTGTGCTCACTCTGCGGCGTGAAACCGATATGCGCCATCACCGGGATGCCGGACTGGGTCAGCTTCTCCACCATCGGTACGACGGTGCGCCCACCTTCGAGCTTCACCGCGTGCACGCCGGCCTCCTTCATGAACCGCACAGCGGTGTGGAAGGCCTGCTCGGGTGACGCCTGGTACGAACCGAACGGGAGGTCCGCGACGACGAGCGCCCGATCGACGGCGCTCGCCACGGCACGCGCCAGTGGGATGAGCTCGTCGACGGTGACTCGAAGGGTGGTGTCGTAGCCGTAGACGTTGTTGGCGGCGGAGTCGCCGACGAGCAGGACCGGGATCCCGGCCTGGTCGAAGATCTCGGCGGTGTACTGGTCGTACGCCGTCAGCATCGCCCACTTCTCACCACGGTTCTTGAAGTCCCGCAGATGATGCACCCGATACCGCCGCGGCCGCTTGTGGCCTGCACTCACTGCACCCTCACCTGCCGGCACGTTCGCCGCAGCGGCAGTCCCCGCGGACGCGGCCTGCCCGGCGACCGGCGCGCTCGGCCCAGCGGCAGACGCATTCGGTCCGGCCGGTGCGCTCGAAGTGCCGGCGGTTTGGTCGGGAGTGGGGCTCGCGGATGCTTGGGCCCGTCGAGCCGCGCGATGTGAGGTGACCTGCTCGGCCTGTACCTGACTCGGCGCGTCCTGCTGCACACCCGCGCGCCGACGGGCACCCACCGAGCGCCGCGTCGCACCAGCTTCCTCGCTCACCGGAGCGTTGCTCTCGTACTCAGCGCTCGGGTCGGACGGATACCCGTTGTCCCGCCCCGCCTGCTCCTGCTGGTGAGCGTCAATCATCTCCGGCAGGTAGGCCGTCACAGTCGGCGACTCGACCGGCCCAGCCGACACGTCCCCAACCTCTTGCCGTTGCATCTCTTGACGTCGCTGCGCAGCTTCCTGCCGCTGCACTTCCTGAGCGGGCTCGCGTGCTCGCGTCGGCTCCTGACCGCGCGAGGTGTCGTGCTCTCGCGGGGGCTCGTGGTTGCGCGCCGGGTCGTGGCCCCAGACGGGCTCAGGGCCCGGGCCTGGCTCGTGGCGGCGGACGGGATCCTGCCCGCGGCCGGGCTCTTGCTCACGTCCTGCGTCGTGGCCACGGGTGGGTTCGGGAGGCTGCAGGCGCTGCGGCGGCCGCGGCGGCTGCTGCGGGCTCAACCCATTACTCACACCATGACCCAGCCCATTACTCGACCCATTACTCGACCCGTTGCTCGAGCCGTGGTTCAGGCCGTTGCTCGACGACTGCGAGGGGGGCTGGGGCTGCGCTGGGGGACCGGGCTGTGGTGCGGGG
The DNA here is from genome assembly GCF_042873375.1 of Kribbella sp. NPDC004875. Lineage (NCBI taxonomy): Bacteria > Bacillati > Actinomycetota > Actinomycetes > Propionibacteriales > Kribbellaceae > Kribbella > Kribbella sp. NPDC004875. The sequence continues at coordinate 76,934 of NZ_JBIALI010000002.1, forward strand.
CTGCCCCAGTTGGTGCTGCCGTTCGACGACTGCTGCGGCCGTGGCGTCACACCGTTGCTCGACTGCGGCGGCGCCGGCGGCCGAAGCGGCGGCTGACCAGGTGACTGCTGACCAGGCGGCGAACCTACCGACTGCTGACCACCCGGACCGGCCTGACCACTCTGACCAGCCGGTTGACTGCCAGGTTGACCCGGCGCCTGCTGCCGACCGCTCGGTGCACCGTTACTCCCGGACCCAGGCCCGAACGGACTGGGCCGACCCTGCGGCGGCTGCGCCCCGGGTGCGGGCTGCGGGGCCGGCGCCTTGGGCCGAAGCGGGCTCTGTTCCTGATACCCCTGTCCGTACGAGTCCTCGCGCGACTCTCCGTAGTACTCCTGCCGCTCACCCCGCGCCGGCGGCTGTCCCGGCGGCGGTGGCGCGCTCGGCAGGAACGGCGGCTTGGGAACGTACGGCTGCTGCGGCACCGGTCCGCGCTCGTACGTGCGGGGTGCGTTCGGCAGCGACGGTGACGGGTCGAGGCCGAGTCCGGAGCCGTGCTCGCGCCAGGGATCGTCGTAGTCCGAGCGGCGGTGCTCCTCGGTTGCCCGGTTCTTCGGTCCGGTCCCGTACGGCGACGGCAGCTCCTCGTCGTCACCCTGGGTACCGGCCGACGTGAAGTTGTCAACCATGCCTTCATCGTCCCACCGATGCGGAGGGTGAGCGCCACCGCCTGTCGGTGAGCGATCGCTCACATCCTCCCGGTAACTGTCCTGGTAGCTGTCCCGGTAACTCTCCTTGGGCAGGCCGGAGCGGTCGTGCAGGTCCTCGGGGGAACCCCACGTGGATTCTTGGGATGGGCGGTACCGCCAGGAGTCGCTCAGTGCTCGGCTGCCTTCCGTGCGTCCTCACGCCATGCATTGGTGATCGGCAACCGGCGGTCCCGTCCGAAGGCCTTGTGCGTGATCTTCGGGCCCGGTGGGTACTGCCGGCGCTTGTACTCCGCTCGGTCGACGAGCTGGATCACCTTCGTGACCAGCTCGGTGTCGAACCCGGCGGCGACCAGTTCGGCGCTGCCGCGGTCCTGCTCGACGTAGTCGTCCAGCATGTCGTCGAGCAGGTCGTACGGCGGCAGCGAGTCGGTGTCCTGCTGCCCCGGGCGAAGCTCGGCCGACGGGGGTTTGGCGATCGAGTTCTCCGGGATCGGGGGCTGCTGCCCCTTCTCCTCGGCGTCCGCGTTCCGCCACTTCGCGAGCCGCCAGACGACGGTCTTCGGGACGTCCTTCAACGGCGCGTACCCGCCGACCGCGTCGCCGTAGATCGTCGAGTACCCGACGGACAGCTCCGATTTGTTGCCGCAGGCAAGCACCAGGTGGCCGTCGGCGTTCGACAGTCCCATCCAGACCACGGCGCGGACCCGGGCCTGCAGGTTCTCCTCGGCCAGCCCGGTCAGCCCGAGCGTGTCGAGGAACGGCTGCACCATCGGCTGGATCGGTACGACGCGGTAGTTCAGGCCGGTCCGCGCGGCGAGCTCGGCCGCGTCGTCCTTGGAGTGGTCACTGGAGTAGACGCTCGGGTTGGAGATCCCGAACACGTGCTCGGCGCCGATCGCGTCGCAGGCGATCGCGGCGACCAGCGAGGAGTCGATGCCGCCGGACAGCCCGAGCAGGACCGACTTGAAGCCGTTCTTCTGGACGTAGTCACGCAGGCCGGTGACGATCGCGCCGTACATCTCGGCCTCGTCACTGAGCCGCGGTGCGACGGTCGGCGGCATCGCGTCGTACTCCGCGACCGGGTCCTCGTGCAGGACGGTGTGCACGATCTCGATGCCTTCGTGCATGCCGGACGGAGTACCTGACGCGGCAGGGAGGTCGAGGTCGACGATCATGCTGCCCTGCTCGAACTGCGGAGCGCGCGCGAACACGGTGCCCTCGGCGTCGGCGATCAGCGAGTCGCCGTCGAAGACCAGCTCGTCCTGACCGCCGACGAGGTTGACGTACGCGAGCGCGCAGCCGGCCTCGCGGGCGCGGCGGCGTACCAGGTCACCGCGGACGTCGTCCTTGTTCGCCTCGTACGGCGAGCTGTTGACGACCATCAGCAGACCGGCACCTGCCGCGCGGGTGACCGCGACCGGCCCGCCGTCCTGCCAGAGGTCCTCGCAGATCACCAGGGCGACGTCGATGCCGTGGATCCGGACGACCTGCAGGGTGTTGCCGGGGACGAAGTGCCGGAACTCGTCGAACACGCCGTAGTTCGGCAGGTGGTGCTTGACGGCACTCGTCACCACGCGACCCTGGTGGATGACGGCGGCGGAGTTGGTGGGGGAGCCCTTCGGGCGGCCGAGGCGGTCGATGCCCATCGCCGTACCGCCGGCCCGGTCGAGGTACCCGCAGATCACCACGATGTCGCCGAGCCCTTCGTCGGCGAGCCGCTGCGCGAGGGTCTTGATGTTGGCCTGCGACGCGTCCACGAACGAGGCCCGCAGCGCCAGGTCCTCCACCGGGTAGCCGGTCAGCCCGAGCTCGGGGAACGCGACCACATGCGCGCCTCGCTCGACCGCGTTCCGGGTCCACGCGACGATCTTGTCGCTGTTCCCGTCGATATCACCCACGGTCACGTTGAGCTGAGCAAGAGCTACCCGAAGCTGAGGCACGGGAGCACATTACTGGTTCGACCGGCCCGACCCCACGTCCGTCACCAACCTCTTACGAACGCCGAATGAACTCACGCACCCGATCGACGTTCCCGGCCAGGGGGTCCATCGCATCCACCGTCAGCCGCTCGCGCTCCAACTGCGCATACTCACTCCGCATCCGCAGCACGTGATCCCACCCCACTTCATGCCACCCGGGGATCCCACGCCGCCGCCCTTCGAGCCGGCTCCGATGCACCCCTTCGTCACGGCAAACACATTCGACGATCAACAACCGGCTGCCGTACTCCGCGGCAAGCGCCTCCCACCGCGCCGCGACTTCCTCGCTCACCAGACAGTCCACGATCGCCGACTGACCCAGCATCAGCTGACGTTTGATCAAAGTCCCGAGCAGGTCGTAATACATCGCGAGAAACGTCGGCCGGTCGAGCCCGCCCAGTACCCCGTGCGGTCTGAGGGCACCGAGTAACCAGTCGCCGGCGAACGCCGGTACGCCGGTCTCGGTCGCCAACGCCTCGGCGAGTGTCGACTTGCCGGTGCCGGGGAGTCCGGTGAACGCGATGATCTGGCTCATGGTGCTGAGGTTGTTGCGGTGCGGGCGACTAGTAGAGGGGTGACGGTCGTCCAGCCGAGGGATTCGTAGAGGGGGCGGCCTTCGGGGGAGGCGGCCAGGTGGGCTCGGGTTGCGCCGTGGGTGATGGCGGTTTCGGTGAGGGCGGTCATGACGGCGCGGGCGAGGCCGCGGCGGCGGTGGGCCGGGTCGGTCTGGATCATGTCGGCGACCGCGCCGGTGTGGAGTAGCGACATCCGGCCGGTGGCGGCGAGTTCGCCGTACCCGTAGACGTGGACGTCGACGATCGACGGCGCCGTGATGATCTCGAGTTTGTACGGCGCGGGCACCGGCGAGCTCGCCTGGTCGGACAGCGCGATCGACATCAACCACTCGGTGCGGACGAACTCCAGCGGCACGAGCTCACCCGCGACCCGCTCCGGATCGCCGGTCGCGATCGTGAGCCACGACGTACCGGGCGGGTTGCAATCGGTCAGCGCGAGATGCGCCGCCGCGGCCGCGTGCATCTCCGTGGCGATGTATTCGATCCGTCGTTGCGGTTCACCGATCCGGACGACGATCACGTCGTCCACCTGCTGGTAGTCGGTCCACCCTCGCGACGCCGACCATCCACGCTGCCATTGCGTGAGGACCTCGTCGTACATGCGCCTATCGAACAGCGACGAAGGTTCACCGGGCCGACTACCGTTCCTGATCCGCAAGGTCACGTATCAGCCGAAGAGAACCGCCGCGACGCGATCGCGCAACTCCGGCAGCCGCGCGTAGAACACGTCACCGGGGCACTGTGTGGTGTTGTAGTCGCGGTGCCCGACGATCGCCACGTGCGGATCGAGCCCGTACTTCGTGCACAGCCAGGCGCAGGTCAGGACGGACATGTCGAACAGCGGGGTGGTCACGTCCTCGGTGACGTAGATGCCCTCGTGCTCGATGCCGATCGTGTGGCTGTTCTGGTTGGCGGTCTGCGCGCCGAGCACGTTCTGCCCGTTGTTGATCGCCGACAACGACTTGCTCCGGCCCTCCATCAGGTATCCACCGCGGCTGATCGTGAGCTGGTTGCCGATGTCGATCCAGCCGTTGGTGTCCATGTGCAGGTCCTGGATCCAGTGCTGGACCTTGTACGCCGCCGCGAGCGAGTAGTCGGTGACGTTCGCGCTCGCGGTGTGGTGGATGACGATGTGGTCGGGCTTGCCGATCACCTGGGTGGCGGACTTGGGCGGGCGCGCCGACCATTCGGTGCGCGTGTAGCAGCGCGGCGCCGGGGCGGCCTGCGCTGCTGTGGGCAGGGCGAGTCCCCCGAGCAGTACGCCGCCGGCGCTCGCGCCGAGCAGGGTACGCCGGGACACCCGGGCACGTTGGATATTTTCTGGGGCGGTCATACTTGAGAAAATTCCCTACCGGCAAGCGCACCAAACCAGAATGATGTAATGGCGGACGTGACTGAAGGTGAGCGGCCGGGGGCCGTCCGGCTAGGGCGGGTCGGCAAGGGGATGCGGGTCCTCGTCGCGGTCGCCGGGATCGTGCTGCTGATCAACGGATCGGTCCGGGCCTCCGACGACGCCTGGCCGTTCGGGCCGATGTCGCAGTACGCGATGTCGGTGCCGGACGACGCCGCGATCGACTTCACCCGGGTGAGTGCGGTGACGGACGCCGGTACGACGGTCGACGTACCGCTGAACATCGAGGGTGCCGGGGTGGCGCGGGCCGAGATCGAGGCGCGGGCCGGAGAGATCGTGAAGGACCCGGCGCTGCTCCAGCAGGTCGCGGACGGGTGGGCGCGTAAGCACCCGGACAAGCCGAAGTACGTGAAGCTCGAACTCATCCGGGACACCACCCAGTTGGTGAAGGGCCGGGTCGAAGGACCGCCCACGTCCCAGGTGCTGGCGACCTGGGAGGTGCGTCGATGAGGGCGGCCAGTTGGTTCACCCCGGCGATCGCCCTGGCGCGGATCGCGTGGTTGCGCACGATCCTGTACCTGTTCGTCATCCTCGACATGCACGCGTTCGTCCGCGACACCCGCGACAAGGGCGAGCACCCCGGGCTCTACCAGCCGTTGCTGCTGGCCCGGCTCCTCGACCTCCCGAAGCCGACGGTGGCGAACACCACCGCGCTCTACATCGTGCTGATCGTCGCCTGCCTGATCGGTGCGACGAACTACTTCCCGCGGATCGCGGGCTGGATCGTCGCGCCGGCGTTCACGTGGTGGGTGCTGATCGGGATGAGTGACGGCAAGGTCGACCACGACCATCTCGCCCTTGTCATCGCACTGTGGGTACTGCCGACCGTCGCCCCGGCGCGACGCGGACTCTCGTCGTACGGCGATCAGACCCGCTCGGAGGCGGCCGGGTGGGCGATCCGGTGCATCCAGATCTGCGTGATCGCGACTTACTTCCTGTCCGCGGTCGCGAAACTGCGCAGTGCCGGGTGGGCGCTGACCTGGCCCGGGAGCGCCGTACTGACCTGGGCGATCGTCCGGCGGCCGCACCCGGTCGGGGAGTGGCTGCTCAACTATCCGTGGGTGCTGCACGTGATGCAGTGGGTCGGCATCATCGGGGAGTTCTGCTCGCCGGTGATCCTCTGGCTGAAGGGCCGGTGGCAGTTGCTCGGGGCGCTCTTCTTCATCGGGTTCCACGCCGCGAACACCGCGATCCTGCTGATCCACTTCCTGCCGACGGTGGTCTGCTGGCTGGCGTTCGCGCCACTGGAGCGGATCGTGCCCTGGTACCGGTCCCGCAAGGAGCCGAAGGCGGGCTCAGACCGCGATGCCCGAGAGGCCGAAGACCAGGCCGAACACGGCCGGCAGGCCGAGCAGCAGGCCGGCGCGTAGCTTGAACCGGCGGCCGCCGGGTCCCGGGGTCCGGACGACGCGGGACAGCACGGCACCGGCGTACCCGAAGACCAAAGCGGCGAGCAGGATCTGCCGGGTCGGCAGGTTGTCGGCGTTGTGATGCGTCAGCCCGAGCGTGACCAGGCCCGGGCAGCAGAACGCGCACATCCCGAACCCGAGTTCGGGGATCGGGAGCCAGCGGCGACCCAGTACGTCCCGCTCGGCCGGTCGCCGGTGCCGCAGCGACTGCACGAAGCGCGCCGTACTGACGATCAGGTCGCTGAGGCAGAGGACCGCCGCCACGATCAGGGCGGCGTGGAAGATCGTCTGCACAAAGGGACACGCTAGGCCCTGATCGCCACGATGTCCGCCCTGGCACGTAACGTCTGCTTAACAAGGGCGGGGCACACTGTGAGAAGTTCCGAAGACTCGGGTGAGAGGTGGACCGGATGGACAAGCAGCAGGAATTCGTGCTGCGCGCGCTGGAGGAGCGCGATGTGCGCTTCGTGCGGCTCTGGTTCACCGACGTGCTCGGGTTCCTGAAGTCGGTCGCGGTGGCGCCGGCGGAGCTGGAGAGCGCGTTCGCGGAGGGCCTCGGGTTCGACGGCTCGGCGATCGAGGGGTTCGCCCGGGTGACCGAGGCCGACATGCTCGCCAAGCCGGACCCGTCGACGTTCCAGATCCTGCCGTGGCGCGGCGAGACCATGGGCACCGCGCGGATGTTCTGCGACATCAACATGCCGGACGGCTCCGCCTCGTTCGCCGACCCGCGGCACGTGCTGAAGCGGACGCTGTCGAAGGCGGCCGACCTCGGCTTCACCTTCTACACGCACCCTGAGATCGAGTTCTACCTGTTCCGCTCGCTGACCGGCGCGCCCGGCACGACGCCGGAGCCGGTCGACTCCTCGGGGTACTTCGACCACACGCCGCAGGGCATCGGCAACGACTTCCGCCGCGAGGCGATCACGATGCTCGAGTCGATGGGGATCTCGGTCGAGTTCAGCCACCACGAGGGCGGTCCCGGCCAGCAGGAGATCGACCTGCGGTACGCCGACGCACTGTCGACCGCCGACAACATCATGACGTTCCGCGTCGTGGTGAAGGAGGTGGCGCTGTCGCAGGGCATCTACGCGTCGTTCATGCCGAAGCCGTTGTCGGACCAGCCGGGCTCCGGGATGCACACGCACATGTCGCTGTTCGAGGGTGACCGGAACGCGTTCTTCGAGGGCGGGGCGCAGTACCAGCTGTCGAAGACCGGACGGGCGTTCATCGCCGGGCTGCTGCAGCACGCGGCCGAGATCACCGCGGTCACCAACCAGTGGGTGAACTCCTACAAGCGGCTGGCCGTCGGCGACGAGGCGCCGTCGTTCGTCTCGTGGGGTCACAACAACCGGTCCGCCCTGGTGCGGGTGCCGATGTACAAGCCGCACAAGGGGCAGTCGAGTCGCGTCGAGTTCCGGTCACTGGACTCGGCGGCCAACCCTTACCTCGCCTTCGCGCTGATGCTCGCCGCCGGCCTCAAGGGGATCGAGGAAGGCTACGAGCTGCCGGCCGAGGTCGAGGAGGACATCTGGTCGCTCACCGCCCGCGAACGCAAGGCCCTCGGCATCAAGCCGCTCCCCGGCAGCCTCGCCGAAGCCATCAGCGCGATGGAGGACAGCGAACTCGTCGCCGAAACCCTCGGCGAACACGTCTTCGACTTCTTCCTCCGCAACAAGCGCGCCGAATGGCAGGACTACCGCCGCCAGGTAACCCCCTTCGAACTCAACAAACTCCTCCCCGTCCTGTAGTGCCTCACCAAGGAACGTTCGGGTCGTAGCCACCAGCCCCGCGCCTCGGGAACGCGGTGTCAGTTCGGTGGTGAACCCCTAATCTGGCCGGTTCGCCACCGGTATACGAGGGGTCAACGGGCACTCTGAGAGGTGAACTCCGCAAAGTGCCCGGAGCAGAACGCGGCCCCGAAGAGATGCTTGTCCGGCGAGTCGTGGATTCTGGCTGAGGAACCCCGCCGTTCTTCACGACTCGCGGTTCGGGGTGCAAGCCTTTTGCCACGAGTCGATGGGAGGTTCGGTGGTTGATTCTCAGGTTGTCGCGTTGGGTGGTGGCGGGTTCTCGATGGAGCCTGACAACGCGTTGCTCGACGACTACCTGCTCTCGCTGGTGCCGACGGACCGCAAGCCCCGCGTCTGTTTTGTTCCGACTGCGAGTGGGGACTCCGAGGGGTACGGCGACCGGTTCCTGGCAGCGTTCGGGCCGGAGCGGGCGGAGGCGACGGTGCTGTCGCTGTTCAAGCGGTCGGTGGCCGATCTCGACGCCTTCGTGCTGGAACAGGATGTCGTGTACGTCGGTGGTGGCAACACCGCGAACCTGCTGGCGATCTGGCGTCTGCACGGGCTCGACGTGGCGCTGGAGAAGGCCTATCGCGCTGGTGTGGTGATGGCCGGGATCAGCGCCGGGATGAACTGCTGGTTCGAAGCGTCGGTGACGGACTCGTTCGACGTGAACGGCTGCGGGCCCTTGGCCGACGGGCTCGGATTCCTGCCCGGCAGCGCCTGCCCGCACTACAACGGCGAGCCGCTGCGGCGCGACACGTTCCTCGGCTTGGTCGAGTCCGGGTTCCCGGAAGGTTATGCAGCCGAGGACGGCGTGGCCTTGCACTTCACGAACGGTCGGCTGAGGGACGTCGTCAGCTCCCGTCCCGACGCAGCCGCCTATGCGGTACGCCGTGGCGACGCCGGGGTGTCCGAGGAGCGCCTGCCTGCCAGGTATCTCGGCGCTCTGCAGTGAGCGGCGTCAGCCGTCGACTCTGAACGGGTCGTGTTCGGTGAGGAGGAGTTTGTCGAGGCGGGCTTGGTCCACTCGGCTGGTGACGTCGGTGATTTCCTGGCGGTCGCGGACGACCTTGCACAGGACGACGGTGGACGTGACGACGTAGAGCAGGCCGAGGGCGAGGAACGCGCGTACCAAGGGCTGGGCCGGTAGGTAGACCAGGGCGATCGACGTCGCCGTGATCGAGATGCCGAAGGATGCGACGGCCTGGGCGTAGAAGGCGGCGGTTTGCTGGGGCTGGATCTTCTTCGTCATGCCGAGATCTTCAGGCCGCCACCACCTCGCGCACATGAGCAGAACCACTCAAGTTCAGCCGATGAGGACTTCCAGGAGCGTGGCGGGCGCGGACGTGGTGAGCCGGTCCAGCACCGGTTGCCCCGTGGTAACTCGGCCGAGAACGGTCGACGTGGGGGAGAGCGGCGCATCCGCAGGCGTGATGAAGAACGCGCTGGAGTTGCCGCGACCAGGGGTGTTGCTGAGGGCAACTGTGCCGCGCGGGTAGGTCTCGTGGCCGGTGAGTTCGGCGGCGAAGTGGTAGCCAGGCCGGCCCACGCCGCACTCGAGGATCGCCCGGGTGTGGCGTGGGCACGGGGTCTGGTTGAAGAACCGCCGCAGCGCGAGGTGCGTGAAGCTGTGCACCGCACACGGCGCGTTGGCGCGGTCGAGGGTCAGCACGAGGTCGCCCCGGTTCGTGCGGAGCGTGACCTTGACCAGACCGAGCGTCGGCGCCAGCGAGTACGGCGGTTGGCCGTGCTCGCCCGCGGTCCGCGTATACGTGCAGCCCTTGAACAGCGTCGGCGCGGCTTGGGCGCGAGCCACCCAGCCTTCGACGAGGAGTGCTACCGCGGCGACGGCGAGGACTGCGACAACTCGTTTCCAGTGACGCACGCTTCTGAAGGTAACACTGGGTAGGCAGATTGCAACAGAGTGTGTTCAGACGTTGAGCGGCTCAGCGGGAGTGCTGTCGGAGGAGTGCTGCGAGGCCCACCGAGCAGCAGCCGTCGAGTGCCGGTACGGCGGAATCTCCGGCGCGCCCGTGACCTCGTCCAGCGCCGGAGCCGACGCGGGCGCCGGTGTCGTCGCGGGCACCTGCGTACCGTCGGCGGCCAGGGCGTGCACCTCCTCTACGGTGAACAACCCGACCGGACGGACGCCTTCGGTGATGATCACGATGCATCCCGGGATCACCTGCTGCGCCCGATGACCCTTCGGAGGAACGAGAATCCCCTCGGCGGGCGTTCGCCAGGCGCCGGGTGCGAACCGGCTGACCGCGATCCCGGCCTGGCCGTCCTCCGGAGTGCGTGGTGGAAGGTAAGCAGTCGCCGTGTAGTCGTAGTCGTAGTCCGGTTCCGGCGGTCCGGACACTCGCCCGCCCTGCTGGGGTGTCAACCAGACAACCGTGCCTCGCACGGCGAGCGACCCCGTCATCATGACCATGGAACGCCATCATGCCGACTACTGAGCGAATCCGCTACACGACACCGTGTATTCCCCGCAATCCAGTTGAGACTTTCGGGACGCACCGGCCGGTCGCCGGCCCCCGGCGCGGGTTGGATAGCCTGCGGGGGTGGCAGAGGGTCGGAGAGGGTCGTGGGAGGGACGCCTGGTTCGGCTCGGGTTCGCGGACCCGCAGCGGGCGGCGGGGATGCTCGAGGAGCTCGACGCGCTGGACTCGCACAGTCCGATGGCGACCGAGCAACTGATCACCACGCTGTCGGAGTCGGCCGACCCGGATCTCGCGCTGCACGGCTTGTGCGGGATGGCGGAGGCGCTGCACAAGAACGGGTACGACGTGGCCGCGTTCGCCCGCACGCTCGAGATGGACGCCGACTTCCGCCGCCGGCTGGTCTTCGTCCTCGGCGCGAGCGAGGCGCTCGGGCGGCATCTGTGCGTGCACCCGCGGCACTGGTACGACCTGGCCGACCCGGCGCTGACCGGCAACCGGCCGTCGCTCGAGGACGTGGCACTGAAGCTCGCCGGCGCGGTGGACGCGGAGAACCCGGTCGACGCGCTGCGGGTCGAGTACCGGCGGCTGCTGCTCCGGCTGGCCGCCCGGGACCTGGCCGAGGGCCTGCTGGTCGACGAGGTCGCCGCAGTGCTCGCCGATCTGGCCGGCGGGGCGCTCGAGACCGCGCTGCACATCGCCCGCAACGAGTACTTCGCAGCGCACCCCGGCGCGGCCGACTGCCGCCTCGCGATCATTGCCATGGGCAAATGTGGTGGCCGGGAACTGAACTATGTCAGCGATGTCGACGTCCTGTTCGTCGCCGAGCCGCACGACGGTGAACCCGAGGCACCGGCGCTGAAGACCGCGACCCAGCTGGCGGCGGCCACGATGCGGATCTGTTCGGCGCACACCGGCGAGGGCACGCTCTGGCCGGTCGACGCGGCATTGCGTCCGGAAGGCAAGTCCGGTCCGCTGGTCCGCACCCTCGACAGTCACCTGGCGTACTACCAGCGCTGGGCGAAGACCTGGGAGTTCCAGGCGTTGCTGAAGGCCCGCCCGGTCGCGGGCGACGCCGTGCTGGGTCGCGAGTACGCCGAGAAGGTCGGCAAGCTGGCGTGGTCGGCAGCCGACCGCGACGGCTTCGTCGCCGACGTCCAGGCGATGCGCCGACGCGTCGTCGACCACATCCCGGCCGCGGACGTCGACCGGCAGCTGAAGCTCGGTCCCGGTGGCCTGCGCGATGTCGAGTTCGCCGTACAGCTGCTGCAGCTCGTGCACGGCCGCAGCGACGAATCGGTCCGCAGCGGTACGACGCTGGTCGCGCTCGAGGCGCTGACCTACAACGGGTACGTCGGCCGCACCGACGGCGCCGTGCTCGCGGACGCGTACCGCTTCCTGCGGTCGATGGAGCACCGCATCCAGCTGTACCGCCTGCGCCGTACCCATCAGGTGCCGGACGACGAGGAGGACCTGCGGCGGCTCGGCCGGTCGCTCGGGTTCACCAAGAACCCGGTCACCGACCTCACCGCGGCCTGGAAGAAGCACGCGCTCGAGGTGCGGCGGCTGCACGAGAAGCTGTTCTACCGGCCGCTGCTCGCGGCGGTCGCGCGGATCCCGGGCGGCGAGGTGCGGCTGACACCGGAGGCGGCGAAGCAACGACTGACCGCGCTCGGGTACGCCGATCCCGCGTCGGCGCTGCGGCACATCGAGGCCCTGTCCGAGGGGGTGTCGCGGCGGTCGTCGATCCAGAAGGCGTTGCTGCCGGCGATGCTCGGGTGGTTCGCCGAGTCGCCCGCGCCGGACGCCGGCCTGCTCGCGTTCCGCACGATCTCGGACGCGCTCGGTTCGACCCCGTGGTACCTGCGCCAGTTGCGCGACGAGGGCGCGTCGGCCGAGCGACTCGCACACCTGCTGGCCAGCGGCCGGTACGCCGTCGATCTCCTGCAACGCGCACCGGAGGCGACCGCGATGCTCGCCGACGAGCGCGAGCTGACGCCGCGGACCCAGGAAGCGCTGGTCACGGAGATGTCCGCGGCCGCCCGCCGTCAGGATGCGCCGGAGGCCGCGGTGGCGGCGATCCGTGCGGTACGGCGCCGCGAGTTGTTCCGGATCGCCGCTGCGGACCTGTCCGGTCTGCTGGACGTGGAGACCGTCGGCGAGTCGCTCACCAAGGTGTCGGTCGGGACCTTGACGACGGCGCTCGAGGTGGCCCGGAAAGCGGTCGCGAAGGGCGAACCGGAGCCGACCCGGATGTCGATCGTCGCGATGGGCCGGTTCGGTGGGCACGAACTCGGGTACGGCAGCGACGCGGACGTGATGTTCGTGCACGACCCGCTCCCGGGCGCGGACGAGAAGAAGGCGACGGACTTCGCGACCCAGGCGGCGACCGAGCTGCGACGGATGCTGGCGCTGCCCGGTGCAGATCCGGCGGTCGCGATCGACGCGGACCTACGGCCCGAGGGACGGCAGGGTCCGCTGGTCCGGACGCTGGCGTCGTACGCGCAGTACTACGCGCGCTGGTCGGCGGTGTGGGAGGCGCAGGCGCTCCTGCGGGCGGACCCGTTGTGCGGCGACGCGGACCTGTGTCAGTCGTTCCGTGACCTGATCGACCCGCTGCGCTATCCGGAGCACGGGATCAGCGAGCGCGACGTGCGGGAGATCCGGCGGATCAAGGCGCGGGTCGACGCCGAGCGGTTGCCCCGTGGCGCCGATCCGAGCACGCACACGAAGCTCGGCCGCGGCGGTCTGGCCGACATCGAGTGGACTGTCCAGCTCCTCCAGTTGCGGGAGGCGCACCGGGTCCCGAGCCTGAAGACGACGCGGACGCTGGCGGCGCTGCGGGCCGGCGTGGACGCCGGCCTCGTCGACCCGACCGAGGCGGACACGTTGAGCGCCGCCTGGGAGCTGGCCAGCCGGATCCGGAACGCGATCATGCTGGTCCGCGGCCGGGCGAGCGACTCGTTGCCGCAGGATCCCCGGGACCTCGCCGCGGTCGCGCACATCTGCGGCTACCCGCCCGGCGAGTCCGGCCGGTTCTCCGACGACTACCTGCGCACCACCCGCCGCGCGAGCAACACAGTGGCACGGCTGTTCTGGGACGACTAGGTCGCCAGGCGCGACCGAATACACTCCTGCTGGTGGAAGCTGTGGATCAGGTCAGGCAGGCGGGTGTCTTCAGCACCGTCCGGCGCAGTGTGCGGATGACGGTGGGACAGAAGCGGGTCTGGGCGACGCGCTGGGCGGAGCTCGGCCGGACGCAGGAGGACCTGCCGCCGGGTGAGCTGGACCTGAGCGAGTGGTTCGGGCGGAGCGCGCCGACCGTGCTGGAGATCGGCTCCGGGATGGGTGAGGCGACCGCCCAGCTCGCCGTCGCCGCACCGGACGTGAACCACGTCGCCGCCGAGGTCTACCCGGCCGGTCTCGGCCAGCTGATGCTGTGGGTGGAGAAGTACGACCTCGACAATGTCCGCCTGCTGCAGGGCGACGCACTGGACTTCCTCCGCGACCACGTCGCTCCCGGCGCGCTGGCCGGCGTGCGCATCTACTTCCCGGACCCGTGGCCGAAGAAGCGGCACCACAAGCGCCGGCTGGTCACACTGCCGTTCGTCGGGCTGATCACGTCGCGGCTCGAGCCCGGCGGGACGTTGCACCTGGCAACGGACTGGGCGGACTACGCGGACCGGATGCTCGAGGTCTGCGAGGCCGAGCCGTCGCTGCGGAACCAGTACGACGGCTGGGCCCCGCGGCCCGAATGGCGGCCGGTCACCAAGTTCGAGTCCCGCGCGCAGGCCGAGGGTCGCGAGGTCCGCGACCTCATCTACCGCAAGGTCACGCCGACCGGCTCGTGAACGCCCACTGCCCGGCGCCGACGGTGTAGACGGCGTAGCCATCCCGGTACGCCGGCGCGTCGGCGAACGATCGCGGTACGGCCTCCACGTGCTCGGCCGCCTCGGACGGGACATGTACCTCGGCGATCGTACCGACCGGGACCTGTACCTCCAGCGAGAGCACCCGGCCGTTCTGCTTCCAGGACACCGACACCCGGCCGCGGATCGTCTCGGTGCGGATGCTCGCCGAGTTCACCTCGGCGCGCGCGTCGGGCCGGATCACGATCCGCTCGGCGCCCGCGTCGATCACCCGCAGGCCCGTGACGTTCTCGAAGATCCACTGCACGACCGTGCCCTGGAAGTAGTGGTTTCGCGACCGCGAGTCGTCCTCCCACTTCTCCCACATGGTGTCCGCGCCGAGCTCGAACCAGTACCCCCAACTCGGGAAGGTCCGCTGCAGCGCGACCTTCGTCGCCACGTCGCCGTACCCGTGTTCGGTGAGCACCGGCAGCAGGACGCCGACGCCCAGGCAGCCGGTGTTGAGGTGGAACCCGCGCGCCTCGACGTCCGCGGCGAGATTGGCCGCGACGCGATCGACCATGTCCTCGGGGACGATCCCGAACGCCAGCGGCACGGCGTTGGACGTCTGCCGGTAGTCCGGGTCCTTCTCGGTGCGGTAGCGGCCTTCGGTGCGATCCAGGAACGCCCGGTTCAGCCCGTCCGCGAGTTCCTGCGCAGCCTTGCGGTACTCGTTGGGCTGTCCAATCACATCGCCGATCTCTGCCGCGACGACGAGCGCCCGGTAGAGGTACGCCGTACCCGTCAGGCGCCGGTCCTCCGGGGCCGGGCCGCTGCCGAAACCGGGCGGCAGCCAGTCGCCGAGGACGCTCACCGACAGTCCGTCCTCGACGCGGTCGAGTTCCCAGGCGAGGTAGCGGGTGAGGGCGTCCCAGTGCTCGCGGAGCAGCCGCTCGTCGCCGTACCAGCGGTACATCTCGCGGAGCAGGAACGGGTAGACGGTCGGCCACTCGGTCGCGGGGGAGAGGTCGGTGAAACCCCAGCCGCTCGACGGCACGATCACCGGCAGCTGCCCCGACTCCGCCTGGCTGTCGCGGATGTCGCCGAGCCACTTGGTGAAGAACCGCGCGAGGCCGAGGGTCGCGAGCATCGTCGGCGCCCCGACCTGCGCGTCCCCGGTCCAGCCGTTCTTCTCGAAGTACGGGGTGTCCGTCGGGATCCCGTGCAGGTTGCTGAGGATCGTCCGCCGCATCGCCCGCTCGTACTGTTCGTACGGCGCCTGCGTCGAGCTGAACCGGGTCACCGACGGGACGTCCGAGTTCACGACCCGCATCCGGACGTCGGCCGGCGCGCCCTCGATCTGCACGTACCGGAAGCCCTTGTACGAAAACTTCGGCTCCCAGGTCTCCACGCCGGTGCCGGCCGCGATGTACTCGTCGCGCTGGATCCGGTCGCCGTCAACATGCACGTTCCACGCAGCAACGTTGCCGTCAGCAACCGTCTCGCCGTGGGTGAGACTGACGGTCGTCCCGGCCGCGGCCGTCACCGACAACCGCGTCCACCCGGCGACCGTCCGCCCGAAGTCAGCGATCCACACACCTGGTCGCACCTCGGTGACCTCGACCGGGTCGACGGTCTCGATCACCCGGATCGGCTCGTGCGCCTGAGCCCTCATCGTCCCGCGCGGCGCCTCGACGAGGCTCGCCGGTGACCAGCTCGAGTCGTCGAAGCCGGCGGCGTCCCAGCCGGGGAGTGCGCGGCGGGCGTCGTACGTCTCGCCGAGGTACAGCGAGTCGGACAGCGTCGGTCCGCCGGTGATGCGCCACGACTCGTCGGTGACCACCTCGGCCACGCGACCGTCGTCGTACTCGACGACCAGGCGAGCGATCAGCCGCGGGTCGGCGGTCCACGGCGTGTCGTGCCAGCGCCAGACGTTCACCGAGGTCATGCCGAAGAATCCGCGGCCGAGCTCGGCGCCGACGACGTTGTCGCCGGACTGCAGTAGGTCGGTCACGTCGTGCGTCGTATAGAGAACAGTGCGGTCGTAGGCGGTGAAACCAGGGTCGAGTACGGCGTCACTCACCGCGTGCCCGTTGAGTCGCAGGTCGGCGTACCCGAGGCCGCTCGAGTAGAGCCGCGCGCGCCGAACGGTCCCGTCGACGGTGAACGCGCGGCGCAGCAGGGGAGCGCTGTCGGTCGTGCCGCCGATCCACTGCGCGCTCCCGAAACCCTCCTCGAGCAGACCGGTCTCGAAGAATTCCGGTGCAGCCCACTCACCGGCCTGGTCGTCGCCGTCCCACAGCCGGACGGTCCAGTGGTACCGGGTCCGCGCCGCGGCGGGGCCGTCGTACTCGATCCCGAAGGTCCGCGCCGAGTCGATCCTCCCCGACTCCCACACGTCGGCCTGCTCGGCCGTCAGCAACTCCGGCGCCGAGGCGACCAGGATCTGGTACGCCGTCTGCGTCGCGCCGTACCCGGAGGCGTCGGCGACCCAGCTGAACCGGGGCTTGGGGATGTCGACGCCGATCGGTCGGACGGCGTACTCGGTCTGGAGAGATCGAGGTGTCAGCACGGTTAGGACCCTAGGTACGCGCGCCGAGCGCGATCAACCTTCTGACCAGAACCGGACGATGATCACAAATGATCGCCGGTCTCGGTTGGTGATTGACAGGTCCAGATGCTGAAACCTGAGCATCTTGCTCGACTTTGTCCGCTTTCATGGTCCTATGCAGATCGTCGCGAACGCGCCCGGAGACGCCCTCACGCGGCGCCGGCACGTCGATCTGCTGCGCGTGAACTCCTCGGGTTGTTGACCCCGGCGTCGTTCCCTCGACACCGCCCGACTCCTTCCGACCCGTAGGAGCAGTTCTGTGCGTCGTCTCATCCTGATCGCGTTGCTGGGCTCGATCGCCCAACTCGTCGACGGCACCCTCGGCATGGCGTACGGCGTCACCGCCAGTACCGCCCTGCTGATCACCGGGATCAGCCCGGCCGTCGCCTCCGCCTCGGTCCATCTGGCCGAGGTCGGCACCACGCTGGCTTCCGGCCTGTCGCACTGGCGGTTCGGCAACGTCGACTGGCGCGTCGTCGCGCTCATCGGTGCGCCCGGCGCGGTCGGGGCGTTCGCCGGTGCGACGTTCCTGTCCAGCCTGTCGACCGAGTCGGCATCGCTGTGGGTCGCCGGACTGCTGCTCCTACTCGGCGTCTACATCCTGGTCCGCTTCGGCACCGGGAAGGTCCGTGCGGTGATCGAGGGCCGTCCGGCGGGCAAGTTCCTCGGGCCGCTCGGTCTGGTGGCCGGCTTCATCGACGCCACCGGTGGTGGCGGCTGGGGCCCGGTCGCGAACTCCGCGCTGCTGTCCAGCGGCAAGCTGGCGCCGCGGCGCGCGGTCGGTTCGGTGAACGCCGCCGAGTTCGGAGTGTCGATCGCCGCGAGCCTCGGCTTCCTGTTCGGCCTCGGCGGCAAGCACCTGCCATTCGGCATCGTCGCCGCGCTGCTGATCGGCGGTGTGATCGCCGCGCCGCTGGCCGCCTGGCTGGTGTCCCGCCTCGCCACCCGTTGGCTGGGTGTCGGCGTCGGTCTCGTGCTGGTCCTGACCAACGCCCGCACGGTCCTGAACGGTCTCGACGTCACCACGGGCCTGCGGTACGCCGCTTACGCCGGGCTCGTCCTCGGGTGGGCCGCGATCGTCACGTACGGCGTCCGCACCGCGGCTCGGCGTACCGCATCGGAGCCGCTCGTCGACGAGCGCGAGCTCGAGCCCGTTTCCTGAGCTTCTCCTTCCTCGAAGTCCTTCAAGACAAAGGCAAACCTGTGAGTATCTCCGCCATCCGTCCGTTCCGCCTGCTCGCCGCCGCTGTCGCACTGACCGTCGCCGCCGCGGGCTGCTCGCGCGCCGGGGGCAGCGACGACACCGCCGCTGCATCGACCGACAAGGGTCCCGCCACCGAGCTGCGGCTCGGGTACTTCCCGAACGTCACCCACGCCGCCGCGCTGGTCGGACTCGGCAACGGCCTGTTCACCAAGGAGCTCGGCAGCACCAAGCTGGTGCCGACCAAGTTCAACGCCGGCCCCGAGGCCGTCGGCGCACTGCTCGGCGGCTCGCTGGACGCGTCCTTCATCGGCTCCGGCCCCGCCATCAACGCCTACGCGAAGTCCAACGGTGAAGCGGTCCGGCTGATCGCCGGTACGACGTCCGGCGGCGCGCAGCTCGTGGTGAAGCCGACGATCACCAAGCCCGAGGACCTGATCGGCAAGACCGTCGTCACGCCGCAGCTCGGCAACACCCAGGACGTGTCGCTGAAGAAGTGGCTCGCCGAGAAGAACCTGACCGGCAAGGTCAAGGTGACGAACCTGGAGAACGCGCAGACCCTCGACGCGTTCAAGAAGGGTGACGTGGACGCGGCGTGGCTGCCCGAACCGTGGTCGTCGCGGCTGGTCCTGGACGCCGGCGCGAAGGTGCTGCTCGACGAGGCGTCGCTGTGGCCGGACGGGAAGTTCCCGACCACCGTCCTGATCGTCCGGACGCAGTTCCTGAAGGAGCACCCGGAGACGGTGAAGGCGCTGCTGTCCGGCCTGGTCGCGGCGATCGACTTCAGTACGGCGAACACCGCCGACGCGAAGACCGTGGTGAACGACCAGTTGAAGGCCGCGACCGGCAAGGCGCTCAAGCCCGCCGTCATCGACCGCGCCTTCGAGCACATCCAGATCACCGCGGACCCGATCGCGTCCACGTTCCCGCAGCTGGCCAAGGACCAGGTCACCGCGGGGATCGCGAAGGAAGCGCCGGCGGTGGCCGGCTTCGCGGACCTGGGGCCGCTCAACGAGGTACTCGGCAAGGCAGGCAAGCCGACGGTCGACGCCGCCGGCCTGGACGCCAAGTAAGTAAGGAGACCCCATGACCGCCATCGTGGACGCGCCGCCCGGCCAACTCAGCCCGGTGCGGTTTCATCAAGTAGGCAAGGCGTTCGGCGCCGGCCGCACAGCGGTTGTCGCTCTCGACGGTGTCGACCTCGAGGTCGGTGCGGGGGAGTTCGTCTGCCTGCTCGGTGCGTCCGGCTGCGGCAAGACGACGCTGCTGAACCTGGTCGCGGGTCTGGACCGGCCGACCAGCGGACGCATCGAGATCAACTCCTCACGTCCGGCCGTCGTCTTCCAGGAGGCCGCGCTGATGCCGTGGCTGACGGCTGCCGGAAATGTCGAGCTGCCGCTGCGAATGGCCGGCGTACCGAAGGGGCAACGCCGGGCGAAGGCAGCGGAACTGTTGGAGCTCGTGCGGCTCGGCGGCGTCGGCGACAAGCGGCCGCACGAACTCTCCGGCGGCATGCGCCAGCGTGTCGCCCTGGCCCGTGCGCTGGCGTCCACGACCGACAGCGGTGACGCCGGAAAGCCGTCACTGCTGCTGATGGACGAGCCGTTCTCCGCGCTCGACGCCATCACGCGCGACGTGCTGCAGGGCGAGCTGCTTCGCATCTGGGAGGCCACCGGTACGGCGATCCTCTTCGTCACGCACGACGTCCGAGAGGCGGTGCGGCTCGGGCAACGCGTCGTACTGCTGTCGTCGCGGCCGGGGCGGGTCGTGCGCGAGTGGGACGTCGAGGACGCACCCGACGCAGTGGACGAGATCAACACGGCGCTGCGGAAGGTGATCAGCAGTCATGCCGCAGCTTGAGGTCCACGAAGGTTCGGTCGAAGCCGGCCTGGACGCCCTCGACACCCCGGTCCTCGCCCCCGAAGGATCGCGGGTACGGCGGATCGCCGCCCGCGTCCTCCCGCCCGTCGGGGCGATCGTCGTCCTGGTGGCGATCTGGCAGGCATTGTGGGCGGCGGCGTTCTGGCCCGAGTTCAAGCTGCCGGCGCCGATCGACGTGTGGAGCCAGATCTGGCAGCTGGTGACCACGGGCAAGATCCTCGAACTGTTCTGGGTGTCCGTGCACCGCGCCGTCATCGGGTTCGCGATCTCGCTGGTGATCGCCGTACCGCTGGGGCTCGCGATCGCGAACGTCCAGGTGGTCCGGCGGGGGATCGGGCCGCTGATCTCGGGGCTGCAGAGCCTGCCGTCGGTGGCGTGGGTGCCGGCCGCGATCCTCTGGTTCGGGCTGAACGACCGGGCGATCTACTGGGTGGTGCTGCTCGGCGCGGTGCCGTCGATCGCGAACGGGCTGGTGTCCGGGCTCGACCAGGTGCCGCCGATCCTGCCGCGGGTCGGCAAGGCACTCGGGGCCGGCCGGCTGAGCGGCATCCGGTACATCCTGCTGCCCGCGGCCCTGCCCGGGTTCCTGGGCGGGCTCAAGCAGGGCTGGGCGTTCTCCTGGCGGTCGCTGATGGCGGCCGAACTGATCGCGACCTCTCCGGAGCTCGGGGAGGGCCTCGGCCAGTTCCTGCACAACGGCATGTCGCTGTCGGACATCTCGATGGTGTTTGCCGGGATCGTGCTGATCTTCGTGGTCGGCGTCGGCATCGAGCTGCTGGTCTTCCGGCCGCTGGAGAACAGCGTGCTGCGCGCGCGGGGACTCACCGCCTCCGCCCGCTGATCGGGTCCGCACCGTACTGTTGGAACGTGGTTCGATTTCTGCCGTTCCTGATCAGCCTCGTGCTCACCGTGTATGCGCTGTTCTCCTGCATCCAGACACCCGACGAGGATGTGCCGCACCTGCCCAAGCTGGTGTGGATCGTCCTGATCGTGTTCGTCCCGTTCGCGGGCCCGATCATCTGGCTGCTGATCTCACGGGCCCAGGGTGCGCGTACCGAGCCCGTCGTACGACGACCCTCGGCGCGGCCGCTCAGCCGGCCGCTGGCGCCCGACGACGATCCGGACTTCCTGAAGTCCCTGGACCGCTACCGGGACCCGCGCACCACCGTGAAGCCACCGGAGCCCGAGGACCCCGAGGACACGCCGAAGCCGAAGGACTCCGGTGACTCACCGACGGAAGACGACGGGACTGCCTGACGCAGGCTCGAGACAGCTAGGCCGACTTGCGGTGCTCCGGGAGAACGGGGTTGTCGCGCTCCGACTCCGTGGTGCCGCCCCACACGCCGTAGGGCTCACCGACGGACAGGGCGTGCTGCCGGCACTCCGGCTGCACCGGGCACGTGCCGCACAGCGACTTGGCCACCATCTCGCGAGCGCGTTTGCGAACGCCACGCTCCGACTCGGGTGAGAAGAAGAGCTCCGGGTTGACGTCCCGGCAAGCAGCTTGTGACTGCCAGTCCCACAGATCCATGAGCGGGCGGGGCAGGCGAGGCATCCCTCTCGACATGGCAACCTCCTTGACTCACCGTGAGCGCGGACGGGCGCTCGGTGAAAACTATGCTCATCTCTTACGTAGTTCAACCCTTGTTGTCTCGAAGTTCGGGCCATTTGTTATCAGCGCGGGCCGTCGCGGGCCGTGATCGGGCGTTTTCAGGCGGCAGGCGTGTTCACGTCACCACCATGTGTGACATGAGTCACTTCAGCGATGCATGATCAGCTGCACGTGCAGATGCTTCAGGCGCCGTTCGAAGGGTCGTAGCGGTAGTACTCGTGCGCCCCGTGAGCGGTGTTCCGCTCGCCCGTCAAGGCCCGGATCACGGTCGCATGGGTGATCGCCAGGACCGGTCCGTCGGTGCTCGCGGTGTGCCGGGCGAGGGCCGCGCGGGCCCGCTCGCGAACCCGCGAGAGCGGCTCCCACGGGCGCTGCATGCCGTCGGGCCACTCACCGTCGTACGCCTCGAACTCGGCCTGCGCCGCGCGGACGTCGGCGGCGCCGCGCCAGAGCCCGTGGTGGTCCGGCAGCCAGTCGCGCAGGTCGTGGTCGACCTTCACGCCGAGGGCCAGCCGGTGGCCGATGATCGCGGCGCTGTGCAGGGCTCGCGTGAACGGCGAGCTGACCAGGTACGTCGCGCGGATGCCGCCGAGCAGGTCGGCAAGGTCTTCGGCCTGCTTCATCCCGACGGCGGTGAGGGGGGCGGAGTCGGCCGCCATTCCCGGCCAGCCCCGGGAATCGATCGGCGCGTAGTCCGGCTCACCGTGCCGGACCAGGTAGATCTGCGTCACGGGCATGTTCTACCGGAGATGCCGGGCCGCCGCCCATCCGCGCGGGTGACCGGGCGGTGCGAGCGGGTCGGTGACCGCGGACGGGCGGATCTGGTGCAGCTCGTCGAAGAGGTTGTCGAGACCGGCCCGCGGCGCGGTCGGCGCGGCCTGCGCGTCGAGCCAGCGGATCTCGGTCGCGCCCTGGTGGCCGTGCACGGCGAGGATCGCCTCGACGTTCGGCCAGACGGCTGTCGCCGGGTTGTCGCCGCGCCAGCGCAGGGCCACCGATCCGTCGGTGAACTCACACCCCTCCGCCACCACGCCGGTCCCCGACACCCCACTGGGATCCCGGTACCGCACCAACTCAAAGGTCCGCGGCCTCACCACCTGCAGCACTCCCCGATGTCTCGACCCGTCTTGCAGCCCTCAACGAGCCCACACCGCCGATGGTTACTCCGGGGCGGATGTTCCTGGGTGCTATTGTCGGTCCCGTGAAGCGCAGCTATTGGCGATTTTTTGAGTGGCCGGCCTTGGTGCCGGGCGACTCAGCCGATCGCTGACGCCCACCGCAGACACCAGAGCCGGCACGAAGGCAAGGACATCCGTCCTTGCCTTTTCTCGTTCCCAGCCGGCTGACTGCGACGCTTCGTGGCGACCGGCGGAAAGGTCCCCCATGAACACCCTTCCCCGACCGAGCGAACAGACGCGCGTCGTCGACCGACGGATCGAGAAGACCGTCCCGTTGGTCACCCCGCAGGCGCTGCACGACGAGTTCCCGCTCGGTGACGACCTGGCCCGGACCGTCGCCGACGGCCGGCAGGCCGTGGCCGACGTACTGAACGGCGTCGACGACCGGCTCGTGGTCGTGGTCGGTCCGTGCTCGGTGCACGACGCCGACGCCGCCCTCGAGTACGCCGGACGCCTCCGGCCGGTCGCCGAGCGCCTGTCCGACGGCCTCCTGGTCGTGATGCGGGTGTACTTCGAGAAGCCGCGCTCGACCCTCGGATGGAAGGGGCTGATCAACGACCCCGGCCTGGACGGCTCCGGTGACGTGAACCGCGGGCTCCGGATCGCCCGGCAGCTCCTCGTGCAGGTCACCGAACTCGGTCTCCCGGTCGGCTGCGAGTTCCTCGACCCGATCACCCCGCAGTACATCGCCGACACCGTCGGGTGGGGTGCGATCGGTGCGCGGACCGTCGAGAGCCAGGTGCACCGCCAGTTGTCCTCCGGTCTGTCGATGCCGATCGGGATGAAGAACCGCCCCGACGGTTCGATCGCCACCGCGGTCGACGCCATCAAGGCCGCCGCCGTACCGCACGTCTTCACCGGTATCGACCACGACGGCGCCCCTGCGATCCTGCACACCCGCGGCAACCCGGACTGCCACCTGGTACTGCGTGGCTCGGACGGCGGCCCGAACTACGACGCGGAGTCCGTCGCCGGTGCCGTCGAGCTGCTCCGCACGGCGGGCCTGCCCGAGCGGGTCGTCGTCGACGCCAGCCACGGCAACAGCCGCAAGGACCACCGCCGGCAGCCGGTCGTCGCCGAGCAGATCGGCGCGCAGGTTGCGGCCGGCAACAAGGCGATCGTCGGCGTGATGCTGGAGTCGTTCCTGCAGGAAGGCCGCCAGGAACTCGACCCGACCCGGGAGCTGACCTACGGCCAGTCGATCACCGACGCCTGCATGGGCTGGGACACCACCGTCGCGGTGCTGGAGAAGCTCCGCGACGCGACGCTCGCCCGGCGCGGCCAGAGCTAGGTCCGGTCGGGGACATCACGCGCCCGCGATCCCTCCTGCGGATCGCGGGCGTCGCCAAGGGTCCGTTTGATCACGCTCAGGCCGTGCGTCATCGCGTCGGCCATCGGCGTGGCCAGTTCGTCGGGCAGCACGTCGCGGATCCACACCAGTCGGCACCGCCGCTCGGCGTCGGCGACAACCTGCATGGACGCGTTGTCGTGCTCCGGCCGAACGTTGCCGTCGACAACCGTGTAGACGATCCGGCGCGCGTCGTCGTCGACGCTGACCCGTCGTTCCCGGACCACAGTGCCGTCGGTGAAGGTGACGATCCGGCAGTCGGCCTCGACCTGGGTGTCCTGCACGAATCCCGGCGCCATCCGCGACGGACCGCCGGTGAAGTCGCCGATCACCTCCCACACCTCCTCGGCACTGGACTCGATCACGATTTCTTTGCTGATGGACGCCATGGCTCCTACCTGTGGTCACTGTGCTCGAGGTTCGATGCGACAAGCCTGCACCGAAGCCGGCCCCCGGTCTTGAAGATCCTTGCGGGACTGTCGGACCCACCGCATAGCATCCGGAGGTGCTCGCCTTCGCCGACCTCGCTACCAGTCCGGACTTCACCGTCACGGCGGTGGACTGT
Organism: Kribbella sp. NPDC004875; assembly: GCF_042873375.1. NCBI lineage: Bacteria > Bacillati > Actinomycetota > Actinomycetes > Propionibacteriales > Kribbellaceae > Kribbella > Kribbella sp. NPDC004875. Next base: position 101,475 of record NZ_JBIALI010000002.1, read on the forward strand.
CGAGACGATCATCGCGGCTGGACGAGTGAGGAGCCGCGCGAGGACGTGCGGCTCGTGTTCGTGCGCCAGGGCGGGTTCCGCCGGCGCGTCCGCGGCGTCTGCGCGGACCTCGACCACACCGTCGGCTACCTCGGCCTGCCCGGTGAGGAGGAGCAGTTCGCTCATCCCGCTGGTGGCGACAGGTGCACCTCGATCAGCCTGACATCCGCGCTCTGGCGGTCTTTGGCCGGCGAGGCGCCACGGCTCGTCGGCTCGTCAGTGTACGTGCAGGGCAGCCTCGAGCTCGCCCATCGGCAACTCGTGGCCGCCGCTCGCGCCGCTGACACCGACTACGCGGCGGTCGAAGGACTGCTGGGCCTGGTGGCGGAGGTCGTCCGGCAGGTAGTGACCACGACCATTCCGGACGGCGACCCCGCCGGCGCCGGTGACCGGGCGCTGGTAGCGCACGCCCGCGGCGTGATCAGCGATGGTCACCCTGCCGCGACGGGGTTGATTCCGCTTGCTCAACTGCTGGACGTCTCGCCCTACCGTCTCAGCCGGGCCTTCACCCGCGAACTCGGGGTCTCGCTCACCCGCTACCGCAACCGAGTCCGCGTAGCCCGCGCACTGGACCGGCTGGAGGGCGGCGAACCGGGCCTTGCCGTGCTCGCTGCCGACCTCGGCTTCGCCGATCAAGCCCACCTGTGCCGAACCATGCGCGAACACTTCGGACACACTCCGACCGCGCTACGCAGACTGCTCGCCTGAGGCCGGCCCCGGCGTGCGCGTCGGCTGTCAGCGGGCGATGGCCGCCGTTCGCGCCCGGGTCACGGAGATCAGCGCGTCGGGGGACAGGCCGATGTCGAGACCGCGCCGGCCGCCCGAGACGTAGACCGTCGGGTGCTCGGTGGCGGTGTTGTCGACGACCGTCGGCAACGTGCGCTTCTGGCCGATCGGGCTGATCCCGCCGACGACGTACCCGGTGCTGCGTTCGGCGGCGGCCGGGTCGGCCATCACCGCCTTCTTGCCACCAGCCGCGGCCGCGATCGCCTTCAGGTCGAGCTGCTTCCCGACCGGTACGACGCCGACGGCGAGCTTCCCGTCGACCTCGACGAGCAGGGTCTTGAACACCTGCTCCGGCGCCAGCCCGAGCGCCTCGGCGGCCTCCAGCCCGTACGACTTGGCCGCCGGGTCGTGTTCGTAGGTGTGCGTCGTGAACGCGACCTTCGCCTTCGTCAACGCGACCGTCGCCGGAGTGCCCTGCGCCTGCTTAGCCTTCGCCACGGGTCGAGCTTAGTTGTCGGGACCGCCACGGCACGGCTTGACCTGGGCGGATCTCCAGCACTCACCAAGCGGGCGTCCGCGCAGGGCCTCGCGCTCAGCGGTCGTTCGGCCGGCTGCCGTTCGCGGGGTTGGTGAGTGGTGCAGGTCCGCTGATCCGGACGCAGCAGTGGCCGGCTGTGGGGGCGAGTTCCGCTCGGAACGGGGAGTCGAGGCCGGTCAGCAGGCCGGCGACCAGATGCAGGTTCATCCCGCAGACCAATTGCGGATGCTCCTTCGCCAACCGCCGAAACGGACAGTTCCCCAACGCGATCCGGCCCCCCTCCACCCGAGGCTCGAACCCGTGCGCCTCGAGGACCTGCTCCAGTTGCTCTCCGCGGGCTTCGGCGGTGCGGGCGAGCGTTTCGCCGTACTCCTTTGCCCGGCGGTTGACGGCTTCTCGTGGCGTGCGGCCAGTGGTTTCGGCGTCCTGGATCGCCGCGGCGAGCAGATGGCCCGCGACGGCGTACTGGCGTTCGGGGAGGCTGATCTCGATCTCGCGCTCGGAGCGGTGGTACAGCTTGGCGGGCCGACCCGCGCCGGGCCCTGTGCGTCCGGTCCGGCGCTCGTAGCAGGTGTCGAGCAGGCCCTCCTCGGTCAGCCGGTCCAGATGGAACGCGGCCGTGGTCCGCGGGATGCCGAGGGCGGTCGCGGCGTCGTCCCGGCTGACCGCGGCCGGGGCGCCCGCGACGTACTCGTAGAGGCGCCGCCGGGTCGGCTCCTCCAGCACGGCGATCGCCTGAAGAGACGCGTCCCAGGAGATGTCCACGGAATGATTCTATCGACAACATCGGTTGGACAAACAGTATGATGGCTGTTCGTTGATTTCTCAGGGAGTGTGCAGATGGCGATCTCGGCCGACCTCGAGTCCGTCCCCCTCCATATCGTCGCCCGCCGGGAGGAGATCGATCTTCCCGCCGCGGAGCGCGCCGTCGCGGACCTGCTGACCGCCCTCGGGCGGGATCCGCAGAGCACGCACCTCGCGGACACCCCGCGCCGGGTCGCGAACGCGTACGCCGAGATGCTCACCCCGCGCGAGTTCGAGCTCACCACCTTCCCGAACGACGAGGGGTACGACGAACTCGTCCTGGCCAAGGACATCCCGGTGCAGTCGCTGTGCGAGCACCACCTGCTGCCGTTCGAGGGCGTCGCCCATGTCGGGTACCTGCCGGGCGACCGGATCCTCGGGCTGTCGAAGCTGGCCCGGGTGGTGGAGCTGTTCGCCCGCGACTTCCAGGTCCAGGAGCGGCTGACCAAGCAGGTCGCCGATTGGCTGCAGGACCACTTGGACCCGAAGGGTGTCGGCGTCGTGATCGAGGCCGAGCACCAGTGCATGTCGCTGCGGGGCGTCCGTGCGATGGGTTCGCGGACGGTCACGTCGGCGCTGCACGGCGTACTCCGGAACAACCCCAGCTCGCGTCAGGAGTTCTTCGCCCTCACGGGCCTGACCCCCTGACGCGTGCGGGTGCTGTGGTTCAGGCCGACGCGGCCGTCGGCTCGTGGGTATGCCGGCCGGTCGCCAGGATGTGGGTCAGTTCGCCGGGCAGTAGGTCGGTGCCGGGGACCGGTTCCATCTCGGAGATGTCCAGCCAGCGCACCACGGTGGCACCGCTGTGGCCGTGGACGGCGACGATGGAGTCAAGGTCCGGCCAGACGGCCGTCGACGGATTCGGTCCGTGCCAGCGGAGCGCGACCGAACCGTCGGTGAAGACACATCCTTCGGCGACGACACCGGTCCCGGAAACCCCGCTGATGTCGGTGTAACGGACGAGTTCGAAGGTCTGAGGTTTCACCGGCGACACCCCGCGGGGCGTGAATGAGTTGCCATGATCCTTTCCCCGTTGCGACGTGGGTGGGCTTTCGCCACAAACCGGGGACGTGTACAGAGTGTCAGCGGGGAAGGACGGTCTGTAGCGACTCATCTTCTCACAACAAGCTAGATCGAATCTGCCCGAACACGCCAGCCCTCAAACCGCGTGTCTCAATGATCGAGCCGTGATCGAATACTGCAGGTGTTCCTCACCCTCGGTACCGATCTGGCCGGCGTCGGCGTCCCGGCGAGCGACTTCGGGTTCCTGTTGCACAAGAACCCGGCGCGGCCGCAGGTGATCGACGTCACGGGCGGATCGGCCCATGTGTTCTACCCCGAGGCGACCGCGGAACGCTGTACGGCGGCCGTCCTGCTGGAGATCGACCCGATCGGCCTGGTGAAGGCCGGTCGCGGCAAGGCCGCCGAAGGATTCACGCTCGGCCAGTACGTCAACGACCGCCCGTACGCCGCGTCGAGCCTGCTCGCGGTGGCCATCGGAAAGCTGTTCCGGACCGCGATGAACGGCCGCTGCGACGCCCGGCCGGAGCTCGCGGCGCGGGCGATCCCGCTGGAGATCCACGTCCCGGCGCTGCCGTGCAACGGCGGCGGCGACCTGGCGCAACGGTTGTTCGCGCCGCTCGGGTGGACCGTCGACGCCCGCCCGGTGCCGCTCGATCCGGAGATCCCGGCGTGGGGTGACTCGCGGTACGTCGACCTGCGCCTCACCGGCGTACTACGACTGGCCGAAGCGCTGAACCACCTGTACGTGATGCTCCCGGTGCTCGACGACGCCAAGCACTATTGGGTCGGATCGGACGAAGTGGACAAGCTCGTCCGGGCGGGTGAAGGCTGGCTCGCCGAACACCCCGAGAAGGAACTGATCTCCCGTCGCTACCTCGCGCACCGGCGCTACCTTTCGGACGCCGCCCTGGAACGGCTCGCCGAGGCCGACGGTCAGGAGCTGGTCGAGGAATCGCCGGACGAAGGCACGGTTTCGCTGGCGATCGAGCGGCGCGCCACTGTCGCCGCCGTACTGCGAGAGCTCGGCGCGCGACGGATCGCGGACATCGGCTGTGGCGAGGGTGCCCTCGTCGGCGAGCTGCTCAAGGACCCGATGATCGGCGAGCTGATCGCCACGGACGTTTCGGTACGGGCGATGGTCGCCGCCAAGAGGCGGCTGCACTACGACGACCTGCCGGACCGGCAGCGGGACCGGCTGAAGTTCCTGCAGTCCTCGGTGACGTACGCCGACGAGCGGCTCGCCGGCCTGGATGCGGTTGTGCTGATGGAGGTCGTCGAACACGTCGACCCACCGCGGCTGCCCGCGCTGGCCCAGTCGATCTTCCGGGCCGCGCGCCCGGGCGCCGTCGTGATGACCACGCCGAACTGCGAGTACAACGTCCGCTTCCCGTCGCTGCCCGCCGGCAGGTTCCGGCATCCCGACCACCGGTTCGAGTGGACTCGCGCCGAGTTCGAGGGCTGGGCGCGCGACGTGGCGGCGACGTACGGGTATCAGGTCGAGTTCCGGCCGGTCGGCGCGGTCGATCCCGAGGTCGGTGCGCCGACCCAGCTGGCCCTGTTCCGGCGGGAGGAGGCGTGATGGCGATCAACGTACCTGCCCTGTCGCTGGTGGTGCTCGTGGGCGCGAGCGGTTCCGGGAAGTCCACGTTCGCGCGCAGGCACTTCCTGCCGACCGAGGTGATCTCGAGCGACTTCTGCCGCGGCCTGGTGTCCGACGACGAGAACGACCAGGCCGCGACGAAGGACGCCTTCGAGGTGCTGCACTTCATCGCGGGCAAGCGGCTCGCCGCCGGACGGCTGACCGTGATCGACGCGACCAACGTGCAGCCGGAGGCCCGCAAGGAACTGGTGAACCTGGCCCGCGAGTACGACGTACTCCCGGTCGCGATCGTGCTGAACCCACCGGAGCGGGTCTGTGTGGAGCGGAACGAGCAGCGGTCCGACCGGCAGTTCGGCGCGAAGGTCGTGGGCCGGCAACGGTCGCAGCTGAAGCGTGGTCTGCGCAGCCTCAAGCGTGAGGGCTTCCGGACCGTGCACGTGCTGAACAGCGTCGAGGAGATCGATGCCGTCAGCATCGAACGCACCCGGCTGTACAACGACCTGACCGACCAGACCGGTCCGTTCGACGTGATCGGTGACATCCACGGGTGTCGTCCCGAGCTGGAGCGGCTGCTCACCGAGCTCGGGTACACGCTGACCCGCGACGCCGCCGGCCGGCCGGTCGACGCGGTGCACCCGGACCGGCGGGCGGTTTTCGTCGGTGACCTGGTCGACCGCGGTCCGGACACGCCCGGCGTACTCCGGCTGGTGATGGGGATGGTTGCCGCGGGCCACGCGTACTGCGTCCCGGGCAACCACGAGGACAAGCTGCTGCGCGCGCTCCGCGGCAAGAACGTGAAGATCAGCCACGGTCTGGAGACGACGCTCGAGCAGTTGGCGCTCGAGTCGGAGGGGTTCCGGGAGGAGGTCGCGGCCTTCATCGACGGGCTCATCTCGCACTACGTCTTCGACGGCGGCAAGCTGGTCGTCTCGCACGCCGGCCTGGTGGAGCGGATGCACGGGCGCACCAGTGGCCGCGTCCGCTCGTTCTGCCTGTACGGCGAGACGACCGGGGAGACCGATGAGTTCGGGCTACCGGTGCGCTACCCGTGGGCGAACGACTACCGCGGTCGCGCGACGGTCGTCTACGGGCACACGCCGACGCCGGAGCCGGAGTGGATCAACAACACGATCTGCCTCGACACGGGGTGCGTGTTCGGTGGCTCCTTGACTGCACTGCGGTACCCGGAGCGTGAGCTCGTGTCGGTGCAGGCAGCCGAGGAGTACTACGCCCCGGCGAAACCGTTGCACGTGGCAACGGCACCGGACCGCGAACCCGACGTACTCGAGCTGACCGACGTCACCGGTCGCCGGGTGATCGAGACCGGGACGCACGGGCGGCTGAGTGTCCGGGCCGAGCAGGCCGGGGCAGCGCTCGAGGTGATGAGCCGGTTCGCGATCGACCCGCGGTTCCTGCTGTACCTGCCGCCGACGATGAGCCCGGTCGCGACCTCGCCGGAGCCGGGGTTGCTGGAGCACCCGCGGCAGGCGTTCGAGGCGTTCCGCGGACAGGGTGTCACCGAGCTGGTGTGCGAGGAGAAGCACATGGGCTCGCGCGCGGTCGTGCTGCTCACGCGCGACGACGACGTCGCCGAGAAGCGCTTCGGTCTGGCCGGCCGCGGCGCGATCCATACCCGGACGGGACGCTCGTTCTTCGACGCCGGACTGACCGACGAACTCCTGCTCCGACTGCGTGCCGTGGCCGAGAAGGCAGGTGTGTTCGAGGAGCTGGACACGTCCTGGCTGCTGCTCGACACCGAGCTGCTCCCGTGGAGCGCGAAGGCCGAGGACCTGCTCAGGAACCAGTACGCCGCCGTCGGCGCGGCCGCCCGTACATCGTTGCCCGCAGCAACCGCAGCGCTACGGTCCGCGCAGGCCGCGGGCCTGGATGTCGGCCGGCTGCTCGCGACGAACGAGCAACGGATGATCAATGCGGAGCGGTTCACGCAGGCGTACCGGCGGTACTGCTGGCCGACCGACGGACTCGACGGTGTGCGGCTGGCGCCGTTCCAGGTGCTCGCGTCCGAGGGCACGACGTACCAGGACCGGCCGCATGCCTGGCACCTGGGGATCGCGGACCGGATGGTTGCCGCGGGCCCGGAACTGATCACGCCGACCCGGCGGCTGTTCGTCGACGCGGACACCTGGGATGCCGGGATCGGTTGGTGGGAAGAGCTCACCGGCGCCGGGGGAGAGGGCATGGTGGTCAAGCCGGCCGCCAACCTGACCCGCACGGCGAAGGGGATGGCGCAGCCGGGGCTGAAGGTCCGCGGGCAGGAGTACCTGCGGCTGATCTACGGGCCGGACTACACCGAGCCGGCGAACTTCAGTCGGTTGCGCGACCGGAACCTCGGCCACAAACGCTCGCTGGCGCTTCGCGAGTACGCACTCGGCCTGGAGGCCCTCGACCGCGCCGCCCGCGGCGAACCCCTGTGGCGGATCCACGAGTGCGTCTTCGCCGTCCTCGCCCTCGAGTCCGAACCGGTGGACCCTCGCCTCTGACTCACTGACGCCGCTGACTCACCGGCGCCGGCGTCGGACCAGGACGGTGATCACGCCGACCGCAAGCATGGTCGCGGGCAGCGCCATCCGGACGACGACCGCCTGACCACGTCGAGCGACACACGATCGCGCCTGAGGGGGGCCACTGAGTTGTCGCGGCCGTGGTTCGTTTCCGGCGTGTAAACGTCTTCCGTGAGGGGTTGGCAAGGTGTGACATTGCACTTAAGGTCTGTGCAATGTCACACGGTACAGAGATCGACGTGCAGCTCACCGGCGGGTTGCTGCATGGCTGGCAGCAGCGGAACCGGCGGGCGACGATCCCGCACGCGATCGCGGAGCTGCGCAAGGCCGGGAACCTGGAGAACCTCCGCCGGCTGACCGATCCGTCGGTCGGGCCGTATCGCGGGCGGTACCCGTTCCTGGACACGGATCTCTACAAGACGCTCGAGGGGCTCGCCTACGAGATCGCCCGCCCTGACGAGTCGGCCGCGCCGGCCGGGGCGCGGGAGTTCTTCGACGAGGTCGTCGAGCTGCTCGCCGCGGCGCAGGCGGACGACGGCTACCTGAACTCGTACTTCCAGGACCCGGACCAGCCCAAGCAGCCCTGGTCGGATCTCGGCTGGGGACACGAGCTGTACAACCTCGGCCACCTGATCCAGGCGGCCGTCGCAGCTCGGCGTCAGCTCGGCGACGACCGCCTGCTGACCGTCGCCGGCAGGTTCGCGGACCTGGTCGTGCGGCGGTACGGCGTGCACGGCGAGGAGGTCGTCGACGGTCATCCCGAGGTCGAGATGGCGCTCGTCGAGCTTTATCGAGAAACCGGCAACGCCGACTACCTCACCCAGGCGCGGTTGTTCGTCGACCGCCGCGGGCAGGGGAAGCTCAAGCACACGATCTTTCCCGGGGAGTACTTCCAGGACCACGTGCCGTTCCGCGAGCTGCCGTCGGTCACCGGCCACGCCGTACGGATGGCGTACCTCGCCGCCGGTGCCGCGGACGTCCACCTGGAGACCGGCGATCCGAGCCTGCTGGCCACGCTCGAGCGGCTGTGGGACGACATGGTCGCCACCAAGCTGTATCTCACCGGCGGGCTCGGCAGCCGGCACTCCGACGAGGCGATCGGCGACCGCTACGAGCTGCCGTCCGAGCGGGCGTACGCCGAGACCTGCGCAGCGATCGCGACGATGCAGTGGGCCTGGCGGATGTTCCGCGCGACCGGCAAGGCGTCGTACCTCGATGTCTACGAGACCGTGCTGTACAACGCCTACGCGGTGGGGCTGTCCGCCGACGGTACGGCGTTCTTCTACGACAACCCGCTGCAGCGGCGGCCCGACCACGAGCAGCGTTCCGGTGCCGAGGACGGTGGCGAGCTGCTCCGGCGAGCGTGGTTCGGCTGCCCGTGCTGCCCGCCGAACATCATCCGCTGGATGTCCGAACTCCAGGACCACGTCGCGATCGAGCGCGACAACACCGTGTACGTCGGTGTGTACGCCGACGCCCGGATCACCGCCGGCGACGTGACCGTCACGGTCGCCACGAACTACCCGTGGGACGGCGAAATCCTGGTCACGGTCGAGGAAGCGCCAACCGGGGAACGCGGCATCGCCCTGCGTGTCCCTGCCTGGTGTCCGAACGCCGACCTCGACGGACGACAGGTGGGCCCCGGTTGGGCCGAGGTCCGACGAAGCTTCGAGGCCGGCGACGTACTCCGGCTGACGCTGCCGATGGTTCCGCGGGCGCACGGGTCGCACCCGTACCTCGACGCGACCCGGGGTGCGATCGCAGTTGCCCGCGGCCCGCTTGTTTATTGCGTCGAGCAACAAGATGTCAACGCACCTGTGGACGACCTGTTGCTGAAGCCGGCCAACGTCGCGCGGGCGACCGCGCGACAGCGCGACGACCACGTCGTCCTGGAGGTGACCGGCGGCGTCGCGACCGCGGCGTCTCCCGAGCTCTACCCAGTGATCACCGATAAACCCCAGGACTCCGCCGTACATGAGGTACCCGTGACGCTCACGCCGTACTTCCTCTGGGGAAACCGTCAGGCCCTGGCCATGCGTGTGTGGCTGCGAACCGAAAGAGACAACTGATGAAGAGAACTTCGATGCTGGTGGGGCTCGTGGCGTCGGCCGCGCTCGCGCTGACTGCGTGCGGCGGCAACGCCTCCGGAACGAAGAGTGACTCGGCCGGTCCGGGGGCGAAGGCAGCGCAGGGTGGCACGCTCCAGGTGCTCGCGAACGCGGCGTTCTCGCACCTCGACCCGGCGCGCGGGTTCGACGGCGGCGTGAACAACTTCTACCGGTTGATCTATCGCACGCTGACCACGCAGGGCGCCGCGCCGGGCGCGGACGGCACCAAGATCGTCCCGGACCTGGCGACCGACACCGGCAAGCCGGCCGACGGTGGCAAGACCTGGACGTTCACGCTCAAGGACGGCCTGTTCTTCGAGAACGGTGCGCCGATCACCAGCGCTGACGTGAAGTGGGGCGTCTCGCGGGCCTGGGATCCGGAGATCGGCATCGGCTCGCCGTACGCCAAGCAGTTGATCGCGGCGCCCGCGACGTACCAGGGCCCGTACAAGTCCGGTGATCTGTCGACGATCGAGACGCCGGACGCGAAGACGATCGTGTTCCACCTGAAGAAGCCGTTCGCGGACTTCGGCAGTGTGGTCGCGCAGAACACCTTCACCCCGGTGCCGAAGGGCCAGGGCGCGGGCAACCAGCTGGACAGCAAGCCGATCTCGTCCGGTCCGTACAAGCTCGCCGACTACAAGCCGGGTGCGTCACTGAAGCTGGTCCGCAACGACAAGTGGGACAAGTTGACCGACGACGTCCGGACCGCGAATCCGGATGCGTTCCAGTGGACGTTCGGCCTCGACCCGGCGACGATCGACGAGCGGATGATCGCCGGCCAGGGAACGGACGCCGACGCGATCGCCGGTACGATCCAGGCCGCGAGCGTGGCCCGGATCCAGACGCCGCAGCTCAAGCAGCGCACGATGAGCGGTCTGGGCGGATGCACGACGTACATGGGGCTGAACACCACCAAGAAGCCGTTGGACAACGTCAAGGTCCGGCAGGCGATCAACCTGGCGGTGAACAAGCAGACCGTGCGTGACGCGGTCGGCGGGTCGACGCTGGCCGAGATCGCCACCAGCATTCAGCCGCCGACGATCACCGGCCGGGTGGACTACGACCCGTACCCGAGCCCGGACGGCAAGGGTGACGTCGAGGGCGCCCGCAAGCTGCTGACCGCAGCCGGCTTCGGAGGAGGCTTCACGATGACGCTCGACACCCGCGCGCAGCCGAAGATGCAGGCGATGGCGGTCGCGATCCAGCAGGCCCTTGCGCCGCTGAAGATCACGGTCAAGATCAACACGATCGACACCGCCACGTACTACGAGGTGATCGGTACGACCTCGCAGCAGCATGACGCCGCGATCACCGGGTGGTGCCCGGACTGGCCGTCCGGCGCGACCTTCCTGCCGCCGCTGTTCGACGGCCGCAACATCACCGCGAAGGGAAACTCCAACCTGGCGCAGCTGAACGACCCGGGCGTGAACGCGAAGATCGACGAGATCTCCAAGCTCACCGACGTGACCGCCGCGAACAAGGCGTACGGCGACCTCGACAAGCAGATCATGGCGCTCGCGCCGGTCGTCCCACTGCTCTACGAGAAGGTGCTGATGCTGGTCGGTACCAACATCGGCGGCGCGTACCTGCACGACGGGTTCTCCGGCGGCATCGACCTGGTGTCGGTCGGCCTCAAGGACGCCGGCAAGTGACAACTGCACCGACGCTCGTCGAACTCGAGGAGGCGGTGCCGTCCGGGCCACCGGCGCCGCCCGCCTCGGCCCGGCGGGTGCTGACCACGATCACCCGGGACAAGGGTGCGCTCGCGTGCGTGCTGTTCCTCGCGCTCGTCGTCCTGATGGCGATCGCGGCGCCGCTGATCACCAAGCTCAGCGGCTGGGGGCCCTACCAGTTCGACTCCGCCGCGATCAACTCCGACCTCGGCGGCCTGCCGCGGGGTGCGCTCGGCGGGATCAGCGGCTCGCACTGGTTCGGTGTCGAGCCGCAGAACGGCCGCGACCTCTTCGCCCGGATCGTGTACGGCGCGCGCGTGTCGATCACGATTTCGCTGTCGGCAACTCTGCTGACCGGGGTCCTCGGTGTCGTGCTCGGCATGCTCGCCGGGTTCTACCGCGGCTGGGTCGACCAGGTGATCTCGCGGCTGATGGACTTCCTGATGGCGTTCCCGGCGCTGATCTTCATGATCGCGATCCTGTCGTCGCTGCCGTCCGGGAACCGGCCGGTGCTGCTGGTCGTCGTGATCAGCGCGTTCGGCTGGCCGTACCTGGCCCGGGTGATCCGCGGCCAGACGATGACGCTGGCGAACCGGGAGTTCGTCGAGGCGGCGCGGGCGTCCGGCGCGAAGGACTCCCAGGTGGTGTTCCGGGAGATCCTGCCGAACCTGCGCGGCTCGATCGTGGTGATGACGACGCTCGCGATCCCCGGCTACATCGGCACCGAGGCCGGCCTGTCGTTCCTCGGTGTCGGCGTCTCGCCGCCGACCGCGTCCTGGGGCCAGATGATCGCGAGCTCGGTGAGCTGGTACTCGGTCGACCCGATGTTCTTCGCGATCCCCGGCCTGTTCCTGTTCCTCACCGTCCTCTCGCTGACGGTCCTCGGCGACAAGATCCGCACCCTGATCGACCAGGGGGAGGCAGCCGCATGATGCGCTATGTGCTCGGTCGGCTCGGGGGTGTCGTCCTGATCCTGCTGGCCGTTTGTTTGTTCACGTATCTGATCTTCTTCAAGTTGTCGCCGGATCCTGCCGTGATGATCTGCGGGAAGACCTGTACGCCGGAGCGGATCAACTCGATCCGGGACGTGCTCGGGCTGAACCAGCCGATCCTGACGCAGTTCTGGGAGTTCCTGCGGGGGATCTTCGCGGGCCGCGAGTACGGGTCGGTGCATTGCCCGGCACCGTGTCTCGGGTACAGCTTCCAGACCAACGAGTCGGTGTGGAGCATGATCACGGCACGGCTTCCCGTCAGCGTCACGGTCGCGGTCGGTGCCGCCGTACTCTGGCTGCTCGCGGGCGTGATCGGCGGGCTGGTCAGCGCCGTGAAGCAAGGGACCTGGTGGGACCGCACCGCGATGGGGCTCGCGCTCGGCGGCGTCAGCGTGCCGAACTACGTGCTCGCTCTGGTGCTGCAGTACGTCCTGGTCGTGAAGCTGCAGATCCTGCCTTTCCCGTCGGCGGTGCCGTTCTCCGGCAATCCGGTCGTCTGGTTCGAGTCGTACCTGATGCCGTGGGTCGTGCTCGCCGTCGGCTACGCCTGTCTGTACGCACGGTTGACCCGGAGCAACGTGATCGACACCTTGTCCGAGAACTACTTCCGGACCGCGCGGGCCAAGGGACTCAGCGGTGCGCTGATCATGCGCCGGCACGCGCTCCGTCCCGCGCTGACGCCGATCACCACGATCTTCGGGATGGACTTCGCCGGGCTGCTCGGTGGCGCGCTGATCACCGAGACCGTGTTCGGGCTGAACGGGATCGGCAAGATGGCGGCCGACTCGATCGCCAAGAACGACCAGCCGGTGATCATGGCGGTGACGCTGCTGGCTGCCTTCTTCGTCGTCATTGGCAACGTTGTGGTCGACCTGCTGTACACCGCGCTGGATCCGCGGGTCCGGGTGGTGACGTCATGAGCGGCCAGTTGTTCGTCGTCGACGATCTGACGGTCACCTTGCCGACCAGCCGCGGTCCGGTCGACGTGGTGAAGAACGTGTCGTTCACGGTCGGCCGGGACGAGACGCTGGGCATCGTCGGCGAGTCCGGGTCCGGCAAGTCGATGACGGCGCTCGCGATCCTGGGTCTGTTGCCGCGCGGCGGCCGGACCTCGGGGAGCGTCAGGCTGGACGGCGCCGAGCTGCTCGGACGGTCGGACCGGGAGCTCCGATCCGTCCGCGGCAACGCCATCTCGATGGTGTTCCAGGACCCGTTGTCGTCGCTGAATCCGTACTACACCGTGGGCCTGCAGATCTCCGAGATGTACCGGACTCATCGAGGCGGGACGCGGCAGACCGCCCGCAAGGTCGCGATCGAGGCGCTGGAACGTGTTGGCATCCCGGACCCGGCGCGCCGCGTCGACCACTACCCGCACCAGTTCTCCGGTGGCCAGCGGCAGCGGGTGATGATCGCGATGGCGCTGTGCTGCTCGCCGTCGTTACTGATCGCGGACGAGCCGACGACCGCGCTCGACGTGACGGTGCAAGCCCAAATCCTCGAGCTCCTCCACGACCTGCAAACCTCGACCGGGACCGGCATGGTCTTCATCACCCACGACCTCGCCGTGATCAGTTCGATCGCGCAGCGGGTGCTGGTGATGCGCTCGGGTGACCCGGTCGAGTATGGGACGGCGGAAGCGGTGTTCTCCGATCCCCAGCACGAGTACACGCGGATGCTGCTGGACGCCGTACCGCGGATCGACGACGAGGTGGCGCTGTGACCTTGCTGAAGGTACGAGGCGTGACGAAGGAGTTCGTCACCCGGGGCGAAGGGGCGAGGGCGCGGAAGTCCACGTTCACCGCCGTCGACGAGGTGAGTTTCGACGTCGAGCTCGGCGAAACGCTGGCGATCGTGGGGGAGTCCGGCAGCGGGAAGTCGACCACGGCGCGGATCGCGGCCCGGTTGCTGGAGCCGACCAGCGGTACGGTCGAGTTCGACGGGCAGGACGTGACACGGGCCAAGGGCAAGGACCTGGCGACGTTCCGGAACAACGTGCAGGTGGTGTTCCAGGACCCGTTCTCGTCGCTGAACCCGCGATACACCGTCGAGCGGATCATCACCGCGCCGCTGACCTACCAGGGCATCACGCCGAAGGGTGGGCGGCGGGCGTTCACGCAGGAGCTGATGGAGCGGGTCGGCCTGAACCCGGACCACTGCCGGCGGTACCCGGCGCAGTTCTCCGGCGGGCAGGCGCAACGGATCGGCATCGCCCGCGCGCTCGCGGTGAGCCCGAAGCTGGTGATCTGCGACGAGGCGGTGTCGGCGCTGGACGTGTCGATCCAGGCGCAGGTGCTGGAGCTGCTGATGCGGCTGCAGCGGGAGAGCGGGTTCAGCTATATCTTCATCGCGCACGACCTGGCCGTCGTCCGGCAGATCTCGCAGCGGGTGGCGGTGATGAACCGAGGCAGAATCGTCGAGCTGGGGTCGCGGGACCAGGTGTTCGGCGAGCCTCGGGACGAATACACGAAGACGCTGCTGGCCGCCGTACCGCGGATCAACCCGGAGTGGGACGCCAGCCGGAGGAGACGCCATGGTTGAGTACACAATTCCTGGAATGCACGTCCGGGAGCATCTTGCCGAGGTGCCGCTGGACTGGTCGAAGCCAGGAAAGACCATCACGGTCTTCGCGCGCGAGCTCGTCGACCCGACCCGCAAGGACGAGGACCTGCCGTGCCTGGTGTTCCTGCAGGGTGGTCCGGGCGGGAAGGGCCCGCGTCCGACCGGTCCGTCGGGTTGGGTCGGGCAGGCGCTGAAGAAGTACCGGGTCGTGTTGATGGACCAGCGTGGGACGGGCCGCAGTACGCCTGTCAGTGGCCGGCTGATGGCGTCGATGTCGGCGCAGGAAGGTGCCGACTACCTGGCGTGCTTCCGGGCCGACTCGATCGTCGCGGACGCGGAGTACCTGCGGAAGAACGTGTTCGGCGGCAAACGATGGTCGACGCTCGGCCAGAGTTACGGCGGGTTCCTGACGCTCACCTACCTGTCGAAGGCGCCGGAGGGTCTGTCAGCCTGCTACGTGACCGGCGGGCTGGCATCGATCGATCCTTCGGCGGCCGAGGTGTACCGGCGTACCTATCCGCGGGTCGCCGCGAAGAACCGCGAGTTCTACCGGCGGTACCCGCACAACGTGGAGCGGGTCGGCCGGATCGCGGACCGGCTGGCGAGTGACGACGTACGGCTGCCGGACGGTGACCGGCTGACGGTACGGCGGTTCCAGTCGCTCGGCATCGACTTCGGGATGAAGCCGGGGTACGAGCGGATCCACTGGCTGATCGACGAGGCCTTCGACGGCGACCAGCTCTCGGATACCTTCCTCGGTCAGGTGCTCGGAGCGTCTTCGTACCTCGGGAACCCGCTGTTCGCCGCCCTTCAGGAGAGCATCTACGGCTCCGGCGACGGCGCAACCGCCTGGGCGGCCGAATCCGAGCGGGCGCGCCGTCCCGAGTTCGCCGAGGACGCCCGGCCGCTGCTGTTCACCGGCGAGATGATGTACCCCTGGATGTTCGCGGAGATCCGTGGGCTGCGGCCGTTCCAGGGCGCGGTCGAGCTGCTCGCGCAGCGGGCGTCGTGGTCCGAGCTGTACGACCTCGAGCGGCTCGCGGCGAACGACGTACCGGTCGCGGCCGCGGTGTACTTCGACGACATGTACGTCGACTCCGGGCTGCAGCTCGACACCGCGAACCGGGTCGGGAACGTGCAGGCCTGGGTGACGAACGAGTACGAGCACGACGGCATCGGGGCCGACCGGGTGTTCGAGCGGCTCACCGAGCTCGTCGCGTCGGTCGGGGGTGGCCTCCCGAATCTGTGAGGTCCGGTGTTTCACAATAGGCGGCGACCCAGGGAGGTGAACCATGGCTGCCGATTCGATCGGTCCGCTGCCGAGCGTACGACGCCTCGCGCAGCGGGAGAACCTGCGTGACAGCGTGGCGAACGCGCTGCGGGCAGCGGTGATCTCCGGCGAGTTGAAGCCGGGGGAGGTGTACTCGGCGCCGACGCTCGGAGCGCGGTTCGGGGTCTCCGCGACGCCGGTCCGCGAGGCGATGCTGGACCTGGTCCGCGAGGGCCTGGTGATCTCGCTGCGGAACAAGGGGTTCCGGGTCACCGAGGTGTCCGATGCGGATCTCGACAACGTCGCGGCGGTCCGGCAGCTGATCGAGCCGCCGACGATCCGGGACGTCGTACCGGCGATCCCGGCCGCCGACTACCCGCGGCTGCGGCGGCTGGCCGAGGACATCGTGGTCGCGGCCGAGGCCGGTGACCTGATCGCGTACATCGAGGCCGACCGGGTCTTCCACGTCACGCTGCTGGCGTACTCCGGCAACCAGAAACTCGTCGACGTGGTGTCCGATCTGCGCTCGCAGACCCGATTGCTGGGGCTCACACCGCTCTTGGAGAGCGGCCGCCTCGTCCCGTCAGCGGCCGAACACCACGAGTTGCTCGATCTCGTGGAGGCCGGCGACGCCGAAGGCGCCGAACAGTTGATGCGCCGCCACATCGGCCACGTCCGTGGCCTGTGGGCCCGCTCTCAGGAAGCCTGAGCGGCCAGCGCCTGTTTCGCGGTGGCGGCGGCGTCGGCGCCGTACGCGGTCGTGAGACGGTCCAGGAACGTTGGGTGGTCGAGGGTGTACTCCTGGGTGCCGACGGTCTCCAGGACCGTGGTCGCCAGGGTGCAGCCGAGGTGGGCGGCCGGCTCGTGGTCGAGGCCGGCAGCGCGGCCGGTCAGGTAGCCGGCGCGGAACGCGTCGCCGCCGCCGGTCGGGTCGACCAGGTTCGGCGCCGGCACGGCCGGGACCTTCGCGAGGATCCCGCTGGTGTCCTCGATCACGACCCCGTCGCCACCATGCGTGGTGATCCGTACGCCGACCCGCTGCAGGATCTCCTCATGGCTCCAGCCGGTCTTCTGCACCAGCAGGCCCGCCTCGTACTCGTTGCTGAACAGGTACGCCGCCCCGTCGACGAGCCGCCGGATGTCCGCACCCTCCATCCGGGCCAGCTGCTGCGACGGGTCCGCGGCGACCGCGATCCCGTGCTGCCGCGCGAGCTCGGTGTGCTTGATCATCGCGTCCGGGTCGTCGGCGCCGATCAGCACCAGGTCGACGCCGCCCGCGGCCTGGTGGATCGCGCCCAGGTCGAGCTCCCGCGCCTCGGCCATCGCGCCGGTGTAGAACGAGGCGATCTGGTTCGCGTCGAGGTCCGTCGTACAGGTGAACCGGGCGGTGTGTACGTTCGCGCAGACGCGGACGTGCGAGATGTCCACGCCCGCCGCCGTCAGCGCCGCGCCGTAGTCGGCGAAGTCGGCGCCGACCGATCCGACGAGCAGCGACGGGAAGCCGAGCTGGGCCATGCCGTAGCAGATGTTCGCGCCGACGCCGCCGCGGTGCACCACCAGTTCGTCGACCAGGAACGACAGGGAGACCTTGTGCAGCTGCTCCTCGAGGAACTGGTCCTTGAACCGGCCCGGGAACGTCATCAGGATGTCGGTCGCGATCGATCCGGCGACGGCGATGCGCATACGGAGTGCTCCTCGGGGGTGGTGTCCATCGGTTTTGACAACCCATAGAGACTACAGGCGACCGATCTAATACACGGAGGGCGGGAATTCATGGGCCATCAGGTACCGGTGACCGAGGAACTGCACGATTACATGCTCGCCCACGGCATGCCGCTGGACGAGATCGCGACCGAGCTGCGGGCGGAGACCGAGAAGCTCGGCAACCCGGCCGGCATGCTCACGACCGCCGACCAGGCCGGCCTGCTGACCACCCTGACCCGGCTGATCGGCGCTCGCCGGGCCCTCGAGATCGGCACCTTCACCGGCTTCTCCGCGCTGGCGATCTCGCGCGGCCTGCCGGACGACGGCGAGCTGATCTGCCTGGACGTCAGCGACGAGTGGACGTCGATCGGGCGCGAGTACTGGGAGCGGGCCGGCGTCGCGGGCAAGATCGACCTGCGGATCGGTGACGCGCACGAGTCGGTGACCAAGCTCGACGGCGAGTTCGACCTGGCCTTCGTCGACGCCGACAAGGGCTGGTACATCCAGTACTTCGAGACGGTGCTCCCGCTGATCCGGCCGAACGGGCTGCTGCTGTTCGACAACACGCTGGCCGGCGGCCGCGTGGTGGAGGCCGATGGCCCGGCCGACCGCAAGGAGTTCAACGCGCACATCGCGGCCGACGACCGCGTGGACGTCATCATGCTCGGGATCGGCGACGGGCTGACCCTCGTGCGGAAGAAGTGAGCCGGCAGAAATGAGCAAGAAGGCGGCGCCACGGCTTGCCGTGACGGATCTGCAGCACAAGTACGGCGACCGGCCGGTGATCGAGGGACTCACGTTCACGCTGGCGGCCGGTCAGGCGATCGCGCTGGTCGGGCCGAACGGTGCCGGTAAGACGACCGTGCTCAAGTGCATCGTCGGCGCGGCCGCCCCGGCCGCGGGCAAGATCCTGCTCGACGGCCGGCCGATCGACGAACGCGCCGAGGCGGTCCGACGCGACGTCGCCTCCCTGCTCGACGACCTGGACTTCTTCCCGGACCTGACCGCGGCCGAGCACCTGGACCTGCTGGCCCGCGCGCACGGCAACCCGACACCCGAGGATCTCGTCGACACCACACTCGACGAGATCGGTCTGCTGCCGGCCGCCGACCAGTTGCCGGGTTCGCTGTCGTCCGGTCAGCGCCGCCGGCTCGCGCTCGCGACCGCGCTGGTCCGGCCGCGCACGCTGATGGTGCTCGACGAACCCGAGGCCCGCCTGGACGTCGGCGGTGTCCAGTGGCTGTCCGAGCGGCTGGTCGCGGAGAAGAAGTCCGGTACGTCGATCCTGTTCGCGAGCCACGACCCGGCCCTCGTCGAGACGGTCGCCGACGCGGTCGTGACGCTGACCCCGCTGCCATGAGCGCTGCCGACGGACCGGTCGAGTTCGACCCGGCGGACTTCGGGGCGATCCCGTCGTCGCGGTCGGTGCGGCAGTGGATGCGGACGACCCGGCGGCGGCACGCGGACCGGTCGTTCTGGCAGATCTTCGAGGATGCCTACCTCGTCCTGTTCACGGTCGCGATGGCGGGTGCGACCGGCGGGAACGTCGTACGGCAGCTGAACTCGGACTCCGCCGGGTGTTCGACGTGGCGCTGCGGTCAGCTCACGACGTGGATGCCGTTGATCATCGTTCCGTTGCTGGTGGCAATCACCCTGCGGGTGTTGCTCGCGGTCGGCCCGGTCTCGGCGACGCGCGCGAGCGGGTTCTGGCTGCTGGCCACCCCGATCAGTCGATCGGCCTTGCTGCGACCGGCGTACCGGCTGGTGACGGCATCGGTGGGTGCGGTCGGGCTCGTGGTCGCGGCGGTGGTCTGGGCGCTGCTCGGGGCGCCGGTGATCGGGGTGCTCGAGGCAGCGGTGCTGATCAGCGCGCTGCTGGTGTGTACGGCGATGGCGACGGTGTGGGCGCAGCAGAGCACCTCGAGGTCGAAGTGGACCCTGCGTGTCGCCGACCTGCTGCTGCTCGCCGCAGTCGTGCCCGCGGTAGCGCTGGCGCTGCAACCTGATCCAACCCGAGGCGCACAGACTGAAACGCTGAGCCTGACCATTGCCGAGGTGCGGGGCGACAGCGCGTTGCCCTCAGGCCAGAGTCTTCTGCTGGTGGTCTGTGCAGTCGTGGTGCTGCTCGCGGTCGCGCTGGCGATGGTGACGTCGCGGACGCTCGACAAGCTCAGCCGGGCGAGTGTCATCGCGGGTGGTGAACTGCTGGCCGGGCTCGCGGGCGCGGCGAGCAGTCTGGACATCAGCATGCTCGGCGACGTCATCTCCGGCCGGCACTGGCGGTTGCAGGGCCGGGTGCGGAGCTCCCGCCGCGGCCGGGGCGCGCAGGGTGCCGCGATCGTGAACCGTGAGTTCCACCGGATCCTCCGCTGGCCGCGCCGGCTGGTGATCGGCGCGGCGCTGCTCGTCGTCCCGTACGCCGTCCACGGTGCGGGCTTCCACGTCCTGGTTCCGGTCGCCGCCGGGATCGCCGGTTTCATCGCCGTACGGCCGTTGCTCGACGGACTCCGTACCGCTTGCCGGTCGACCGGTCTGGTCCGCGCACTCGGTATGGACCTGCGGGAGTTGCGGGTGCTGATGGCGGTCGTCCCCGGCCTGTTCGCGATCGTCTGGACGGCGCTCGCGTACCCCGCGATCGGCAGCGCCTCGGCCTGTTTCGCCGTTGCCGCCGGCATCATCACCGGCACCGTCCGGCAGGCGTCCGCCCGGCCCCCGTCGTACGCCGGTCCGCTGGTCACCTCGCCGATGGGAGCGATCCCGCCGGGCCTGTTCTCGCAGCCGGCGCGCGGGTTCGATCTGCTGGTGGTCTGCCTCGCGCCGGTGCTGTTCAACCTGAGCAGCCTGTGGGTGGTGGCGATCCCGACGTTCGTCGTCACCATCATGTTCGCCGTGCGGCCGAAGACTGACTGACTGACTCGGCAGGCGTTCTTGCCGGATCTTGGTGCGGACAGGTACCTTGTATCGCATGGTAGCGGAGAAGGTCTTCACGCAGCTGCGCCGCGGGACGCTGGAGTTCTGCGTCCTGGCGCTGTTGCAGGGAGAGCCTCGTTACGGTTTCGAGTTGGTCAAGGCGCTCGGTGAGGTCGACGGACTGGTCACCACCGAAGGCACGATCTACCCACTCCTCGCGCGGTTGCGCCGCGAGGGTCTGGTGGAGACGAGCTGGCAGGAGTCCGAGTCCGGGCCACCGCGGCGCTACTACACCTCGACACCCGAGGGCAGCCGGGCACTGGCCGAGTTCACCGCGGACTGGCAACGGTTCTGCGCGTCGGTCGACAAGATCTTGCAGAGTGGGAGACGGGGATGAACATGGAACTGGACAGCGACCGCCTGGTCGATGCGTACCTGAACGAGCTGGCCACCGAGGCCGAGGTGCTGCCGGCCGGTCGGCGGGACGAACTGCTCGCCGACATGAAGGCGCACATCGCCGAGGCACGCGCGGGCGGCGCGACGTCCGAGGACGAGATCCGCGAGGTGCTGCAGCGACTCGGCCGGCCGAGCGAGATCGTTGCCGCCGCCACCGACGGTCTGGTGCAGGTCGAGGTCCCGCCGCGGCTGCGCCCGCAGGACTTCGTCGCGGTCGGGCTGGCGATGTTCGGGCCGTACCTGCTGGAGCTCAACACGATCCTGGCGCTGGTCGCCTGGGGGGTCGGCCTCGGGTTGCTCTGGACCTCGAACCGCTGGAGCACGCTCTGGAAGCTGCTCGGCACCCTGAGCTGGCCGATCGGGTACGCCGTGGTGATCGCGGTGGACACGATCTTCCTGGGCCCGATCTGGGTCAGCATGGCAGCCGACGCGGTGGTCACGATCGCGCTGACCGCCGGCCTCCTGTTGAACGCCCGCCCGCCGCGTCAGGCCTCGTAGACCAGCCACTTGCGCTCGATCTCGGCCGGGAGATCGACGTCGTGCTGCTTCGCGAACAGGAGCAGCTGGCACAGCACGTCGGCGAACTCCTGGTGGAACGTGTCGCGGATCTGCTCCGCGGTCGCACCCTTCGTCCGCGCCCGGCCGGTGTGCTGGAGGTAGGCCTGGGTGAGCTCGCCGACCTCCTCCTGGAGCTTGAGCAGGAACCAGTCGGGGTCGCGCTCGAAGCCAAGGTGTACGCCGTACCCGACGGAGATCTTCTCGAGCCGGTCCTGCAGGTGCTTGAGGTCCACGGTGGTATCCAAGCAGGCCGCGGCGACAGAATGTGGAGATGGATGCGACCGGGTGGACGTTGCTCGCGGACGCCTGCGCCGATCGGCGGGCGTACCGGAAATGGACCGGCGCGCATTGGCGGATCGTCTCGCTGGTGGAACTCGAGGTCCCGCCAGGAGAGCCGCGAGCGGTAGAGGCCGCCGAGTACGACCTGGCCGAGGTCACTCGATCCCTCAAGTACGGCGTTGGTGTCGTGGACGGACTGGTACGGCGCTGTGCGTCGGTCGAGGGCAACACGCTCACCCGAGATCGTCGACTGGGGGCGCACCGGGCCGAACGAGATGATCACACTGAACGCGCTGCGAGTCCTGAAGACCGCAGGGCGCTGAATGACCGGATCAACTGGCTCTGCCGATGCGTGTGGTGCTGAGCTTGTGCACCAGGTCCGTATCGACAGGTGTTTGCCGTGCGGATCCGGTGCACAAGGTTGTCCGTAGCCGGGCTGGTTTGGGCCAGTTGACCGGCTACTTGGACTCGTGGGCCGACGTGTCGACCGGCGGGAACGGGTCGAGGGCGTGGTCCTCGAGCTTCGGGTCGGTGTTCGGGTCCGGGACCGCCGGCTCCTGCTGGGCCGGGGCGTCGGCGGCCAGGTTCTTCGGCGCGGTGGCCCAGACCGCGGCGGCCGCGCGGGCGGCGTCGGCGGCGTCGGTCTGGCGTTCGTAGTTCTTGATGTCGAGCGCGTACGCCTTCGCGACCGCCGTCAGGTCGCGGCGCAGCTGCTTGTGCACCCAGAGCGCGTAGGCCTGCGAGCGGGCCTCGATGAAGTTCTTCAGTTCCTGCATCTGGGCGGGGGTCATGTCGTCGTCCTCCGAGTGGCCTGGGGTGAATTCGCCGCGGGCGATCGCGGCGCGGGCGGGGTCGCCGGGGCAGTCGGTCGGCTCCGGGCGGACCGCGGAGTGCGGCCGGATCGCCGTACCGCGCGGGTAGAGCTTGCGGAAGTCGGCGATCACCCCGCGGGTGGTCGCCTTCATCGCGGCGGACGGCTGCTCACCGGTGACGAGGACCAGCAGAATCGCGCCGTACCGCTCGTTCACGTCGTTGTCGCCGTTGGCGCCCGACTGGGTCCGCAGGCCGCGCAGGGTCCAGGCCCGGCCCTCTTGATCGACCGCGATCTGGTAGGCGATGTCCGACCAGCCGCGGGTGTCCATGTGGTAGTCCTGCCAGCCACGCAACGCGGCCGCGACCGCCGCCTTGGTGTGGATGACCTTCGTCGACCCGGTGCCCGGCCAGTGGATCACCGCGCCCTCGACGCGGGACACGGTCAGGTTGCCCGGCCCGGCGTTCGGCGGTCGCGCGTTCCAGGCGGACCGGGGCAGATATTCGACCATCAGCGCTCCTCACATGCCTCACAGCGCACATACCCAGGGCTGGCGCTCGGTAACCAACCGAACACATTCGGGCAGGCGAGTGTCAAGCGATGGTCCTCATCCAAGCAGCTCAGGAGAGCAGCGGGAGGAGCTGATCACCGATCCGCGCCGTTTCCTCGCGATACGGAGTGTCGGAGAGGACGAAGTGCGTGATGCCGAGATCGCGGTACTTGATCAGTGACTTGGCGACGTCCTCAGGGGAGCCGACCAGCCAGGTGGTGCCGGCGCCGCCACCGCCGTACTTGCCGGGTGCGGTGTAGAGGTTGTCGTCGAGGACCTCGCCGCGCTCGGCGAGGTCGAGCAACCGCTGCTGACCGACGGCCTTGAACCAGCGCCGGTCCTTCGTGCCCTGCGCCTCAGCCATCGTCGCGACCTTGGCCTCGGCGTCGGCCCACGCCTGCTCCGTCGTGTCGCGGACCAACGTGGTGATCCGCAGACCGAACTCCAGCGGCGCGTGCTCGCGACCCAGCTCGGCCTCGAGCTCCCGCAGTCGCGCGATCCGGGCCGCGACCCCGTCCAGCGGCTCACCCCAGAACAGTTGTACGTCGGCATCCGTCGCGGCCACCCGCTGCGCGGCCTCGGACGCGCCACCGAAGTACAACCGCGGATGCGGCCGCCCTTCCCGTACGACGGGACGGGTCGCGACCGTGGATCCGGCGACCGAGAAGTACTCGCCCGCGAACGTCACGTCCTCCTCGGTCCACAACCGCCGGACCAGGTGCAGGAACTCCTTGGTCCGCGCGTACCGCTGCGGCTGGTCGCCCTCGCTGTCGCCGTACGCCGCGAGGTTGTCCTGACCGGAGACGATGTTGATCAGCAGCCGCCCACCGGTCAGCTGGTCCAGCGTGCTCGCCGCGGACGCGAAGTGCGCGGGATGCCAGTAGCCGGGGCGGATCGCGGCCAGCGGCTGGAACGTGGTGGTCCGGGCGGCCAGCGCGGTCGCGACGGTGAACGTGTCGGGCCGGCCCCACCCGGTGCCGATCAGCGCGCCGGACCAGCCGTGGTCCTCGGTGAGCCTGGCCAGCTCGGTCAGCCGCTCGAGGCTGTTGTGTCCCTGGACGGTGTCGTCCCCGCGATGCCCGGGGTCGACCTGGTTCGGGATGTACCAGAGGAAAGTCATGCAAACAATTTTAAGTTCATTCAGTTAGTCGACTTTTGGAATCTCGCGGACTGGTCACGGCGGCGACGCCACTGATCCTGCCGGCGGAGGCGGACTCAGTAGCCAGAGTTGTCGCGGTCAGCAGCAATGCGTGTTGGACTCCGGGCCGGGACCGTGCGCAGGATGCTGGAAACGTTCCCGTCTGTGCTCGGAGGTCGAGATGACTCAGCGTTCGCTTGGTAACGGTGGGCCGGAGGTCAGTGCGCTCGGAATGGGCTGCTGGGCGATCGGCGGACCGCACGCGCGGCAAGGCAGTCCGGTGGGCTGGGGTGTGATCGACGACGCCGAGTCGAAGCGCGCGCTGCGCCGTGCGTACGACCTCGGCGTGACGTTCTTCGACACCGCCGACGTCTACGGGTGCGGGCACAGCGAGAAGCTGATCGCGGACGCGCTCGGCGACGTCCGCGACGACATCGTGATCGCCTCCAAGGCCGGTTACACCTACGTCGAGGAGACCCGCGAGGCGCCGGGGGAGAACGGCGACCCGGACTACATCCGCTGGGCCTGTGACCAGTCGTTGCGGCGGCTGAAGACCGATCGGATCGACCTGTACCAGTTCCACCTCGGCGGCTACGACCTGGCCAAGGCGGACGACGTCCTCGCGGTCTTCGAGGAGCTGGTTGCCGCTGGCAAGGTTCGGTCGATCGGCTGGAGCACCGACGACCCGGAGCGGGCAGCGCTGTTCGCGAAAAGCCCGCACTGCAAGGCGATCCAGCAGCACTTCAACGTGTTCGGTGGCAATGCCGACGTACTGGCGCTGTGCGAGGAGCGCGGTCTCGCGAGTATCGTTCGCGGACCGCTGGGCATGGGGCTGCTGACCGGTAAGTTCAGTCCGGACAGCAGCCTGCCGGACGATGACGTACGGCACGGGTGGAACTTCCGGACCGGCGATCAGGCCGAGTCGCTGCGACGGCTGGAGGCGATCCGGGACGTGCTGACCTCCGGCGGCCGGACGCTCGCGCAGGGTGCGCTGGCGTGGTTGTGGGCGCGCAGCGAGGCGTTCGTCCCGATTCCCGGGTTCAAGACCGTCGCGCAGGTGGAGGAGAACGCCGGCGCTCTCCGGTACGGCGCGTTGACGCCGGCGCAGCTGGCCGAGATCGCCGGCGTCCTCGGCTGAAAATCGTCGTCGTCGCGCCATTGACATCGTTGTCTGGCGCGACGACGATACATCCTCGGAAGCTCGGTGAAACGTTTCCAAGCCCTTCGAGGAGAACCGCCCATGGTGAGGTATCGACATGCCCATCGTCTGCTGGTCGCCGGCGCCTGTCTGGTCGCCACGACCCTGACCGCCGCGGCCCTGGCGCCGACGGCCGCCACCGCGGCGCCGTCACCGGCCGACGGTCCGACCGCCGTCGCGCGCGCCCGGGTCGCCGCCGATCAGCTGATGAGTTCCTACGAGCCGAACAAAGCCTGGTTCCCGTCGAGTTGGTGGAACTCCGCGGTCGCCCTGCAGACCATCGGCGACTACATGCAGCGCACCGGCGACCGGCGCTACCTGGGTCAGCTGGACAACACGTTCGAGAAGGACAAGGGCAAGTTCCCGGCCGGGTACCTGTCCGGCGACGAGCTGCTCGGCAACTTCACCAGCCGCGCGATCGACGACTCCGAGTGGTGGGGCCTGACCTGGGTCCAGGCCTACGACCTGACCAAGAACCCGAAGTACCTCGACATGGCGGTGAAGATCGCGGAGTACGTCGAGGGCTACTGGGACCCGAGCTCCTGCGGCGGCGGTGTCTGGTGGAACGGCGAGCGCACGTACAAGAACGCCGTCACCAACGGCCTGTGGATCCGGCTCACCGCCGAGCTGCACAACCGGATGCCGAACGACACGCGCTGGCTCGGCCGCGCGCAGGAAGGCTGGACCTGGTTCACCAACAGCGGGATGATCAACTCCGCGGGCCTGGTGAACGACGGTCTCAAGGACAACTGCGAGAGCAACGGCGACACGGTCTGGTCCTACAACCAGGGCCTGGCGATCGGCGCCGGCCTCGAGCTCTGGCGCGCGACCCACGACCCGAAGCTGCTGACCACGGTACGGCGGCTGGCGGACGCGGCGATCGGTTCTGGTGGACTGGTCACCGACGGCGCGCTGACCGAGTTCTGCGATCAGCCGGGACGCACGTGTGACGACAACGGCAAGCAGTTCAAGGGCATCTTCATGCGGTACTGGATGGACCTCGCCGACACCACGCACGACAGTCGCTACCAGAACTTCGTGACCCAGCAGGTCGCGACGATCTGGACCAACGACCGGGACGCGTCCGACCGGCTGGGGGAGCGGTGGTCCGGCGCGACCCCGAACGTCTACGACTGGCGTACCCAGGCCAGTGCGCTCAGCGCGCTGATCGCCGCCGTCCCGGCGACGCCGCCGGCGCGGTCGTTGTCGGCGACAACTGATCCGGCGCTCCCGGTGGTGATGCCCGCGACCGGCAGTACGACCCACGTGCAGGTCAAGGTCACGGTGCAGGCGACGGGACCCGTGGACCAGGCGGTGAAGGTCGCGGTGCAGGCCGCGGGTCCGTCCGGCTGGACGGTGACTCCCGCTGTCTCGAACGTGACGCTCCGGACGCGCGGGAACGCCGTACCGGTGGAGACGTCGGTGGACCTCGACGTGACGATCCCGGCCGGTACGGCGGACGGTCTGCACTCGGTGAACGTGACCGCGACGTCCGGTTCGCAGCTCGCGTTCGGGAGCCGGTCCGACATCCTGGTCGCCCACACGGCCGACTTCGACACCGGTACGGCGGCCGAGACCCCGTGGCTGTACGACGCGGACGGGTCCCAGAGCAACGGAGTACAGAACCGCTTCGCCGACGGGCACTCGTACTTCGTCTACCGGTTCCCGTTCCCGTCCGACACCACGAAGGCCTCGGCGACGCTGACGATCGACAACGAGTTCCTCGTCCAGGTCAGCGGTGACGGGCAGAACTGGACCACGGTCGCGACCGAGACCAACCAGGAGCACGACGGGAACAACAAGGCGGCACGGACCTTCGACCTGACGCCGTACCTCGGCGCGGACAAGGCCGGGTACGTGAAGGTGTCCGACTCGTTCCCCGACGACGGGTGGGGAGGCCGCGTCTACCACGTGACCGCGAACTACAGCTAGCGGTAGCGGCTTGCGAGCTGCGGGCTCTGGCCGCCGAAAGCGGCCAGGTCCGCGGCGAACACCGTATCCAGCAGGCTGCTGTCCTCGAGGCCTGGAGCCGTGACGGTCTCACCGAGCTCCAGGCCGCGCAGGGCGGCCGTGACGACGTCCGCGGCGCTCATCCGCGGGACGGCGCTCAGGTCCATGCCCTGACGGGTGTGGAACTCGGTGGCGACGACGCCCGGCAGGAGCGCCTGCACCCTGACCCCGGTCCCTTCGAGCTCGGCGCTCAGGGTCTGCGAGAAGGCGAGTAGGTTCGCGAGTGCTCCGGCGTACACGGCCCGGCGGGGCATCACGGAGCTCGGGGCCGGACCGCTGAACGCGATCATCCCGCCCACGTTGATGATCGTGCCGCTGCCGCGCTCCTGCATCCCACCGACCACGGCCCGGGTCAGCAGCGTCGGCGCCAGGACCTTGACCGTGACCAACTCGGTCGCCTTGTCCGCGGGGAGGTCCGCCAGCGGCATGTAGTGCGCGACACCGGCGTTGTTGATCAGCAGGTCGACGGGTTCGGCGGCCGCGATGTCCGCGACGCCTTGGATCCCGGCGAGAGTCGACAGGTCGGCGGCCACCGGCCGGATCTTCACCTCGGGGTGGGCTTCGACGAGCTGGTCGAGGCGCTCGGCGTTGCGGCCGACGGCGATCACGGCGTACCCGTCGGACACCAGCCGCTCGGCGAATGCGCTGCCGATGCCCGAGGTGGCGCCGGTGACGAGTGCGAGCTTGCTCATGGCAATGATTCCCTTCAGGTGGTCTCGGCTTCGAGCATCCGCGACCCGCTCCCGCCCGGCAAGGGCCCCGCTGTCCCTAGGAGTCGTAGGACCAGGGACAGCGGGTTTCCGCTAGGCCGCGGCGCGGTCGCCGATCGTGCGGCGGCGCAGCGACGCGTCGAGGATCGCCGGCGTGTTGTAGTCCATGTCGAGGCGGCCGACGTCGGTACCCGGCGGGACGATCTTGTCGATCTGGTCTAGGACGTCGTCGCCGAGGACGACCTCCGCGCCGGCCAGCGCGTCGTCGAGATGTTCCATGGTCCGCGGCCCGATGATCGCCGAGGTGACCGCCGGGTGCGCGATCGCGAACGCCATCGCCAGGTGCGTCAGCTTCAGCCCGGCCGCGTCGGCCACCGGACCCAGTTGCGCCACGACCTCGAGCCGCCGCTCGTCGGTCATGTGCCGGAACATCGCCGTCCGGCGAAGGTCTGACGAGGCCCGCCCGGTGAGCTGGCCACCCGCGAGCGGGCTCCACACCAGCGCACCCATCCCGTACTTCTGAACCATCGGCAGCACCTCGCGCTCGATCCCGCGGTTCAGGATCGAGTACGGCGGCTGCTCCGTGCGGAACCGTTCGAGACCGCGGCGTTCGGAGACCCACTGCGCCTCGACGATCTCGCCGGCCGGCATGGTCGACGTACCGATCGCCCGGACCTTGCCGCTGCGGATCAGGTCGGTGAGTGCGGACAGTGTCTCCTCGATGTCGGTGTCCGGGTCCGGGCGGTGCATCTGGAACAGGTCGATGTAGTCGGTCTGCAGGCGGCGCAGCGAGTCCTCGACCGCGGTCATGATCCAGCGTCGCGAGTTGCCGCGCTGGTTCGGGTCGTCGCCCATCGGCAGGTGCGACTTGGTCGCCAGTACGACGTTGTCCCGGCGCCCCTGGAGCGCCTTGCCGACGATCACCTCGGACTCACCGTGCGAGTACATGTCCGCGGTGTCGACGAAGTTGATGCCGGCGTCCAGGGCCTGGTGGATGATCCGGATCGATGCGTCGTGGTCGTCGTTGCCGACGGCACCGAACATCATCGCGCCGAGGGCGTACGGGCTGACCTTGATCCCGGTCCGGCCGAGCGTGCGGTAGTGCATGGACTTCCTCCTTGGGGTTGCTCCCAGCGTCGCCGGGCGACCCGGTCCGGAGAAGGCCCACTTCATCCACGGACAGGTTGTCCCTGGATAGCCGCTTGGGTGGTCACGCATGATGGATCGTGTGACCGATCGTGACGGCTTGGCCGATTTTCTCCGCCGGCGCCGGGAGCTGTTGCACCCGGCCGACGTGGGCCTGCCCGACGGTGCCCGCCGCCGTACGCCGGGTCTGCGCCGCGAAGAGGTCGCCCAGCTCGCGGGGATGTCGACCGACTACTACTCGCGCCTCGAACAGTCCCGTGGCGCGAACCCGTCGGAGCCGATCATCGCCGGTCTCGCCCGCGCGCTGCGCTGCGACCTCGACGAACGCGACCACCTGTACACCCTGGCCGGCCTGGCACCGCCGCTCCGGCGCGCCGGCCGGCACATCAGCCCCGGCCTGATCGGGCTCGTCGAGCGCCTCGTCGACATCCCGGTCCTGATCGTGACCGACCTCGACGAGGTCCTCTGGCAGAACGCGATGGCTGATGTCGTCGTCGGTCGCTACCCGGGCACGGGCCGCACCCGGAACCTGACCTGGCGCTGGTTCACCGATCCGTCCATCCGGCGGATCTTCCCCGAGGAGGACTGGGACGCGCACTCGGCCGCGCACGTCGCCGACCTGCGCGGCACCTACTCCCGCCGCATGGGTGACCCGGACGTGACCGAGCTGGTCGACGCGCTCGTCGCGCGGAGCACGGAGTTCCGCGCGTTGTGGGAGTTGCACGAGGTCGCCGTCCGGCGGCTGCCGCGCAAACGGTTCCTGCACCCGGAGGTCGGCGAGCTGGACCTGACCTGCGAGACCCTCCTGACGCCCGCGGCCGATCTGCGCGTGCGCGCGTTCCTGCCCCTGGAAGGCACCGACGCCCGGGAAAAACTGGATCTTCTCCGCGTCATCGGCACCCAGAGCTTCGTCTGAGGCCGTCGATCAGCAGCCTGAGCAGCCGCTCGGTCTGTTCGCGTTGCTGCTCCGGATCGGCCGCGATCACCGCGCCGGCCATCGCCGCCACCACATCCTCAGGCGGTACGTCGCTCCGGAGCACGCCTGCGCCGGCTTTCAGGAAGTGGGCGATCGCCGCGGTCAGCCGGGCGCGGGTGCCGGCCTGTGTCACGGCGCCCGAGGCGACGATCGCGCGCAGGCTGACTCCCATCGCGCGCTTGGAGTCGACGAAGTCGGCGTACCGGAACATCCAGGCGAGCAGGGCCTCGTCCGCGGGGCCGTCGGTCGCGAGCGCGGGCGCGGCGTCGCACAGCCGGGTCAGCTCCTGCTGATACACCGCCGCGAGCAGCGCCTCACGGGTCGGGAAATGCCGGTACAGCGTCGCCACGCCGACCTGCGCCCGTGCCGCAACGCGATCAAGCGACAGGTGCACGGACTCGCCCTGGCGAGCGGCCTCGGCGAGATCGGCCAGCTCGCCCGCCGCGGCGGTCACCACCTGCTCGCGCTTCCGCGCCGCGTCGGCACGGAGCGGCCGGACTTCCTGGGCCATAAATGGAGAAACCTCCAGTTAGTGCTACGGTAATCGGAGAAACCTCCACTTACTCTACCTGGAGACCGCCACATGTCCACGACACCGAAGCTCCCTGGCGGCCCTGGCGGCCCTGGCGGCATGGTCGCCCTCGGCCGGCACCAGATCAGCAGGATCGGGTACGGCGCGATGCAGCTCGAACACCTGGACACCGCCGGGGCCACCACCGTCCTGCGCCGCGTCGTCGAGCTCGGCATCAACCACCTCGACACCGCGTCCTTCTACGGCATGGCCACCGTCAACGGCCATATCCGGGCCGCGCTGCACCCGTACCCGGACGACCTCGTCATCGTCAGCAAGGTCGGCGCCCGCCGGGTCGACGGCCCGACTCGACTGGCCCTGGCTCAGCGGCCCGAACAGTTGCGTGAGCAGGTCCAGCTCGATCTGGCGTCACTCGGCCTGGAGCAGGTCCCGGTGGTGAACCTGCGCCGGGCGGACCAAGGCCCGGGCCTGATCGCGTCCGGCGACCAGGTGGTGCCGATGGACGACCAACTCGCCGAGCTGATCGCGCTGCGCGATGAGGGTCTGATCGGCGCGATCGGTCTGAGCAACATCAGTTCCGAGCAGCTGGAGAAGGCGCTGCCCGCCGGCATCGTCTGCGTCCAGAACGCCTACAGCGTGCTCGATCGCTCCTCGGAGGAGCAGCTGAAGGTGTGCGCGGCCAATGACATCGCCTGGATTCCGTACTTCCCGCTCGGCTCGGCGTTCGACCAGCTGCCGTCGCCGACCGAGCATCCCGTCGTACAGCAGGTCGCCACGCGACTGCAGGCGACCCCGGCCGCGGTCAGCCTGGCCTGGATCCTTGCCCATGACAACCACACCGCACTGATCCCGGGCACCCGCAGCATCGCTCATCTCGAGGACAACCTCCGAGCGGCCGACGTACACCTCGATGGCACCGCACAGGCGGAGCTGGACGCGATCGGCGCCTGAGAACGAAGCAGCCCACCCGGACGAACCGGGTGGGCTGCTCGCGTTCGGCTACGACTCAGACGTCGTAGTACAGCTCGAACTCGTGCGGGTGCGGGCGGAGCTGGATCGGGGCGATTTCCTGCTCGCGCTTGAGGTCGATCCAGGTCTCGATCAGGTCGGACGTGAACACGTCGCCCTCGAGCAGGAACTCGTGGTCGGCCTCGAGGGCGTCGATCACGGCCGGCAGCGAGGTGGGGACCTGCGCGATGCCCGCGTGCTCCTCCGGCGGCAGCTCGTAGAGGTCCTTGTCGACCGGGTCGGCCGGCTCGATCTTGTTGCGGATACCGTCCAGGCCGGCCAGCAGCTGCGCCGCGAAGGCCAGGTACGGGTTCGCCGACGGGTCGGGGCAGCGGAACTCGATCCGCTTCGCCTTCGGGTTCGACCCGGTGATCGGGATCCGGATGCAGGCCGAGCGGTTCCGGGACGAGTAGACCAGGTTGACCGGCGCCTCGAAGCCCGGGACCAGGCGGTGGTACGAGTTCACCGTCGGGTTGGTGAAGGCGAGCAGCGACGGGGCGTGCTTCAGCAGACCGCCGATGTACCAGCGGGCGGTGTCGGACAGGCCGCCGTACCCGGACTCGTCGTAGAACAGCGGGTCGCCGTTGCTCCACAGCGACTGGTGGCAGTGCATGCCGGAACCGTTGTCACCGAAGATCGGCTTCGGCATGAAGGTCGCGGTCTTGCCGGCCTCCCACGCCTTGTTCTTGACGATGTACTTGAACTTCATCACGTCGTCGGCGGCCTTGAGCAGCTCGTCGAAGCGGAAGTTGATCTCCGCCTGACCGGCCGTGCCGACCTCGTGGTGGGCGCGCTCGACGATCAGACCGGACCGCTCCAGCGCGAGCGTGATGTCGTCGCGCAGCTCGCCGAAGTGGTCGGTCGGCGCGACCGGGAAGTAGCCACCCTTGTAACGGACCTTGTAGCCGCGGTTGCCGCCGTCCTCGACCCGGCCGGTGTTCCAGGCGCCGGCGATCGAGTCGATCGAGTAGTGCGCGCCGTTCGACTTGGTCTCGAACCGGACGTCGTCGAAGACGTAGAACTCGGCCTCCGGCGCGAAGAACGCGGTGTCCGCGATGCCGGTCGACTTCAGGTACTCCTGCGCCTTGCGGGCGATGTTCCGCGGGTCACGCGAATACGCCTCACCGGTCAGCGGGTCGTGCACGAAGAAGTTGATCACCAGCGTCTTCGCGGTGCGGAACTCGTCGATGTACGCGCTGGTCGGGTCCGGCAGCAGCTTCATGTCGGACTCGTGGATCTGCTGGAAACCGCGGACCGACGAACCATCGAACGCGAGGCCGTCCTCGAAGACCTCGGGCCCGAACGACGACACCGGGACGGTGAAGTGCTGCATGATGCCCGGCAGGTCGCAGAACCGGACGTCGACGATCTCGACGCCCTCGTCCTTGACGTAGGCGAGCAGCTCCTCCGCACTGGAAAACATACGTACTCCTAGGGTGGCTCAGAGATTGCATCTGAACGTAGGGCCCGCGGGTTTCTCCGTCGTGACCCTGATGTTTCGCGGATGTTACGCCCAGCGTGTCCGCGCTGACCCACTGGTGTACGGCGGTTACGCCCTGAGATGTCGCGGCCGCCTGGGACCGTTTCAGGACGTGTCCGTAGGCTAGACATCATGGCATCATCCGCCGCGAGCCACACAGGGCCCTCTGAAGAATTCCGTTACCCGGGGAACCGGCTCGGCCTCCCGGAGGACGGTCCGGGCGCGGTCGCGGGCTGGGGCCGCCGGCTGCTCGCCCTGGTCGTGGACTGGCTGATCGCGGGCCTGATCGCCTCCGCGGTGGTCGGCAAGCCGATGTGGGCGGGCGGGAACGACTACAACACCTCGCACCTGGCGGTCTTCTTCGTGATGAGCGCGATCCTGACCGGTCTGGCCGGCGGCACGATCGGTCACCGGCTGCTCGGGCTGCGCGTCGTCCCGGTCCGGGACAAGTCGACCGTCACGGCCCCGGCCGGTCTGCTCGGCGGCATCATCCGCTCGTTCCTGATCTGCCTGCTGATCCCGGCCGTGGTCTTCGACCGCGACCGCCGCGGCCTGCACGACCTGGCCGCGAAGACCGTCGTCGTACGCCGGTAGTCAGCGCCGGTAGTCAGTGCCGGGTGAGCCGTAACTGGACGTCGTCCAGGTAGCCGGTGCGGAAACCCGCCTCGGAGTAGGCGAGATAGAACTCCCACATCCGCCGGAACGTGTCGTCGAACCCGAGCGCGCCGATCGCCGGCCACCGCTCGATGAACCGGTTCCGCCAGATCCGCAGGGTCCGCGCGTAGTCCCCGCCCAGATGCCGGACCACCTCGGTGCGCAGGCCGGTGTGCTGCGCGGTGACGTCCTCGATCACCTTGATCGACGGGATCAGGCCGCCAGGGAAGATGTACTTCTGCACCCAGGTGAAGGTGTTCCGGGTGGCGAGCATCCGCTCGTGCGGCATCACGATCGCCTGCACCACGCCGACCCCGCCGGGCGCCAGCCGGCGCTCGATCGCGTCGAAGTAGACCGGCCAGTACTTCTCGCCGACCGCCTCGATCATCTCCACGCTCAGGACGGCGTCGAACTCACCGATCTGGTCGCGGTAGTCACGCAGCGCGACCTGCACCCGGTCGCCGACGCCGGCGTCCGCGATCCGCCGCTGCGCGAGCAGCGCCTGCTGGGAGGCGATCGTGATCGCGGTCACCCACGCGCCGCGCTGCGCGGCCCGGATCGCCAGGCTCGCCCAGCCGCAGCCGATGTCGAGCACCCGCGACCCGGACTGCACCCCGGCGGCGTCCAGGATCGCGTCCAGCTTCCGCAGCTGGGCATCGGTGAGCTCGTCGTACGACGCTGTGGCCAGATCGGCCGTCGGCTGACCACCGAAGTACGCCGCGGAGTACGTGAGCGTCGGATCCAGGAACTCGGAGAACATCGCGTTGCTCAGGTCGTAGTGCCGGCTGATGTTCTCCCGGGCGCCGGCCCGGTCGTTCTCCTGCTCGCCGGGCTGCGAGCGGGTGACCAGCCAGCGCAGCGACTGGGCCCACTTGGGCAGCAGGTGCCGGGTCTCCTCGTTGCTGAACCGCTCGGCGAACGGGACCAGCAGGTCGGCCAGGTCGGTGCCCGGCTCCGGGTCCCAGTCGCCGGCCAGGTAGGCCTCGCCGAACCCGGACCCGGCGTCGTGACCGAGCCGGTCCAGGAACGCGGCCGTCCGGTGCACCCGCATCGCGGGCCCGCCGAGCCCGTACGACCGGTTGCTGTCCAGGTGGATGGTGGCGGGCAGGTCCTTGGCGATCAGACGGATCGCGGTCGCCGCGCCGTACCGGCGGACCGGGTTGGAGCGCGGACGGGCCAGCGTCGGCCACGTCTCGGTAGCCGGCTGGTGCACCGCCGGCATCAGGTCCGTCATGTCTGCTGTTCCCCTGTAATCCGTCCTGGTCGCACTCTAAGGGCAACCAGCCTCCCCACGGTGCATGCTGAACAGATCAACTGTCCGCACGCCAGTTGAGTTACCGTCCGCGCATCGCCTGGCGGGCGCCCTTCAGGTTGTTCGGCATCGGGCCCTTGGGCATCGGCACCTGCGGCCGGACCGCGTCCAGCGCCTTCAGGCGCTGCAGCAGGTCGGTGATCTCCGACGGCTGCAGCACCGCGGGGAGCTTCATCACGTGCTTGGTGAGCTTGCGGATGTCGATCTCGCCCTCGCCCTGACCGGCGACGATCTGGGTCACCGGCGCGCCGCCCGCCACCCGGCTGTGCTTCTTCGCCTCGGCGGTGAGCAGGTTCTTCACCCGGCTGGCCTGCCCCTCGCCGACCAGCACGATGCCCGGCCGGCCGACCACCCGGTGGACGATGTCGGCGTTCTTGGTGACCGCGACCGCGGGCGTCACGTTCCAGCCGCGGCGCAGCGTCTGCAGCGCGGACGCGGCCGCACCGGCCTGCCCCTCGATCTGGCTGTACGCCGCCTTCTCGACCTTCCGGCCGAACACGATCGTGGCGGCCAGGAACCCGAGCGCGACCCCGAGCGGGATCCAGATCAGCAGCGGCCCGACCAGCAGACCGCCGACGACGGCGAGCGCGACGACGCCGAGGAAGATCCCGGCGAGCACCCAGCCGACCGTCGGGTCGGACTTCCTGGTCAGCTTGTACGCCGAGGCGATCTGCTTGAGCCGACCGGTCTTCTCTTCGGGGGCGTCGTTCTTGGCCATCTCTAACCCTGTCCTGGTTATGCCTGGTTGGCGTTCATACGTGACTCGACCGCCTGACGGTACAGCCGACCGGCGCGGTACGAGGACCGTACCAGCGGACCGGACATGACACCGGCGAAACCGATCTCCTGCGCCTCGGCGTCGAGCTCGACGAACTCCTCGGGCTTCACCCAGCGCTCCACCGGGTGGTGCCGCACCGAGGGCCGCAGGTACTGCGTGATCGTGATGATCTCGCAGCCGGCCGCGTGCAGGTCCTTCAGCGCCTGACTGACCTCGTCACGGGTCTCGCCCATGCCGAGGATCAGGTTCGACTTGGTGACCAGGCCGTAGTCCCGGGCCTGGGTGATGACGTCCAGCGAGCGCTCGTAGCGGAAGCCGGGGCGGATCCGGCGGAAGATCCGCGGCACGGTCTCGACGTTGTGCGCGAACACCTCGGGCCGCGAGGAGAACACCTCGGCGAGCTGCTCGGGAACCGCGTTGAAGTCCGGCGCGAGCATCTCGACGCCGGTGCCCGGGTTCAGCTCGTGGATCTGCCGGATGGTCTCGGCGTACAGCCAGGCGCCGCCGTCGTCCAGGTCGTCGCGGGCGACGCCGGTGACCGTCGCGTACCGCAGGCCCATGGTGCGGACCGACTCGGCCACGCGGCGCGGCTCGTCGCGGTCCAGCGCCTCGGGTTTGCCGGTGTCGATCTGGCAGAAGTCACAGCGCCGGGTGCACTGGTCGCCACCGATGAGGAACGTGGCCTCGCGGTCCTCCCAGCACTCGAAGATGTTCGGGCAGCCGGCTTCCTGGCACACCGTGTGCAGTCCCTCGGACTTCACCAGCTTCTGCAGTGCCTGGTACTCCGGGCCCATCTTGGCGCGAGTCTTGATCCACTCGGGTTTGCGCTCGATCGGGGTCTCCGCGTTGCGCACCTCGAGCCTGAGCAGCTTCCGTCCTTCTGGGGCGATCGTCACGCCTCCCAGGGTACGCGCCGCCGTTCAGGAGCGTTTCACCCGTAGGGTGATGAGCTATGTCCACCGTTGAGCTGCGTACGGATGCCGAACCGGGCAGTCCACCGGTGTCCGGTACTGGTTCCGGCACCGGGACGCGCGGCTGGACCCGCCCCGCGCCGACGGCCCGCGAGCAGCGGTACGACGTACTGCTGGGGCTCGGGATGGCCCTGGCGGCCCTGCTCGCGACGGAGCTGGCCCGCGGCAGCTGGCCCACGCACGTCGACCTGGGGATCTGGGGGATCGAGCCGTACGTGCTGAGCGCGGCGATCGCACTGCCGCTGTGTTTCCGGCGCCGGTGGCCGATCCCGGTGCTGCTGATCGTCGCGGTGCTGTTCGTCGTGAACGGTGAGCGTGCGCTGTTCGCGTACCAGGCCAACCTGGTCACCCAGGCGACGATGTTCATGGCGGTCTACGCGGCCGTGGCGTGGTCGCGGGACCGGCGGCTGATGAAGGGTGCCGTCGCGCTGGTGTTCGTGGCGATGTTCGGCTGGCTGACGATCAACTTCGTCCAGGCGCTGCGGGCGAACGCGATCGAGGGGCCGAACCACGCGCTGTTCTCGCCGTACGTGTCGAACGTGATCATCACGGTCTCGCTGAACGTCCTGTACTTCTTCGGCGCCTACTTCTGGGGCCGGACCGCGTGGGGGACCGCCCGGCAGCGGTTCGAGCTGGAGCAGCAGGCGAGCGAGCTGGCCACGCAGCAGGAGTCGAACGCCCGGCGTGCGGTGATCGACGAGCGGCTGCGGATCTCCCGTGAACTGCACGATGTCGTTGCCCACCACATCAGCAGCATCGGCATCCAGGCCGGTGGTGCGCGCCGCGTAATGGACACCGATCCGGAGGCCGCGAAGAACGCGCTGAACGTGATCGAGGAGTCCAGCCGGAGCGCTGTGAACGAGATGCGGCAGTTGCTCGGCATGCTCCGCGCCGCGGACCCGGACATCGACGTCGGAGCGCCGGACGCGAAGGCGCCGCAGGCGGGCGCCGACCGGCTGCCGGCCCTGATCGCGGACGCGAACGGTCAGGGCCTGGAGGTCGGCTTCCACCAGATCGGCGCCCCGGCCGAGCTGCCCAAGACCGTGTCGGTCTCGGTGTACCGGATCGCCCAGGAAGCGCTCTCGAACGTCCGGAAGCACTCGACGGCGCGCAGCGCGCACCTGACGCTGCGGTACCTCGGTGAGGCGGTCGAACTCGAAGTACTCGACGACGGCCGCCCGAAGCACGCGCCCGTGGGCAGCCGGCTCGGTCACGTCGGGATCCGGGAGCGGGTCGCGCTGCTCGGCGGCGAGAGTGAGATCGGCCCGCGGCCCGTGGGAGGATTCCGGGTCCGGGTCCGGATCCCGTTGGACCCGCAAACCTTCGGAAGGGACACGTGATGGGGGAGACACCCATGCGGGTGTTGCTCGTCGACGACCAGGACCTGGTCCGCGCCGGGTTCCGGATGATCCTGTCGGTCGAGCCGGACATCGAGGTGGTCGGTGAGGCCTCCGACGGCGAGAAGGCGATCGAGCTGGCGCTGGAGCTGCGGCCGGACGTCGTACTGATGGACGTCCAGATGCCCGGCATGGACGGCATCTCCGCGACCCAGCGGATCGTCGCCGAGGACGCCGGGAAGGTGGTCATCCTCACCACGTTCGACCGCGACGACTACCTGTTCGAGTCGCTCGGCGCGGGCGCCAGCGGGTTCCTGCTGAAGAACACCGCTCCGGAGGACCTGGTCGAGGCGATCCAGGTGGTGCACTCCGGCCACGCTCTGCTCGCTCCCGAGGTCACCCGCCGCGTCATCAAGCGCTTCGCCGGCGGCGGCGAGCGCGTCTACCGGCCCGATCTGCTCGCCGACCTCACCGACCGCGAGCGCGAGGTCCTCAGCCTGATCGCCCGCGGCCTGACGAACACCGAGATCGCCACCCAGCTGTTCGTCGGCGAGGCCACGGTCAAGACCCACGTGTCCCGGGTGCTGCTGAAGCTCGGTCTCCGCGACCGCGTCCAGGCGGTCGTCTTCGCCTACGAATGCGGCCTGGTAACTCCTGGAGACGACGGCTCGTCCTGATCCGTCCGCCCCGCGGATGACCTCGCCGATCACCCGCTCGACCGACGTGCCGGCACGCTCCGGTTCGTTAGCTTGGGCAGGGTCGGGCGTGGGCCCGGCCTGATCTGATGGGAACGGTGACACATGCTCAGGGTGGTTGGGCTCACCCGGCGGTTCGGTGATCATCTGGCGCTGGACGACGTGACCTTCGACGTCGTACCGGGACGGATGACCGGGTTCGTCGGGGCCAACGGGGCCGGGAAGACGACGACGATGCGGATCATCCTCGGCGTCCTGGCCGCGACCGCGGGCGAGGTGCGGTGGAAGGGTGAGCTGCTGACCCAGCAGGTACGCCGGGACTTCGGGTACATGCCCGAGGAGCGCGGCCTGTACCCGAAGATGAAGATCCGCGACCAGCTGGTGTTCTTCGGCCGGCTGCACGGCCTCGACGCGGACCGTGCCGCGGAACGCACCGACAAGATTCTCGAGCGGCTCGGGCTCGCCGAGCGCGCCACCGACGTACTGGAGACGCTGTCGCTGGGGAACCAGCAGCGGGTGCAGATCGCGGCCGCGCTGGTGCATGAGCCGATCGCCCTGGTGCTGGACGAGCCGTTCAGCGGTCTCGACCCGCTGGCCGTCGACGCGATGGTCGACCTGCTCCGCGAGGAAGTCACTCCGGAGGTGCCGGTGCTGTTCTCGAGCCACCAGCTGGACCTGGTCGAGCGGCTGTGCGACGACCTGGTGGTGCTGTCGAGGGGGAAGGTCGTTGCCGCGGGCTCCGTTGCGGATCTCTCGGCCGGACCCACGTCGACGTACCGCCTGGTGGTCGACGGTGACGCCGGCTGGCTGCGTGACGTGCGGGGGATCACCGTACGCGACGTGGCCGGCGGTACGGCGCTGTTCGACGTACTGGATGGTGCCTCGGAGCAACAGATTCTGCAGGAGGCGATCAGCCGCGGGACGGTCCGTGAGTTCGGGCCGGAGCGGGTGGCGCTGAGCGACGTCTTCCGGGAGGCGACCCGATGAACTCGTTGGACAGGCCGTGGGCGCTGATCGCCGAACGGGAGATCACCACCAAGCTGCGGGACAAGACGTTCATCGGCTCGACCGTGGTGATGTTGTTCATCGTGATGGTCGCGGTGATCGTGCCCGCGGTGCTCGCGGGGCGCGGCGGTTCGGACAAGATCGCGGTGATCGACGACAGCGCCGCGAGGGTCGTGCAGCAGGCGTCCACGACCACGGGCGGCGACGGCTACGAGGTGACGCGGGTCGCCGACCGGGCCGCCGCCGAGCGGGCGGTGACCGACGGCGACGTCAAGGCGGCGCTGCTGCCGGGTGCGGACGGCTACACGGTCCTCGGCAAGGACCGGGTCGACTCGGGGATCGAGAGCGCGCTGCGTGCCGCGGCCGCGGCCGTCGGCATGGAGGCGAACGCCGGCAAGGCAGGCCTGACGCCGGCCGAGTTGCACGCGGGCACGAAGGTCTCTCTGGAGTTGCTGAAACCGGGCCCGTTGCCGGACATCGTCTCGGACTTCGTGAACATCGGGCTGGCGCTGGTGTTCTACATGACCGCGCTCGGCTTCGGGATGATGATCGCGCAGAGCGTCGTCCAGGAGAAGGAGAGCCGCGTCGTCGAGATCCTCGCGGCCGCCGTACCCATCCGGTCGCTGCTGTGGGGCAAGGTGCTCGGCAACACGGTGCTGGCGCTTTCGCAGATCGTCGTCATCGCGGCCGCGTCGCTGGTCGGGCTGCTGGCCACCGACCAGGCGGACATCCTCGAGGTGGTCGCGCCGGTCGCCGGGTGGTTCGTGGTGTTCTTCGTGCTCGGGTTCGTGGCGCTGGCCGGGCTCTGGGCGGTCGCCGGCTCGCTGGCGACGCGGCAGGAGGACCTCGGGTCGACCACGCTGCCGGGGCAGATGATCCTGATGATCCCGTTCTTCTTCTCGGTGTTCGCCGGGTCGTCGGCCAAGACGGTGGCGTCCTTCGTCCCGATCGCGTCGTCGATGTCGATGCCGGGCCGGATGCTCACCGAGGACGTGCCGATCTGGCAGCCGCTGGTCGCGATCGCGGTACTGCTCGCCGCGACGGTGCTGATCATCCGGCTGGGCGCGCGGCTGTACGAGCGGACCCTGCTGCAGACCGGCCGCCGGCTCGGTTACCGCGAGGCGCTCGCGCTGAAGACTTCGTAGCACATCGTCACAGCCGGGCCCGGCGTTACAGCACTGGGCCAGGCTGTGACGAAACCGCAATGTAGGGTGCCTGTGTGCTGTGCGTAGACCTCGACTACGGTCTCAACGCATGAACGTTGAGCTGCGTCATCTGCGGGTGGTGGTCCTGGTCGCCGAAGCGGGGTCGGTCGGTCGGGCTGCCCGCTGGCTCAAGGTCAGCCAACCGAGCCTGACCGCGCAGCTGAAACGGATCGAGGCCGCGTTCGGCGGCGAGCTGTTCGAGCGTTCCCGCACCGGCGTCACCCCCACCCCGCTCGGCCGGTACGCCGTGGATCGCGCGCGAGCGATCCTGGTCGACGTCGACCACCTGTCCGCGACGGTGTCCGCGATGACCGCGGTGGAGTCGTCCGCGGTCCGGCTCGGCGGGTTCCCGACCGCGCCGATGTCCGGGATCGCGTCCCGGCTCCGCGACCACGGCGAGATCGAACAGGTCAGCATCGAGGTCGAGTGGTCCACCAGCGTGCTGCTGCAGCAACTGGAGAGCGGCCGGCTGGATTTCGCGCTGCTCCGGGAGTTCCCCGGCTTCGAACTGCGGCTGCCGGCCGGGGTCGAGGCCATCACGGTCGTCGAGTCCGAGTCGGCGTACGTCGCGTTGGCAGCGGATCACCCGGTGGCCGCCCGGACGCGTGGTGAGGTCGACCTGGCCCAGCTGTGCGACGAGGAATGGATCGGCGAGCCGCCGGACGACAGCGGGTTTCACGTGCTGTTCCGGGCCGCGTGCGAAGCGGCCGGGTTCCAGCCGAAGGTCGAGCACCACTCCGTCGACACGTCGGTGCTGATGGGGTTCGTGACGAGTGGTCAGGGCGTCGCGCTGATCTCGCCGACGTCGTACCGGATGCTCTCCTCGGACGTCACCACGCGGACGCTGTCGGGCGATCCGATCCACCGGAAGCTGGTGCTCGCGTGGAGCACCGAGTCA
This sequence comes from Kribbella sp. NPDC004875, assembly GCF_042873375.1. Lineage (NCBI taxonomy): Bacteria > Bacillati > Actinomycetota > Actinomycetes > Propionibacteriales > Kribbellaceae > Kribbella > Kribbella sp. NPDC004875. The sequence goes on from NZ_JBIALI010000002.1 coordinate 143,653, forward strand.
CCACGGGCGCAGATGGCGCGTGACGTGCTGCAGATGGCGAGTGAGGCGTACGACGAGGCGATCACCGAGCACGCGCGGCGGGATCAGCACCAGCAGCGCATGCACGTGGCGTGAGGTCTTCTAGGCGGGCTTGACGACGGGGTTCTCGAAGGCGAGGTGGAACTCGCCGGTGTCCTCGGGGTTTTCCATCCGCTCGCGGTACTGCGAACCCATCTGCTCCTTGGGGGTCACCTTGGGAGCTTCTTCCTTGGTCGCCTTCGGCTCGGCCGCCTTGGGCTGCTCGGTCGCCTTGGGCTGTTCGGCCGGCTTGGGTTCTTCTGCCTTCGGTTCCTTGGCCTTGGGTTCTTCGGCTTTGGGTTCTTCGGCTTTGGGTTCCTCGGGCTCGGGTTCTTCGTTGGGCGGTGCCGGAGCTATCACGGTCTCGTCGGTGCCGGAACTGTTGCTCTCGGCATCGGGTCCCGGAAACGGCTGGGTGTGCTCGAGGTCGTTCTCCGGCTCTTCCTGCACGCTGGGCTCGGCAGCGGGCTCGGCGTTCTGCTCGACCGGGAACTGGCGGGTCGGCTCATCGGCCTGGTTCCGCGGCCGGACCGGCTCGGGCTCCGGCTCGTCGAACAGGTCGTCGTACGTGGTGTGGCTCTCGTACGGCGGCGGCGCGGGCTGATAGGTGCTCCCGGCAACCGGGTACACGGCCGCGGCGTCGGCGTCCTGCTGCGCCTGCACGGCCTCCTGCTCGCGCTGCAGCCGCTCGGCCTCGGCGCGCTCGCGGCGCCGGCGCTGCGCGCTGCGGACGATCAGCTGGATCGCGTACACCAGCGAGATCACCCCGAGGATCGGGACGACGCCGTTGAGGGTGTACTGCTTCGACCCGTCGATCATCCCGCTGGTCACCCCGGGGACGTCGTTCAGGAAGTTCGTGGTCCGGTTGGGGATCCAGAGCCAGCAGTAGACCAGCGTGCCGAAGGCGGCGAACGCCCCCAGCGCGCCGGCGCCGGAGAAGTACGACACCACGGCCCAGAAGATCAGCGCGCCGATGCCGTAGGCAAGCGCCATCTCCTTCGCGTTCAGCTCGATACCACCCGGTGCGGCGAGCACTCCGAACACGGCCGGTCCGGCCAGAGCAACGGCTACGCCGAGCAAGAACCCAAGAAATTTGGACACACCCCCAAGGTAGCGACGATCTGCCGTCACACCCTGCAGACACTTCGGCACGAGGCTGACAGGCAACCGCTTGCCTAAGGTAGGGCTACATGAGCTCCTTGTCTGTCCCGAACATTCTGCTGATCGTGTCCGACGACCACGGGTACGCCGACCGTGGTGCGCTCGGCGTACACCCCGACGTACACACTCCGGCGCTGGACCGGTTGGCCGCAGAGGGAGTGAGCTGCACCGACGCATACGTGACGGCGCCGATCTGCAGTCCGTCGCGGGCGGCGATCATCTCGGGGCGGTACCAGCAGCGGTGGGGTGGTCAATGGTTCGACTCGGCCGAGTTCCCGCCGGACGACGTACCGACGCTGGCGGAGATCCTGCGGGGCCAGGGGTACCGGACGGGGTACTTCGGGAAGGTGCACTACGGTCCCGAGGGCGTGGGGGACCGGGCGTGTCCGCCGCATCATGGCTTCGAGGAGACGCTGTACGGGCTGGCGGGGCAGTCGTTCGGGCGTTTGAACTATCTGCACCATTCCGAGGACGCGATGACGTCGTACGGGCAGCCGGCCGCGCACCACATGGCAGTGCAGCCGCTGCTGTCAGGTGATGAGCCCGTCGAGCACGAGGGCTTCCTGACCGCGGAGTTCGGGCGACGGGCGACCGAGTTCATGGCTGCCGAGGACGAGCGGCCGTACTTCTGCATGGTGGCGTTCAACGCCGTCCACAACTTCTGCTGGCAGCTCCCCGACGCCGAGCTGAAGGCCCGCGGCCTGCCGGCCTTCCACGACTGGAACCCGGACACGGACGGTGCCTTCGGCGAGTGGTACGACGATGCGATCGTGCCGAACCTGCCGCACGGGCGGGAGTACTACCTCGCGCAGTTGGAGCTGATGGACGCGGAGATCGGGCGGCTGCTCGACGCCGCGGGTGACGACACGATCGTCGTCTACGTGACCGACAACGGCGGCTCGACGTGCAATTTCGGCGACAACACACCGCTGCGCGGGACGAAGTACACGCTGTGGGACGGCGGCATCCGGATCCCGATGATCTGGCGCTGGCCAGGACAGCTGCCGGCGGGCCGGCGTACGGACGCGCTGGTCAGCACGATGGACCTAGTACCGACCCTCGCCGCTGCTGCTGGTGCGACTGCTGAGGGCGTAGACGGTCTCGACATCCTGCCAACGCTCGCCGCGTCGTCAGGGACGCAGCACGATGCGCTGCACTGGGACTGCGGGTTCCAGTGGGCGGTGCGGTCAGGGCCTTGGAAGCTCAGCTGGGTCGGCGACGACGCCAACACTCAGCACCTGCGGGACTACGAACACGCGCCGATGGGGGACGGCTGGTTCCTCGCGAACCTGACCGACGACATCGGCGAGAAGACCAACCGGTACGACGAGCAGCCGGACGTGGTGGCGCGCCTGTACGAGCTGCACACCACATGGCGCGCTGAGGTCGGCCTCGAGGGTCAGACCGTCAGTCCGTAGATGATGGCTGTCGGGGGCTCCTCGTGGTGGTCGATGTCCGGGCTGCGCTCGTACTCGTCCCAGGCGAGGAGCTCGCCGAGGTGGCGCCGTACCGGGTCGAGGACCTCCGCGATCGGCACCTCACGACCGAGCTCCTTCGACAGTGTGGTTACATCGGCGTCCGAGATGCCGCACGGGACGATCCGGTCGAACCAGGCCAGGTCGTTGTTGCAGTTCAGCGCGAAGCCGTGCATGGTGACGCCCTGCGCGACCCGGATACCGATCGCGGCGATCTTCCGCTCCCGGCCGCGATCGTCGGCGGCCACCCAGACACCGCTACGGCCCTTGACCCGGCCGGTCTTCACACCGAGCTCGCCGCAGACCGCGATCAGCGCCTCCTCGAGCCGCCGCACGTAGTCCACGACATACACGTGGGAGGCGAGCTTCACGATCGGATAGCCGACGAGCTGCCCGGGCCCGTGCCAGGTGATCTTGCCGCCGCGGTCGACGTCCACCACGGGTGTGCCGTCCGTCGGGCGCTCGTGGGGCTCGGTGCGCTTGCCTGCCGTGTACACCGGCGGGTGCTCGAGCAGGATCACCGTGTCGGTCCCGGTGCCACCGGCAACCTCCGCATGCAGGCGCCGCTGCTCCGCCCACGCGGTCTCGTAATCCACCGCATCGGCCCCGAAACCGGCTTCCACATACCTGATAGCCCTCACGTCATCGAGTGTAGGCGGCCCCCTTCACGGCCGACGGCCTGGGCTGTGGATAACTCTGACGGGCGAGGTCGCGATCGGTGCATCCTCATGGGCATGGACCTCGCAGACATCGCCGGTTACAGCCTCCGCCGGAAGCTCGGGTCCGGATCGGTCGGCACCGTCTGGCAGGTCCGTGACCGGGTGACGGGCCGCAACGCCGTGCTCAAACACATCCCGATCGGCGCGATCCCCGACCCACGGAGACTGCGCGAAGACCTCAGCATGCTCACCCGCCTCCGGCACCCGCACATCGCCCGGCTCCTCGAGTTCCGCGAGACCGAGACCGCCTGGATCCTGATCGGCCAGCACCTCCTGGCCGGCAGCCTCGCCGCCCTCCTGCAACGCCGCGGCCCACTCTCCAAAGGCGAGCTCGTCACCCTCCTGACCCCACTCGCCGAGGCCGTCGACCACCTCCACACCCAAGGCCTCACCCACGGCGCCATCACCCCCGCCAACGTCCTCTTCGACGCCGACGGCCGCCCCGTCCTCACCGACACCACCCTCCACCCCGGTCACCCCGCCGCCGACCTCCGCGCCCTCTCCACCCTCGCCCAATCGGTCGGCACCGCGCCCAAACTCTTCCCACCCGACCTCTTCCTCACCACCCCACCCAAAGCCCTCCCCACCCACCTCCTAGCCCTCACACCCCCCACCCCCATCGCCCTAACCCTCCCCACAGACCCCCCACCAACCACCCCACCCCAAGCCCCCACCCCACCTCAAGCCGCCGCCTCACCCCAAGCGACCGCCTCATCCCAAGCGACCGCCCGACCCCAAGCCACCGCCCGACCCCAAGCCACAGCCGCCCCACTCCAAGCCAACCCGGACCCACTCCACACCAACCCCGTCCTGCCCCAGAGCAACTCCGGCCCACCCCAGGCCAACTCCGCCTCGCCCCAAACCAGTGCCGCCCCATCCGAGAGCAATCCCGGCCCATTCCTCACGTCCCTCCGGCCGTTCCGTGTCCACTCCGCCCCGCCCCTGCCCCACCCCACACCGCCCCAGACCGGCCCGAGGCAATCCGACGCTCGCCCGGCGTGGCAGCCGTTCAACGTCGCCCCGGCCGTAGACCGCACCGCACCGTCGTCGTCCACCAC